>NZ_JAGINM010000026.1 GCF_017876095.1 Azospirillum agricola
CCTGGAACGCGCTCATCGCCGAAACCGGCCGCATCAAATCCCTCTGCTTCCCGCCTTGGCTCCAGAAGGTCATTTCATAGGAGAGGCGGTATAAGGTGGCGGATTCCAGCTTGACGCCGAGCGTGCGGGCGTCTGCGTGGGGCGCGAAGCCTGTCGCTGCCTTCGCCGGCCAGCTTGGGAAACGGCGTCGAGCCAAACCCCCACACGGTCTCCTGTCGATCGATTCATGACGCAGTGGAGGGTCGGGGGGCGCGCATAGGGCTCTACCCCATGGAAATTGCCCCATGGAAACGGCAGAACGCCCCGCGGAGGCACCGCGGGGCGTCCCCATCGGCTGGTCGCGAAGCGGTGTTACCTCGGCACGACGACTTGGCCGAGGAACGTGGCCACATGGTCCTCGGGGCCAAAGCCATAACCTTGGAACACCGCCTTGGGCAGGTGGAACTCGCCCTTGCCGTTCAACTGGCCGCCGACGCTGTAGTGGGCGCCCTCCACGAAAACCGGTCGGTCACGGTCAACGTTGACCTTCACCGTGATCGCGCCGATGTTCACGGTGATCACGACCGCGGTCGCATTCGACACAATCGGAAGGCCGTCTTCGGAAGCCACATGAACGTCAACCGCGTTCGGAAGAGCAACGCTCACATCGTCGGTCATGGATACACCCTTTTCACGTGTTCTGAAAACACAGCACCTTGGTTAATAAGTGTGCATTCGGCGGAAACCAGAAGTCAAATGGATTCTATTCAAAAATTTTCAATATAAAGATTGTTAGCACCAGAAAAACACAACCTGATATTCCCTCGGCGCGCGTCTTCCGCTCCGCTCAAATCATAGGGAATCCAGGAAGGCCAGCAACGCCTTGCGGTTCAGGGAGGGCATCCGCCGCACCGCCTCGCGGGCCGTTTCCGCTTCACCGCCATGCCACAGGATGGCCTCCAGCGGCGAACGGGCACGGCCGTCATGCAGGTAGGTCGCGCGATCGGCGACCGCCGCTGTCAGGCCAAGCCCCCAGAGCGGCGGCGTCCGCCACTGCCGGCCGGTCGCCTGGAAGTCGGGCCGACCGTCCGCCAGCCCCTCGCCCATGTCATGCAGCAGCAGGTCGGTGTAGGGATGGATGGTGCGGCCAGCGAGCTGCGGCAGGGACGGCGACGGGCCGGTGCGCAGGGTCGGGGTGTGGCAGGCGGCGCAGCCGATGGCGGCGAACAGCCCCTCCCCCACCCGCACCAGCGGGTCGTCGACGTCGCGCCGTTCCGGCACGGCGAGCGCGCGGGTGTAGAGCGTCACCAGATCGAGCTGCTCGTCGTCCAGTTCCGGTCCGACCCCAGCCACGGCGGCCAAGCAGGCGGTCTGCGCCGCCGTGCAGCCATGGCGGGGAAACAGCGTCGAGGTCAGGCCGAGATCGCCATCGAAGGCACCGGCGTTCTGCTGCCGCAGGCTCGGCTGGTTGGCCTTCAACCCGAAGCGGCCGAGCGCGAAGGCGCCGCGCGCCGCGTCCCACACCAGATTGGCCCGCCCGCGCACCCCGTCGCCGTCGCGGTCGTCGGGATCGGCGAGCGCCAACAGGTCGCTCTCCGACACCGCCTCCAGCAGGCCAAGCCCAATGATCGGCGGCGCCATCCGCACCGAGGTCATCACTTCCGACCCCAGCGGCCCGTGGGCGAGGTCGCTCAGCCGAAGCTCCGGCTGGCGCAGGGCGACCGGGGTGCCGTCGGCCAGACGCTCGACACGCTCCGACCAGATCAGCGTCGCCCTGCCCTCGCCCGGCACGCCGGGGATACCATCGGGATTGAACTGGTCGCCATAGACCGGGTGCGGCGGCGGCGCGCCGCCCGGTTTGCCGCCGGGTACCGACAGGCGGACCAGGGTCGAGCGCAGGACATCGCCCTCCCCCTCCGGCGGTTCACCGCGCCCGTTCTTGACGTGACAGGCGATGCAGGATTGCCGGTTGGACAAGGGGCCGAGCCCGTCGAGGTCGGGCCGCACCTCCGACGGGCCGACCGTCCACACCTGTTGGAACAGCGAGCGGCCGGCGTGGAAGGCGGCACGCTGCGCCGGGTCGAGCCCCGGCAGCGGCCGGGAAAAGGCGTCGCGTCCCTGGATCGGCACGGTGACCGCCTCATCGGCCCGCAAGGGCGCCGAGATGCCCAGCAGGGCGGCGGCGAGCAGGACGGCGCGTCTCATCATGGCGTCGGCAGCGCCCGGCGGGCAAGGTCCAGCGCCTCGGCCTGGGCGGCGTCGACGCGGGCCGACCAATCCTTCTGCAAGGCCGCCCGTTCTTCCGGGTTGCGGTTGGAGCGGCGCTCCTGGAAGGTCGGAGCAAGGCGGTCGACGTCACCGCCGGCCACCGGCACGAAACCGGCCAGCAACCGCGCCCGGGCCACCAGAACGGCTCGCTCCGGGTCGGGCTTTGCAGCCAGGGCGGCTTCGGCGGCGTGAATGGCGCCCCACAGGGCCTTGAGCCGGTCGTGACGCTCGGCGATCAGCTTCTCGAACAGGGACGCGATCAGGCCATGGCGGCCCAACCCCGCCTCCATGTCGTAGGTGTAGGATTCGGCCCCGGTCCGCTGGAAGGGGTTGATCGTCCCGGCCGGCGCCTGGGCGTAGACAGCGGGGCGCACCGGGTAACGGCGAATGTCGGGGTGGAACAGCAGCGCCTGCCCTGGGGCCGACAGCACGAAATCGACGAAGGCGCGCGCGGCGTCCGGGTGCAGCGCACCCCTGGTGATCGCCACCTGGGCCGGCAGGAAGGCGGTGCGGGGCGGGTAGACCAGCGCGACCGGATGGCCGTTGGCGATGGCGCTGCGGGCGAAGAAATCCACCGTCACGGCGACGTCGGCCTCGCCGTTCACCACGCTCTCGCTGACCTGCCCGCCGCTGCCGATCAGCGTCGCGTCGGCCGCCGCCTCGCCAAGCAGCGCCCAGCCGGCCTCCCAGCCCTCGGCCTGCAACAGAATGTCGTAGAGCGCGCCGGAGAAGCCGACCTGCCCGGCGATGGGTAGCGCCAGCCGCCCCCTCCAGCGCGTCGCCGCCAGATCGCGCCACGTCGCCGGTTGCGGCAGCCCGTCGCGGGCCAGCGCCGCCGGGTTGACGATCAGCCCGTAACCGGCCACCTCGAACGCCTCGAAGAAGCCCTGGCGGTCGGAAACGAACTGCCCATCGACGACGCCCGGCAGGACGGCGCGGTCCACCGCCAGCGGGCGGAAGGCCCCGGCGTCGCGCATCCGCGGAAAGCTGCCGAGCGACGGCGTCCAGTAGACGTCGATGCCGCCCTGGTCGGGCTTGGCCAGTTCCACCGCGGCGTCGCGCGACGGCTTCCAGAGGATTTGCAGGTCGGTGCCGGGGTTGGCGCGCTCGAAGGCCTGTTCGTAGCGCTGGACCAGCTCGTCCGGGTAGCTGGTCATCACCACCACGCGGTCCTCCAGCGCCCAGCCCGTCCCGGAGCCCAACATCAGGACGGAACCGAGCAAGGGAGCGGCGATTCGGCAGGAGATCGGGCGCATGGCGGGTGGCCTGTCCTTTGTTGTATCCAATGAGATATAGCGAAAACCCTACACCCGTTGTTCCCATACGGCAACAGCGGCAGCGCCGTGATCGGCGCTATTGCAGCATCGCCCGCAGACGCGGCGTCGTGAAATCGAGGAAGGCACGCACCCGGCGGGGCGCGCGGTCGCGACCGATGTGGATGGCGTGGATCTCCTCGCTGTCGACCATGGCGTCGTCGAGCACCGTCACCAGACGTCCGGCGGCGATGTCGTCGCGGACGTGGAACTCGGCCAACCGCGCCAGCCCCAGCCCGAGCAGTGCCAGGTGGCGCACCGTCTCGCCGTTGTTGGCCTCGATCCGGCCATGCACCTCGCGATCGACCAGCCGGCCACCCGACTTCAGCGGCCAGACCGCCGCCGCCCGGCGGAAGTTGAAGCCGAGGCAGTCATGCATCTCCAGGTCGGTGGCGGCCCGTGGCGCTCCCTTGCGCGCCAGATAATCGGGAGACGCCACGATCCGCCGCCGCACGTCGCCGAGCCGGATCGCCAGCAGCGTCGAATCCGGCAGGCGCCCGGCGCGGAACGCGACATCCACATGGGCGGCGTGCAGATCGACCACCTCGTCGGTCAGCGTCAGGTCGAGCCGGATGTCGGGATAGGCGGCCATGAAGTCCGGCAGCAGCGGCAGCACGCAATGCCGTCCGAACGGCACCGAAACGTTGACGCGGATCGTCCCGGTCGGGCTGCGGGCACCGCCGACGATCTCCGCGTCGAAGGCGTCCAGTTCGCCCAGCAGGATCTCCGCCTTCTCGCGGTACAGCTCCCCCTCGTCGGTCAGGCGCAGCCGGCGGGTCGAGCGCTCGATCAGCCGCACGCCGAGCCGCGCCTCGATCCGCGCGATCAACTTGGCCGTCGCCGAGGGGGTCATGCCGATCTCCGCCCCGGCGGCGCTGAAGCTGCCGAGCGCCGCCACCCGCAGGAAGACCCGCATTTCCCAGGCGCGCGGATCGCTCATGCCACCACCTGCCCTGCATCTTGTCATTCAATGACGGAATGATACGAACAGATGGGCTATTCCGTAAACCCGGTTCCCAAGGCATCTGAAGGGGCAATCCTTCACCGGAACGCTGGAGTTCCCCCATGCCTCTCGCCTTGCTGGCCCTGGCCATCAGCGCCTACGCCATCGGAACCACCGAGTTCGTCATCGTCGGCCTGCTGCCCACCGTGGCCGCCGATCTCTCCATCAGCCTGCCGCTCGCCGGCCTGATCGTCAGCGTCTACGCGCTCGGCGTCACCGTCGGCGCCCCGGTGCTGACCGCGCTGACCGGGCGGCTGCGGCGCAAGCCGCTGCTGCTCGGGCTGATGGGCCTGTTCGTCGCCGGCAACCTGCTGGCCGGCGTCAGCCCCAATTACGAGACCCTGCTGGTCGCCCGCGTGCTCAGCGCCTTCGCGCACGGCGTCTTCTTCTCGGTCGGCGCCACCATCGCCGCCGATCTGGTGCCGGCCGACAAGCGCGCCTCGGCCATCGCCATGATGTTCTCCGGCCTGACCATCGCCATCGTCACCGGCGTGCCGATGGGCACCTGGATCGGCCAGCATTTCGGCTGGCGCGCCACCTTCCTGGCGGTCTCGCTGCTCGGCGTGATCGGCGGGCTGGGCGTCGCCGCGCTGGTGCCGGGCCGGCTCAGCCAACCGCCGGCCGCCGGGCTGGCCGACCAGTTCCGCGTGCTGGGCAAGCCGCGCCTGCTGCTGGCCTTCGCCATCACGGCACTCGGCTATGGCGGCACCTTCGTCGCCTTCACCTTCCTGGCGCCGATCCTGGAGACCATCACCGGCTTCTCCAGCGCCACCGTCAGCCTCGTGCTGGTGCTCTACGGCGCCGCCATCGCGGTCGGCAACCTCGTCGGCGGCAAGCTGGCCAACCACCGGCCGGTGCGGGCGCTGGCCTGGCTGTTCGCCTTGCAGGCCGCCGTGCTGTTCGTCTTCACGTTCACTGCCGACGCCAGAATCCCGGCGCTGGTCACGCTCGCCGGCATGGGGGCGCTGGCCTTCGCCAACGTGCCCGGCCTCCAGCTCTACGTCGTGCAACTGGCGCAGCGCCACGCGCCGGGGGCGGTGGACGTCGCCTCGGCCCTCAACATCGCCGCCTTCAACCTGGGCATCGCCGCCGGCGCCTTCTTCGGCGGGCGGGTCGTGGACTCGTCTTTGGGGCTCGGCGCCACACCTTGGGTGGGCGGGCTGCTCGTCCTCGGCGGGCTGGGGCTGACCCTGCTCAGCGGGGCGCTCGACCGCCGCGAAGCCCGCCGCGCTGCTCCTGTCCTGCAACCGGCCTGACACGATCATCCAATCTTCAGGGCAATCTTCAGGGAGTTCTTCATGCACACCGTGACCGCCAACGGCGCGACCATCCCGGCGCTCGGCTTCGGCACCTTCCGCGTCGACAAGGCGGACGTGCTGCGGATGGTTCCGCAGGTCCTCAAGCTCGGCTACCGCCACATCGACACCGCCCAGATTTACGGCAACGAGGCCGAGGTCGGCGAGGCCATCGCCGGTTCCGCCGTGCCGCGCGGCGACATCTTCCTGACCACCAAGGTCTGGGTCGACAAGTACCGGCACGACGATTTCCTGCGCTCGGTCGACGAGAGCCTCGCCCGGTTGCGCACCGACTTCATCGACCTTCTGCTGCTGCATTGGCCGAACGAGGCGGTGCCGCTGGCCGAGCAGATCGGCGCGCTGAACGCGGTGCGCGCCGCCGGCAAGGTCCGCCACATCGGCGTCAGCAACTTCAGCACGGCGCTGATGGCCGAAGCCGTCCGCCTCAGCGACGCGCCGCTGGTCACCAACCAGATCGAGTACCACCCCTACCTCGACCAGGGCGTGGTACTGGCCGCCGCCCGCAAGGCCGGGCTGTCGGTGACCGCCTATTACGCGATGGCCGACGGCAAGGTGCTGGGCGACCCGGTGCTGGCCGGCATCGGCGCCCGCCACGGCAAGAGCGTGGCGCAGGTGGTGCTGCGCTGGCTGATCCAGCAGGAGGGAGTCGTCGCCCTGTCCAAGACCGTCGGCGAGGCCCGCGCCGCAGAGAATTTCGCCATCTTCGACTTCGAACTGTCGCCGGAGGAGATGGCGGCGATCCACGGCCTCGCCGATCCGAAGGGCCGCATCGTCAGCCCGGCGGGTCTGGCCCCCGTCTGGGATTGAGATCTGGGACTGACCGCGAGGCGCGGTTCCGCATTCTATGGTTGAAGGATGCGGAACTGCTCTAAGTCAATGCCGGTGCACGAACGGTGGCGCATGCTAGCTGTGGACTTCGATCCTTCGCCCGCTTGGGTCCGCTCTCAACCGGAAGGTCACGATCATGGACACGCTGTTGACGGAATCGGTCGTCGCGTCGCTGGCCGGAGCCCCCGCCAATCCCTGGCGGGGCTTCGCCACCGGCGCGTGGCGGCATGAGGTCAACGTCCGCGACTTCATCCTGCGCAACGTCCTCCCCTACGAAGGCGACGGCGGCTTCCTGGCCGGCGCCACTCCCCGCACCAGGGCCCTGTGGGACAAGGTCGCCGAGCTGCTCAAGGCGGAGCGCGCCGCCAAGGGCGGCGTGCTCGACACCGACACCGAGCGCGTCTCCTCCATCACCGCGCACGCGCCGGGCTACATCGACCGCGAGCTGGAAATCATCCTCGGCCTGCAAACCGATGCCCCGCTGAAGCGGGCCATCATGCCGTTCGGCGGCTGGCGCACGGTCAAGAGCGGACTGGAGGCTTACGGCTTCACCCCCTCGCCGACGCTGGAGGCGGTGTTCCCCGCCCTGCGCAAGACCCACAACGACGGCGTCTTCGACGTCTACACCGACGAGATGCTGCGCTGCCGCAAGTCCGGCGTCATCACCGGCCTGCCGGATTCCTACGGGCGCGGCCGCATCATCGGCGACTACCGCCGGCTGGCACTCTACGGCGCCGCCGCGCTGATCGCCGACAAGACGGCGCAGCTGGAGAGCCTCGCCCTCGACCGGATCGACGAGCACACCCTGCGACTGCGCGAGGAGTTGGCCGAACAGCTCCGCGCCTTGCAGGAGCTGGTCGCCATGGCCGCCTCCTACGGCTTCGACGTCGCCCGCCCGGCCGCCGACGCCCGCGAGGCGGTGCAGTGGACCTACCTCGCCTATCTGGCGGCGGTGAAGGAGGCCAACGGGGCCGCCATGTCGCTCGGCCGCGTCTCCAGCTTCCTCGACGTCTACATCGAGCGCGACATCAGGGACGGCGCGCTGACCGAAGCGCAAGCGCAGGAGCTGATCGACCAGTTCGTCATCAAGCTGCGCATGGTCCGCTTCCTGCGCACGCCGGAGTACGACCAGCTCTTCTCCGGCGACCCGACCTGGGTGACCGAATGCCTGGGCGGCATGGCGCTGGACGGCCGCACGCTGGTGACGAGGACCAGCTTCCGCACGCTGAACACGCTGAACAATCTGGGCCCGGCGCCGGAGCCGAACCTGACCGTGCTGTGGTCGGAGCGGCTGCCCGAAGGCTTCAAGCGCTTCTGCGCCGAGACTTCGATCAAGACCTGCTCGGTGCAGTACGAGAACGACGATCTGATGCGCGACCATTGGGGCGACGATTACGGCATTGCCTGCTGTGTCTCGGCCATGCGCATCGGCAAGCAGATGCAGTTCTTCGGCGCCCGCGCCAACCTCGCCAAGACGCTGCTCTACGCCATCAACGGCGGTCGCGACGAGATCTCCGGCGAGCAGGTCGGCCCGGCCTTCGCCCCGGTCACCGGCGACGTGCTCGACTACGACGATGTGGTGGCGCGGCTGCTGCCGATGATGGAGTGGCTGGCCAAGGCCTATATGAACACGCTGAACGCCATCCACTACATGCACGACAAGTACATGTACGAGCGGCTGGAGATGGCGCTGCACGACCGCGACGTGCTGCGCACCATGGCCTGCGGCATCGCCGGCCTGAGCGTGGTGGCCGACAGCCTGTCGGCGATCAGACACGCCACCGTGCGGGTCGAGCGCGACGACCGCGGCCTCGCCACCGACTTCACGGTCGAGGGCGAGTATCCGGCCTTCGGCAACAACGACCACCGCGTCGACGACATCGCCGTCTGGCTGGTCGAGAGCTTCATGAACGCGTTGCGCAAGCAGAAAGCCTACCGCGACGCGCTGCCGACCCAGTCGGTGCTGACCATCACGTCCAACGTCGTCTACGGCAAGAAGACCGGCAACACGCCGGACGGGCGCAAGGCCGGCCAGCCCTTCGCCCCCGGCGCCAACCCGATGCACGGGCGCGACCGCAAGGGCGCCATCGCCTCGATGGCCTCGGTCGCCAAGCTGCCCTACGCCCACGCGCAGGACGGCATCAGCTACACCTTCACCATCGTGCCCGGCGCGCTCGGGCCGACGGAAGGCGAGCGGGTCGCCAATCTGGTCGGCATGCTCGACGGCTACATGGCCCAGGGCGGCCACCACATGAACGTCAACGTCTTCGACCGCGACACGCTGCTGCACGCCATGGACCATCCGGAGCTGTACCCGCAGCTCACCATCCGGGTGTCGGGCTACGCGGTGAACTTCATCAAGCTGACGCGCGAGCAGCAGCTCGACGTCATCAGCCGCACCTTCCATGACAAGCATTAGCCCATGACCGGCATCGACATCCCATCGGTACGGGCGGCCTCCCCGCCGCCGGTGTCGGGCTGGGTCCATTCGGTCGAGACCGGCGGCACGGTGGACGGGCCGGGGATCCGCTACGTGCTGTTCCTCGCCGGCTGCCCGCTGCGCTGCCTCTACTGCCACAACCCCGACACCCAGCACATGCACGACGGCAGGCGTATCGACGCGGCCGACGTTCTGGCCGACATCGAGGCGACCGCCGGTTTCCTGCGCCACGGCCATGGCGGGGTGACGCTGAGCGGCGGCGAGCCGCTGGTGCAGCCGGAGTTCTGCGCGGCGATCCTGCGCGGCTGCAAGGCGATGGGTCTGCACACCGCGCTCGACACCTCCGGCTTCCTCGGCAACCACGCCGACGACTACCTGCTGGCCGACGTCGATCTGGTGCTGCTGGACATCAAGGCGTTCAAGGAAAGCACCTACCGGGAGCTGACCGGCGCCCCGCTGCGCCCGACGCTGGAGTTCGCGGAGCGGCTCGCGCTGATGCGCAAGCCGGTGTGGCTGCGCTATGTGCTGGTCCCCGGCCTGACCGACGACCTCGGCCAGATCGCCGGCCTCGCCGAGTTCGCCGCCGGGCTGGGCAACGTCGAACGGGTCGACGTGCTGCCCTTCCACAAGATGGGCGAGCACAAATGGCAGGCGCTCGGCCGGCCCTACAGGCTCGCGCGCACCCAGCCGCCCGACCCGGCGCTGACCGCGCGGGTGCGCGGCCTGTTCCGCGACGCCGGGCTGAACGTGCCGTAAGCCCATATCCCGCGACGATTCCGAAAGGACCGGGTTCATGCTTGTCATCTTCGCGGGGCTGCCCGGAACCGGAAAGAGCACCATCGCCCAACCGGTGGCGGCCCGCCTCGCAGCGGTCTATCTGCGCATCGATTCCATCGAACAGGCAATCCGGTCGTCCGGCATCCTGCCGCCGGACGCGGACATCGGACCGGCCGGCTACATGACGGCCTACCGGGTCGCGGCCGACAATCTGCGCTTGGGCCGGTCCGTCGTCGTGGACTCGGTCAACCCGCTCAAGATCACGCGGGACGCCTATCGCGCCGTCGCGGTGACGGCCGGTGCCGGAGTCATCGAGGTCGAAACCGTCTGCTCCGACCTTGAAATCCACCGCCGACGGGTGGAAACCCGGCCTCCCGATGTCGAAGGTCTGGCCTTGCCGAGCTGGGAACAGGTTGCAGCGCGCGCCTATGAACGCTGGGACCGTCCATGCCTGCGGCTCGACACCGCGCAGCTGCCGGTTGCACGAAGCGTTGAGTTGATATTGGACGCCGTGTCGTCCGCCGATCTGCGGAGATCCTGACGTCTCAAGGGAGCGTGGCCTTCCTCATCCACGCCGGGCCAGCCCGCCCTTCAGCTTCAGCACGTAGGTGATGACCTCGGCCACCGCCTGATAGTGCTGGAGCGGAATGGTCGCGTCGACCTCCGCCGTCGCGTGCAGCGCGCGGGCCAACGGCGGATTCTCGACGATCGGCACGCCGTGCTCCTGCGCCAGGGCGCGGATGCGCAGCGCGATCAGGTCGGCGCCCTTGGCGAGGCAGACCGGTGCCGCCATCCGCCCGCGGTCATACTCCAGCGCCACCGCGAAGTGGGTCGGGTTGGTGATGACCACGGTGGCGCGAGGCACGTTCGCCATCATCCGGGTCTTGGAGCGCGAGCGCCGGATCTCCTTCAGCTTGGCTTTGAGATGGGGGTCGCCCTCGACCTGCTTGTGCTCGTCCTTGATGTCCTGGAAGCTCATGCGCAGGCGCTTGCGCCACTCCAGCCGGTTCCACAGCACATCGACGACCGCCATCAGCACGGTCGCCAGCAGGACCGCCAGCAGCAGCCGCAGGGTCACGTCCCGCAAAAGCACGGGCAAACCGGCGACGTCCATGCCCACAGTATCCTCCGTCCATGCGATGTAGGGCGCCAGCGTGTGCCACGCGGCGGCGGCGATGATGATCAGCTTGATCAGACTCTTGAGAAACTCGACCAGGGCCTGCCGCGAGATGATCCGCTTCAGCCCGGCCGCCGGCGACAGATGCGAGATCTTCGGCCGGATGCGCTCGGTGGTGAACAGGAACTTGCCCTGGCCCAGCGCCGACACCACCACGCCCGCCGCCAGAATGCCCAGCACCGGCAGCAGCGCCGCTCCGGTGCCGAGGATCAGCCAATGCAGCCCGTGCAGCACGTCGAAGGCGGTGCCGTCGAGCCGGAAGTCGTCCGGATTCTCGATCAGCGGCAGCAGCAGCATCGACAGCTTCGACGCGGCACCCGGCGCCGCCATCAGCACGATCATCCAGGCCGCCACCATCGCCGACAGCAGGCCGATGTCGCGGGCGCGGGGAACGTCGCCCTTCTCCTCCGCCTCGCGCAGCCGTTTCTCGGTGGGTTCCTCGGTCTTCTGGGAGTCGTCCTCGTCCGCCATCGCCCAGCCCTCACGATCCCGACAGCCAGCCGCCGAGCGCGGCGACGAAACCGGTCAGCATGGCCCCGGCGGTCATCATGAACAGCCCCAGCCCAGCCACCAGCAGGATCGGCGTGCCAACGAAGAAGACCGGCATCGCCGGCATCACCCGGTTGACCAGACCCAGAGCCAGATTGAACACCAGCCCGTAGAGGATGAAGGGCGCCGCCAGCCCCACCGCCAGCCGGAAGGTCGTGGCGATGAGCTGCGAAAAGCGCCCGGCCAGCATCCCGATGTCGGGAAACTCGCCGACCGGCCAGGAGCCGTAGGAGCGGGCGAGCGCCCCGATCATCAGGTAATGGACGTCCGAGGCGAACATCAGCGCCAGCCCGCCGATCAGCAGCACGCCCGACAGCACCGACCCGCCCTCGAAGCCGGCGGCGTCGAGCGAGAAGGGGTTGCTGAGCCCGATTGCCTGCGCGGCAACGCCGCCGGTGGTTTGCAGCGCCGCCATGAACAGCTTGGCCCCCAGCCCGAGATAGGCGCCGACCAGAATCTCCCCGGCGAAGGCGTGCAGCATCTCGGTCGGCTCGGCCGGCGTGCGGTCGGGCAGCCCCTCGACGCTCGGCAGCAGCACCAGCGTAACGATCAGCGCGACGGCGGCACGCACCCGCATCGGCACGGCGACCTCGCCGAAACCGGGCAGGAAACCGACGGCCGCCGCCACCCGCACCAGCACGAGGAAGCCGCGGTAGATTTCGAGCGTCAGCAGGTTGGTCAGCGGGTCCATGGCACACGGTCCCCTCCCCCACCCAGCGGGGGAGGGTTGGGGTGGGGGCAAGAACGCCAGCCCTGCATTCCCTCCATCGCCACCCTCACACCTGATCGATGGTCTTGAGCGACGCCTTGCGGTGCAGCTCGGCGTGGCTCAGCACCGGGGTCATCGGGCTGACGCGCTCCAGCAGCGAGCGCACGAAGGGCCGCACCTCGGCGCCGACCAGCAGCGCCGGCCAGACCTGCGGGGTGGCGTGCTTCTGGATCTTCAGCCGCACAGCCGTCAGGAACTCCTGCACCTGGCTCGGCGGCATGACGAAGCGGCGGTCCTCGCCCTCCACCACGATGTTCTCCAGCAACGCCTGCTCCCAGCGCGGCGTCAGCGCGATCACCGGAACGAAGCCGTCCGGCCCGGCAAGCCCCTGGCAGATCTGCTGGCCCAGCCGCATCCGCACATGCTCGGTGATCAGCGTGATGTGGCGGGTCCAGCCGACCGCCTCGGCGATCGCCTCGACGATGGTCGGCAGGTTGCGGATCGACACCCGCTCGGCCAGCAGCGCCTGGAGCACCCGTTGCAGCACCACCAGCGAGATCTGGCTCGGCACCATGTCGTTGATCAGCTTCTGGTACTCGCGCCCCAGCCCCTCGATCAGCTTCTGCAAGGCCGCGAAGGTCATCAGCATCGGCAGATGGTCCTTGATGACCTCGGTCAGGTGGGTGGTGATGACGCTTTCCGGATCGACCACCGTGTAGCCCTTGGCCGCCGCCTCCTCGTGGCGGGCCGGGTCGATCCATTTGGCGTGCAGGCCGAAGGTCGGCTCGCGCGTCGATTCCCCGGCGATGTCCGGCACCTCGCCCCCGGTCGGATCGATGGCGAGCAGATGCTTGGGCCGCACCTCGCCCTTGGCGGCCTCGACCCCCATCACGCTGATGACGTAGCTCTTGGGCGCCAGGAAGCTGCTGTCCTTGATGCGCACCGAGGGCAGGATGAAGCCGAACTCGGTGGCGAAGCGCTTGCGCAGCGTCTTCACCTTGCTGGTCAGCGGGCCGTTCTTGTTGAGGATCAGCGGCACCAGATGATTGCCGACCTCGACCTTGACGTCGTCGACCTTCAGCATCTCCTCGACCGGCTCCTCGGGTGCGGCGATGGGCGGCTTGCGGCTCTCCTCCAGCTTGGCCAGCGCGGCGGCGCGCGCCCGGCGGCGCGGCATGTACCAGCCGAGCGCCGCGAAAGCGGCACCGATGGCGAGGAACGGGGCGACCGGCAGCCCCGGCATCAGCGCCAGCGCGCCGAGCAGGCCGGAGGCGACCATCAGCGCCTTGGGATAGGCGCCGAGCTGGTCGATCACCGCCTTGTCGGCCGAGCCGATGTTGCCGCCCTTGGTGACCAGCAGGCCGGCGGCGAGCGAAACGATCAGCGCCGGGATCTGGGTCGCCAGACCGTCACCCACCGTCAGGGTGGTGTAGACGCCGGCGGCGTGCTCGAAGCTCATCCCCTTCTGGGCCATGCCGATGGCCATGCCGCCCAGCACGTTGATGACGGTGATGATCAGGCCGGCCACCGCGTCGCCGCGCACGAACTTCGAGGCGCCGTCCATGGCGCCGTAGAAGGTGCTCTCGTCCTCCAGCTCCTTGCGGCGGCGGCGCGCCTCGGTGTCGTCGATCATGCCGGCCGAGAGGTCGGCGTCGATCGCCATCTGCTTGCCGGGAATGGCGTCGAGCGTGAAGCGCGCGCCGACCTCGGCGATGCGGGTGGCGCCCTTGGTGATGACCACGAAGTTGATGATCACCAGGATGCAGAAGATCACCACGCCGATGACGAAGTTGCCGCCCATCACGAACTGGCTGAAGCCCTGGATCACATGGCCGGCCGCGCCATGGCCGTTGTGACCGTCGCTGAGGATCAGCCGGGTGGACGCGATGTTCAGCGCCAGCCGCATCATGGTGACGACCAGCAGCACCGTCGGGAAGGACGAGAAGTCGAGCGGACGCGGAATCCACAGCGACACCATCAGGATCAGCACGCTGATCGAGAAGGACAGCGCCAGCCCGAGATCGAGGAACCAGGAAGGCACCGGCAGGAACAGCACCGCCAGCACCAGCAGGATGCCCACCGCGAACAGCACGTCGCGGTTCGCCAGCCCGATGTCGCCGAGGATCCCGAACCGGCTGCGGACGTGATCGGTTAAGGTCATGGTGTCCCGAAGCTTGCGAAAGGGGCGGCCGAAGGCGAAGGGTGGGAAGGCACGGCACGGCGTGGATGGGCAAAGCGTAGACAGGCCCGGTAAAACCCGGATTTAAGCGGGCGGCCAGCCGGCGCGACCGCGGGACCTCACCGTCCCGCCTCCGGCAGCAGCGGCTGGGTGGGACCGCTGGCGAACAGGCCGGACAGGAAGGCGAGATGGCCGCGCTCGGCCGCCGTCCACACCGGAGCGGCGCTCGCGCCGGCGCTCACGGTCTGCGGACCGGCGGCCAGCGTCTCCAGATAGCCGAGCGCGCCGGCGACCCAGCGCAGATTGCCCGACACCCGCTGGCGGTACGCTTCGCCGCGTTCCGACTGGGCGGAGTGGTAACGGGCGATGGCGGCCTCCAGCGATCCGTGGTCACGCCGCAGCGCGCCGAGGAAACCGGCGGCGTAGCGGGCGTTGGCGACGGGATCAAAGGCGGTGGCGAGGTCGGGAAAGGCGTCGGGATGCCAGCGCAGGTTGACCTGGAGGCACCCGACGTCGATCGAACGCACCCCGCGCCCCTGCGCCTCCCGAACGAAGGCGATGGCGGCGTCGCGCGTCGGAAAATAGTGGGAGCGGCCCTCGGTGTTGACGGTCCAGGGCCAAGCGGTGAACAGGCGGTCCTCGGTGCGTCGGCCGGATTCGGTGAAGCCCATCGCCAGCAGCAGATGGTCGGTGATGCCGGCCGCGCGCTCGGCGTCGAGAATGGCGGCGATGCACTGGGCTTCCGGCGGCAGCGGCCCGCGCGAGCGTTCGCGTTCGGGCGGCGGGGGCTTGGGCGCCGCGTAGAGCGCGGTGCTCCAGGTTCCGATGGAGGAGGAACCGGCGGCCGGGGCCGCCGCCTGGACGGGAACGCCCGCCAGCAGCGCCGCGGCCAGCGGGATCAGCAGCCGCGCCGGCATGGCCTATTCGATGGCGACGATGAGATCGGTCAGCCGCTCGGCATAGGTGGCGAGCGTGCCGTACATGAAAGGCAGCGCCAGCACCGTGACGACCAGAATGGCGACGATCTTGGGCACGAAGGTCAGCGTCATCTCCTGCACCTGGGTCAGCGCCTGGATCAGCGAGATGGCGACGCCGACCACCACGGCGACAAGCAGCGGTGCCGCCGCGACGACCAGAGTCGTCCAGATGCCGCTGCGCAGCACCTCCAGCACATCGGCCTGGTTCATGCGACGGGCTCCCGTTTCCCGATCACGCGGACGTCACACGGAAATCCGCATGATCTCCTGATAGGCCTGGACCATCTTGTCGCGGATGGCGACGACGCTCTGCACCGTCATTTCGGCGGCAAGCACCGATCGCACCACCTCCTGCGCGCTGGCCTTGCCGGCGACGGCCGACATCGACACCCGCTCGCTCTCCTTCAGCGTGTCGACCGCCTGGGCGATCTGCTTGTCGAGGAAGGCGCCGAAATCGGTCTCGGAGGTGGCGGCCACAGCGTCGGCGCCGAACACCCCCGAGGCACCGAAGGCGGTCGCCTTGGTTTCGGCCAAGCCGTTCGGAACGAGGCCGCCGGGCGCAAGGCCGGTGACGGCCGGGCTGCGGTTGGCGGCGTAGGCGGCGGCGACGCGGCCGATGGGCATGTCGATCATGGAAGGGCTCCTCAGCCGCGCAGCAGGTCGACGACGCGGTTCATCATGGCGCGCGACTGTTCGATGACGTTCATGCTGGCCTCGAAGGAGCGGCCGGCCTCGCGCATGTCCATCATCTCGATCAGCGGCTGGACGTTGGGGCGCTTGACATAGCCCTTGTCGTCGGCCGCCGGGTGCGAGGGGTCGTAGTCGAGCCGGAAATCGCTGCGGTCGCGGCCGATCTGCTTGACCTTCACCACCTCCGCCCCGACGGAGCGGTCCATCATGCTGTCGAAGGAGACGGTCTTGCGGCGGTAGGGGTCGCCGCCCTTGGTGACGGCGGTGGAATCGGCGTTGGCGAGATTCTCGGCGACCACCCGCAGCCGCGTCGACTGGGCCTGGAGCCCGGCTGTGGCGATCTTCAGGGTCGCGCCCAGGGCGTCGTTCATCATGGCGGTCCTCCTTCCGGATCAGCCCAAAAATCAGCCGTTGCGCCAGGCCATGCGCAGCATCTGCACGTTGCGCTGGAACAGGCTGGTGGTCAGGGCGAAGGCGTCGCGGGTCTCGCTGCCCTTGCTCATCTCCTGCTCCAGCGACACCGCGTTGCCGGACGGGGTCGATTCCCACAGATCCTGCTTGCCGGCCTCGCGGAAGGCGGTGACCGGCTTGCCGCCGGTCAGATGGAGGGCGGCGGTGCGCGCGGTCTCGACCGGCCGGACGCCGTTCAGCACCGCGTCGAAGGATTTCAGGTCGCGCGCCGTGTAGTCGGGCGTGTTGGCGTTGACGACATTCTCGGCGATCAGCTTCTGCCGCTGCGCCAAGTAATCGAGGCGGGTTCCGGCGAGTTGAAAGAGACCGATTTTGCTAAAATCCATGACGCCCTCATTCCAGCGCGTGGCGGCGCAAAGTCAGGGGCAAGGTGAACCCGGCCGTTTAAAACCGGATTTAAAATCCTCCCGTTAGGATGCGGACAACGAGGATGGATGGAGACAGCGCCCATGCGCGCCCCCCCTGCCCCCCTGGCGACCCTGGCGGCCGAGATCGAACGGATGCCGACCGTGAGCTGGCGCGGCGAAATCCGCTCGGCCGCCGGCATGACACTGGAGGTCGACGGGCTTCAGCGCGTGCTGTCGGTCGGCGACAAGTGCCACGCCGAGACTGTGCGCGGCGGCCGCGTGCTGTGCGAGACCATCGGCTTTCGCAACGGCCGCTCCCTGCTGATGGCCTTCGACAACATCGAGGGCGTGGCGGAGGGCTGCGCCGCCACGACCAACGACACCGCCTTCACGCTGCGGCCGTCGATCGGCTGGCTCGGCCGCGTGATCGACGCGCTCGGCCAGCCGATCGACGGGCACGGCCCCTTGCGCAACGGCGAGCACGCGCGCAGCCTGCGCCAGCCGCCGCCGGCCGCCTGCGCGCGCCGCCGGGTGGGGGAGAAGCTCGACACCGGAATCCGGGTGATCGACAGCTTCGTGCCCCTGTGCCGCGGCCAGCGGCTCGGCGTCTTCGCCGGCTCGGGCGTCGGTAAATCGACCCTGCTGTCGATGTTCGCCCGCCACGCCGAGGCCGACGCCATCGTCATCGGGCTGGTCGGCGAGCGCGGCCGCGAGGTTCGCGAGTTCATCCAGGACGATCTCGGGGCCGAGGGGCTGGCGCGCTCGGTGGTGATCGTCGCCACCTCGGACGAACCGCCGCTGATGCGCCGCCAAGCCGCCCTGCTCTGCCTGACCGTGGCGGAGGAGCTGCGCGACCAGGGGCTTCATGTGCTGTGCCTGATGGACAGCGTCACCCGCTTCGCCATGGCGCAGCGCGAGATCGGGCTCGCCGCCGGCGAGCCGCCGACCTCCAAGAGCTACCCGCCCAGCGTCTTCGCCGAGCTGCCCCGCCTGCTGGAGCGCGCCGGCCCCGGTCCGGACGATGGTGGAAGCGGCGGCGACATCACCGCCATCTTCACCGTGCTGGTCGACGGCGACGACCATGACGAGCCGATCGCCGACGCGGTGCGCGGCATCCTCGACGGCCATCTGGTGCTCGACCGCCGCATCGCCGAACAGGGCCGCTACCCGGCGGTCAATCTGCTGCGCAGCGTCTCGCGCACCCTGCCCGGCTGCCACAGCCCCGACGAGAACCGGGTCGTCGGCCGCGCCCGAGCGCTGGCCGCGACCTACGACAACATGCGCGAGATGATCCGGCTCGGCGCCTACAAGCGCGGCACCGACCCGGACACCGACGCCGCCATGGACCTGCACCCCCGGCTGGACGCCTTCCTGCGCCAGGGCAAGGACGACCGCACCGCCACCCCCGACACCTTCGCGCAGCTCGCAGCCCTTCTCCCGACGACCGGAGCCCCGACATGAGCGTCAACACCAAACTGGCCGCCCAGGCCCTGCCGCCGCCCCAGGCCAGGGTTTCGGCCAAGCCGCCCGAACCCAAGGAAAGCCTCGCCGAAAAAATGGAGGTCGGCTTCGAGGATCTGCTCGACGTGGTGAACCCGCTTCAGCAGTTGCCGGTGGTGTCGTCGGTCTACCGCGAGGCGACCGGCGAGAGCATCTCGATCCCGGCGCGGCTGGCCGGCGGCTTCCTGTTCGGCGGTCCGGCGGGCCTGATCGGCAGCGCCGCCATGGTGGTCTTCGAGGAGATCACCGGCGACAGCGTGCTCGGCCATCTCGGAACGCTGGCCGACGACATCGGCGGGGAGGCGAGCCCCACGGCGCCGACCGCGACCGCCGCCGCTCCGCTGCCCTGGCTGAAGGGAGAGGGCGACGGCGGTGACGTCCCCCTGCCCTCCGCCGCGTCGATGGTCGAGGCGCTGCGGCGCAAGGCCGCCGTTCCGGAAGCGGCCGCCGCCGCCACGCTGCGCCCGGAGGAAAGCCCGGCGCCGCAGACGCTGGCGAAGCTCTACGCGCTCCAGGCGACGGATGCCGGCCGCGCCGACGCCGTCCGGCTGTGAGGCCGGCTTCGGCAAACAGCCGTTTTCCGGCCCAGCTTCCCGCCATCCCCGCTTTCGCCGGGATGGTGACGGACAGGCCGCTCACCCAAAGCCGCAGGCGTCACCGCAAGCTGTTGCGCGACGCCTGCTCGATGGCCTTGATGTGCGACAGGCCGGGCAGGATTTCCGACCGGATGAACTCCAGCCGGCGCACAGGCCCGCCGCCGCGCGAGAAGCGCGCCTTCCACAGATTCATCTTCACCGCCAGACCGCACAGCACGCCGCCGATGGTCAGATGGTGGGTCACGATCAGGTCGCGGATGGCGCGGAAACTCTCGGCGTTGATGTTGCGCCAGAAATCACGCGAGCGGTTGTCGAAGCTTTCGAAGCGTCCGGTGATCGAGGTGGCGATGTCGGTCAAGTCGCGCCCGATCTCGTCGAGCAGACGCCCCTGCCGAAAATCGCGCCGCACCTCGCTGGCCTGGTGCAGCTCGGTCATCCAGGCGAGAAAGCCTTGCACGTCCGGCACGATGTCGTCGAGGCAGCGCTTGAAATAGGCCAGCGACAGGAAGATGTCGGCGTATTCCTCCAGGAAGGCCGGAATCTCCGTCAGCGGGATGTCGAGCCGGTCGGCGGTCAGTTGCAGCCGGCGCCGCGCCTCCTCGATGTCCGGCTCGGCGAACATGCGGATCAGGCTTTCCATGCTGCTGACGCGCACGCCGTCGGAGCCGTAGACATGCTCGATCAGCGGGCGGGTGAAGACCTGCATGTAGCCGGTCAGCTCGGCCCGCTTGGCGTCGGACAGGCGGAGCGCGTCGGCCTCGTCGACGTCGATCTTCAGGCGGCGCAGCTCCAGCCGCAGGCTGTAGACGTCGAAGCTGGCGGCCTCGGCGATCTGCATGATCTTGCGCAGGTCGCGGCGCATTGCCGGACCGTCGATTCCGAAGCAGGCCGGCAGCTGGTCGAGTCCGATCTGGCCGCTGCCGGTCTGCGCGTCGTTGAAGACCTCGGCGACGGTTTCCAGCCGGACGTTCTTGATCAGCCGGGCGTGGCGCAGGCCCGGTGTTTCCAGCGGGATGATCGACAGCGGCAGGATGTGAAGGGAATCACGCCCCTCGCCCGCCCTGGTCCGCGCCAGGCCGACCGGCCCGGCGCCGGTCGTCGCCGGCGGCCGTATGCTGTTGCGCAGCGCCCTGTTTTCCGCCTCCACGGCAAGAACTCCCCACGCTGGCGAAACCCGCCCTTGCGTCAGAAGCGCGGGAACTTCAGCAGCGACATCGTGATGGACGGATCAATGGTGATGATCGAGGCGCGTCCGCTGCGCGAGATCCCGATCGACGGCGCGGTGGCGGCGCCGTTGTCCGACGACCCGTTGAGCATGTCGTACATGACGGAAAAGCGGTCGAGGAACTTCTGCACCTTCGCCGGGTCCTTGAAGTCCTTGATGTCGAACTTCTTGGCCAGCTTCTCGGCGAGCCGGTCGATGTCCTGGAGTGCGGCGCCGTCCGGGATGTTCAGCGCGGTGAACACCACCTTCTGCAAGGGCGCGTCGCCCAGCACCTGGAACCAGTTGTTGATGCTTGGCGCCCGGCGCTGGAAATAGAGCGCCAAACGGACCGCCGGGTTGGTCTCGTCGGCCTGGACCTCCATCTTGACGTCGATGAAGCGCTCGACGATGGCCTGGACGATCTTCGGTTCCTTCAGGGCGGCGCCGCCATTCTCCTTGAAACCGAGAATCGTCGCCATCTCCTTGAACTTGGGGTCGCTCATCCGGTTGGCGGTGGCCTTCTCGTCGGTGACGCCCTCGTTCAGGACCTTCCTGATCAGGCCCCGCGCGAAGGTCTGGCTGCCGAGATCGAAGGCCTCCATGACGAAACGGTAGAGCTTGTCATCCTTCAGGAGGGCATCGGCCGAGGTGATCTTGCCGATGTTGGCCTCGAAATAGGCGATGCTCCGCTGGATGTCGCCGCGCTTGCGCAGCGCCCCTTCCATGCGGTCCTGGTTGCGCACGATCTGCCGGTAGTCCTGGATCGTGCTCATGCCTTGACCTCCCGCCCCGGTGTTCCACCATCCTCTCCGGACGATCCGGCCGACGCCTCCTCGGCGTGGAGGTCGGGTTCGACGTAGGTCGGCGGGATGCGCATGATGACCCGGCCGGTCTCGGTGTCCAGGACCTCCGTGTGAAGGCGCTGGGTCTCGGGATCGAGCTGGACCCGGTAGGGCTGGATGTCGTCCCGCGGCGGGTTGCGCGGCGGGATGCCCGCCTGCTGGCCCTTGTCGGCGCCCTCGACGACCTCGGCCGGCTTGTCGTTCGCCGCCTGGGCCGCCTTCAGGCGGTCCATCTGGCGCTGGCGCGCCTCGGCCATCACGTCGGCGCTCGTGATGCCGCGCTCGGTGCCGACCCCGCCGACACCATCCAAGGGCTTTGCCATCTCTACCCCGCGACGTGTTGTTCGCTCTGGCCCGGCGGCCGCGCCTTCGGGCGCCCCAGAACGGTGTTCTCATAGTCGAGGACCGGGCGCAGGCTGCTCAGGGCCTTGTAGTAGTCGCGCTCCGCGACGTAGCCCATCGCCTGCATGATGTGGTTCTGGACGTCCGGACGGACGAAGGCGGCGTAGAGATCGGCCATCATCCCGGTGATGACCGGGGTGTGGGTGCCGGCGGCGGCGGGATCGAGCAGCATGCTCTGGATGACGAAGTAGCAGCGGCGCGCCGGAGTGGTCGCCTCCTCGTCCTGCATGATGTCGCTGCCGCGGATGATCTGGGC
Source organism: Azospirillum agricola (assembly GCF_017876095.1). Lineage (GTDB taxonomy): Bacteria > Pseudomonadota > Alphaproteobacteria > Azospirillales > Azospirillaceae > Azospirillum > Azospirillum agricola. The sequence continues at coordinate 21,824 of NZ_JAGINM010000026.1, forward strand.
GAAGTTGCTGATGGTGAGCGTGTAGCGGCGGTTGTCGTTCTGCACGACGCAGCCGTTGATGACCACCCGTTCCAGCGGCTTCAGCCGGAGCTTAAGCGACATCGGCGACCTCCAGGGCGGGCTGCGGCGTTCCCTGCAGCCCCTGCATGACCGCCCGGTTGATGTCGATCAGCAGGTCGACTCCGCCACCGCCCCGCAGGATTTCGCGGGTCCGCCGGTCGACCGTGTAGGACAACGACACCAGGCCGGCGCGGAGTTTCTCGGGCAGGCCGTTCTCGTCGTCCAGCAGGTCGGCGCGCAGCCAGCCCCACAGCTCCATGTTCCGCCACAGGGCGTCCTTCAGCCCCTCCGACTGCCAGTTGGCGTCGCGGTGGCGCTCCAGGGCCAGGGTGATGCGCAGGAACAGGCGGTATTCGATCCGGCGCGGATCCTCGCATTCGAGGATGGTCTGCTGGTAGGCGGCGATGCTCATGGTCGCACCTTTTGAGGGTTTCACCGTCGGTGGGTTGGTCTGCGTCGAAAGCCGGCGCGGCGGCGGGCACCGCCGGCCGCCCGCCGGCCTCCGGCCCCAAAAGGGAGAGTGGGCCGGCGCCCGCCCCGAAGGGAAGGCCCCGGCCCGCCCAAGGCTTAGCGGAACAGCGACAGGATGTTCTGCGGACCCTGGTTGGCGATCGACAGCGCCTGGGTCGCGAGCTGCTGCTGGACCTGGAGGGCCTGCAGGCGGCTCGATTCCTCGTTCATGTCGGCGTCGATCAGCAGGCCGATGCCCTTGTTGACCGCGTCGGTCAGCTTGGACAGGAAGTCGGTCTGGATGCCGATGCGGTTTTCGATCGAGCCGACGGCCGCGGCCTTCACGATCACCTTGGTCAGCATGCTGTCGATGGCTTCCAGCGAACGGGTCGCGTTGTTCTGCACGTCGAGCTGCTTCAGTTCGGCCAGACCGCCGAAGGCGTCGCTTTCCTTCGTCTGCACCCACAACCCCTCGATCTTCGAGTTGTAGTTGGTGTCGGCCACGATGTTGGTGGGGGCGGTCATGTCGGCCGAGGTGGTGGCGGACTTGTATCCGGCGCCGACGGTGAACTGGAGCTGACGCTTGCCGTCGATGGTGGCGAAGGCCGACTTGACCGTGCGGTCCTTCAGCAGGGCGTTCGCGGTCGCGTAGTCGGTCGGCGCCGTGCCGCCGAGCAGGCCCGGAGCCGAGGTCGCCGCGGTCACCGCCGCGGTCGACGCCGCACTGCCGAGGCCGAGCGTGAGGCCGGCGGCCGCGCCGCTGAGGTCGAGGGCGGCGGTGAACAGGTCGGTGGTGCCGTCCGTCAGCTTGGCGTTGTAGGCGGTGTCGCCACGGTCGTAGGCGGCGCCGATGGCCAGCTTGACCGCGTCGCCGTAGGCCTTGGCGCCTTCGAAGTCGGTCGCCTTGCCGGTCTGGGCGAGGTGCTTGGTGTAGGCGACGTCGTAGGCCGAATCCACCAGGGCCTGACGCTGGCTCGCGGCGGCCAGGGTCTTGGTCTGGTCGATGATCGACGGCAGCATCGAGGCGTAGGTCTGCTTGGCGATCGCGTCGTTGATCGCCGTGGTGATCAGCGCCTCGGTGGTCGCCTGGTCGGTGGTGTACTTGATGGCGCTGAGGTCGACCGTGATGTCGGTGGTGATCGGCTTCAGCGTCAGGGCGACGATGTCGCCGTTGACCGAGGTGCCGGCGCCGACGACTTCCTTCTGCTGGTAGTTCACGGTCAGCGCTTCGCTGGTGAACTTGAAGGTCAGCTTGTCGAGGCCGAGATTCTGGCCGTCGATGTAGACGCCGCTCGAGGTGCCGATGTCGAACACCTGCGAGGCCTTGGCGGCCACGGTGGAGTCGATCTTCTGCTCGATCGTCGCCTTGCCGAGGATCGAATCAGACCGCATGTCCTGGCGGGTGAAGCTGATGTAGCTCGGCGTCACGCCGTTCTCGCTGCGGCTCAGCGTCGCCAGAACGTCGACGTTGAGATCCTTGGCCGAGCCGTCCGGCGAATAGTTGACGTTCAGCCAGTTGTCGCCGTTGAACGAGGCCGAGGCGACGACGCCCTCGATCTGCTGAATGTACTGGTCGACTTCGGCCTGCAGGAACTTCGGATCGGTGCCGTCCGACTGGGCGGCGACGATGCGCTGCTTCATGGCGGTCAGCATGTTCTTCACGCTGTCGGCGCCGTTGGAGGCGTTGACGGCGGTCGAGGTGCCGAGGCCGAGCGCGTCGGAGACGGCCTTGAAGCCGGCGACGTCGGACTTCATGGTCGAGGAGATCGACCAGTAGGCGGCGTTGTCCTTGGCGACGTTCACCTTCAGGCCGGTCGAGATGCGGTCCTGGGTGCCTTCCAGATCGCTCGTCACCTTGCGCAGCGTCTGCAGCGCGGTCATCGCCGAGGCGTTGGTCATAATCGAGGCCATGGGTATCTCCACTTCGCGAGATGTCATGGCGCCTTTCTGACGCCGGGGCCGATGTCGCGCGGGCCTTCCCGATCAAGTCGCGGGAGCGCGAGTGGCGAAGCTAAGGATGACCAACCCGGTTTAAGCCGAGGTAAAAAAGTGATGCCGTTCGCTCGGGGCGGTGTTTTCTTGAAGAAAGATAGTCGTTTTCGAAAAATTTTGAGAAAGGCGTTCTTTTCCGGACCTGATCTTCACGCCGGTTGATGGCCGGCGGTTGACGGTCAGCGGCTGGCGACCCGCGCCGCGGCGCGCTGGTTGGCCGGGGCGACCGGCGGGATGATCGGCAGCCGGCCGGCGTTGCGCGCCGCCGTCTGAGACAGCCGCTCCAGCAGAAGCGACGCCATGTCGGGAGCGACGTGGTCGGGCGGCGCCTCGAACTTGTAGCCGCGGCCGTAGACGGTCTCGATGTAGCGGCCGCCGCCGGTCGCCATGTCGATCTTCTTGCGCAGCTTGCAGATGTAGACGTCGATCACCTTGTCGAGCGGGTCCGAACCGGACAGGCCGTAGACCTCCTCGTAGATGTGCTCCTTGGAGACCACCCGGCGGTGGTTCAGGGCCAGCACCGACAGGATCGCGTGCTCGCGCTGGCTGAGGCGCAGACGTTCGCCGTCCACCTCGGGATCGCGACCGTCGAGGAAGACGGTCAGGCGGCCGACCGACACGGCGTTGCTGGTCAGCCCGTAGGAGCGGCGGCGGATCGCCTCCAGGCGCGCCCGGATCTCGGTGCTGATCACCGGCTTGACCAGGACGTCGTCGGCGCCGGCCCGCAGGATGGCGGCGGTGGTGGTGGCACAGCGGCGCTCGATCAGGCAGATGATCGCCGCCGTCACCTGATGGGCACGCAGCATCGCCACGCAGGCCGCCGTGTCGCCGACATCCCCGATGATGATCGCATCATGGTTGATCTCGATCCGCCCATGGCCGTTCAGCAGATCCTGAAGCCCATCCAGGTCGATCCGGTCATGGTTAATTTTACTAAGATCGAGTTGCTTCCCGATGGCTTCAGCGATCAGGTCCCCCGGCTCTATCAGCAGCGTTTGCATTGGATTCTCCATGGCGTGGCAAGCAAGGGCGAAGCATTGCCTTTTATTTAATTTTAACCGTGTCTCACCCTTATCACAGGCACAAAAGAACCCATCGAACGGCCATCTGTCAACAGGTTGGGGTACCTGGAATGATATATGTCATTGGGCGATTTTACGTCCTTTTAAGGATCTATAAACCCTTCAATGCTGACTAAATTTTTATCTATCTCCCGTTTTACTGTCGAAATTCGTATGAATGTCAAGTTAACGCCGTTCCAAATCGCTTCTTTACGAACGATCAATGGTTAATGCCGTTGGTATTTCCGTAACCGCCCGCCACAAACGTGAACGCCGGTTTAACCGTAATCGTCTTTTCTTGGGGCGTATCACCTTCGGGAGGGGTTCCATGCGCGGAACGGACAGAGTCACCATTCCGAGCCGTCTGGCCGCTGCTTTGGCCATGCTGCTGCCGGGCTGCGTCCAACTGCCGCAGTCACCCGACAGCGACTATCGGCAAGCCTTTGAAAAAGCTCTGGCTGTCGCGCAGTGTGAGAGTGATGCGGTGCAGGGGATGTGGGCGGCCTACGGCCGCTGGTACGCCATCGCATCCTCGATCACCGGCCACCGCAGAACCGACGAGGCGGCGGCTCTGCTGCGTCAGGGCGAGATGTTCGCGATCATCGGCTGTCCGGGAGTGGCGCGGGCGTCCTACGCCACCCTGCTGCAACGCTTCCCGGAACCCGACCTGACGGCGCTGCGCGAGAGCGCGCGGGCGGCGTTGCAGGCCCTGCCGCCGCCTCCACCGCCGCCGGGCATGCCGACTCCGGTGGCTCCGGCGCTTCAACGCCCGGCCGCCACGCCGATCTGAGCGGACCGCCCCACCGGAATCGTCGCCAGGATCGCCGTCGGGCCGCGTCGCGCCCGTGGCCCGTCAGACATGCTGTTCGATGGTGGCGCGGATGACGCGGAGGCTGTCGGCGAAACGCTCGCCGACGCGGAGCGCCAGCGCCGGCGCATCCGCGCTCCCCTCGCGCAGCGCCGTCTCCAGGGACTCGGCGGCCTGCGACAGCTCCAGGGCACCGACGCAGCGGCTGGCCGACTTCAACGAATGGGCGGCGATCATCGCCTCTTGCGGATCGTCGGCGTTCTCGATTCCGGCCATCAGCTCGGCGGCGGAATCGCGGAAGCTTTCCAGCGCCGCCCGAATGGAATCGGGATCGTCGCCGACCAAATCGGTCAGCAGCGTCAGGTCGAGCGACAGCATCGCCGCGTCCGGTTCCGGAGCGGCAACAACGGCGGTCCCGGCTGCCCCGGACCCGCCCGCCCGGCGCAGCCGGTGGGCCGCCGGCAGATACCGGGCGATGGCCTCGTCCAACGCGTCGATGCGGATCGGCTTGGTCAGGTGCCCGGCCATGCCGACGGCCGCGCACTCCTCGGCGGTGCCGCGCACGGCGTCGGCGGACAGCGCCAGGATCGGCAGGGGTTCCGCCACCCCGTCCGCCTCCTCGCAGGCGCGGATGGCGCGGGCCAGCCCGTAGCCGTCGAGCACCGGCATGTGCAGGTCGGTCAGCACCAGCCCGTGCCGGTCGGCCCGCAGCATGGCGAGCGCCTCGGCCCCGTTGACGGCGCTGTCGTGCTGGATGCCGAGCCGGCGCATGACGCGGTCGAGCACGAAGCGGTTGGTCGGGTTGTCCTCGACACAGAGGACCACGGCGCGGGCGGCCTCGGCCTCGGCGCGGTCGGGCATCCGCCAGTCCCGCCGCGTCCCCTCGCGCGCCGGACCGGCGGCGCGCGGCGGCGCCTCGCGGGCCGGAGCGTCGATCTCGAACCAGAAGAGCGAGCCGACATCGGGTGTGCTGACCACATCGATGGTGCCGCCCATCAATTCGACCAGCCCGCGGCAGATCGACAGCCCGAGCCCACTGCCGCCGAAGCGGCGGGCGACGCTGGCGTCGGCCTGGATGAAGGGGCGGAACAGGCCGAGCCGCTGCTCGCCGGACAGGCCGATGCCGCTGTCCTCGACCTCGCCGCGCAGGCGGCCCGGCGCCGGCACCGACAGCCGCACCGTCACTCCGCCGCGCCTTGTGAACTTGATGGCGTTGCCGACGAGGTTGATGAGGATCTGACGCACCCGGTTGCCGTCGCCACCGACCCAGCCCGGAACGGCCGCGGCGACCTCCAGATCCAGACGCAGCCCCTTCTCCGCCGCCTTCGGGCGCAGGATCGCCGCCATGCCGTCGAGCACCGAGGCGGGAGCGTAGGGACGGTCCTCCGTCTCCATCGCCCCGGCCTCGATCTTCGAGAAATCGAGCACGTCGTCGAGGATGGTCAGCAGCGCGTCGGCCGAGCCACGGATCGTCCGCACCATCTCCCGCTGCTCGCCGTCCAGGCCGGTGTCGGCCAGCAGATCGGCGATGGTGGCGACGCCATTCATCGGCGTGCGGATCTCGTGGCTCATGGTGGCGAGGAAGGACGAGCGGTAGCGGGCCGACCGCTCCGCCTCGACTCGCGCCCGCTGCATTTCGGTCACGTCATAGACCCAGACGATCGTCGCGTCATCCATGCCGTGGGCGATGAAGCCGAAGGAAAGCTGGAGGGTGCGGGTTTCGCCGTCCGGCCGAACGGTGTCCACGGCCATGTCGCGCATGTCCAGCCCATGCGCCAGGATCGGGCCGTTGAGGATGGCGGCCACCGCCGCCGACAGCGCGTCGCCCGAGACGCCGAGAATGTCGACGACGCGCTGGTTGTGGTAGAGGATCGTGTAGTCGGCGTCGAGGATCAGCACGCCGATGGGCGCCGCGCCCAGCAGATCGCCGAGATCGACGCCCACCGCCGGCCCCGGCGCCGGCATCAGGAACGGATCCACCGCCCTACCCCTCCTGCCGGGCGATCACGAAGACGGCGGGGGGGATCATGCCAATCTCGGCAAGGTCGGACAGGCGGGCGATCAGCGCGCGGTCGAGCCGGATGTGCGCCGGCAGGATGATCGAGCCGTCGTTGTTGCCGCGGACGGCAGCGGCCAGGATCACGCCGGGGGTGAGGTCGGCCACCCGCGTCTCGACCCGCGCGCTGCGCGCCGCCGGTTCGCACGGGTGGGGGCCGGGCGGCGTCGGCAGCGGCACGGGGGCCGCCGGCTTGCGGACGCGCTCCGGCCCGAAGGGGCTGGGGATTTCGACCTTCCGGTAGACCTCGGCGGGCTTGAGATCGAATGGCAGGGTCCAGGCCCGCTCCAGCCGCTGGAACAGGGTTTCCCTGGTCACCGGCTTCACGACATAGGCGTTGACGTCCAGCTCCATCGCCGCGCGCACCAGTTCGAAATCGGTGCGCCCGGTCAGCATGGCGATCGGCAGATCACGCGGCACCCGGCCAAGCCCGCTGCGGATCGCCCGCGCCACCTCGAGCCCGTTGCCGTCCGGCATCACGAAGTCGAGCAGCGCCAGCGACACCGGCGGCGACCACGCGCCCAGCCGGTCGATGGCGTCGCGCCCCGACGCGGCGATGACGACCTCGTAACGCAGCGAGGTGCGGACCAGATTGGCAACGATCGACCGCATGAAGGAATCATCGTCGGCCAGCAGGATGACCGGCTGGCCATGTTCGGTGCTTGGTGGCATGACGGCCCCCCTTCGCCCTACGGTCACGACGGATTGTGTCCAAGCAACTACGGCCTATAACCACACCGGCGCAATGGGATGTTTTGTTCACTTCCTCAAATTTTAACGCCATTTTAAATAAGTGTCGTTCTGCGGGACGAAGCCGACCGGCCTACAACGCAAGGTCGGACGAGAGCGCGTCGTCGTCCAGCCCCAGCCAGGCGCCGGCCAGCGGTCCGACGGTCAGCGCGCCGTCCAGTCCGCAATCGGCCAGCGTCGCGCGGAAGCTCTCGTGCAGTTCGGCCAGCAACGCTGCCGGCAGGCCGGTCGCCGCGCGCAGGGTGACGTCGAGCTTGCGGCCGGCGACGGTCGCCATCAGCTGGACCGCCCCCAGCCGCGCCGGCCGCGCCTGGAGCACCACGGTGAAGGAATCGGCCAGACCGTCATCGACGCTGGTGGCGCACAGCAGCCCGGCCGGGCTTCCGAGCAGCGGCACCCGCGACACCCGCCAGACGCGCCCTTCCACCGGCTGGAAGCGCGGCGTCAGCGCGCGGTCGCACTCGTCGAGCAGCAGCCCGCCGTCGAGCGCCTCCAGGTCCGCCGCCGCATCCCCGCCGATCCAGTCCCGGCACCCCGCCGCCGTCACCGCCAGGAACAGCGCCAGCCCGGCCCCGAAGGTGGAATCGCAGCGCGGCAGGCAGCCGCGCGCCAGGGCCGCCCGCTCCGGGTCGAGCGTCTCCAGCAGCTCCAGCACCCGCAGAGTCACCGCGGCCGCGTCCTCATCACGCCCCCCGGCCCCTCCCGCCCGACCGGCGCCGGACGCCGCCCGGAAACGCTCGGCCAGCGTCGCCGGAAGCGGAGGGGTCAGTGGAACGAGGTCGCGGCCGGCCATCAGTAGACGACCGCGTCGGCGTCGTCCGATTGCGGGATGACGATGGTGCCGTCGTCGGCCAGCGTCTTCGCCATGGCGACGATCTCGGCCTGGGCGTCGTTGACGTCGCGCATGCGCAGCGGCCCCATGTTCTCGATCTCGTCCTGAAGGATCAGGCGGGCGCGCTCCGACAGCACCGACAGGAAATGGTCGCGCTGCATCGCCTGGGCGCCTTTCAGCGCGATGGCGAGCTGGCCGGTGTCGCAGCGGCGGATCACCGTCTGCAACGACACACGGTCGAGCCGCATCAGATCCTCGAAGGTGAACATGAGCTGTTTGATGCGCTGGGTCGGCTCCGGCAGCGCCGGCTCCAGTTCCGAGAAGATCTCGGTCAGAGTCTCGCGGTCGATGCGGTTGAAGATGTCGGCCATGCGTTCCAGCGAATCGTTGCCGTGGGTGCGGGCGTAATTCGCCATGAACTCGCTGTGCAGGATCGATTCGATGTCCAGCAGCACCTCGCGCTGCACCGATTCGATCTGGATCATGCGCTCGATCACCTCGGCGCGCACCGCCGGCGGCAGCAGGACGATCACCTTGGCGGCGTGGTCGGCGCGCATCTTCGACAGGATGACGGCGGCCGTCTGCGGGTATTCCCCGGACAGGTAGGCGGCCAGAACTCCCTCGTTGACGTTCGACATCTTCTCCCACATCGTCCGGCCGGCGGGACCACGGATCTCGCCCATGATCTCGGTGACGCGGTCGGACGGCAGGAAGCGGTTCAGCATGCGCTCGGTGCTGTCGTAGGAGCCGACGACCGAGCCGGTGTTGGCGAAGCGTTCGGTGAAGACGCGCAGCAGCGACTCCACCAGGCTGGAGGTGACGTTGCCGAGCGTCGCCATCGCCCGGCTGACGATGCGGATCTCGTCCTCGTCCAGCCGCTCCATCAGGCGCGACCCGCGCTCCTCGCCCAGCGCCAGGAAGATGATGGCACTCTTCTCGGCGCCGTTCAGGCTCTTGTAGTTCTCGCGGATCTTGATCGGCGTTCCCATGGCGGCACCTCAGAAGGAACAGTCGGCGGAAGGGGAATGATGGTCGGGTGCGTCGCCCGGCGGTGTCCCGAGCGCGCGGTCGTGGCGGAAGGCCGCCGCCATCACCGCGCCGGCCACCAGCAGCAGCGGATGCGGGATCAGCGGGCGAGGCTCGATGGCCGCCAGCAGCCCGGCGACGGAACCGTCGTCGGCCACCACGACGCCGCGCCGGCGGGCGAGCGCCAGCAGGCTGTCGGCGAGGCTCGACGGCCGGTCGAGGGACGGCGGAACATCGGGGGAGAGGGGCGCGGAATCCATCGCCTCACCCCGCGCCGTAGGAGCGGATCAGGCTGCCGGCGATCAGGAACCAGCCGTCGGTCAGCACGAAGAAGATGATCTTGAAGGGCAGCGCGATCATCACCGGCGGCAGCATCATCATGCCCATCGCCATCAGGATCGCCGCCACCACCATGTCGATCACCAGGAAGGGCAGGAACAGCAGGAAACCGATCTCGAAGGCGCGGCGCAGCTCCGACAGCAGGAAGGCCGGCATCAGCAGGCGCAGGTCCACGGACTCGGCGGTCACCGGCCTGGCCGCCGGGGTCTCGGCGCCCTGCGCCCCGGCCTTGTCGTCCGGCTTGGCCGGGCGGGCGGAGAAGGAGGCGAAGGCGGCGATGTCGCGCTCGCGCACATGGGCGGTCATGAAGCCGCGGAAAGGCTCGATCATCCGCTCCAGCCCCTGCTCCGGCGTCACCTGCTCGTTCAGCAGCGGGCGCAGGCCCTCCTGCCAGGCGCTGTCGATGGTCGGCCCCATGATGTGGAAGGTCAGGAACATGGCGAGGCTGACCAGCACCATGTTGGGCGGCGACTGCTGCAACCCCAGCGCCGAGCGCAGCAACGACAGCACGACGATGATCCGGGTGAAGCAGGTCACCATGATCAGCAGCCCCGGCGCGACGCTCAGCACGGTCAGCAGGACGATGCCCTGGACGATGCGCCCCGACAGGCTGCCGGCCTCCCCCAAGGACCCCAGCGTGTCGAGGTTGAGGTCGAAGGGCGCCGCGACCGCCGCCACGGGCCACGCAAGGGCGGCCAGCAGCAGGAGCGGCAGAAGCAGCGGGGCTGGTGCGGCGCGGCGGGTCATCGGCCGGTCTCCGTCCATCGCGCCCCGCTCAATCCAGGTCCAGATCCGTGCGCACGATCTCGGTCAGGGTGACGCCCAGGCGCTGGTCCTCGACGATAACCACCTCGCCGCGGGCGACGAGGCGGTGGTTGACCAGCACCTCCACCGGCTCGTCGACCTTGCGCTCCAGTTCCAGCACGGCGCCGCGCCCGAGCTTCAGCAGTTGAGCCACCAGCATGCTGGTGCGGCCGAGCACGACCTGGACGTCCACCGGGACGTTGTAGATCGCGTTCATCGGGCCGTCGTAACCCTTCTCGGGGCTTTTGTTGTCGTCGTCCAGGATGTCGAGATTCAGGGGGGGCATGGTGCGTTCTCGCTTGGTGTCGGGATGGCGTGCACATCCTCTCCCGCTCCGGGAAAGGGAAGGGGTCCGCGTCAGCGGAAAGGATGAGGGGCCGGCGGGGGGATCAGCCGCACAACCGATAACACCTCACCCTCCCCGCCTCCGGTGAACCCTCTCCCTCTCCCGGGGCGGGAAAGAGCGTTCATGGCGGCGTCAGCACGGACAGGGTCCGGTCGACCAGATCGGACAGGGCGGCTTCCAGCGCCTCCGGGTCGCGGCGCAGGCCACCGGCCTCCCACGACGCGTCCAGCGCGCCGCGCGCCAGGGCCGGGTCGGGGACGATTTCCAGCCGGCCCTTGAAGACGGTCTGGCGGGCCAGCCGCTCCTCCAGCGCCGCGCCCAGATCCGGATGGACGGACAGCCGCAGAACCGGGGCGCCGCCGGCGGCGCGCAGGGCATCGCCGGCCAGCCGCTCGACCTCGGCGCGGGCCACGCTGTCGAGCAGATGCGGAGTCAGGCGGCGAACCAGCGCCACCAGCACCACGGCGCCCTGCGCCTCCAGCCGCTCCAGCAGCAGATCATGCGCGCCGGCCAGACCGTCGAGACGTCCTGCCAGCGCGTCGAGCAGCGCGGTGGTCTCCGCCTCGATCCGCCGGGCCGCCGACGCCTCGCCCTCCTGCCGGCCCTGCAACAGCCCCTCGGCCCGCCCCGCGTTGCGCGCCTCGGCAAGAGCGGCCTGGAGCGCGCGTTCGGAATGGCGGGGAACGTCCAGCGGATCCGGCGGCGGCTCCTGGACGACCGGCGGCGGGTTCACCGCCGCGACACGGGTGCCGAAGCTGTGGTCGAAGCGATAGCGCGGGTAGGCGCTCATCACGCCGCCTCCTCATAGAGCCAGGAGCGCAGGATATCGATGGCCTCGTCCGGATACTGGTCGACCATCTCGCCAAGCCGACGGATCGAGGAGGCGCGGACCCGCCCCTCGACCGTGCGCAGCTCGATGAGCTGGTCCATGGCCTCCTCGATGCCCAGCGGCGTCGCCGCCGCCTCCAGGCCGGGGGCGCCGCCCTCGCCCTCGATGCCATTGGCACCGCCGGCACCGGCCGCACCGGCGGCGCCCGCCGCCGCGGCCGGACCGGTGAGCTGAGGCATGGCGCCGCCCGCCGGCCCGGCGAGCGCCGGGGCCGCGGCTTCGACCGGGGCCGGCTCGGGGGCCGGGAAGACACGGCGGATCAGCGGGCGCAGGCCGACGAGGATCAGCAGGGCCGACAGCACCAGCAGGATGATCCACTGGATCAGCGTCATGATGTTGCGGCTCAGCGTCTCGGTGATCTCGTCCGACAGGGCGCGCGGCCCAAGGTCGGGGGCGAGTTCGACGAATTCCAGATTGTCCACCGTCACCCGGTCGCCGCGCTGCTGGTCGAAGCCCATGGCCGAACGCACCAGCTCGGTCAGGCGCTGCAACTCCTCGGGGGAGCGCGGCTCGTACTGCTTCGCGCCGTCGGGCGCAGTCTTCCAGGTGCCGTTGACCAGCACGGCGACGCTGAGGCGGCGCACGTCGCCCGGCTCGACCACCGTCTCGCGGGCGACGTTGGAGATCTCGTAGTTGACGGTCTCCTCCTGGCGCTTGTTGTCGTTGGAGGATTGCTGGCCCTGCGATTGGGCCCGCACGTCGCGCTGCGGCAGGTTCTGCTCGGCGGTCACCGGCGGCTCGCCGTTGCTGTCGCTGCTGCGCTCCTGTTCCTGCACCGTCTGGGTGGAGCGGACGACCTGGCTGTTGGGGTCGAAGGTCTGGCTGCGCACCACCTCGCGCTTGGTCTCGACGTCGGCGGCGACCTGGACGCGGACGTTGCCGGCGCCGAGCCGCGCCACCAGCATCTGTTCGATGGCGCGGGCGACCCGCGTCTCGGCGGCGACGCGCAACCCGTCGGTGCGCGCCGAGGCCAGCCCCGGCCCGTCGTCCTCGCTCAGCAGCAGCTCGCCGGAGGAATCCATCACCGTGACGGCGCTCGGCTTCAGGTTCGGGACGGCGGACGACACCAGATGGCGGATCGACAGCGCCTGCTTGCGCTCCAGCCCGGCGCGGCCGCGCATGCGCACCACCACCGAAGCGGTCGGCTTGGGCGCGCTGCGCGAGAACTCCTCGCGCTCCGGCAGCACGATGTGGACACGCGCCGCCTCGACGCCGGACAGCGTCTCGATGGTGCGGCCCAGCTCGCCCTCCATGGCGCGCAGGCGGTTCATCCGCTGCATGAAGCTGGTGATGCCGAGCGGCTTGTCGGTGTCGAACAGCTCGTAGCCGACGCCGCCGCGCGACGGCAGCCCCTGCTCGGCCAGCACCATGCGCAGGCGCGACGCCTCGGCCTGCGGCACCTCGATGGTGGTGCCGTCGAAGGTCGGGTTGACCGGGATGCCCATCGCCTCGATCGCCTTGACGATGCGCCCGGCCTCGGCCGGCTCCAGCCCGCTGTAGAGCGCCGTCATGTGCGGCCGCGACAGCAGCATCGCCATGCCGGCGACCGCCAGAACCATGCCGATGCCGGTTCCGGCCAGCACCAGCAGGCGGCCACGCCCCAGCGACCGCAAAGTGTCGAGCAGACTGTCCACGTTCGCCGCACCTTTAAAGTTTCCGAAAATCGGGGGGCCTAGTCTTTGCCCTGCGCACCGGACACACGCTAACGGCGCGACTTTTAAGCGGAGTAAAAAACCGGGGAAGCGGCAAGAGCAAAGTCTCTAAAACTGTAGAAGCTGATGGGACGACTAAAATTTTCGGCAATCTCAAACGGGCATGACCGGATGAATACACGGTTTGCAGCAGTGGAGCGGAACGCATGGTCGAAATGCTGAACGGCATCGGCGGGCCGCGCCGCGTCCTTGTGCTCGTCCTGCCGCTCGCCCGTCTGTTGGCCTGGGCGGCGGCCTTCTGCGCCGTCGTCGCGGCCGGGCTCGGCGGCTACTGGATGTCCGCCGGCACCGAAGGGGTGCGGCGGCTGTGGGCGCCGCCGGCCGTCGAAAGCCATCCCACAGACCAGAGCGTGATCGACATGCCGGAGGTGATCGCCAACCTGCGCAAGGACACCCCGTCGCGCTACCTGAAGATCGGCCTCAGCCTCGCCGTGGCGCCGGGCGAACGGGCGCGGGTCGAAAAGGCCATGCCGCAATTGAACGACGCCCTTCAGGAGTTCCTGCGCAACCTCGACCAGGACGATCTGGAGGGGTCGGCCGGGCTCCACCGGCTGCGCACCGAGATCAGGCGCCGCTTCAACCTGATCGCCTCCGAACCGAACAGCAACCGGGACGCCGTCGCGGACGTCCTGCTGCGCAGCCTGCTCACGCAATAGCGTCCGCGATCGACCCCCAGAGGCGAGAACCCCAGAGGCCCGGATGACGAACCCCCCCGCCACCCCGCAGCCCGGCGAGACCCCCGGGTCGAACCAGCCGTCGATGAGCGCTCCGCCGCAAGGCGGCCAGGACGCCAGCGGCCAGGACGACTGGGCCGACGCCGACCTCGACGCCGCCTGGGGTCTGTCGGCCGCGCCCGCCGAGAGCAGCCCGGAGATCGCCCACACCGACGCCGCCAAGGCGGCGCTGGCCGGCTTTTCCGGCGAGGCCAAAACCCTCAACCAGGAGGAGATCGACCGGCTGCTGAATTTCGGCGCGCCGTCGCACGACGACGCGGCGCTCAGCGCCATCGAACGGCTGGTCAGCTCGACCACGGTCAACAAGGACCGGCTGCCGATGCTCGACGTGGTGTTCGACCGCATGGTGCGGCTGCTGAACACCTCGCTGCGCCAGTTCGCCTCGACCAACGTCGAGGCGTCGCTGATGCGTATCGAATGGCTGCGCTACACCGATTTCCAGGACACCATCGAGCTGCCGGCCCTGATCGGCGTGGCGCGGGCCGAGCAGTGGGACAACCAGATGCTGGTGTCCATCGACAGCGCCCTGATCTACTGCATGATGGACGTGCTGCTCGGCGGGCGGCGGGCGCGGCCGGGGCGGATCGACGGGCGCGCCTACACCTCCATCGAGCGCAAGATGACCGAGCGCATGATGAAGGTCATCCTCCAGGATCTGGGGCAGTCCTTCGACCCGCTGGCCCAGGTCGATTTCGTCTTCGACCGGCTGGAGGTGAACCCGCAGTTCGCCACCATCACGCGCGCCACCAACGCCGTCATCCGCGTGCGCATCGCCGTGGAAGTGGAGCGCCGCACCGGCCACATCGACATCGTCATCCCCTACTCCACGCTGGAGCCGGTGCGCGGCAAGCTGGTGCAGATGTTCATGGGCGAGAAGTTCGGCCACGACACCGTGTGGGAGAACCATCTGAAGAACGAGCTGATGCGCTCCAAGCTGGAGCTGGTGGCCGTGCTGGCGGAGACCAAGGTTCCGCTCGGCGAGGTTCTGGCCTGGCAGAAGGGCGAGTCGCTGAAGCTGCGCATCAACCCGGATTCCACGGTGCTGGTGTTCAGCAAGACCATCCCGCTGTTCGCCGGCCACATGGGCCAGCGCAACGACAACATCGCGGTGAAGATCGACACCGACCTCGACACCAAGCAGGAGCTGATCGATGGTCTCCTTTCTCATTGACGCGGCCCTGGCGGTGTTGCTGGTGACGGCGACGGTCTATCTGGTGGTCGTCAACAAGCGGCTGAAGATGCTGCGCACCGGCCAGTCGGAAATCAACGCGTTGGTCACGACCTTCTCCAAGTCGATCGACGACACCGACGCCTCGATGAAGCGCCTGGTCGCCTCGGCCACCGAGATCGCCACCCGGCTGGCCGACGAGCTGGACCGCGCCAAGGACGTCAAGGAGGACATGACGCTCATCCTCGGGTCCTGCGAGCGCACCGCGACGCGCATGGAGGAGTCGGTCCAGCACGCCCGCGCCCTGCTGCGCCGCCTGGACGAGGGCGCCATGCGGCCGGCGCGGCCGCGCCCAACGACGGCACCCGCCGCCGCACCGGCGGTGACGCCGGTCGAGGAACGCCGGCTCGTGGCCTCCCTGGACGAGCCGGGAAACGTTCCCGCCGCGCCCGAAGGCGGGGAGTTCCGTCCGCTCGACCTGCCGCAGCGTCCCGGCGCGCAGGAGCTGGTGCCGGACGCCGCGCCGCCCCCCACGTCCATGGCCGCTCCGGCGGCGGCTCAGGCGGTCCCGGCCGCCCCGACGCCCACGGAAGCGGCGCCCCAGGTCGAGCCGCAGCGCCAGATGGCGGTCGGCGCCTTCTACGCGCGCCTGCGCACCGTCGGTTCGGAGGGTTGAACGATGATTCCGCGCATTCTCCCGATCACGCTGGTCGCCGTGCTGATGGTGCTGCCGCTGAAGCTCGGCGCGCTGATGGACGGTTTCCCGGTGATCGCCCAGCAGTTCGACCGCGAATTCGGCGGCCATGAGCGCCCCTGGGCGACCGACCTGAAGACCGCCGCTCCGCCCGACCCCGCCGCCCCGCCTCCCGGCACCGCACCGCCGCCGTCCCAACCCGCGCTGGCGCTGGCCGACACCACGCCGCCGCCTCCGGTGTCGCTGGCGCCGCCCAACTGCACCGATCCGCTGCTGCGCGAGGCGATCGGCGAGCAGAAGGCCGACACCGCCACCCGCCAGCACCGCCTGCGCGAGGCCGAAGCCGTTCTGGCCGCCACCGAGACCCGCGTCGGCACGCAGATCCAGCGGCTCGCCGAGGTGAAGCGCGAGGTCGAGACGCTGATGGCCCAGCGTTCCAACCTCCAGCAGGAGGATCTGCGCCGCATGGTCGCCATCTACGAGGCGATGAAGCCGCGCGACGCCGCCCGCATCCTGAACGACCTGGAGACCGACATCGTCGTCGATGTCCTCGACCGCATCGCCGAGCGGCGCACCGCGCCGATCCTGGCCGAGATGGCCGATGCCAAGGCGCGCGAGGTCACCCGGCTGATCCTCCAGCGGCGCGCCCTGCCCGGCGACCGCAAGGCCGCCCCCACCACGACGGCCGCCGTCACGGCACGCCCCACTTTGACGAATTGAGCGCCATGACCAGCTTGCCCGAGGTCATCAAGGCCCCGCCGCGCCCCGCCGCCTCCCCCGCCGCGGCCACGTCGCCTTCATCGGCGAACGACGAGCGGCAGGACAAGGATTTCGCCGACCTCATCGACGAGGCGGCCGGCGACGAAGCCGCGGACGACTCCCCCTCCCGCACCGGCTCCAAGGACCGTCCCAAGGATTCCCGGCCGGACAGCATCGCGAGGGCGACGGTCACCGACACCACCGAACCGGTAATGGTGCCCTGGCTGGCCGCGCCGTTCCGCCCCGTCCTGCCGGAAACCGGAAACCCGACGGTCGTGCCCGGCACTGCGGACGCCGCCACGGTCACTCCGGACGGCGGAGCCGCGCCCCTGTTGAGCGAGGCGCCGGAAGCACCCGCCGCACCGCCCGCCATTCTCGCCGACGCCCTTGGCCAGGGGACTTCCGACAAGGCCGGCGCGGGACAGGCGCCGGCCGCCGCAACGCCGCAGGGCGTGCCGCCCGCCGGTCTTCCGGCAAACCCGGCGCCGCCGCAGGCCGCCACACCTCCGGTCGCGCCGGACGCATCGGCGGCCGCGCAACCGGAGGCGGTGGCGACCACGGCACCCGCTGCGATCCCGGCTGCGATCCCGGCCGCGACGGCGCAAGCCGGCCTGTCGGCGACACCGCAGACCGCCGAAACACCGGAACCCGCCACGGACGGCAACGCGGATCCACGCCGAACCGGACGATCCGCCGGACGGACCGCCGGGCGGGCGGCGCCGGATGCCGGCAAACCCGATCCGTCCGCCATCCTCCAGCAGCAGGCCCAGCAGCAGGTGCCCGGACAGGCCGTGCGCAACGCACAGCCTCAGACGAACGGCAACCCGACAGCCGAGCTTCCCACCTCAACCCCGTCCCCGGGCAACGCGGCATCCTCCGGCTTCGACGCGCTGCCGGCCCTGCACGGGCAGGCGGCCACCCAGTACGCCGCCGCCGCGTCGGGCCGCGTGGCGGCGCACACCCCCGTGATGGCGCAGTTGGCCACCCCGCTGGTCCGCGTCGCCGAGGCCGGAGGCGGCGAGTTCCACATCGACCTCGCCCCCGCCGAGCTGGGCCGGGTCCGCGTCGTCGCCGACGTCAACAACGGGCAGGTGACGCTTTCGGTCCAGGCCGAGAACGCCGACACGCTGGCCCTGCTGCGCCGCGATCTCCAGCAGCTCGAAAAGGCGCTGGGCGATTCCGGGCTGAAGCTGGACAACGCCAACCTGCAATTCTCCTTGCAAGGCGACAGTCAGTCGCGCGGCTTCGCCGCCTTCGGCCAGGGCGGCGGAAACGGCGGCGGGTCGCAAGGCCCCTGGCGCGGTTCGTCGCTGACCGACGCCGCCGCCGAGACGCCTCCCGAACGCGCCCTGCGCCCGATCGACGGGCTGGTCGACGTCACCATCTGATAAGGGACCGCTCCCATGACCACCACCAGCGCCGCCACCACCAGCGCCGCCTCGACCCTCGCCGGCACAGCCGCCAAGACGGCGACCGACGATACGAAGAAGGCGACCGTCGATTACGAGTCCTTCCTGAAGCTGCTGACCGCGCAGCTCCGCAACCAGGACCCGCTGGCGCCGATGGACGCCACCCAGTTCATGACGCAGCTCGCCCAGCTCTCCACGGTCGAGCAGTCGATGAAGAGCAACGACACGCTGACCAAGGTGCTCGACACGCTGAAGAGCAGCGGCATGCGGATGGACATGGCCTTCCTCGGCCGCAAGGTGGAGGCGGCGACCAGCACGCTGCCGCTGTCCAACGGCAAGGCCGAGACCGCCTACACCGTCAGCGGCACCCCGGCCAGCGTGAAGATCGAGGTGCTGAACAGCGCAGGCGCCGTCGTCAAGACCTCCTCCGGCGCCTTGCAGACGGGCCGTCAGACCTTCAGCTGGGACGGCAAGACCAGCGGCGGCGCCACCGCGCCGGACGGCCTCTACACGGTGCGGATCACCGCGAAGGACAAGGAGGGCAAGGCGCTCGACACCGCCAGCGTGATCTCCGACACGGTGGCCGAGGTGCGCACGGTCGACGGCGCCACCCAGTTCGTCCTGAAGAGCGGTGCCACCGTCGGCGCCGACGCCATCCTGTCGGCATCATAGCACCGCAGGCCGGGCGGGGCCCGAACCACGCGCCCGGCCTGCCGTCCCCGTCCGACCCCCGCGGTGGCTTGCCGGCCGATGCCGCCGTCAGGCCGTGGAGCGCGGCACCCGTCCCTCGACCGGATGGCCCGGATCGTTGAAGCCGTGCGTGGAAGCGTGGCCAGTGACCACCAGACGGTCGACCAGCGCCTCGTCCTCGGCGGTGAAGCGGTGGTCGAGCGCCTTCACATAAGCGTCCCACTGCGCCTCCGTGCGGGGGCCGGCGATGGCGGCGGTGATCAGGCGGTTGTTCAGCACCCAGGCAAGCGCGAAATCGGCCGCGGAAATCCCGCGTTCCTCGGCATGGCGCCGGATCTCCTGGGCGACGGCCAGCGATTCGGGCCGCCATTCGGTCTCCAGGATGCGCTTGTCGGCGCGGCCGGCGCGGGTGTCCGGGGCCGGGGCCGCGTCGGGCGCGTATTTGCCGGTCAGCACGCCGCGCGCCAGCGGCGAATAGGACACCACGCCGATGCCGTAATGGGCGGCGGCCGGCAATTGCTCGACCTCGGCGGTGCGGTTGACGATGTTGTAGAGCGGCTGGCTCGCCACCGGCCGGTCGATGCCGTAGCGGTCGGCCAGATTGGCCACCTCGGCGATCCGCCAGGAGCGGAAGTTGGAGACGCCGAAATAGCGCAGCTTGCCGGCCCGCACCAGATCGGCGACGGCGCGCACCGCCTCGTCCAGCGGTTGGTCGAAGGGCGCGCGGTGGAAATAGAGAATGTCGATGTAGTCGGTGCCCAGCCGGCGCAGGCTGTTCTCCACCGATTCGACGATCCATTTGCGGGAGAGGCCGGACTGGTTCGGCCCCGTGCCCATCGGGTTGGCGACCTTGGTCGCCAGCACCCAGTCATGGCGGTCGGCCGTGATGGCGCGCCCCACCACCTCCTCCGACCGGCCCTGGTTGTAGATGTCGGCGGTGTCGAGAAAGTTGAACCCCTGCGCCTTGGCCTTGGCGATGATGCGGCGTGACGTCGCCTCGTCGGTCTGGCCGCCGAACATCATCGTGCCCAGCGACAGCGGCGCCACCTTCAGGCCGCTGCGCCCAAGATATCGGTACTCAACCATGGTCGGTCCTCCCCTGTTCACGCGCCGCCATGAAAGCGCGCACCGGCGATGGCGCGCAATCCCTGTTCCGGAATACGCCGCCTGACAACGCGACAGGACCGCAAGCCGGCCCCGTGTCGGCGCACAGGTGTCGGCGCACAGGTGTCAGCGCACGGCTCCCAGCAGCTGTTCCAGGGCGCTGTGGAGCTGGCGCGGCGTGACGGGCTTGTGGGCCAGCCCCAGGTCGTGGCGGGCGGCCTCCCGCTGGTGCTCGGGGCCGGTCTCGCCGGTGAGGATGATGCCGGGAACCGGCTGCCCGACGGCGTCGCGGATCCGCTGGATCACCGCCGTGCCGACCTCGCCGTCACGCAGCCGGTAGTCGGCGATGACGATGTCGGGCGGCCGGCCGAGGGCCCGCAGGCGCTCCAGCGCCTCGTCCCCCGACCCGGCGATGGCCACCTCGTAGTTCCAGCCGGTCAACACCGTGCGCAGCCCGCTCAGCACCATGGCGTCGTCGTCGACGACCAGCGCCAGCATTCCCTGCCCGACCGCCGCCGGCGCGCAGGGCGGCGGGCCGGCGGAGGGTCCAGGCGGCCCGGCCCGCCCGAGCGGCACGTCGATGGAGAAGCACGACCCCCGGCCCAACACCGACCGGGCGTGGACCGGGTGATCGAGCAGACTCGACAGCCGCCGCACGATGGCCAGTCCCAGGCCCAGACCCTGGCTGCGGTCGCGCTCGACGTTGCCGACCTGATGGAATTCCTCGAAGATGTGCTCCAGATGCTCGGGCGGGATGCCGATGCCGGTGTCGCTCACCACGACGCGGACCCGGCCGCCCGCGACGTCGCAGCCGACCCGGATCTCCCCCCGTTCGGTGTAGCGGACCGCGTTCTCGACCAGATTGCGGATCATGCGGCCGAGCAGCGTCGGGTCGGAGCGGACCACCACCCCGCAGGAGCGCTCGACCGTCAGCCGCACGCCCTTGGCGGCGGCCACCGGCGTGCAGGCGACCTCGATGTCCTCGACGATCCGGTCGAGCGGCAGGTCGGCGATCTGCGGCTGCACCCCGCCCGCGTCCAGGCGCGACACGTCGAGCAGGCTGTCGAGCAGAGCCTTCAACGTGTCGAGCCCGCGCTCCAGCAGGGAGAGGGTGCTCTGGCCCCGCTCGCTCGTCACATGGGGGGCGAGCGCGGCGGAGAACAGGAACAGCGACTGCATCGGCTGGCGCAGGTCGTGGCTGGCGGCGGCGAGGAACTTCGACTTGGCGAGGTTGGCCTGCTCGGCCGTCTCCTTGGCGCGTTCGGCCTCCTCCTTGGTCCGCCGCAGCGCGTCCTCCATCGCCTTGCGCTCGGTGACGTCGCGGCCGACCGACTGCTTCTCGACGAAGATCCCCTTCTCGTCGAACAACGCGTAGCCCTCCCAGGCGTACCAGCGGAAACCCTTCACCGTCCGGATGCGGGCTTCAACGGTGGCGCGATGGTCCGGCGCCGTCCGCGTCCGCTCGATGGCGCTCCGGATCGTCTCGATGTCCTCCGAATGGGCGAACTCGGTCCAGCGGGCGTTGAGCAGCTCGGCGCGGGAATGGCCCAGCGTCCGGCAGGCGGTGTCGTTCACGAAGGTGAAGCGCCCGTCGACGCCGATCCGCACGATCATCTCCGTCTGCGTCTCGACCAGGCCGCGATAGCGCTCCTCGCTGGCGCGCAGGGCCATCTCGGCCAGCTTGCGGGCGGTGATGTCGCGCGCGATGCCGATGATGCCGATCGCCCGCCCGTCGTCGCCACGCAGCGGGGTCTTGGTCGACAGGTAATGGCGCAGGCCGCCGTGCCCCTTGCTGAACACCGTTTCGTCGATGGTCTCGGCCTGCCCGCTCTCCATGATCCGGCGGTCATGCTCCAGGAGGGTCATCGCGGTTCCGGCCTCCGCGAGATCCCGCTCCGCCGCGCCGACGAGATCCCGACGCCTCATGCCGAACACGAAGGCGGCGGCCGAGTTCGCCACGAGGTAGCGCCCCTCGCGGTCCTTGACGAAGATCGGATCGGGCGAGGATTCGAGGATGGTGTCGAGCAGCGTCAGATTCCGCTCGAGGCGCCGCTCGGCCTCCAGCCTCTCCGTGATGTCCTCGACCACCGCGACGGCGCCGACGATGGCGCCGCCGCCGTTGCGCAGGGGCACGGCGGAGTTGCGGATCGTCTTGCGGCTGCCGTCGAACCCCTCGATGTCGATGATCTCGCCCAACCGGGTCTCCCCGTCGCGGACCGCCCGCAAGACCGCCCAGGCGTCGGGCGCGACCGGCTCGCCGCTGTCGGCCCACCAGGCCTTGTACTCGCCATAGCGGTCGACGCCGACCTTGCGCTCGCCGCCCCAGATGCGCGTCGCGGCGGCGTTCTGCCGGATGATCCGGCCATCCGCCGCCATCACGAACACGCCGGCCGGCATGTATTCCATCACCAGATCGAGCAGTTCGGTGTTGCGGCGAAGCTCGCTCTCCACCCGCTCGCGCTGGCCGACCTGACGCTCCAGCTCGTCGGCCATCGCATCGAAGGCGTGACCGAGCGCCGCGATCTCCGAGTTGCCCCGCAACCCCGCGCGCGCCGACCGGTCGCCGGCCCGCCAGCGCCGCATCGTCGCGACCAGCGTGGCGACCGGCTTCAGGATCAGCCGGCGGCCGCCGATCACGACGGTGGCGAGAAGCAGCGCGAAGCCCAGCCCGAGCAGACCCGCCGAACGCCACGTCGCGGCGTCGAGCGAGGCGGCGACGGCGGCCTTGTCGAGGCCGACCGTGACGAACAGCTCCTTGGGGGCGTAATCGAAGGAGGAATGGGCGACAATGCGCGTCACGCCGTTCTCGTCCGCCATCTCCACCGTGCCGGGGGTCGCGGTCATCAGCGCCAGATAGGGCGGCGGCAACAGCCGGCCGGTCGTTCCCGGCCGTGCCGGAAGCCGCACCAGCGCATGCCCGCCCTGGTCGGCGACGACGATCTCGGCGTCGGCCGGCAACGGCATGGCGCGCAGGCGTTCCTCGAACCAGCCGATGTCGAGCGTGGCGGCGACGACGCCGGACGGCTGGCCGTCCGCGTCCCGCAACGCCAAGGCGAAGGGCAGCACCCCCCGACCGGTCGCGCGGCTCTCGATGTACTCGCCGACGGCGAAGCCGCTGCCGCGCAGCGCCGTCTGGACGTAGGAGCGGTCGGCGACCGTCAGGCCGGCGGCGCCGGGAGCGGTTCCGCAGCGGATCGTTCCGTCGCGGCCGACGACGAGAAGGTCGAGGTGGGCCGGGAAATCGGGTTGCAGGCGGTCCATGTAGCCCTGGCAGGAGGAGGTGTCCTCCTCGCGGGCGAAGCGGATCTGACGCACCGCCACCAGCGTCGCACGGATGCCCTCGATCATCCGCGCCTGCTCCGCCTGGATGAGGGCGAGCAGCCGTTCGGCCTGCTGGTGGATCTCCGCCTCCCGCTCCCGGCGCAGGCCGCGCTCGTTGTGGACCTGGATCGCGACGGCCGGAACCATCGCCAGGATCACCAGAACCACGAGGCGGATCAGCAGGCTCATCGGCGCGGTGTCCCCCGCCGGCCCCCGGAGGCACGCCCGGGGGCCGCACGGACAATCTTCGGGCTGTCAGGATCACAAACAGATTCCGGCGGCGGATGTTCAGGGGCAGGAACCGGCGGAGCGGCGGTACCACCGTGGTGAGCCCGCTGGCGGGCGCCGTGGCGGGAACGAAAACACATCAGGACAGCAACGGATTGCGGTTTTATCGGGTGGCGATCGGCTAGGATCGGCCGGAAGCCTCTCTTTTCCCGGACCGCATCTTCCCAAGATTGCACAAGGATCCTTTCCCGTGCCGCACCCCCACACCGACAGCACCGCCCCCGCCTATCCCTCCCTCGGCCTGCTGATCGACGGCGTCTGGCTCGACGCGGACGGTCGGGCCACGCAGGAGGTCGTCAACCCGGCGACCGGCGCCCTGCTGGGCCACCTGCCGCACGCCAACCCGGCCGACCTCGAGCGCGCCGTCGTCGCCGCCGAACGCGCCTTCGCCCAATGGCGCGCCAGCTCGCCGATGACCCGCTCGGCCGTGCTGCGCCGCTTCGCCGATCTGGTCCGGGCCAACGCCGACGCCATCGCCCGCGCCATCACGCTGGACCAGGGCAAGCCGCTGGCCGAGGCGCTGGCCGAGGTGCGCGGTTCGGCCGAGCACGCCGACTGGCACGCCGAGGAATGCCGGCGCATCTACGGCCGCATCATACCGGCCCGCAACCCGCGGGTCAGCCAGTCGGTCCTGCGCGAGCCGGTCGGGGTGTGCGCCGCCTTCACCCCCTGGAACTTCCCGTTCAGCCAGGCGGTCCGCAAGGTCTGCGCGGCGCTGGGCGCCGGCTGCACCATGGTCCTCAAGGGGCCGGAGGACACGCCGTCGGCCGTGATGGCGATCGGCCGGCTGTTCGAGGAGGCCGGGCTGCCGGCCGGCTGCCTCAACCTCGTCTGGGGCGAGCCGGCGGCGGTGTCGCGCACGCTGATCGAGCATCCGGCGGTGCGCAAGGTGACCTTCACCGGCTCGGTCCCGGTCGGCAAGCTGCTGGCCGGGCTGGCCGGACAGCACATGAAGCGGACCACCATGGAGCTGGGCGGCCACGCTCCGGTGATCGTCTTCGAGGACGCCGACATCGACGCGGCGGCCGACGCGCTGGCCGCGTTCAAGCTGCGCAACGCCGGGCAGGTCTGCGTCTCGCCGACCCGCTTCTTCGTGCAGAAGGGCGCGCACGACCGCTTCCTGGAGCGCTTCGCCGCCAAGCTCGCCGCCGCCAGGGTCGGCAACGGGCTGGAGGAGGGCAACGTCATGGGGCCGCTCTGCCACGGCCGCCGGGTCGAGGCCATGGAGGCGCTCGTCGCCGACGCCCGCGCCCAGGGCGCCGCCATCGCCACAGGCGGGCACCGGCTGGAGGGCGACGGGTTCTTCTACGCACCGACCGTCATCCATGGCGCCGTCGAGACCATCCGGGCGATGCGCGAGGAACCCTTCGGCCCGCTCGCCATCGTGACTCCCTTCGACAGCGCCGAGGAGGTGCTGGGCCGGGCCAACGCCCTGCCCTTCGGGCTTGCGGCCTACCTGTTCACCCGCTCGGCCGACACCGCCCACGCGGTGAGCCAGGGACTGCGCACCGGCATGGTGTCGATCAACCATTTCGGTCTGGCCCTGGCCGAGACGCCGTTCGGCGGCGTGAACGACAGCGGCTACGGCAGCGAGGGCGGAACGGAGACCTTCGACGGCTACCTGACCACCAAGTTCATCACCCACCTGCACGCGGCACCCTGAACGGAGGGATAAACGGGGGCGGGCGGGGCGGGGCCGTGTCGGAACGGCCCCCTCGCCCGCCCCCGCCGCGAGTCCCCCTTGCAAACATTGGCGTTGTGGCGGGCCGCGCGAAGGTGGAGGATCGGGCGCAACCGATCCTTCCATCCCTTCCCGCCGCAAGACCGGACGACCCGACCATGTTCAGCGCCCTTTCCCGCCAGCCCGACGATGCCCTTCTCGCCCTGATCGGCCTCTACCGGCAGGATCCGCGCCCCGGCAAGGTCGATCTCGGCGTCGGCGTCTACCGTGACGAGGAAGGCCACACCCCCGTCTTCCGCGCGGTCAAGGCGGCCGAACGGCTCCTGCTCGACAGCCAGGACAGCAAGTCGTACCTCGGGCTGGAGGGCGACACCGTCTATCTCGACCGGCTGTGGAGGTTGGTGGGCGGCGAGACCGGGGCGCGGCTGTCCGCCGCCGGGGTGCAGACTCCGGGCGGGTCGGGCGCGCTGCGGCTGGCGGCCGATCTGGCGCTGCGCGGCGGCGCCCGGCGCATCTGGGTCGGAATGCCGAGCTGGCCCAACCACGCCGGCATCTTCTCCGCCGCCGGGCTGGAGGTCGTGCCATACCCCTTCTTCGACAGCGCGAGCCAGACGGTGCTGTTCGACCGCATGATCGAAGCCCTCGACGGGGCCGGAGCCGGCGACGTCGCCCTGCTGCATGGAAGCTGCCACAACCCGACCGGCGCCCCGCTGTCGTCCGAACAATGGGCGCTGATCGCGACGACGTTGGAAAAGCGCGGCGTGTTGCCGCTGATCGATCTGGCCTACCAGGGCTTCGGCCGTGGGCTGGACGAGGACGCCGCCGGCCTGCGCCACCTGATCGCGGCGGTGCCGGAATCGCTGGTCGCCGTGTCGTCGTCGAAGTCCTTCGGACTCTACCGCGAGCGGACCGGCGCCATCTTCGCGGTCGCCGCCGCGCCGGCCGCCGCCGATCTGGCCCGCTCCAACCTGATGGCGCTCGCCCGCACCAGCTATTCGATGCCGCCCGACCACGGCGCCGCCGTGGTCCGGACGATCCTGGGCGACGAGGCGCTGACCCGCGACTGGATCGACGAGTTGGACGGCATGCGCGCCCGCATCCAGGGGCTGCGGCGCATCCTCGCCGCCGGGTTGCGCGGCGTCGCGCCCGCCTTGCAGTCCATCGAGACGCAGGAGGGCATGTTCTCCCTGCTGCCGCTGAGCGAGGCCGAGGTGCTGCGGCTGCGGTCGGAGCACGCGATCTACATGCCGACCTCCGGCCGCGTGAACATCGCCGGGCTGAAGACGGCGGAGGCGGAGAGCGTCGTGGCCAAGTTCGCCGCCCTGCGCTGATCCCCTGCGCCGACCCGGAGCACGGCCCATGTCCAATACGATCACCGCGCCGCGCGTCCAGGCCCCCGGCGAGCGCCACCGGCTCTACGAGGATGCGCTGGCGATGCTGCTCGGCACGCTGTTCATCGCGTTGGGCATGATGCTCTACACCAAGACGATGCTGCTGACCGGCAGCATCGCCGGTGTGTCGCTGCTGCTCAGCTACGTGACGCGCCTTGAGTTCGGCATGCTGTTCTTCCTGATCAACCTGCCCTTCTACGCGCTGGCCTGGAAGCGGTTGGGCTGGCGCTTCACGCTGCGCACCTTCGTCGCCGTCGGGCTGGTGACGCTGTTCTCGCGCCTGACCGAAAGCTGGATCACCCTGTCCCACCTCGACCCGGTCTACGCGACGATCGTCGGCGGGGGGCTGTGCGGGACCGGACTGCTGATGCTGTTCCGCCACCGCACCGGGCTCGGTGGCATCAACATCCTGGCGATCTACCTCCAGGAGCGCCACGGCATCCGCGCCGGCTGGTTCCAGCTTGCCGTCGATCTGTCGATCCTGGCGGCGGCCTTCTTCGTGCTGGCACCCGACCGGCTGCTGCTGTCGGTGGTGGGGGCGGCGATCGTCAATCTGATCCTCGCCATCAACCACAAGCCGGGCCGCTACCTCGGCATCAGTTGACAGGCATCAGTTGACGGGCATGAGCGCGCGCGCCGCCGGCTCTCCGGCCGCCTCCACGGCGTCGAACCGGCAGGCGCGCAGGTCGGCGACGCTCCGGCAGCCCAGCAGGGCCATGGTCCGGCTGAGTTCGTCGCCCAGCAACGCCAGGGCGTGCTCCGCCCCGGCCGGTCCGCCGGCCGCCAGCCCGTAGAGCATCGAACGGCCGAGCAGCACCCCGGCGGCTCCCGCCGCCAGCAGCTTGGCGGCGTCGCTGCCCCGCCGCACCCCGCTGTCGGCGAGCAGCGTCAGCCGATGCCCGACCTCCCCGGCGATGCGCGGCAGGACCGACAGCGGCGCCGGCGCCGCGTCGAGGTTGCGCCCGCCATGGTTGGAGACGACGATGCCGTCCACCCCGGCCCCGGCGGCGCGGCGCGCGTCGGCGAGGCTGAGGATGCCCTTGAGGATGAGCCGCCCGGTCCAGCGGCGGCGCAGCTCGGCCACGTCGCTCCAGTCCACCCGGTCGCACAGCTTGATCCGGTCGCTCGCCGCGGCGTCGGTTATGCGGGTGCGGAACTCCGCCGGGTAATGGGCGTAGCCCGGCCAGCCGCCGGTCCGCAGATAGCGCAGCAGCACCGTCCACAGCCACACCGGATGGCTCGCCACGTCCAGCCCGCCGCGCAGCGACGGCGTGATGGGAACGCCGAAGCCGTTGCGCTGGTTGTACTCGCGCTTGGGCGACACCGCCGTGTCCACGGTCAGGATCAGCGTCCCGACACCGGCACGCGCGACGCGCTCGAGCAGGTCATGGGTCAGGGTGCGGTCGCGCCAGACATAGAGCTGAAACCACAGTTCGGCGCCGGAGGCGGCAATGGCCTCGACGCTGGTGATCGACTGGGTGGAGACGCAGAAGGGCACGCCGGCCGCCTTCGCCGCTTGCGCCAGCAGCACCTCGCCGTCGTAGCGCACCAGCCCGGCGGCGGCGGTGGGCGCCACCACGAACGGCAGCGGCCGCTCGACGCCGAACAACGGCGTGCGCAGGGTCCGGCCGCTGGTGTCGACCAGCACGCGGGGAACCAGCGGCGCATCCTCGAAGGAGCGGCGCAGGGCGCGCAGCGAAGCCTCGTCCTCGGTGCCGCGGTCGATGTACTCGAACAGGCCGCGCGGCAGGCGGCGGCGAGCGACACGGCGAAGCTCGTCGATGTTCAGGCAGGCGTCGAAGCGCGGCATGGGCTCCCGAACCTCATGGATCGTCCGGCGGCCTATCTCTGATAGCCGCCGAACTTGTTGATGGAAATGGAGGTCGCCGCCACCTGGACATGCTGCGCCAGTTCCTGCTCGGCCCGCTCCGGGGTCCAGCGGGTCGTCGGCACCGAGATGTTCAGGCCGGCCACCGCGCGTCCGTGCTCGTCGGTTATGGCGGCGGCGACGGAGATGTCGCCCATCACCGTCTCGTTGGTGATGATGGCGTAGCCCTTCTCGGCCGCCTCCTGCACGCGCTCGCGCAGCCGGCCGGGATCATAGACGGTGTAGGGCGTCTGCGGCCGCAGGACGGTGCGAGCCAGGATCTCCTCGCGCTCGTCCATCGAGAGGCGCGACAGGATGGCGGTGCCCGAAGCGGTGAAATAGGCCGGCAGGCGGCTGCCCACCATGATGTCGATGTTCACCAGATGCCGGCCGGGGAAGCGGGCGACGAAGACGATCTCGTGACCGTCCAGCTCCTGGAGGTTGGCGGTCTCGCCGACGCTGCGGCTGATCTCCAGCAGATAGGGCGACGCCTTCTCGATCACGTCGTTGGCGCGCAGGTAGTTGTAGGAGAATTGCAGGATCTTCGGCGTCAGCGCGTAGTTGCGCGTGCCGTGGACGCGGCGCAGGTAGCCGAGCACCTCCAACGTGTAGACCATCCGCTGGGCGGCGCTGCGATCGAGGCCGGCCGTCTTGGCGATGTCCGACAGCGGCATCTGCCGGTGCGGCCCGTCGAAGGCGTGGAGGATCTGGAAGGTCTTCTCCGCCGAACCGACGAACAGGGAGGAGTCGCGCGGATCCGCCTTGGCGGGCGCCTCCGTCACCTCCGGCGCGGTCGTCGCTTTGCTCAGCTTCGGCATCGTCCCTTCTCCTCATCGTCGCCGGGCTACCCGAAGGCCGGCGGGGATGCGTGTCCCGTCCTGGTCATAGCATCCGGCCGGCCAAAAGCCACACCGGATGCCATGGGTTCATGATGCCACCCTCAACGGGCCGCCATCAGGAGGCCAGACGCGACGCCACGCCTTCGTAGGCGACCAGCAGACGCGACAGCTCGGCGCGCAGCGCTTGGCGGATCTCGTCTCGCGGCTCGACCAGCGGGGCGAGCATCGCCGGGGCGTTCACACCGATCAGATCCATCACCGCCTTCATCGGGCCCGGATTGGTCTCGGCGAAGGCGAGGTTCATCATCGGAATCAGCGAGCGGTGGACGTCGAGCGCCTCGCTGACCCGGCCGGTGGAGGCGAGGTCGTAGACCAGGCGCCAGGCGCGCGGCAGCAGGTTGGCCGTCACCACGATGCCGCCCTTAGCCCCCGCCGCGACGTGCAGCGGGAACAGCGTGTCCTCGCCGCTCAGAACCGCGAAAGACGGGTCCACGCCAGCCACCACGCGGAGGAAATGATACATGTCGGTGTTGCACGCCTTCATGCCGACGATCCGCTCATGGCGGGACAGCTCGTGCAGAACCTCCGGGTCGATGGCGATGCGGGTGCGGTAGGGGATCTCGTAGATCAGGATCGGCACCGGCGATTCGTCGGCGTAGCGCAGGAAATAGTCGCGGATGCCGGCCTGGGTCGGGTTGGTGTAGTAGGGGGTCAGCACCAGCAGCCCATCCACGCCGGCGGCGGCGAACTCGCGGCCGGCGGCCAGGGCGTCGTGGTAGCCGGTGTCGAGCACGCCGGCGATCACCGGCCCCTGGGAGGCCATGTGCTCCACCGTCAGCCCGGCGAAGCGGATGCGCTCCTTGCGGGCCAACGCCCCGTATTCGCCGGTGCCGCCGAGGGGAACGGTGCCGTCCACCCCCTGCGCGGTCAGCCAGGAGAACAGCGCCTTGGACGCCGCCACGTCGATGGTGCCGTCGGCCGTCACCGGCGTCGGGGTGGCGGGCAGGATGCCGCGGAGCTTGGTAGCGTCAAGCATGTCGATTCCTTGGGTGTTCGAAAGAACGGTAAAGCGTTGCGGGTGGGCGGGGTCAGCGGGCGACGCTGCGGCGACGCAGCCGGTCGGCCGCGTAGATCAGCGCCGCGATGAAGATCAGCAGGCAGGTGGAGACGGCGGCGATCACCGGCGAGACCTGGAGCGTCACCTCGTCCCAGAACTGCTTGGGCAGCGTCGCGCTGAGGCCGCCCGACGAGAAGAGCGAGATGGTCAGCTCGTCGAAGGAGGTCGCGAAGGCGAACAGGAAGGCGGACAGCATGCCGGCGCCGAGGATCGGGAAGGTGACGTGCCGCAGCGCCGCCACCGGCCGCGCGCCAAGGCTCTGGGCCGCCAGATCGAGCCGGGTGTCGTAGTTGCGCAGCACCGCCATCATCGTCATCACCACATAGGGGACGGCGACGACCGTGTGGCCGATCACGAGGCCGATCACCGTGCCGACCAGCCCCAGTTGGGCGAAGACGTAGAACATGCCGACCGCGATGATCATGCGGGGGACCACGATGGGCGACAGGATGAAGGCGAGCATCGCCCCCTTGCCGCGCATCTGGCCGCGCACCATCAGGAAGGCCGTCGGCACGCCGATCAGCATCGACAGCAACCCGGTGCCGAACGCCACCACCAGCGAGCGCCACAGCGCCTGCATCCAGATCGGCGATTGCAGCATCTGCTCGTACCACTGGGTGGTGAAGCCCGACGGCGGCCAGGTCAGCCCGCCCTTGCCGAAGGACAGCGGGATCATCAGGAAGGCCGGCAGGCTGACCAGCACCAGCAGCGTCCAGACGAAGACGACCAGCGCGCGCGGAGCTGCGCCATCCCCGCCGCGGCGGCGGCGCGGCACCAGCGCCAGCAGCGCGTCGCTCGCCGCGCCGAACAGGGCCAGCACACGGGCACCCAGCCGGCGGGCGGCGGTGTCGCGGTTGCGCGCGGCGGCGGCGCTCTCGCCGGTCAGGCTGGCGAAGCCGAAGACGCGGTCGTAGATCAGGAAGACGGCCAGAACCACCGCCAGCAGCAGCACCGAGATGGCGCCCGCCAGCCCCCAGTTCAGCGTCTGCTGCACCTGGTCGATGATGAGCTGGGTGATCATCGTCTCGCGCCGGCCGCCCAGCAGGGCGGGCACGATGAAGAAGCCGATGGCCGAGACGAAGACCATGATGGCCGCCGCGGCGACGCCGGGCACCGACAGCGGGAAATAGACCGTCCAGAAGGCGGTGCCGGGACGGGCGCCCAGCGTGGTGGCGGCGCGCGGCAGGGTGCGGTCGATGTTCTCCATCACCGCCAGCATCGTCATGACGGCGAGCGGCAGCATGGCGTGGACCATGCCGACCAGCACGGCGCCGAAGCTGTAGAGCAGGTCGGCCGGGCGGTCGATGATGCCCAGCGACAGCAGCAGATGGTTGACCACGCCGTTGCGGCCGAGGATGACCACCCAGGCGAAGGCGCGCACCAGGAAGCTGGTCCAGAAGGCCAGCAGCACCCAGAAGATCAGCCGGCTCTTCGCCGGTCCCTTGGCAACCGAGATCAAGTAGGCGATCGGGTAGGCGCCGACGACCGCGAACAGCGTCGTCGCCAGCGAGATCTTCATCGTGATCCACAGCACGTTGACGTACAGCGCGGACTTGAAGAGCTGCTGGTAGGGCGCCAGCGTGAAGCCCTGCCCGTTGTAGACGCTGAGCGTCAGGAGCTGACCCACCGGGTAGACGAGGAAGGCGAGCAGCAGGAAGACCAGCGGCGCGCCCATCGCCGCCTGCTTGCGCCACGGCGAGGGGGCGGCCCGCCGCGGGCGGGGCGATGAGGATGCCTGGATCGACATGGTTTCGCTGCTCATGTCAGGCCGCCACGGGTTTGGCGGCGGGTTTCGTATCGCCCTGCGCGATCACGACGGCGTCACGGCCGCTCCAGGACAGGCTCAGCACGTCGTCGATGCGGTAGGCGTCGCCGTCGTTGCGGGTCGGGAAGGCGGCGACCAGCGACGGCAGCGCGCCATCGAGCGGCTCCATGTAGATCTTGGTCAGGCTGCCGGTGACCATCACGTCCGACACGCGGCCTTGCACGCCACTGCCCTCGACACCTTCCTGGGCACGGGCGACGGTGATGTTCTGCGGACGCACCATGACGTGCACCGAACTGCCCCGCGGCAGGTCGTGGCCGTTGGCGAGCGCCCGGCCGGGAACCTTCTGGCCGCCCAGATGCACCTCGACCTCGTCGCCGACCCGGCCGCGCGCGTCGGCCGGCAGGATGTTGGATTCACCGAGGAAATCGGCGACGAACAGCGACTTGGGACGGAAATACAGGTCGGCCGGGGTGCCGAGCTGCTCGATGCGGCCGGCGTTCATCAGGCAGATGCGATCGGACATCGTCATCGCCTCTTCCTGGTCGTGGGTGACGTAGACGACGGTCGTGCCGGTCTCGCGGTGCAGGCGCTTGATCTCGAGCTGCATGTGCTCGCGCAGCTTCTTGTCGAGCGCGCCCAGCGGCTCGTCCATCAGGATGATCGACGGGCGGTAGACCATGCAGCGGGCCAGCGCGATGCGCTGCTGCTGGCCGCCCGACAGCTCCTTCGGGTAGCGGCCGGCGACGTGCGGCAGATGCACCATCTCCAACGCCTCGCGGGCGCGCTTCCGCGCCTCCTCGGCGCCCACCTTGCGCATCTTCAAGGGGAACGCGATGTTCTCCTCGATCGTCATGTGCGGGAACAGCGCGTAGTTCTGGAACACCACACCGATATCGCGCTCGTAGGGCGGGCTGTAGGTGACGTCCTGCGCGCCGATGCGCACGCTCCCCTCGTCGGGCTGCACCAGTCCAGCCAGCAGGCTGAGAAGCGTCGTCTTGCCCGAGCCCGACGGCCCGAGGAGCGTGAGGAACTCGCCCTCCGGGACGATGAGATCGGTGGGGGCGAGCGCGACGAAGTCGCCATAGCGCTTGGCAAGGCCTTGGACCGTAAGGCTGGAAGAAGACATGGTAGCCTCGTGGCGAGGGGAGAAGGAAAGGACGGTCGGGAGCCCCATGGGGCAATCACGTCAGGAACCTGGATTCCTTCATGGAGATGTCCGTCATCCCCGCGAAGGCAGGAATCCGGAGTCCGCAAGGCCGCTCTGGTGGAACAGCCTGGATCCCCGCCTTCGCGGGAATGACGGGTTTCCTTGAGGAAGGAATCCGGTCGTCGGAAGCGATCGTTCCGGAAGGCTCCGCAGGGGGCTCGGGCAGAGCCCCCTTGGAAGGTCAGCCGTTCAGCTCAGCAGCCAGGCGTTGTAGCGCTCCAGCACCGCCTGCTGGTTGTCGAGCCAGTACTTGGCGTCGATCGGCAGGCCGCGCTTGATGTTCTCCGGGAAGGTCGGGCAGTCGGGGGCCAGCTTGGCGTCGATGTGCTTGAAGGCCTCAGGCTGGGTGACGCCGGCCGGGAAATACTTCACCAGGGCCGCCTGACGCTTCGGGTCGGAGGCGAACTTGATGAACTGGCGGCAGGCGTCGGCGTTCGGCGTGCCGGCCAGAATCGACCAGCTGTCCAGACCCCAGATGTTCTGGTCCCAGACGATGCCGACCGGGGCGCCGGCCGCGATCGCCGCCTGGGCGCGGGAAACCCAGGTCGGGATCATGTCGACCTCGCCCGAACCCAGCATCTGCTCGACCTGCGCACCGCTGGTCCAGAAGACCGAGACATCCTTCTTGAGACGGTCGAGGGTGGCGAAGGCACGGTCGAGGTTGCAGGGATAGACTTCGCCGGTCGGCACGCCGTCGCCCATCAGCGCCTGCTCGATGGTGTCGAACGGGTGCTTGCGCAGCGCGCGGCGGCCGGCGAAGTTGGCGACGTCGAAGAAGTCCTTCCAGGAGGCTGGCGCCTTGCGGCCCTTGAAAGCGTCGGTGCGGTAGGCCAGAACGGTGGTGTAGACGTTCGTGCCGACGCCGTATTCCGACATGTATTCCTTCGGAATGCTGGCGACGACCGGGTCGTTCTCCAGCCCGTGCTTCTCCAGCAGCGGCTTGTCGCCGCTGGTCAGCATGAGGATCGCCGGGCGGCTGATCTTGGCCATGTCCCAGGTGTAGGACTTGGCCTCGACCATCGAACGGATCTGGGCGGTCGGCTCGGCGTTGGCCTGGACGCCGACCACCTCGATGCCGGTCGCCTCGAAGAAGGGCTTGTAATAGATGGCGCTGTAGGCCTGCGTGTAGATGCCGCCGTCATCGCGGACGACGATCCGCTTGTTCTGCGCACGGGCCGGGCTCCAGATCGCCGGCATCGCCAGCGCCGCGGCGCCGGCGGCGCCGGTTTTCAGAAGGGAACGGCGGGACCAGCCGGGTTTGCTCATGCTCATGACGGAACTCCTCGTGGAAAGTCAGCGTGGGGTCTGATTTCAGCGGACGGCGGACAAAGACACGGCATCGGAGCGGCCGCTCGCACGGCCCCATCCGGCGGTGTCAGGCCGGCGGCAGCAGCCGGCCGGGGTTGAACAGGTTCTGCGGGTCGATCGCCTGCTTGATCGCGCGCATCAGCGTCAGTTCGGCGGGCGGCTTGTAGCGGGCCATCTCGGGCACCAGGGTGCGGCCGATGCCATGCTCGGCGCTGAAGGTGCCCTTGAGGCGCGCGGCCTCGTCGTTCACCGCGTGGCGGATGGCGGCGGCCAGCGCCTCGGTATCCGTGACCTTGCGCCAGGCCTCGAAGGTGAAGAAGGGGATGAAATGGACGTTGCCGTCGCCGATGTGGGCGACGACGACCATCGGCAGGCCCGGCACCAGACGGCGCACCGCCGCCGTCGCGCTCTCGATGAAGGCCGGCACGGCGGAAAGCGGCACGGCGCAGTCGGTGGTCAGGCCGACGCCGCCCTTCTTGTTGGCCTCCGACACGCTGTGGCGGACGTCCCACATGGCGATGCGCTGGGCCTCGCTGGCGGCGAGCGCCGCGTCGACCAACAGCCCCTTCTCGAAGGCGCGCTCCAGGATCGCCTGCAACTCGGCGTCGAGGACGCCCGGCGCGCCGTTGCCGGCCAGCTCGATCAGGACGTGCCAGTCGGCCAGTTCCCCGATCGGGCTGCGGCGATTGGGAACATGCTCGACCACCAGATCGAGCTGGAGCTGGTTGATCAGCTCGAAGGCGGTCAGGCTGGCCCCGGAGCTTTCCTGCACCATGGTCAGCAGCTCCAGCGCCGCCTCGGGCGAGGACAGCCCGACCCAGGCGTTGGCGTGGCGGGTTGGCAGCGGGTGCAGCTTCAGCACCGCCGCGGTGACGACGCCGAGCGTGCCTTCCGAACCGATGAAGAGATGCTTCAGGTCGTAGCCCGTGTTGTTCTTGCGCAGGCCGTACAGCCCCGACCAGACGGCGCCGTCGGGCAGCACGACCTCCAGCCCCAGCACGTTGTCGCGCGTGTTGCCGTAGCGCAGGACCGAGGTGCCGCCGGCGTTGGTCGCGATCGTCCCGCCGATCTGGCAGGAGCCCTCGGCGCCCAGACTCACCGGATAGAGGCGCCCGGCGGCGGCGGCGGCTTCCTGCACCGTGGCGAGCACGCAGCCGGCCTCGACCTCGATGGTGTTGTTGACCGGGTCGATCGCGCGGACCTTGCGCAGTCGCGCCAAACTCAGGATGACCGGGGCCGGTCCCTCGGCCGAGGGCACGGCACCGCCGCACAGGCTGGTGTTGCCGCCCTGCGGCAGCACCGGAACCCCATGGCGGGCACAAGCCCGGACGACCGCCGCCACCTCCTCGGTGTTGGCCGGACGCGCGAGACACAGCGCCGCGCCGCGGTAGCGCCCGCGCCAATCCTCGGTCACGGCTTCCAGATCGGTGGGCGCGGTCAGAACGGCGTCGGCGCCGATCAAACCCGCCAGTTCAGCGACCAAGTCCACACTCGATCTCCTCGCTTACCGTTTTAATCGATATGAGATTAAAGTAACCGAAATATGATAGCGCTGTGTCAGTGCCCGAACAATGGGCTTTTTAAACCATCGCCAAATTTCTGGGCTCAACCTGCGGCTTTGCTCTTCAAGCCCGACCCAATCGGTAGCCGATCGGCGGGCATGGCCGGGGCCATGAAAGCGAACATGTTCGTGTCGCCAATTATTTTTAAAATGCTTCTCCGCCCGCCCGGTGGCCGAGTTCGGCTGGCGCTGGCTGGGCCGCCGGCGGCAGCCGGCCGAACTCGACGCGCTAGCCGCCGGCCGCGTCCGCGCTTCCCCTTCTGGGCAGAGCAGGGAGTCCGGGGGGGTGGAGAAACACATCCGACGCCCCAACTCAGAAGGCAGCGTGTGGAACACAGGGCCGGATGCCGGCTTCAACGAAAGGACACGTCATGGCAAAGAACACGATCTGCCTTTGGTACGACAAGAACGCCGAGGCCGCGGCCCGCTTCTACGCCGAAACCTTTCCCGACAGCACGGTGGGTGCCGTTCACCGAGCCCCCGGCGACTACCCCTCCGGCAAGGCGGGCGACGTGCTGACAGTCGAGTTCACCGTGGCCGGCGTCGCCTGCCTCGGCCTCAACGGTGGCCCCACGTTCAAGCACAACGAAGCCTTCTCGTTCCAGATCGCCACCGACGATCAGGAAGAGACCGATCGCTACTGGAACGCCATCGTCGGCAATGGCGGCCAGGAAAGCGCCTGCGGCTGGTGCAAGGACAGATGGGGCATTTCCTGGCAGATCACACCGCGCGTGCTGACGGAAGCGATGGCGGCCGGAGGCGGGGAAGCGAAGCGAGCGTTCGAAGCCATGATGGGCATGAGGAGGATCGATGTCGCCGCGATCGAGGCGGCACGGCGCGGCTGAGCGTTCTGCGCCGGCTTGTGGCGCGGCTCACAGCGGTGGATCCGGCGCGGCGGTAGTGTCCGGTCATCGACCAACCGCCGGACCGCATCCCCCGCCGCGAGCCGGCCAGCCCCAGAGGAAGACGCCACCATGATCCGCACCGCCCTGCTCTCCGGCTTCGCCACGCTTGCCCTGCTGTCGGCCCCGGCCTTCGCCCAGAACGTCAGCTCGATCTCGAACACCGCGGCCGGCGTCGGCAACGTGGCGCTTCAGTCGGCGATGACCCGGCAGGCGACCGGCGGCAGCATCCTCGGCACCGCCAACACCGCCGACGTCAGCAACATGGCGGCGGGTGTCGGCAACGTCGCCCGCCAGGGCGTCACCGTGATGCAGGGCGGCCCCGGCCGCATCCTCGGCGCTCCGCTGGTCGGCGGTGGCTCCAACACCGCCATCGTCGGCAACACGGCGGCCGGCATCGGCAACCGCGCCTCGCAGAGCGCCCTGGTCCAGCAGTTCGGCAGCCGTTCCCCGCTGCCCGGCGGCGGCAACCTCGGCAACGTCCAGAACCTGTCGGCCGGCATCGGCAATTTCGCCGGACAGCGCGCCCTCCTCCAGCAGCGCTGAGCCTTTCCCAAAAACCCTCTCCCCAAACTCTCCCGCAGCGCCCCGGCCGGTTCCTCCGGCCGGGATTTTTCATGGGAAAGCTTCGCTCGGCGCCGGTGCTCCAGGATCTCGAAGCGCGGCTGTGTCAGGGAATTCCGCCCGCGCCCCCGCTTCCGAGTGGAACGTGATCGGTACCCCGGCTCAGCTCCCGGAACGCCCACGCCCCATCGCGATCGAGCCCCCGAGGATCACCATGCCTGCCCCCAGGAACTGCAACGGATAGGGGACATGCCCGAACACGATCCCTCCCACCACCATCGCCATGGGGATCGAGGCATAGCGCAGCACCGACATGAGCCCCGGATCGCCGGTCCGGTAGGCCACGATGATCAGATAATTGCCGCCGGCCGTGAACATCGCCCCGAGCATCAGCATCCCCGCCACGCCCGGCCCGATGACCATCCACGGCGCCCCCCACGGGCCAAGCAGCGCCCCGGCCAGCCCGACGCCGACCATGGTCACCAGGGCGACGGTCATCGACGGAATGCCCGCGGGCATCCCACGGGTGACGAGGTCGCGACCGGCGACGAGGAGGGCCGAGACGAAGGCGAGTGCGACGGCCTCGGTCAGGCCGGCCTCGCGCGGCAGCGCCACCAGCAGCACGCCGGCGAAGGCGATGGCGACGCTGATCACCAGCCGCCAGCTGAGCCGTGTCATGCCGAGCGCCGCCGCGACGCAGACCGTGAAGACCGGCCCCGTCATGTAGATCGAGGACACGGTGGCGGTGGGCAGAGCCTGAAGCGCCAGGATGAAGCAAGTCACCGACACCGCCTCGAACAGGCTGCGCATCAGGACGAACCGGTTGCCGGCGTGCCGCAGCACGCCGCTCCGCTCCGTCCGCGGCATGACCGCCAGGAAGAAGACGATGCAGGTCAAGGCGCGCAGCACCATGAACTCGCCGAGCGGCATCTCCTGCGTCAGCAGCTTGATGAAGACGTCACTGCAACAGAACAGGAGGCAGGAAAGGAGCAGAAGGCCGCCTTCCCGCCCCATCTTCTGGCTCATCCTCCGACCGATCCGCGCCGGTTCGGCCGGCCGGGGCGATTCCGGTCGACAAGGCCCGTCAGGCATGATTGTGGATCACCCGCTCCAGAAACTCCCGCGTGCGTGCGGGATTGGCGAAGACGGGTCCGGCGTGTCGCCCTCGACGCCCCGTCCCCGGCCCATGAACACGACCCGGTCGGCGCCCTCGCGCGAAGCCCATCTCGTGGGTCACGCATAGCACGCCCGTTCCCTGGTCGGCCAGCGCGATCATCGCGTCGAGCCCCTTCCGTTTCCCACCGACCCGCCTCCGGGCCTCAGCCGCGCTTGGCGAGTTCCTCGTGGGTGATCCGCTGGAGGCCGCCCTCGGTGCCGACGACATAGACCTCGTCGGCGTTGCGGATGGTCGCCAGCCGGTGGGCGATGACCAGGGTCGTCCGCCCCTCCGCCAGTTCCATCAGCGACTTCTGGATTTCCCGCTCCGTCTGGGTGTCGAGCGCCGAGGTCGCCTCGTCGAGGATCAGGATCGGCGGATTCTTCAGGAACATCCGGGCGATGGTCAGGCGCTGTTTCTGCCCGCCGGACAGCTTCACGCCGCGCTCGCCGATGATGGTGTCGAGCCCTTCGGGCAGCGAGGCGATCAGCCCGTCGAGATGGGCGCGCCGCGCCGCCTCCATGATCTCCGCGTCCGACGCGCCGAGCCGGCCATAGGCGATGTTCTCGCGGATCGAGCCGCCGAACAGGAAGACGTCCTGCTGGACGATGCCGATCTGCCGGCGCAGCGAGGCCAGCGTCATGGCGCGGATGTCGATGCCGTCGACCGTGATGTTGCCGCCCGTCACCTCGTAGAAGCGCGGCAGCAGCGAACAGATCGTCGTCTTGCCGGCGCCCGACGGGCCGACGAAGGCGACGGTCGAGCCGGCCTTGATGGTCAGGTCGATGTCCTTGAGGACCGGGCGCGCCGCGTCGTAGCCGAAGGACACGCCGCTGTAGCGGATGTCGCCCTTCAGCGCCGGGGCCGGAACGGCGTCCGGCCCATCCTCGATGTCCGGCTGGGTGTCGAGCAGCGCCGTGTAGCGGCGGAAGCCGGCGATCCCGCGCGGGTAGGTCTCGATGACCGCGTTGATCTTCTCGATCGGCCGGAAGAAGGTGTTGACCAGCAGCAGGAAGGCGAAGAAGCCGCCCTGGGTCATCTCGCCCACCAGCACGAAATGCGCGCCCGTCAGCATGACGACGATCAGGATCAGCCGCATGCTCATGTAGCTGAGCGTCGTCGAGGCGGCCATGATCTTGTAGGCGTCGAGCTTGGTCTGGCGGTAGCGGTCGTTGTCCTCGGCGAACAGCTTGCGCTCGTGCTCCTCGTTGGTGAAGGCCTGGACGACGCGCATCCCACCGACATTCTCCTCGATGCGGACGTTGAAGTCACCGACGCGGGAATAGAGCGACTGCCAGTTGCGCGTCATCCGCCCGCCGTAGCGGCTGGTCAGCCAGGCGATCATCGGCACGATGGCCGCGGTGATCAGCGCCAGCGGCAGATGCACCACCGCCATCAGCGAAAAGGCGCCGACGAAGGTCATGATCGCGATCAGCAGGTCTTCCGGCCCGTGATGCGCGACCTCGCCGATCTCGTCGAGATCGCGGGTGACGCGGCCGACGAGATGGCCGGTCTTGTTGTTGTCGTAGAAGCTGAAGGAGAGCTTCTGGAGATGGTCGAAGCTCTTCCGGCGCATCTCCGTCTCGATGTTGACGCCGAGCTTGTGGCCCCAATAGGTCACGATGGCCATCAGCCCGCCATTCGCCATGTAGACCGCCAGCAGGGCGGCCGTGGCGGCGACGATCAGCGCCCAGTCCTGGGTCGGCAGCAGCTTGTCCACGAAGGCCCGCACGGCCATCGGGAAGCCCAGCTCAAGCAGGCCCGACAGAATGGCGCAGCCGATGTCGAGCAGCAGCAGGCCCTTGTAGGGACGGTAGTAGGCGAAGAAACGGCGGAGCATGGCTCTTCTCATTCCGGAACGTCGGGACGGGAACAAAGATGGGCTAGCCGGCGCGCACGTCCGGGCGGCCAAGCAACCAGATCAGACAGGGGCCGGCGAGCAGCGCCGCGAACAGCCCGAGCGGCAATTGATACGGGAACGCGACGGTCCGCGCCAGCCAGTCCGACACCACCATCAGGCTGGCGCCGATCAGGACGGCGCCGCTCCCCTGCTCCAGCGGCCGGCCAAGGCCGACCAGACGGGCGAGGTGCGGAGCGATCAGTCCGACGAAGCTCAAGGGCCCGACGAACAGCGCCGCCGCCGCCGTCAGCAGGCCGGCAAGCAGCACAAGCAGGATGCGGCAGCGCCGCACCGGCAGCCCGACCGACCGCGCCGTCACCGTACCCAGCGGCAGGATCTCCAGCCATTTCGACGCCAGGGGCAGGCCGGCGAGCAGCAGGACCGCCGCCCCGGCGCAGAACCAGCCGTCGGCCGGGGTGGCGTCGTTGGTGGAACCGCTCAGCCAGCGCAGCAGCGCGAAGGCCTGCGGGGTGCCGGTGGCGATGACGGCGGTCAGCACGGCGCTGCACAGGGCGTTCATGGCAATGCCCGCCAGCAGCAGCCGCTCCGGCCCGAAGCCGGCGCGCAGCGACAGGGTCAGCATGGCGGCGAGCACCAGCATTGCCCCGCCGCCGAGGCGGCGACCTGGATGCCGACGCCGGGTGCCGCGAAAAGGAACAGGGCGGCGGTCAGCCCGACACCCGCCCCGGTGCCGACGCCGAGAATTTCCGGGCCGGCCAGCGGGTTGGCGGTAACGCGCTGCAACAGAACCCCGGCCGCCGCCAGCATGGCGCCGGCCGCCGCCGCCACCGCCACGCGCGGGCCACGCCAACCGAGCAGCCGTTCGAGAAGCGGGCCGGTGGAGACGGTCCAGCCCTCCGGCCCGGTGCCGACGGTCAGGGCCAGCGCCACGGCGGCGGCGCGCCGAGCAGGGCGAACAGGCCGATCAGCAGCCACGGGCGCCGGCTCCGGCGCGAGCGCGTCGGCCGGCTGTCGAGCGACGGCCCACGGCGGAGGTGTTCATCGAGGTGCCCGACGATGCCGAGCGGCAGGAGCTGCCCTCGCCGGCGACCGCCGCCATCACATGGTTCCACGGGCATGGCGGCCCCCGGACGGGCTCGTCTCCCCTGG
Organism: Azospirillum agricola; assembly: GCF_017876095.1. GTDB lineage: Bacteria > Pseudomonadota > Alphaproteobacteria > Azospirillales > Azospirillaceae > Azospirillum > Azospirillum agricola. The sequence goes on from NZ_JAGINM010000026.1 coordinate 63,487, forward strand.
CCGACGCGGTTCTGGCGGCCACCCCGGCGGGACGGCGGTCTGGACCGGAACCGAGCACAGGGCCGCGCAGCGCATCCGTTCCCACGTCCGCCAGACGCTCCGCCTGCCCGTGGATGCCTGTTCGGTCGTCGCCTATTGGAAGGCCTGCACCAGCCAAGGCAATTTCCAGCATTACGATTGAGCGGGCCGGCCGGATGGGCGAAATCCGCCCGCGCTGCCACCTACGCCACACCCTACGCCGCCTGGACGCCGGTCAGGGTTGTCCCGAACAGGGCGGAACCCGACAAGACTCGGGATGAGGTTCGGGAGAGGATGAGGGACGAGGCAGGTTCCCTGTCGCGTTTTCTCCCTCCACTCGGGCGGCCGGCTCTCTGGCCGCCCGTTTCTTTTTTCCGCCCGGCAGGGCTTGCGGCCTCCGCCATCCCGGACAGGCAGCGCCGGGCTTGTCAAGGCACTGGGACCGTGATGGAAAGGCGTGCTAGGACTCCGGAGGACGTCGACAGCGGGCGGGGAGCCGGGTGGCAGACGGAAGAAAAGATGTGGGACGCAAGCGGCGGCTGGCATGGCTGCTGGTCGGCCACGGAGCGGTCGGCCTGGCCACGGCCGGTGCGTTTCTGCCGCTGTTGCCCACCGTGCCGTTCCTTCTCGTGGCGGCCTGGGCCTACGCCCGCGGAAATCCGGAGTTGCGTGACCGCATGCGCAACGATCCCCGGTTCGGACGAGCCGTCCGCGACTGGCAGGACCGGGGTGCGATTCCGTTCAAGGCCAAGCTCATGGCCATTGCCGGAATGGCGTCCGGTTTCGGAATCCTGGCCCTGTCGTCACCCGGCTTCGCGGTGCTCGGCGGCGTCGGTCTGGTCCTGGTGGCGGTGGGCGTCTATGTCGTGTCCCGTCCCACCCCGTCGGCGACCGATCGCAGCCCCGGACCGGAAGATTGATCCCGTCCGGCGCCCTCGCGGCGTGAGCGGTTCTCCCCGCCCCGTGTCGGAACCATTTCCATTCCCTGCGCGCTACGCGCCGAGCATTCCCGGTTGACCGAACATTCCCGGTTGACGGACCGCACGGCGGAACGATAGGAGAACATGTGTCCGGCATGGCCCCGTCCGGCTTCGGCCGGGCAGCCCTGGCGCCACGCGTTGCGCAACCGTGCGCCCGATCACGACCATCATCCAAGCGAGCCCATGCCTTCGCCCTCCGACACGCCGACCGACGAGCAGCACCGCGCCATCCAGGCGATCGACGCCTGGTACATGGACGATCAGGCCGCGCAGGTCTTCTGGTTGGCGGGCGAGGCCGGAACGGGAAAGAGCAGGACCACCGCCTTCGTGCTCGAACATCTCCAGGATCGTCGCGGGCTGAGGGACTATGTGGTCGGTGCACCGACCGGAAAAGCGGCGCAGGTGCTGCGCCAGAAGGGTATCGAGGGGGCCGCGACGCTGCATTCGCTGCTCTACGCCCCGCGCAAGGACGGCGACACCGGCGAGCTGTTCTTCGCCCGCCGCTCCGATGGACCGATGGCCGAGGCCGACCTCATCGTCTGCGACGAGGGCTCGATGGTCGGCGACGACGTGGCGCGCGACCTGCTGCGGACCGGGAAGAAGATCCTGGTGATCGCCGACGACTACCAGCTCCCGCCGGTGTCCGGGCAAGGACTGTTCACCAGCGGGGAACCCGATTTCCGCCTGACCGAGCCGCACCGCACCGCCCAGGAAAGCCCGGTGATCCGGCTCGCCCATCTGCTGCGCCGACAGCAACTTCCCCGACGGTTCGGCTCGGTCGGCAAGGTCCATGTCCTGCCCCTGGAGCGCGGCACCCAGGGGCTGGTGATGCGGCCCTCGTCGCAGGCCATCTGCGGCACCCACCGTGTCCGCACCACCTACACCAGGAGGATGCGCTCCCTTCTTGGCCATGAGTCGGTGATGCCGCAGGCGGGCGAGCGCGTCATCTGCCGACGCAACCAGAAGGAGGAGGAGCTGTTCAACGGGATGATCGGCTCCCTGACGCGGGCGGCCACCGAGGCCAGCGGCCGGGACGCCGGGCTGTGGTCGCTGGGCGTGCAGATGGAGGATGAGGTCCGGTCGCGCGGCAAGCTGATCGTGCATCCCTGGATGTTCCAGGCGCACTACACCGAGGGAATGGTCCAGCCGCGCGTGGGCAAGGACATCCAGCTTTACGACTGGGCCTGGCTGATCACCTGCCACGCTTCCCAGGGGTCGGAGTTCCCATCGGTCACCGTGATCGACGATTCGGCCGCGTTCCGGGAACACCGATGGCGCTGGCTCTACACGGCCGTGACGCGGTCGCGCGAGGAGCTGGTGCTGTTGCTGCGCAACGCCGAACTGGGCGGCGCGTGGCGGCTTCCCGCCTTCGAGGACGGGCTGCCGGCCTAGCCGTTCAGGCGAAGCGCTTGGCCCCGGCGACGCAGAGCACCACCAGCCCGGCCGCCGCTATCATCGTCCAGGCGACCGGCTCGCGAAGCAGCAGCCCCGCCAAGCCCAGGCCGAAGAAGGGCTGGAGCAACTGAAGTTGCCCGACCCCGGCGATCCCGCCCAGCGCAAGCCCGCGATACCAGAAGACGAAGCCGACCAGCATGCTGAAGACCGACACGTAGCCGAGGCCGAGCCAGGCCGGACCGCCGATCCCGGACCAGGAATCCGGCGCCGTCGCCAACGCCACGGCCGCCATCGCCGGCAGCGCCAGCAGCAGGGCCCAGGAGATGACCTGCCAGCCGCCGAGCCTGCGCGCGAGCGCCGCCCCCTCGGCGTAGCCGAGGCCGCACAGCAGGATGGCGGCCACCATCAGCGCATCCCCGACGAGCGCCCCGCCACCGCCGTTGAGGGCGGCGAAACCAGCGACCGTCGCGCCGCCGATGCCCGAAAACAGCCAGAACACCGGTTTCGGCCTCTCCCCACCGCGCAGGACACCGAAAAGAGCGGTCGCGAGCGGCAGAAGGCCGATAAAGACGACGGAGTGGGCCGCGGTGATCCGCTGGAGCGCCAGCGCCGTCAGCAATGGGAAACCGACCACGACGCCGAGGGCGACCACGGCGAGCGGACGAAGATCGCCTCGCGCCGGCCTGGCCTGACGAAGCGCCAGAAGAAAGGCCGCTCCAAGAAGCGCCGCGATCAGCGCGCGGGCCGAGGTCAGGAACAGGGGCGGGAAATCGCCGACGGCGATCCGCGTGGCCGGCAGCGAGCCGCTGAAGATGACGACGCCCAGGAGACCGCTGCCCCACCCGTCCATTGTCCGATCCCTGCGCAAGCCCCTGATCCTCCGCTCTCCGAAGCGGTGATCGTAGGAACTCGATGCTGGAATGGACAGGGACAGTGCCATACGATCCGACGAAACTGTATGCCTTTACAGACACACACAATTCCCGGCCGCACGGTTTTTGGAGAAGATATGAAGCGCGAAGACGCGACGCGCACCGGCGCGGTGATGACGGCCATCCGGCTGAAGCTGTCGAGCCGCGCGCTGGCGGCCGGCGACCGCCTGCCCTCGATCCGACGCTTCGCCGCGACCTTGGGTGTGTCGCCCTCCACGGTCGTCGAAGCCTACGACCGTCTGGCCGCCGAGGGTGTGATCCAGGCCCGGCGCGGGTCCGGCTTCTATGTCGCCGGCACCGTCCCTCCAACGCCGGCGCTGGCGGAGACGGGTCCCCGGCGTGACCGGGCCGTCGATCCCTTCTGGGTTTCGCGCCAGTCGCTCGATGCCGATCCCGCCGCCCTGAAACCCGGCTGCGGCTGGTTGCCGGCGGACTGGATGCCGACCGCCGCCCTCCGCCGCGGCCTCCGGACGCTTGCGCGCGACGAGGACGCGCCGCTCACCGACTATGGCGGCACGCGCGGCTCGCCGCGGCTGCGCCGGCTGCTGCTCGGGCGCTTCGCCGAGGAGGGTATCGACGCCTCGCCGGACCAAATCCTGCTGACCGGTTCGGGGACGCAGGCGGTCGACCTGATCTGCCGTTTCCTGCTGCGGCCCGGCGACACGGTGCTGATCGACGATCCCTGCTATTTCAATTTCCAGGCGCTGCTCCGGGCACACCAGGCCCGCATCGTCGGCGTCCCCTACACCCCCTCGGGCCCGGACGCAGCCGCGTTCGAGGCGGCGCTCGTCGGGGAACGGCCGCGGCTCTACATCACCAACTCGGCGCTCCACAACCCGACCGGCGCCAGCCTCTCGCCGCGGACCGCCCACCGGATCCTGAGCGTCGCCTCGGCCCACGGCCTGACGATCGTCGAGGACGACATCTTCGCCGATTTCGAGCCCGACCCGTCGCCACGGTTCGCCGTGCTCGACGGGTTCGACCGCGTCATCCGGGTCGGCAGCTTCTCCAAGACTTTGTCCGCCTCGATCCGCTGCGGCTACATCGCCGCGAGAGCGGATTGGATCGAAGGTCTGGTCGACCTCCAGGTCGCGACCCGCTTCGCCGGAGCGAGCCCGGCCGCGGCCGAGCTGATCGCCGGCATTCTTGCCGAGGGCGGCTACCGCAAGCATATGGCCGAGCTGCGCCGGCGCCTCGCGCGGGCCAGCCGTGAAACGGCGGCGCGGCTGGATGGGCTCGGAATCCGGCCCTGGCTCATGCCGCGCGGCGGCTTCTATCTTTGGTGCCGCCTGCCCGACGGGCAGGATTCCGCCACGCTTGCCCGCAAGGCGATGGAGGAGAACATCGTGCTGGCGCCGGGCAACGTGTTCAGCGTCTCGCAGAACGCCGCGGCCTTCCTGCGCTTCAACGTCACCCAGTCGGAAGACCCGCGTGTCCTGGCCGCGCTTCGGCGGGCGATGGCATCCCATCAGGCTGGTGACGCCCCGCCGTTTGACCTCGCGGAGATGGCAGCCGCGCGTCCGACATGAATATTTCAACATAATGTGATGGCTCCGTCATCGGAATGCCCTCTGTCCGCTCACGCTGGAACTCAGATCAACCGGACCATCGTGCCGTTCAAGCTGTGGCGGGCCTTCCCCTCTTGGGGTGACGCCATAGGACGGGCGAAGGGCGAAAATACACGCCAATCGGACAGAACGGGAACCTCAGGCGGCCAGGAGTTCGATGGGAGCGCGCAGCGAGCGGTATCCTGACGTGTCCGGCACCCGGTCCGCGCTCCAGGGACCGTCGCCGGTCAGATTGATGTGTTGCCATCCGAGGGGCGCGAGATGGGTCACGCCGGTGCCGGTCCGCGTATCTCGGCCGGCAAGTCCAAAGTTACGGCGGTCCCGTCAGGGCCGGACTGGATGTCGAGCATCCCGTCCAGGGCATCCGCCCGTCGGCGCATGTTTCCCAGGCCGTAGCTGCCCGGCCGGCTGGCCACCCCGCCGTGTCCCTGGTCGCGCAGGCACAAGCGCACGCCATGGCCCGGTCGCGGAGACGGCCCGGCCTCGATGGTCAGCGTGGACGAGCCGCTGTGGCGGGCGGCGTTGACCGAAGCTTCCTGCATGATGCGGAAGATGTTGAGGGTGGCGCCGGGGTGCAGCCCCTTCACCTCCGGCAGGGCGGAAGCACGCCACACCAGCGTCACGCCCTGGGCCATGAGCTGCGGCTCGATGCGTTCGCGGAACAGGGCGAGCATCACGCCAAGATCATCGCCCGAGCTCTCCAGCGATGCCACCACCAGCCGGAGGTCGGCCAGCGCGCCGCCAACCGAGACGGCGACCTCGCCCGAGGCCTCCCCCCGCAACTCGCACAGCGCCAGGATCGAGACGAGCTGACCGGCGATGCCGTCGTGCAGGTCACTCATCAGGCGCACCCGCTCGGCCTCCAGCACGGCGGCCTCGGCCTGCTGCTGCTCGCGGGCGAAGCTGCGGCGCAGGGCGTCTTCGGCCGCCGCCACCTCGTTCCTCAAGCGTTGGCTGAACTGATCCAGCACGTTCATGGTCTGTGCGAAGCGCCAGATCAGCACCGCGGAGACGACCGCCATGATGACGGGCCAGGCAAAGCGGCCGAGCAGCACCCGGCTTTCCCCCAGGGCGTCGCGGATGAGCAGAATGTCATGCACCGCGATGACCAGATTGAACAGGAAGGCGCCGGCCAGCGCCGTGGCCGCGATGTCGCGCTCACGGAAAGCCACGCGCACCACCACCGACAGCACCCAAAGAGCGGCGACGGACATGATCGGAAAGTAGACGGTCGTGAGCAACCAGCGGTGCAGATCGACCGGAAGAGTGAGGAAGCTGACGACAGCAATGGACGGCGGCAGCAGGAAGACGCCCAGAGGGACCGGGAGCGGGCGGTGGACGAACAGCAGCGCCATGGGCAGGACGAGGCTGGTGGTCAGAAACCGGGTGTGGTTGATGAGTTGGAGGGAGGTTTCGCTCAGCACCCCATCGCCCAGGATCGCCGGCAGCGACACGGCGGCGTGAGACAGGATAACGCTGCTGGTCACCAGGAAGATCCGTTCGCGCCGGCAGGCGAGCCAGATGATGAAAAGCGCCAGGCCCATGGTGATGTGCCAGCCGTCGATCATCCGTTGCAGGGTCGAGTACAGGAACCGTCGCCAGTTATGGTCCGGGCGCAGCAGGGCGTCGGGCCCGATGGCGACGCGATCGAGGAAGGCGCTGATGACGCCGCGCTTGGACAAAACGATCTCGAACTCGTTCATGCCGGGGCGCAGAAGCGGTGCCGGCACCAGGAACGGGATGTTGCCGGAAACATCGGCTTCCGCCCGTCCCCACGCGCTCGTGGCGAGGAAGACGCCGTTCAGGGAAACGGCGAGCACACCCTGGAAAGAGGGCGCATAGAACGACACGCCGCCCGCATCCGCGGGCCGGGCGGTCGGATCGTACCAGTATCCGATACGAAAGTTGGCCATGCACCCCTCGGCGGTCCCTGTGGTCGGGCAGCGGTACGGCAGAGGCACCGGCGTCCAGGCCGCCGGGTCGGCGGCTTGATCGCCGGGCACCGCCAGCAACGCCTCGCCGATGAACAGGGCGGCCGCATCATCGGATAGGGTGGGATTGATGATGAATCCGAGCGCGGTGAGGGCGGGAATCAGGATCGCCAGACACAGGGCGGACCGCCATGCCCAGGCCGGCCGGGACAGCGGGGCGGGCGCCACACCACCGCTCATACCCGGAACGGCGTCCGTCGACGGCATGGCGGACCCTCAGCCCTTCAGGTTGATGATGTTGTGATTGATCGCGGCGAACACCGCCTCGCCGCGGGAGTTCACCTCCAGCTTGCGGTAGATGTTCTTGATGTGGGTCATCACCGTGTTGCGGGAGATGCCCAGCCGCTCCGCGATGTCGCCATAGGTCAGTCCCTTGGCGACCCCCCACAGAATGTCGGTCTCCCGCTCGGTGAGCGACGGCACCGGCTCGGCCGGCGGCGCGGCCGACGGAGAGTCCGGCCTGCTCTGGACGCGGCGGACAATGGTGCGGGCGATGGACGTCGAGATCGGCGAGCGCCCGGCCACCAGGTCGAGCACGGAGCCGACCAGATCGATCGCCGTCGAATCCTTCAGGATATAGCCGGCCGCTCCCGCCTCGATGGCGGTCAGCACGCTGCGCTCATCCCCCAGGACCGAGACCACCATGATCTCCATGGCCGGGTAGAGCCGCCGGGTTTCGTGAATCAGGTCGAGTCCGTTGCCGTCGGGCAGCTTCAGGTCGGTGACCAGGACCGCCGGCACATGGGCGGCGCAGAGCGCGCGGGCCTCCGCCAGCGTGGCCGCGGCGGCCACCAGATCGACACGGTCGGCGGCGCGCAGGATCGCGGTCATGCGCTCGCGGATCGGACGGTCATCCTCCACCAGCAGGACGCGGATGCGGTGGTCCGGCGACGGGGTTGCGTGCAACTCACTGGTCACCACAGGGGAACGCCTTTCGTCCGAGGGGGATCGCGTCTTGGTCTGCGAGCGCAGGATAGAAAGGTTCGCGAAACCGTGACAATACCCAAACACAGGTCAAGGGCGCGGACAGTGCCCTCATGGGGAGTCTACCGGCAACGGGTTCGCCGCGGCATCCCACGAACATGTGAGGCGGAGTTGCCGGCGGATCGTTCGGGCCTCCACCCTGGATGTCCGCGACGCCGAGTTCCTGCGCGGCGGCGACAAGACCTTCTCGGGCAATTCCAAGGCGACGGTGACCAACGCCGGGTCGATCGGCTCGCAGGGCGGCGACGTGGCGCTGATCGCGCGGGCGGTCGGGAACAGCGGCAGCATCACGGCGCCCAAGGGCACGGCGGCGCTGGCCACCGGCTACGAGGTGCTGGCGCGGGACGGCGCCGTCAACGGCGGCAAGTTCCAGGTCAGGGACAGCGGGGCGATCGGCCTGACCACCGCCGAAATGCAGGAATGGAGCAGCTTCCGCGGCTGGGATGCGACGGTGTGGGCGCTGCCCGTGGCCGGCCGCCTCCGGCCGGAGCTTTACGGCGTCTCCGGGGTGGTCGGGGGAATCCGGAGGATCACCTATGGCGACGATCCGGCCGGCGCCACGCTCAGCTCGGTCGGCGACGGCTGGTGGAACACCGTCATCCGACCAGCCATAAGGCCGTTTGTTGGGTTCTATTGCAAAATTTCCGCCTGTTCCGGACAGCGCCTGCCCGACGCGGATAGAGCAGGACGCCAGCCCTGCCTACCCTTGGCGAACACCGTCGCGAACACCACCGGCGGACAGAAAAGCCAAATCAACGGGAGGTCTCGGGATGAGCAGTCCGCGCACGCTCACGTCCGCAATCGTGCTTGCAACAGGAGTGATGGCGTCGGCCGGCACCCATGCGGCCGAAACCGTGACGCTGAAGATCGCGCATTTCCTGCCCGGCGTGGCGCAGGTGCAAAGGCAGGTTCTGGAGCCGTGGTGCGACGATCTCGGCCGGGAGTCCGGCGGCCGCATCCGCTGCCAGTTCTATCCCGCACTGCAACTGGGAGGCACCGCGGCCCAGCTGGTCGATCTGGCGCGCAACGGCGTGGCCGACATCGTGTGGACAGCCCCCGGCTATTCCACCGGCCGCTTCCCCAAGACCGAGGTGCTGGAGCTTCCGGGCATGCTGCCGGTCGGCGGCGTCGCAGGCGGGCGGGCGATCTGGACCTTCTACCAGGCGCATCTCCAGGACGAATACGCCGCCTACAAGCTGCTCGCCCTGCATGGCGACGGCGGCATGACCGTCCATGCCGCGAACAAGCCGATCGCCAAGGCGGCCGATTTCGCCGGGTTGAAGCTGCGCGCGCCGAATCGCACCATCGCCCGCACCCTGACGGAGCTTGGCGCCACCCCCGTGGCGATGCCGCCAGCCCAGATGACCGAGGCGATCTCCAAGGGCGTGGTCGACGGTGCGTCCGCGGTCTGGGAGGTCATCGGCCCGACCAAGCTGGACGAGGTTACCCGCTTCCATCTGGAAACCTCACCCGACGAGCCCGTCCTGGGCGCCACCGTCCTGGCCCTGCTGATGAACAGGAAAAGCTTCGACGCCATGCCCGCGGACCTGAAGGCGATCCTTGAGAAGAACAGCGGCATGGTCCTCGTCGAGCGCTTCGGACGGGCCTGGGACGCCACCATCACCGCGACGCGCGACAGGGTGAAGGCACAGGGGCAGTCGGTCACCGTGCTGTCGGGCAGCGCCTATGACGAGGTGCTCAAGAAGCTGGAGCCGGTCACCGCCGAATGGATTGCCCAGGCGTCGGCCAAGGGCATCGACGCGGCCTCCCTCGCCGCCGTGGCCCGTCAGCTGGCCCCGCGGCCCCGCTGACGGCCCCGCCGATTTCGGCGTCCCACCAACCAGGAACAACGAGACCAGACATGAGCACGGCCCCCCGCTATTTCGAACAGCCCGCCCGTTTCAGCCCGGCCGAATGGCAGGCCCGCGTCAAGCTGGCCGCGGCCTACCGCATCTTCGACCATCTCGGCTGGTCGGAGCTGATCTACAACCACATCTCGCTCCGGGTCCCGGACGAACCCGGCCACTTCCTCATCAACCCGTTCGGCCTGCATTATTCGGAGGTCCGCGCCTCCAACCTCGTGAAGGTCGATGTGAAGGGAAATATCGTCGGCCATTCGGACTGGCCGATCAATCCGGCCGGCTTCACCTTCCATGGCGCCATCCATGCAACCCTGCCGGATGCCCATTGCGTGATGCATGTCCACACCACCCAGACGCAGGCGGTCTGCTGCCTGGAGGACGGGCTGGCCTTCACCAACTTCTACGCCGCCCAGCTCTACGGCAAGATCGCGTACCATGATTTCGAGGGGATCACCGTCCATCTCGACGAAGGGCGACGCATCCTGGCCAGCGCCGGCGACAAGCCGGTCCTGCTGCTGCGCAACCATGGCCCGGTGGTGGTCGGCGCCACGCTGGCGCAGGCCTTCTCGCTGATGTGGCTGGTCAACCGCGCCTGCGAGATCCAGATGGCCACCCATTCGATGGGCCGGGCGCGGCCGATCCCGGTGGCGGTGCTGGAGAAATGCGTTGCCGACAGCCTGAATTTCAATCCGAAATACGGGGCCGGCGAAGACGCCTTCGCGGCACTCACCCGCATCATCGACCGCATCGACCCGACCTACCGGTCGTGACGGACAAAGTCCAAGGCCCGCCCCGAGGGCCTTGACTAATTAACATGTTAATCGCTTCATTGTTCGCGTGCTCCACAAGGGGATTCGCGAACAATGATTGGAAGCGGTGGGGACGGATGCGGTCGGGACGAGACGAGCCGATCGGCCACCGAAGCTCGGCTGCTGGGGCTGGAGGCGGAACAGGCCCTGGCCTCCCAAGCCGGCGAACAGGCGGGCGACTGGATCACCAGCGATCCCGACTGCGCCTCGGAGCGCCTGTTCCGCAACTACACCCCGCACCGGATGCGGGTGATCGGGCCGCCGCGCGATTTCCGCATGCGGCTGCGGGTCGGCTGGTCGGGAAGCATGGCCCTGCTGCGCTTCAACACCGGGGTGGAGCTGTCGCAGGTGCCGACCGGCCGCTTCATCCTGGTGACGACGCAGGTCAGCGGCTGGTCCGAGATCGACACGCAGGCGCAGAGCTTCAGCGGCGGACCGGGATTGATGGTCGTCGATTCCGCCAGATCGCCAGTGAGGAAGCGCTTCAGCGCCGACAGCGAACGGCTGCATCTCCGCCTCGGCACCGCGGCGCTGGACAGCCTGTACGAGCGGTTGGTCGGCAAGGCCCCCGCCCGGCCGCTGGAATTCGCGCCTTGCATCCGGCCGGGAACCGCCATGCAGGCCCGCTGGCGGTCGGTGGTGCGGATGGTGCTGTCCTGCACCGCACCATCCGGCGGGCCGTCGTCCACCGGGCCGGATGCGGCCGGCCACCCGGCCCTGCCCGACTTTCTCCGGAGACAGCTGGAGGAGACCGCGATGCTGATGCTGCTGACCGGGCATGAGCACAACGGGACGGAGCAGATGGCGGGCACGCCCGCCGCCGCCGCCCCGCGCCATGTCCGGGCGGCCGAGGAGTTCATGCGCGCCAACGCCGGGGAGTCGCTGACCCTGGCGGAGATCGCGGAGGCGGCCGGCGTCAGCATCCGGACCCTGACCGCCGGCTTCCGCAGTTTCCGCGACCAGTCCCCCATGCAGCAGTTGCGGGACATCCGCATGGCCGCCGCGCGGGACGATCTGCTGCAAGGCCCGGAAACCGGAAGCACGCGAACCGGGGGCGTGGCGGACATCGCCCTGCGCTGGGGCTTCGGCAATTTCGGACGCTTCGCCGGCGACTACCGCCGCCGCTACGGCGAGACGCCGTCGGAAACGCTGCGGCGGCGCGCATAGGCACCCTCAGGATCACCCAAGCAACGGAGACGGGACGTCGATGAAGACCTGCATCATCGGGGCCGGCGCCATCGGCGGCCTCGTCGGCATCCGTCTGGCCCAGGCCGGCTGTGACGTGTCGGTCCTGGCGCGCGGCGCCACCGCCGACGCCCTGCGCGCCGGCCCCTGGCGGCTCGCCACCGCGGACGGGCAGGTCACGGGGGCCGTCCGGGTGACCGATGACCTGACGGCGCTGGGGCCGCAGGATCTCGTCGTCATCGCCGTGAAGGGGCAGTCGCTGCCCGGCCTCGCCCCGTCGCTGACGCCTCTGATCGGGACGGAGACCATGGTCCTGCCGGCGATGAACGGCGTGCCCTGGTGGTTCTTCCACCGCTTCGGCGGGCCGCTCGCCGGGATGCCGCTCGACAGCGTCGATCCCGGCCGGCGGATCGCCGCCGCCATCCCGGATGATGCGGTCATCGGCTGCGTCGTCCATGCCACCTGCTCGGTTGCCGAGCCGGGTCTGGTGCGCCACGGCTTCGGCAACCGGCTGATCGTGGGCGAACCGGACGGCAGCCTGTCGGCCCGCCTCGGCAGGCTGGCGGACTGCCTGACCACGGCGGGGTTCGAGGTCCAGTCCTCCCCGCGGATCCAGACCGACATCTGGTACAAGCTGTGGGGCAACATGACGATGAATCCGGTGTCGGCGCTGACCGGCGCCACCTGCGACCGGATTCTCGACGATCCGCTGGTCAGCGGCTTCTGCCTGTCGGTGATGGCGGAGGCGGCCGAACTGGGGCGCCTCATCGGTTGCCCGATCGACCAAAGCGGCGCGGACCGCAACGCGGTGACGCGGCGGCTCGGCGCCTTCAAGACGTCGATGCTCCAGGATGCCGAAGCCGGCAAGCCGCTGGAGATCGACGCGCTGCTGGGAGCGGTGAAGGAGATCGCCGGGCGGCTGGGACAGGCGAGCCCCAACCTCGACGCCCTGCTCGGCCTGACGCGGCTGATGGCGGGCACCCGCGGCCTCTGCCCGGCGATGGACTGACCTTCCGGGGGCGGCGCGCGCCACGGCACACACATCGCGCTTGACTGTTTAACATGTTAATGTTTAACTCGTTAACAGCATCACGCACCATCAATGAGCAACGCGCCGACAAGAGGACGGGCGGACCCTTCGGTCCGCCCAGTCCCCCGCGCATCGGTGGAGGAAACCCCATGCTGAAAACGATCCGGCCGGCGGCGCTCGCCCTGGCCACGCTGCTGCCGCTTGCCGTCTCCAGCCCCGCCACAGCCGCAGACGGCGTCTCGCTGAAGATCACGCATTTCCTGCCGCCGGGCGCGCCGGCGCAGAAGCAGGTGATGGAACCCTGGTGCAAGGCCCTGGGCGAGCAGTCGGGCGGACGCATCACCTGCCAGTTCTATCCGGCGATGCAGCTCGGCGGCACGCCGGCGCAGCTGGTCGATCTGGCGAAGAACGGGGTCGCCGACATCGTCTGGACCGCCCCCGGCTATTCGGCCGGGCGCTTCCCGATCATCGAGACGATGGAGCTGCCCTTCGTCGTGCGCGACGGCCTGTCGGGCAGCCGGGCGGCCTGGGACTTCTACCAGCGCCACGCGGTGGAGGAGTTCGCCGCCTACAAGGTGCTGGCGGTCCATGTCGACGGCGGCGTCGCCTTCCACACCGCCGGCAAGCCGATCGCCGCGGTGGACAGCCTGAAGGGGCAGAAGCTGCGCGCCTCCACCCGCATGGTCTCCAAGCTGCTGACCGCGCTGGGCGCCACGCCCGTCAACATGCCGCCCGCCCAGGTGACCGAAGCGATCTCCAAGGGGATCGTCGACGGCGCCATGGGCGCGTGGGAGGTGGTGACGCCGACCAAGCTCCAGGAAGTGACCAGGCTCCACACCCAGCCGCCGTCCGGCCGGCCCTACTACTCCACCACGGTCCTGACGCTGCTGATGAACAAGGAACGCTACCAGTCGCTGCCGGCCGACCTGAAGGCGGTGATCGACCGCAACAGCGGCCCGGCGCTGGTCGAGAGCTTCGGCCAGGTCTGGGACCGCGTGACCGCCGACACCCGCGCCCTGGTCGCCAGGGAAGGCGGCACCATCCAGAACCAGGATCCCGCGGATTACGAGGCGATGCGCGCCGCCGCGGCGCCGGTGGAAGCCGAATGGCGGCAGGACATCGCCAAGCGCGGCATCGACGGCGCCACCCTGGCGGCCGACGCCCGCGCGCTCGCCGCGCGCTGACCCCTTCGCGGAGACCGTCATCATGCATGAACCCATCGGAAGCCCGGACTTCCGGCCGGCGGCCGGGGTCGACCGCGCCCTGCTGCTTGCGGCGAAGGGCTTTGCCCTGGCCGGCGGCGGCATCTTCATGGCGCTGATCGGCATGTCGCTGCTGTCCATCTTCGGGCGCAAGCTGGCCAACCTGCCGGTCACCGGCGACGTGGAATTGATGCAGGTCGGCACCGCCGTGGCCGCCTGCGCCTTCCTGCCGCTCTGCACCATCCTGGGCGAGAATCTGCGCGTCGATTTCTTCACCGAAACCGCCCCGGCCTGGATGCGCCGGCTGCTCGACGCGGTGGCCGACCTGCTGCTCGGCGCGCTGGCCCTGCTGCTGGTCTGGCGCACCGGCCTCCAGGTGATCGACATCCGCGAGGCGGGAGAGGTGACGCCGCTTCTGGGGCTGCCGGTCTGGATGCCGATGCTCGCCATGCTGCCCAGCCTCGTCCTGACGGCGCTGTGCGCGCTGAACCGCGGCTGGCGCGACCTGACATCCAACGAACGACGGACGGCCGGCACGGCGGAGGTGGCACGATGAGCGGGACCGCGATCGGACTTGCCGGCTTCGCCGGGCTGATGGGCATGCTGGCGCTGCGCGTCCACATCGGCGTGGCGATGTTCATCGCCGGCGGCGCCATTTACCTGACCATCAACGACGGCCAGACCGCGGCCCTGCTGTTCACCCTGAACAACCTCGCCTTCGCCCGGCTGTCGAACTACGACCTGTCGGTCATCCCGCTGTTCCTGCTGATGGGTCAGTTCGCCACCCATGGCGGGCTGTCGAAGGCGCTGTTCCGCGCCGCCGGCGCCCTGATCGGCCATTGGCGCGGCGGTCTGGCGATGGCCTCCACCGCCGCCTGCGCCGCCTTCGGCGCCATCTGCGGATCGTCGCTGGCGACCGCGGCCACCATGGGGCAGGTGGCGCTGCCGGAATTGCAGGCGCGCGGCTATTCCGGGCGGCTGGCGACCGGAACGTTGGCGGCCAGCGGGACGCTGGGCATCCTGATCCCGCCCTCGGTGCCGCTGGTCGTCTATGCGGTGCTGACGCAGGAATCCATCGGCAAGCTGTTCGTCGCCGCGGTGGTTCCCGGCGTCATCGCCGCGCTCGGCTATCTCGCGGTGATCGCGCTGATCGTGCGGCGCAACCCGGCCGCCGGCCCGGCCAGCGCCCCGCTGCCCTGGTCGGAGCGGCTGCGCGCCCAGATCGGCGTGCTGCCGGTGCTGCTGGTCTTCCTGGTGGTGATCGTCGGCATCTATGACGGCTGGGCCAACCCGACGGAGGCCGCCTCCATCGGCGCCGCCGCCTGCGGCCTGATCGCCTTCGCCTCGGGCGGCATGCGCTGGCCCCAGCTGGTCGCCAGCATCCACGGCACCGCCCAGGCGACCGCCATGATCTTCGTCGTGCTGATCGGCGCCGACCTGCTGAACTCGGCGCTGGCGGTGTCGCAGATGCCGGTGGAGCTGGCCGCCTGGGTGCGCGACAGCGGCATGCCGCCGCTGCTGGTCCTGTTCAGCATCATCGGCATCTACATCCTGCTGGGATGCGTGATGGATTCGCTGGCGATGATCCTGCTGACCATCCCGATCTTCTACCCGGTGGTGATGGGCCTCGACTTCTTCGGCATGGACGCCACCGACAAGTCGGTCTGGTTCGGCATCCTGGCCTTGATGGTGGTGGAGATCGGCCTCGTCCATCCGCCGGTCGGCATGAACCTCTACGTCATCAACCGGCTGGCGCGCGGCGTGCCGATGCGCGAAACCGCCTGGGGCGTCATGCCCTTCCTGGCATCCGACCTGCTGCGCATCCTGCTGATCGTCTTCGTGCCGGGCATCTGCCTATGGCTCGTCCATGCCTTCGGAGGCTGACACCATGCACACCACTTCCCCTCAGGGAATGACCCAGGGAATGGTCTACGGGGTGATCCTGAACGACCGCCGCACCCTGGACCGCCTCGGCCCAGCCCTGTCGCAGCCGCCCTATAGCGCACCGCCGAAGGCACCGGTCCTCTACATCAAACCCTACAACACCCATGCCGGCAACGGCGCCGCGGTGCGGCTGCCGCGCGGGGCGGAGCGGGTGGAGGTGGCGGCGACGCTGGGCCTCGTCATCGGCCGCGACGCCACCGCCCTGGACGAAGCCACGGCGATGGACGCGGTCGCCGGGCTGCGCCCGATCCTGGACGTCAGCCTGCCCAACCCGTCGGTCTACCGGCCACCGGTGCGCGAACGCTGTTTCGACGGCTCCTGCCCGATGGGCGGGACACTGCCCTACGTGGCGGGGGTGGAGGCGCTGACCCTGCGCACGCTCGTCAACGGCACCGTGGTGGCGGAGCGCAGCCTGTCCGATCTGGTCCGCCCGCCGGCCCGGCTGCTGGCCGAGGTGACCGGCTTCATGACCCTGCGCGCCGGCGATACCCTGCATCTGGGGATCGCGCTGGACGGGCCCCAGGCCGGGGCCGACGACCGCGTCCGGCTGGAGATCGACGGCTTCGCCCCGCTGGACATCGTCATCGAAGACGCCGCGGCGGAAGGAGAAACGCCATGAAGCGCGCCCGCATCCTGCTGGACGGCACGGTCCATGCGGCCGTCGAGGAAGAGGGACGGCTGCGGCTGTCCAACGGCCGGCTGGTGGACCCCGAGGCGGTCACCTGGCTGCCGCCGGTGGAGCCGCGCACCATCTTCGCGCTCGGCCTCAACTATGCCGACCACGCGAAGGAACTGGCCTTCAAGGCGCCGGAAACGCCCCTGGTCTTCCTGAAGGGGCCGAACACCATCACCGGCCATCGTGCCAGCACCCGGCGCCCGGCCGACGCCACCTTCATGCATTACGAATGCGAACTGGCGGTGGTGATCGGCCGCACCGCCCGCGACGTGCCGCGCGACCGCGCCTACGAGGTGGTGGCCGGCTACAGCGTCGCCAACGACTACGCCATCCGCGACTATCTGGAAAACTACTACCGTCCGAACCTGCGGGTGAAGAACCGCGACGGCTGCACGCCGCTCGGCCCCTGGCTGGTGGACGCGGCGGACGTGCCCGATCCGATGAACCTTTCGCTGCGCACGCTGGTCAACGGCCGGGTGACGCAGGACGGCAGCACGCGCGACATGATCTTCGACGTGCCGCACCTGATCGCGTACCTGTCGTCGATCATGACCCTCTCGCCGGGCGATGTCATCCTGACCGGAACCCCGGAAGGGCTGGCGGATGTCAAGCCGGGCGACACTGTCACGACTGAAATCGAAGGCATCGGCAGCCTCGTCAACCACATCGTCGCCGACCGCTGACACCCGTCAGAGGTCCATCGCCAAGCCGGACCGAACCGGCCGCATTCCGGAGGAAAGCATGGGCAAGCTCGCACTCGCCGCCAAGATCACCCACGTCCCGTCCATGTATCTGTCGGAGCTGGACGGCCCGCACAAGGGATGCCGCGACGCCGCCATCGCCGGCCACAAGGAGATCGGCCGGCGCTGCCGCGACCTCGGCGTCGACACCATCGTGGTGTTCGACACCCACTGGCTGGTCAATTCCGGCTACCACGTCAACTGCGCCGCCCATTTCGAAGGCGTCTACACCAGCAACGAGCTGCCGCACTTCATCAAGAACCTGTCCTACGCCTATGACGGCAACCCGGCGCTCGGCCATCTGCTCGCCCGCACCGCGACGGCGGCCGGGGTGAACACCCGGGCGCATTCGGAAACCTCGCTGACACTGGAATACGGCACGCTGGTGCCGATGCGCTACATGAACGAGGATCGCCGCTTCAAGGTGGTGTCGGTCTCCTCGCTCTGCACCGTCCACGACCTGAAGGACAGCGCCACGCTGGGCCGCGCCGTCCGCCGCGCCATCGAGGAGGAGTATGACGGCACCGTCGCCATCCTCGCCAGCGGCTCGCTGTCCCACCGCTTCGCCCAGAACGGCGTGTCGGAGGAGTACCTGCACAAGATGTGGGACCCCTTCCTGGAGCAGGTCGACCTGCGCGTGGTCGATCTGTGGCAGCGCGGCGACTGGGCGACCTTCACCGCCATGCTGCCGATGTATGCCGAGAAATGCTGGGGCGAGGGCTACATGCACGACACCGCCATGCTGTTCGGCGCGCTGGGCTGGGACCGTTACGAGGGCAGCGTGGACATCGTCACGCCCTATTTCGCCTCCTCCGGCACCGGCCAGATCAACGCCGTCTTCTCGGTCTGAGGCGGGAGGACGGAGCATGCCGCATCTGACCGTCGAATACACCGGCAACCTCGGCGCACAAGCCGACATTCCGGCGCTGCTGCGCAAGGCCAACGCCGTGCTGATCGCCCAGGGCGGCGCCTTTCCCATCGGCGGCATCCGCTCCCGCGCCATCCGGCTGGAGGATTTCTGCGTGGCGGACGGCACGGCCGACGACGCCTTCGTCCACCTGACGCTGAGGATCGGCAGCGGCCGCAGCGCCGAGCAGAAGAAAAAGGCCGGCGACGAGCTGTTCGCCATGGTCAGGGACCATTTCGCCGACCTCTTCGCCAGCCGCTTCCTGGCCCTGTCGCTGGACATCCAGGAGTTCAGCGAGGCCGGCACCTGGAAGCACAACAACATCCACGGCCGCTACAAGGCCGCTTGAGACGAGGCTTTCCCCATGCTCAGTCCCGATGCCGTCCGGGCCGCCGCCGCGCGCCTGCACGAGGCGGAGAACACCCGCGTCCAGACCCGCCAGATCTCGCTGGACCACCCCGACATCACCATCGAGGACGCCTACGCCATCCAGCGCTGCTGGGTGGAGGCGAAGATCGCCGGGGGGCGCAAGGTCATCGGCCACAAGATCGGCCTGACCAGCCGGGCGATGCAGCAATCCTCGCAGATCGACGAGCCGGATTACGGCACCCTGCTCGACGACATGCTGTTCCCCGACGGCGGCGACATCGCCATCGACCGCTTCATCGCCCCGATGGTGGAGGTCGAGCTGGCCTTCATCCTGAAAGCGCGGCTGGAGGGGCCGAACGTCACCCTGTTCGACGTGCTGTCGGCCACCGACTATGTCGTGCCGGCGCTGGAAATCATCGACGCCCGCTGCCACCGCATCGATCCCGACAGCAAGCGCCCGCGCAAGGTGATGGACACCATCTCCGACAACGCGGCGAACGCCGGCATCGTCATGGGCGGCCGGCCGATGCGGCCGCTGGACACCGACCTGCGCTGGGCCGCCGCCCTGCTCTACCGCAACGGCGTGATCGAGGAGACCGGCGTCGCGGCCGGCGTGCTGAACCACCCGGCCAACGGCATCTGCTGGCTCGCCCGCCGCTTCGCGCCGCATGGCGTGGCGCTGGAGCCGGGGCAGGTCGTGCTCGCCGGGTCCTTCACCCGCCCGGTGCCGGTCAAGGCCGGCGACACGGTCCATGCCGATTACGGCCCCTTCGGCTCCATCGCGCTGCGCTTCGTATAAGGTTTCAAGGAGGGCTTCGATGAGGAATCCGGAAAACGCCTTCAAGCGGGCATTGGCGGCAGGCCAGCCGCAGTTCGGCCTGTGGCTCGGGCTGGCCGACGCCTACTGCGCGGAAATCGCGGCCGGGGCCGGCTTCGACTGGCTGCTGATCGACGGCGAGCACGCCCCGAACGACCTGCGCGGCATCCTGGCCCAGCTTCAGGCCATCGCCGCCTATCCCAGCCATCCCATCGTCCGCCCGGTGGTGGGCGACGCGGCGATCATCAAGCGGATGCTCGACCTCGGCGCCCAGACCCTGCTGGTGCCGATGGTGGAGACGGCGGAGCAGGCGGCGGCGCTGGTCGCCGCCACCCGCTACCCGCCCGGCGGCATTCGCGGGGTGGGCAGCGCGCTCGCCCGCGCCTCGCGCTGGAATCGCATCGGCGGCTATCTGGACGAGGCCGACGGCGAAATCTGCCTGCTGGTGCAGGTGGAGTCCGCCCGCGGTCTGGAAAATCTCGACGCCATCGCGGCGGTGGAGGGGGTGGACGGCGTCTTCTTCGGCCCGGCCGACCTGTCGGCGTCGCTGGGCCTGCGCGGCCAGCCCGCACATCCGACCGTGCGCGCGGCCATCGAGGACGGCATCGCCCGCACCCGCCGGGCCGGCAAGGCCGCCGGTGTGCTGGCGACCGACGAGGCGCTGGCCCGCGCCTATCTGGCGGCCGGCGCCCTGTTCGTCGGGGTCGGGGTGGACACCACCCTGTTCGCCCGCGCCGCCGCCGACCTTGCCGCCCGCTTCCGCCAACCGTCTCTCGGCCCAACGACGACCGCTCCGGCGCCCGGCGGCTACTGACCACCCCGCCGGATACCCTCCGCAGGATACCCATCGATGATCGATTTGACCGACAGCACCCTGCTGCGCGAGCGCTGCTTCGTGGCCGGCGCCTGGATCGACGCCGACGATGGCGGGCGCAGCCCCGTCACCAACCCGGCGACCGGCGCCACCATCGCCCATGTCCCCCGCTGCGGCGCCGGGGAGACCGCGCGCGCCATCGCCGCCGCCGAGACCGCCTTCCCCGGCTGGCGGGCGGAAACCGCCGGCCGCCGCGCCGCCCTGCTGCGCCGCTGGTTCGCGCTGATCCTGGAAAACCGCGAGGATCTGGCCCTGCTGATGACGCTGGAGCAGGGCAAGCCGCTGGCCGAGGCGCGCGGCGAGATCGATTACGCCGCCTCCTACGTCGAATGGTTCGCGGAGGAGGCGAAGCGCCTCTACGGCGACGTCATCCCGTCCCCCCTGCCCGACCGCCGCATCGTCGTGGTGAAGGAGCCGGTGGGCGTCTGCGCCGCCATCACGCCGTGGAATTTTCCGGCGGCGATGATCACCCGCAAGGCGGCGCCGGCGCTGGCGGCCGGCTGCACGATGATCGTCAAGCCGGCCGAACAGACCCCGCTGTCGGCGCTGGCGCTGGCGGCACTGGCCGAGCGCGCCGGCATCCCGCCCGGCGTCTTCTCGGTGGTGACCGGGTCGGCCCGGCAGATCGGCGCGGCGCTGACCGCCAGCGCGGCGGTGCGCAAGCTGACCTTCACCGGCTCCACCGAGGTCGGCCGGCTGCTGATCGGGCAATGCGCCGGCACGGTCAAGCGGCTGTCGATGGAACTCGGCGGCAACGCCCCCTTCATCGTCTTCGACGACGCCGATCTCGACGCGGCGGTCGCCGGCGCCCTGGCCTCCAAATACCGGAACGCCGGCCAGACCTGCGTCTGTTCCAACCGCTTCCTGGTGCAGGACGGCATCTACGATCGCTTCGCCGCCAAGCTGGCGGAGGCGGTGGCCGCGCTGACGGTCGGCAACGGGCTTGAGGACGGCGTGCAGCAGGGGCCGCTGATCGACGACGCCGCCCTGGCGAAGGTGGAGGAACTGGTGGCCGACGCCACCCGGTCCGGCGCCGCCGTGGCGGTGGGAGGCCGGCGCCATGCGCTGGGCGGCACATGGTTCGAACCGACGGTGCTGACCGGCGTCACCGCGTCGATGCGGGTGGCGGTGGAGGAGATCTTCGGCCCGGTCGCCCCCCTGATCCGCTTCACCGACGACGCCGACGCCGTGCGTCTCGCCAACGACAGCGAATACGGCCTCGCCGCCTATCTCTTCACCCGCGACCACGCCCGCGTCTGGCGCGTCGGCGAAGCGCTGGAATACGGGATGGTCGGCATCAACACCGGCCTGATCTCCACCGCGGTGGCGCCGTTCGGCGGGGTGAAGCAATCCGGCTTCGGCCGCGAGGGCTCCCGCTACGGCATCGAGGATTACGTGGAGATCAAATACCTGTGCATGGGGGGACTTTAGCGACGTGCGCATGAGGGGGCCATCGGCCCCCGCCCCTACTCCTTCCCCCTACTCCTCGTCGCCGCCGTCCCCGTCCGCACCGCCCAGGCAATCGGCGAGTTCGTCGAGCAGCCCGTACAGCGTCGCCAGCCGGTCGGCGCCGAAGGCCGCGGTGATCTCGGCATAGCGCCGTTCGCTGTGGGGGGCGATCAGCGCGATCATGTCGCGGCCGGACGGCGTGATCGAGATCTGGGCCGCCCTCAAATCCTTGTCCTCGATGCCGCGCTGGATCAGCCCGCGCTTTTCCAGCGTGCGCAGGATGCGCGACAGGCTGGGCATGCTGATGCTGCTGACCCGCGCCAGTTCACCGGCGCGGAACCCGTCCGCCGTGGTCAGGGCGCGCAGCACCCGCCATTGCTGTTCGGTCAGGTCATGTTCGTGCAGCAGCGGACGGAAGCGCGCCATCACCGCTTCGCGCGCCTTCAGCAGCGCCATCGGCAGGGACCGGCGGAAGGCCCGCATCTCGCCACCGGAGTGCCCGGCCACCTCTGTGGGTTCCACCACCGGTCCGGCTGCCGCCGCGGCTTTTCTGGAAGGTCTGCCCAAGGCTCCGGCCTCATCTGGAAAGAATCGACGCATGTCTGGAGGTTTCCTGCACCATAGCGCGGCGACCCCGCGCAGGGAAAGCGCTTGACAGCACCGCCGCCCGATTTATATAACATGTTAAATATTAACAAGTCAAGTTTGCGTCGGGGCGCACCGCCCGCCGCGCCCCGGCCGGCCCTACCTCGGCCCACCCCACCTCGGCCCAACAAGCGCCAACCAAACTCTGGAGTGAAACGCCATGGCATCCCTTTTCGAAGCGAATCTCGCAACCGCGGAACGGCTCCTGACCCGGTTCCGCGATCGTCCGCTCGGCCATTTCATCGACGGGCGGGAGGTGCCCGGCCAGTCGGGCCGGCTGTTCGACAACCTGTCCCCCATCGACGGCGGGATCATCAACCGGGTCCACGCCGGCAACGCCGCCGACGTCGATGCCGCCGCGACGGCGGCGCAGCGCGCCTTCCCCGCCTGGGCCGCCCTGCCGGGCACCGAGCGCAAGCGCATCCTGCACCGGGTCGCCGACGGCATCCTGGCGCGGGCGGAGGAGATCGCCCTGCTGGAAAGCCTGGACAGCGGCCAGCCGATCCGTTTCATGAGCAAGGCCGCCGAACGCGCGGCGGAGAATTTCCGCTTCTTCGCCGACCGGGCGCCGGATGCCGCCAACGGCCTGTCGCTGCCGGCCAGGGATCACCTGAACGTCACCGTCCGGCAGGCGCTGGGACCGGTGGCGGTCATCACGCCCTGGAACACGCCCTTCATGCTGTCGACCTGGAAGATCGCCCCGGCGCTGGCCGCCGGCTGCACGGTGGTCCACAAGCCGGCGGAGTGGAGCCCGCTGACCGCCATGCTGCTGGCCGAGATCATGGCCGAAGCCGGTGTGCCGGCCGGCGTCGCCAATCTGGTCAACGGGCTGGGCGAGGAGGCCGGCAAGCTGCTGACCGAGCATCCGGCGATCAAGGCGGTGGCCTTCGTCGGTGAATCGACCACCGGCAGCCACATCATGGCCCAGGGCGCCCCGACGCTGAAGCGCGTGCATTTCGAACTGGGCGGCAAGAACCCGGTCATCGTGTTCGACGACGCCGATCTGGACCGGGCCCTGGACGCCGTGGTGTTCATGATCTACAGCCTCAATGGCCAGCGCTGCACCTCGTCCTCGCGCCTGCTGGTGCAGAGCGGTATCCATGACGCCTTCGTCGAAAGGTTGGCGGAGCGCGTCGCCCGCATCCGCGTCGGCCACCCGCTGGATCCCGCCACCGAGGTCGGCCCGCTGGTGCACGAGCGCCATCTGAACAAGGTTCTGGGCTATTGCGCCATCGCGCGGGAGGACGGCGCGACGGTCAAGGTCGGCGGCATCCGCGCCGAAGAGGCCGGCACCGGCGGCAACTACGTCCGTCCGACGCTGTTCACCGGCGCGCACAACCGCATGCGCATCGCCCAGGAGGAAATCTTCGGGCCTGTCCTGACCGCCATTCCCTTCCAGGACGAGGCGGAGGCGGTCGCGGTGGCCAACGACGTCGCCTATGGGCTGACCGGCTATGTCTGGACCCGCGACGTCGGCCGGGCCAACCGCGTCGCGTTGAAGCTGGACGCCGGCATGGTGTGGATCAATTCGGAGAACAACCGCCATCTCCCCACCCCCTTCGGCGGCATGAAGGCCAGCGGCATCGGCCGTGACGGCGGCGACTACAGCTTCGATTTCTACATGGAGACGAAGAACATCTGCGTGGCGCTCGACACACACACGGTGCCGAAGCTCGGCGCCTGATCCACCGCATTCATGCGATAAAGACCGGGGTGATGCGGCGGATGATCCCTCCGCCGCATCGTTCCCGGGTGAACTGAACGGTTCTGTTGCAAAGTCTGCCAGCATGCGGAGATCGGATAAAGCCCAGCCCTCCCGGCAGCGGGGGTGACACAGGGCGTTGTCAACTTGACCATGCGATGATTGGGCCGTTGGTGGTGGAGCAGGATTTTTTGCGCAAGGCCTCCGGACGATGAGCGTCGGTCGGAGGCGGGAGCTGATCGAACCGGAGCAGCCGCGGCTGTCGCTCACCCGGCGATGCGAGCTGGTTTCCGTCAGCCGATCCAGCCACTACGGACTGGCCAAAGGCGAGCCGGTCGAGAACCTGGAGCTGATGCGGCGGATCGACGGGCAGTTCCTGGAAACGCCCTGGTACGGCAGCCGGCAGGCATCTCCCACGAATATGGGATGCCCCCTATGTAGAGCAGGCTATATCCTATCCCCCCAATTTTGACGAAATCGATGCCGTCAGCATCATCCTGGCGGAGGCGATCATCGACGGCGATTGAGCGGATAGGAGCGTCGGCACCATGACCTGGAAGGGGTGGCTGAGTGTCATTCTGAGCACGAGCAGCTTGACCAGCCTGTTGGTCCTGAGCGGCCCGCTGTCGGCGCAAACCCTTCCGACCGGCGGGGGATTCGTGGCGGGAAGCGGCGGCATCGCCACCACCGGTGCGACCATGACCGTGACCCAGCAAGGCAGCCGTGGCATCGTCAACTGGAACAGTTTTTCCATCGGCCAAGGCGCCAAGGTCGCGTTCGAGAATGGCAGCGGCGCCACCCTCAACCGGGTCAGCGGCGGCAATCCGTCGGCGATCGCCGGTTCGCTGACCGCCACGGGCTCGGTTTATCTGGTCAACCCCGCCGGGGTGGTGGTCGGCCCCACCGGCACCGTGACCACCGGCGGCAGTTTCGTCGCCAGCACCCATGACGTGCCCAGCGACGATTTCATGTCGGCCAAACCGCTGACCTTCAAGGGCGACAGCACGGCCAAGGTGGAAAACCTCGGCGCCATCTCCTCTTCCGGCGGCGACGTCCTGCTGATCGCCCGCGAGGTGTCCAACAAGGGAACCTTGTCCGCGCCGAATGGAACCGCGGCCCTTGCCGGCGGACATGAGGTGCTGCTGACCGAGAAGGTCGACAGCCGCCGGGGACGGGTGCTGGTGCGGGCCGGAACCGGCCAAGTCGACAACCAGGGAACCATTGCCGCGGCCCAGGTGGAATTGCGGGCCGCCGGGGGCAACATCTACGCCTTGGCCGGCAACAACGGCGGCGCCATCCGCGCCACCGGCAGCGCCAACCGTGACGGTCAGGTCTGGCTGACGGCCGGCGACGGGCATGTGCAGAACAGCGGCAGCATTTCCGCAGTGAATGCCGACGGAAACGGCGGCCGGATCAAGGTCGCCACCGACACCTCCCATGCGGCGATCAATACCGGGACGATTTCCGTCAGCGGCGCCACGGGCGGCAAGGTCAAGGTGTCGGCGGGCCGGGTGTCCAACCAGGGCAAGATCAAGGCGGACGGCGCGACGGGGGCCGGCGGCAAGGTCGCGGTGAAGTACGCCAAGACCTATGTCGATACAGCGGCGGCGGAAACGACTGCCCGCGGCGCAACCTCCGGCGGCAAAGTTGCCGTCACGAGCACGGCAGGCGATTCGACCCTGTTCACCTCGGGCGCCGTCGACGCCCGAGGTGCGACCGGCGGCGGCGGGAACATCGACCTGTTCGGCGCCACCATCAACGTTGTCGGGGCGTCGCTCAATGCGTCGGGCGGCTCCCAAGGTGGCAGCATCCGGGTCGGCGGCGATTACCAGGGCTCGGGCGATATGCTCAAGGCCGGCACGGTGACGGTCACCGGCGGCGCCACGGCGCGCGCCGACGCCAGCGGCCCCACGGGGGACGGCGGCCGGATCATCATCTGGTCGGAAGACCAAACCTCGTTCGCCGGCAGCGCGTCGGCTCGCGGCGGCACGGTTCGCGGCGACGGCGGCTTGATCGAGGTGTCGTCCCACGACACCCTGGTGTTCGCCGGTCTGGGCGACGCGGGCGCGACCAACGGCCAAGCGGGTTCGCTGCTGCTCGATCCCAAAAACATCGTCATCAGCACCAGCGGCGGCGTCACCCCGCAGTTCGACCTGGTCGACCCCAACCCGGCGGCGAGCAACTCGTTCGGGGCGAGCGTCCAGCTTCTGTCCGGCGGCAACATCCTGGTGACGTCTCAGGGCGATGATTTTTCCGCATCGAACGCGGGGGCGGTCTATCTTTTCAACGGGACAACGGGCGCGCTGATCAGCGCATTGTACGGCAGTGATACGAACCAAGCCCTGGGCGCAATCACCCCCACGACGCTTGCCAATGGTAATTTCGTCGTAAAGAGCACCGCCTGGAACAACGGCACCAGCACGAGCGCCGGCGCCGTGACCTGGGGCAGCGGCGTAACCGGGGTCGCCGGCGTGGTGTCGTCCAGCAACAGTCTGGTCGGAAGCACCGCCAACGACAAGGTGGGCCAGAACGTTGCCGTGCTGACGAACGGCAATTTCGTCACCTACACCACTTATTGGTCGAACGGCACGGTGGCGAGCGCGGGGGCGGTGACCTGGGGGAACGGCACCGCCGGGATCACCGGCACGGTGTCCGCCGCCAACAGCCTGGTGGGGAGCAGGGCCAACGACAAGGTCGGGAACGGCGTGACGGCGCTGACCGGCGGCGGCTATCTGGTTAGTGCCACAAGCTGGGCGAACGGGACGGCGACAGCGGCCGGGGCGCTCAGCTGGGGGAACGGAACCGCCGCGGTCACCGGCGTGGTGTCGGCCACCAACAGCCTGGTGGGGAGCCGGGCCAATGACACGGTGGGCTCGAGCTATACCACTCTGACCAACGGCAATTATGTCGTCAGGAGCACCGCCTGGGCGAACGGGACGATGTCGTCGGCCGGCGCCGTCACCTGGGGCAGCGGGACCGCCGGGGTCACCGGCGTGGTGTCCTCCGCCAACAGCCTGGTGGGTTCTCAAACCAACGACAAGGTCGGCATCCAGCTGACGGAGTTGGCCAACGGCAATTATGTCGTCTTTACATCCTATTGGACCAACGGGACGGCGGCGTCGGCCGGCGCCATCACATGGGCCGACGGCACCGCCCCTATTTCCGGCGTGGTGTCCGCCACCAACAGCCTGGTGGGCGTCAATGCCAACGACAAGGTCGGCTCCAGCACCACCAGCTTGTCCAACGGCAGCTACATCACCATCACAACGTCGTGGAACAACGGGACGGCGGCGAGTGCCGGCGCAGTTACCTGGGGCAGCGGCGCGATCACCGGCACCGTGTCCTCTTCCAACAGTCTGGTCGGGAGTTCGACCGGCGATAAGGTCGGAACCGGCATCACCGGCCTGACCAACGGCAATTATGTCGTCAAGAACATCGCCTGGGCGAACGGGACCGCCACCAGCGCCGGTGCTGTAACCTGGGGGAGCGGAACCGCCGGTGTTACCGGCGTCGTGTCAACCAGCAACAGTCTGGTCGGCAGTACTGTCGGTGACACGGTAGGCATAGTGGTTCTCGCCCTCAGCAACGGCAATTATGTCGTGGGCAGCTCCGTTTGGTCCAACGGCACGGCGGCGTCGGCCGGTGCCGCGACATGGATGAGCGGGACGGGTGGCGGGGCCGGCGTGGTTTCGTCGGCCAACAGCCTGGTCGGCACCGCCGCCAACGACAAGGTCGGAGTGAGCCTGACGGAATTGGCCAACGGCAATTATCTCGTCACCAGCAGCGCCACGTCCAACGGGACAGCCACCAACGCGGGGTCGGTGACGTGGGGCGACGGGACGATCGGGGTGACCGGGGCCGTATCGACCACCAACAGCCTCATGGGGTCCAGCACTGGGGATGCGATCAGCGGTGTGACGACGCTCAGCAACGGGAACTACCTCGTTACAAGCACGCGTTGGAGCAACGGGACGTCGACTTACGCTGGCGCCGTCACGTGGGGTAACGGCTCCACCGGCGTGACCGGCACCGTGTCCTCATCCAACAGTCTGGTCGGGAGTTCGACCAACGACCGGGTGGGCATTGGGACCCTGGCGCTGAACAACGGCAACTATGTCGTCAGGTCCTCGCTCTGGTCGTACAATGGCGCGACATCGGCGGGAGCGGTGACGTGGGGCGACGGGACGATTGGCGTTACCGGCGTCGTGTCAACCGCCAACAGCATTGTCGGAACCACCGCCAATGATCGGTTCGGCAATTCCCTCACCGCGCTCACCAACGGCAACTACCTGATCGTCAGCTCGTGGTGGAGCAACGGAACGGTGGCCTCCGCCGGCGTCGTCACCTGGGGGAACGGCACGGCCGGCGCGACCGGCGTCGCCTCCGCATCCAACAGTCTGGTGGGGTCGAGCGCCAGCGACAAGGTGGGGAACGGTCTTTCCACCCTCGCCAACGGCAACTACCTCGTCTTAAGCGCCGCCTGGGTAAACAGCGGCGCGACGTCGGCCGGCGCGGTGACCTGGGGGAACGGCACGGCCGGCGTGACCGGCGTCGTCTCGTCCACCAACAGCCTGGTCGGCAGTCAAGCCAACGACAGGGTGGGCACCCAAATAACGACATTGGCCAACGGTAACTATATCTTGCGGGCCTCTACCTGGTCGAACGGCACGGTGACGTCGGCGGGCGCGGTGACCTGGGGGAACGGCACGGCGGGCGTGACCGGCGTCGTTTCTTCCGCCAACAGTCTGGTCGGCACATCGACCGGCGCGCTGTCGACCCTTGCGGGAACCAACGGGACCTACCTGGCCTATTCAAGCCTCCAAGGCGTTGGAGGGCGCATCATGGTCGGGGTGCCGGTCAGCGGCCTGACCTATGCCACGGCATCCGACCGGACCGTGACCATCCAGCCCGACGCAGTCACCGCGGTGCTCAACACCGGCACCGCCCTGACCCTGCAAGCGAACAACGACATCACCGTATCCAGTGACATCATCGTCAACAACCCCATCGGCAATGGCGGCGCCTTTACCCTGTCGGCCGGGCGCAGCATCCTCCTGAACGCCAACATCACCACCGATAACGGCGATTTCACCGCCATCGCCAACGCCAAGGCGAGCGCCGGGGTGGTGGATGCGCAACGCGACAGTGGTGCCGCCGTCATCACTATGGCGTCGGGCAAGGCGATCGACGCCGGAACCGGGGCCATCGCCCTGACGCTCGACACCGGGGCCGGCAACACCAACACCGCCAGCGGCGCCATCACCTTGGGCAGCCTGACCGGCGGGACCATCACGGTCGACAACGCCGGTCCCGACAGGGGCGATATCGCGATCAATTCCGGCGCGGTGCTGGCGGCATCGGGTTCGGGGAACGCGCTGGTGCTGGCGGCGTCATCGGGCGGGAATTTCGTCAACAACGGCGACTCCACCGTCCTTTCAACCCCGAATGGTCGCTGGCTGGTCTATTCCGCCGATCCAGCGCTGAACACGCTGGGCGGGCTGACCGGAACCGCGCAGTACAGCATCACCTATTCGGGGACGCCGCCGGGATCGGTGACCGGCACCGGCAGCCAGCTGCTTTATTCGTCGGTCGCGCCGATCCCGGCCAACACCCTGACATTCTCCGCGCTGGACACCACCATCACCTACGGCGACGCCCTGCCCACCTACAGTTACAGCTATTCCGGTTTGGCCGGAACGGACACGCTGAGCGCCGTGGTCACCGGCACGCCGACCCTCCGTTCCACCGCCGCGAGCGGCAGCGGCGTCGGCACCTACACCATCACCATCGACCTGTCGGGAGTGTCGATCAACAGCGGCTATACCAGCGCTTACACGCTGGGCTCGGTCACCGCGACGCTGACCATCGTCGCCAAGACGCTGACCGCCACCGGCAGCAGGGTCTATGACGGCACCACCGCCGCCTCGGGCCTGAGCCTCAGCGGCGTCGTCGGCGGCGACGCGGTCAGCATCGGCGGCAGCGGCGCCGTGGCCGACAAGAATGTCGGCACCGGAAAGACCGTGACCGGCCTGTCGCTGACCGGCGGCGATTCCGGCAACTACACCCTGGGCGGCGCCACACTCGACATCACGGCCAAGACGCTCACCGCCACCGGCGGCAGGGTCTATGACGGCACCACCGCCGCCTCGGACCTGAGCCTCAGCGGCGTCGTCGGCGGCGACGCGGTCAGCATCGGCGGCAGCGGCGCCGTGGCCGACAAGAATGTCGGCACCGGAAAGACCGTGA
>NZ_JAGINM010000027.1 GCF_017876095.1 Azospirillum agricola
GTCGCGCTGGGCTTCAAGGTGGCGACCGACGGTGATTTCGGCCGGATGACGCGCAACGCGGTGGAAGCGTTCCAGGCGGCGCGCGGGCTGGTCGCTGACGGTGTGGTCGGGCCGGTGACGGCCAAGGCGATGGGGATTGCGTGATGGCCGCGCTCTCCAAGATCCTCCGCAGCGTCGAAGGCAATCGCCTCATGTTCTGGTGCCCCGGCTGTGACGCTGCGCACGCTGTCCGCGTTGGCTCCGGCTCTGGCTGGACCTACAACGGCAACCCCGACAAGCCGACGTTCACCCCGTCGATCCTGTTCAACCCCGGCGGCGAGACGCCCGGCGTGCCGCTCTGCCACAGCTTCGTGACGGACGGGCGCATCCAGTTCCTCGGCGACAGCACCCACCCGCTCGCCGGCCAGACGGTCGACCTGCCGGACTTCGACGCCGGCTGACCGCAACCACTGCCACAGCTATCCGCCCGCGCCGTCCCGGCCGCGGGCTTTCTCAAGCCCGAAAGGAATCCATTATGCTCCCTCTGCTTCTCGCCGCCGCCGCTCCCCTCGCCCAACTGGCCGGGGAGGAGATCGCCAAGCTCATCGGCGGAGACGACCCCGCGACTTCAGCCAAGGGCGCCGCGGTTGCCAAGGCGCTGGTGACCGCCGCCGGCACCGTTGCCGGGGTGCCCATCACCCGGCCGGAGGACATCGCCCCGCTGGCCTCGATGATCGCCGAGGACCCCACCAAGCTGGCCGAGTTCCGGAAGGCGGTGGGCGACCAACTCATCGCGCTCCTGACGCTCGACAACGACGACCGAGCCGGCGCGCGGGGGCAGACGGTCGAGCTGGCCAAGGCCGGCAGCCACATCGCATGGGGCGCCCCGGTGGTGTCCGTGGTGGTGATGTCCGTGTTCGGAGCGGTGCTCTACAAGGTGCTGAGCACGCCTGCCGGCACCTCGATCGACCCGAACGCCGCAATCATGCTGGGGGCGTTGACGACGATGGCGACGGCGGTGGTGTCATATTGGGTCGGGTCGAGTGCCGGCAGTGCGGCGAAGGACAAACTGCTGCGCGGCGGGTAAGGCAGGGGAGGGAGCCGCCTTGGCTCACACCATTTTCCCTGGCCAAGGCCATGGCCCTCCATAGTCGAGATGCGGGACCTTGGCGATTCCGCCGCCACCATGGCTCAAGCGGTGCGGTTCACCCAAGTGCACCCCGTCATCGGATACCCCCGGACCCCGTAAAGGTCCGGGCCTCCTGTATAGGTGATGAACGCTTCTCCAGATGCGGAGAAAATTCGTGTCATAAGATATATTATGGAAAATATTAATATAATGACCAGAATATCACGTCGGCTACCTTGCCGACCTTGGTCGCGTCCAGGCGCAGGCAATGTCAACATGTTGTGCTTGGCTAGACGGCTTGGCTCCAACGCCTTCCAATCGCTACCAACCGGCAATGGATTGCCCCGGTCCGCTCCGAGTCGCCTGTCGGCGACTCGACCATCGGGGAGGTTAAGTGCGCAAGGGCCGCGAGCGCTGTCTAATGGTGGAGGAGGAAGATTAGGCACCACAAAATATTGATCGCTTTGGGGCCGGGAGCCATAAATATCGAAATTTCCGCTTCATATTGGTCTATCTTAGGCGGGGAGCAAAAATCTCCTGGAGAGCGTGCAACAGAGGCCATGCTGGCGTTGTTGACAGGGCAAATCGCTAGATTTGCGGGGCTCTTCCAGTGTCAAACGCTATATCTGGTGGATTAGAACTTTCCTTCCCTTGCAGGCCCCGCGCTCGCTGGCTAGGATTGCCGCGTGGAGTCGGGCGGCGGATCCGCCGCCGCCCTAACCACTGACCTGTGAAGGAGGCCAAGATGATCCAATGGATCATTCTAACCAAGCTCCTGGTTGAACTGGTGCAGTCGATCCAGGCTATCCTGGTCCTCTTGCACTAACCGGAGCGGGGAAGGGTCGGCTGGACCCCGGCCCTTCCTCTCCGACACGATAGGACATCTCCTGCACGTCTCGCAAGCCGCCAAATCGGCCAGATCATGTATTCGAAACGGCGCATGCACGCTATAGGCGGAGCCTGGACGGGGTAAGCCCTGAGCATGGCAGGCGCTCATCGAACTCTTCGATTCCCTCGTCTTCCGGTTCGCGAACAACCAATGCATCGCGCTCCGCGGCATAGGGGCTCCCGAGCAGCGGCAGCGCCGCAACAACGCGACCATGACCGGCGTCACGTGCTGCTGTAGCCATCCGCTGCTAAGCCCGGACAACGGGCACATCCGTCAATCTGGTCGTATAAGAGGGTGACCGGGATTCCTGACGCATCCGCCATGCCCGCCCCATCGTCGCCGCAGACCGAAGCGTGTCTCGTCCCATCCTGGCGTTGACGGCATCCATAGCCGCCATGAGCCGCGACCCGCGTTGCCGATCGGCAGCCTGCAGCAGATCCGGCTGAACGCGCTCGACCGGCACCAAGCCGGATAGGACGACGCCGGCCTTGCTGAACTGGAATCCCTCGCGCCAGATCCGTTTCGCCGCCGCGGTGGCCGCTGCGATCAGGGCGAAGCTGTCGTTGGTCGGCGGCTGGAGCTCGACCGTGGCCGCGTTGGCGTAGCTCGGGCCCGAGCGGAAAGGCGAGGTATGCATGAAGACCTGCAAGGACTCGGCTGCCAACCCATGGGCGCCCTGCCCTCTCAGCTTCTCGGCCGCGCGGGACGCGTAGCTGGCCACAGCCTCTCGCATCGGCTCCCAAGTCTTCACCGGCTCGCCGAAGGAGCGGGTCACGGCGGTGCCCTTCACCGGCTGCGGCGCCAAGTCGAGCGGCAGGCACGCCACACCGCGGAGCTCATACACCAACCGCTCACCCACCACCGTCAGCAGCTTGCGCGCCTGGCGCGGGTCCATGCTGCGCAGGTCGGCCGCAGTCTTCACGCCGAGCATGTTGAGCTTCTCCGCGCTGCGCCGGCCGATGCCCCAAACCTCCTCCACCGGCACCATGTGGAGCACTTGCTCGCGGTCTCCCTCGTGCGTCAGGTCGCATACCCCGCCCTCCCCCATCAGCGACTTCTTGGCCGCGTGGTTCGCTAGCTTGGCGAGCGTCTTCGAGGAGGCGATGCCGATGCACGTCGGGATTCCGGTCCACATCTTCACCGTTGAGCGAATCTCGGATGCATAGGCCGAGAGGTCACGGCCGTGAAAGCCCGAGAGGTCGAGAAAGCTCTCGTCGATCGAATAGTTCTCCAGGGCGGGGGTGAACCCGCGAAGGCACTCGGTCACCCTCTGGCTCATGTCGCCGTACAGCACGTAGTTGCTGCTGAACACGCGAACCCTGTGCCGGCGGACCAAATCCTTCACCTCGAACAGCGGCTGCCCCATCTTCACGCCGAGGGCCTTGAGTTCGGAACTCCGCGCGACGAAGCATCCATCGTTGTTCGACAGCACGCCCACAGGAACGCCTTCAAGATCGGGCCGGAAGACCCGCTCACAGCTAACGTAAAAGTTGTTGCAATCGACAAGGGCAATCGCTCGCGGCGCCATAGCCATCACCTCCGGTGGAACCGAATGGTGCTGTAGATCACTCCCCAGATCTCGAATCCGGGCCGCCCCGTGACGTCCACGGCTTGGTATGCACGATCGTCGGAGTCTGGCGCCAGATAGGTCCGGCCGCTCCGAAGCAAGAGGCGCTTGCAGGTCAGCTCACCGTCAAGCACCGCAACAACCACGTCGTCGTGTCTGGCCGTGAGGCTGCGGTCGACGAGCGCCAAGTCGCCATCATGGATGCCGGCGCGCGACATCGAGTGTCCGCTGATTCGCAAGGTGAATGTCGCGCTGGGGTGCGGTACCAGGATCTCAGAAAGGTCGAGCCGACCCTCGACATAGTCGGCAGCCGGCGACGGAAAACCGGCCGGCACATTCGCCTCAACCATCCAAATCTCGCATACGCTCATCTCGACGGGCTCCAGGTGGAGCTCGAACCCGACGTTGGTCAATGCTGGCACGGCCCCCTCCTCCCACCATTAGGCGCGACTTCGTAAACGTAGGAAGGATGTCCGGGTTCCGGAACTTTTCAAGAACAAAGAGCGGTTGACAGCTGAAACTGGAGCGCTCGTCTCTCAGGATCCGATTCGGGCCGGGGACTTGGGTGACGCCTACGGCCTTCATCCACAGCGGCAGGCTATGTCCACGGGACCAGAGTGACGGACATGGGGACTTGGGTGACGCGACTCGCTTAATCCACGGGACTCTGGTGACGCATACTACAGATAGAGTCTACAAGCTTTCAAATAGCCCCGTCACCTAAGTCCCCGCCTTGACGGTCTGCGGTAGGGCAGCCATGATCCCAGCAGATATGGAGGTTGGTATGAGTGAAGCTCGACGCTTGATCCAGGTTCACGGCGTCGAAGAGGCCCGACGAATTGCTCCGCAAGAACTGCGCCCTGCTATCGACATTGCGTCACAGGTTCTCGCATCAGAAGAGAACAAGACAGGCTTTAGCTATTCGGGCTTTGCCCTCACCGCCCTCCCCTACCGGCAGCTGGCTACCAGCGACAACTGGGTGAAGGAAGGGCATGACGTTACGCTTTCTATCGACCCTGGCACTCTGAAAATCAACAATCGGATCCGCCGCTTTGGTGTTCCATACGGCAGCTATGCGCGGTTGGTCTTGATTTACTTGCAATCGGAAGCCGTCAAAAACAGCAGCCCGCACATCGAGCTTGGTGGCTCCCTCCGGGAATTCGTCACCGGGAAGCTTGGACGTGAGTATGGTGGTAAGACTGGAACGCTGCTGATGGATCAGATCTATCGGCTTGCCGCCTGCTCAATGCGATTTTTCTGGTCAAACGCGCATGGAGACGGCTTCGAAGCAAAGAACATCATCAAGAGCGGCTACTTCTATCGTGCCGGCGCAGGTGATGCCCAGGCTCAGCTCTGGGACGATGAAGTCGTTCTAGACGCCGATTTTTATGGGCACCTGAAGAAACACGCTGTGCCGCTACTGGATGAAGCTGTGCGTGCTCTGGCCGACGATGCGGTCGCTCTCGACGTCTATATCTGGCTGGCCTATCGACTCCGCGTCGTGGATCGACCAACCCCGGTAACTTGGGCTGCGCTGCACGCCCAGTTTGGCACAAATTACAAACTCGTCCGTCAGTTCAAGCACAAGTTCATTCCGAATCTTCAAAAGGCCCTGGCCGCCTATGATGGTGCGGTGGTGTCGATCGAAGACACTGGAGTGGTGCTGCATCCGAGCCGCCCGCCTGTTAGCCGGCTTCGGTAGGCGTCACCCAAGTCCCCAGTCTCACAACGGCCGACTGCAGACCCTAAACGGGGCTCAGCGCCCTTCCTACGTGAGATGGCGCTTGCCCTAAGGCGTCACCCAAGTCCCCAGAAGGTCGACGTTGACACCCTCCCCTCCCCTGTCGCACCCTCCGGCAAAACGGGGGAAGCTCATGCCCATCATCACCTGCGCCAGCACCAAGGGCGGTCCGGGAAAGACCACGCTCTCTCTTTGCCTCGCCGACCACTGGCGTCGCTCCAACCGGTCGGTCGAGTTGTTGGACGTCGACCCTAATCGCAACCTGACGCAGTGGATCAAAAATTCTGGGGCGTCTATCGCCTGCACAGCGATCGATGAAGACGACATCGTGGAGCGAGCGGCGGAAGCTGAAGCTCGGTCCGATTTCGTGGTGATCGATGTCGCTGGCGCGCTCGCTCGCGGCCTCGTGCATGCGATCGCTGTGGCAAATGCGGTGTTGATTCCAAGCCGTCCCGACGCCAAGGACACCCTCGAAGCGGCCAGAACCTACCAGAACGTCATTGCAGAACGCCGGCTGGCCCAGCGCCGGAATCCTAAGGCTACGATCCCGGCCGCGGTGGTGCTGATGCAGGTGAACAAGCGGGCCCAGTCCTTCGGCTTCGCCAAGTCCCAACTGGAGGCGTTGAACGTTCCCCTGCTGAACGCCGAAGTGCCGTTCCGCGCGGCCTATCAGAATTACAGCTTTGCTGGGCTGCCACTGGATGATACCGCGGTCCGCGGCGACTATGCCGAGCTGGGTGCCGCCGTGGAGGCTCTGCTCCATGGCTAAGAAGCTTACCCCACGGATCGTGACTGCAGAACAGGCGACGGAGATTCTGAGCCCGTCGGATGCCCCGGCCCCGCGTCTTTCGCGACCTCTTGCGCCCGGCAAACTTCGCACACGTGCGAGTTTTGCGGATGCTATCGGCCGGCTCTGGGCTCAGGCTGAGGAAAACTTCATCGCCATCGGCCGCTACCTGAATCACGCCAAGACCACCTTGGAGCATGGCGAGTTCATGGAGATGGTGGAGCGCGATCTCCCGTTCCGCTACAGCACTGGCAACCGCATGATGAAGGTGGCTGCGGCTCTGGATGCCAACGTCCTGTCGCTGGACACCATGCCCGGTTCCTATGCGACGGCCTATGAGGTGCTTACGCTCACGGACGAAGAGCGTTCAGCTGCCGCTGAACAGGGTTTGATCCGGCCTGATGTGCAACGCAAGGAAATCGCGGAGTTCAAGAAGCGCCTGCGAGCCCCTTCCCCTGCCCCATCAACCGATCGCCGCACAGAACTGCTGCGGGAGATCAAGCAGGCGAAAGATGAGGTAAAGCGTTGGAAGGAGCGGCAGGCGCAGCTGGAAGCCGAGCTGGCGGCTTTGTCCTAATCTCGGAATCGAACCAAGGGTGTGGTGCCCTTGAGGTACAGGGGGTGCTTGGGGCTGCCATCAGCGTTTGTCCCAAAGCACCACATCTCGACGCCGGACTCCTTCAGAATCTGGACGGTCTCCTCACCGAAGACGGCTAAGGGGCGCGGCAGATTCCCCCAGCACGCCACCACCCTGTGCGCCGCTGTCGCTGCACTCAGGATCGCCGGCAGGTTTGCTCCAGACCGAGGCTCAACTCCTGCTCCGCTGAGGGATGCGGGATCGGTGGCGCGGAAGTCGCCGACGTTGGCCTTCACGAAACCAAGGTAGCCCTCGCGAACGGTGAACCCCCATTCCCGCCTGATGGTGGGATCGTTGAAGGCTGCATCTGCAGTGCTCGGGTTCATTCCGATCAGCAGCCAGTGGTGGGCGGGAAATTCATCACCGACCCATCGGCGGAGAATGTGGCGATAACGGCCGCAAGGGCTGAAGGCAGCGTCTCCGTGGAGACCGGGAGGGAGGGCCGTCTTCACCTTGCCGCCTGGCGCATGAAGCATGGCCGGCGTCGACGACGGGGCTGCGTCGAAGAGGTCGAGAGTCATTCCTTATCCCTCCCCTCCCCCGCCGTGGTCTCGGACAGGATCTCCCTCACAACTTCCGGCCGCTCCAGCATGACGGAAAGCACCGCGTCAGCTGCCCCCTGGTAGTTGGGCCAGTCGGCCGCGATCAAGTGAGCGTGCATGACGGCCCCACCCTCTCGATGCCGCAAGTCGCGATCCAGCCGGGCGAAGGCCTGGATGTGTCGAAATTTCCTCCACGCCTTCTCTACACCGTGGACCTGCCGTGCGAGGGCGAGCAGCTCATCCAGCTCGGCAAGCTCTTCGTCGGTCATGCGCCCTTCCCCACCAGCGATGTCGAAGGCGCAGAGCGCGTGAGCAACGCGTTCCTGGAAGGTGATGGGGTGGCGTGGAGCTGCTTGGCCGAACGAGTCAGCCACCATGGATCGGCTCCAGCTTCAGGTGGTCGTTGGTCCCGTGCATCTGGACGCGGTTCCGAGCGAGCGCGTCCTCGCGGTTCAGACCGATCAGGCTTCCGACCTTGCGGCGGGCCGTAAGGCTGATAGCCCGGTAGACGGTCTCGGAATGCTCCAGGCTGTAGTCGGCCGCGGCCGACCACATGTCCGCGTCAGTCCATCGGCGCTCGGCTTCCCAGCGGATGACATAGACCTCTGACATGTTGAGGTGGGTGACCGGGAATGCGCCGCGAGACTTGGGAGCGGCGTCGCGATACTCGAACATCCCAGGCTCGCTGCGGATCGGGACGACCCTCCACCATCCATGGACGATCATCCAGGGGGACACCACCGGTCGCCGGCCGTAGGGATCCCATAAGGAGTCGTCAGAGGCCGCGGCGTCGAGGAAGGCGCCGACATCGTGATGCCCTTTCGCCCAGAAGCCGAGCCACCCTCCCCCATCACCGCCGGCCTCGACCAACCGCTCGATGTCCATCTTCTCAACCGGCACGGCATCCTCCATCGATGTTGGCCTTGGTCACCCGAAACGTGAGGGCGACGACAGCCGGGTTGGCGTTCCAAGACTCCGCGCCATGGAGGGTGTCCCACAGCGCCATGAAGCCGGCGCGGTATGACCCCTTCCAGTCCGGATTGAAGGGGCGCTGGATTTTGGTCTGGCTGGTGTACTGGCCCGCACCCTCGGCGATGGCGTCCTCCTCGCTGATGTCGTGGAGGTGCTGATACCGAACCTCCTCAACGATCAGCGTCATCCTGCTGACCCAGCGGAACATGTGGATCGAGGGGCGCCAGCCTTTCTCGCTGCCCGACTCCAGGTCCCCCGCCCAGATCGACCATGCGCCCTCCCCGGCCGGGTACTTGGAGTAGTCGAAAGACGGCCCTGCCCCATAGTTCGGACCGTCATACTCCGGATACCAGCGATGAAAGTTCGCCCTGTAGCAGACACAAGGGCCGCGAGCGGAGTTGGCCGGACACCAAGCCTCACGAACCCATAGGCGGTCACCGGGTTTGGCCTTGGCGAGGGGGCTGCGAGCGAGGCGCCGCGTCTGCGTCTTCAGGCCAGCCCACAGGGAGCGGGCCATCTGGTCCGAGAAGATGACGGAAAGGTCATTTTGCATCCCGTGTCTCCTTGGGGCTGATGGGAGTTGAGAGCGCGCGCCGGCACTTCGAGCAGGTCACGGCTTCGGATCGGAGAGTCCACGTAGCGCGGCTCAAGTCGATGGCACGCGGGGAGGTGAAGCACGCCGCCGAAACTCGACCATCCGGGGCGACCAGCTTGGCCATGTGGATGGTCTTCGATCGGGTCTGAAAATCAGGCGGCATCAATAATGCTCCTCACCATGCCGGGCAGTTCGGCCTTCAGGGCTGCCATCACGCGCTTTTCGAGTTCCTTGCGGGGGGCAGGCGGCTTGGGCGGGACCTTCAGCGGTTCGCCGTTGGCGGTCCGAACGTCGATCTGGCGGTAGAGTTCAGCGTAGAGCGCTTCGACCGCCTCGCCGTGCTCCTCCCACGCCGCCTCTGGCGCCGTCTTCCAGTTCGGATGATCTCTCAACCGGCGTTCGGTGACAGCCAGCGACAGGATGCGTTCCAGGTCGGCGCGCATGGGTGAGGGGTCATGCACGACACGCTTCCCTCGAAACGGTCAGCAGTTCCAGCCATGGTGCGATCGGCTCGGCCGGCTGGGCCTCGACGACGAAATCGCACTCGCCGCACTGGCACAGGTAATCCGGCTGGCAATGGCGACAGGCCTTCGTGTAGCGGACGCCGGTCCAGCCGTCGCGGAAGCCGTTGGCGAAGGTCACCGCGAGATAGCGGTCACCGATTCGGATCGGATGGCCGCAGCGGTAGCAGTCGTGCTGCTTGTGGGCGGTGTGGAACACCTGGCGGAGAATAGTTGCCATCACTCACCCTCCGTGGCGGGGCGCGCCTTCAAGGCGTCGGCTTGGCGCATGATTGACGACAGCAGCGCCATCATGCCGCTTGGATCTCTAAGCAGGACGTAGGCGCCATGGGCGGATTGGACCCGCCCCAACTCGGCCTTGATCAGCACGGCATCGTGGCGGATGTTGTCGGCATCCTCGGTGCGCGCCATCCGCCCGTCCGCCCTGGCGTTTGCTTCGGCGGCGCTGATTGCGGCGGCGATGATGGAAACGGCCTGGGGGTTCGCATGCCATTCGTCGAAGGAGTCGCCCTTAACGAGGATATGACCTTCTGGAAAGCCGACGCTTTTCGAAAGGGCGTCGATCAAATCGCGAGCTCGCAGCTCCGGGCTCGTCGGCAGGGAGGGCTGGGGCTGGCCAGTTACGGGCGCCCTCCCCAGCTTGTTGGTTTCCACGGTATCCAGAAGGCCGGCGGCGCGGGCTTTGGCGAGAATGTCGTCGGCCCTGATACCGAGATGCAGGAACCTGCGGGTCTGCATCGTAGGCAGCGCGGCGAGGGTGGTGACGATTTCGTCCAACGAGCAGGCTAGTTCCCGTGCCAGCAGTTTGTCGGTCGGGCCCGTGACAGCCGGCGGCGCAGGATGGGTGAGGGCGGCGAAGACCGGCTTCAGCAGGCGCTCCACCTCACGCATGATCTCGTGGCGCGCCAAGTCGCGGGCCACGCCGCTCAAGAATTGGTCACACCAAGGGCGAAGCGGCTCCAGCGCCTCCCGCATCGCCCGCCCCCAATCCTCGGCCGTCTCGGCGCGCTCGCGCATCCGGCAGAACCTGGCCCAATACCGCTGGCTACGCTCGCGGCGCTTCTGCTTCGCGGCGGCAAGGGCGGCTTCGGCATGGGTTGGGGCTTGATCGTCATCGAGGGTGGCGGTGCCATTCAGCAGGCAAACCCCATCCGGGACGACCCCCTTCGGCCGAGCGACAGCTTCGGTCAGGAAATGGCGGTAATTGCCGATCGCTCGTGCCTGCCGCTCCACCTCGCCTGACAGGCGTGCGACCTCCGCTGCCTGCGCCTCGCCCCGCTGCACCTCATTGAAATGAGCGCAGGTCGTTTCACGGTAGCTGTTGCGGAGCCACGCCAGGTCGGCGGCCTGCTTTTCGATCAGATCAGCAGCTTTCCACTCGGGCCGATCCTCTGGGAAGGCTGCTGATTGGGCGCGAGCGGCTTCCCGCAGCTTCGCGGCGACGCTGTCCGAGGTGTGGGCCTGTGATAGGGTGGCGGCGGTCATTGTTGGATCTCCTGGCTGGCGGCGATGCTGAGTTCGAGCGCCGCCAAGCAGATCGTCAGCGGGATGGTCGCTGCGCTGGAGACTTGGGCATGCCAATCATCCCCGGCCTTGCTCGGTGGATACCAGCGGATGGAGACCGCCGGATACCATGGCGACTCCAGCGTGTTGAAGGCGAGGGTCACTTCCAGGAGGTTGACCCCGACCGGCATGAGCGTCATGGCGGCGTCAACGCTGGCGGTATAGAGGGGCACCTTCCACCAATCGGCGACGTTGTTCGCATGGTTGATGTGGTCGGCCCGGTTGCGGCGCCAGACGTCGGAGAACAGCACGAACTCGGCCTGGGGCCCGGTAAGGCGGTCGTACCGGGCGCCGAATTCCGGGTTGAGTTCGATCTGGATCAGCGCATCGACCTCACGGTCAGGTGCGGTCAGGGCCTTCACCCGATCCTTCAGGATGCCCATGGGCTCGGTGTTCTTATGCATGGTGTTAGGCATCCTCAGCTTGAGAGGTGGCGACCCGGGCCTGAAGGCTGCGCAGTGCGACCAGCTTGCGCTCCGTGTCGGCGATGTCG
Source organism: Azospirillum agricola (assembly GCF_017876095.1). Lineage (GTDB taxonomy): Bacteria > Pseudomonadota > Alphaproteobacteria > Azospirillales > Azospirillaceae > Azospirillum > Azospirillum agricola. The sequence continues at coordinate 11,416 of NZ_JAGINM010000027.1, forward strand.
GTGGCGACCTGCTCGGCGATGGCGCTGACTGGCCAGACCGACAGGCCCTCTACATCGATGTACCCGCGGGCGGTGGTGGCGTTGAAAATCCCGGCCTCGGCCAGATCGCGCGTGTAGCCCTGCGCTTTCGGCCGGAACCAGCCTCCGTGGCGCTTAATCAGGTACAGTCCGTCCTTGATGCGTTTGCGGGCGACGGCCGTAGCCTCGCGGAGCGTCAGGCTCCCCGGCCGCAGCCTCATGGAAATGCTGCGGCTCACGATCTCCCTCCCCCCTTCGCATCGCGACGCGCTTTCTCTGCGCCATGCACCCATTCCATTCCCAAGGCCGCTTGAATGGCGTCGAAGGCCCGTCTCTCCGCATTGCGGCCATCCAACCGGGTGTCCAGCGCGTAGTGGTAATCGGCAATGGCCTGACGGATTAGGGCGAGCGGGTCGGACACCGGCGCAGGCGGGGCGGCGGACACCACGCCCAAGGCCCGAGCCTCGTAGCGGAAGCCGCGCTCGATGTAATGCAGCGCGTCCTGGTATCTCGACAGCGGGACGGTTTCCCATTCCGACCAGCCGGGGACGGAACTGTTCTCATCGTAGCGGAAGCGGGTCTGATAGAGAGCGACCTCCGCCACCGCCTGGGGCTGACCGCCAGCCATCGCCCTGATATCCGTGGCCGCATGCGACGCCCCGTACCGCTCTGCGATATCGGCGGCGGCATGGAATGCATCGTCGCGCCACCGCTGCGCATACTCGCGTTTGTCTGCCATCAGGTCAGCCATCACCGGCCCTCCCCGGTGTGCTGGCGTCCCTTCTCCAGCCATTCCGCGTGGCGTTTCGCCGTGCCCGGCCAGGGTGCCGGGTAAGAAACGGACCACACGTAGTCTATGCTGTTGGGCTTCTTGCCAAAGTTGAAGCGCTCGGCGGCCTCGTTCATGGCGTCGGCCATCTTCACGGCGGCGTCGTAGCTTTCGACCGGGTGCAGGTCGTCCGGACCGCGATGGTGAACGCACCATAGGATCGGCGCCTCCACCACCTCCTGCGGGGCGGCGGCAGGATCGGGAGTCGCCGCCACTTCAAGCGGCGCCGGTGAAGCGCCCTTGGTGTCACCGATGGTGGGAAGCGGTAGAGCGTCCTTGGCGAGGCGGTAGATCCGTCGCAGCAGGTCGACGGCTTCCTCCGGCCAAGCATGGGCCGATGCATAAGCGGCGAGGGCGGAAGCGTCTCGGATCTGTGCGAGAGCCGGGAACATGATCGGGAAGGACCATGCCCAGACCTTCGCTATGCCCTCGGCGTCGTAGCTGCCCGGCTCCTTGTCGTAGATCGCGCCAACAATCGCGTCGTTGTCGGTCGGCCCAGACCAGATGGTGAAACCGTTGGGGTGGATGCGGACATCGTAGGGCTGGCGGATGCGGTTGGTGAGGTTGCTTCCCACGCTTGTGCCCTCCCCTCAAGCTGCCGCAGGAGGGAGGGGTAAGGCTGAGAGCGTTCCGGCTTCGACAAGGGCCTGGTTGGTCAGAAGCTGGATCTGAGCCTTCTGCGTGGCAATGTGCGTCTCAATGATCGGCTTGGCGAGCGACCACGGAACGTTGAAGAGGCGATGGCCGTTTTGTCCGCTCGGGACGCCGAGTTGTAAGCCATCGTGTCTGCGGCCGAACGCATCCCGCAGATCGGGCGCTTCACGTCGGTCCATCGCGTCGGTGATTTCCTTCAGCAGCGCCTCGGCGGTCTCGACTTCACGATAGGCCAGAGCAATGTCGGTGGCGGTTTCTTTGGTGATCATGATGATGGCATCCTCTCGTGCGGCTGGCGGTGTTCAAGCAGCTGCGGCGGCTGCGGCCTTGGTGGCGGTGATGAGGCGGGTGCGGACGGTGGTGCCGGACGACGCGAACGTGCTCGGCGGCAGCGCCTCGGCGTCGGCACCGATGGTGTTGAGCCAGAGCCGGAAATCGATGCAGTCGCGCTCGCCGCCTAAGAAGGGATGCTCGCTAACGATGGCGACCAGACGGCCGCCGTCGCGCAGCAGTTCCCAGGCCGCCCGGATGTGGCGGATGTCCTGGTTGCCGCTGAACGGCGGGTTCATCGCAACGGCGTCGAACCGGCTGCCCATGCGATGCTGCCGCTTGCCCCAGAGCAGGAAGTCGGAGAGGTGGACACCGATGACGTCGAGGCCGCGCAGAACTTCAGAATTCTCCGGATCGATCTCCACGGTGACGACACGGGCACCGCGGTCGAGCAACGGCTTCACCAGCCGGCCGTGGCCGGCGCTCGGCTCCAGCACGAGGTCGCCGTGCTTGATGCCGACCAGTTCGGCCATGCGCTCGGCCAGCGGTTCCGGCGTCTCGAAGAACTGCAGTGTCTGCTTGCGGTCCGGAACCCTCTCGACGCCAACAGTCAGGGCGGCGGCCAGAGCTTTGCTCGGATCGGTCGGGAAGACATGCCCGCCGACCTTCCGGTTCCAGGCGCCGCCCATGGCTTCCAGCGCCTTGTTGACGGCGGTGTAGACGGGCCGATCGAGCTTGCCGGGCGGCAGGATGATGACGTTGCCCTGCACGGTGGCGCGGCCGAGGATGTCGGCGGCGATCGGTGGGACGTTGACGAATTTGGTGGTCAATGGATGGCTCCAAGTTCGGCCATGGCGCATGGCGCATGGGGCAAGCGCACAGGTTCGCTGACGGAGTCAGGCGGCCAAGGGTAGGGAGTGCTGGGCACGCCGCCCTATGGCGGCCTCAAGCAGGATGTCCCAGGGATTCTTGTCGCCCTGGTAAGGGCAGTCGTTGCCTGTCGCTTCCGCGAGGCCATGCCGCAGCGGCTGGCCGGCGTAGTAGACGTGAATGCCTTGGCTGCAGCAACGGCACTGCATCACGTCGCCGTCTTGCTCGTAGACGTGCGAGAGGGCGCACAGGGCGTCGTTGAACTTGCCTTCGGCCAGGAGGTCAGCTGCCAACGTTCGGCGCTGGGGAGCTTCCCGTTCAAGTCGGCGAGACAGAGTCTTCATGACGGCACCCGCACCGCTGCAGGTGGGGTGGAGAGCGCCGCAGCCATGGAGTCCGCGAAGCTCACCAGCGGGTGGGCCGCCCAGGATCCGAACGGACCGTAGGCCGGCACCTCCACCTTGACGCCAGGCGCCACGATGATGACGGGAATCCGGTTCGCGATTGCGAGCGCCGCCTCGGCAATCGCGCCCTTCAACGGGAAGTCGCCAGCTTCGGCGTAGAGCACCAACCGCTCAGCGCCGGCAATCTCCCTCTCGATGCGGAGCCAGAGCTCGGCGAAGTTGGCGGTCTGGCCGGGTCCAGCTTCGTCGATCCAGGAGGTGACGATGTGGTGTCCATCGACATCTCTCAATCGCCTCCACTCGGCGGCCCGCTCCGGAATGCTGGCGCGGCTGGCGATGTAGACCCCTGCCCGCTCATGATCCTTCGCGGCGTTGAGAACCACCCAGGCCACATCCCGCGGCTCGATCTGGCTGGCCGGGACCCGCTCGATGAGCTGCTGGTAGCCGGCGGTACCGGCGGCGAGTTGGTCAGCGAAACCAGGGCTCAGATTCCGCCGGTGGATCACAGAGACCGTTGCGATGCGACCGTCCAGGGCCTCGATCCGGAGGAACAGGCGCGCCACCCGCTCAGGGCATTCCCGCGCCGGATACCAGAACAGGCGCTTACCATCGTCAAGGTGATGGTCGCTGCACGCGCTCTGGCGCCGGCAATCACCGCCGCAGTAGCAGTGGGGTGGCGGCGTCAGCGACCAATACGGCCAACCGCCTCCCTGATTGCTCCAGACCTTCAGGGTCGGGCCGTCGATCCGATAGACGACGCGATAGTCGACCGGCGGCGGGCCAGGGATGCCGCCACCGCCGATCTGGCTGTAGCGCCCCTGTTGGATCGCAAGCGGGTGGACGCCGGCCCAAGCCTCCTTCACGAACAGGATGGTTCCGACCTTGATCTTGTCCCAGGCCTTCGCATCGGGAAGCGTGACGGTCTGCAAGGTGTTGACGAGGGCAGCGCGTAGCTCGTCTTCGGTGAGGATGATGCCCTTCATGGATCAGCCCTCGGCCCGAGCACTGCGCACCTTCGCGCGGTCTTGACGCTCCACCTCGGCGACCAGCAAGGCCAGAGCGCGGATCAGGTTGCGGCGGGCGTCCTTAGGCTTCCACCACTTGATCGCCCAGGGCCACGCTTCCGGGAAGCCCTTGATGTAGGATATGGCGGCGCGGGCGAGCTCGCCCATCGTGTAGCCGTCGTCCTGTTCGAGGGTGTTGCCCTCCACCTCGATCTGCCGGCGCCGCTCGGCGACAACATCACCGATCACGCCTGGCAGGGCGATGGGCTGCGGATGTCCGCAGGACGCGCACCAATCCTCCAGGGCCGCATAACCCTCGGACATGGTCGGAGCTTGGCAGACGGTACGGAGGAGCTCGTTCGAATCGGTGAGGGCGTAGCTCAGCTGACGGTAGCCGCGCAGAAGTTTGTGAAATGCCGCAGCATCCTTGCTGTCCACCGGATGCCCGAAGCGCGAAAGGAGATGATCCGTCGCCTCCTTCAGCGACGCCGGCAGGCGAACCGATGCGATGGTCTGGATGTCCGGGCACTGCTTCAGCGCCTTGGCCGCCTTGTGCATATACGGGGCCTTCTGGTGGGGCGCGAGTGCGTCGAAGAGCATGACGGGGCTTGTCACCTCGGCCATGGCCTCGGTGTAGAGGCGAGCCGCCTCGACCATAACCGGGTCGCCATCCACGATGTTGATGACGTCATTCGGGTTGCCGGCGGCGGGCCATTCCTCCACGCCGTCCGGCAGTTCGGAGCAGCACCCGTCAGCCCTCAGACAGAGGACGCCCTCGCCGGTGCCGTCATCGTACAGGGCGGTAATCGGGAAGGCGCTGTCGCGTCGGTCGGTGCTGATGATGCGCACGGGGAGGCCGGACCGCGTGCGGGCCGGAAGGGCAGGGTTGAACTTCATGGTGGAGCTCCTGGGTGAGCACCCGGAATGGGGTTGCCGATCGGCGGGAGAAGGAGGCGTCAGGCCGCGACGGCAGCCGGCTCCGGGCCCATGCAGGCCGTGGGCTGGTCGCGGTTGAAAGGGATGACTCCGGGGGCATAGGCGTAAAGGTCGCTGTAGCCGTGCTTGGGCATCCGCCGATCGAACATCGCGGCATGTTTCCGGTGCTCGGCCAGGGCGGCGGCCCGATCGCGGGCGATGCGCCATTCATCGGTCTCGACCACTAACGCGGCCCACCGGTGGAGGGCGGCGATCATGTTGATCGACTGGTGGGACCAGCTGTAGGAACCGTAATAGTCGTCGTGACCGAGCTTCTGGCATAGGTTCGCCGCTGAGTCGGCGCCGCCCAAATGGTCGCGGAGATTCCGCTTAAGCGCCCGACGGCCGGTGGGGGTGAAGATCTCGTCCGGCTTCTGCCATGAGTCCCCAACCGCATCGTAGAGGCGCAACCATTCCTGCCACCCCTCGGGCGCCTCTGCTTTCACCCGGTCGCGGCCAGGATAGTGGAGGTGGGCTTCTTCGGCTTGGTCGAGCGTCTCATAAGGGAAGCTGGTGGTGAAGGTGCAGCGAAGCGGTTCCGGCTGGTCGATCCAGTAAGGGCCGAACTCATCGGGATCCCATGCCTCCGGAGACCGCGGCGCGTTCTCGTCCTGCATGTCGATCGACCAACGCTTCAGATCCTTACGGAACTCAAGCAGCGACTCTTTGGCCTCCCGAACCAGATCCTCCATGATGAAGGTGAAGGTGTCGTCCGGATCGTATTCCCGACGATGGTTTGACTTCCCCAGCAGGTAATCGTAGCTGGAACCGTTCACCCATGCCGCCGCGTTCTCCCATGTGTTCATGGCGTTGTAGTGGGTGAGCGTGATCTCGCCGATGTCGCCGCCGACAGTCAGGATCCCGGGATGGTTCCAGGTCACCGTGTACCAGTAGTTCCCGCCCCGGTTCCCTTCGTAAGAGACCAACCAGGATTTCGTGTCCGCCGGGGCGAGCCGGTGGCGGCCGTACCGATCCTGTTTCAGGTCGGCCAAATACCGCTTGGCTTGTTCGTAGTGCATGCGGCTTCTCCTCAGGCGCCCGGCGTCGGGCGCTGGTCGATCACGGTTGAGGCTGAGAAAGGGCGGCGGTGACCGGAATCGAGCGCGCCCATGTTGGTCAGGCGGTCGACCACATCGACGTCGTGGACGACGCGGAAATAGACCGCTCCCTCTTCGGTCGGCGGCAGGTCGACCACGCGTCCGTCTTCCAACCGGTACTGAATCGCAGACGGGAACGAGCGTCGGCCATCGGCGTGAACGCGCGCCCGGATCCGAGGGGAGGGCATGGGAGGCTGCATCGAGGCGCAGGCCGCCAGCATGCGTTGCTCGTGGCGAGCGCCGAGAGAGGGCCTATCGGGCATCCGGAGGCGTCCTTCTGAACTTGGTGGTGCCGGTGCCGTTCATCTCGCCGTAGACGACGGCGCCCGCCTTCCGGTCTGGCTGGCTGATATCCCAGCGGCGGAGAAGCCACTCGGGAAGCCAGCGATTGGCCCATTCGTTAATCTTGATGGCCGCCGCCATGTGGCGCAGGACCGCGCGATAATCCGCTTCCGTCAGCAGCGGAGCGCCGCAAGACGGGCAGGGCGCGTTGACCCATTTCGGGTACTCGACCACGGAGACAGACGCGTCGGTATAGCCACAGCCAGGGGCATCGCACTTCAGCCCGCTGATCTGGTGGCGGAGAATCTTGTAGGAGGTGCTTTTACCCATTGTCATCTCCTAAGCCGCGACCTGCGCCCGAGACGGCGCATAGAGGGCGTGATGGGCGTTGGCCTGGGCGAGAAGCGTCGCCATGCGCTTTGGGACCGAGTTGCCGACGAGGCGCATCGCCTCGGTCTTGGTCAGCGGCCGGGTGACATGGACGACGTTCCCGTCCTCTCCGGTGACGACCAGCCCCTTGCGGTCGCGCTTCGGGACGGTGATCTGGTCCGGCATGCGCAGCTCGTGCGCGGCGGCAGCTTCGGTCGGCGTCAGCATCCGCATGCCGATGTCGATCACGAGCCATTGGCCGACGGTGACGAACTCCCGGTCATCCCAGCAGCCGTGGGCGCGGAGGAAGTTCGCCACCTGCCGGGCTCGCTCCAGCTTCTCCGGCGAGAGGTCCGGCCAGAGGGAAGCGCCGGTGACCGCGAATCGGTCATTGGTGGTGAGGGTGTTCAGGGGAGCGTCGCAGGTCTGATGCTGGCCGCCGACGCTGTAGTACTCGGACAGATAGGCGGCGGTGACGCCGGAGTGACCGCCGCCTCGTTCACCGCCCGTGCACATGGTCGGTGCCGGCTCGGTGACCGGTTGGCCGTCGCGCGAGGTGCCGCGGAACTCGGTGACGTAGGCGGCGGCGACCTGCTGCTGGGTGCCTGCGGTTGTCATGGTGGACAGCGGGTCATCCGCCGTGTGGCCGATCACCCCGGTGTTGTGCTGGACCAGCCAAGCCCCGACGACGCCGTGCTTCGCGCCGCCCGCGACCTGGGTGCCGACGGGTTCGCCGACATCAAGAGCGCGCGGCGCCTGCCCCTCGCGCTCGCCATAGCCGGTCTGGACCATGGCCGCGCCGATGACCGCGCTGTGCTCCTTCCCGGTCTGGGTTGCCAGAGGCGCGTCCGCCGGTTGACCGACGCTCCGGGTGCGATGCTCCTCCAGGAACGCACCGACGACGCCGAAGCGCAGGGCGCCGGCCATTACCGTGTCGATCGGCTCCTCCGGCGCCTGCCCGACGCTGTTCTCCTGGAACTTGGTCAGGTGGGCAGCGACGACCCCGTGATGAGGAATCTGCGTCTGGGCGCCGAGAGGCTGCTGGACCTGCTGGCCAATGCTCTCCCCACGATGCTCGACCACGTGGGCGGCAACGACGAAATTCCGGTTGCCGGTGGTAGCGGTTGGCATCGGGGCTTCGACTGCGGCCCCGATGTTGTTGGCATTGTTCGCCATGACAGCGGGAGCGAGAGTTGCCGAGACGATCCCCAGCGGGGGCGCAGCTCCGGGGTGGTAGGCCGAGTGGGAGCAGGTGACGGTGTGCAGCGGCTCCGTCAATTCGTGGCCGATGCTGTTGTTTCGGAATTTCGTGACGTGCGGTGCCAGAACGGCCCCGACCATGCCGAACCGGTTCTCGGTGGTAAGGGTGGCCAGCGAGTCCGACGGATCGGTGCCGCGAGCCTCACCTGGGCGGCGTTCGCCGTGGTAGCGGGTCAAGTGTGCCGCGATGACGGCTTGGTCGTTGCTCCCCGTCGCCGTGCGCAGGGCGTCCTTGATGTCGTAGGTCCGGCTACCGCTCCGGGCGTCGTCTCCATGCGCAACCCCGACCAGGGTGGCGGCGACCACGCAGCGATCCTCCTTCGTCGTGCTGGTGTTCAGCGGATCAGCGACATCCATCGGAGGGACCTGGGCCGCTCGGCCGCCGGCGCCGATGATGGAAGCGCCCATAACCGCGAGTTCGCCGCCCTTCACGCCGGCGGTCAGGGTCGGAAGCGGGGTCGCGCCATCGTGGATCCGCGTGTCGCTGCTGGTGTGGGTGGTCGGAACAACTGCCGGGCCGACCACGGCGAACTCTCCACGATGTGCGCTGGTGATGGTCGGGATCGGCTCATCCACGTCATGGTCACGGCAGCCGTGGGTCAGGTGAACCAGGAACGGTTTCTCGGCCTCCAGCACGAAGCGCTTCAGCCCGACGGCGATCCGCTTCTGGGTTGCCGCCGCCAGATCCTTCTTGCGGCTGAAGATCGAGGGCAGCGGGAGCGACCAGTCGATGATCTCTGCGGCGGCGCGGTAGGGCAGGCGGGAGCCAGAGCGCACCAGTTCCGAGTTCCTGGGGGCATGGGTCAACTGCGGCCAGACGATGGGCTTGTCATCGAAGACGCCGACACCCCAGAGCCGGATGCGGCTGGTCGGAATGCCGACATCGGCACAGCGGATGTCTCGATCCTCGTACCGGACGCCAAGGCCTTCCATGTGCCTCACCCAGGCGCGATAAGTCCGGCCGATCCCGGTCTTTCTGTCGATGGCCTTCGGATCTCGAACGAGCTGCTGCTCCTGCACCGGGACGCGCTCGCCCTTGGCCGCTACGGTGCCGTCCAGTTTCAGGACCCGACCCGTTGCCTTGTCGCGCTTGGCGATCAACCTCGCCCAGCCCCGGATTTCCCGAACGTTTTCCAGGTAGACCACCGCCGGCCCCAGCCCACGCTTGCGAAGCTTGCCGACCCAACGGCATCCCTGCCATGGCATTGAGCGAACACGCTTCGATCGCGGAGCGCCGCCCTTCGCGACGGAGTGGTCGCGACAATCAGGACTCAACCACAGGATGTTAACATGGCGGTTCTTAGTCGCCCTTAACGGGCAAACCTCATATATGTCGGCGTGCAGATGCCGGGTGTGCGGGTTCAGCGCCTTGTGGGCGGCGATGGCGATTCCGTCGTGGTTGACCGCGACATGGACGGGGAAGCCGGCATCCTCCAGCCCCTGGCAGGCGCCGCCGAGCCCCGCGAAGAGGACGACGTTGATGGCGTCGTCCAGCGGCCATTGGCCGTCAGGACGTCGTTCTTGGTCGCCGGAGCGTCGACGGCTCCTTGTGCGGGCGCGATTCGGTTTGATCGCCGTGGAGACCGGCAGCATGTCGGTCTCGAACAGCGAGGGCATGTCGTCCATGGTGAACCTCTTGATGATGGGCGGCGCCGGTGCGCCACAGTTGGGGGGAGGCGCTAAGCCTCAGAAGGGGATGGGGATCGCATCTCGTTCAGAGCTTCCTCCGCCGCTGCGCGAGCACGCGGACAGTCAGACCGGAGGGCAAGGTTCAGAGCCTCCAGCTTGGCAGCGACGACGCCGATGCCGACCAGCTGGGTCCAGAAGGTGATCTCGCCCTGACTGTGCTGCTTGTCATGGCAGCCGTAGATCGGGCCGGACGGTGATTTCCCCATCGACTTGGAGGTGTCGCAAAGCGGGTTGCAGTAGATGTCCGAGGGCTTCTCGGGCTTGAACCCATCGGTGCCTTTCCACAGGTGAGCCGCAGCCACGAACATGGTCCGGCCGCACGCCCGGCAGGGCTGGCGCGCAACGAACTCCAGGTGCTTCCTGCTGCGGAACTGCGTCTCCGGCTTCGGCTCCAGCCGATCGACGGGTTGAACCAAGAAGGCAGGATCCCGCTTATCGATGAGGGGAGGCCGCTTGGCCTTCTTGATGCTCATGATGAGGCCGCCTGGCTGTCGGCCGCGCCACCCACCGGCTGATCGTCGCCGGCAGCGGCGCGCAGGATCCCGGTGATGGCGATGGCCAAGCGGTCGACGAGTTGAGCGTGCGTGCATCCCTCGCGCACCACCTGCTGCCCATAGAAGTTCGGGAGCGTTGCCGTGTAGAGCCGCACGAGAACCTGCGACCCGTTGATGAACTCGTAATCCTGGCTGTTGCTGAGGGTGCCGATCGGCGTTCCCTCGAAGCTGATCGCGTCGGATGCCGGCGACGCGTAGAGGCGCTTGATGACGTTTGCCTTGGTGATTTCCCACCCGGCCCCGGTCCGGCGCCGCTGCACCGGCCTGCGGGTCGGGCTCTGAGCCTTCAAGCGCTCGATCGTCCGCTCGATGACGTCGAGCAGCTCCTCCTGCGTCCTGCCGGCGGCGACTGCCCAGCGGTAGTGCTTCTGGCCGACCGTCTCGTCGAGGGCCGCGTCGATTTCCGTCCGGAACTGGAATTTGCTCGGGACCTGCGGATGTCCGTAGACGTTCCGGCAGGCCAGCACGAGGGCGTTGTTCAAGCTGATCGGCCACTGCTCGGCTTCGGCCAGCCAGAACGATGTGCGGCCCGCAGCGATGTCCGCGAAGCCCACTTCCTTCCAGCCCCTGCGCTTCAGGATGGCGAGCGTTTCCTCCAGCACAGCCAGAGGCGTCGGCTTGCGCGGGCGCTGTCCGAGCTTGATGACCTCAGCCATGGCGATGCGCCGCAATTATGTGTTGCGCGCCATCAACCTCGGCTTGGAACTGGGCGCCGATCCCGCCGTCGAACATCAGGATCTCCGCTGGGCCGTTCCGGTCGCCGATCAGGATGCCGTCGAGTTCGGCGCGCTCCTTGCGGGTCAAGTTGCGCCATTTCTGGATGTCCCAGTTGTCGCCCATCAGGATCCCGCGCGGTGCGTGCGCCTGCATGCGGCCAACACTGAATCCGTTCTCCGCAAGCCACCTCTCGGCAGCGCGCACCGCGACGAAGTCGCCGGCCTCGGTGAAGGCCTTGGTGAGGATGGTGGAGCGTTGCATGGGCGGCCCCTCAGCCGAGCAGGAAGATCAGCCAATCGAGGACGAAGAGGGCGACCAGCATCGTCAGGAAGTCGCCGATGAAGGCCATGCACCGGCGCGCCAGCCCGGGGACTTGGGTGACGGCGCCGACCGAAAGGGCGGTATGTGCCTGGCACGGCGCCGAGGTCTGCAGCATCTCCATTGGACGATCGAAGCCCAACGTCACCGGACGGATGTCGCAGACATTCGCGCCGTCGGCGCCGATGCGGTTGGTTCGGTGCATGGGGAGGGCCGATCCGTCATGGTTCGCGGTCATCATGGTGTTGCGCCTTCAGAAGGGGAGGGCGGTCAGGGTGGCCAGGATGAAGGCCGCGATCAGCACCGCGATACCGCCCAACAGAGGCGTGTGAACGACGCGTTCGAACATGGAGCCCTCCGGTGTTTGTGAAGCGGGCCGGGGCCTGCATGCCGCCGGCCGCTCCGCCGCACAGAAGCTGCCGTTTCCTCATTGGCCGGTGGGCAGCGATGGCCGGAAAGGGGATGCGCCGGCTTCTAACTTCACACCGACGTCGGCCACGGGCTTTGCCTTGGTCCTGCGGAACCGCAGTTTTCCCGGCGCAGCTGACACGCCGCAGCGCATCCCCTTCACGCCCTTAAGCCCTGCGACGGGATGGTGACCGTCCGCAGGGCTGGAAGGGGAGGGGAGGGGCGTCAGGCGGCGAGCCTGGTGGCCGAGCCGGGCCGGACCTTGCGCTCCTTGCCGTCGTCGCATGCGACGATCAGGAGGGAGGCGCCGCCCTTGCAGGGACGCTTCTCGGTGAATCCGGTGACGGTGCCCTTGACCTTGCCGATCGCGTTCGGGCCGGGCTTGAACTCGACCCGGTCGTCCTTCTTGATGCTCTCGCTCATGCTCTTTCCCTTTCTGGATCGTGATGGGTCGTGCCGGCTCGGGATCAGCGCCGCGGCGGGGCGCGGTCGCAGCCGGGCGTCGCGGCGTTGTCCAGGACGATGGCGGGGATGTCCGCCGAGATGTCGAGGCGCTGAACGTCGAACCACTGGCTATCCGGCAGCTTGCCGTCGGCGCTCATCGGCGGAACGACGAGCGCCTGGTTGCAGCCGGTGAGATACTGAACGACGCCGGTGACGACGCCCTTGAAGCCGGTGACCTTGTCGGTGACGGTGTTCCCAAGCATCTGCTGCATCCCGGTGTTGATGAGAAAGTCTTCCACTGCCTCAACCCCCACCCGGCGGCCGGGTAAGGGGGTGGGGGAAGAGGAGCCGATCAGGTAGGCGATCGGGCACTTTCAGCGTTTAGGTGACCGGTTTTCCCCGCCGGCTGGGGGCTCACGATGTCCGACGTGGCCCGGCTCAGGAATGCCGCCATCATCTGAGAAGAGGCGGGGCCTATTGACCGCAGCCGGGCCGGCATGCCGGCGGGCTGCAGCGTTCGGCCCCGCATGCGGAGCCGGGGCGATCGGGCGGCGCTCGCGGCACCAAATGGATCAGGGTATCGGAGGAGGGGAGGGGCCATCCAGCGGGCTCCCACGGCAGCGGGGCAATCGGTCGGAGCAGGTCAGAACCCAATCCCAACAGGTCAGGCCCAACCAGCGAGATACAGGCGAAGGTCAACAGCGAACGCATCATCCACACCCCATCCGCCGCGCATCCCACCGTGTCGGCATCGGTCCCAAGGGCGAACCCCTCTGACGCCTCAAGCCCCACCGTTGCCGGTAAGGGGCTGGGAAGGTGGCCGGCGCCCCGCGAAAAGCACCGGCCGGATCCGACACACGAACGCCGCAAGAGCCCTTTCATTGGTTGATGCGCCGTCCAGGTTCCGGTGGATGGCAATCCGGGCTGAGGGGCTCCAGCTCGGTGCGGGGGGCACACGCGCAGGGGAAGCGGAGCCGGGGCCCCTCATTGCCCCAACCCCGCCCCAGCCATCACAGCCGGGAGCGGGGTTGGAGGCCGGAACTTCCATCCGGCTGCCGATGCGCTCGGTCTGCGAGCCTTGCCGAAGGGCCTGTGTGTCGGCGGTGATGCGGGGCGGAGCTGGCCGCCACCGCGCGGTATCTTTCGGGGCGGTGGGATTCGAACCCACGACCTGCGGCACCCAAAGCCGCTGCGCTATCCAGGCTGCGCTACACCCCGATCTGGTGGAGCCTGTCGGGATCGAACCGACGACCTCCTGCTTGCAAAGCGGGCGCTCTCCCAACTGAGCTAAGGCCCCAGGTGCCGGGCCTTGCATCCCGGCTGTCCGGTCTCTCACCGGCTTGTGGGCCTCCTCCGCGCGATCTTCAGCGGCTCCCCGCGCGGCCGTGACCTCCATCATCTCCCGACATCCGGTTACCCGGAGCGGGCCGGCTTGCGCCGAAGTGGCCCTGACGCGTCCCCGCTGGCGGTTGTCAGGAGCCTGCACTGGCTTAAGCCCGACCCCACCGGCAGGCTGGGGTAACGGGCTTGGGGGAAGATGCCGCCGGGCTGGGGGTGAGCCGCCCGGCGGCAGAGGTTTGGGAGGAAACGCCCGTGTGGGCAGGTGCACGCGCCGAGGCGCGAAACCGATGGGTCAGACTCCGTCGAGGGAAACGTCGGGATTGGACGAGGCTTGGCGCTGACGTGCTGCCCGCTTCCGAGCCGTTTTCCTGTTCGCCACGTAGCGCGGATCCTTGCGCGATTTCCGTCGTGCGGCTCGGGCCTGGGAAGCGGTGCTCATGTCTTCGTCCTCGCTCCGATGTTGATGATCAGGCGCAGGCCAGGTCGAGATACCGGCCGTGGAGTTCGTCGGCGAACTTGCTGTAGCTCTCGCTCGGCTCCCCGAGCGCTTCCGCGACCGCCGCCATGCTCGCGGAGAACGCCGCAGCCTTGCGCAGATTGCGAAGGCCGCCGTCGTTCAGAACCGACAGCACGGTCACCTCGGTGTCGCCGATGGTCCTCATGCGGCTCTCCGATAGGCGGCCAGTTCGGCATCGCGCAGCGCCATCAGCTTCTCGCGCAGCGCCGGCCAGTCCTCGTGCTGCAGGTCCGGCATCCGCTCGACAGCCGGGATCACGATCCCGTTGTCGAAATGCCAGCTGTCATCGTGGATTGCCGCGGGGAGCCAGACCGAAGCCCAGAGCAGAAGCATCAGGTCGTCGTTCGAGATCAGCGGGCCGCCCATCACGCGGCCTCGCCGAACAGCGGCGCCGACCGCTGGGCTTCGAGGTCACCCCGGGTGATCCACGCCATGCTCCGTTGCGCCGGCGCATTGAAGCTCTGGTAGACGCTGAAGCTGAAGAGCAGGGACTGCGCCGTGCGCAGCGACCACACCACGAACTCGTCACCGCTGAACGCGGCGGGATCGAAATCCGCCCCCGCGTAGCTGACGCCGTCGATGTTGATGTAGGCGCGGCCGTCGGCGCGCCAGCCGACGACCTTCAGCCCGAGCATCTCGATGTGGAGCGCGTCCTCCGGAACCGCGGCGGTGCATGGTGCGCCGGAGGCCTGCGGCTTGTTACCGCGCGGATCGTTCGAGCGCAGATGGCTCCGGCGGCGGAGAACCTGCTCGGCGAGGCCGTGGGCCGCTTGGCAGACGCCGAGAGCGCAGGCCTCGGTCGGATACATTTTCGGCAGAACGTCGCGGAACAGCCCAGTGGAGCCCCCGACCGAAACCATCATGTCGCTTCCCAACAGGAAGAACGACACGGAGCCAAGCTTGGGGAGGTTTCGGAAGGAGACGGTTTCCATCTTCGGCTTGCCTCGGTTGGAGTAGCGCTTTTGATGGAGTCATGTTCGCGATATATCGCGGTGAAGTCAAATGGAAAATCCGCGATTTATCGCGGATGCGACGGTTTGTCGATCTTGCCATAATCAGGTTGTGCGATCTGCTGATCGCTCGCTCTGAAGTGAGGTATGGTGGGATGGCTGAGCGGCGCAGGCTCGTCAGCGACTTAGCAAAACGACTGGAACTCGATTACGTCGGATTCGACCGCGTCAGATCGGCCCGCCAGGTCGTTCTGGTGCAAGTCGAGGAATACGAAACGACGGAGCGGGTCTACCGAGTGTCGCTGCGCTGCAGGTCGGTGGATGGTGGGCGGACGCTGAAGGATTTCCTCTCGAACCGCATCCTAGGCCTAGTCGATCTCGATACCGGCGAGTGTGTCAACGATATCCCGGCCTATCTCTGCGACCTGCTGGCCGAAGCTGGGGGCGAATTGCCACGGTACTGGCCAAGGCCGGAACACGACCCGATCCGCAGCACCTCATTGGGTGTGGCGTTCGATCGACACGGCTACGCAGTGGGTTGGGCGTTCGGGGTTCATTCGTCGTTCCGTAGCGCGCTGGACATCTTGTACTCTGCCGATTCGAAGTCGAGCAACGGCATCTGGACCCAAGGTATTCCGCCAAGATACGGCTTTGAGGTTGGCGACCTGATGCACTCGCCCGCCCCTTGGGGGCCGCAGACCCGGTATTCGGTTCAGGTTAAGTCACTGAATGACCAGGAGGTCACGGTATCGTTGATGGTTGTCAATGATCGTCGGGTAATAAGTTCACAAGAACTAACCATGTCGCAATCTGATTTTGCGGAGTTGCTGAGAATCGGCATTCCTCAACAGTCTGCAGTAGTTGCGGAGGCTGAGCATCATCTGGAACCCACAGCCCCATAGCCCTCCGCCGCGGTTATCGGATTAGGCCACTTTTTGAGATGGATGGCATGGGTGATACCGGTTGGATCAGCCGCCTTTTGAGGGCGAGGCAACGACGTTCAGCAGTCACGGTTGAGCCGCCACAGGCGGAGACGGAGACCGACTCGCTAAAGCGCTATGTGGTGATCGACTGCGAGACGACGGGCTTATCAACGGCCCGGGGCGACCGGATGGTTAGCTTCGCTGCCATCGAGATCCTTGGGGTAGAGCCATCAGGGCGCAGCTTAAGTCTGATCTTCAACCCTGGCCGAAACTCAGATCCTCGCGCCCGGAGCGTCCACCGGTTATCCGACCACCTGCTTCGCCATCAGTCGCCGTTCTCATCGAGCCGCGACATAATCCATGACTTCTTGGCGGATGCAGTCATCGTTGGACACAACGTCCAGTTCGATCTGTCATTCCTCTCTCACGAGTTCGCCCTATGCGGCTCCCGGTGGCATCAAGGCGCAAGCATCTGCACGCAGGAAGCATTCCAGGGATTGGGCATGGGGCGGGCGAGCTTAGATGCCGCAGCGGCGCATTTTGACATCGATATCTCCGCTCGCGCAGAATTCCACGGCGCCTTCATCGACGCGGAGATAACGAGCCAGCTTTTCCAAAGGATGGTGTTGGGGAAGGAGGTGGCGCGCGAAATTGCTCATTTGCCGCCGACTAACTTCGTGGAGCCCCCGCCTCTCGTGCAGAGCGCGGCAACCACCAAGGCGGGGCACGGTGTCCAGGGACTCGCCTTCGCCATAACCGGCGAGTTGACCAACATGACGCGCGATGAGGCAGCAGATCTGGTCGAGCGCCTCGGTGGCATATGGCACAAGGCCGTCAAAAAAGACACCGATTTCCTTGTGATCGGCCACGCGCCGGGAAATACGAAAATCGAGACAGCCGCCGCGCGACGGGCCAGGTATGGCAAGCCGGACAACATCGATGAAGCCCAGTTCTTACGTTTCATCGATTCGTCAGTTCAGGCCAATAATAATGTAAGGGTGAAGTAATATGGCGGCGACATTCGAAGATATTGGCCTTGATTTATTCATCGAACATTTTCTAGATGGAGTTGTAATCCCCAATCATTACAAGAAGAAAAAGAAGGAAAAATTAACTTCGATTCGAGAATCTGATCTTCTCCCTATTGCATTATCCAACGGTCGTGCCGCATTTTCCGCCAGAGTTGAGGCAGGCGAGCAGGTTTGGAATGTATCGTTTACGCAGCACAACCTGCGTGTTTGGGTGAATAAAAACTGGAACACAGAGGCCCCTACGGTAGAGGGCCCTGCCGTTCGATCGTCCATTGCGAAAGTGTTGGAGGAAATTAGAGTCAAACAATTCATGTCGCCCGAGCAATCGACATGGCTTCTTCAGAGTTTTTGGAATGGGGAGGAGAGCGCCGCCGGACCCAACCTTGTTGGTGGGAATCTGCCGGGGTGGTTTGAAGAATTGGCCGACCAGTCTCTCATTGTGCCGGCGTTAGGGATGCTTCGCTGGTGCCTGACGGTAGAGGGGAGTGAGGTGTTCGAAATCCTCCACCGCTCCGTCAGACGCCACGACGCCCCAACATGATCGGGCGGGGAGCTGCTCCAGCGACAACAGCCAGGGTCACGCTGCCGCTGCAATTTCAACCGGCAAGCTGGCGACCGGCGCCGGCTTGGTCGCGCGCCAGAACGCTGCAACAGGGTTGCCGCAGCCGTGCCCAGCGGCGTCATGGCCGTCATCGGTGGCCGCCTCCAGGAAGTAATGCGCGACGAAGATCCGGACTTCGCTGGCCAGGTTCGGAGCCGGGAACGCGTCGAGGCCGGAGATCAGGGCGCTGACCGTCACTCCTTCCTTGACCGCGATCTTGTCCAGCGCGCTCCAGATGATGGTCTCCAGGCGCATCGAGGTCCGCCGGCCGTTCACCATCACGTTCTTCATCACCAGAGCCATCACGACCTACCTTGCGAAACAGTTGCATTTGTCGGAGTTTCGATCCGCGAGAGGCGGCGTCGCAGTGAAGAACTTCACACGCCGCATACGGGACGATGCAGAAAACGAGGTGGATGGTGGGTGGTGCGACAAAAGGCGCGCTCTGGACGCTGGTATCGGCGCTTTCGTTCATGTGCGCGAACATCCTGATCAAGCACCTGTCCGCGAAACTGCCGGCGCTGGAGATGGCCTTGTTCCGGTCGGCCGGCGGCCTGCTGATGGCGTTCGTCGCCTGGCGCGCATTCCTGCACCTCCGCCAGCTCCGCGACCCGCAGTGGCACCTGACCCGCGCGGCGGTCGGCGCCGTCAGCCTGATGGCTCTGGTCCACGCCTACAGCTCCTTGCCCATCGCCCTGGTGACCGGCTTCATGTATGTCAGGGTCTTGTTGGTCATTCCGATGCAGCGGGTGATCCTGGGCGAATCCGCCGACCGCCGGGTCTGGATCGCCGCAGGCATCGGCATCGTCGGCGCGCTCATCGCCCTGTGGCCGCGCCTGGTCACCATCGGGACGCCGCATTGGAGCTGGGCGGTGGGCTCGCTGATCATCGCGGCCTTCGCGGGGGCGGGTAGCCAAATCTGCATGCGCCGGCTGGCCCGGACCAACCCGGCTACGGTGGTGGTCGCCGTGTCGGCGATCCTGATCAGCGCCATCGTCGCGATCCCGGCCAGCACCGTCGCCGTTGAGCCGCCGGCCGGCGACCTACCGTGGTTGATTGGCATGGCGCTGCTGTCCGCCTGCGCGCAGTGGGCAACCGTCCGCGGCTACAAGCATGCCTCCCCGGCGGTGCTGATGCCCGTCACCCTGGTTGACGTGCCCGTGGCGCTGGTCTCCGGCTACCTGCTGTTCGGCGAGGTGCCGACCGTGCACGCGGCGGTGGGAGCGGCGATCATCATCGCGGCGGCGGTCTACGTCACGCGGTCGAGTCGGCCCGAGTCGCGGCAGGCGACGGGCTCTTCTCCCGGACGGGTTCTCAGCTAATCGCAGCGCGCAAAGCCAACGTCATAACTTTTTTGGTGACGCCAGACCGCAACAAGACGTCGCCAGACCATCAAGATCCCAAAAATGGGACGTGGAGCATGTCCAGGTGAATAACATAGTATGCGCGCACCGAATGATGGTGAAAATCTCCTATTGTGACCCGTTTGGGTGATGCGCTCGGATGATTAGGTTGCTAGGCTTGCAGCAACTTAATTCAGCGAGGGCATGCCGATTATGGCGGCGCTTGATATTCCCGCAGATGCTCCGCCTTCCTTGTCGGAAATGGCTGCGCTCGCCGTCCGTCTCGGGTCGGGCGCCGTGGTCTTCAGCCCTGATGATCGGCTTGAGTTCGCCAGCGACCATTTCCGTCGGATGTATGAGTTCTGCGACTTCGGGCGAGGACTGACCTTCGACGACATCCTTCTGGCGTCGTTGGCAATGGAGGAGAGGGCCGGCTTCAAACTGCCGGAACCCCCCACGGAAAAGCTGGAACGTACCAAGCGGCGTCGCCGAGTGGAGCGCATGGAGTTTGTCCGTGAGTTCCCCGTGCCGTTGATGTGCTTGCATTGGATGCACCACAGCGGATGGTCCATCCAGATCAGGGCGGAGCCCAAGCACGTTGGCCTGTCGAGCTTCTTCGACGCCGACCTGCCTGCCTTCGGCCTTTTGGAGGCCCTTCGTCGTCGAGAAGAACTGTCCCAGCGCGCGGCCGTGCTGGACAGTATCGACCTTGCGGTTGCGGTACTCGGTCCAGAGGGGGGCGTCAGATATCAAAATGCTGCCTTTGCCGCCCTGGTTGATGCCTCTGATGGGTTGAGGATTGATGATGACGGGCACGTCTGCGCCGTGGATGCCGGTAGCGCTGACAGGCTTCAGGCGGTCATCGCCGCAGCGGCGTTTGGTCGGCCAAGCGCCAGACAAGTTGCCATGTGCCTCCCTCGCCAAAGGGGAGAGCCGCACGTCCTTTCGGTGTCCCGCGGTGTAGGGGCCTTGCTCGGATCGGCCGTCCTTATCATCGCTCCCATCTTGCTGGATGTGGGGACGCTGGCCAGCATCCTCTATCGCGACTTCGGCTTGACCCAAGCGCAGGCGGAGGTCGCCGCCCATGTCGGGGCAGGATTGTCGCCGGATGAGGCGGCTGAGGCTCTTGGGAAATCGCGCGACACAGCCCGCACTCAGCTCAAAGGTGTTTTCGCAAGACTTGGACAGAATATCGGAGGCAGGACGCAAGCCCGCCTTACGCGGTTCTCCGCGTTGCTGTCATCGATTTCCGGTGCCGCCCGGCAGCGCGGTTATTGAACAGGGGTTAGTCTATGAACATTGATGATGCTCTGAATGCAGTCGAGGCCATCGATATGAGCGTTCTGGTATCCGACTTGATCGAGAAGGGTACGGACAGGGCGCGTGCCGAACGCTCGGTGGCCCAATATCGTGAGTTCTTCGCCACATGCGCTGCTTACCCGGATGCACCTCTCGTCCCGACTCATCTGTGCGATCTTGCTTGGCACGCCCACATGCTCCGCCCCAGCAAGTATGCCAGGGATTGCATGGCGGTGCTGGGCCACATCATGGATCATGACCCCGGAGTCTATCGCACCGGGCCGTTCCAGGAGGCCTACGATCTGACGCGTAAGTTGGTTCCGTACGGACACCTGATGCCGGTCGACGCATATGCGCTGGAAAATGAGATGGCCGGGGCTGAGTGTTTCCGCGAACCGAATCAGCGGCCTGATCGCGAGGACCCACTGTACATCAAGTTCGACGCATAGCATCAGTCCGCCGACAGGCGGAGGCTACTAAGGCGGTGGGCGCCTTTTCGCTGCGATGGCTTTACCAGAGCCGTCACCAGAGAAACCAACGGCAATATGCCGGAGGCTGAACTCAACTCCACCCGCACCGCCGGACGGTAAGGGCAAGGATAGACTCAGGGGCGTCCATATGCCGAGTATCTTTTTGCGTTCGAATGTTGCCACTGAAGAGCAATCCTCGCTGTCGAAGCCTTGCGAGGAAATTTCGACCCCTGGCGAAAGGAGCGCTATTTCGCATGTATTCGGAGCACGTAGGCTGCGCCAAGGAAGCGCTCCTATCAATTCCCACAACGGATTTGCAAATAGATCCTAATCTTTAGGGTATTGATAGCTTGAGAGTGGAGTCGCATGTTATGCTAACGGAAGAAGAGCGCGAGTGGATTGTTAGCGAACTCGCAGAATTCATTCTGGATAAAGGCGTAAGGGGGGAGCGGATCATTATCCGCTGGATTCGTCTGCGGCGTCGCGCGGCTTCCTGCGGCGCTTCCTATTCGCCTGCAGCGCCTTTCCAGTTTCGATAGCTTCATCCCTGGAAGTCATTTTCTCTAATATTGCGTTGGCTGCTTGACGCGCACGTACTCTCTGCTCCCAGTCAGGTTCGCCATATTCAAGCAGTTCAACAACAGTCATTCCTGCCGCCTTAGCAATGGCGTGCAGCGTGGAGACCGTCGGATTGCCCCGCATTGCACTCCGAAGAGTGGACTCATTCTTACCCGCCATCTTCGCCCAGTTGTTAGGCGAATGGAGGCGGTCTCCATGGACCGACATAACGCGGTCAACCACTTCCCCAAGGTCGGGGCGGTCTGAGATTCTATCGTCTACCATGGCCGTATTATGGCGCGACCGCGAAAAATCGCGACCGCGCTCTATCGCGCTCTTCTGGCTCGAATGCGATTGACTAACCGCGATATATCGCGGCATTATAGAGCCATGCTTCATATCGACGAATGCGTCCATAAAATCTGTTCCTACGCGAAGGCTAAAGGCTGGAGCGCCGAGGAGTATGCGCGCGAAGCGGAGATCCCTCCGAGCACCGCCCGGGATGTGCTGAAGAACCGTGGGAACGCGACCCGGAAAACGCTGAGGGCGATGGAAGGTGTGGTGCCGCGCGACTTCGAGGCGCCGGCAGGCGACGTCTCGCCCGAAGGCGAGGACTCATAGATGCCGATCCTCGCTTCCCCGATCCAACCCACCAAACAGAGGACGGCCGAAAGGTCGAGGCTTTCATGGGCAGCATGAACCAATTCGTCTGCGCCGTTGCCGGCTTCGTTGCCCGTGTCGGTGTTCAATGGGATGGGTGCCTCACCCAACCAAAGGTCAGGGAAGCTTTCAGCCTCCCGGCTTGGTCGCCGACCTGGCGCCACTGGCTTCTACTTGCGCCCATTCCCAACGCCTGTGACCGGCTGCCCGGCGAAAATGGCTTCGGCGAGCGGCATCGCGGCGGAGCCGAGGAGGTGAGCGTCCTGGCTTCCTAACTCGGCTCGCAGATCTCCCTCGGCTTCGTGCGCCAGAACGGTCCGTTCGCCGCCCGCATCATGCGTCAGGCTTCCAACCCAGGCGCACAGCAACCCCAGCTTACCACGTGGCCAGCATACCGGGCCGGTGGCGGGATAGGGGAGGGCGCAGAAGGTCGGGGCACCAAGGACAGGATGGGTAACGCCTACCGCCAATTTGGGGCTCCGGTTGGGTGGTGGGAAAGGTGAGCGGGAAGGGTGGTCAATTCCTCCGCCGCTCACCGGCCGCACCGCGGTGGGGACGCGAGGCGGCGATTCGATGGGCTCATCATTTCGCCAAAATGGCGAGTGCGAAACTTATAATGCACGGGGTTGGTTATATGAGAACCAAATGCGAACCTTCCGATGCTGATCTGACCGACCCGGTTCTCAAGATCAAGCACGCGTTCCGCATGCTGGTGAAGCAGGCCGGCGGCGTCGAGGCTGCGGCGGCCGAAGTCGGCATCAGCATCGCGTCGATCTCCAACTACACCAACCCGAACAAGCCGGACCAAGTCCGTGTCGACGTCATGCACGCGCTGGAGCGGGCCATCGGCGACCCGGTGATGCTTCGGGTGCTGGCTGACCTGCACGGCTTCGAGCTGACCCCGAAGGCCCCGGCCGACGGGGACGATCACCAGGGGCTCGACATCCATCTCCCGGACAGCATGGACGTGACGCTGAAGGCCGCCGAGATCGGGCAGGCCCTGGCCGATGCGATCGAGCGCGGGGTGATGACCGAGGAGACGGCTCTCCGCATCGAGGACCGGTGCGGTCGGATCGTGAGCCGCGCCGTGAAGATGCGCGATGTCGCTGCCCGCATCCGGGCCATCGTCAAGAAGAGCCGGAAGCCGTGGTCCTTGCGTGCCCGCGTCAAGGGAGGCGAGTGATGGACGGCATCACGAATTCCAAGCCGGCGACGGGCAGCGCGGTGTCTGCCGAAGCGACCCGCCAGCCAAAGTTTCACGGCGCCGCCCGCGGTGCTGGTGGCCACGCCCACATGCTGGCTGTCGACCTGCCGAGCGAGCTGGGCGGCGACGCGATCGCGTCCGAGTGGGGCGGGCCGCAGTTCCAGGTGAACAAGCAATGAGCGCCGCCCCTCGCCGCAATCCCTCTCACGGTTCCCCCTGGAGCCGGAGCAACGGGAACCTGTTTCGGTTCGAGCGTGTGCGTCACGACTATGATGACCGCACGGTCCCTGCCGACATGCTGGAGCAGATCCGCAGCTTCACCGGCAAGGTGCAGCAGTGCCCACCCTCCGCCTACGCCTCGCAGTTTGGTCAGGCCCTGTCGTCGACCGGCACCGCCGGTGGGCGCGTCCATGGGAAGGGCAGGGTGCGATGACCAAGCGCGGCGGAACCGTCAGCCTTGCCGACCTCGCTCCGGCCTACCAGGACCGGGCCATCCGGATCCATGCCGGCGTGATGGAGGGGGAGAAGGCTCTGAAGCAGGGCCGGCGGAGCGCGCTGCTGCGGAAGGAATCGGAGGACGCTTTCAACATCGTGGTGGAGCGCTTCCTCACCTATGCGCTTCCGCCCTTGGACACGTGGTTCTGCCACATCCCGAACGAAGGGAAGCGGAGCAAGGCCGAGGGCGCCAAGCTGAAGGCCAAGGGGATGAAGAAGGGGGCGGCTGACCTGCTCCTCATCCACCTCGGTCGGGCTTTCATGCTCGAACTCAAGGTCACCGGCGGGAAGGTCTCCGCCGACCAGGCGCTGTGCCATGCCGACGTGCGCCGAGCGGGTGCACCGGTGGCCGTCGCCTTCACCCTCACCGAAGTTGAAACCGCCCTGCGCACCTGGGGAATCCCGCTGCGCGGCACTGCGCAAGGATTCGCCTGATGAACGCCACCGTGAAGGAGCGGCCCCGCGCCGACCATGGCACCGTCTCCAACCTGATGCCGTCCGTGACCCTCGATGCGCAAGCGCTGCGCAAGGCGGTCGAGGCCGTCGCCCCGGCAATGGACCTGCGTTCGGCCAATCCGCTCCTCGCGCACATCGCTTTCGTCGTGGAGGCCGAGGGGGGCGTTACGGTTCGTGCGACCAATGAGGATTCGAGCCTGGACGTGACGTGCGACGTCCGTTCGGCCGAGGGTGCCGTGCCGTTTGCAGCCGCGATCTCGGGACGCACGCTGACCAAGCTGCTCGCCTCAGTGGGGCCGTCGCCGATCACGATGTCGCTGACGACCAACGGGGTTGTGCTTCAGTGCGGAGACCTGTCGGGCCGGATCCCGGTGTTGCCGATCGCTGACTTCCCCGCCGTTATCCATTCCGTCTGCGATCGCCCCTTCGAGATGCCGGCTGGCGATCTCGTCCAGCTGCTGGAAACAGTGCAGCACGCCATCTCGACGGAGGAAACCCGCTACTATCTCAACGGCGTACACATCCATCGCAGGGACGGCAAACTGGTCGCCGCGGCGACGGACGGCCATCGAATGGCGATCGCAAGCCTCGCCACTCCGGTGGACGGGACGCATCCAGACCTCGACGCCGGTGTCATCCTTCATCGCAAGGCGGTGAAGCATCTGCTGCGGCTGCTGGCCGTGTTGCCCGACACCGTCGCGGTTGTGGTGCGACTGAGTTCGGACCAGCCCGCGAACGGTCGGAGGATCGGTGGGCGGCCGAGAATGGCCTTCTCCTGGTCTCATGGTGACATGCAAGTCCGTGTCGACTGCGGCCTGATCGATGGCACCTTCCCGGACTATATCAAGGTCATTCCGCAGACCTTCACCCGGCAGTGCGTGGTCTATCGCTCGTTCCTTCGCCGGGCGGCGCATACCCTGCTGAGCGTCCTGGGCGAAGTCCGGGACAGGCCCGACGGCAAGCCTTGGCTGAAGCTCTTGTTCGTGCTCGACAAGACCTGCCTCCGGCTGTCCGGCTCGTCTGAAGAGCACGGGGATCTCACGACGAGGGTAACCGTCGCCAGTCAGGACGCGGTCGAGACCGGATTCAATGCCCGCTATGTCGTCGAATGCATGGATGCGTTCGAGTGCGACGCGGTGGCCGTCAAATTCAACGATGCGCGCGAACCTTTTGTTCTTGAGGCTGCCGAGGATGGGCGTGTGACCCAGGGGCGGGAGCGCGTCTCGCTGCTCCAAGTCCTGATGCCGGCTCGGGTCTGAGGAGCAACGCGATGGGCGGCATCCACGACAACAGCGTTGAAGGCATTGCGGCGGATCGCCTGAAATCCTTCGTCGAGCGCATCGAGCGCCTGGAGGAGGAGAAGAAGGGTCTGCAGGAGGACGTCAAGGAGGTCTACGCCGAGGCCAAGGGCACCGGTTTCGACACCAAGATCATCCGCCAGATCATCCGCCTGCGGAAGATGGACAAGGCCGACCGCCAGGAGCAGGAAGCCATCCTTGAGCTGTACAAGGAAGCCCTGGGCATGGTGGAGTGACCATGTCGGCCGGCGGCGATCTCCTCACCATCATCAACGCTCTGGTCGTGGCGCGCATCAAGCGCGGCCTGACGCAGGAGCATCTTGCGCAGAAGCTCGGCGTCACCCGCCAGTGCCTGTCGGCGTGGGAGAAGCTCACCAACTTTCCGCCGAGCGACAAGCTGTTCGCCTGGGCGAAGCTGCTGGGCATTCGCTTCGTCGCCATGGACCTGGACAATCCATTCCAAGACGCAACGGAGAATTGCGCGACGGAAACGGCGGTGACCGCATGAAGCCCGCCATCATCCAGCACGTCGAAGCGCCTTGCCCGAGCGGAGCGGTTTCGCTGCTGCGCGGACGAGCGGTCCGCATCATCCGCTCCGCCGGCACCGACGCTGCGGCGCCGGTGATCGTCGAAGAGCTGCAAGCCGTCGGCGTGGCGCTGCCGGGTCAGCTCGGGATCTGGCCCGCCGCCGAGGTGGCGAAGGGGCTCGGCAACCTCACGAAGGTCCGGAGGAAGGCATGACCAAGCGCGCCAGCAATTCGCAGAACTCACAGGGTTGCCCACAGGTGCCAGCCTTCATTCGTCGCTCCGGAACCCTGGTCGCCCGCATCGAGGCATCGCTTCCGGCCTGCATGCTGAACATGCTGGTTCGGACGTTGCTCGATACGGTGTCGCTGAACCCGCGCCAACGAGCGTTCTACAAGACGCTGATGCCAGATCTGGTCTCGGCCGTCGACGGACCGTTCATGACCGAGGCGCGGCCGATCCGCGAGCGCCTGGCGGAGATCGCCTCGGGTGTGGCGCGCTACGCGATCACGCGGAACGGAATCGCCAAGGATCCGCTGCCGGTGCTGCTGGGCGTCATGTTCTGGATGGAGCCGGTGGTGGACGGCCACATCGCTCTTCCGCATCAGGGCCCGGCCCTCCCGCGCGTCTACCAGCTCCTCTGCCAGGAGGTGCTGCACATGCTGGCGGTGGAGCGGAACGCCGAAGACATCCTGCTCTGCGCCGACATGGGCGATTGCATCGTGCCAGTCATCCAGCAGCGGCTGGAAGGACTGGGGTTCTTCATCGGTGCGACCAGCGACGCCGCCGAGGCGGTGGCAGCATGAACACCGGCGCCCCACCGATTTTCCCGAACGAAACCGACCTGCTGCAGGCGACGCCGGCCAGTACGGCGCCGGTGGGCGCCAGCCTTCCGGTGATCATCGCTACCGCCGGCATGCCCGACGGCGCGACGGCCGAAGCGTGCGACTGCGCCCGCGTCGCCCTGGACACGCTGTTCTGTCGCGCCTGGATCGAGCGCCGGCTTGCCGCTGATGGCCCGCTGTTCCGCAGGACCGTCGTCGGCGATCGCATTGCGGAGGCCGTTCGATGAGCGTCGCAATGGAAATCCGTGACGATCACCGGCGTCCGCCGCTCCCGCACTGGCATGCCGCCGGCAAGGCCTGTCGCTGGTGCGGCTCGGACGATGGCGGCACCGACCAGTTCGGTGGCCACGAATACGCCGTCGGCGGCTACTGGCACGAGGCCTGCCTCACCGCCTACGCCACCGCCGTCAGCAGCAAGGCGCAGCGGCTCTTCGTCGAAAAGCGCGATCTCGGCCTGTGCGCCGGCTGCGGCGCGAACGCGGAGCGCGCCATGTTTCACGCCATGCAGAACGATCCGAACCCGCCATTCTACGGCTGGGAGGTGGTTCGCGTCATGAAGCGCTGGATCGATCCGGAGTTCCACTGCGTCGCCAACAGCACCTGGTTCCGACGCGCCCCGGCACCGGCCGGCGTGGTCGAGAAGCTGCCGCCGTGGATGACGTGGGAGGCGGACCACATCGTCCCGCTCTGGTCCGTCGACCGCACCCTGCCGTGGGAGGAACTCCAGCGATTCTGGTCGCTCGACAACCTCCAGACCCTTTGCAGCCGCTGCCACAAGCGCAAGTCCGCCAGGGAGGCAGCCGAGCGCGCGGCGCTGAAGCGCGGACCGGATGCGCAAATGGGCCTGCTGCTGACCGGGAGCGCGGCATGACCTTGGTGAACTGGCATTTCGGCGACCTTCGGCCCAACCACTACGGCGTGATCTACGCTGATCCGCCCTGGTACTTCGGCACCTTCTCCGACAAGGGTCGCGACCGCTCTGCGGCGTACGATTGCATGTCGCTGGAAGCGATCAAAGCCCTGCCGGTGGCCGATCTCGCCGCGAAGGATTGTGCGCTCCTGATGTGGGCCATTGACCCGATGCTGCCAGAAGCCTTCGAGGTGCTGAGCGCCTGGGGGTTCCGCTACAAGACCGTGGGCTTCTACTGGGAGAAGTTGAACGCCGACGGCACGCCTTTCACCGGGCTGGGCTACTGGACACGCGCCAATCCCGAACAGTGCCTTCTGGCAACGCGCGGCAAGCCGAAGCGGCTGGCCCGAGATGTTCGCCGGCTGATCCGCGCGCCGCGGCGCGCGCATTCCCAGAAGCCCGACGAAGTCCGAACCCGCATCGAGCGACTGCTGCCTGGTCCCTATTGCGAGCTCTTCGCCCGGACCCGGCCGGATGGCTGGGACGTCTTCGGAAACCAAACTGATCGGTTCGAGGTGGCGGCATGACGGTCAAAATTCTCATTGGTGACTGCCGTGAGCGGCTGACCGATCTGCCGGACGCCTCCGTGCAGTGCTGCGTCACCAGTCCTCCGTATTTCGGTCTGCGCGACTATGGCGCAGACGGTCAAATCGGTCTGGAGCCGACACCGGAGGAGTTTGTCGACGCCATGGTCGCGGTGTTCCGCGAGGTGCGGCGCGTCCTACGGGACGACGGCACCCTGTGGCTGAACCTTGGCGACAGCTACGCCAATGATGGAAAGTTCGGCGGAGCCACCGGGGGCAAGCACAGCAAGTGGCTCCATGGTGGGGAGACCCGGATCGGGCGCGAGAAGCGGCGGACAGGCCTGAAGCCGAAGGATCTTATCGGGGTCCCGTGGCGCGTGGCCTTCGCTCTCCAGTCTGATGGCTGGTATCTGCGTTCTGACATCATCTGGCACAAGCCGAATCCGATGCCGGAGAGCATCAACGATCGGCCGACGAGCGCGCACGAGCACGTCTTCCTCCTGACCAAGAGCGATCGCTATTTCTACGATGCAGATGCAATCCGAGAGAATGCTGAGGGGGCGGAGGATGCCGGCAAAGGCAAGTCGCGATACAACTTCAAGCGTTCGGGGTCGAAACGCGGGGTGCCGCTGACGCCAGATGCAAATTGCGGAACGCACCGGTCTGACCGGATGGCGACGGATGTCGCGCCAACCCGGAACGCTCGCAATGTTTGGACCATCGCAACCCGGCCGTTTGCGGAGGCGCACTTCGCCACCTTCCCGCCCGATCTTGCCGAAATCTGCATCAAGGCAGGCTCCTCGGCCCGTGGCTGCTGCGCATCCTGCGGCTCGCCATGGGGGCGTGTTCGTGGCGAGCCTGTGCCTGTCGAAGGCCGAGGCGCTGGGAATGGCTTCGTCCGACCTGAGCGGCTGACGATGGGGGGGCGGGGCGTAGAGGAGGCGTGGACGCCGACGGACCGCCCAACGGTTGGCTGGCGCCCCTCATGCTCCTGTGCGGAGGCTGAACCCATGCCCTGCGCAGTCCTGGATCCCTTCGGAGGCGCCGGCACCACCGGTCTCGTTGCCGATCGGCTCGGTCGCAACGCTATGCTCATCGAACTGAACCCGGAGTACGCCGCCATGGCGGAGCGACGGATTCGTCGCGACGCTGGTCTGTTCGCACAGACGGAGGCGGCATGAAGCGCCAACCCAGCCCCGCCGCAGAATTGACCGAGTTCGCCGAAGGTCGTCGTTATGCCACCATCATGGCGGACCCCCCGTGGCGGTTCATGAATAGCACCGGGAAGGTCGCGCCGGAGCACAAGCGCCTGTCCCGCTACAGCACGATGGCGCTGGAGGAGATCTGTGCGCTGCCGGTGGCGGACATCACCGCGTCGACCGCGCACCTTTACCTCTGGGTCCCGAACGCCCTGTTGCCGGAGGGCCTGCGCGTCCTTACCGCTTGGGGGTTCGAGTACAAGACCAACCTCGTCTGGCACAAGGTACGCCAGGACGGCGGCTCCGACGGGCGCGGGGTGGGCTTCTACTTCCGCAACGTGACGGAGCTGCTCCTGTTCGGCGTGCGCGGCAAGAAGGCCCGCACGCTCGATGCCGGCCGCCGCCAGGTCAACCTGTTCGCGACGCGCAAGCGCGAGCACAGCCGGAAGCCGGACGAGCAATACGACCTGATCGAGGCGTGCAGCCCCGGTCCTTACCTGGAAATGTTCGCGCGATTCCCGCGCGCCGGCTGGTCGCAGTGGGGGGATCAAGCCCCTGACGATGCGACGGCGCTGGATCCGCTTCTCCTGAATCCCTGCCAATTGGAGGTCGCGCTGTGACGGCCCGAAGCAGTTTCCTCACTCCTGAGCAGCGGGCGGCCGAACTGTTTGGCCCATGCACATGCTCTGTCGAATTTACGTCGTGCGATAGGACGGCTCCTGATTGTGCTCGTTGTAATTGGTCTGCCGATGTTGCGTCCATCATCGCCGATGCGGTGGCGGCCGAGACTGATCGGTGCACCCATGGCCGCGAGCAAGCGCACCGGCATAGCGAGCGCCCTATGAAGCGTGCATTCCGCCTGCTGGCAGAGGGGGCATGGATTGCCATCCACGTCATCATCTTCATTGCCGGGATAGTGGTCTGGGTGAGCATGTCCCCGTCGATGCAGATCGCATCGGCCATCTTCATGGCCGGCGGCTTGATCGGCGGCGCCATCCACTTTCGCAAGCCGACCGACATCGTGTTGCGCTGTGATGTCATTGACGGCCTGAACGCCACCGTTTCCGGCGGCGGCCACGTCTATGTCGTGGCCCCGAATGCCAAGGGCGTGAATGCGAAAGGAGTCGCTCAATGACCGCCCTCGCCACTGGGGTTGTGGGCGCCGACATCGTGCGCCTGATTGCCGGCCACAGGTTCGACCTCTCCAACGAGAAGGTGGCCCAAGCCGAGCTCGAATCCATTCTGATCAAGGCGGAGATTCCGTTCGAGCGGGAGCATCGGCTTTCGGCCCGCGACATCGTCGACTTCCTTGTCGACGGTGGGGTCGCCGTGGAGATGAAGATTCGCGGTCATCAGAAGATGGCCGTGTACCAGCAGCTCGCCCGGTACGCCCGTCATGAGACAGTGAGGGAGGTGGTGCTGATCACCAATATGGCGATGGGCCTGCCGGAGGAGATCGAAGGCAAGCCTGCGTGGTATGCGTCCCTCGGGCGGGGGTGGCTGTGATGGCCGGCGCTCGCACTTATGGGGGCCTGCGTCTGGTCGAGAACGGCCGAACCTGGGAACTCGACAAGATCGAGCCGCACGTCTCGATCCGGCTGAAGCAGCTTTTCCCCCGGATCCCCAAGGGGGAGATTCCGCCCTACCGTCTGCCGCACACCGACATTCTCGACGCGGATCTGGACTGGTTCACGACCCGCTATCCGCTGGCCATCACGGATGAGGATTATGCCGCGCTCACCGGCGGCCGGACGGAGTTCGAGCGGAAGCAGGCGGAGATGGAGCGGATCCTCCTCCCCACCTATCAGCCGCCAGCCGTGCTCGGGCTCCGGGAGGGGGAGATCCAGCGTCTGTATCAGGCGCAGGCGGTGGCGCTCCTCCAGCGGCGCGGCAAGCTGCTACTGGGTGACGAGGGGGGCTTGGGAAAAACGTACTCGGCGGGCCAGTTCCTGTGCGCAACGCCCGATGCGCTCCCGGCCGCGGTGGTGTGCGACCCGCACATGCAGAAGCAGTGGAAGGAGAAGCTGGAGACGCACACGAATCTCCGGGTGTGCGTGATCAAGGTCGGGACGCCGTTCATCACCAAGGTGGTGAAGGGTGAGCGGGTGTCGGTGCCCTACGAGCTGCCGCCGGCCGATGTCTACGTGTTCCGGATCTCCCAGATCGCGGGATGGGCGGAGATCTTCGCCACCGGCCTGTTCCGCTCGGCCATCTACGACGAGCCACAGTCGTTGCGCACGGGCGCCGGCACGGCCAAGGGCCAAGCGGCGAAGGTGCTGTCGGCAAACGTGATCTACCGATGCGGCCTCACCGCGACGCCGATCTACAATTACGGCACCGAGATGTGGAACGTGATGCAGTTCATCGACGACACGGTCCTCGGTGACTGGGACGATTTCCGCCGCGAGTGGTGCAACGATCTGGGCAAGATCCGGGATCCCAAGGCGCTTGGAACTTACCTACGGGAACAGCACGCCATGCTCCGCCGGCTGAAGGCCGACGTCGGGCTGGAACTGCCGAAGGTGTCGCGCATCGTCGAGCACGTGGAGAACGACGCCGGGGAGCTGCGCAGCATCGAGGAGTTGGCGCACAAGCTGGCGATCCGCGCGACAACGGGCGCGTTCACCGAGCGCGGCCAAGCCGCCCGTGACCTCGACATGATGGTCAGGCAGCAGACGGGCATTGCGAAGGCCAAGGCGGTGGCGCAGTTCGTGCGCATGCTGTTGGAAGCCGACGAGCCGGTGGTGCTCTGGGGCTGGCACCGGCAGGTCTACGAGATCTGGCTCCGGGAGCTCGCCGAGTTCCATCCGGCCATGTACACGGGATCGGAAACCGCATCGGCCAAGTGCAAGAGCCTGGACGCCTTCCTGGCGGGCGAGACGGATCTCCTCATCATGTCGTTGCGCTCCGGCGCCGGTGTCGATGGGCTCCAGCATCGCTGCTCCACCGGCGTCTTCGGTGAGCTCGACTGGTCCCCCGGCATTCACCAGCAGTGTGTTTGGCGCCTGGACCGCGACGGCCAGAAGAATCCCGTCACCGCCTTCTTCCTGGTGACCGACGACGGGAGCGACCCGCCCATCATGGAAGTGCTCGGAATCAAGGCCAGCGAGGCGCAGGGCGTCGTTGACCCGCACCTGGGGGTGCAGCAGGTCGACACGGACATGTCGAACGTCCGGAAGCTGGTGGAACGGTATCTCGACAAGAAGCGCAGCAGCGCGAAGGAGGCGGCATGAACCGCGCACAATCCACCCTCTGGGACGACATGCGGACCACGCTGTCCGATGCCATCGACCTCACGGCGCAGAGCCTGTGCGCCTACGGCCCCCAGCACGAGCATTGGGCGATCGCCTACAGCGGGGGCAAGGACAGCTCGGCGACGCTGACTGTTATCATGCACCTGATCGAGACCGGGCGTGTGCCGGCCCCGAAGTCGCTGACGGTCGTCTACGCCGACACGCGGATGGAACTGATCCCGCTGGCTCACGCCGCGCAGCAGATCATGGCGCATCTCCGCGCCCGCGGCATCGATGTCCGGATCGCCGTAGCGCCCATGGACCTGCGCCTGCTGGTTTACATGCTCGGGAGGGGCGTGCCGCCGCCCTCGAACTCGTTCCGTTGGTGCACCCGCCAGATCAAGGTGGAGCCGATGCAGGAGGTGTTGGCGAACATGCTGTTCAGCACGCCCGGCACAATCCTGATGCTAACCGGAGTCCGTGTCGGCGAGAGCGCCCAGCGTGACGCCCGGATCGCGCTCTCCTGCGGCAAGGACGGCGCCGAATGCGGTCAGGGCTGGTACCAGGAAGTGCTGCCCGAAGCGCCCGGCATCCGGGGGCGGATCGCGACGCTCGCGCCGATCCTGCACTGGCGGGTGTGCCAAGTCTGGGACTGGCTGATGTTCGAGGCCCCGGCGCTGGGCTGGCCGACCACCGACATCGCCGTGGCCTACGGCGGAGATGAGGCGGCGGAGATCAACGCCCGCACCGGCTGCACCGGCTGCGCCCTGGCCAGCCGGGACGTCGCGCTTGAGACGGTAATTCGGTCTCTGCTCTGGGCTTACCTCACGCCGTTGATGGGCCTGAAGCCGCTGTACCGTGAACTGCGCCTCCCGAAGTGGCGGCTGCGCAAGACGGGGCTGGACGCGGACGGAGCGGTCGCCACCGGCAAGAACAAGCAGCGCATGGGCCCCCTCACGCTGGACGCACGGCGGATGGGTCTGGAGCGAGTGCTGGGCATCCAGAACGAATGCAACGAGGCGGCAACCCGGCTCGGCCGCCCACTGGTCGACCTGATCAACCCGGAAGAGGAGAGCCGGATCCGCGAGCTGATCGCCGCGGAGACGTGGCCGCAAGGCTGGGATGGCGACGAGCCGACCGGTGACGTGCCGCTGGACACGGTCTACGCCGACGGCCTGATCCAGAAGCTGCTGGTCTGAGGAGAGCCCGCATGACCAGAGCCCACGACATCGCCGTAGAGCACTGCCTCACCATGAAGCTTGCCGGCCTGAAGCCGTGCGACGTCCTCGCGCCGATCGGCTTCCCCCACAACCCCCAGACCAGTTGGGATGCGGCCGTCCGGCTGGTGGCCCGCGCCTGGTCGAAACTCGACACCAAGAGGTCTGCATCATGACGGCCGAGCAGCAGCAGGAGAAGAAGCGGCATCCGTGGTTGAAGTGGTATCCGGCCGATTGGCGCCAGGAGATCACGCTCCGCACATGCAGCCGGGCGGCGCGGTCTCTGTGGCTCGACATGCTCGGCCTGATGCATGAGTCGGCCGTGCGTGGTCACCTTCTCATCAACGGTGTGGCGCCGGACGTCATGACTCTGGCCGATGCTCTGGGGGATTCGCCGCGGGACATTCGCCGCTGGCTGGATGAACTGGAGTTGAAAGGGGTTTTCAGCCGCCTTGAAGATGGGACCATCATCTCCCGGCGCATGGTCCGCGACACCGCGAAGGCGGCGCGCGACAAGGCGAACGGCAAGACCGGCGGCAACCCCAAGCTTAAGGCTTCCGATAACCCCGAGGGGCCGAAGGGGGATAAGGAGGGGGTTAACCCCCAGGATAAAGCCCATATGCCAGAGGCCAGAATCCAGAATGTTGTTGTTCCGGCGGATGCCGAAACCAACAACAACGGATCGGATTTGATCGAGGCATTCGATGCTGCGCTTATCGCCACGTGGGGCGAGAGAGCGCGTCGGAGGAAGCCGCACGCCACCGACGCCAAGACTGCGCGCCAGTGGGCAGCAGACGGCCTGACCACGAGCATGGCGGCCGAGGTGTTCCGGATCCACTGCGGGAAGATGCAGGAACGGGGCACCGCGCGTTTGCCCTGGAGCCTCAAAGTCTTCGAGGACGATGTGCGCGGGGCCTTGGCCGCCGCCGCTGCGCGCCCGGTCGCCGCTGCATCGGGTGAGCGGCGCGAGAGCGATGACCGTGCTCGGTGGCGCTCTCGGCTGACGGGCTATGCCGCCGGCAGCCCCTGGGTGACCGGGTGGGGGCCGAAGCCGGGAGAGCGCGGCTGCGATGCGCCGGCGGATCTCGTTGCCGAGATCCTCGGCGACCTGCGCCAGGAAGTCGCGCTCTGATGGCCAAGCGGCAATCTCCCTTCCGTGTCGAGTGCGCCCAGTGCGGCGCGACCGATCTGTTCATGCCGGGGTCCCTGACAGCGGGATGGACGCCGGTCCACGCCCAGGCGGAGGCGAAGGGCTGGTCAGGGCTGCGCGCCCGTCCTCTCTGCCCGTTGTGCACCGCCTCGGCCAACCGTTCGGCAACCTCCCCCACCACGAAACCCCCGGCATGCGCTGCGCGGCCGGCGATGACGCAGGAGAACACGATGGGCACGAATCCCGCCGGCAGCAAGGCGGAGACTGCGCAGGTCCGGGAGCCGTCGCTGGCCGAGACGGCGACGATCTTTAAGAAGCTGGACGAGGTCTTTGAGCGCGGTCGCTATCTCGACCGGTGGTCGGATCGCAAGGTCGGGGAAGCGCTGAATCTCCCCTGGGCATTGGTCGCCAAGGTGCGCGAGCAGCTGCTGGGCCCGCTCAAGGAGGACCCGGCAATCACCGCTTTGCGCAGTGAGGTCGAGCAGCTCGAAGAGATGGTCCTGGAGGTGAAGGAAAAGCTCCGGGTGATGTCGGCGGCGGCCTGAGCGTAAACGAAAACCGCCGCCCGGCTGGTCCCCGGAGCGGCGGTGAATTCGTAAACAACATCCACGTTGGAAATTATCCAAAAGCACAACCTAAGTCAACGTGGGGGTAATCCATGAGTGCGGTTCCTGCGAGCAAGCCTCGGTCCGAACGCGCAAGCCGTCGCGCGATGATGCCGATCTCCACCGACATGGGAACGCCGGAGCGGGCGCTTCGGTCGGAGGGGATTGTCGTCGAGGCGCGGTCGATCTCTTCCGGCGGGATGATCCTCGCCGAGGGCGCTCGGGTGAAGGCGGAGAACGGGCTGGAACGGCTGTTCCTCCGCTGCCAGATCGTCGACCGTCAGTTCCAGGCGGGGATGCGGTTTCGTGCCCTGTTCGCCCAGGCTGCCATGCCGGCGCAGATGACGAGCAGCTACGGTCAGCGCCGCGGGGGCGGCGGCGGACGGGAGGAGGAGGCTGACGCGCGGAACACGATGCGCAAGGCGATGGTGGGGGCGAAGCTCGCCGTCGAGCGGAAGGACGGCCAGCCGCTGCGCCTCACCACCACAGGGGAGACGCTGCAGCCTGTCGGTGGGGGCGTGTGCGTCACGCCGGCCGGCGCCGCGGTGATGGAAGCGGCCGGGCTGGACGGGGATAGGTATCGGCTTCAGGATCTCCGCGCTGGGCTCAGCGCTTTGGCGGACTACTGGCGGATCGAGACAGAAGACTGAACGGAACGGGGCCGGGCGGCGGGGAAACATCCCCGCGCCAAGCCGGGTGCGGTAGTAACTGGAATGTCGAAGGGGAATGTGAGTGGCGAAATTCATGTTGGGCACGTTCTGGTATCGGGAAACGCTCGCCCTGGCCCAACGGCTGCACGACGGCCAGACCGATAAGGCGGGTGAGCCCTATTGGCGGCATCTGGAGCGGGTCGCGCAGCGGCTGGTGGAGCGGTTCCCCGACGCGACGAAGGCCCAGGTCCAGGCCGCCTTACTGCACGACGCGATCGAGGACGCCGGGGTGTCCGCCGAAGACCTCCGCGCCGCGGGGATCGAGGAGGAGGCCATCGTCGCGATCCAACTGGTCAGCCGGAACCTGGGCCCGGCGGGCAGCTATCTGGAATGGATCGGCCGGATCGCCGCCAGCGGGAATGTCACGGCGATCCGGGTCAAGCTGGCCGACAACCTGGACAACAGTGATCCCGCCCGGGTTGCTGCCCTCCCCGCCGGCCCCCGGATGGTCGCCGAGAAATATGCCCCGGCGCGGGCGATCCTTGAGCGTGCGTTGCGATGAGCCGGAGAGCGAAGGTTCCCAGTGCGGCCCAAGCCAAGCGGATCGCCTATCTGTGGGGCGGAGGCAAGTCGTTTCCACATTACGCGACGTTGAACGCAACGAATGACGTTCTGGTCAGAGAGGGGTGGGTGGAGTCCGTGGGGGAGGAGATCACCTTTCCCAATGGGGCAAAGGGCGCCGTCTACGCTGTCAGCGCGGCGGGGGTAGAAGCTCTGGGGGCTTTCCTGGCGTCGCGGCGACCGGACTGAGGAGGCAACATGGCGGTCTACGTCGACAAGCAGCGCAACCGCTACCGGGGGATGGTCATGTGCCACATGCTGGCTGACACACTGGAGGAGCTGCACGCGATGGCCGACAGAATCGGTATGCGGCGGGAGTGGTTCCAGGGTGATGCCTCCACGCCGCACTATGACGTGTGCCTCACCCGTCGTTCACTCGCAATTCAGTATGGCGCGGTGGAGATTGGCCGGCGGGAAACCGTCGCGTTGATACGACGGCTCCGTCTATTACGCTACGTCAGTGCCTGATCAAGTGGCGAGCTTCAGAAGAGGCTGCCCGGCAGAACCTCGATTGCCTCCACCACGATGGTTTCGCCGCGCTTCTCGCCGGTGACCTTGAGTACCCGACCATGGTAACCCTCGGCCTGCCCCCTGCTGAGCGGAGGGGAGGTTCGCCACGATCCGCCCCATTCATGAGGTGGCGCCCCTGTTCCCATGAGGTCGTATTCGAGGAACAGCGGACGGTCGAGATTGCGAAGGGATACGCTGGCAAGCCAACTGCCGTGCATTTCCTCCGCGGGCACCTGCTCGACCTCCTCAACCGGCCACACGTCCTCCGGAAATCCGGAGCGCAGAGCTTCTGCGGCGCCCGGAATGGCGTCGCGGTCGAAGACCCACCAATCCATCAGCACCCGCGTCGCGCTGTTTGGTGGCAGATCCTCATTCGGGATTCCGATGGACGTGCGCATCACCAGTGCGTTTTTGTACAGGACGGCATGGATGGCAAGGATGTGCTGGCCCGACGCCGCTTTCCCCTCCAGGACCGCAGAGGGGGCGCCACCACTATAGCTGCTCTCCGCTTCGGGCCAGATCGAGGAGGTATTGTCCAGGCAAAGCGGCAAGGCGGCCTGCAGCGCGGCGACGAGCTTCCGCCGGATAGTGGCATTGGAAATTCTGTAAGTTCGTGTCCCGTCATCAGCAAACCGGAGCGTTACCGCTGCGCGCCCATCTGGCAGCGTCTCCGCAGATACATGGCGAACATGCGAGCAGAGAATGGCTTCGGTATAGGTGTGGTCGATGAAGTAGACGGGCGAGTGGAACATAGGGCCTCACGCTTGAGCAAGTGGGTTGCCGGCACTGCGGCACTCCGTCGTAAACCACAGCCTAGCACGCCTCGCGTGGCAACTGCGCGCACTCATGCCGCAGCGCTCTGACGGCGGTGACCATGAGCGGCGTTCGGACATATCGGATTTTCTGGAAAATCAGATGGGGGCTTTGTCCCACGGGCGCAGCCCCGCCAGCCGCTCGACCAGCGCCACCTCGGCCGAGAAATCGGCCGCTCCGCCGTCGAGGTCCTCGGCGATCTCCTCCGCCAGCTCCCAGATCGGCTCGCGCGGCGTGACGGTTCCCGCGCCGTAGCCGTTGACCACGGCCATGGCCATGGCGTGCAGCCGGAGCAGCTGCGCCCGCACCCGCAGCCGGCGCGCTTCCGAAATGTCGTCGCTGCGGTCCACCGCATCGACGGCGCGGAGCAGGTCGGCGGCGGCGGGAGCGTTCGCGCTTGCAGCCGGTCCAGGGTTTCCTGGTCGACCGGGCCATACCGCGTCTCAATCGTCTTGCTCATGCGCTCCCCTTATCACATCCGGCCGCAAGCGCGAACGCTCCCGCCGCCGCCTCCCACAGCGCCACCACCCGCTCGCCGGTCCAGCACAGCTGACGGCGCGCCAGCCCGGCCGCCTCCTCGATGGTGAGCGCGCGCACGGTCACTGTCTCGACGCCATCGCGCCGCAGGATCACCGCGCGCCAGTCCACTTTGTGGGCCTCGCGGTCGGCCGCCGCCGTCTCGGCCCGGATCTGTGCCGGCGACTTCCACGCCCAGGTCCGGGCGATCAGGTCGGCGCCGGCCTCGGTCAGCGCCCAGCCCTGGCCACCGCGCGGCCCCGGCGCCGGCACCGCCAGCCCGCGCGCCACCCACGCCGCGGTCAATTCGGCCACGCGCTCCTTGGTCATCGGCGTCCGCTGGTCGCGGAACGTCAGCTGGGCGGCGACGTCGGCCGCTGAGCGCCGCCGCCCTGGTGGCCGTTCTAAGCAGAGGGGACGGGAGGCGCCGCGGCGATATCGCTGGCTGCCGCCTCTCAGACTGCCCCCCGTTACTTCCGTGGGACCTAGTTCCTACGGCCGAGGTCATCCCCCCTACGGGCTTTCCGGCTATCAAACCAGACTGCCTAGAAAGCTTCAGACTGGACACCAGATTCAGAATCGTACCGCCGGACGGTGCTTTGTCCGGCGGTCGATCCCGCAACCCCAAAAGTGGAGACCACGACGCTCGACATCGCGGTAAGCCTGCGCGTCCGCCTGCGCGTTCGCCGCTGGACGCTCACCGTCAGCTTCGGCCGCCGGTGAGCGACAACGGGAGCGGTGTTCGCCCACCGCTCCCGTTCCTTGATGTCGTTCCGAAAGACGCCGTTGCAAGGCGGCGTCTGGCCATCCGCCGAGCCCCCCCCGAACGCCCGGCATATGCGCCTCAGCACCAGAGACCTCGGCCCTCGCCCGATCAGTCGATCAGGCTGCCCTCGACCTGTTGCACCACAGCCGCGTTGACAGCGATGCAGTCGCCTGTTGCGCGGCTGTCCGCCCCGAGCGTCAGCCAGTACACGGAGGGAAAGGCGCCGGCCGTGGCGTTGAACAGATGCACCACCAGCTTTCCGTCGGCGCTGATGGCTTCGCACTGGCCGGTGACGTGCCCGCCCCCCGGGTTGGTAGCCGAAAAGGTTCCATCGTCGAATTCCACCTTCACAGTCCAGGGGTGGGGGTGTCCCGGCGTGCGCGTGGTACCTTCGAAACGCTTCCACATGATGGACATGGACGTTTCCTCTCCGCTGTTCGCGTGCGGCGTGATCGCGCACGCACTCACCATTGTCCTGAATGCAACGTTTCCTCCGCAAAGGTTTATCTTGGGTCACCAATAGCCAATTCTGCCTAGTACGGCTTAGGTGTTTTTCCGTTTTCGGCGGTTCCGCCGCGCCCGGCACTCCATTCGTTGGGTTGGGTCTTCACGACTCACAACCCGACTGGCGAATGCCGCGACGGGCGCCGGAGCGGCCTTGCCCCCTACCAGACGAGGCGACTGGCGGGGCGGCAGAACGCGGGCTCGAACGCGACGCTGTTCGAGGCGAGGCTGGCGGCGTTCTGGCTGTTGTCGATGTTGATGCGGTAGGGCTCCGGGTCGCCGATCAGCGCCGTGACGAAGTCGTTGGCGATCACATAAGACCCTGATCCACCCCGGAAGCCCCAGCACCGACCGGCTGCACGCCACCTACCTCGGCACCCCGCACGATCCCGGCCCCATCACCATCCGGCGGCTGCGCCTCGCCCCTCCCAAGATCGGGGCGGAGGAGACCGCGGCGATTTACGCCCGGCAGGATGCGATCGATCAGGCCCGGGCGCGCGACATCCTATTCCGCTGGGCCGAGGAGGAGGACGCCCGTTCCAAGAAGATCTGGGCGGACCACCTCAGGGACTACCTCAAGGATCACCCCATGCCGCCGCGCTCGACCTGATCCGGAGGCTCGACCACCGCGCTCCCGAACGGCGCCGTCCACGCGAACCGCGGTCAGGCGATTTGAGGATTGACAACGGCCCCTCTCGGCGTATATACAAAACGTATTGACGATATGGAGGTGTTTCAGCACCCCCATATCGCCATGTCCTCCGCGCGGGAATCCTGCCCGCGTGATCTTAGAAGGAAGCGAATCGATGATTGATTTCAACCTGGGCCTGAGGCCGCGAAACCTGTGTGAGGAAGAGAATGGAATTCGAATGGAACGCTGAAAAGGCCGAAAAGAACCTTAAAAATCACAAGGTTGACTTTGAGAAGGCTATTTGTGTATTCGAGGGGCCAACGGTGGAGCGGGTCGATCCGCGCAACTACGGTGGCGAAACTCGGTTTGTAACTTTTGGAATTGTGGACGGCCGTCTTCTGGCGGTGGTCTACACTTGGCGCGGCAACACCTGCCGCATCATATCGGCAAGAAAGGCCAACGAACGTGAGCAACGAGCGTATCATTCGGCGCTCCTTAGTCACGGCTCGGAAACCGACAGCTCCGACTGAATGGTCGGAGTTTGATGCCCAGACCGATGCCGACATCGAGGTCGCTGTTCGCAGCGACCTCGATGCCGCTCCCTTGGCCGACGACGCATGGTTTGAAACCGCCCGCGTCGTCGAACCCAACACCAAGCAGGCGGTGAGCATTCGGCTGGACCGAGACGTGCTGGAGTGGTTCCGCACCCACAGCGACCGTTACCAGACCAAGATGAACAACGTTCTCCGTGCCTATATGGAGCACGAAAAGCGCGCCAGAACCGGCGCCTAACCCTCTCCCCCAACCGACAAAGGCGCTCCGCGAACCGGGGCGCCTTTGTCATGTTCGCGGCGACAGAGTATGGGCGTTATGGAACGCCCCCCCCAGGCTCACGTCGCCGCCGGGCGTCCAACCGCTCGCGCTCTGCCGTCGCTAGGGTGATCCAGTACCGCCGATGCCGAATCCTGCCACTCGTCGGCGCGCTGCGCCAGAGCCTCGAAGCGGGACGCCACCCCCCTCGGTTACTCCGGCCGCGCGCCCCGCCTCGACCAGCACGTCGACGGAGGCGGGCTTGTTAGTCTTTCGCATCATCGTCTTCTTGGATGGTGCGCGGCAGGCAACCTCGCAGGCTCTGGCCCGGCGCCGAGTGATTTGATACGGTTGTGATGGTGTCAAGAATTGTGGCTGCTGCTCCCAAAAGCCGCACGGGGGTGCGAGGCCCGAAAGCCGTAGGCGGGGTCAGGCGACGTCGTCGATATGCCGAAACCCGAGGAACACCGGCAGTCGTGGTCGATCCTTGGTACCGCAGGGCTGATACTTCACCTTGACCAGCTTCCCGACGAGGCCGTCGCGGCTCGACCAGAGTTCTGCACGCTGCGCATCGGAGAAGCCGGATCCGACATTGAACGGGAGATCGAAGGACGGGGCGCGACAGACCAGAGCGCCAAGGATGCCGGCGGCCAACAGGCCCTCACGGCTGATGCTGCGTTCGGTGTAGCCGAGGGCGTTGACGGTGGCGGCGTTGGCGTTCCGGTGCAGCTCCTCCACGCCGATTACCTCGGCCTCGAAGTCGACGAACCGCTTCAGCTTCAGCAACCCGGCTTCCGCCAGTGTGGAGCGGCCGAACTTGTAGGCGGCATCGGGGCGGCGGAGCATGACGCCCTCGTACCCCGCGCTGAGGCATTCTGCCTCAAACGCTTCCAGGTCGGCCGGGCAGGTCACCAAGCGCTGTTCGACGATCCGGACGAAGGGTGGGAGATCCCTGCCGCGCAGCTGCTGCAGGCGGTCCGAAAAGCCCTGGGAGGGGTCGGACAGGTCGTCGAAGACATGGAAGGTGAAGGCGGGCTTGCCCTTCTTGGTCATGATGGCGGAGGTGGAAACGCTGAACGCATCGAAGGCCGTCGGATCGCCGGCCGTGATCTCGCCGTCCAGGTCGCGCAACCCCTCAGCCGCGAGCATGGCGCGGATGTGCTCGTTCGGGATCGGGCGCAGCGTGTTGGACAGCGCACCTGCGTCGGGGCGGGTCACGCAACGGATCCCATCAATCTTGGGCGATGCGAGGAGGGGATAGGGGAGGTCGGTGATCGAGCCGGCGGATTCGGCGCGCATGGGCTTGAACGGCTTGTCCATGGTGGTTCTCCATCAGGTATCGACGAACCGGCCGGCGCTGCGCCGGTGCGGGGGTCAGACGGGGAGGGAGGAGGGGTCGGCGAACTGGGGCTGGCCGTTGAGCAGGTCCGACGCGGCTTGGAGTTCGTCGCGATCGGCGCAGCAGATGCGAAGAAGTTCGTCGTACCGCTTCAGCGTTGCGACCGAACCGATCCATCGGCCGCCCAGATGGGCTTCGAGCTTGCGCGCTGAAACCCGGGTGATGCTGTAGTCCTGGAAGTCGAAGCTGGAGCCGACCGCGATGTGAAAGGCCATGGTTCGCCTCAGAGAAAGGCCGCCGGACCCGTGAGCCCGGCGGCAAGTCGATCCGGAATGCATCGCGCGGGGAGCGCGGTGCGGGCGGTGCGGTAGGAGCCGCGTTTTTCCTCGTTTCAGGCGTAGCTGGACTCGTGATGGCCGCGGTAAATCCGCATGGAGCCGACCTCCGTGAAATCGGTCCGGGTCGCCCATTGGCAGTCGGAAATCTTGATGCCGTTGGCCTGGGCCTTCCGGCGGATGGGTTCGCCGACATACTCGCCGGGCTGCGGGGCGGTCAGTTCCTGGCACCACCCGGTGCTCTTGCGGACCTTTGCGACCTGACGCAACACCACCATGGCGCCGCGGACCTCGACAACTTCGAAATACTCGACGTTCGTCTGCTCGTAGCCCCAGCACGTGTTGAGGATGTCACCAACCTTGTAGTCGTTCTGGTACTGGCGCCGCTCGTCGCGCCGCTTCTGCGCAGCGGCAAGCGTCTTCCGTCGGGATTCGAAGTACATGACAACGCACTTTTCCCGGCGGGCGGCGCTGCTGAAGGAGAAATGGTAATCGGGTTTCCCGGCCTTGCCATGGTAGCCGATGGCCATCAGGCGCCCATTGCGCTCGTAGATGTAGGCCACGGCGTCGGACTGCTTGTCGGTCACCTTGACGGCGCCGGGCGGGGTGTAGCGGGGGAGATTGCGGGAAGCCATGATCTGCCTCTTCGGGTGCGCCATGAAGGGCGTAGGGGAATTTGGGAGGGACGGTGCAGCCATCGCGTATGCGGGCTGGGATCGGGTCCCGATGGCTCACATATAGCGAACAAAGTTCGCTCCGTCAACGGGAAAGCTCGGCTTGTGCGAAAAAAGTTCGCGCGGTATATTCTGTTGATGGACAGGCAGCAATTCGAGGCGTGGCGCCAGGAAATGGGCCACACCTCAACGACCCAAACCGCTGAAACCTTAGGGGTTACGAAGCGTCTCGTTGAAATGTATCGGGCCGGCGGGAAGCCGGTTAGCCGAACGGTTGAGCTTTTGTGCGAAGCGCTGCGCCGGCTGAACAGGATTGATGCGGCAGTGCGAGGCGAAAAAAGTTCGCAGCAATAGCTTGCGGAAGCGAAAATAGTTCGCTACGATCGTTCCCAGATGAAACACGCGTTCGCTTTGGCTGAGCGCGCCTCACTGGAGATACCGCGATGTCGCAGATGCCCGCCGCCGCCTTCGGAACCACTGCCTTCCAGTGCGGTGCGCACCGGGCGGAAGTCACCATCGAGAGCGATCGCCGCACCTATCGCGTCGGTCGCCTGCGGATCGTCCAGTACGCCGCGCACAAGCCCGACGGCGGGCTGCCGTTGTTCAGCGAAGAGGCTGACACAGCCCGCGACCGCATCCTAGCCAAGGCCGGAAAGCGTCGTCACAAGCCGTCGAAGGCCGGTGGGGCTGGCCGGGTTGATCGCATGGATCAGCAGCGCATGGCGATCGAGTATGCCCGCTGGCTGGCTGTCCGCGACGGGATCGACCTGCCGTTATCCTGCAAAGGGGTGGTGTCCTACGAATCGGTTCAGGTGCCTGGCGCAACGCGTGCGGAGTGCCGTCCCTTCCAGGTCACTTTCTGGTCAGATGTGAAGTACACCCGCTATGGGCAGAGGGAGGAGGCCGCCGGTGAGGTGCTGGCGCGGATCGAGATCCCGCACTGGGATCACGTCCCGACGGTGGAGGAGGTGAGCATCGAGCCAGAGCAGGCGCAGCCGAGCGACGTTTCGCACGCGGCCGGCGCTGAAGTCGTGGCCGCTGAGCAGAACGACACCCCCGCTCCCATCGCGGCGGACGCGCCTTGCGCGGTGTATGTGGTCGCGGTTGAGGCAACACCGGCCGGGATGGCGGCCCACGCTACGGTGCACGTGGTCACCCATCTCGCGCCCCTGGGGGAGGCTG
Organism: Azospirillum agricola; assembly: GCF_017876095.1. Lineage (GTDB taxonomy): Bacteria > Pseudomonadota > Alphaproteobacteria > Azospirillales > Azospirillaceae > Azospirillum > Azospirillum agricola. Next base: position 56,283 of record NZ_JAGINM010000027.1, read on the forward strand.
GCACCTTTACGTGCGCCAGTTCCATCCTTGGCGACACCCCTCGGTATCGAGGGGGAGGGGCGGCCGACAAGGCTCATGCCCATGGTGTCAGAGCCGCAGTAGCGCACGCGACCAAGGCCCATGGAGTGGGCAGGGTTTACGCCGTGGACTCGTTCGATGCGCTGCGAAGCGTGCTCGCCAGATGGGCTGAGGAGGCGGCGGCGCGGTCGGAGACAGGGAAGACGGAAGCCCCGGCCAACGATGGCAGTGCGGCACCCCAGCGCCTGGAAAATGTTACCCATGAGGTAACGAAACTCTTGCGCCCCGTCTCGCGTAATGTTACCTATAAGGTAACAGACGGGGGCAAGAATGCCGATCACGGCCATCAAGCACAAGGGGTTACGAGAGCTGTTCGAGAAAGGGCGTTCCGGCAAGGTCGCGAAGAACCTGCAGGCCAACGCCATTCTCATCATGGACCATCTGGACGCAATCGCGTCGCTGGAAGACTGCGAGGGGGTCAAGGATTTTCACCCCCTCAAAGGCGACCGCCTAGGCGAGTACAGCATGCACGTGTCCGGAAACTGGTGCATCACGTTCACTTTTGACGGAACGGATGTTACGATTCTGGACTTGGAGGACTATCACTGATGACCGAGCTTCGTCGTAACCGCCGCCCCTCCGTCCCCGGTGCGATCCTGAAGGCGCACTTCATGGAGCCGCGCGGTATCAGCGTGACGGCCTTGGCTGAGGCTCTGGGCCTCAGCCGTAAGCACGTCAGCCAGATCATCAACGGGCACAAGCGCGTGGAGCCGACCACGGCGGCCCGGCTGTCCAAGGTGCTCGGCACCACTCCGCGCTTCTGGCTGAACCTGCAGGCCGCCGTAGACGAATGGGATGCGTCGGAGGAGCTTGCCGACTGGACGCCGGTCGCGACCTTCGCGGCTCCGGCCGCGCCCGACCACATGGGGGCCGATTGAACCGCATGCCGACGGTGGTCGGCAACGGCTCCGACGTGTTGCGCGCCTGGCTCCAGGCGACCCGCAACGTTGGCCGCGCCGCTCCGCCGCCTTATGGCGCCGCCACCCCTCAGCGTCCCTGATCTAGCCCGTCCCGACCGCCTCGACGTACCAAAGCCCGGCCGCTGAAAAGCGCCGGGCTTTGTCATGCCCGCCCGCCGGCATCCGCCGCGCGGGCTTTCTGCATTGGAGCTGCCGCTCATGATCCCGCCAGCGACCCCGTCAGCCCTACGGCAGGCGGTTTGGAGCAGCTCTCCGCGATCGGGCGCTCCAATGGGCGCTGGATGGCCTCTGTCTGCTGTGCCGCACAGGTGGCGCGGGCTTGGCCGGACCGCATCAGGCGCGCGCCCTGGCGCCACCTGCGGCCCGGCCAGCCCTCCGGGTCCTTCCAGGGCCAAATGCCCGCGGGGTGGTTACCTAGCCATATTCGAACGTTTTTCGGCCTCGCGGTCAATGCAACCACCGAGTTGCGCAACCGAAAGCCACGTTAAGAACGTGCTGTAACGCTTTGTAACTAAATTATAAACCGCTGTTCACCGAAATCCATCATGGTTGCGCGCTTCCGTCGAATCGGTTGCGCGCCGAGCAGGAGTTGCGCCATGGCCAGACGTCGCCTTTTGACGAAAACCGAGTACGCGAAGCATTGCGGAGTGGACAAGGCCCAGCCCGGCCGCTGGGTCAAGCGGGGCATGCCGACTGCCGGTCCAAACGGGGACCTGATCGACCCTGAGGTCGCTGATACATGGCGAGCCGCGAACATCGACGCCAGCAAGCCGAAGGCTAAGGCGCACCAGATCGATCGGCTATCGTCCCCGCCACCAGATGTGAAGGCGGCGGCTGTGGCGCCGAGGCCCGCCAAGCCGGCCAGGGCGCCAGATCCCGCGGCTCTTGATGAGGCGGATTCACAGCCTGACGGTCTTTCGCTCGAAGGGGCTGTTATCCAGTTCGCCGACGGCACGAAGATAGACATCAAGAGCCTTCCGAACCTGAATGCGCTGAACCAGATCGACAAGTGGTATTCGGGCGAGCTGAAGCGGCGGGAAATCCTTGTTCACGATCGAGATCACCTGCCGAAGGCCGACCTCTATGCCGCGACGGATGCGCTGATCTCCATGTTCCGGGCTCGTGTGATGGGGCTCGGCCGGCGATGTGCACCGATGTTGGAGGGGCGCTCGTTGGCGGAGCGCGCCGAGGTCATTCAGGATGAGTGCCGGAAGGTGCTGGAGGACTTGGCGAAGAAGCTGGCTGACTCCGCTACGGGCGATGTGTCCGTTAACGAGGAGGCGGAGACCGAAGACGAGGGCTCGACCGAGAAAGAATCGGATTAGCTCTTACCCTTGCCGCCGTGTTCGCCCGAGCTGTTGCCTGTGGAGTTGTCCCTGCCAGCCACTAGGCGGCGAACGGCTTCCCGGATCGCTTCCGATCGGGACCAAATTCGCTGTTCAGCACGCCAATCATCCAAGGCAGCCAGCTCGGACTCTGACATGACGAGTTGGATTCGCACGTCCTTCTTCTCCATACGGACAGCCTTACTCAAGGGTCTGAAGGAACGCAACAGCGTCCGCTCCCACAACTTGAGTGCATTAAGCGAAGATGTCAACTTGCGTAAGTTACACAACTCGCTTAGGGTTGAGCCTCGGTACTGAGGGAATCGCCATGGCCGAAAATTCCGCCATAGAATGGACCCACGCAACTTTCAATCCCTGGCTGGGCTGCACGAAGCTGTCGGCGGCCTGCGACAACTGCTACGCCGAACCGCTGGTGGTCTGCCGGCTGGGTGGGGCTTGGGGATCGGGCGCGCCGCGCCGCCGGACTGCCGCCAGCACCTGGAAGGCGCCGCTCTCCTGGGACCGCAAGGCCGCCAAGGAAGGCCGCCGGATGCGGGTGTTCTGCGCCAGCCTCGCCGATGTGTTCGACGCCGAGGTGCCGGACGCGTGGCGCGACGATCTGTTCGGCCTGATCTGCTCCACCCCGCATCTGGACTGGCTGCTGCTGACCAAGCGCCCGGCCGTGGCCCGGAAGTATCTCGGCGATCAAGACCGCATTGGCGCGGCATGGTGCGACGCAACCCACAAGGTGCTGGGCGGTGCCGATCCCGGTCCTGCGCCTCAGTGGCCGCTGCCCAACGTCTGGCTCGGTACCACCGTTGAAGACCAGAAGATGGCCGACCTGCGCATCCCGCTGCTGCTGGAGACGCCAGCCGCCGTGCGGTTCCTGTCGATGGAGCCGTTGCTCGGGCCGGTCAGCATCCCCGGCCTGTACCCGGTCGGCGAAGATGGGATCGTCACGACGCCCGCCCTGGATTGGGTCATTGCCGGCGGCGAAAGCGGCCCCGGCGCACGGCCCACGCACCCGGACTGGTTTCGGTCGGTTCGCGATCAGTGCGCGGAAGCGGGCGTGCCGTTCCTGTTTAAGCAGCACGGGGACTGGGTTTCGTCGGCAGAGATCGGCTTTGCCGGACACGAGCATAGACCCGCCATAACGATGGCTCCCTACGAGATGATGCGCGTCGGCAAGAAGGCCGCCGGCCGCCACCTCGACGGCGTGCTGCACGACAGCTATCCGGTGGTGGGTTGAGCTATGGACGAGAAGAAGCGCAGGCTCGCGCTCCAAGCCAACAAACTGTGCAAGGAGGGGCTGAAGGGGAAAGCCATCGGCGAGAAGCTGAAGGTCACCACCGACGAGGCGAACACGCTGGCGCGCATCGGCAGGGATCTTGCCGATATCGATGAGGCGGCGCTGACTGCGTCGGAGGTGCTGCTGATCCGCAGCATCGCGACGGTGACCCTCCGCCTGCGTGCTCAGGATGTCATCCGCACCCCGAAGAGTTGGGAGGTTGCTGCTGTCGCCCACAAGAGTGAGTCCTGGGTCGGGGCGACGAGCAGGAAGCGACTTCGCCTGCCCTGCCATCATCTCGTCAATCAGCCTGGCCAGCCGCTCGGATTGGTGAACTTCACCACCAATGGCTTTGTCGGGCTGACGCCGCTCGGCTGGGCTTTCGTTCAGGCTATTGAAGCGGCTGAAGCTGCGAATGAGCAGCTGAAGGTGTCGCATGACTGACATCAACGCCGATGTCATCGGTCGGGACGATCTCACCGACGCGATTTTCCACATCACCACCCCTGCCGGCCTGCTGCTGGTCAATGGGTGCGTCTACCGCGATTTCGGTCTCCACCCGCACCGCTGCGCCATCGTTCTCACGCATCTCCCCACCGGCGAAGCGCTGGGGACCTTTGGGGACATCGCTGACGCCTATGTCGCCATGGGCGATGCCAGCCGCTGCGGATGGGGACGAGCGTGACCCCTGACAACTCGACAATCAAGGAAAGGACGACATCATGCGAATGAAGCGATTCCTCGTGTCCGCCCTGCTGGCGCTTGCCGCCATTGGCGCGGCTGTGCCGGCGGCGGGCGCTGCTGACCTGCCGGAACTCCGGATCTGCACCGGCTCGAACAAGGGCAACTACTTCTACGCCGGCTCGGAAATCGCCCGTCAGGCGAAGGGCTCGCTGGCGGTGCAGGTGGTGGAGACCGCCGGCAGCATCGACAATCTGCGCCAGCTCGACGACGGCAAATGCGATGCCGCGCTTGTCCAGTCCGATGCCTACGGCGTCTACAAGGACCGAAACCCGTCCTCCGCTCTGGCGCTGGTCCGCATCGGCTCGCTGTACCGCGAGTTCGCGCATCTCCTGTGCAACAAGGCCTCTGGCATCGATTCGGTGAAGGATCTGCGCAGCAGCAAGGTGAAGCTGCTCACCGGCGATGCCGGATCCGGTTCCGAGGTCACCTGGGCGACCTGGGTGAAGATGGACAAGGACTACACCAAGGCGGCAACCGACCGCGTCGGCGGAACGCAAGCCGTTCTGCGCATCCGTGACGGCGCCGAGGCCCAATGCGCCCTGTTCATCAACGGCCTGAACTCGCCCCTGATGCGGCAGGTCAACGACCAGGCCGGCGACCGAGTGAAGCTCGTGGCGGTAAAGGATGGCGACTTCGCATCGGTCAAGGATCCGGGCGGAAACACGGTCTATACGAAGGAGGACATCCCCGGCGGCGCCTATAAGAATCTACAGTCCGGTTTCTTCTCGTCGGCGGTCCCCACGCTCGCGGTCGATGCCCTGGTGGTGCTGCGGTCCGACTGGGCGGAACGGAACAAGCGTGGCCTCGACGAGCTGTCGGACGCCGTGCTGCGGGCCTCGCCGAGTATCCGCCAGAAGGTCGGCGGCTGATGAGGCGAGCCCTTCGTCTGGCGGGCGCGTTCATGGCCGCTGCGGTGATCGTCGTCGGTGATCTGACGTCCGGTCGGCTCATGTCGGCGATCGTCGATGCCAGCCTTCTGGCTTGCGTCTTCGTCCTGCTGGTGCCGATGGCGCTGAAGCCGGCCTGACGAGTCGATGCTGGGCCCGGAGCGCACCCCTCCGGGCCGGCATGGCAAAACCGACCACGCGAGCCGGTTTTGCCATGCTGAACAACTTTCTCCGATAGAGGTCGCACATGACCCGACTGAAGAACCTCCCCGGCGTCAAAACCAACAACCTGTTCGCTGTCCCGCCAGCCATGCTGGTCGAGGACGAGGGCTTCAACATTCGTCTGCGGAATGACGAATACGAGCTGACGATCGAGGAGTACACCGCCCTTTTCCTCGCTGGTCATCGTCCGCCACCGCTCATTATCTGGAAGCGCGACGACGATCTTGTGCTGATCGATGGGCACCTCCGCCGACGTGCTGCGCTGCGCGCCATCGAGCGTGGCGCGCCAGCCGACATGACGGTCGACATTGTCCATTTCACCGGCAATGACGCCGATCGGGAAGCCCTGATGCTCCGCTCCGGGCTGAAGCGCGGCTGGCGACCCGAGGAGCTCGCAGCGGGCTACAAGCGCCTGATGGGCTACTGGAGCGACGTGAAGCGCGTCGCCGAAGCGGTCGGTAAATCCGAGAGCCATGTGCGGGACATCCTGACTCTCGCGACTGCCGACACGGCGGTCCAGGACATGGTGAAGGCGGGCGGCGTCACCGCGTCGGCGGCGATCAAGGTGGTCCGAAAGGAGGGCCACAAGGCCGCCGCGGTGTTGAAGGAAGCGTCGGATCGCGTGAAAGCGGCCGGGGGAACCAAGGTGACGAACAAGCACCTGTCCTCGGCGCAGGGGCTGGATGCGCGCACGCTCCGTCCGCTGCTTCTGAAGCTGGCCGAGGAGGTGAAGGGGCAGGTCGACCCCGACAGCCAAGCCGATTTCAGTGAGACGCAATTCTCCGTTGCTGGATCGACGCTCCAGCCGATTTTCGAACTGCTCGGGGAGAGGTGAGCTATGGGTTGGGGATACGGCACCAACAGCGAAGGTCGGGAGGTCGGTTACACCGTCGAGGCGACGTGTGACTTCCCCGGCTGCGAAGCGAAGATCGACCGCGGCCTGGGCTACGCCTGCGGCGGCATGCACGACCGCTCCGATGATCCAGGCGACGGTCCGCGTTGTGGCGGCTACTTCTGCGCGGAGCACCGCTACACCCACACGCGCGGGCCCGACGGCGACGCGTGCCGTGCGAATGATGACGCAGAGGAGGATGAGGCGGAATGAGCGCGGATTCCATGTTCCCTATCCTCTATGCGGGCCGCCGTCCCGCTGACGTCCCGAAGGGAATTCCTTGGCGGATCGTCAGCGCTCACGAGAAGCAGGCAGTGGCCAACCACAGCCAGACGCTGGAACGGCTTGCTCATCGTGGTGGCCTGTGCCCGACCGAGCTGGTTGCCGTCCTTGAAGATCGACCATGGCGCCGGATGGATCTGGAAGTTGCGATTAAGCAGATACAGAACCTCTGCTTGGCCTTCGAGGCGGGCAGGGGAGACGCGCGCCACCTTGAAGTCCTCCGCATGATCGCGCTGCGCTATGGGCCAACCATCGGCCTCGACGACTGCATCGCCCTGGCGGCTGAGGTTCTCGCTGATCGGGGCGAGCTGCTGATGGTCTGCGGGCGTCCGCCGCTTGGTTTGGATGCGGCCATGAAGCTTGACCCAATCGCCGCTCGACAAGGGCGCATTCCAGCCATGGAGGCAACGTCATGACCACCCGTCACATCTTCATTTCCGGCCCGGCACAATCTGGGCGAACGACCGCGGCGATTGCCATGGCGAACGCCATGCATGACCAAGGAATCTGCACCACGTTCGTTTCGCCATGCCCGATGATGGCTGACTTTCTCCGATCGTCAGCACGCCGGCCGCGCTGCCGCATCACGCACGCATCGCCTAATGCTCTGCCGGCCATTCCGGCTGGATGCTTCGTCGTGGACGATGCCGAGCGCCTCGAAGCGCCGGGCGACATCGTCCGGGTTCTGATTCATCGTCAGATGACCTACCGCCTTCCCGTCATCGTTTGGGCGGTGCGGCAGGATGCGCTGGATAGGTTTCAGGAACTCATTGCCGAGGTTGACCCCGAGGGATTCGGCGTGGATGAGCGGCGGTTGGAGCAGGCGTTGGCGGCAATCGCGTCGCGAGACTTCTCCGCCCTGACATATCAGGATCTCCAGCTGACGGGGAGTGCGGCGAGTGATTCCTGAAGCAACGCGGTCGGTCTCCGATGCGGCGGTTCAATCGCTTGCCGCAGACCACATCATCGACACATCAAGGGGCTGTGATCTCCGCAATGGACCGGACTCCAACTTGGCGGTTCAGTGGAGCAATTTCCGAGTGCGCATCTCGGGATGCGGGGTGAAGCGCTCAAAGAGACGCCTCACCCTCATGTCGGCGCTCGCAACGGGCTGGCTGCCTTGGGGTGTTCGGTGGAATGAGAAGGACGGCTTTTCCCACCTCCCGCTTTGCGGCCGGGAGTATGTTTTATGCTGCGGCCATGCCCTGAAAGCGAAGGAGGCTCAAGCCTTTGTTGATGCCGGACTGTTGATGGCTGGGCCACCCGATACCCACCGCCGCCCGACGTTGATCATAACGACCGCCGGCAGGGAATGGCTGTCGCTGAACTGGTAGTTCTCACCGGCATGAACCAGATCACACAGCCTGCCCAGGAACTCCTGTCTCGCTGGGCCGGGCTGCTGCGCCCGCCGCCCAAGCGCTTCACCGACGAGTGGGCGGTCGATAGCGTCGAACTCCCGCCGACCTCGGGCATTCCCGGCCCCTACGACCCCTCGCACACGCCCTACGTGGTCCCGATCATGCGCGCCTTCGACGAGCCGCGCTGGAAGATGATCGTCGTCGTCATGGGCTCGCAGATGGGCAAGACGCTGGCCTTCGCCATCGTGATCGGGCGTCGCATGGATGATGATCCGGTGCCCTGCATGTATGTCGGCCCGGACCGCAACTTCGTCGAGGACACCTTCGAGCCGCAGCTCATCCAGCTGATCAAGTCATCCAAGAGCCTGACGAAGAAGACGATCTGGGGCAAGGCCAACAAGAAGGTCCGGAAGATCATCAACGGTGCGGTGCTGCGCCTGGCCTGGGCCGGATCGGCCTCGCAGCTCGCCGGTCAGCCCGCCGGCCTGGTGCTGGTCGACGAGCGCGACCGCATGGGCGACGACGTGAAGGACGAAGGTGATCCGGTCACCCTCGGCGATGCCCGCCTGAACTCCTACGCCAACGGCAAGCTGGGTGTTATCTCCACGCCGCTCGAAGGGTCGGTCGAAACAGAGGAGCATCCCGAGACCGGGATCGTCCATTGGAAGGTGGTGGATCCGGATGATCTGACCAGCCCAACCTGGAAACTGTGGCAGGAGGGAACCCGGTTCGAGTGGGCTTGGCCGTGCCCTTACTGCAAGGAATACTTCATCCCGCGGCTGAGCCTGCTGAAGTGGGCGAAGCCGAAGGACGGACGCAAGGTCACGCCGGCCGAGGCGCAGCGGTCCGCCCATCTGAGCTGCCCCAATCCGGAATGCGAGTGCAACACCGACGGCTTGGTGATTGAGGACAAGCACAAGGCTTGGATGAACAAGCGCGCGCGCTACATCGCCCCAGGCCAGCAGGTGCTGCCGGACGGCACCGTGGTCGGTGATCTGCCGGACACCGACATCGCCACCTTCTGGGTGTCAGGCCTCGCCTCGCCCTTCGTCAGCTGGGGCGACCGGGCCAAGAAGTTGGTCGCCGCCTACCGGTCGAAGAACCAGAAATCCATCAAAGCCGTCATCAACACCGGTTTCGGCGAGCTCTATCGGCACTCTGGCGCTGCACCGAAACATGACGTCGTGCTGGCCAGGAGGCTGCCCTACGCCATGGGCGAGGTGCCTTACGGCGTGCAGAAGATCGCGATGACCGTCGACGTCCAGAAAGACCGGCTTTACGTCGTCCACCGGGGCTGGGGAGCGCGCTGGGAATCATGGCTGATCAAGGCGACGGTCCTGTTCGGCGAGACTGACCAAGATGCGGTCTGGAACGATCTGGCTGACCTGCTGGAGGCCGACTTCCAGGGCTTCAACGTCTCCCTCTGCCTCATCGACTACGGTTACCGGCCGGGCGACAAGGAGAAGCGACCGACCCACGCTGTAGCCGATTTCTGCCGGCGGTTCGGTTTCCATCGCGCCCGCCCGATCCAGGGCAAGGACCAGCTCACTCGACCGATCATGTCGTTCAAGCTCGACGTCGACGGCCGGGGGCGAACCCGCAGCTACGGTGTTCAGGGGCACCACCTCGATTCCGACGTGTTCAAGACCTGGGTGCATGGTCGGTTGGAATGGCCAGCGGACCAGCCGGGCGGCTGGCACCTGCCGGAGGACATTGATGAGGATTACGCCCGCCAAGTGGTTGCCGAAAGCCGCATGGCGCTCCCCTCGGGCAAGGGGAAATGGGTGCCACATTCGAAGGACAACCATTATCTCGATTGCGAGATGATGCAGCGGGCAGCGGCAGAACTGATGGGCGTCGGGACAATGAAGCCATTACCGGAGCAGTGCCAGGAGTCTGATCCTGAAGACGGGGATGGCAAGGGGCGATTGCAGCTTGCTGGAAATCGGGGGGGGCAGGAGGAGGCGGCGTCAGTACGAAAGAATGAGTGGCTTGGGGGCGCACGCAAGGACTGGTTACGACGGTAGGCGGAATTTTTCCGGCACCACTACATATCAGTATATGCATAAAATTATAATGGATGTCGCACCAATTTTTGCTCAATATCCACACACCAACCAGGGACACTCTGCTAAACGGGGTCCATCGCAACATGCTTGGGGATGCAAATGCAGCCGGCTGTGTTGTCAAGAGTCCTCGGTCCCATTGCGACGGCCGCAGCGGGAGCCGCTTCCACTATCACCATAAGCGCCGGTTCGACCGTGATCACCATTACGGGTGCTGCGGCCACATGGGCAGCCGTCGCGACTGGCGTCGGCGCTGTCGCGGTCGGAACCGTCGCCTTGTGCATTTGGGCGAAGAAAATGAGCAAGGACTGAACCTGATCACCGATGGCTGGCACTGTCACGCGCGTTTCGTCTTGCCCAGCTAAGATCAAGGTGGTACATAGGTTATGGTGGCTGTAATTGGCCGCTGAGCGAAGGCCGCTTCCGCAAGGATCGCGGCCTTCGTCGTTTTCAGGCGATCCGAAATCGCCGCTCTTCTCGAAAAGCGAGGCCATCCATGGCCCTGTCTCAAGCCTTCCTGGACAAGCTCGTTCAGGCGTGGGCCACCGGTGCGCGCCGTGTCGAGTACAACGGCGTGGTCACGGAGTTCATCAGCGGCACGGACCTGGAGCACCGCATCGCCACGACGGCGAATGCGCTCGGCGTCCCGAACCCGCTGGCCGCCGCTAGCCGGGCAGCGCGCGCTCCATCCATCCTCCTGCAGTTTCGCCGGTAGGCAGCCATGAAAGCGAACTGGCTTGATCGCGCCATCGGGGTGGTCTCCCCGCGGGCGCAGCTCCGACGTATGCGCGATCGGGCTGCGGTCGAGGTGCTGGCGCGCGCCTATGACGCAGCCAAGCCGGATCGGCGACGTGGTGGCCGCAGGCCGCCGAGCACTGGGGCAAATGCGGAGAGCTGGTCGTCGCTGCGCGTGCTCCGGGCGGCGTCTCGCGAGGCTATCCGAAACTCAGGGTACGCCCGGAAGGCCAATCGGACCCTTGCCACCAAGCTGGTCGGCACCGGGATCACCCCCCGCGCCGCCACCGGCGACGAGAAGCTCGACAAGGAGATCAACGACGCCTTCGCCATCTGGTCGAAGGAGTGCGATGCGTCGGGGACCCACGACTATTTCGGCCTTCAGAAACTTGCCGCCTTGTCGTTCTTCGAAAATGGGGAGGCCTTGGCTCGCCGTCGTCGCCGGTTCAAGAGCGACGGCCTGCACGTGCCGTTGGAAATCCAGCTGCTCGAACCGGACCACCTGGATGAGCGCCGGAACGAGATCCTGAGCGATGGGATGATCGTTCAAGGCATCCAGACCGGAAAGGGTCGTGAACGGCGCACCGCCTACTGGCTGTTCCCGTACCATCCTGGCGAAACGGTGGGCGGGTTGACGCCGTTCAAATCGGAATCCGCCGCGGTTCCCGCGGCGGATATCGCTCATTTCTATGACAAGATCCGCATCGGTGCGCAGCGCGGCGTGCCGTGGCTGGTCGCGGTCCTGATCGCGCTGGAGGACATCGGCGATTACCGCATCAGCGAGCAGATGCGTAAGAAGCTGGAGGCGTGCTTCGTCGGCGCCGTGATCGGCGATGATTCGTCAAATGCGGACCCGACCCTCGGGCCGCGTGCGCTCGACGCCGAAGGCAATCTGGTCGAGAGCGTTTCGCCCGGCATGTTGTTCCGTGCCACCGGCGCAAAGCAGGTCCAGTTCCACCAGCCGACCACGAACCCCGATTATCCAGGATACATGAAGTCCGAGCTGCGCGGGATCGCGGCCGGCGCCTGCATGACCTACGAGCTGCTGACCTCGGACCTCAGCGACGTCAACTTCAGCAGCTATCGAGCGGGGCTGAACGATCTCCACGAGATGATCGGGCAGCTTCAGTGGCTCGACTTCATCCCAATGTTCTGCGAGCCAACGTGGAAGTGGTTCATCGACGCGGCCTTCCTCGCAGGTCGGATCAGCCGTCGCCACTACGGCGTGGAGTGGGAGCCGCCGAAGTTCGTCAGCGCCGACCCGCTGAAGGACTTTCTCGCCGATCTTGGCGAAGTGCGCGCCGGTTTCCAGGCCCCGCAACAGGCAATTGCGCGGCGCGGCTACAACCACCGCAAGGTTCTGGCGGACCACATCGCTTGGAAGACTGCGGTGGACGAAGTCGGGCTCGTCTTCGACATCGACGCCGCCAAGGTCACCAAAACTGGCGCCGCGAACGGAATCGAAGCCGGAGGGACCGACCGCGCCATGCGCATCGCGCGCGTCGCCCTCGACATCCTTGAGGCCGAGGGAGATCCCGACGCCGCCACTCTCCGCGCCTTGATCAACGGGCGCGTCTAACCTCAACCAGCGGAGACCTTTATGTCGACACCGACCCATGGGGCGGCGCCGGGCGGTGCCGTGCCCGCGCAGCAGCGCGGGACCAAGGAGAACCCGATCGAGAGCCGCGCCGCGAGCCTGCAGCCGAGCACGTTCGATTCCGTCAACCGTACGGTGGATGTCGTCGCTTCCACCGGCGCCCGCGTCCGCCGGTACGATTGGTGGCGTGACGAATACTATGACGAGGTGCTGCTGGTCAGCCCCGACGCGGTCGACCTGACCCGCTTCGAGCAGGGGGCGGTGCCCGTGCTGAACTCCCATCAGCAGTGGGACCTGCGGAGCACGATCGGCACGACCCTGCCGGGCACCGCTCGATTCGAGGGCTCCGACCTCATCCTCACCGCCAAGATGTCCGCCCGGCAGGAGATCGCCGGCATCGTCCAGGATATCGCCGATGGGATCACGCGAAACGTCAGCGTCGGCTACAAGATCCTGGCGTACGAGGTCGATGAAACCACCAATCCGAAGACCCGCACGATCACGAAGTGGGAGCTTCTGGAGCTGTCGTTCGTGCCGGTCGGAGCGGATGGTGGCGCCGGCACACGCGCGCTGCCCACCGAGCCGCCTGATCAACGCTCGGCCGATCTGCCGGCCGGCACCAGTCCCAACACCCAGACCATCAACCTGACGATCGACACGGCCGGAATGTCGGCTGCGCTCGAACAGGCCGTTTCCCGCGCAGTCGCCGCGCACCCCACCCAACCGGTCAGCAACGGAGAACGCACCATGGCCGATACCAACACCCCGGCGCCCGGCGTCAGCACGGATGCCCCCCAGCCCGGCACCGAGAGCCGCGCCGTTTCCCCGGCGGCTCCGCCGGCTGTCAACTCGGCCGCCGAGATCGAGGCCACGCGTGCGGCCGAATCCGCGCGCATCCAGGGCATTCGTGACATCGCTGTCGTCCGCAGCTTCGGGGTTTCCAACGAGGTGCTGGACGAGGCGATCCGGAGCGGCATGTCCATCGACGCCTTCCGCACCAAGGTCATGGACAGCCTTGCCCAGCGCGAGCAGGCCGAGCAACCCGAGACCCGCAGCAACATCACCGTCCTGCAGGACGAAGGCCAGACCCGGGCCGACGCGGCAGTGCGTGCGCTTCTGAACCGGTCCAATCCGAGCAAGTACAAGCTCGACGGCGCAGCGGTCGAGTACCGTGGCATCAAGCTGATCAACCTGGCGCGCGAGGTGCTGGAGTCCCACGGCACCAGGGTCCGTGGCATGGCGGACAAGGAGATCGCCATCCGGGCACTGCAGACCACCTCGGATTTCCCGCACATCCTCAGCGGCGTCGCCAACACCAGCCTCCGCGCCGGCTACCAGATGGCGCCGCGCACCTTCATGGCGTGGGCGCGCCAGACGATGGCGACGGACTTCAAGGACATGCATCAGGTCCAGTTCGGCGGCGGCGGCGTCCTGCCGAAGGTGGGCGAGCACGGCGAGTTCCAGCGCGGCAAGCTGTATGAGTCGAAGGAGTCGTTCCGCGTCGCGACCTATGGTGAGATCGTCGCCATCACCCGACAGGTGATCGTCAACGACCAACTCGACGCTCTGACGCGCATCCCGCAGGAGCACGGCTTCCGAGCCGCTGTGACGGAGAATTCGGTCGTCTACGGCGTCCTGCTCGCCAACCCCGTCATGTCCGACGGCAAGGCGCTGTTCCACGCCGGGCACGGCAACCTCGCCGCCAGCGGCACTGCGCTGTCCCTCGCCAGCCTCAGCGCCGGTCGGAGCTCCATGCGGAAGGTCAAGGCGCTCGACGGCAAGACCATCATCAACGCGCAGCCCGCCATCCTGCTGGTGCCGGCGGCGCTGGAGACCAAAGCGGAACAGCTGATCGTGACCCGCAGCATGGTGGCGGCGACCGCGGGCGAGCAGATCCCCGAATTCTTCCGCAGCCTGGAGCCGGTGGTCGAGCCCCTGCTCGACGCGGACAGCCAGACCGCGCACTACCTGTTCACCGACCCGGCGTCGCCAACCGGCTCCATCACCTATGCCTATCTGGAAGGCGAAGAGGGCGTTTACACCGAGGAGCGGATCGGCTTCGACGTCGATGGCATGGAGATCAAGGTCCGCCATGATTTCGGTGCAGGGGTGATGGACTACCGGGGCGTCTACAAGGATCCGGGGGCGGCGCCGGCCTGATCGGCAGGGCTCGATTCGGACAGATAGAGGGCGGCCACGCAGCCGCCCTCGTGCATTTCAGAGAGGATTTCCGTCATGCGTAACTTCATCATGCCCGGCAACGCGCTCTCGCTCATCGCTCCCTATCTCGTCAACTCCGGGGACGGCCTGCTCGTCGGCTCCATCTTCGGCGTCGCGGCTTGCGCCGCAGCCAGCGGGGCGGAGGTCCAGGTTTCCGTCACCGGTGTCTACGAGCTGCCGAAGGCGAGTGCGCAGGCCTGGGCTCTCGGCGCCAAGGTCTACTGGGACAACACCAACAAGCTCTGCACCACGGCGTCCAGCGGCAACACCCTGATCGGCGCCGCGACTGCGGTGGCGGCCAATCCGTCCTCCACCGGCATCGTCCGGCTGAACGGCGCGGTGTCCTGATGCTGTGGACGGTGCCGAGGATGTGGGGTGGCGAAACCGTCTTCATCCTCGGCGCCGGCCCCAGCCTGCGGAGTTTCGACCGATCCCTTCTTCTCGGCCGCCGGGTAATGGTCATCAATTACGCCGAGATATTCCCGGCCGCTGACTTCCTGATCGCGACCGACGCGAACCCGGCCCTTCCATCCCTTCCAGGCCGTAGCGTGACCCTGTCGACCACGACTGACGGCCGCTGGCATCGCCTGTGGGACACGGGCCCGGACGGCATCGAGACTGAGTGTCCTTCCTGCGCACGGGGGCGCCGTACCTCCTTGCAACTTGCCCTCAACGTCGCTGTGCATCTCGGCTGCGCCAGGGCGATCCTGCTCGGTGCTGACATGGCGACGGCGGATGATGGGGCGACCCATTGGGATGGTCGGGCCGATCCACGCTATGCCGACGGCGCCATGGTGCGTGACGTCTATCTGCCTGCCCTTGCCAGCACCGTCGAACCGCTCGCGGCGATCGGGCTGGAGGTGATCAACGCCACGCCCGGCTCCATGCTGCCGTTCTGGCCCGTTGTGCCGATCGGCGACGTGATCGCTTGACGGCACGCGCCGCAGCCATGCCCAGCCAAGATCGCGCCTTCATGATTCTCTGGGGCCTTGCAGCTCTTCTGATGCTGCCCGTCATCCTCTCCATCCCTTCCATCCTTGCGCAGCTTTAGGAGATCGCATGCCGATCAAGCCCCTTGCTGACGAATGGCTCCTGGAAGCCCTGCGCCTCCTGGACCTTCATGGAATCTCCCGAACGGCGGCGCCTCATGCCACCAAGCTCAATCTGCGAGGCGATGTCCTCGGCATCGGCGTGCCGAAGAGCACGTTCGAGGGGCGCATCAAGGAAGCCCGCCGACGCATCGAGGCTGGATCGCTCGCCTATCAGCGGGAGAAGCCGCGCGTTCGCGTGAAGGCCGCAACGGAGAATGGCGCGATGCGTGATGGGTCGCCACCGGCAGAGGCGGTGACGGATCGGGAGCGTGTGCAGTTCCAGGACCGGATTCGTGATCTGGAGGCGAAGCTCCGGCAAGCCTACCGGGAGGATCTCGACACGGAGAAGGTCCGCACCTCAATCCTTGGACTGACCGCGGACACGCCCGAGCCGCCGGCATGGCTGGTGGATGAGCGCACCGGCGGCAGCGCGCCAGGCGTACCGGTCACCATCTGGTCCGACTGGCACTTTGGGGAAGTGGTCCGCGCTGTCGAGGTCGGGGGCGTCAACGAGTTCAACATCGCCGTTGCGACGGAGCGGGTCCGGCGTCTGGTTGAGCGCACCATAGACCTGTGCTTCTCGCACATGGTTCGGCCGGAATACCCTGGCATCGTCGTCTGCCTGGGCGGCGACCTGATCTCCGGCGATATCCACGAGGAACTCGCCGTCTCCAACGAGTTGATGACGGCGCCGACACTGCTGGAATTGCAGGGCGTGCTGATCTGGGCCCTGACGCAGATGGCCGACCGGTTCGGTCGGGTCTTCGTCCCCTGCGTTGTCGGCAACCATGGCCGCATGACGCACAAGCCGCGAGCCAAGGGCCGTGTCCACACCTCCTTCGAATGGCTGCTCTACTGCCAACTGGAGCGGCACTTCCAAGGCGACAGCCGGATCCAGTTTCAGATCCCCGGCGAGGCCGACGCGCATTTCCGGGTCTACGGGCACCGTTACATGCTGACCCACGGCGACAGCCTGGGAGTGCGCGGTGGCGACGGAATCATCGGGCTGCTCGGGCCCGTCACCCGCGGGACCATCAAGCTGCGCAACAGCGAGGCGCAGATCGGCCGCGACTTCGACACTGTGGTGATGGGCCATTGGCACCAGTATCTGCCGATGTCGGGCTGCATCGTCAACGGCGCGCTTAAAGGATACGACGAATACGCCCGCCTGTTCCTGCGCGCCCGCTACCAGGAACCGATCCAGGCCCTGTGGTTCACCCACCCCACCCGTGGCGTCACTTTCCAGGTGCCCGTCTATCTCGACGAGACCCGCCGTGCCTCGTCGGAGGAATGGCTGGCCTGGAGGGCCTCGGCATGAGCTTCTGGTATTTGGCCACGCCGTACAGCCAGTTCGCGGGTGGAATCGCAGCGGCGTTTCGCGCCGCCTGCGATCAGGCTGCTGTTCTGGTGAAGGCCGGCATTCCAGTCTTCGCGCCGATCGTCCACACGCATCCTATCGCCATTCTCGGCGGGTTAGATCCGCGTGATCATGGCATCTGGTTGCCGGCCGACGCGCCGTTCATGGCCGCCGCGCGAGGCCTGATCGTCTGCAAGCTTCCCGGCTGGACGGAGAGCTTCGGCATCGCCGAGGAAATCAAGGCGTTCCAAGCGATGGTGAAGCCCATCGTCTACATGCAGCCCGGCGACGTGCCGGCACCGCTGCGGGTCGGGCCCGACATCCTGATCGAAACCACGCGCCCACTGGAGATGCTCTGATGCGATCGTTGGTGCTTGGCCTGTCCGGTCTGGCCGGATCCGGCAAGTCGACCGTCGCCAATCGGCTGGTAGAGCGGTGGGGATTTCGTCGCGAGAAATTTTCCGGGCCCCTGAAGGACATGATGCGGGGGCTGGGACTGACGGAGCGCGAGATCGAGGGCGACCGAAAGGAACAGCCTTGCGACCTGCTGTGCGGCGCCACACCACGCTGGGCCATGCAGGCTCTGGGAACCGAGTGGGGCAGGGTGCAGATTCACCCGGATCTCTGGGTCTCAGCATGGGCCAAGCGGGCAGGGCAGGGGCTCGTCGTCGCCGACGACGTGCGCTTTGTGAACGAATGCTCCGCTGTGCGCGCCCTCGGCGGGTTCGTGATCCGCGTCGAGCGTCCAGGCATTGTCAGCGGCGTGCATCTGTCCGAACAGGAAATGTCCCGGATCGGCCCGGACTGCACGTTCCAGAACGATGGTTCGATCGCTGACCTGATCGCTGCTACCGATGCTCTCGCTGAAGCATTCCTCGCCCCGCCGCCTTCCGAGGTTGGGCGCTACGCAGAACTTGCAACGCAGCAACCGGCGCGGCCGGCAACGCTGGGGGATTGACCGCCATGCACATTGCAGCCCGCATCTCGCTCGCGTTGACCGCGGTCTCCGGCGTGCTGGTGGCCGCCTCAGGCCGCGCCGAGCAAGCCGGTGGTGAGGTCGAGAAGATCGACACATTCCTGGCCGCTTTCGTCTATTTGATCCGGGCGATGCAGGCCGGCGGACCGTGGGTCTTGGCGCTCGGACTTCTCTGCATTGGGGCGAACATCGCCTGGCTCATTTACTGGTCGCCGCAAATCGCCCGGCCAATCGGCGCGGCCATCTCCATGGCCAGGGGAGGGCGTTCGGAGCGTGAAGATCAACTGGAACAGGAGCTGGTGGAGGCGCGTCGGGAGATCTCCAACTTGCGCGGTCAGATGAAGATTCTGGAGGATCGGGATGAGGAGCTGCGTCGGGGAGTGGGGGCACTCGTCGAAGTTCTGGAGGGGCAGCTCAAGCGGTCGGGCATGGACACCGGCCTCCTCGACCTTGTTCGGCAGACGCTGATGCATGATTCCGCCCCGCCGCGGCTGGATCCCGTGTCCGGCTCAGTTCAAGTTGCGCATCCGTAGGCGCTATGCTAGGGTTGCTATGGTGCCGAGTAGTGCGGGTGCACGTTACATGATGCCCTGAGCCCCTCAGCGACCTTCCAGTATCTGTCTCATAGGCGGCGCTCCGGATTCCGGCGCGCCGTTTTTGTTTGCGGGGGTCGCAATGGACCTTAGCGCTCTGGCTGTCTCTATCGCATTGGGGTTCCAAGGGGTTCCGGCGACCTATGTGTCGCCATCCGGTGAGACGCGGCCGTGCTCCGTCATGCAACACCAGGGCGACCTGCGGCACGAAACAGCCAATCGGCTGCGC
This sequence comes from Azospirillum agricola, assembly GCF_017876095.1. Taxonomy (GTDB): domain Bacteria; phylum Pseudomonadota; class Alphaproteobacteria; order Azospirillales; family Azospirillaceae; genus Azospirillum; species Azospirillum agricola. Next base: position 75,143 of record NZ_JAGINM010000027.1, read on the forward strand.
TTCGGCAACGTGCTCGAACTCTGGCGGGAAGCCGTGTCGTTCGACGTGGCCGTATCCGACCTGCCGAACCCGGCTCCGGGCGGCATCATCACGCTGGAAGGGGGCGCCAGCTACACCATCACCGGCTCCCCGGCGCGCCGGGATCCGCAGCGACTGGTTTGGACCCTCGATTGCTCTTTCGGGATGCCGGTCGTGTTCCGGTCGGTGTCCGGAAACGGCGCGACCCAGAACCCGCCGCAGCACCAGGCTTTGCGCCTCGCCGCCGATGCGCCCTACGGCTCGAACTCGGTCAGCCTCAAGAGCTCGTATCTGGTTGGCCAGATCCGGCCCGGCGACGTCATGACAATCGGGGAGGGAGCGCATACCGTCACCAACATGGCGCAGGCTGGCGGCAATCAGATTTCGGCCCTCCAGATCACGCCTCCTTTGGTCGCCCAAGCCGCGTCTGATGATGTGGTCACCCCGACCTGGGCGCGGGATTTCAGGATCCATGCCGGCGTCTCCGGCTATGCCGCCGAAGAGATCGCCGGCACCGTGGTGGTCGGGGACATGCGCATCATCTTGATGAAGGATTTGCTGGTTGCCGCAGGCTTTACGGGCGATCCTGCGCCGACTGACCTCGTCATCCCCTTCGCCGCCCCATGGGCTGTGAAGAACGTGTCGAAGGTGATGCAGGGCAACTCGGTCCTGCTCTACGACATCCAGATCCGGGGCAATGGGTGATGGACGCCATCAACGATGCGGCGGTGCGGGCTGCCATAGAGGGTGTGCTCTCCGCGGCGTCTGATCTCCCTCCTACAATCGGTGAGAACCTCCCTTTCAACCCGTCATCCGCAGGCTCGACCCTGCGGACGCGCCTCTTCCGTCACCCAAAGCGCCGATATGCCGGCTTTTCGTGCGTGGAAGGCTTTCTGCACATCGAGGTGTGGTGCCCAGCGGACTCGGGCCCCGAGCCGGCCGAATCCATCGCCTCAGGGATCGAAGCGCTCTTCACTCCCTTCGTCGAAACTGACGAGAAACTGTCCGGACTCGTCCATGTCCAGAACGCTGCCATCCTGAACGGCGCCAAGGACGATACGGGCGCCTTCTGGGTTCTCCCGATCCAGGTCGACTGGTGGGTGGCGGTCTAGCGTCAGCACCTCCTTCCGTCTCCTTCTTCCCGCCGCCCGGCATCGTGTCGTGGCGGCTTTTTCATGTGGAGAAAGCCCCATGGCTCACATCACCGCCCAGACCACCAGCGAGGCCGGCGCCGCGCTGACCTACAGCGCCGCGGGTTCCTCCGGCGACAGCTTCACCAACACCGGCAAGGAGCTGCTGCACATCAAGAACGGTGCCGGCTCGCCGGTGACGCTGACCATCAAGTCGCGCAACGCCACCCCTTCGCCGGACGGCTTCGGCCCTGTGAGCAAACCGGACCGGACGGTGACCGTGCCGGCCGGTGGCGACCGCATCGTCGGTCCCTTCCCGCTGAAGGCCTTCAACGACAGCAATTCGCGCGTGTCGATGACCTACTCGTCGGCGACGAGCGTGTCGGCCGCGATCATCGCCCCCCGGTAAAGGAGACCCGACACCATGGCGACCACCATCGAGGCCAAATCCGGCCGGCAATTCACCTTCAAAATCAGCGACGGAGAAGCAATCCCGACGTTCCTGACCATCGGCGGCTTGAAGGACTGCAAGGTGCAGATCAACGGCGCGTCGATCGACATCACCAACGTCGCGTCGGACGGCTGGAAGGAATACCTGCCGGGCGGCGGTTCGATGGAACTGTCGATCTCCGGCAACGGCATCTTCGACAGCCTGACCACCGGCGCCCGAAAGCTCTTCGCTGCGCTGATCAACCGCGAGTACATCGAGGCTCAGCTGATCTCGGGCCACGGCGATTCCTTCGTCGGCACCTTCGTGGTCGAGAACTACAGCCGCAACGGTTCCGTGGACGCCGCGGAAACCTTCGACGTCTCGATCAAGTCGTCCGGCCCCATCTCCTATATCCCGGCGCCGACTCCATAACACCCCCATTCCTGACCCGGGCCAGGACCGCCGTCGGCGAAAGCCGACCACCCGCGCGAGGTGATGGCGGCGGAACGTCCGGGATGCGCTTCCGCCGCCTATCGCGCCCCAGTTTCGCCCCTGATCCCGAGGATCCATCATGGCCCATCTCTATAACGGCGCGCCCAATGGCCGCCAAGCCGGCGAGATCCAGCCGAGCCGCTTCCGCCCGCAGTATCGCGCTCTGTCCGACGAGGAGAAGGCGCTCCACGACGCCATCAAGGGCAAGGCTTCCGAGCTTGAGGATCTGTTCGAACGCGCCCGTGCGCTTCGCACTCCGGTTCTGGAGCCGATCACCATCCAGCCCGGCGAGCCCATTGAGATGCTCATGGGCGCCACCCTGTCCTTCGACACCGACTACTTCGCCGAGGGCATGAAGGCGCTGGAGCTCTCGGTGATGTGGACGGTCAAGGGCCTGACGGCCTGATCATCATGCACGTCAAGCACACCGATCCCGGAGCTTACCGATTCCGCATCCTCGATGCGGAGACCGGTGAGCAGGTCAAGCACGCGCTCGAAGCTGACGATGCCGCCGGCTGGTACACCGCCCACAAGGTCGGCCCGGACGGACGCCTCATCCGTACGGCTGACGGCGACAGCTACGTGGTCGAGCGCATCGAGCGCGCCATCCGCATCGAGACGACCTGAGGGCTCATCCCTCCCGCGGGTCTCAGTCTGAACCATTCATTCCATCCCGGAGACACCATCATGTCGATCCTGTTGAACACCCGTGCGCCCGTCCGCTTCATCCCCCTGATCGATCAGATCACCAAAGCCCGCGAAACGCTGGCCGATGCCGAGCATGTCCTCGCCGAGGCGACGGCGAAGAGTGCTGCAGCGCCTAAAGACATCGATCTCCTGGAAGCCCTGGACAGTGCCGGCGACGATGTGGTCGCTGCGCAGGAAGCGCTCGACAAACTGGAGCGCGAGCTGGCCGAGAACCCCACGCAGCCCGTCTACCTGCTGCGCGTCCCGACCTACCGCACCAACGATCAACTGGTGACCATGTCGCTGGAGTTGCCGCAGGCGCCGACCGATCGTCGGATGTTCCGCGCGATCCAGAAGGCGGCGGAGGCCGGCGTCATTGATCTGGACGATCCCGATCTGCTCGCCGTCGAGGCCGGGCTGAAGACGTCCGGTGCCGGCGTCCCCGAAGACCTGACCGGCGCGTTCCAGAATCTCTTCGACCTCGCAAGCGATCACCCGACCGTGCGGCAGACCATCGTGGCCCGGCACAAGGCCAACTCGCAGGATCGGACGCTGATGCTGCGTTTCCACCTCGTCGGGTGGGAGGGCGTCGTCGTCGACGATGTTCCGGTCCCCTTCGCGTCGTCGGGCGACTTGGCGGATGAAGGCGTGATCGACGTGATCCCGCCCGCCGACATTCTCGCCATCATCAACAAGGTGCGGGAGATGAACAGCGTCCGGAAGCGGACGGGAAACTTCTCCGGCTTGCCGTCGCTGTCGCCGTCGAGCCCAAGCGATTCGCCGGCAGCGCCGACCAACCCGGAGCCGGCGGCGGCCGAAGTTCAGGCGCTGGATCCGGCGCAGGCCTGAGGGAAACCTGGACGGTGTTCGGGGAGCGGTATCTCACCAATCCCCGGCACTGGATACCCTCTTGGGTCTGGCCCCTGATCGGGCTCTGGCGGCTTAGCCAGGGCGGTATGGGAGCCGGGCATCTTCCGGAAGGGCCGGCAACGCTGGACCAGAATCCCGCCCTCATGGAGGCTTTCGGCATCATGTCCGCCGCGGAGGCTGAACTGCGGGATGAAGACAAGCCCGGTCATTGGTCGCAGCAGGACATCGACGCCTATGAACTCGCCAAGGATAAGGCTCTGCAGCTTTACCCGGACGGCGAGGCCAAGGGTGCCTTGCTGGAAGCCGTGATGAAGGCGAGAGGGAGCCATGGCGCTTGACCCGGTTCTTCGCAGCTATGTGAAGGGTGCCTTCGGCAACAGTCCCGGCATCCAGGCGTTTGAGCGCTCTGTCCAGCTTGCATTCGCGGGCGCTGAGGCGGAGATCAAGAAGCTGGTGGTGGCCGAGGTGCACCGGCAACTGGGGCGGGCTGTTCAGGAGAGCAGCCCCTCCAGCGTCGCACAGTGGATCGACGGAGTGCAGGGCGCGCCGATTGAAAGCATCCGGTTCAACGGCGTCGCCTACTTCCGCTTCGGCTACATCGGCAACCTTGTGACCGAGGCGGTGCAGTTGCTGGAAGGGGCTACTCCGGTGAAAACCGGGCAACTCGTCGAGAGCTACATCGTGCTCGTGAATGGCGAGAAGTTCAGCGGGTACGGGGCGGCCGATTACCGGATGATCCCGCAGGATGCGGAAATCGTCATCACCAACAAGATGTATTACACGGGGCGGGTTGAGGCTGGGAAGAAGCGCACAGGTGAACCGTGGTCGGCCCATGCGCCGCTCGGCGTGCTTCGACCCGTGGCCGAATACCTTCGGCGTCGCTGGGCTCGGTTCGCCACGGTCCAGTACGCCTGGAGCAATTTCTCTGGACTGGAAGGCCCAAGCCGGCGGCCGTCGATCCTGATCAAGGCGAAATGGTGATACCGGACCTTTCTGGTGTTTCACCACCCTTCATCGACCTGATGCGATTCCTTTCCGACAGGGCGCCCGGCTATGCCGAGGCGCCCTCATTCGTTCTTGGGGGCAGGCATGGCAGCTGAGTCGCGGCTTCTCGACCTTACGGTTTCCGCCGAAGGTGTTGCTGCCGGAGTCAATCAGGCCAAGTCCTTCTTGGCTTCGCTGGTCGGCGATCTCGGAAAGGCGAGTTCGGCTGCCATCGAAACGAACGTCAAGATTCGTGACGCAGGCGCCGGGGTCGGTCGAGCATTTGCCGGTATCGCCAAGGAGCTGCTTCCCGCGGCCGATGGGCTATCGAGGATTGCTCGTCAAGTCGATGCGGTGACTCAGGCGCAGGAACGTGGCGCCGCAGGTCACAGGCAGGCCGCCGACATGATCGGCCGGCTCAAGGACGGCCTCAACGTCGCTCAAACCGGCTATGTCGACCTTGCACGTGCGGCAACGCAGACCGAGAAGGCCATCAGTTCGGCTTACAGGTCCGGAAAAATCGGCGCCGACGAGTTCAAAACCTCCATCCTGGCAACGCGCGAAGCCGTGTATGAACAGGCCGCTGCAGTTCAGCGCCTTGCGGATAAGGAGCGCGCGCAAGCTCAGGCCCGCATTGCCCAAGAACGCGAAATCAAAGCGCTCGCGGCAGAGCGGATCGCTGCTGAGGCGCGCGCCGCTGCAGGGCAGGCGAGCGTAAATCGCACATTGGGTGTGCGGCACGGGCCAGATCTTGTTGGAGCGGCTCGTGACGATTATGCCGCCGACGTTGCGCGCCTGTTGGCTGAACAGGACCAAGCGCTCAGCGTCGCGAGCTCCAAATCCCAGAAGCTGGTCAACGAGCTGCTCGGTGTGCGGTACCTGGCGCCGCTGGCGGCCGAGGTCGAAGCGGATTACGCGGCCTTCTGGGGTGCGATCGCCGACAAGCAGGACCAGGCTATCGTTGCAGCCGCTGGGCGTTCGCAAAAGGCGGTCAATGAACTGCTTGGCGTCCGGCATTTCGCACCGCTGGCGGCCGAGGCCGAAGCGGAATACGCGGCCTTCTGGTCCGAGGTTGTTGGGAAACAAGAGCAGGCCAGCGTCGCCGCCGCCGGCCAGTCCCAGAAGCTGGTCAACGAGCTGCTCGGTGTGCGGTACCTCGGCTCCCTTGGAAAGCAGGTTGAACGGGACTACGAAGCAACCTGGGAACGGCTCCTTCAGGAACAGGAAGAGGCCACGGAGCGAGCTGCTCAGAAAGCGGCGGAGGCGAATGCCAAACTGGCAACGTCGTACAAGCAGGTCATGGCCTCGATCGACCCGGCGATCGCGCAGCAGCAGAAGTACGACAGCGCGCTCGCCGATCTCCGCGCAGGAGCGGCAGCGGCTGGGCGGTCAGCGGAAGAACTGGCCGCTGACGAGATGCGTCTCGCCGCATCCATGTCGCCCGCTGCTCTTGCTGCGAAGAAGGAGGCTGACGCGCTTGAGGCGTTGAAGGCGCGTGCGGATCCGGCCTCAGCCGCGCTGCGGCGCCTCGCCCAGGATCAGGCGGCCCTAGATGCGGCGCATGCTGCAGGAAAGCTCGATCCGGACGAATACACGACCTACACGGCGGCAATCCAACGACATCGGAACATCGTCGAGCAGTCGACTGCCAGCCAGAAGGCGATGACCAATGCCGTCGGGCTGAACAAGGCCCAAATGCAGGCGTTGGCGCCGCAGATCAACGATGTGGTCAGCGGGTTGATCATGGGGCAACCACCCATGATGATTTTCACCCAGCAGTCCGGCCAGATCGTCCAGGCCCTGCAGGCGGGTGGGGCGGAGCTGCCGAAGTTCTCTCTCGGCATGGGGGTGGTCGCGGCGGGGGCAGTCGCTGTAGCTGCCGGCTTGGCAACAGCGATCTACGGTGCTTATCGCTTCACCAGTGATTTGAGGGAATTCGAGAGAGCGGTTCGTCTGACCGGCAGCGCTACCAGCATCACGTCGCACGGACTTTCCGAAATGGCGGTGCAAATTGCCGCCACCCAACATATATCGCGCGCCGCCACGCGGGAAGTGGCGACAGCCTATGCTGCGACCGGCAAGGTCGGTGCCGATGTATTGGGGGGGCTTACTGCCGCAACGAAGAATTGGGCATCTGCCACAGGACAGGAGGTCGGAGACGCTACCAAAGAACTGGCTGGGTTGTTCGTGGACCCTGCTAAGGGCGCCGACACCCTGATCGACCGCTACGGCCTGCTCGACGACTCCCAGCGCAAGCTGATCCGGAACTATCAGGCGCAGGGCAACCTGGAGCAGGCGCAGGTCGTCATGCTGCGCGCGATCGAGGACCGCGCGGAGGGAGCGGCCGACCGCATCAACAAGGTCGCCGCCGCCTGGGAGCGCGTCAAGAAATGGACCAGCGACAAGGTCGATCAGGTCGGCGAGCGGGCCGTCGAGACCATCAGCCCGAGCCGCGACACCGAGATCCGGGACCTTGAGGCGAGCCTCGCCGGATCGATGTGGTCGGGGAAGCGAGCCCGCAAGCAGGCCCGGCTGGATGAGCTTCGCGGCGAGGAGCGCGACGACGCCATCAAGAAGTGGGAGCTCGGCGTCCGCACGGAATACAATCGCCTGTCCGCCGCCGCGGGCGACTTCGCCCGCTCGGTCGATCCGGCCATCGCCGCCTCCACGAATTTCGCGAACGCGGAAGGTCTCATCAACCGGGCGCTCGATGTCGGCGCCGTCAAGAAGGAGGAGGCGGCGCGCCTCCTCGGGCTCTACCGCAAGCAACTCCTTGACTCCATCGACCCGGCCAAGGCGTTCGCCGACGAGATGGAGCGGCAGGCGCGCGTCATGGAGGCCGCCGCCGGTCGGGCGCGCGACTTCGAGATCCAGCGCCAACAGATTCTCCAGAAGCCCGGCCGGCTGTCCAGCGACAGCCTGACGCCGGACGAGACGGCAAAGATCAATGCCGGCCTGGATCGGAAGTACGCGGCTGAGGCGGCCGACCGGCACCGCACCGCGCAGGAGGCGATCCAGGACGCCAAGGCGCTCGGCGCCGCGACCGCCAGCCTGTCCCAGCCGGCCCTCGTCGCGGCACAGGCGCAGGCCGTGTTCTTCGACGTGCTCCGGAAGACGTCGGACTACAAGAAGGCCAAGCAGGCGGAAGACGACGCCTACACCAAGGGCATGGTCGAGTGGTCGGCGCAGGTCGACGCGTCGGTCAAGACATCCGTCCTGGCCGTGGACGCCGCCCGGCGGCTGGCCGAGGCGCAGGCGCAGGGCGGGGTCATCGCCACCGCGCAGGCCCAGGCGCAGAACGTCCACGCCGAGCAGGTCGCGCGCGGTGTCGATCCGGTCCGCGCCCTGGCGCTCGCCAACGCCGACTATCAGAAGTCGCTGGCGAGCCTCGCCGGGCAGCAAGCCGCCTGGAACCGCGACATCGGGGAGCAGATCGAGGGCGCGCAGCGGCTGGCGCGGGCGGAGGCCGTCTCCGGTGCCGCCGTGGCCGAGGCGAACATCCAGAACAAGGTCCGCGCGCAGGTCCTGAAGGAAGGCGTCTCGGCCGAGAGCGCGCGGGCGCAGGCGATCGAGGCCGGCACCCGCGCGCTGGAGGCGCAGAACGCCGTTGCCCGCGTCAACGCCTCCATCCGCCAGGGCAACCAGGATCTGGATCTGGCGCGGGCCGAGTTCGAGCTGCTCGGCCGGTCGAACGCCGAGCGTGAGCGCACCATCGCCATCCTGAAGGCGACGCTGGAGGTCCAGAACTCCGGCGATTGGGCGCAGGTGCCGCAGGAGACCCGCGACGCCTGGGTGGCGCAGGCCGGGGCGGTGGCCGAGTATCAGGCCCGCATCGCCGACGCCACCGAGACCAGCCGCGACTTCGCCAACGTCATCACCCAGGGCTTCGAGGACGCCCTTGTGTCCGGCGGCAAGCTGGGCGACCTGCTGAAGGGGCTGGAAGCCGACATCAAGCGCATCGTCGTGCGCGGTGTCATCACCAAGCCGCTGGAAACCTACCTGACCGGCAACCTGACCAAGCTGCTCGCCGGCACCCCGCCGGGCGACAGCCAGGTCAAGCCGGTCACGGCGTCGGACCCCGGCGGCTACAAGGCCCTGTTCGACAAGCTGTCGGGCGGTGCCGGTGCGCTGGGCAGCCAGTCGAACCCCATGTGGATCCGCATGTCGGCCGGCGCTCCGGCGCTGGACGTCAGCCAGTTCAGCGGCGGCGCGGCCCTCCCGGTGGCCGTCCAGGATGGCGGCGCCATCGTCGACGCCATCCGCTCGGAGGCGCGGGCGCAGGGTGTGCCGGAGGAAGTCGCGCTCGCCATCGGCCGGATCGAGAGCGGGCTCCAACAGTACCGTGCCGACGGCTCTGTTCTGCGCTCGTCCGCCGGCGCCATGGGCGTCATGCAACTCATGCCCGGCACGGCGCAGTGGCTGGGCGTGGATGCCTCCGACACGCGCGACAACATCCGGGGCGGCGTCAAGTTCCTGGCGCAGCTCGGTCGGCAGTTCGGCGGGGACTGGTCGCAGGTTGCGGGCGCCTACAACGCCGGCCCCGGTCGGATGACGCAATACCTCCAGCAGGGCCGCGCTCTGCCGGCCGAAGCCGTCACCTACATCGAGAAATTCGGCTCGTCGGTCCAGACGGCCAACGCCGCCGTGGTGGGGCTGGCCGCCCCGGTCCAATCCATGGCGATGGCGCAGACGGCGCAGGTCCGGGCGCAGCAGGCGGGCGCCACCGCGACGCAGGCGCTGTCCGAGGGGCAGCAGGATGCGGTGTCGGCGGCGCTCGCGGCGGTCCGTGGGATGGATGCGGTCCGGGGCACCGCCGAGGACGTGGACGCCCGTTGGAGCGCCGTGTCGGATTCGTCGACGACGGCGGTCCAGAAGATGGCGGACGCCCAGCGCCGCGCGGCCGATACCATGGCCGGCGGCGCGGCGGTGTTCGCCAGCGGCGCGCAGCAGGCCGGCGCCTA
>NZ_JAGINM010000028.1 GCF_017876095.1 Azospirillum agricola
CGACCCGCTCGTCATCTCAGCGGAGTAAACCGGCAGCCTCAGCGCGCCGAGGTACACGAACCCTCATCAGACACCACGTCTCGGGGCACGATCAGGGATGACCGGTAGCCGAAGCTGACACGGTTTCTGAGGGGCTGAGGCACCACTTGTGCGGCGTGACTCAACCAAATCGGCCTCCGACAAACCCGGCGCGGTTCAATCAGGGGATGATCAGCCTCTGGCTCCGGTAGTCGGATGGAGTTTCTCCCGTCAGTTTGATGAAGAAGCGCGAGAAGTAGGACGGATCCTGGAATCCCAGGAAATAGCCGATCTCGCTGACGGAATGGCTGGTGTAGAGCAGGTAGCGCTGCGCCTCCACGAGGCGCCGGCGCTGGACCAGCTTCACCGCCGGTTCGCCGAAGGCGCGGCGGCAGGCCGCCGACAGCCGGCTCTCGGTGACGCCGAGCGCCTGCGCGTACGCGGCCAACGGAACCCTGTCGCGAAAATTCCGCTCGATCTCCTGCCGGAAGCGTTCGACCAGCGCGCCGTCGCCGGACGGGTTGCGCCACCGCAACGGGCGGCGCTCCATCGCGATGCGGCCGGCTCCCACCAGGATGCGCACGATGTGGGCCTCGATCATCAGCATGCGCGAGGGTGCCGACCATGTGAATTCCGCGGCCAGCGCCTCGAACGCATCGGGAATCGCGTGGGCGGTCAGTTCAGCGGCGATGGAATCCACGCAGAGCACCGATGCCAGCACCCCGGCAACAGCCGCGTCGCCACGGCTGGCGTCGGTGACGAAGCTTTCGGCCACCGTCGCCACCAGCCCGTCGGTCAGCGGCGAGAACTCGAATCCGTGCACCAGCCCGGCCGGAACGATGATCAGGGTGGGGGCGGTGAACCGCAGGAGGTCGGCCTCCACCTGCATGCTGCCGCCGCCGCTGGTCAGCAGCAGAATCTGGTGCAGGCCGGCATGAGCGTGCGGCTTGATCGACCATTGGTGCGCGCCGCTGCGTTTGGAGATGCGCTCCACATGCATGAAGCGCAATTCCGCCTCGCGGACGGGCTCCCCGTACAGCGCGTAGCGCTCGATGGCGGCCGGTGTCGATATGATCCGTGCTCCAAACAAAAAAAGTGCCAGAGATTGTCGGTTTCGTGCCTGGAGCCACGAACCGTCCGCCGCTTATCCTCCCATGAATGACGGGGTGCTTCCACCGATCCTTCAGCGCCGGACGCAACGGCGCCGCACCCCCGGAGGACATTCCATGCCAACACAAAAGTCCCAGGACGACGTGACGTGCGACGTGCTGGTCATCGGCTCCGGCGCCGGCGGGCTGGCGACCGCGGTCACCGCGGCCAAGCACGGGCTCGACGTGCTCGTCGTCGAAAAGGAGCCCTACTACGGCGGCACCATGGCTTTTTCCGGCGGCTTCCTGTGGGTTCCCGGAAACCGTCACGCCAAGGCGGAGGGCATCCGCGACACGCCGGACGCCGCCCGCGCCTATCTGAAGAACGAAACCGGCAATTTCCACAACGCCGAGGGGGTCGAGGCTTTCCTCGCGCACGGCCCGGAGATGCTGGATTTCTTCGATCGTGAAACCGAAGTCAAGTTCGTCGCCTCGGCGGCCTTTCCCGATTATCACCCGGACGTGGAGGGCGGGGCGGCCGGCGGACGCTCCGTGCTGGCGGCGCCTTTCGACGCGCGGCGGCTCGGGCCGGAGCTGAAACGCCTGCGGCCGCCGCTGCGCACCATCACCTTCGTCGGGATGATGTTCAACTCCGGCAACGAGGTGAAGCATTTCTTCAACGCCACGCGGTCGCTGGAGTCCCTGGCCTATGTGGTCAGGCGGCTGATCGGCCACGGGCGCGACCTGCTGGTCCACCGCCGCGGCATGCGCCTGACCAGCGGCAACGCGCTGGCCGCGCGTCTCGCCAAGTCGGCCTTCGACCTCGGCGTCCCGATCTGGACCGAAGCCCCGGCGCGCGAGCTGATCTCCGACGGCGGCGGCGTGACCGGCGCCGTGGTGTCGCGGGACGGGCGGAGCGTGCGCGTCACCGCCCGCAAGGGGGTGGTGCTGGCCAGCGGCGGCTTCCCGCTCGACCGCGAGCGGGTGGCGCGGCAGTTCCCGCATGTCCGCCAGGGCGGCGAGCATTTGTCGCCGGCTCCCGAAGGCAACACCGGCGACGGTTGGCGGATGGCGGAACGGCTGGGCGCCCAGGTCGAGGAGAGCCTGCCCAACGCCGCCGCCTGGATTCCGGTGTCGAAGGTGCGGTTCTCCGAAAGCCGGACCGGCGTGTTCCCCCATCTGATCGACCGCTTCAAGCCCGGCGTCGTCGCGGTGAACCGGCACGGCCGGCGGTTCGTGAACGAGACGAACTCCTACCACGATGTCGGCGTCGCCATGATCCGCACCTGCGAGGGCGAAGGGGAGACGGCGGCCTGGCTGGTCTGCGACCACCCGACGCTGCGCAAATACGGGCTGGGCTTCGCCAAGCCGTTCCCGCTGCCGCTGACGCCCTACCTGCGGTCGGGCTACTTGCTGCGCGGGCGGACACTGCGCGACCTCGCGCGGGTCGCCGGGATCGACCCGGACGGGCTCGAGGCCACCATCGCCAGCTTCAACCGGAGCGCCGCGACGGGCGAGGATCCGGCGTTCGGACGAGGGGCCAACGTCTACAACCGCTATCTCGGCGACCCGGAGCACCGTCCCAACCCGTGCGTCGCCCCCGTCGAGCGCGGCCCCTTCTACGCGGTCAAGATGGTGATGGGCGATCTCGGCACCTTCAACGGCATCCGGACGGACCGCTGGGCGCGGGTGATCGGCGGATCGGGCGAGCCGATCCCCGGATTGTTCGCGGTCGGCAACGACGCCGCGAGCATCATGGGCGGCAACTATCCCGGCGCCGGCATCACGCTCGGCCCGATCCTGGCCTTCGGCTACATCCTCGGCCTGCATCTGGCCGGCAAAACCGCCTGACGGCGGCCACCCCATGAAAACAGATCCGCCGATGGCCGGGGCCGTTTGCCGGAACGGTGGACGACGCCCGAAACGCATCGACCCGAAACAGGTCGAACAGGGAGGAAGGACCATGATCATCGATCGTCGCCGGTTCGTGGCCGGCAGCGTCGCGGCGGGTGCCGCCGTGGCGGCCGGCCTGTCGTCCCGGCCGCTCCGCGCGCAAGCGCCGGACGCCATCCGCATCGGCCTGATCACCGACATGAGCGGCATCTACCGCGACGTGGAGGGACCGACAAGCGTCGCCTGCGCCCGCCAGGCCATCGAGGAGTTCACCGCCGCCAACCCCGGCATCGCGGTCGAGCTGGTCGTCGCCGACCACCAGAACAAGCCGGACACCGGCCTGTCGATCATCCGCGAATGGTTTGATCGCGGCGGCGTGGATCTCATCACCGACGTCGGCCACAGCGCGCTGGCGCTGGGCGCTCGGCCCATCATCGAGGAGAAGGACAAGCTGGCGATCGTCACCTCGGCCGGCAGCTCCGACCTGACGGGCAAGGGTTGCAGCGGCAACCTGCTGCATTGGAGCTGGGATTCCTGGTGCCTCGCCCACTCCACCGCCACCTCGCTGGTGAAGACCGGCGGCGACCGCTGGTTCTTCGTCACCGCCGATTACGCCTTCGGCCACGCGGCGCAGGCCGACGCCACGCGCTTCGTGCAGGCGGCCGGCGGCCGCGTCATCGGCTCGGTCGCCTATCCGTTCGGAACGACCCTCGATTTCGCGTCCTTCCTGCTGCAGGCGCAGGCCAGCGGCGCCTCTGTGATCGCCTTCGCCAACTCCGGCGCCGACCTGATCAACTGCCTGAAGCAGGCGCAGGAGTTCGGGCTGGGCAGCGAGGGCACGCGGCTGGCGGCGATGGTCGGCTATATCACCGACGTGAACGGCATGGGGCTGCCCGTCGCCAAGGGGCTGTCGCTGACCGAGACCTTCTATTGGGACCTGAACGACCGCACCCGCGCCTTCTACGGCCGGGTCAAGCCCAAGCTGCCCGACGGCGTCTTTCCGAACATGAGCCACGCCGGCAACTATTCCGGCCTGCTCCATTACCTGAAGGCGGTCAAGGCGCTGGGCGTGCCCGAGGCCAAGCGGTCGGGCCGCGCCGTCATCGAATGGATGAAGGCGACGCCGACCGACGACGACGCCTTCGGTCCCGGCAGCATCCGCGCCGACGGGCGCAAGCTGCACCCCGCCCATCTCTTCACCGTCAAGGCGCCGGGCGAAAGCCGGGGGCCGGGCGACGTCTACACGCTGGTGTCGAGCACGCCGGCCGAATCCGCCTTCCGTCCGCTCGCCGACGGTGGCTGCCCGCTGGTCCGCGCGTGACCGGCGGCGGAAAAGGAGATCATCCGATGCAACAACGGAAGCCGCTGGTCGATCTGCGCGTCTACACCATCGCGCTGCGCCGCATTCCCGATTTCCTGGAGGTGTTCGACCGTCTGGCGATGCCCGTGCAGCTCCGTCACCTCGGGCCGCCCATCGGCTTCTACACCGCCGATATCGGGCCGCTCAACCAGGTGGTCCATCTGTGGGGCTACGACAGCCTCGCCGACCTGGAGGCGCGCTGCGCGGCGCGCAACGCCGATCCGGAATGGCCGGCCTATCTGGCGGCTTCGGGATCGCTGATCGTGGCGCAGGAGAACCGCATCGTCCGCGTGGCGCCGCTGCCGTCGCTGGCCGGTTCCGGGAGGGACGCATGAACGCCGACTGGTTGGGGCTGGCGGGAAAGGCGGCGGTCGTCACCGGCGGCGGGGGAGGGATCGGGCGGGCCGTCGCCCTCGCCCTCGCCGGGGCCGGCGCCCGCGTGGCGATCCTCGACCGCGACGGGCCGCAGGCCGCCGAGACCGTCCGGCTGGTGCGGGAGAGGGACGGGACGGCGCTGGCGCTGGCCTGCGACGTGACCGACCCGGACGCGGTGACCGACGCGGCGCGGCGTTCGCGGGATGCCGTCGGCGCCTGCGACGTGCTGGTCAACAACGCCGCCCTGCTGCGCCCCGGCCCGCTGCGGTCGCTGGAACTGGCGGAATGGAACGCGCTGCTGTCGGTGAACCTGACCGGCTATTTCCTGTGCTCGCAGGCGTTCGGGGCGCAGATGCTGGAGGCGGCGGGCGGCAGCATCGTCCATGTCGCCTCCATCGCCGCCAGCCACGCGCAGGCATTCAGCGGCGCCTACAGCGCCGGCAAGGCCGGGGTGGTGATGCTGTCGCGGCAGATCGCCGTGGAATGGGGGCCGTCGGGGGTGCGCAGCAACGTGGTCAGCCCCGGCCTGGTGATGACCCCGATGAGCCGTGGCTTCTACGAGGCGCCCGGCATCCTGGAGCGGCGCGGCGCCGTGGTGCCGAGCCGGCGCATCGGCCGGCCCGACGACATGGCCGACGCGGTCGCCTTTCTCGCCAGCCCGCGCGCGGGCTACGTCAACGGGGAGGAGATCCTCGTCGACGGCGGCTTCGGCCGCAGCCTGATGAGCCTCATTCCGCGGCCGGGCTTCGAGGGGGCGGACGAGGGGCCGGACGTCCGCGAGGCGGGGAGCGAATCATGACGGAACCACCCATGACGGTCAGCCTGATCACCGGCGCCGCGGACGGCATCGGCTGGGCCATGGCCCGCCGCTTCGCCGGCGGCGGGCATCGCGTCGTCCTTGCCGACATCGATCATGACAAGGCGGCGGCGCGCGCGGCCGCCTTGAACGGCGGCACGGACGGCAGTGCGGGCGGCGGCCACATCGCCGTGGCCGCCGACGTGGCGAAGGAGGCCGACGTCGTCGCCATGGTGGCCGCCGTGACCGACCGCTGGGGCCGGCTCGACGTGCTGGTGAACAACGCCGGGATCGGGGACAGCCACCTGCCGACGCTGGACCAGGGTGTCGAGGCGTTCGACCGCCTGCTGCGCATCCACCTGACCGGCGGCTTCCTGGCGGCGCGCGAGGCCGGGCGGATCATGGTGCGGCAGGGATGCGGCGCCATCGTGAACGTCAGCTCCATCGCCGGCCTGGGCGGGTTGCCGCGCCGCAACGCCTACGGCGCCGCCAAGGCGGGAATCGTCGCGATGACGCGCTCGCTGGCTTGCGAATGGGCCGATTGCGGCATCCGGGTGAACGCCATCGCGCCGGGCTATGTCGGCACCGATCTCGTACAGCGGCTGGAGCAGGCCGGCCGCATCGACATGGACCGTCTGAAGCGGCGCATCCCCATGGGCCGGCTCGGCCGGCCGGAGGAGATCGCCGAGGCCGCGTGGTTCCTCGCTTCGCCCCAGGCCGGCTACATCACCGGCAGCGTCCTGAGCGTGGATGGCGGCTGGCACGCCTTCGCCGACGCCGGCGACGCCTGGAGCGAGGCCGGCCCCTTGGCGAGCGTGGATCCGCAACGGCGCTGACGGGACGTTCCGCTCACGAGCCGGACCGTTTCGGCAGTCCCGGCACATGGCTCATGATCGAGCTGGCCCAGCCGCCGTCGACGGCGAGGAAGCCGACGACCCCGGCGGCGATCTGCCGGGGATCGCTGGCGTCGAGGGTGAAATCGTCCATCGCGACGTCGATCACCAGCGGGACCGGCCCGGTGAGGGCGGCCTGCACGATGTCGAGGCAGCCGTCGTCGCCGTCGTCGCCGTCGTCGCCATCGTGCAATCGGGGCGGGGCGGAGCGGCCCCAATAGTCGCAGATGAATTCGGACAGGCCGAGCGCCGGGGTGCGGTAGCAATGGCCCTGGCGCCGGCCTTCACGCCGGCCGCGCGCTGCGTTCTTACCGGCACGGCGGAGCGGCTGCTTGACGCGTTTCCTGAAGCGAACGACTGGCCGTCGAACTACGCCCTATGCCCGGCGTAATGCTTGGTCCGGTGACGGATGTGGGTAAATTATCCTATTCAGCCAGAGCGAATCCCGAGATTTCTTGAAAGCCCGCATACGATAGAAAGTCCATGGCACCGAGTGTTTCCAATTGAAAAAATTTGTTAAATCTATCCAAAAGTTGTTGTTTCATGACGATTTATCTCCCATGGTTGGTCGCCATCGCCACTGTGGCCGGCCCCATGAAAAGGAGCTTCAGCGCTTTGAGTCGAGCGGCGACCGGTATCGTTGGCTTCATCGCCATCGTCGCGATGTCGTGGCCGGGAATGCTTTGGGCGCAAATGATGCCGACGCCACGCTATGCGCAATTGGGGGTTGCGCCGACCGTGCCCCCGATAAGGCCGGAGGTGCGGCTGACACTGCCGGAAGCGGTCTATCTGGGACTGCGCCGCGCCCCCGCCATCCGCAGCGCCTATCTGCAGCGGGTCCTCGAAAAATACAATCTGTCCGTCTCGGAATCCATTTTTTCGCCCAGGGGCGGCATCGCTGCGTCCGTCAACGTCGACCGCACCGGGACGAGCCTGAACGGCTTCGGCCAACTGTCGCCAAGCGTACAGTTGCTCACCCCGCTGGGCACGGCGATCGATTTTGGTTGGGACGTCCGCCAGAGCAGCCGGCGCCAACGCGACAACGGCCTGCGGACCGGGGATTCGGCGCTGACCTTGTCGGTGATCCAACCCTTGCTGAAGGGGGCCGGCTACGAGGTCAACATGGCCCCGCTCCGCGAGGCGCGCTTGCAGGAGCGATACAACCAGCTTCGCCTGAAAGCGACGGTCGCCGATACGATCACCGGCATCGCCCGCGCCTATCATCGGTTCATTCAGGCGGGACAGCAAATCATCCTGGCCAAAGGCGCCTTGCAACGCGCGCGGGAGCTGGACGGCGCCAACCGGGCGCTGATCGCCGCCGGCCGCATGGCGGAAATCGAGTTGGTGCAGGCACAATCGACCGTAGCGGCGCAGGAGCTGGCGACGCTCCAGGCGGAAAACGCCTTCGACGCGGCGCGGCTCGCGCTGCTGACCCTGTTGGCGATCGACCCGGAAACGCGGATCGTGCCGGCCGACACGCTGACCGCCAGCCCGGTGCGGATCGATCTGAAAACCGTGACGGCGTTGGCATTCGACAACCGACCCGATTATCTCTCCCAACTCATCGCCATCGAAAGCGCCCGCATCGGTCTGGTCGTCGCCACGAACCAGCAGGAGTGGGATCTGTCGCTGGGGATCGGCGTCAGCACGCCCGGTGGCGGCCGCACCGGCTGGCGCGCCACCGAAGGTCTGCCCGGCACCAAGACCGACCTGCGGGCCGGGCTGCAACTGACCATCCCCATCAACAACCCGGCGGTCAGACAACGCGAAGTCCAGGCCACGGTCGGACTGCGCCAGAACGAAGTGCTGCTGGAGCAGATCCGCGCGCAGGTCGACCAGCAGGTGCGGGACGGCGTGCGGACCGTCGACACCGCTTGGCGCCAGTACAGGTTGAGCCGGCAGGTCCGTGAGTTGTCGGCGCAAACCCTGGCGAACGAAATGCTCAAGCTGCGGGCCGGACGGTCGGGCAACTTCCAGGTCGTTTCGTACCAGGAGCAGTTGCGCGGGGCGGAAAACGGCGAGTTGATCGCTCTGGTCGCCTATCTCGACGCGCTGATCACCCTCGACCAGCTGTTGGGCACCACCCTCGACACCTGGGGCGTTCAATTGAACGACGCCTCGCCATGACCCCGGCGCGTCTCGTCCTTGCCGCCGTCGCCTCGACCGTCCTGGGGGCCATGGGCGGCTGCGCCGGACCTTACGCTTTGCCCGCCCCCCTGGCCCCCCCGACCATGGCGTTTCCGTCACAGGCATCATCGCCTCTGCCCGCCTACGCCATGCCGCCGCCCGCCGGGACCGGCGGGCCGGTTTCGGTGACGCTGGACGGCGGCCTGCCCGCCGCGTCCGACGCGACGATGACGGCCCGCTATGGCGACGGGGACGGGGCTTGGTTGGCGGAATGGCTGGCCGCCGACCCGCGCGCGCCCCGCGACGGCGTGTTCCGGGCATCCGGTGGGCAGGCGTTCGACACGCGGGGGGCGGCGGCCCGGCGGGCGGACGGGGCGGTCGCCGTCCTGCCGGGCGGCGGCTGGTTGCGGCGCGACGGCAACATCTATGTCCGGTCCGACGGATCCTCGACGATCCGGGTGGGAGAGGCCTTCTTTCACTCCGACGGCTCGTGGACCCGGCGCAGCGGCGACATCCTGCTGCGCTCCGGCGGCGGGTCGTGCCGCCTGACGGTGGAAACGGCCGTCTGCCGCGAAGGACGGTAGGTTTCCCATGGCGCTTCTCGATCTTTCCGGCGTCCACAAGGCCCATGGCGACGGCCCCAACCGGGTGCCGGTGCTGCGCGACGTGTCCTTCGCCGTCGCTCCGGGGGAGGTCTGCGCCATCACCGGGGCCTCCGGATCGGGCAAATCCACCCTGCTCAACCTGATCGGCCTGCTCGACCGGCCGGATTCCGGACGCCTGCTGTTCGAGGGGGAGGACGTGGCGCGCGCCACCCCCGACCGGCAGGCCCGCCTGCGCAACCGGCGGATCGGTTTCGTCTTTCAATCCTTCCATCTGCTGCCGCGGCTGACGGCGCTGGACAACGTCGCCCTGCCGTTCCTGTATCGCGGGCTGTCGCCGCGCGCCTGTCGTGGACAGGCGGCGGCGATGCTGCAACGGGTGGGGTTGGCCGACCGCGCCGGCCACCGGCCGGACGAGCTGTCGGGCGGCCAGCGCCAACGGGTGGCCATCGCCCGCGCCCTGGTCGGGCGGCCGGCCCTGGTGCTGGCCGACGAGCCCACCGGAAACCTCGACAGCGCCGCGGCGCGGCGCATCATCGATCTGTTCTTCGAACTGAACGCCGAAGCCGGCGTCGCCGTCGTCCTGGTCACGCACGACCCCGGCATCGCCGCCCGCTGTCCGCGCCGCCTGACCATGGAGGACGGCCGGCTGACGGCCGACAGGCGGGGGCCGCCGTGACACCGCCCGACAACCCGCCTGACGATCCGGCCGATGACGGGCACGGCGGCCGTCTCCGCGAACTGGTCGCCGACTCCTTCCGCAACCTGTGTTCGGTGCGGCAGCGGTCGCTGCTGGCGTTGCTGGGCGTCGTCATCGGCACGGCGGCGGTGATCGCCCTGGTCAACATCGGCGCCAACGCCAAGCACCACGCGCTGAACCAGTTCCAGGCGATGGGAACCGACCTGCTGACGGTGCGGCGGGAATTCTCGGCCCTGGGCCAGCCCCCCGCCTTCACCCTGGACGACGTGGCCGCACTGGCCGCCCTGCCGGAAATCGACGCCGCCGCCCCCCTGGCGGTGGGCGGGTTGGAGATCGTCCAGGGCCGCGCCCGCGTCTCCCTCAGCATCGCCGGAGTGACCGCCGAGTTTTTCCAGTTGACCCGGTTGACCGCCGCCGCCGGCCGTGTCCTGTCGCCGCTCGACGCCCGTCAGACCGGTGTCGTGCTGGGCTCCGGCGCTGTGCGGCAACTGGCGGGGGAAGGCGCCTCCCCGACGGTGGGCCAGTGGATTCGGCTGGGCGGCTACAACCACACGATCATCGGCGTGCTGGAGCCGGCGGTCGCCAATCCCCTGCTTCCCATCGACACCGACAACGCCGTCTTCATTCCGCTGGAGGGCATGCGGCGGGTGGCCACCGGCAGCGACATCGCCAACATCGTGCTGCGCAAGCCGGCGGTGGTGGACGACCGGGCCGCCGGGGCCGCCGTCACCGCCTTTTTCGCCGCCCCGCCCCGGCCGCACCCGGTGGCGGTCCAGACCGCCCGTCAGATGATCGCCGCCATGGGCGAACAGATGGAGGTCCATGCCCTGCTGCTGGCCGCTGTCGGCGGCATTTCCCTGATCGTCGGCGGCGTCGGGGTGATGAACGTCATGCTGATGAGCGTGGTGGAGCGGCGCCGGGAAATCGGCCTGCGGCTGGCGCTGGGCGCGCGGCCCCGCGACATCCGGGCCATGTTCCTGATCGAGGCGACGGTCCTGTCGGTGGGCGGCGGTGGTCTGGGCGGCCTTCTGGGGCTGGCGGCGGCTGCCGTCTACGCCCGGTCCGCCGGTTGGGATTTCATCCTGTCGGCCGCCGCGCCGCCGCTGGGGATCGGCATGTCGCTTGCCGTCGGCCTGTTCTTCGGCCTCTACCCGGCGATCCGCGCCTCGCGCCTCGACCCGATCGTCGCCCTGCGCGCGGAATGACGCCCGCGCCACGCAGCCCGTTCGGGGGTGGCGTGGGCAATCCGCCAAGCGCGATCACCATCGCCATATGGGCCGATGATTCCGATTTCCTTTCCCAAAGATATCATCTATAGGTTTATTTAATTGAAAATAATATCCCGTATAGGAAGTTAGAAAACTAACTTTTCTCTGAAAAGTAAGATAGACAATTAACTTAATACCTTTTGATTGCCCGTGACCGGAACGGCCGGCGGGCCGGGTATGACCACGGGAAGGCGGCCCGTGGCGGACGCTGGGATTCCGCGCACCTCCGGGGGAGCACGGTTCCGGGTGTCAAGCACTCCGCCGAACATCGTCCACGTCGCGGCGCCAACCAAAGCCGCGACACTCAACCTTGGGGGAAAACATGAACGGTAAGATTCTGGCGTTTCTGGGCGCGTCCATCCTCGCCACCCTGTCCGGCACCGCATCGGCTCAGAGCACCCTTACGGCGACGGTTAAAAACAACACGCCCGTGACGACAACCTTTTCCTCGCCGTCGGGTTGCCAGGGGACGAACACGTTTGGGAATTTGCTCAGCACTCAGTCGCAAACCTCCGGTATCTTGAGCCCCTTCCCGACGTCCAACGGCTGTTCGATCCGCTACACCCGCGCCGACAATTCCCGTTACTGCAACTGGGTCCTGTCGCGGACCCGCAGTTCGCTGACCGGCCCGTGGAATTATCCCACCGTCGTTACCACCAAGAGTTCGACCGGCGTGACCTGCACCAGCACCATCACCTCGGTCGATGCCAGCGGGAACTGGTCGGTCAACCTGGCCATCGCGCCGTAAGTCAGGCGGCCCTCTCAATTTAAGGATTTATTGATTGGGCACATTCTAAATTAAAATGACGGTTGGCGGTTGCCAAAAGCCGCCAGCCGTCAGACAATTCGCCGGGTCCACACGTTATCCTCCCGGTTCGCCAGCGCAGGAGCCGCAGATGACCCCGATCAGCGCCGCCCAGTTTCCCGTCACCACCAGCACCGCCGCTGTTGCAAGGGGTAGCGTGGGGAGCGCCCAGAGCAACGGCCAGCCAACCGCCATGCCGTTGAAACCGAGTCCGGCCGCCGTCGCGGCCGCCGCTGTGGTGAACCTGTCCGCTACCGCCACGGCGGCAACCACCGCCGCTGCCAAGGAACCCTCAACGGGCAAGAAGGATTTCGCCACCGTCGCCAAGGATGCTCGGGCCAGCCTGGACGCTGCTTATGAAAAGATAGGCAGAGCCACCGATATGTACACGACGGATGCGGAATGGAAAACGGCGATTGCCGGCCTTGATCGGCGTTCACTGTACGCCATAGCCAGCAATCAAGGTGGTCAATTCAGTGAGATTGAGCAGGGGGCTGCGAAAACCAGCATGAGCAAGCAGGTGGACACAGCGATGGGGCTCGACGATCCGGTCGCTGCCGCCAACCTGACCTCTGCGATGTCCAAAGCGGAAATACAGTTTCTTGAGGGCGTCAGCGACGAAGAAAAGACCAGCTTCGACTGGGCGAAGCGACGGGCGAGCGCTCAATTCGGTTACGAGATTCTGTCGAAGCGAGAGGGGCAGGAGCCGGAGAATCTCGACAGCGAGAATCCGATCGTCAAGCTGATCAAGGGCGGCCTCGACCGGTTGAGGCAGACCGGCGATCCTTCCCAACAACTGGAGGACACGCCCCAGTACAAGCAGGCGGTTCAACTGTCGGAACAGTTGAAGGCGGCGAGCGCCTCGAACTCTCCGGCCACAGGCGGCCATAAGCTCGACATCACGGCCTGACACGACTGTTTCAGGGGCAGAGCGCAGGATGAAGAAACACGTGGCCCACCGGCCGGCGACCGGCGGCTCATGACCGTCCTGGCGGATGCCGTCGACACGCCGACGGCCGTCATAGCGCTCGACCCGGCGGGCAAGGTCGCGGGGCTGAATTCGGCGGCCGCATCCCTGCTGGGTGTCACCGGGGAGCCGCCGTCCGGCTGTGATCTGTCGGCACTCGGGCGATGGATCGGCGACCCGGCTTTCGGCGCGGCGCTCGACCGGCTGGCCCAACGATCCGAGGTGACGACGACCGCGCCGCTGCGGATGAAACGCGGCTCCGGTCCCATCGCCGCGACCCTGCTGCCGCCCGGTTCGGCGCGACACGGATCGGACGGCCCGACGGCGTTGATCCTGTTAACCCCATGGCTGCGCCGCTCCTCCGTCGTGGCGCGCCCGGTCTGGCTGGCGACCGCCGCCTTGGGAATCGCCGTGGCGGGATGGGCGGCGGCGGTGCTTCCCGGCGCCGTGGCGACGGCGACGACCACCGCCCCGCCTTCGCCGACCGCTCCCATCCAGACGGCGGCGCCGACGCCGCGCCTGTCGATGGTCGGGGTCATCGAACCGTCGCGCACCGTCAACGTCATCGCCCCTTTTGCCGGCACGGTGAAGGAAAAGCGCTTCGACTATGGCGCGAGCGTCGAGCGGGGGGACCGCCTGCTGGTCCTCGACGGGCTCGAACTCGAGATGCGGATGCGCGACGCGGAAGCGGCCTTGCTGAAAGCCGGCCAGCGGTTGGAGGAGTTGAAGGATTGGGCCAACGGCGCCGACGTCTCCCGCGCAAGACGGCAAGCCGAGACGGCCGCCCGCGAGGCCGAACAGGCACAGCAGCGGCTGAGGGAAGCCAAGCCGCTGATCGACCAGGGCATCATTCCCCGGCAGGAGTACGAGGATCTGCGCCGTCAGGCGACCGCCCAGGCGGTCAATCTGGCGGCGGCGCGGGAGGATCTGGCGGTCGTCGCGAAGAAGGGCGACCGCGATGCCCGGCTGGTGGCGGAGTTGGAGTTCGCCAACGCCAAGGCGAAAGCGGGCGAGTTGAAGACGCTGCTCGACCGCGCGACCGTGACGGCGCCGGCGTCCGGATTGGCGCTGAAGCCGCCATCCGGCGCGTCGTCCGGGCCATCGGCGGCCACCGCCATCGAAGCCGGCGGCGCACTGGCCGCCAATCAGATCCTTCTCGTCCTGGCCGACCTGGAGCGTCTGTCGGTGGCGGCGCGGGTGGATGAAATGGACGTCGGCCGCCTTCACGTTGGACAGATTGTCGAGGTTTCCAGTGATGCCCTTGCGGATGGTCCTCTGATGGGCCGCATCGGCTGGGTGGCGCAGCAGGCGACCGTTTCGGATAACGGCTCTCCAAACGCCACCTTTGCTATCCGCGTCGATCTGCCGCCACTGACGGAACGACAAGGGCGCAACGTCCGTGTCGGCATGTCAGCCAACGTGTCGATTCTGGCGCCGGTACAGAGCGCCAATTAAAGTCTGTTGACATTCATCGGGTTGTCAAGACGGTTGCTTTCGTCAGCAGGGCCGTCGTGGTCGATCAAGGTCTGAAGTGCCGCGACCCCCATCAGGCCGCCAAGCTGGCGGCCCGTGCTGAAGAGGCCGATTCCGGCCGCCAGAGTCCGGCGGTCGAGGGTGCCGAAGGCGATCAGGGTGATCGACAGGAACAGGAGGCCGAGGCCCAGGCCGCGCAGCAGGATCGCCGCCATCATGTCGTCGTCGCCACTCTCGACGGTCGAGCCGACGACCAGACCGCGCGGAGGCAGGCGGCTCATCAGCCAGGGAGCGGCCAGGAAGCCGAGGAGCTTGAGCGTGGTGTACCCGATGTCCAGCCAGGCGAACTCGTCGGGGGTCGCGTGCGTGTCGCCCATGATGCCGCCGCGCCCGAGCGACAGGATGGTGCCGGCGACCGCCTCCGTCAGCGCGGCGAGCAGGATGCCGGCGACGAGGAGGGTTTCCAGCCGAGGCTCCGTCGCGGCCCGGTGTGGCGGGGCCGGGGCCGGGGCGGTGGCGGTGGCGGTCATTGGCCGCCTCTCCGGGCGATCTTGACACGCGCCGACAGGCCGGGCACGAGGCGGCCGGGTAAGGGGCGGCCGGGCAAGGGGTTGCCGGCGAGCCGGATCTTCAACGGCAGCCGTTCCAAAACCCTGATGAATGATCCGGGCTAAGGAGCGCCGAATGATACCGGCGTGACGCGGTAGCGATCCGCGCTGCGGCCCGCGCCGACTTTCCGGGACTGTATCCATGAGTGGCGCTCATGCATGAAGGCAGGACAATTCGTTTGTCGGGCAGCGGTCGCGCACGGACATTCGGGCGGTGGCCTCGTCGTCGACGAGAGCCATCGTGAGCGGCAAGCGTGCCTGCCGTGAATCCCACGCTTCCCATGATCTGGAGACACCGCTTTGGCAAAAGCGATCGAGCGCTATGAACTGGATGCCAGCTCGCCGTACCGGACCCAGTTTCTTGAATCGGTGCGGGTACCGGTCGATGGAACCGAGTTCCTGATGCTCAGCGGCCTGACGCCGCCGGTCATCGACCGCTCCGTGCCCGACGATCGGGTTCAGGCCTATGGTGACACTGAAACCCAGACCCGCAACATCCTGAAGAGCTTGAAAGCCACGCTGGAACGGCGCGGCTATGCCTTGAACGACGTGGTCAGGATCCAGGGCTTCCTGGTCGGCGACGCGCGGATGGGCGGGCGGGCCGACTTCCAGGGCTTCTCCCGCGCCTACATGGAGGTTTTCGGCACCGCCGAAACCCCGAACATTCCGGTGCGCACCCGCGTGCAGGTGGCCGGCTTGGTGGAGCCGGGCTGGCTGGTGGAGATCGAGGCGACGGCCGCCAAGACAGGCTGAGGGGCGGCCGCCGCAGCGGTCAGGCGGGCCCGGACTCAGGCAGTCCCTGAAAGCGGCCCGCCGAACCGTTCGGCGATGGTCAGAAGCAGATCGTCCGCGCCCGGCCGCCCGACGATCTGGACGCCCACCGGCATTCTGTTGCGGTCGCGCCCGGCCGGCAGCGCCAGCGCCGGCAGGCCGAGAAGGCTGAAGGGACGGTTGAAGCGCAGGAAGGCCAGGGTGGTCGCGCCGGCGGTGGTCACGTCGTCGTCGTCAACGCCGTCCAGACGCGGGGCCAGCCCGCCGATCACGGGACAGAGCAGGACGTCCGCCGTCCTGAAAGCCCCGTCGAGCACCGCCGCCCGATGGGCCGCGCGGTCGCGCAGGGCCTGGTCGTAGGCGTCGCGCCCAACCTCGGCCGCCGCGACCAGACGCCGTTCCACCGCCGCCGGGTACCAGTCCGGGCGTTCGGCGAGCGTCGTCCGGTGCAGGGCCGACGCCTCGAACGAGGTGATGGTCCCGGCGCAGGCGTTCAGCGCGTCGAGCGGCGGCAGGCCGACCTCGGCCGCCACCGCTCCGTCATCGGTCATCCGGCGCAGGAAGGCGTGGAGAATCGTGGCGATCTCCGGATCCGTCCCGGTGCGGATCCACTCTGCCGGCAGGCCGACACGCAACGGACCGGTGCCCGGATCGGATCGCTCCATCGGGGCCGGATCGCGCAGCACCGCGAACACCGCGCGCAACAGGGCGGGGACGCGGGCGATGATGCCGATGACGTCCTGCGATGGCGACAGCGGTGCGATGCCGGGATCGCCGATGGCCCCGGCCGTCGGCTTGAAGCCGAGCACCCCGCACAGGGCGGCGGGGATGCGCACCGACCCGCCGGTGTCGGTGCCGAGCGCGAAGGGCACGATGCCGGCCGCGACCGCCGCCGCCGACCCGCTCGACGACCCGCCGACGGCGAAGCGCGCCTCCAGCGGGTTCAGCACCCGTCCGAAATAGGGGTTCAGCCCGGTGGCGGCGTAGCAGTGCGGGTCGAGGTTCAGCGCCCCGATGGCGATGGCCCCCGCCGCCGCCAGACGGTCGAGCGCCACGCTGGTCCGCCCGCCGCTCCAGCGATAGCCGTGCCCGACGCCCACCGTCGGCTGCCGCCCGGCGGTCACGAAGACATCCTTGTGGGCGAAGGGCAGCCCCCAGGGTGCTGGGCGTGGATCGTCCGCCGACAGCGCCCGCGCTCGCTCCTCCGCGTCGGGGAACAGCTCGATGAAGGCGTTGAGCCGGCTGGCGCGCGCCGCGGCCAGGGCGGCCGCGACGGCCTGGGCGGGATCGCGTGGAGACGCGTCGGTCATGCAAGAGCCCCTTCAACAATGGCGTCGCGATGGCATCGGCGATGGTCGGGCATGCCGGCGGGCGCCGCAATCCCCAAGACGGCCCCATCTCCGGCACGCGGAAGCGGGGCCGATCGGGAGGGTGTCAGACGTGGCCGTAGCGTTCCAGCGCCTGCGCCAGGGGCAGGCCGTTCGACAGCTCCTCGCGGATGCGGATTTCGGTCGCGGTCAGCGCCTCCGATTCCGCCAGCACCTGCGGAACGATTGCCGCCGGGATGGCGAGCGCGCCGTCCTCGTCGGCCAGGATGAAGTCGCCCGGCTCGATCCTCACGCGCTCCACCGTGGCCCCGCGCAGGAAGACCGGGACCTGCCACGCGTTGACCTTCCAGCGGCCGATCGACTGCACCGGCGTGCGGTAGCGGGCGTAGACCGGGAAGCCGTGGTGGCCGAGCCAGCGCACGTCGCGGATGCCGCCGTCCACCAGCGCGCCGGTGCTGCCGCGCTCCTTCATGCCGATGGCGATCAGCTCGCCGAAGTAGCAGATGCCGTCGCCGTCGCCGCTCCACACCGAAACCTCGCCAGGCGACAGCCCCTGGCACGCCGCCATCTTGTCGGCGTCGCCGCCCAGAGGGTAGGGCGTCATCTGGCCGCGGATGGTGTAGGCCCAGCCGGCCATCCGCCCGGCGATGGCGGGATAGGGCATGAATTCCGCCGCCAGCCCCTGGTCGGGCCAGCCCATCACGTCGAGCACATCGGCGACGTTGGAGGTGTCGACGGCCAGGAAGCGGGTGCGGATGTCCTCGCGCTGCGCGGCGGTGAGAACATTGTCGGTGCTGCTCATGCGTGAACTCCTTCGGTCGTCGTCAGATGCTGGGGATGTAGCCGCCGTCCACCCGCAGGGTGGAGCCGGTGACGTAGGCGGCGCGCTCGCTGGCGAGGAAGGCGACGGCGTCGGCGTATTCGCGCGGCTCGCCGTAGCGGGCCATTGGGATCGCGGCGGTGCTTTCGGCGATCACGTCGGCGACCGGCCGGTTCTCGCGCGCCGCCTTGCTCTCGTCCAGGAAGCGGATGCGGTCGGTGGCGATGCGGCCGGGCAGCACGACGTTGACGGTCACGCCGTCAGCCGCCACCTCGCGGGCCAGCGACTTGGACCAGCCGACCAGCGACAGGCGCAGCGCGTTGGACAGGGCGAGGTTGGGGATCGGCGCCACGACGCCGGACGAGGCGCTGGTGACGATCCGGCCCCAACGCCGCTCCCGCATGCCGGGCAGCACCCGGTCGGTGATGCGGATGACCGAGAGGACCATCGCCTCGAACTGCGCGGTCCAGACCTTCGGATCGACTCCGCTGGCCGGCGACGGCGGAGGGCCGCCGGTGTTGTTGACGAGGATGTCGATGCTGCCGAACCGCTCCTCGGCGAGGGCGACGTTGCGCTCGACGGCTCCCGCGTCGCCCAGGTCCCAGACGACGGGCAGGCAGAGCGCGGTGGTTTCGGCGCCGACAGTTTCGGTGATGGCGGCGCTGGTGGCGGCCAGTGACGGCGCGTCGCGGTCGGCGATGACGAGGTTGGCGCCTTCGCGCGCCAGACCCAGGGCGATGGCGCGGCCGAGCCCGCCCCCGGCGCCCAGCACCAGCGCGGTGCGGCCGGAGAGTCCGAGATCCATGACGAATCCCCCTTCTGTCTTGCGTTTCTTGAAGCTGCGCTTCTTGCCGAAGCGGCGCTCAGGAGCCGACGCGCAGCGGCGCGCGCAGCTTGCGCAGGTAGGCCAGCACCGACAGGGCGGTGATGCGGCCGGTCTTCGGGTTGTCGGTCGGGATGTTCTCGATCGCCATGGTGAAGGTGGCGGAATCGGCCTCGACCTCGATGCGGTGGGTGTTGCGCTCCAGCGCCGGGTCGGCCCAGATCTCCAGCGTCGTGCGGTCGGGGCCGATGCCGGCCAGCGACAGCGCCACCGCGACGTTCAGGTTGGCCGGGAAGCCGACCGCCGCCTCGCGCGGGGTGCCGTGGAAGATGCGCAGCGGGCCGGTGATGTCCTCGATGGCGATGCCGTTCTCGACCAGATAGGGGGCGCCGACCAGGCCGCGCACCGGCTTGCGCGTCACCATGCGCACGGCGCGGATTTCCCCCTCCGCCGCCGCCGTCACCGCGTCGAGGCCGAGCAGCGCCCCGGTCGGCACCACGATCTGCCCGCCATGGGCGCGGGCGGTGGCGACCAGATCCTCGTTGGCCAGCAGGGCGCCGGAGCTGAGGACCACCGCCGTCTTGCCGGCCCGGAGGAACGGCCCGACGATGCCCGGCAGCAGCGCGGCCGGGGCGCATTCGATGACGAGGTCGGCGAGCGGCTCCAGGTCGGCGATGTCGACCACCGGCACCGGACGGCGCAGGCCGGACAGGCGGTCCGCGGCGGCAGCCTTGTCGCGGGCCGAGACGGCGGCCAGGACGCAGCCGTCGAGCCCCTCGTCGAGCGCCTCGACGATCTTCAGGCCGACGGCGCCGAGACCGGCGACGGCGACCCGCAGGGGGGGCCGGTCGTGGGCGTGCGCCGGGGTTTGGGACAGCCCCGGGGGCGTCACAGTCATGATGGAACCTTTCGGATGGGGCCGGCCCGACGGGGCCGGCGTCAGGAGCGGGTCGGGTGCCGGGTTAGGGGCCGGTGCCGGCCGGCGGCGGCGTCAGCCCGGCGAAATGGTCGGCGATCTGGCCGGCGGTGGCGAACCACACCTCGTCCCGGTGGGCGTCGAGATGCTCCAGCACGCGGCGGAACTGCTTGATGCGGAAGGGCTGGCCGACGATGAAGCTGTGGATGGTGATGCCGTAGGCGAGCGGCTGGTCCTTCGACTGGCGCAGCATCTCGTCGAAATTGTCGATGGCCATGTCGGCGAAGGCCGGCGCCGTGCCGTCGTGCAGGACCACCATCGGCACGTCGTTCACCTCGTGCGGGTAGGGCACGCTCAGCAGCGGCCCGCCGGTGGTCCGCATCCACACCGGCTGGTCGTCCATCGGCCAGTCGAGCGTGTATCGGTAGCCGGCCTCGGCCAGCAGATCCTCGGTGTTGGCGCTGGGGTGGGCGCCGGGGCTCATCCAGCCGGCCGGCGGCTTGCCCTCGTGGCGGCGGATGGCCTCGGTCGCCTCGGCGATCAGGCGGCGTTCCTCCTCCGGGCTCATGCCGTTCTGGTGCTCGCCGTTGGTCCGGCCATGGGCGACGATCTCGTCGCCGCGCCGCCGCAGCGCCGCCACCAATTCCGGGCAATGCTCGTAGCATTCGGTGTTGAGCAGCACCGTCAGCGGCAGGCGGTGGGCGTCGAACAGGTCGATCAGCCGCCAGCCGCCGACCCGGTTGCCGTATTCCCGCCACGCCCAGTTGTAGCTGTTGGGGTGGCTCAGCCCCGGCGAATAGGGCAGGCCGAGGCCGCTGCCATAGGGGAAATGCTCGACGCAGAGCGCCACATAGACGGCCAGCCGCTTGCCCCCCGGCCAGGAGAAGTCCGGGCGGTCGGTGATGGCGGAGTAGGGAAAGCGATCGTGGGAGGGAAGCATCGCGGATCCTGCCTTCAATGCGTGTGTTCAGGGCCGGTAGTCGGCCGGGGCGACGACCGAGCTTAGATCGACCTCGCCCAGCGTGTCCGAGGTGACGAGCAGCGCCGGCAGCACGACCTTCGCCTTGACCGGCTGCTTGCCGGCGGCGGCCAGCGCCTGGGTGAAGGCGGCGCGGCCCTGCGCCACCACCTGCTGGATGGAGGTGCAGGCCAGCTCGCGGTCCTTCAAGAGCTGCTGCGCCGTCGGGCTGAAGTTGGAGGCCGAGACCCGGACCGCCGCCATCCGGCCGGCGGCCTTCATCGCGGCGACCACGCCGGCCGCCATGTCGTCGGTGGCGGCGTAGACGCCCTTCAGTTCGGGAAAGCGCTGGGTCCAGTCCTCCGCCGTGGTCAGGGCGGCGTTGCGGTTGTCGGCCAGCCGCGATTCGGCGACGACCGTCACCTCCGGCGCCTCCTTCGCCAGCGTCTCGCGGAAGCCCTTGGCCCGCAGGTCGGACCAGGCCTGCCCGGTCGGCCCGGCCATCATCGCCACCTCGCCCTTGCGGCAGATGGCCTGGGCCAGGCAGCGCGCCTGGAGACGGCCCATGTCGTAATGGTCGGCGCTGACCGTCGCGCTGAGCCGGTCGCTGTTGGGCGGCGAGGAGATGCCGACCACCGGGATGCCCCGGCCGACCGCCTGCTCCACCACCGCCCGCACCGCGTCGCCGTTGGTGGCGCCGACGATGATGGCGCCGACGCCGCGCTGGGCCAGATCCTGGATCTGGGCGATCTGCTGGCTGGTGTTGGCGTCGCCGCCGGCGTTCAGCTTGACCAGCGTGACGCCGGCGGCCCTGGCCTCCTGCTCCGCCCCATAGACGGCGGAGATCCAGAAGGAGGAGGCGAGGTTGGGGATGGCGAAGCCGATGGTCTTGTCCTGCGCCGGGGCCGGCGCGGCGCAAAACAGGAGGGCGGTGGGCAGGAGAACCGTGGCGAAGCTTCCGGCGAAGCGGATCGGGGAGCGGGTCATGTCCGTGTCCTTGAATGGGAGGGGAAGGACGGCAGCGAGCGGAGAAGCGTTTCCAGAAGGCCGGAGGCGATGATGACCAGCCCGACGGCGATCTGGGCGACGAAGGGCGAGACGCCCTGGAGGTTGAGGCCGGTCAGAAGCACCTGGATGAAGGCGGCCCCGGCGACGACGGCGGCCACGCTGGCGACGCCGCCGCTGAGCGCGGTGCCGCCGATGACCGCGGCGGCGATGGCCTGAAGCTCCATCCCCGCCCCCTCGGTGGGCAAACCGGACCCGGCGCGGACCGTCATCAGCACCCCGGCGAAGCCGGCGAACAGGCCGCACAGGCCATAGGCCCAGAGTTGGACGCGCCGGGTGTCGACGCCGACCAGCGCCACCGCCTCGGGGTTCGAACCGGCCATCAGGATGCGCCGGCCGGCGAGGCTGCGGCCGATCAGCAAAGCGGCCCCGACGGCCAGGACCAGCGCCGCCCAGCTTGCGGCCGGCAGGACCAGCAGCGGCTCGAAACCGAGACGGGTCACGGCGCCGGCCGCGTCGAGCGGCACCACCTGCCCGTCGCCGGTGATCAGCAGCGACAGGCCGCGCACCGCGATCAGGCTGCCCAGCGTGGCGACCACCGGCTGGAGGCCGCCCAATATGTCGCCATTCGCTACACCAAGCGCCTCACCGACGCCGGCGTCGAACCGTCGGTCGGCAGCGTCGGCGACAGCTACGATAACGCCTTGGCCGAGACCATCAACGGCCTCTACAAGACCGAGGTGATCCGGTGCCGCGGACCCTGGCGCACTCTGGAGGCCGTCGAGTTCGCCACCCTGGAATGGGTGGACTGGTTCAACCACCGACGCCTGCTCGAACCCATCGGTAACATTCCCCCCGCCGAGGCCGAAGCGCGCTACTATGCCCAAGCCGAGAACGTCGCCATGGCGGCGTGACTCAACAAAATCAGCCTCCGGGAAAACCGGCGCGGTTCAAGTCGTGCCCGGCGACATGCCTTGTATGAGGAGGTTCGGCGGCGTGTCGCGGCTGGCGAGAGGCTGCTGACGATCAGCCGGACGATGGGGCTTGCCCGCGGTACTGTGCGCAGCTACGCCCACGCGCAGCAGTTTCCTGAGCGGGCCGTACGGGAGTCCGGGCTTGGCATCCTCGCCCCGTATCGTGAGTACCTTGAAGCCCGTCTGGCCGAGGGCAACGAGAATGCCGCGGCGCTGTGGCGAGAACTCCAAGACTGCGGCTTTGCCGGATCGGCCAAGCAGGTCCACCGCTGGCTGAACCAGCGGCGCACCACTCCGGCCAAGTTCACGCCGCACAAGTGGCGCACCGGCCCCACCGAAACCGCGTCAACCTCCGCTACCGGTCCATTCCCCGCCCTGATCTCGCCTCGACAACTGGCATGGCGGCTGGTGCAAGCGCCGCAGAGCATCGACACCGCCACAACTGAGGCCCTCGCCCGGATTTCGCAGGACCCGGAGGTTGCCAAGGGGCGCGACTTGGTTCGCCGCTTCGCTGAACTGATCGGACGCTGTGGAGTGTGATCGGATGCGCGTCCTGCCAATCCCTCCGCCATTTTGGACAATTGCCTTACTGACGCGCTGTCCTGCGGCATCCCGGCCGTCGAAACCTTCGCCGCCGGCCTGAGGCAGGACGAGGCAGCCGTCAAGGCGGCGCTCGCCACGCCCTGGAGCAGCGGGCAGGCGGAGGGGCAGGTCAACAAGCTGAAGCTGATCAAGCGTCAAATGTACGGACGCGCCAACTTCGATTTGCTGCGCCGTCGCGTCCTCCTCGCAGCCTGATCCACGAAAAGTGCGGGAGAACCGGAAAACGGGGACCAGCTCAGTCCGCGGCGAGCATGCCGTTCATTATCGCAGTGGGAATTTCAGCCTCTGGTGGTATCTTCCAGATTACGGCAGCTATAAAACGAATATGTGACAAATTGTCAATAAAATTTAGTGCATTGAATTGGATATGGCATGCAATGATCGATGCATCATTGGCAGTAACAATACCTTTGAGTGTATTCTTGCGGAAGGGAGCGGCCATGGGCGACGCGGAGCGGAGGGATTTCACGCTGTCGCCGGCGGGGCGGGCGGTGTTCGAAAGAGGGCTTTTGTCCTTTGGGCTGCCGGCGGAGCGGATCGCCGGCGTGACCTGCGATTCGGCCGACCACAATGGCGTCGTGCGGCTGAACGCGGCGGGCGACGGAAGCGCGGTTCCCGTGCTGACCTTGGCCGGGCGGCTGACCCGGTACGCGCTGGAGCGCATCACCATCCAGGACGGCCACCGGCTGGAGATCGACGCGCCCGGCGGCGAGCTGATCGAACTGCTGGTCGGCAGGCTGGAGATGGGGGCCGGGGCGGTGCTGTCCTACAGGGCTCCGTTGACCTTGACCTGCGGCGATGTCGCCGTGCCACCGGTCAGCGCCGTCGCGGCGGGGAAGAGCGCGCCTGTCACCTTCCTCGCGTGGGCGGCCGACGGCGACCCGGGGACGGACGGCGCTCCGGGAAAGGATGCGAAGCCGACCGCTCAGGTCTTTGGCGTCTCCACCCCCGGCGACGACGGCGGCAACGGTGGCAACGGCTCTGATGGCAAACCGGGCGGAAAGTTCGTGAACTTGTTCATGTTCCTCGGCGACCTGTCCGGAACGGCTATCTGCATCCGCATCACGGGCGGCAATGGCGGAAAGGGTGGCAACGGCGGAAAGGGCGGCCGGGGCGGTGACGGTGAACTGCCGACCATCATGGTGGGCACCATCCCGCCCGGGGCCACGGGAGGCAACGGCGGAAACGGCGGCAACGGTGGCAACGGTGGCAGAGGCAGCGACGGACCGGAAATCCTTGTCCAATACACCGAATGGGCGGGCGGCCCCAGGCTGTCGGTGGAGGGCCAATCGTGCCAGGGCGGGGCAGGGGGCGACGGCGGCGGAGGAGGCCTGGGTGGCAGGGGGGGCGGCTTTTATTCTCCCTTCGATCCCTTCGGAAGCATCGATTCCTTATCGCCTGCCATGCAAAACGGACGCATAGGAAGCTCCGGCTATCCCGGCAAGAAGGGCATGGACGGCAGGCTGCCGTCGGTGCTCGTCAAGCGGATCGTCCCTTAATCCGTCCAGGCCGCGCGCGGCCTTCTTCCCGCGAACCGTTCTGCGGAGCCAAATGCCGTGAGCATCGCCAGCGAGGCCCTGGACCAAGGGCAGGCCCCCGCCGCCCGCCGTTCCACCCCCCACGCCGTTCCGGCGCTTCCGATCCCCGGCGCGGGGCGCGGCGGCGACGGCCCTGTCGTCATTGACACGCGGGGGATGGAGGTGCCGGTCGTCCAGCTTGCCATCGCCGTCGGGCTGCTGCGGCGGTTGCCGGGCGACGGCTCGCTCTGCGCGCTCAATCCTGACTGGTTCAGCGACCCGGTGAGGCAGACGGGGGTGGGGCTTGCCAGCGGCGGGCCGGAGCTGGCGCGGCTGATCGCGCAGTTGATCGGGCAGGTGTCGGGCAACGCCCTCGGCGCCCCGGTGCCCGATCCCGGCGCGCTCGGCACATGGTATCCGATCAACCGTCCGGGCACGGGGGAGCCGAGCGGACTCTACCTCGCCACCCACGACCTCCCATCCGGCACCGGCACGCCGGACACCGTTTATGGCTTGGGCGTGATGAGCGCCGTGACCGTCGCGCTGGGTAACGCCGTTCAGGTGGGCCTGCCCGCCGGGGTGACCGGGCCGGCGGGCGTGGCGGTCCGGCTGTGGGGGGTGGCGCCGGCCGTCCGGCTGGGGGGCGGCACGGTCACCGTGGCGGCCGGTCGGGCGGGCGTCCCGTTCCGCATGGGGTTCGAGGTGACGGGCGCTGGCGGCGAACCGCTGGTCGATGCGTTCGGCGTCTCCTTCGCCGGGCTGCGCATGACGGTCGATATCGACCCCGCCAGCGCCGAACGCCCCGTCGTGGTGTCGCTGGTCCTCCTGAAACTGAAACTGGCCGGCGAGACGACATCGCGTGACCGGACGCTGGCCGACCTCCGCGCGACCGACGGGGCGGAGCTGCTGGCGACCGCCGCGTCCATGGCGCTGTCGGCGCTGGCCCGGCTGATGGGCGACGACCCGGTGCTGGGCTTCGTGCTTCCGGCCCTGGGGCTGGGCGCCGCGGTTCCGGGGGTCGAGGGGGTGCTGCTGCCGATCCTGCGCTGGGACCGCTTCTTCGCGCTGGCGGCCGGCGGCGGCGACCTCGGGCGGCCCTTCATCGAATGGTTCAACGCGGTGGCCGGTGACCCGGCGCGCCTGAAGGCCTGGATGACGGCGGTGGGTGGGGCGCTGGGCGGCGGAGCGGTCGCCGCCGTCACCGGCGACGGCACGCGCGAGACGCCCTGCCGCCTGTCGCTGCTGGACGTTCCGGGCGTCGGCACCCTGTCGCTGACGGCGGCCACCACCGTCGAGGCCGGCGGTGTGCGGCGCTTCCTGCCCGGCATCGATTTCGTGTCGGCGGCGGTCCGGCTCGGCAGCTCCGGCGCGGCGATGCGCGGGCGTGCGGCGATGGAGTTGCTGAACTTCGCCCTGGCCCTGCCCAACGCCCCCGGCCAGGCCGGAGAGGCGTCGGCGATGGAGGCGGGACGCTTCCGCGCGACGATGGATTTGGTCAACATCGAGGACGGCGAGCCGCTGTTCGCCGGCAGGGTCGCCGCCAAGGACTACGTCTTCGGATCGCTGAACGCCGGGCTGACGGTGGTGCCCGCCGGGGCTGGCACGGTCGTGCTGCCGGCCTTCACCCTGAACGGCGTTACGACGCCGACCGGCCGTTACGACGCCATCGACCTGACCCGCCCCGGTGATCTGGTGGACGTGGCGGAGGCCGAACTGGTCGGCGCCATCGACCTCGCCTTCCGGACGCTGTTCGGGCTGGACGGCCCCGACCCGCTCGGTCCCGCTCTGGCGGCCCTGGTGGGCGTGTTCCCGCCGCCGCTGCCGCCAGAGGCGGAGTGGCCCGCCATGCTCGTCCCGCCCTTTTCCGCAAAGGGCATCGCCGCGTCGCTGCAATTTCCAGTCGCCGCCCTTAGCCGCTATTGGGGGGAGGTCATCCGCGCCGGCGAACCGGTGCATGGCCGGCCGCCCCTCTACTGGTTCGTCGCGGCGCTCGTCACCGTGCTCCGGCAGAAAGGGGCCGATGATGGGGCTGGGGCCACGGTCGGAGGAAAGGGCACGGCCGAGGAACCCTGGCGGGCGCCCATCGGCGCGCTGGGGACGGCGGCGGACCTGCTGCTGTATGTCGAAGACGCGCCGGACGGCACCGGACAGCCTGCGCGGCGGATGGTCGCTGGGCTGGGAACCGCGACGGCGCTGCCGCTGACCGGCGACGCGACGCTGGCCATCGACGCCCGCATCGAAGCCATCGCCCTCATCACCACGGACGAGGTGGGGGCGGGCATCGCCGCCGCGCAAATCTTCCCCGGCGTCGGCATCACCGGCCTGTTGCCGCAGGGCGTGGAGTCGCCGCCGGTCGCCGGGGCGGCGCTGGCGGTCGGCCGCAGCAGCCTGAAAGCCTTCTGGAGCCCGGACGGCGGCTGGCGCTGGTCGATGGTGGCCGGATCCCCCGCGCTGGTCGGCGGCGGCGTGCGCCAGCCGGTGGGCGCGCCGATGGACTTTTCCGACCCCGCCGCCTTGCAGCGGCTGGTGACCGACCCGGCCGCCGGCTTCGCGCCGATCCTCTGCGGCGTCCTGGGTGTCGCACTGTACCGGGTGCGGCAACGGGCCGGGCTGGCGCTCAATGGCTGGCTGGGGCTTCTGCCCGACCTCGGCCCCGTCGTGCCGAAGGAACTGGACTGGCCCGCCGACATGCCGGTGCTGGCGCCGACGGGGTTCGACGATCCGCTGGGCCAGATCCGCCGCCAGCTTCGGGCCGTGTTGGCGACCGGGGAGCGGGCGAAGGCGGCGCTCGGCCTGCTCGGCTGGGCCATCGGTGGCGAGGGACCCCCGCCGGCCGTTGCCGGCGATGGCCGGCGCGACGATCCGTACCTGCTGCCGCTGAGCCGCCAGCCCTCCGGAGAGGGGGACGAACAACCGCCAAAGGGCATGACCGGGCGGATCTGGCAGGACGACGACGCCACGCGGCTGGGGCTCGGCCTGGAACGCCAAGTGGAGGCGGTGGTCAACGGCATCCGGGTGGTGTCGCGCCTCGCTCTCGACGCTGTGGCGTTCGACTGGGACAGCGGGCTCCCGGCCGCGGAGGCCGGCGTGCCGTGCCTGTTCCTGGCGGTCGATCTCGGGCGGTCGGAGGGACCGCTGGCGACGGTCTTCGGACAGACGCTCCACGGGCTGACCCTGGGGTTGCGGCTGACGCTCGACGCCACGGCCCAGCCGCCGGCCTACGCGGTGGAGCCGATCCTGTCCATCGAGCGCCCCGACAGTGTTTCGGCGCCGGATAACGCGGCGGGCGAGGCCCTGGGCGCGTCGCTGAGTGGGCCGGCGGTGCTGGCGGAGGCGGCCCTGCTGGTGAACGCCGGCATCCAGGCCGTCGCCGACGCCCTGAAGGACGATTCCACGTTCCAGACCATCTACCGCCTGTTGACGGCCATGGGCATCGCCCTGCCGGTGCTGGAGCCGGAGGACCGCTTCGGCATCGACCCCGCCGGCTTCCGCGCCCTGCTGGCCGACCCGCTGGGCTTCACCCGGACGGGCGTGCTGCGCATCCTGGGCGACGCGGCGCTGCGGCGCGCGCTGTTCGACCTGCTCCGGCGTCTGCTCGGGATGGCGCCAAAGCCCGTTCCGGAGGGCGCGCCGGCGGGCGGATTCGCGGCGTCGGTTCCGGAATCGGTCCGCACGGCGGCGCTGGAGGTTCTGGCCGGCCTGGGGCTGGTGCTGGGGGCGGACCATGGCTACGCGCCAGACGCCGGGGCGCTCCTCGCCGTCGCCCGCGACCCGGTGAGGCAACTGGTGGCCCGGTTCCGCGCGCTGATGGAGGACGAGGCGCGGCGCGCCGCGGTCGTCGCCGCCCTGACCCGGGGTGTGGAGTCGGGGCGCATAGGCCCTGTCACCTTCACCGCCGAGAACGCCCGCGCGGTCCGCTTCGCCATCGCGCCGGAGGACGCCGTCGGGATCGGCTCCTTCGCGGCGCTGTCGGGCGCACTGACGCTGGACCTGCAAGCCGGACGGCTCGACGGCGCGCTGAACGGCCTTGTCCGGCAGGCGGGCTTCGCGTTGGCCGGCGGCTTCGGCTGGACGCTGGGCGACGACGCGCCCGTCGTCGGGGCGGAGCTGCGGTGGAGCGACGGCAAGGGGCCGGCCCCGGCGCCGCTGACGCTGTGGCCTTTCGACCAGGACCGCTTCATCCGCCAGCTCGCGGCCCTTGGTCCGGCCTACGCGCTGTCGATGTTCGTGGCCGGCGCCATCGACACCCGGCTTCTGGCCCATTATCCCCTGGCGCGGGTGGGGTTCCAGGCTCTGGGCCTGACGGAGCGGGACCCGTACGACGGGGCATGGCGCCTCAAATCCGTGCTCAGCCTGTTCGAGGATCCGGTGGGCTGGCTGCTGTCGGGGGCCGTGCTCGGCCGGGACGGCCTGCTCGACATCCCGCGCGTCCGCGAGGTGCTGGCCGAGCTGCCGACCGGCACGGCCGCGAACGGCGTGGCGCTCGCGCGCACCGAGGACACGCCGGAACGGACGGGCGTGGCCCTGACCGGCCTGCCCTACGGCGTGAGCATCGCGCTGTCCGCCGACACGGCCGGCGGCCTGTTCCATCTGAAAACCGGAATCGACGAGCCGCTGCCCCTGGCCGAGGCGGCGACGCTCAAGCGGATGCGCTTCGCGCTCGGCCTTGGCGCGGACTGCCAGCCCGGCCTGACGGGCGGCGGCCGGCTGACGGCGGCCATTCCCGGCCTGGACGCGCCGCTGTTCTTCGAGGCCGGTTACGACCGCGCCTTCACGCTGCGCACCGGAGAGGAAGGAGAGGGGCTGCCGCAGCTCGACCTCATCCCCTTCGCCGGCTGGCAGAGCTTCGCGGCGGGAGTCGCCCGGCAGGTGGCGCAAGGGCTGCTGGCCAGCCTGACCGGCACTCTGCTGCAGGGCATCCGCGACACCGGCGGCGGCGTCTTCGCCGACCGGATGGAGCGGACGGCCCGCGTCCTGGACATCCCGGACCTGGTGCGCGCGCTGATCGCCGCGCAGCCCGACCCCGGGCGGCTCGGCGCGGCAGCGCTGGGCTGGTTGCGCGGGCGGCTGTCGGGGGGGGAGGCGCCGAAGACCGCCGCCGCCGTGGCCGATCTGCTGTCGC
This sequence comes from Azospirillum agricola, assembly GCF_017876095.1. Taxonomy (GTDB): domain Bacteria; phylum Pseudomonadota; class Alphaproteobacteria; order Azospirillales; family Azospirillaceae; genus Azospirillum; species Azospirillum agricola. The sequence goes on from NZ_JAGINM010000028.1 coordinate 29,811, forward strand.
TCGGCCTGACCGGCGTGTCGAGCGAGGGCGGCCTGCTGCGCTACCGGCCGTCCGACCGGATGCCCATCGCCGTCCTGGCCGGCGTCCGGACGCTGGGCGGGCGGGAATCGGCCGGCGTCTGGGCCGAATGCGCCCTGTCCGTCGCGGACCGGCTCGCCCTCTCGCTGGAGCCGTCGGGCGTCGCCGTGGCGCTCGACGGACCGGTGGATCCACGCGTCCAACTCGGCCTGACCGCCGGCGCCCTGTTCGCCGACGGCGAGGGGCCGGCGCTGACCGTACGCTACGATTCCGCGGAGGGAACCGTTGCCGTGTCGTTCAACCCGCTGCGCCGCGACCCGCTGCGCGGGGGGGCCGGCGCGCCAGGGCCTCTGAACGCCGAGCTTCTGCCGCGCCTGTTCGGGGAGGCGCCGGGTCCGGGCCTCGACGCCCGCCTGCGCGGCCGGCTGGACGTCTGGCTGGCCGGGATCCTGCGCGACGTGCTGCCGCGCTACGCCTCGATCATCCTGCTCAACACCGGCGGCGTCGTCCGCTGGCTCGACGCGCCCCTTTTCAAGGACTCGACGCTCACGCCCGGCGCCGTGCTGACCGGCTCGCGGTTGCTGGCGCGCGAGCGCGGAACCTACGTGCTGGCCAGCCTGGACGCCCTGGCGACGCTGGGGCCGGCGAGGTTCCTCGGCGGCTTCCTCAAGGCCCTGACGGCGGCCCGCGTCAAGGTGATGGATCTGGGCGGCGGAGGCGGCCTCTGGGTGGAGCCGGGCGCGGCGCCCGGCGACTTCGGCGTCCGCGTTGCCGCCACCGGGCTCAACCTGCCAGCGGCGCCCAACCTGACCTTCCAGTTGGGCGCGCCGGACATGGACTGGCTCCGGCTGACTGGCGGCGACCCCGACCGCTTCGCGCCCGGCCTCGCCATCTATGTGCCGGTCGAGGGCGACGTGCCGAGCTTCGATCGGATCAAGCTGCGGCTGGTCAACATCGGCGTCGATTTCCACGGCAAGGCCGGCAAGCCGCTGGTCGAGCTGGCCCGCTTCCGCATGGAGAGCGCGCGTCCGCGCGGCCTCGTCACCTTCGACTTTGCCCGTCCGGGCGCGGTGGTCGATTACGGCGGCGGGATTGAGTTCACCGACATGGGCATCGCGCTCGCCCCGGACCGGTTGGCCGATGGGGCACAGGCCAACCCGGTCGCGCAGAACCTGCTGGGATCGGGCGACCGGCGCAGCCGGGACAATCCGCCGACCAACCCAGCCTTCTCGGCCCGCGCCGCCTGGCTGAAGGGGCACGACCTGGGCGTGGAGCTGTTCGACGGCACGGGCGCCGGCGCCACCCGCCTGTGGATGCCGGTGCAGCGTTCCTTCGGGCCGGTCCACGCCAACGGGATCGGCATCGGCTGGGAGAACCCGACCCGCGTCGGCAGCGTGCTGTTCGACGGCGACCTGTCGCTGGCCGGCCTGTCCATCGACCTCATCGACCTGTCGGTCTCGGCCAACGTCACGCGCATCACCGACTACAGCCAGTACCGCCTCGATCTCGGCGGGTTGGAGGTCGGCTTCACCGGCGGCCCGGTCACCATCGACGGCGGGCTGGTGAAGGAGGCGAACCCGCTGCGCTACGATGGACGCATGCTGGTCCGCATGGCAGGCTTCTCGCTCTACGCCGTCGGCTCCTTCGCGCTGGTCCCGGTCGATCCGGCGCGGCCGGCCGGCGATCAGGCGGCCAGCTTCTTCGTCTTCCTGAACCTGAACACGCCGCTGGGGGGGCCGCCCGCTTTCTTCATCGAAGGGCTGGCCGGGGGCTTTGCGGTCAACCGCGCGCTCAGCGTACCGGCGGTGGGAGACGTCCTGTCCTTCCCGCTGGTCCAGGGCGCCGGCTCGCCGGACACCTTCGGGGCCGCTCCGACGCCCGCCTCCGCGCTGGCGGTGCTGTCGGCGGTGTCGCCCCCGTCCGTGGGCGAGCATTGGGCGGCGGCGGGCTTCCAGTTCTCCTCCTTCCGGCTGCTGAAGGTGGCCGCGATGCTCCTGCTCAAGTTCGGACGGGAGTTCGAGATCGACGTGATCGGCGTGGCCCGTGGCTTCCAGCCGCCGGAACGGCCGCCGTCGCAGGCCTTCGCCTATATCGAACTGGCGCTGGTCGCCGCCTTCCGGATGGCGCAGGGGGAGATCTCGGTCAGCGCCCAGCTGACGCCCAACTCCTTTCTGCTGGTGCGCGACTGCCGCCTGTCCGGGGGATTCGCGGCGAAATACTGGTTCGGCGACAATCCGCTGTCCGGCGCCTTCGTGGTGTCGCTGGGCGGCTATCACCCCGCCTTCACGGTGCCGGACGGCTATCCGACGGTGCCGCGCGTCGGTTTTTCCTGGCCGATCCTGGACGGCGCGGCCAGCCTGTCGATTCAGGGGACGAGCTATTTCGCCCTGACCCCGGCCGGTGTCATGGCCGGCGCCCGGCTGCAGGCGCTGTTCACGGCGGGGCGGCTGCGCGCTTGGTTCAACGCCGCCGCCGACTTCCTGATCGCCTGGCAGCCCTTCTATTTCCGCGCCGAGGTGGAGGTGGAGGTCGGCGTTTCGGTGACCGTGAAGATCTTCGGAGTCAAGAAGACCCTGTCGGCTTCGCTGGGCGCGCGGTTGCAGCTTTGGGGGCCGGAATTCGCCGGCAAGGCGACGGTGGACTGGTACGTCGTCTCCTTCACCATCCCCATCGGCAACCAGAAGGGTGGCGCCAACGCCGCGCCGCTCGACTGGCGGGAGTTCGAGCGGCGCCTGCTGCCGGTCCCGGCGGTGCGCGGCGGTGCCGGCGGTGGCGGTATGCTGGAGGCCGGCCCGGCGCAGACCGTGCTGCTGACGCGGATCGCCGACGGGCTGCTCGATTCCCCCGACGGCGCCGCGGCGCGGGTGCGGAGCGCGCCCTTCCGGATCGAGGTGCAATCGGCCATTCCGGCCACGACCATCACGCTGGCCGGCATCGCCACGCGCTTCACGGGGCCGGCCATCGGCATTCAGCCGATGAACCTGCCGGACGCGCTGACGGCGCTCGCCGTCGCGCTGGAAGGCTGGAACGCCGTCACGGGCGCTTGGGAAATAGTTTCGCCGGATCGCCCCGGCTTGGCGGTGGAGCGGATCGAGGGCGGCGCGGCGGCCGCCCTGTGGTCGCGCCAGCCCTTCCGCCCCAACGGCAAGCCGACGGCCGGGCAATTGCCCGGCGCCCTGTTCGGGCTGGCCCTATCGGCCCTGGCGGAACGGCTGGTCGGCGGCATCGGCCCGATGGACCTGCTGAAATCCTTCGGCTACGAGAAGGCGCCCGCGCTGAACCTGCCCTACGACCGGACGCCCGCCTGGCCGGCGGACGCGCCGCTCCCGCAGGAGAACCGCTTCCGCATCCTGATGGACACGGTGATGGCCCCCAGCCGCGTGGCGGTCCGCGCGGCCATTCTGGAAGCGCTGGACCGGCACGGCGTCGCCGCCGGCCAGCCCCGCCCCGCCCTCAGCGTTCTCGCCGCCTTCGCCGACCAGATCTACCAAGCGGCGCCGTCCCTGGCGCGCCTCGGCACCGGTCTCGCCCCGGCGCCGCGCCGGCTGCGGAGCTGGCGTCCGCCGCCCGTGCCCGCCGAACCGGTCGCGGTGGCGCCGTTGCCGGCGCGCTGGCTCGCGGTCGGCCGTCTGCACGCCCTGCCGGCCGGGGAAGCCGCGCCCGGCCGAGCCTTCCTCATCCGCCAGCCGCGCCAGATCGTCCGCTGGGCTGGGTCGCCGCCGAGGGAAACGGCGCCCGTCACCCTGACGGCGGGTGGGATCGCGCTTCTCGATGCCGGGCGCGGCGGCCCCCTGCCGGTGCTGACGGTCGCAGGATCGCTGCCAGTGCGCGTCGTCGCCCACGACGAGGCCGGCCGCGTGCTGCGGGACGCCGTCGCTGCGGACAGCGAGGTCGCGCTTCCGGCGGGCACGGTGCGGGTCGCCGCCGTCGGCCTGCCAGACGAAACGGCCGCCGGCGCGGTGGTGGGCTGGGACCGGCACAGCCTGCTGCTGCGCGCCGATCACCACACGCTGCTGGCCGCCGGCTGCTCCGTCCGTACCCAGGCGTCGCCGCCGCTGTGGCGCGGCGGGCGCTTGCGGACGTATGGCGCGGTGGAGGGGGGCGACCTGCTGACCGGGAACCGTGTCCAGACGGGCGTAGGGGTGACGGCGCCTGGCTGGGTGATGACGCTGTTCCACCGGGCGCCGCGCACCGTGGTCGTGCTGATGGACGACGACCCGCTCAAAGCCGCCGTGACGCCGGTCTTCCTGGCCGCCACGCCGTCGCCCTGGGAGGCGGCGTTCGCGAACGAAACGCACCCATCGAACGTCCGGCAGATCGGGGGCGGCACGGCCCTGCTGTTCGACACGGCGCGCCTGGACACGGGGGACGGAATGCGGATCGCCGTCATGGTGGCTCACGCCGCCGGGCTGGGCGGCGTGTACGGCTTCCAGGAGGCTCCGGGCGAGGTCGAGCGCGGCTGGTCCGGGCACAGACTGGCGGTGCTGGGCCGTGCGGTCGCGCGGCACGCCGTGGCGGACCGCCTTGCCGACGGCGCGGCCGGGGCACCGCCCGCCGCCACGCTGAGCGTCCGACAGCCCCGCGAGGAGTAGACCGGCGATGGAACGGGAGACCAAGACGATGGCGGACTCGATCGCGCTGGGGGCGGAGGGCCGGCCTCTAAAGCCGGGGGAGGTCCGATTCTATCAGGCCGCCGTCCCGCCGCTGCCCGCGGGCGGCTACCGGCTGCGCTCGGTCCAGACGGTCACGGCCTCGGGAGTGACCCCGGTTCCGACCTATGAGTCGGTCCAGCCCTTCACCCTCACCGGGCCGCGCTTCGCGCTGGCCCCGACCGACCTCCAATCCGTCTATCCGCCGGCCAACCAGACCGGCGTCGGTGGAGAGGTCCTGCCCAACGTCGTGCTGCGGCGGCGCACCCTGCCGTGGGAGCGGACCATCGACGGCGCCCCCCCGCCCGCCGAGGGGGGAGCGGTGCCCTGGATGGCCCTTCTGACGGTCACGGCGGACGAATTGGGCGGTGAGGCCGGTGCGGTGGCCGCCCCATCCCCCGTGCGCGCCTGCACGGTGGAGGAGCTGTTGCGCCCGCGGGAGGCGGACATTCTACCGCCCGCCCTGCCGCCGCCGGACGCGGCGGAAGCGGCGGGATCCTGCCTCGTCCTCGACCTGGACCTCGCGCTGTTCCAGGCGGTGGCGCCGGAGGCGGCGGACCTGCCCTGGCTGGCCCACGTCCGCGAGGTCGACACCGATCACAAGGAAGCACTGGGGCTGGCCGAGGATGGATTCTTTTCCGTTGTGGTCGGCAACCGGCTGCTTCAGACGGGCGCGGTCAACTACCAGTTCCTGGTGTCGCTGGAAGGCCACCGGAACGCCCTGGCGCCGAACGTGGTGAACGCGAAGTACCGGTGGATCCGGCTGGTGTCGCTGGCTTGGTGGCGGGTCGCCGTCGGGGCTGGAACGGGCGACTTCCTGCAGATCATGCAGGCCCTGCCGGCGCGCGGCGGCGTCGGGCTGCCGCAGCTGCCCCACACGCCTTTCCCGGAGGGCGACGAGGGCGCCGCCCTGGCGCGCAAGGCGCTGTCCATCGGCTACACCCCGCTGCGCAACCGCATGCGGGCGGGGGAGACGACGACCTCCTGGTACCGGGGGCCGGCCTCGCCGGTGCCGTTGGAGCCGGACGAGCTGGGGCCCTACTTCTACAGCGACCGCGCAATCCGCTACGACCCGGAGACGGCGCTTTTCGACGTGTCCTACGCCTGCGCCTGGCAGATCGGCCGGCTGCTCGCCCTGTCCGACAGCCCCTTCGCCCGGCAGCTCTACGAATGGCGGCGGCAGGGCCAGCGGGCCGCCCTGACGCGGCAGGGGATGGCCGCTCTGGCCGCCGCGCTGCCGGCTGCGGCGGCGAGCGCCGGCCTGCCCACCGAGCCGGGTGAGGGAGACGCCGCGCTGCTGGCCGCCCACGCCCTGGCCGCCGGCTTTGCACGAGCGCATGAGGGAGACGGCGGGCCGCCCGCGCGCATCCGGCGCGAGGACCGGGGCGCCCCGGCCTCTGCAGGCGGAGAGGGGGACCCGCTCGACCTCCTTCTCGACCGCCTGTTCGGCGGGCTGGGTGGGGTGAACGGCGTTCAGGGAGACGACGATGACGCGTGACAGCCATCGCCGGGCGGAAAACCTCTACGACCTCGCACGCCGGGCTGCGACCCCGGTGACGGCCTCCGCCGGACCGGACGGCGGGACCGCCGCGGCGCCGTTGCCGCCGGTGCCGTTGCCGCCGGTGCCGCCGTCTATGACGGAATGGCTGAGCCGCCTCGTTCTGCTCTACGGCCTGCCGGTGGAGTATCTGGTGCCGGACGCCCGGTTGCTGCCCCGGGAATCGCTGCGCTTCTTCTACCTGGACCCCAACTGGCAGCGGCGGCTGGTCGATGGCGCGGTCAGCGTGGCCGTCTCCTCCAGCCAGGACGCCATCCAGGTGCTGACCACGTTCGAGCGGTCGGTGGAAAGCGCGCTCGGCGCCATGGCCGGCGTCCGCCCCGCGCTGCGCGGCAAGCCAGCAGCGGAGGAAAGGCCGGATACGGGGCACGGCGGTTCGGCCGACATCGCGGTCGCGCCGGTCACCGGCTTCCTGCTGCGCTCCGTCGCGGTGTCCGGCTGGCCGGGGATCGAGGTGTCCGGCTACGACACGACGGAGCCGAAGGCCACCAGCGTTCCGCTGCCCATCCTGCGGCTGGAACGCCTGTCGGACGACGTGCTGCTGTGCCTCTTCTCCGGGCTGCCGAAGCGGGTGGATTTCTTGCAGCCGCCGGAAGGGCTGCATTTCGGCGTGCGGCGCGACGCGGCGGTGCCGTCGTGCGTCAAGACCTTCCTACGCGGGCTGGGGCACGGGCGCTACACGGCCGGCGTCCAGATTCCAGGGGCCGAGGCGCCGGTCAGCCTGCGCGTCGGCACCCGCGCGTCCGGCGTGATGCGCGTCGATGCCACGGCGCGGGCGGCCCGCGAGCGGCTGATCGCGCTGGGGGCCCTCAGCGCCGGAGACTCCTTCACCGCCGCGGAGTTCGCGGTCCAGATGGTCCGGCCGGCGGGCCTGCAATCCTTTGCCTGGGGCGTCGCCCCGGCCACCGGAACCGGCACCGCCGACGAGGATGGGGCGACCCGATGACCGATACCGTTTCGCGGGCCAACGGCCCCATCGTCGATCCGCTGTGGCCGGGCCCGTGCCTGTTCGTGCCGTCGGTCCTGGAATGCCTGCCGGTCGGCAAACCCAACCAGAATGCCGTCTGGGCGGCGACCCGCACCAACTACGACCGGGTCAAGCGCTTCCTCGACCCTTCCCCCCGCCCGTTCGAGGCGCGGGCATCCAGCGATCCGCCCCGGACCGGGGCGCACCTGCTGATGACCTTGCCGGCGGCGATCACGCTTGGCCGGCAGACCGAGGCCGGGGAGCTGGAGTTCCACCCGGTTCCCAACCGCTGGCTGGTCGCGCGCTTCTTGTCCACCACGCCCGGCCAGCCGCCCGCGATCACCGCCTGGGTTCTGCAAAGCGATTTCCTGGGCGATGCCGCCGAAGGATCCAACCCCTATCCCGATCCGGAGAAGCCGGGCACCGTCCGCTACCTGGGCCGCGCCTTCAGCCTGTCGGGCTGGACCAACCCGGCGGCCCCGAAGACGCCGGTGATCCGGGCGGCGGCCCCGGGCGACGTCACCTGGGCCGCCGTCTACGACAACGTGAACAACGTGCTGGCCTTCCACGACGGGCTGGACGGCGTCGCGTCCGGCACCGTCGCCTACGCCATGCTGGGCTGGTACCAGCCCGCCGCCTTCGACCCGCTGCTGGGCGTGTCGGACAGCCCGCCCGCCGGCTTCCTGACGGAAGAGGAATGGCAAGCCCTGATGGACGCCCTGGCCTGGGGCGTCGGCGGGGAGGCCGGGCTGGCCGAGGCGCGCCGGGACTGGGAGGCGTGGCGGGCGCTGAACCCAATGACGGACGGGCCCGCCATTCCGGAGGCCCAGAAGAACCTCGCCTCCCAAACTCTGGTTCACGGCATGGTCCACGGGCTGGCGTGGAAAGGGCCGGGCGTCGCCTACCCGCGCGCGCCCATCCTGTCCGGCAAGTCCCGCCCGGCAGTCGCGGTGGGCGGGACCGCCGTGGAGGCCATGGCCGCCTGGATGGCGGCGCAGTGTCAGGCGCCGGAGCTGGAGGACCTTCTGCTCGCCCTGCAGGAGGACATGGTTTTCGACTACGCCACCGACCGCCCGGCCTTCGAGGCGCAGAGCCTGGCCAACCGGTTCGGCAAGACCGACGGCGGCAGCCTGTGGGGGGTGCGGCGGACCGACGACGCGGACGAGGGCGGCGCCGGCAATGGGCAGGCGTTGCAGGAACTGCCCTTGTCGGCGGCGCAGAGCGATGCGCTGACTGCGCTGAACGACGCGCAGGCGCGGCTCGACGCGACGCGGCGGCTGATCGCGTCGAAGACGGCGGCGCTGTTCGGCGACGCCTGCAAGCTGACCAAGATCACCGCCGCCAGCAGTTACCACGCGCCGACCCAGCGGGCCATCGCGGCGACCCGCGACGACATCGTCGAACTGGAGCGGCAACGCGCTCGGGAGGAGGCGGAGCACGAGGAGCGGCGGAGCGAACTCCTCGCCCTGCTCGGCGCCAGCTACGCGCTGAACGAGGTGGCCGCCCCGCCCTTCTTCGCACCCATGGCGCCCGCCGTGATGATCAGCGGCGCCTGCCAGGACACGCGCTTCCTGCCACCGGGTGCGGATGGGGGCGAGGACCGCCTGTTCTGCCGCTTCACCGGCCAGACCGTCCGCGGGCTGATGGTCAGCGATCCGCAGACCGGCCGGTCCGCCACGATCTCCGCCGGCGATCTGGTAAAGGCTGCGGCGATCCCGGCCGGCACCGGGGTGCCCAAGGAGGTGACCGGCTTCCTGATCGAATGCCTGTTCTTCGACCCCGCCAACGCCCGCTGGCTGGCGACGCTGTTCTTTCCGCTGGCCGGCCTGCCCGATCCGACGGCGGAGCAGATCGACCGCCTCGCTGCGGTGATCGCCGCCCAGCAGGCCACGCCCTGGGCGGCGACGGCGGCGGACGGGCTGGACGAGACGGTGCTGGGCGTGGCGGCCGGCTTCGACGGCGTGGTGCCGATGAAGCGCGCGGTGCTGCCCTGGACGCCGCCCTGGACGCCGCTCTACCTCGACTGGCGCATCGCCTGGCGCCCCTCCGCCCCCAACCCGGCGGGAATGCTGGCGGATTGGGTTCCGGACGGGTTCGACTATGGCTGGGACGGCCACCCCGCCGACGGCGAGACCTACAGCGTCGATGGGCGCGCGTCCGTCGGCACGCAGCTGTCCCGCGGGCTGGCCGTCAAGCTGCGGCGCTTCCTCGAAACCAGCCACGACCTCGACCGCCTGCCGGGCCACCAGCGCGCGCTGCTGGAGGAGGCCGCGGCACGCATCGGCGACTACGACATCATCACGGAAAACATGGCCGGGCTGGAACCCTGGATGGTCATGCTGGACAGCATGATCTGCCGGATCACCAACAAGGACCCGGAGGTGCAGCGGCTGATCGACGGCGCGCCCACCGCGGTCCCGATCCCGCCGTCGGTGGGGGAGAAAGGCGGTTTCTTCCCGATCCGCGCCGGCCATTTCTCCATCACGCAGATGTGGGTCGTCGATGCCTTCGGGCAGGTGCTGTTCGTCACCAACCCCGGGGAAACGGTGATCCCCATCCGTTCCCGCAGCGTCCACACCCCGCCGGTCGGAAAGGCGAGCAACGCCGCGCTGATCCAGCTTGCCCCGCGCGTCGTGCAGCCCACGCGGCTGTCGCTGCGGCTGCTCAGCGCGCGCGACGACCGGGTACCCAGCAACGCCGCCGACCGGACCAGCCCGATCGCCGGCTGGGTGCTGCCCAACCACCTGGACGGCGGCCTTCTGGTGTTCGACGCCGAGGGCTTGGCGCTGGGCGAAGTGCTGCCGGTGGAGAACGACGGGGGAAGCGGGTTGCGGTGGGAGTCCGCGCCCGGCCGCAGCGAACCGCTTGGCGCCCCACCGGACATCGCCGATCCGCATCTGAGCGGATTCATCGACGGCCTGCTGGCGACCCAGCGCGATCACGGTGCCGGGGCGCTGGGCGAACTGCTGGACCTGATCGACGTCACGCTGTGGCGGTCGATACCGCAGGGCCAGCCGTCGTCCGGCGCGCTGGCGGTACTGCTCGGCCAGCCCATCGCGGTGGTGCGCGCCGACATCGCCATCGGGCTGGACGGCGATCCCCTGTACGACCAGGACTGGGCGAAGACGGGCAAGCGAGACGACCGCGGCTTTCCTGCGGTGCCCCTGGCCACCTGCGTCGGCGACGCCGGCTTCAGCGGCAACGGCGCGCTCGGCTGCTTCCTGGACGACGATTACGGTCGCCTCTACCCGGCGCGCGGCTTCGCCCCCAGCCTGGGGCTGATCCGGCGGGCGCTGGCCGACCGGCGGGACGAACCGCGCGAGGCCCTGCGGCGGGCGCTGTCCGCCATCCCGCACGCGCTCGGCGGTGGAGCGGCGGGCGGCGGCTATCTGGCAGCACGCCCGGACTTCCCGCTGACCGCCAGCGGGGCGCGGCGCCGGCTGACCCTGCTGGTCGATCCGCGCGGCGTCATTCCTGCGGCCTGCGGAATCCTGCCGGTGGTCACCGCCGCCCTGCCGGCGGGTCCGGTGTCGGCGGCGATGAACCGGCTGGTGGCGACCTTCCGCATGGGGCCGCTGCTGGTCGATCCCGAGCGGGTGCGCATGCCTTTGCCCTCGGAGGTGGGCGGGCGCTGGAGCTGGGTGGAGCGCGCGGGCGTCACCGTGTGGCGCAGCGACCGCGACCTCCAGGGCAACGACCCCAAGGCACTGCTGCCGGCCACCCCGCCCGATGTTCGCGAGGGATGGCTGGCGCTGAACCCCGGCCGCGACCGCGCGTGACGACGCTTTCCGGCGAATGGCCCGACGGCAAACGATCCGACAAGGAATGACAGGCATGACCGGCGAAACGGCACTTCAGGCCCCGACAACCTACTACAGCTACACTGTCGATCCCTATCGATTGACCATCGGTGAGACCGCCGGGCTTGTGCTGACCATTTCCAACCTGAATCCGGCGGACCCCGACGTGCCGGGCGACGAGGATGAACGGACGATTCTGGTCCGCATCCCCGTGGGATCCGCCGACGGCAACCTGACCGAAAGCCCCCGGTCGATCAGCCCGGTGGCGCGCACGCCGGGGTGGGACGCCGTCCTTCGCCCGGATCCCGAGGGCTATCTGGTCGAAATCTTCGGACCGCCGATCGCGTCGGGCCATTCCGCCCAGATCGAGTTGCGGCAAATCCAGGTCAACGACGCCGTCGGCGCCGTCGTCCTTCCGGTGATCGAGGATTTCAGCGGTGAATCCGGCGGTGTCGTCGTCGTCAAAGAACGGCCGGAGATGCGGATCATCGAGTTCACCGCCGATCCGTCAAAGGTCACGATGGGACGATCGTGCGATCTGCGCTGGACGGTGTCGGGCGGAACCCATGTCGAGGTTCTCCCGCTCGACAAGACGATCGAAGTCAGCGGCACGGCGCGCTTCAGCGACAGCCTGCCGACGACGCCGAGCCCGCCGCACTCCCTCTACACGCTCAGGCTCTGCAACGACAACGGCCGCAGCGTGGAGGCCGTGACCGCCGCCTATATCGGCAAGGTGACCGCCTCCCTGACCTGCAACCCGCCGGGGCCGTTGGACTTGGACGACATCGTGACCCTGAGCTGGAAAAGCCAGTACGCCATCGTTCCCTTGCGCCTTTCGCCACCCCTGCCCAACCTGCCGTGGGTGGCGGAGCATGGATCGGTGGCGGTGAAGCCATTCGATTTCGTGCAGCCGAACCAGTCCTCCGTTACCTTCACCTTGCAGGCGGACGGGTACACCGGCGACGCCAAGACCGACTACGCCACCGCAAGTGTGACGATCCCCCTGAATTCGGTCCGGATCCTCCGGTTCGGCTATACGGACGGCACGAAGACGGAGTTTACCTTCAAGACCGAAAATGCCGACCGGGAACCGGCGCGGATCGACGTCATGTCGACGAACAGCTTCCGCCTGACCGTGAGCGGTCCGGGCGGCCCGGCCGTCGCCTATCTCGGCCCCGGTCCCTTCCTTCAGGTCCAGACGTTGACCGCCACGCCGAACCCGGCGCCGCGCGGCGCTCCGGTCACCATCGACTACACGACTTTGAACGCCGTATCGGCCAGTCTGAATGGAGCGGCGGTTCCACTCGACGTCGCCGCGCAGAAGGGCCGGACGACGGTGACGGCGGCAGCGGGCTCCGACCTCGTGCTGACCGTGACCGCCAAGGACGGCAAGACGGTGTCCAGCCTGCTGCCGCTCGTGGTGACGGACGCTTGAACGCTGATCGTTCCCCACATTTTGAGCTGGTCCCCGTTCCCGGTTCTCCCACACTTTGCGTGGAAAATCTGACAACGCTGGTGCCGGCACCCTCGGGAGAGCCCAGGTAATGGAGTATGCAAGAGCTCTTTGTGATCCCGAACTGCCGTGTCGTGAAGGTGAAACCTGTTGGCGCGGCTGGTCTTCATGTGGCTGCCCAGGTCAAGCATTCCCACGCAGACTGTCCATCCTGTCAGCGGCCGAGCCACTGAACCGCGGCCCGGATTTGAGACACCCGTCTGGGGTTATTCAGGTGGCCAAGGGTAGCTCGGCGATGGAGGGCTGATCAACGCGGAGTTGGTCGGCGCGCACCTGAGCAGCTGTGCGATGGCCATGCCGGGTGATGAGCCAAGTTTCATTGTAGTGGTGGACGAACTCGAGCAGAGCGCGGCGCGGCTCCTCGACGGTGTCGAAGGTGTGGACCCAGAGGAAGTTCTCCTTGAGCGTCCGGATGAACCGCTCGGCCACGCCGTTGCCCTCCGGCTCGCGCACGAAGGAGGGCGAGCCGGTGATGCCCAGGCACTTGATCTCGGCCTGGAAGTCGCCGGACATGTAGTTCGAGCCGTGATCATGGCGCAGCTTCAGCCCGACCGCCACACCAGGGCCGATGCTGCCGAAGTGGCGCAACACGCCCTGGCGGACTGGCTCCAGGGCTTCGAAACGGTTGCCACTCTTCGAGGCGTGCATGCCCACCACCTCGGAATTGGCGTGATCCACCGCGATGAAGACGCGCGCCATGCCCTCGGCCACGGTGATCGTCTCGGTCATGTCGGTGCCCCACATCACGTTCACCGTCTCGGTGATGATGGTGCCGTCGTGCGCCCGCGTGCGCTGCCGCCCAACTCGATGCGGCGCCAGCAGTCCGTACGCCCCCATCAGCCTCCGCACTCGGCGTGCCGAGGTGCGGAGGCCGGCATGGCGCAGGCGCGCCCAAATCTTGCGGTATCCCTCGCCATGAAAGCGTGAGGTGAGGATCTGCTGGTCGATGTGCTCGACCAGCTCGGAATCCGAGCACGGACCAAGTGGCCCTGGGCGGCGGGGTGGCGGTGTCGGGCGGTCCGCCCGGTGGCGGTAGACGGTGGCGCGCGACACCCGCCAGATCCGGGGCCAGACCGTAGGGGCGACCGGTGGAGGGGGAGATGGTCCGGCTCATCGTCTCGACCTCCGCCGGGCCAAAGGGCGCTTGCCCTCCAGGGCGGCGATCTTCCCCTCCAGCAGCTCGTTGGCCATGGTGATCTCGCCGACCTTGGCCTTGAGGCGTGCGATCTCCTCATCGCGCTCGTCGCGCTCGCGTTCCTTCATGGCCGACGCCGCGGCCGCCAGGGCGCGCTCGCGCCACTCCGACAGGCGTGCCACCGTGACGTTCAGCTCGCGGGCCACGACCTCCAGCGGCTCACCACGCAGCAGGCGCGTGACCACCGCCACCTTGCGCGCCGCGGAGAAGCGTCGGGGCGTGCTGGCGTCCGCGCCCGAGGGGGCACCTGCGCCACCTTCGTGGACGCTATCTTCCGGCTTGGCGAAGCACGACTTTGCCCGGCGCTTCTACGTGGCCACGGGCGGCGAGATCGGCATCCTGTCGAAGTATCTCAGTGAAGCCCTATCCCGTGTGCGGGCCGACAGCCTTCGATCCATCGGCATGGAACTGATGGCCGAGGTTCACGATGGCTGGCATCGGACTTACGAACCCGACGTGGGGCGCGGCACGGTCCGGCTTGCGCTGCCGCAGTCCGTTCCAGCCGGCCTCTACACGATCCGCTACCGCGTCACCTCCGCCGACGGGCATCCCACAGCCGGCACGCTGCTGTTCGGCGTCGGGGTCAACGGCGTCATGAAGATGCGTCCGGTCGACGTCATCGAGGTGACGCCCGGTTCCCCGACGGCGCTCCAGCCCGGCGGGCTGCACATCATGCTGCTCGGCCTGAAGCAGCCACTGGTCAAGGGGAAGGCCTTCCCTCTGACGCTGACCTTTGAAAAGGCCGGTCCCGTCACCGTCCAGGTCGATGTCCAGGGGGCGGGGGCTGCGGCGCCGTCCCACGAAGGCATGGCGGAGCCGCAGAAGACTCACTGACGCGGATCCAAAGCGCCGGCCGGAGGTCGGCCGGCGCTCCCCATAGGGGAGGCCGGCTTCTCCGTTGGCGTGTTTTTCGTTCCACCTCCGGCGGCGTAGGATGGACGCTACGTCCCTTGCCGGGGAGGTGGCCTGTGTGGCGGGGGTTTCTGCTTGTTATCGGCGTTTGTCTGGGGCTGGTTGCGCTGCCGGGCGGTGGCCATGCGGTGGCTCCGGACCCTTCCGGCTTCGTGTTCGTCGCATCCCCCTCGGTGTCCGACATCGCCGTGATCGACAGCGCGACCGACGCCGTCGCGTCCCGCATCCGTCTGTCCGCTCCGCCCGGGCCGATCGTCGCGCTCGACCGCGGCGCGAAGCTGCTCGTCGCCAACACCGACGAACGCCGCTTGACCGTGTTCGACACGGTGACCGGTGCCGTCGCGGCGGACCATCCCACCACGGTGGCCCCCGTTCTGCTCCAGGTGTCTCCGGTCGGCCAGACCCTGGCGGTGGCCGATCCAAGGGCGGGTTCGGTGGAACTGGTCCGCCCCGGTGCCGCGCCAACGATCATCGACGGCCTTCCCGACCTGCGATCCATGGCCTTCGAGGCAAAGGGGCTGCTTCTGGTCGCCCATGGCAGCTCGGTTGCGCTGATCGACGGGGCGACGGGGCGGCGGGGACCGAAGCTGGCGGTTGCGGCGGCCGACGGTCCCATCGCTCATGTCGCCGCCACCCCCGGCGGGGACCTCGCCGTCGTCCTTCAGGCGGAGCGTGGCGTGCTGTCCCTGTTCGATCTGCGGACGCAGGATAAGGTGTCACGGCTTGTCCTGCCGACACCGCTGGGCCGCCCCTTTCCGAGTCCGGACAGCCAGTTCATCCTGCTTCCCGTCGATGGCGGTCGGGCCTTGTCGGTCGTGTCCACCTGGACCTATCGGGAAAGCCGGCGCCTGCCCCTGAAGGCGCCGGTCAGCGGCTTCGGGTTGGGCGTGCTGCAAAGCGTCTTCGTCGGCCTGAGCGTCACGTCACGGTCGATGCAGACCATCGATCTCCAGGATCGGCGCAACCTGGCCGTTCTCGCCCTGCCCGGAGCCCCGAAGGCTGGAGCCCCTTCGAGCAGCGGGGCCAAATTCTACGTGGCGCTCGACGATGGCGGTCGGATCGCGGTCGTCGACCTGTTGCAGCCGTCCGTCGCCCGCATCATCGAGACGGCCATAGACGGGGCGACGGCGGTCGTTCCGGCGCTCGACGGCGGCTTCTGCCATTGACGGACCGGGCTTGCCTCATGCGTCGGCCCAGGATACGGATCGACCTCGTCATACCCACAAATGCTGTGCTATTACTCCAGGACAATTTGAGTCTCTATCGACCCACGCGAGTTCCAACCCGGCATGGCCGCAATCCCGGACAAACGGCATCGATTCGCAAGGCACGGCCTGTTGGCCGCGGCTGTCGCGCTGGTCGTGCAGCTTTTTGCCTGGGCTTGGATGCCGGCCTGGAACGCCTCCGCCCAGGCCGGTGTCGCTGAACTTACAGCCATTTGTACGCCCGAGGGCATGAAGTCCGTGCTTCTGGATGCCCATGGTCTGGCGTCGGATCCGGCGCAGCCACCGGCGGAGAAGTCGCCCGATGGAAAGGCGGAAGGCCACTGCCCGCTGTGTCCATTGGTTGGCGGACTGGGCTTGGCTTCCGCCCAGTGGAGCGTCATGCCGTCGGACGTCAAGCGTCATGGGCCGATGGCGTTGCCGGGCAGCCAGATCGCCACCGGCTGGTTCCTCGCCACCCTTCAGGCCAGGGCTCCCCCGTCTCTGGGGTGATGCGTTCGCTGTGATCGCCTGCCGTCCATCCGCCACCGGACCCGTTCGAGCCCGCCCGGCAACCCCCATGCTCATAGGGTGAGCGCGCCGTGGGGACGCACAGCCGGCTGGGCGGAGCGCCTGAGGCTGGCTTGATGGGACGCATCCCAATTGCCATCAGCGCCGTGCCGCCGCCGGGTGTTGCCGCCCGCAGGCCGGGAGCGCGTGCCGTATTCCTGCCAAACCGCTTGATCTGAAGAGCTTTCGTTTCGTGACCACACGCTCTGTGCGCCTGCGCGCGCCTTGCATCGTCGCGCCCGGCTTTTCTGAGCGGGTCGCACCCTCTGCAACCATCCCAACCCCCGACCTGAGACAAGGAGTTCCCCGATGCTGATCCAGCGTGCCCTTCTGGCTGGCCTCGCCGCGGTCTGCGGCCTTGCGGCCTGTTCCACCGCCACGCCGGCGCCGGAAGCCCAAGCGGTCACGGTGGCTTTCACCCTGACCGCCAATGGGAAGCCGGCGCGCTGCGGCGCACCGCTCGGGCCGTTGGGCGCGGGCGGCATCCCGGCGGTCCTGCACGACGCGCGCTTCTACGTGCAGGACGTGGCGCTGATCGACACGGCGGGAACGGCGGTCCCGCTGACGCTGGCACCGAACGAGTGGCAGACGGCGGCGGTTGCCCTGCTCGACTTCGAGGATGGATCGGGCGGCTGCGCCGGGGGCACGCGGGCGACCAACGCCATGGTGACGGGGACCGTGCCGGCAGGCCGCTACGCCGGGCTTGCCTTCACCGTCGGCGTTCCGCCCGCCCTGAACCACAGCAGCACGGAGAAGGCGCCGGCCCCGCTGGACATTGCCGCCATGGGCTGGAGCTGGCAGGCCGGCCGCAAGCTCATGAAGGTGGAGATCGATCCCGTCGGCGGACTCGCCAAGCTCGACACGTCGAAGGCCCGCACCTGGTACCTCCATCTCGGTTCCACCGGCTGCACCGGCAACCCGGCGAACGGGGAAAGCGTGTCCTGCACGCGGCCCAACCGGCTGCCGGTGACCGTCGCCGCCTTCGATCCGGCGACCCAGGCCGTGGCGCTCGACCTGTCGTCGCTGTTCGAGGGCAGCGCGCTGGAGCGTGACCGGGGCGGCGCGGTCGGCTGCATGAGCGGCCCGACCGATCCGGAATGCGGCCCGGTGTTCCGGCGGCTCGGCCTGTCTCTCGACGACGGCCGGCCGGTGACCCCCGGTTCCTCCCCGGCCTTCACCGTGGTCGCCAAGCCATGAACGGTCGGGCTGTCGCGTTCTGGGGCGTCCTGTCCCTGGCCGCGCTCCTCGGGTTTGGGACGGGGCTGCCCGCCATGGCGGCGGACTGGGCGTGGTCGCTGCCGAACCACGTGCCGGAACCGCGCGTGCCCGCCGACAACCCGATGTCCGCGGCGAAGGTCGAACTGGGCCGTCGGCTGTTCTACGACACCCGCCTGTCGGGCAACGGAACCATCGCCTGCGCCTCGTGCCACCTCCAGGCGCGGGCCTTCACCGACGGACGGGCGCTGGCGCCGGGCTCCACCGGCGCGCTCACCCATCGGAACCCCCAGGCGTTGGCGAACGGCGCCTGGAACGCGACCTACACCTGGGCCAATCCGGCGCTGGTGTCGCTGGAACGGCAGATGGAGGTCCCGCTGTTCGGCGACGACCCCATCGAAATGGGGGTGACCGACGCCAACCGGGCGGAGATCCTGGAGCGGCTGCGCCTCGACCCCGTCTATCCGCCCCTGTTCCGCCAGTCCTTCCCGGAAGCGGCGGAGCCGCTGACCATGGCGACGGTCATCAAGGCCGTCGCGGCCTTCCAGCGGAGCATCGTCTCGGTCGACAGCCGTTACGACCGCTACCTGCAAGGCAAGGCGGCCTTGAGCGATCCGGAGACGCGGGGCATGAACCTGTTCTTCGGGGAGCGGGCCGAGTGCCACCATTGCCATGGCAGCTTCAACTTCAACGACCAGGTCGTCCACGCCCGGACCCGCGAGGTGGAGACGCTCTTCCACAACACCGGCCTCTACAACCTCGACGGCGCCGGGGCCTATCCCTTTCCCAACCGCGGCCTGTTCGAATTCACGGCCCGGCCGGAGGATATGGGAGCCTTCCGCGCGCCCAGCCTGCGCAACGTGGCGGTGACCGGCCCCTACATGCACGACGGCAGCATCGCCACCCTGGCCGCGGTGATCGATGCCTATTCGGATGGCGGCCGGGCCATCCGATCAGGGGCCTTGAAGGGCGATGGGCGCCTCAACCCGCACAAAAGCGGCCTGATCGCCCGGATCGGGCTGACGCCCCAGGAGAAGCGCGACCTGCTGGCCTTCCTGGGGACCCTGACGGACGAGACGCTGCTGACCGATCCACGCTGGTCCGACCCCTGGCAGGCGGAACGGTGAGAATGACCCGGCCACCTTTCAGGGTGGCCGGGTCACCGAAACGGGTCACATCTTCGCGGTCAGCGCCAGCATGACGTTTCGCGGCGTGCCGTAGGTGTTGTAGGTGTTGCTGGACCGTCCAAGGGCGGCGAAGTATTTCTCGTCGAACAGGTTGTTGCCGGTGAGCGATACCGACAGGTTTTCGCTGAACGTGTAGCCGACCTGGGCGTTCACCAGGGCGTAGGCGTCCTGCACAAGGGAAGCGTTGCTGCCGTTCCCCCCGGTGCGGGTGACGGCGGTGACGCCGGCGCCGTAGTTGAAGCCCTCCAGCGGCCCCTCCTGGATGCGGTGCATGGCGAGCAGCTTGACGCTGTGCTTGGGGAACCAGTTGCTGAAGTTCACGCCCTGGCTGGTCGCGTCCTTCACGTAGGTGTTGAACAGATAGCTGTAACCGGCGGTGAGTTCGACGCCGGGCAGCGGGCTCCCCGTGACCTCCGCGTCGACGCCGCGTGAGCGGACCTCGCCCAATTGCAGATAATAGCCGGGATGCGCGGAGTCCGCATAGGCGCGGTTCGTGTCCTCGATCTGGAAGACGGCGAGCGACGCGTTCAGCCGCCCGTCGAGGAAGGACCCTTTCACGCCTGTCTCGTACTGGGTGCCGTAGCGCGGATCCAGCGTCTTGCCGGTGTAATCGGTGGTGGTCTGCGGGATGAAGATCTGGGCGACGCTGGCATACAGCGCGACCTCCTTGGTCGCGTCGACGATGACGCCGCCATAGGGCACGAACTCGCCGTGGCGGCGGGCGCCGTCGGTCCAGTTGGTGGGTCTGGAGGGTGGAGCGTTGCGGCTTTTGGTCGTGAAGTAGGCGAGGCGCCCGCCGCCGACGAGGGTCACCGGATCGGCGACCTTCAGCCGCAACTGCGCGTAACCGCCTTCCTGGAAGGTCTCGCTCTTGCCGCCGCTGGTCGCGGGGATGACCGGCTCCTCCCAGGCCCGGGAGTTTTCGATCCCGAAGAGTGGGATGTTGGTCAGCACCGGGGAGGAGCCGCCGGCGTTGTTGGACAGGTAGCGCTCGCGATTGTAGCCGACCACCGCGTTGTGGGTCTGGCCGAACAGCGTGAAGGGACCACCGAGGAACACGTCCAGGTTCTGGCGGACGTAGTTGTAGGTGGTGTCGCGCTTCGAATAGCTGATCGTGTCGGTCGCCGGGTTGATCGCCGACGACGCGTAGCCGTCGTTGAAGCGGAACTTGCGCTCCCACCAGCGGGCCTGGGCCTTGGCCACCCAGCCGTTGTCGAACCGGTGCTCCAGCCCGATGTCCTGTTCATAGGTGTCGGTGACATTCTTCGCCCAGGGGGCGACCGGGTTGAAGGAGCGGGGGGTGTTCGGGATGACCAGGTTGCTGTAGACGGGGATGCCGTAGAAGGGCGACGCGCGATCCCGCTGAACGACCGCGGTGACGGACAGGGTGGTGTCCGGGGTGACGTCGTACTCCAGCGTGCCATAGGCCAGCTTCCGGTCGCCGCTGGCGTGGTCGTAGAAATAGTTGTTGTGCTGGCTGGAGACGACGGCACGGGCCCGGAGCGATCCGTCGGCGGTGAGCGGGCCGGTTACGTCGGCGACGCCGCGCGTGTTGTTCCAGGAACCGTAGGAGGCGGTCGCGCTGGCGCCGAACGTCTTCCGTGCCCGCTTGGTGACGAGGTTGACGGTGCCGCCGGGGTTGGGATCCGTTCCGGTCAGCATGCCCGCGGTGCCGCGCAGGACTTCGACGCGGTCATAGACCGACAGATCGAACTGCTGCGATCCGCTGAGCGCGTTGTAGGACGGGATGCCGTTGAACATGACGTTCATGCCGTAGGAGCGGCTGTTGTACTGGGCCTGGGTGCCGTCGTTGGGGATCGCGGTGACGCCGGTGGCCTGGGACAGGGCGTCCTGGAGCGTGACCATGTTCCAGTCGTCCATCACCTGCCGGGTGATGACGGACACGGAACCGGGAATCTCCTTGACCGACACCGGCAACTTGCCGAACAGGGTCGCCGCCGGGCTCGTGTAGGACCCGGTGCCTTCGGTTTCGGCGCTGACCGCCTCGCCGGTAACGGCAATCTTCGGCAGCGTTACCGGGGCGTCGGCGGCCTGCGCGTGGGCGGCGATCAGCAGGGCCGCCAGGGAGGCGCCGGTGAACAGGACACGGCGTAAGGCGGCAGGGGAACGATGAGCGTGTCGCATGTCGGAAAAATCCAAATGTTCAATGGCGATGAATGGAAAGCGCATGTCGCGCACGGCCCCGGACGTGACAGCCGTCGAGACCGCCGCCCGCTGTTTGCCGCTTCCTCAGAAGGTCTTGCTGACGTTGAGAAGGACTTTCCGTCCCTCGCCGCGCGCCGCGCGTCCGTCGAGATATCGGTAGTACGGCGTGAAGTAATCGCGGTCGGTCAGGTTCTTGATGGAGAGCGCGACCGAAGCGATCTCGTGGGTGTAGCTGGCAGACAGGTCGATCGTGGCGTAGCCGGCGGTCTTGTAGAGGTTCATCTGATCGATGTTGGCGGAGGACACCGCGTGGATCCCGCCGCCCACGCGCCAGCCCTCACCGCCTGCTTCGCGGGTGTCGTAGTCCAGCCACAGCCCGCCCGAATGGCGGGGAACCCCCGGCAGCGTCGATCCCGCAGGCGCGCCGTTGGGAATGTCGGCGGTCAGTTCGGCATGGGTGTAGGCGTAGTTCGCGATCAGCTTCCAGGGGCCTCCCGGCTGCCAGACCACATCGGCCTCGAAGCCTTTCGACATCTGCTGCCCTTCGGGAATACTGGTCAGCATGAAGGGATCGGCAGGGTTGGTGACCGGAACGTTCTCCCGTTCGATCCGGAAGGCGGCGAGGCTGCCCGAAAGCCCCGCCCCGCTGTCGAACTTGACCCCGGCCTCGGCTTGGCGGGAGTATTCGGGCTTGGGGCTGCCGGAGTAGAAGGTAAAGGGGTTGGCCTTCATTCCCTCGGAATAGCTCGCGAACGCCGAGATCTGGTCGGTCAGGTCATAGACGGCACCGATGCGGGGCAGGATCCGCGTCTCGCTGATCGTGTCGGTGCGCGCGTAATTGATGGACACCGACTCCATCCCGAGATGGGCCAGCCGCACACCGCCCAGAAGGTGGAGCTTCCCGAGCGTGGATTGTACCTGCACGAAGCCGCCCGCCGTCTTGTAGGTGGCGTCGCCGTCGGTCATGGCCAAGCCCTGGGGCATGGACCAGGACGGCCAAGCCGAGGGATTCAGCAGATCCACCGTGCCCACCGGCATCATGTCCATGTACATGAGCGACCAGTCGTCGATGCGCGAGTAATCCGCGCCGAACAGCAGCCGGTGCTCCATCGCCCCGGTGGTCAGGCGTCCCTCGATCGAGGACGAAAGGCTGAACTCGGTCTGCTTGGCGGGGACGAAGGAATTGTACAGATTCCACGAACTGGCCCCGGCGTCGGGAGCGTTGCTGATGATGATCTGGGTCGTCTGACTCACCTCGTTCTTGCCGTAACGAAGCTGCGTCTTGCTGGACCAGTTGTCGTTGAAGTCATGATCCAGCGTCACCGTCACCTTGCGGGTGCTGGTGTGGCTGTCCGGAATGTCCGGGTCGCCGATGTAGAGATCGCGCGACAGACGGAAATCCCCCGCCACGGTCCCCCAGGCGGGAAGCGCCTGATACTCCTGTTGCTTCCATTTGGAGACATAGCCATCGACCGTCAGCCGGGTGTCCGTTCCATGGCCGAAGGTCAGCGACGGGCTGAGGGAGTATCGTTTGGTCTTGATTCCGTCCACATCGGAACCCGACCGCACGTAGCTGCCGTTCATGCGGAACAGGACCGTGCCGTCTCCGGTCAGGCGGCGGTTGATGTCGAAGGACGGCTCGGTGTAGCCGTTGCTGCCATAGGTCAGGCCGAGGGTTGTGAAATCACGATCCTGGGGTTTCCTGGTGACGATGTTGACCACACCGCCCAGGGGCGTGCCGACGCCGCCGCCGTAAAGAATCGCGTTCGGGCCTTTCAGCACCTCGATCCGCTCGACGCCGGCCATCGCGTTGGGATCGCCGGTGTTGAGGTAGCTGGTGAGGCCGTCGCGATAGATCTCCGCCTGAAAGCCGCGCAGGATGGTCGATTCGTAGGCTGGGGTTTGCAGGAGCGCGGAGCCTTGCGCGCCGCTGACGTTCTTCAGCGCCTCGGCGATGCTGGTCACGCCCTGATCGCCCAGCATCTGCGGCGTCACGATCACGACCGACTGCGGCGTCTCCTTCAGCGGCGTTTCCGTTTTGGTTGCGCTGGTCGCGGTGACGGCCCGGTAGCCATCGATGACAGCCCCGTCATCGCTTCCATAAAGCGTGATCGCTTCCAGTTGCACGGCGTTCTGCGCTGCGACGGTGCCCGTCCAAAGCGCCGTGCCGGCCAGCAGCAGCGCGGCCTGTCCGTGAGAGAACTTCATGAGAAAGAGTGCCTTTTCACAAAGGAGGGTGCCCGTGATCGAAGCTCCGGGCCGTCATCGCGCGGATGGGCGGCCCGCACGCATCCGGAAGCGCGGGAGAATGACGAAGGGGGCGGCCGCGCCATCCTTTCCGTTTGTGTTGAGTCCGCGTGGTGGCGGATCCCCGGCACGGAGGAGGCTTGGTTTGCTCGAACGGACCGCAGGCGACCGCGGGAGAGATGCCGGGGCATTCACTCCGTCGCGCATGGGAGCGGCGGCATCCGCAGCCGTGGCGTTACGGGCCATGCGTCGGAAGCGTCGGTCGGGGTGCGGACGGAAAAGGGAAGGAGCGCCGGCTCAGCCGATGGCGGGCGGAGCGCGCGCCTGAAGGCTGGACAGGAACCAGCCGGCCGCGATCACGTCACCGGGCAGGGCGCATGCGTCGGCCGCCACCATGCCCTGGGAAGGAACAACCATCGACGCCAGAGGCGGAAGTCCCGCGCCGGTCATGGTCGGGCAGAGCGGGCAGTGATCCTTGGCGGCGCCGGTGGTGTTCGAACCATAGTCACCGGAGTCCGGCTGCCCGTCGGAACCGATGGTGATCATCTTGACGCCATCGGCGGAGCAGATGGCGATCGTCTCCGTTCCACCCGGGGCCTCAGCCAGCGCCATGGCCGGCATGGTGGCGCTCCACACCATCATTTGGACGACAAACGCCAGCAGTCCGGCCAAAAGGCCGGCGCAACGAATGCGGTCGATGAAGGTGCGGGGGAGAATCACTGGCCCGGTCGCTCATTGGCAACGCCGTCAAAAGGACGGCGGCCAAGTGATGGCATGGAAGCTGGAACTGGGCAAGGCATTACTCCGCCGATGGGTATAGGACGGACCCGAGCGTTCCGGGAGGCTGGAATCGCCCCAGCGACTCCATAGAATGCGCTCGTCTCAAGCGCCACGCTTCGGCTATGGTGCCTCGGCGCCGTGTGTCCAACACGGTCTTGCGGTCGGCGGAGCGGGATGATTCTGGACCGAAACGGGAGGCGACGGGTGTGGCGGGCCGGCTGTTTGGCCGGCGCGATCGCATTGCTGTTCCAGCTCGTCTCCTGGGCCTGGATGCCCGCCTGGATCTCGGCTGCCAGCGCCGATACGAACCGGATCGTGATCTGCACGCCGACGGGTCTCAAGACCGTGGTGCTTGGCGATCTTGGGACATCGGCCGTCCCGGACGCCGGTGCTCCCGAAGCGGCGGCGGCCGATGGTTTCTGTCCATTGTGCCCTCTGGTCGGCGGCTTGGCGATGCCGCCGCTCACCACCCTCGCGGCGGCGGTCGATTTTGAGCGGCACGGCCCCGAAGCCTTGCCCGGACGCCGCGTCGCCGCCGGCTGGTTCCTGTCCTCCCTTCAAGCCCGTGCGCCGCCGGTAGCCGGTTGATCCGTCCACGGCGACAGCGAGCCTCGTGCCCGCCGTCGCCTCGCCCTGATCGATCGACCGGAGTCCCGGCATGCCCGATGCTCTCTTCGGGGAGGCGGCTGCCACGCCCGTGTTCGTCCCCGTCATCCAGTCCGCCGGGGCGGCGGTCCACGCCTCAGCTTTGACCCGCCACGACCAAAGATCGGCTCCTTCCTGACCGTGCCCGAGCGGTTGGAGCTGGCCGATGCTCTGGCCCGCCACATCGGCCGCGCGACCGCGTTGCGCTGACCCTTCGCCTCGTCCCCCGACGCGCTTCCCCCTCGAAAAACCCGAAACGCGTGAACGCCGCAGGGCAGAGCCGAAGGCTCTCCCGCGCGACTCCGGAGAAACCTGATGTCCAGCCTGCCTCTACGAACCATGCCCCGTCCGGCCCTGATGGTCGCGCTGATGGCGAGCGCCGCACCGCTGGCGTTCGCCCAGGATGCCATTTCCCCCACGCAACTGCCGCCCGTCACGGTGACCGGCACATCCACCCCGTCGCTCACCGTGCCGACGACGGACGAAGCGGAGCAGCGGATCCAGCGCACGCCCGGCGGCGTCGAACTCGTGCCCGACACGGCCTTCAAGAACGGCACCGCGAACACCATCCGCGACGTCCTCGGCTGGGTGCCGGGCGTCGTGACGCAGCCCAAATCGAACATCGACAACCGGGTCTCGATCCGCGGTTCCGGGCTCACGCGCAACTACGGCAATCGCGGCGTCAACCTGTACATGGACGGCATCCCCATCAACACCTCCGACGGCCTGTTCGACGTGTTCGAGATCGACCCGGGCGCCTACCGCTACGTCGAGGTCTACAAGGGCGCCAACGCGTTGCGCTACGGCGCCAACGCGCTGGGCGGCGCGGTCAATTTCGTCACGCCGACCGGCCATGACGCCTCCCGGTTCGACGGGCGCCTCGACACGGGGAGCTTCGGCTTCCTGAAGGGGCAGGCGAGCACGGGTGGCACGTCCGGGGCCTTCGACTATTTCGCCAACGTCTCGGCGCAACGCGAGGATGGGTATCGCGATCACAGCGACGGGCACATGGAGCGCGGCAGCGTGAACCTGGGCTACCGCTTCTCGCCGGACGCCGAAACGCGTTTCTATCTGAACGCGAATTCGTGGCGCCAGCGTCTGCCCGGCGAACTGACCAAGAGCGCGGCGCTGAACGCGCCGACATCGGCCGACTCCGAGTTCGTCCGCCAGGACCAGCAGCGCAACATCGATTCCATCCGCCTCGCCAACAAGACCACGCTGCGCTTCGACGACACCGACGTGGAGTTCGGCGTCTTCAACCACCGCCGCCACGTCGATCACCCGATCTACCGGTACCTCGACTACACCGTGAACGATTATGGCGGTTTCGTCAGCGCGACCGACGACCGGACCCTGGCCGGCTTCCGCAACCGTCTCGTCGTCGGCGCGAACGTCCTGAACGGCACAATGGACTATGAGGAGTTCAACAACCCCGGCGGTGCCGTGAAGGGCGCGCTGGTCTTCTCGACGCGGGACAAGGCCGAGAACTACTCGGCCTATGCGGAGAACTCCTTCTTCGTCGTGCCGGAGGTCGCCGTCATCGCCGGCGTGCAGTTCCTGCACGCGGTGCGGGACCGGACCGACCGGTTCCTGAGCGACGGCGACCAGTCCGGCCGCCGCACCTACGATCTCTGGAGCCCCAAGGTCGGGGTGCTGTGGGACGTCGATCCGAACTGGCAGCTGTTCGCCAACGTCTCGCGCAGCGCCGAGGTGCCGACCTTCGATTCGAACAGCTTCGCGACGCCGGCCAGCTCGGCCGTCAACGCCCAGACCGCGACCACCTACGAGATCGGCACGCGGGGCCGCAGGCCGGACGTCACCTGGGACCTCGCGCTTTACCGGTCGAACATCCGCAACGAACTGCAATGCGTCGCGACCTCGCCCTACAGCACCTGCAGCGTCCGGAACGCCGACAAGACCGTGCATCAGGGCGTCGAGCTGGGGCTCGGCGTCGCCGTCCTCAAGGCGCTCGCCGCCCAGGACGACCGCACTTGGCTCAACCTCACCTACACCTACAGCGACTTCTTCTTCGACGGCGCGACCTACCACGGCAACAGCCTGCCCGGCGTGCCGCCGCACTCGGTCCGCGCCGAACTGCTCTACAAGCACCCGAGCGGCTTCTACGCGGGGCCGAGCGTCGACTGGATGCCGAAGGCCTTCCACGCCGACAACGCCAACACCCTCAAGGCCGATCCGTACAGCCTGCTGAACCTCAAGATCGGCTTCGACCAGGGGTCGGGCGTCTCCGGCTATCTGGAAGGTCGGAACCTGCTGGACAAGCGCTACATCTCGTCCACCATCACCGCCGAGACCGCCACCGCCGCCTCGGCCCTGTTCAACCCGGGCTATGGCCGCGCCGTCCACGCCGGCATGCGGTTCACGTGGTGAACGCAAAGGAATGGGGGATCAGCAGCATGAGGATCACACCATGGCGGATGTGACGTTGTCCTCCGGTGAGGGCGCAAGCCGCTCCTCGGATCTGTACCGGGCGGTCTGGCGCTGGCACTTCTACGCGGGGCTGGTCGCCTTGCCCTTCCTGATCCTGTTGGCCGTGACGGGAGCGCTCTACCTGTTCCGCGACGAGATCGATGGACTCGTGCATAGGGACGTGAAGAGGGTCGCGGTCCAGGCATCCGCACCACGGGCGCCGAGCGCGCTGGTCGACGCGGCGTTGGTCGTGCGACCCGGTACCGTGACCAAATACGTGAGGCCGGCCGACCCGACGGCCTCGGCCGAGGTCGGGATCAAGACCCCGACCGGGGAGAGAATCTCCGTGTTCGTCGATCCCTTTGACGGGCGGGTGCTCGGCGAGCTTCCCGACAAGGGCACCGTCATCGGGGTCGTCCGCCAGTTGCACAGCCTGTCCTACTTCGGGCCGGTCGCCAACGGGGTGATCGAGATCGTCGGCGGCTGGACCATCCTGCTGGTTGGGACCGGGGTGTATCTCTGGTGGCCCCGCCGAGGGCGGGCGGCGGGCGGTGTCGTTTCCGTGCGCGGAAAGCCCCGGCAGCGCGTGTTCTGGCGGGACCTCCACGCCGTGGCCGGCATCGTCGCCGGTTTCTTCATCGTCTTCCTGGCGGTGACGGGCATGCCCTGGTCGGTCTTCTGGGGCAGCTATGTCAACGAATGGGCGAACGGCGCGAATTACGGCTATCCGGCTGGCGTCTATGTCGGCGTGCCGATGTCGGACCAGCGTCTGAGCCAAACCGGCCCGACCTCCTGGTCGCTCGAGCAGGCGCAGGTTCCGCAATCGTCGGGCCATGCCGGGCACGAAACCTCCGGGCCCGGAGGGGCGGCGCATGGCGAAGGGAGCGGAACCGCCGCCGGGGCGATCACCCTCGACACGGCCATCGGCCTCTTCGATCGGCTTGGTTTGGCAAAAGGGTATGCCGTCAACCCGCCCGGCGGACCGACCGGGGTCTACACGGCCAGCGTCTATCCGGACGATCTCTCCCGGCAGCGCGTCGTCCATCTCGACCAGTACAGCGGCAAGCCGCTGATCGACATGAGCTACGCGGATTACGGCCCGCTCGGCAAATCGCTGGAATGGGGCATCAACGTGCACATGGGGCAGGAGTTTGGGCTTGCCAACCAGCTGGTCATGCTCGCCGTCTGCGTGGCGATCGTCCTGATGTCGGTCTCGGCCGCGGTCATGTGGTGGAAGCGGCGGCCGAATGGGTCGCTGGGCGTGCCGCCGCTGCCCAGGGACCGGGCGGTGCTGCGCGGCCTGATCGTCATTCTGGCCATCGGAGGGATGATCTTTCCGCTGGTCGGCGCGTCCCTGGTCGTGATGCTGCTGCTCGACGGACTGTTGAGCCGGACGCCGCGTGTGCAAGCCGGCTGATCGGGGACCGGTGTCGCCGATGGAACGGGATCACGCCACGGTCCCGCGCGTCCACATTGCGTGTTTTCCTGTCCGTTCCAGATTCAGATCATGCCGTTCGTGACGTGCAAATCCATGGGCGGCACCTCGACAACGCCCTGGCAATCGCTTAGAGTCAGAGCGGTTAGACAACCTATGGATGCTTCATGAAGAGCATCGGTCGATCGGTCCGGCAGCCTGTCCCACCGCGTCCGGACGTTTCCGCGCCATGACGGATTTCTGCCCCCTTCGCGTTCTCCATTCCGGGAAAGCCGCTGTTTACGGTCTTTCCGGCGGGGAAACCGTGAGCGGGCGGAGGCGGGGCGCGCGGGTGGTGGCCGCGTGGCTCGCGGTGCTGGCGATCCTGGTCCAGACCCTTGTTCCGGATTTCGCCATGGCGGCGCGCGACGCCGCCCGGCAGAAGGCCGAAATCGCGCTCGCGCTCCAGAGCGTTCTGCTGGGCCAGGAGGCGGTTCAACCCCACGCCGGCGGTTGCGCACCGGCATCGGACGAGCAGGCGCCCGTCCGTGGGCACCAGCATGAAGAGCTGTGCGCGTTCTGCCTCGCGCTGAACACCCATGGAACGCCGGCAAACGCCGGAATCGGGCTGTGCCTTCCGGTCCGTTATCGGGCGTTGGTGGTCGCGGACCGGCCGGGAATCGAGCCGCTGCGCCAGTTTCTCGCCGGCAGCAAGCCGCGCGCTCCTCCCACCAACGCGCAGGCTTGATCGACCGGCGCCGTTGCGCCGCCCGGTCCCGGTTCGGAACACCACGCCCTCTCCGCACGTCCCGGCCTCCCGACGCCGGCCAGCGACGCGTGCCCAAGGCGGTCATCGCCGGCCTTGCCCGTGCCGCGCGCTGTTGCGCACTTGGACCTCTGCGCTGGCTTGCGAGCCGCCAAGGCCCGCGGCCGGGTGGGCGGGAACCCGGCGCTCAAGCGGCGCGATCCGGAGGCCATCGCCCAACTCTCCGCCATCCGCGATCGGCAGTACATGGCGGACCTGTTGGCCGGCATGGAGGCGTGGCTGCCCAAGGTGCGGGTGCTTCGCCCGGCCAATTCCTGGAGCAAAGTGGCCAAATCCCTCGGGCGGTTGGGCTCGCCCGATCAGCCTTGGACGGCCGATCGGCTGTCGCGGGCGGTGCGCCGCCTTGTTGCGGAGGGACTGGCCGAGCCGGTATTGATCGAGCCGGCACCGCGCAAGCCGCCCAAGGACGACATCCTGTTGGTCATCGCCGGCATCAAGGGAGCCGATCCGGACCTCAGCCTGCGGACCATCGCCGCGCGCCTGGAAGACCTACGCTTCCGCACGCCGCGTGGCGGCACGACGTGGTCGGCCTCTTCGGTGAAGAACCTGCTGGACCGCACCAAACAGCAGGGGCTGATGTGAGAAGCGGAGACCACATAGCGGCTGGTCAGCCGCCCACGCCGTGCGCTGGTGGGAAGACCGTCATCATGCTTGCTCTCAACCCTGACCACCTCCGAATTAATCGGGGCGGTTCACTGCGTCCCGAGCCGGCCGTGCAAGAAGCTCGGCAACCGCCATCTGCAAGGACAGAGAGTCCACCGGCTTCCTCAACATTGGGATCCCTTCGAGCGCCGGGGGCAGACCCTCCAAGCTTCCATAACCGCTGCATAGAACGAATGGCACGCCCATGGCGTTCAAGGCGGCGGCAACGGGGGTCACGAACGCGTCGAACAGCCTTGCGTCCAACACTGCGGCATTGGGACGGCGCTGCGCAATCAGCGACAGCGCTTCGGCAACGCGAGCCGCAGGTCCGACAACGGCGTAACCTGCGGCCTCCAGTTCTCGCCGCGGGAGCATGGCCGTCAATGGCTCGTCTTCCACCACAAGAATGGACGCTATCGAAGAATCGACCGCGCCAAGGAGCAGGGGCTGGTGCGAGACGCGGAAACCGCGTAGCGAGTGGTCCGTCGCCTCCACCCTGGATCGGTGGAAAGACCGTCAGGTCGGTTTCAGCACCTATGATTATCGACAACCCGGCGCAACCCTGTAGGAGAGCGATGCGCCGCTGCCTGAGGTGGTTGCAAAAGTGAATTTTCCGTAACACCCCGACTCCGCTTTACAGCGCCGTGCTGAAAACGCCCTTTTCCGTTCCACGGGATTCCACCAGGGCGAAGCATCGGTCTTCGAACGAGCGCGCGAAAGCGGTGGCGTCGCACAGGCGCGACGCCTGAAGCCGCGGGCGCAGCGTCCGGCGGTCGGTGGCGAGGCGGTCTGGATTGGCGGCCAGGGCGGCGGCCCTGCGCACGAAGTCGTCCGCGTCCGCCGCGATCAGATCCGGCAGGCCGGCGGCGGTCAGCAGGGAGGCGCCGACGCGGGCGGCGTGGCGGTCGCCCGGCAGCGTCAGCAGCGGCACGCCCATCCACAGCGCCTCGCAGCTCGTCGTCGTCCCGTTGTAGGGGAAGGGGTCGAGCGCCACGTCCATCCAGCCATAGGCCTTCAGGTGCCCGTCATTGTCGGGAACCCGCGCCCGCAGGTCGATCCGGCCGGCGGCGATGCCGTGGGACGCGAACAGCGCCAGCACCCGCTTGCGCACCGAGCCGTCGGCCAGCGGCCCGGCCTTCAGCAGCAGCCGGCTGTCCGGCACGGCGTCGAGAACCCGCGCCCACAGGGCCGCCACCTCCGGGTTAAGCTTGTTCAGCGTGTTGAACGACCCGAAGGTGACGAAGCCGTTCTCCAGGCAGGGCGGCGGCGCCGGGTCGGGCGTCGGCCCCAGCGGGCGGTAGCACAGGAACCCGCCCTCCAACCGCACCAGCCGCTCGGCTTGGTGATCGTCGCTCACACCCGGCGGGTCGGCGATGGCGTCGGTGAAGCGGGCGTCGACCGCCGCCAGCCCGGTCGTCGCCGGGTAGCCGAGCCAGGACACCTGCAGCGGCGCCGGCTGGCGGGCGAAGACGCCCAACCGGTTGTGCGCCGTGTGGCCGGTCAGGTCCACCAGCACGTCGATGCCGTCCGCCCGCACCTGCGCCGCCGCCGCGTCGTCCGTCATCCCCTGGATGTCGCGCCAGCCGTCCACCGAGCGTCGGACATGGTCGGTGATCACGTCGGGCAGTTCGACGTTGGAGTAGGCGAACAGCTCGACCCGAGTCCGGTCGTGGGATTCCAGCAGCGGCAGCAGGAACATCGCCACCGAATGCAGCCGGAAATCCGGGGAGACGTAGCCGATGCGCAGGCGCCGTCCGGCCAGGGGCCGCAAGACCGGCCGGGGATCGGCGGCCAGGGCGGGCGCCAGCGCGCCCTCCACCCGCTCGCCCCAGCGGCGGTGCGCGGCGTGAAGCTCCGCCGGCGACAGCGTCTCGCGGTAGTTCAGCATCATCAGCCGGTTGCTGTCGGTGCCGGGGTCGTCCGGCCGAAGCTCCGCCACCTTGCGGTAGGCCTCCAGCGCCGCCTGCGAATCCCCCTGGGCGTCCAGGGCGGCGGCCAGCCCGAACCACGCCTCGACATAGTCGGACTTGACGGCCACGGCTTGGCGGAACATATGCACCGCCTCGCCGACGCGCCCCATCCGCGCCAGCGCCAGCCCCAGATTGTTCATGGTGCCGGGATCCCGCGGGGTGCGCAGCAGCGCCTGGCGCAGCAGCCGGTCGGCCTCCTCCAGGAAGTCGGCGTTCAGCGCGGCGGTGCCGGTGAGGAACAGGATATGGCCGTTCCGCGGGTGGCGGGCCAGCAGGTCGCGGTAGATGGCGAAGGCCGCCTGCGGCTGGCGGCCGTTGGCCACCACCGCGGCGAGGTTGAGATGGGCTTCGATCCAGTCCGGCTGCTCCTCCACCGCGCGGCGGAAGGCAGCGGCGGCGTCCTCGCCGTTGCCGCGCGCCGCCAGGGTCACGCCGAGGCTCTGGTAGGCGCCGGCGAAGCGCGGCGCACGCAGGATGGCGGCGAAGAAGCTGCGCTCGGCCCCCTCCAGGTCGCCGGTCTGGTGCTGCGCCAGACCGAGATTGTACAGGCGCTCGGGCGTCGCCCCGCCGGTGGCGATGCTGTGCCGGAACAGCGGCACCGCCTCGGCCGGCGCGCCGGACAGCGCGCGGGCGCTGCCCAGGACGAACAGCGCTTCGGGATCGCCCGACGCCTGGGCCAGCACCGCTTCGGCCAGCGCCCGCGCCCGGTTCAACTCGCCCGCGGCCAGGCAATGGGCGGCTTCGGCCAACATGTCCCGCGTCATGCGCTTTCTCCGATGCCCTGGCCGATGCCCTGGCCGATGCTCGTGTGTCTTCCGGTGTCGGACAGGCAGTGGGCGATCTCGGCCACCACGCCGTCCCAGTCGCCGGCCCGGCGCTGGCGGAACAGGGTCATGGTCGGATACCAGGGGCTGTCGTCGCGGTCGAGCAGCCAGCGCCAGTCCGGGCTGAAGGGCAGCATCACCCACACCGGCACCCCCATGGCGCCGGCCAGATGGGCGACCGACGTGTCGACGGTGATGACGAGATCGAGGTTGGCGACGACCGCCGCCGTCTCGGAAAAATCATGCAGCAGACCGTCCAGCGGGATCACGCCGGTGGGCGTGTCGGCCGTTCCGCTCTCGTGCTTCTGCACCGCGAAGAACTGGGTGTCGGCCACCGTCAGCAGCGGCGCCAGAACCGCCGCCGGGATCGAGCGCTCGCGGTCGCGGGCGTGGAGCGGACGCCCCTTCCAGGCGATGCCGACCTTGCGGCGCAGGCCGGCGGC
The DNA here is from genome assembly GCF_017876095.1 of Azospirillum agricola. Lineage (GTDB taxonomy): Bacteria > Pseudomonadota > Alphaproteobacteria > Azospirillales > Azospirillaceae > Azospirillum > Azospirillum agricola. Next base: position 62,981 of record NZ_JAGINM010000028.1, read on the forward strand.
GGCGTCGAGGCGCCTGGCCCACAGGGCCTTCCGGGTCGGCTCGGCGAACAGGTAGGGGGTCGTGTCCGGGATGGTCTCCAGCCGCGTGCCGAAGCGCTCGGGCAGGCTCATCAGCGGCACGTGCCGGGTGAAGGGAAGGTCGTCGTGGACACGGGCGGGCGTCTCCGCGCGCGGCACCACCCGCACGCCGTGGCGGCCCAGGCTGTGCCACAGCAGCGTGAACACCGGAACCTGCACCTCGAACACCACGTCGAAGCCGCGCTCCACCAGCAGCGGCAGGTAGCGGGCGAACTGCAGGGTGTCGCCCAGCCCCTGCTCCGCCGTCACCAGCAGGGTGCCGCCCACGGCCAGCGGCGGCTCGCCCTGCCAGACCGGCTGGGCGAAGGGGCGGTTCTCCTCGCCGAAACCGCTCCAGCGCCACCGCCACTCGTACTCCTTCCAGCCCTGGGCGAAGTCGCCGTTCAGCAGCAGGCACAGGCCGAGATTCCAGTGGGCGGGCGGGAAGTCCGGGCGCAGCTCCAGCGCCTTCTCGTAGCACTCGCGCACGCCGAGCGTCGGGTCGAGGCCGCCCCGCGCGTTGCCGAGGTTGACCAGCGTGCCGGCCACATCCTCGCCGGAGGGAAGATCGGCCGCCGCCTCCGGCGCCGTGCCGCCCTCCATGGGAGCATCCCCCGGCCGCCGCTCGGCCAGCGCGAGGCCGAGGTTGCTGTAGGCCTCGAAATAATCGAGCCGCAGCGCGATGGCCCGGCGGTAGCTGACGATTGCCGCCTCGACGTCGCCGGCCCCCATCTGGGCGTTGCCGAGGTTGTTGTGCGCCTCGGCCTCCTCCGGGCTGCCGGCCAGCAGGGCGTCCAGCCGGTCGACCGCCTCGGCGTGGCGGCCCAGCGCCTGCAGCGTCGCGCCGAGGTTGGCCGCCGCGCCGAGATGGCTGGGGAACACCGACAGCGCCGTCTCGAACACGCCCATGGCCTGCTCGTGGCGGCGCCGCGTGTAGAGCAGGGTGCCGAGCTGGTTCCAGGCGTCGGCGGCCTCGCGCGTCCGCCCGCTCGCCCCCAGGGCCAAAGCGAGGTTGTTCAGCGTCTCCATCTCGTCGGGCGCCAGCCGGGCGGCTTGGCGCAGGAAGGCGACCGCCTCCTCCGGCCGGTCGAGCTGTGCCAGCACGGTGCCGAGCAGGGCGTTGGCCGTGGGATCGGTCGGCCGCGCCGCCTGCAGGGGACCGTAGAGGGCGAGCGCCTCCTCCAGCCGGCCCTCGCGGTGGTGGAGCGCCGCCAGGGCCGCGGCCTCCTCGATGGGAATCGGCCGGGGAGGGGGAATGGTGGGCATGGAACGCCTCAATAGGCCAGGGACAGCGCGATGTGCGGCCGCCCGAAGCGGTTCTCGCCGCTGTTGGTGTCGCGCAGTTGGAAGCCCCAGTCGAGCTTCAGCGTCGCGTAAGGCGGCAGGCTGTAGCGCAGCCCCGGCCCGACGCTGGCCAGCACGGTGTGGCGGTCGTCGCCGGCCACGCGGTGGCGCTGGCTGACCACGCCGTAGTCGGCGAACACCAGCCCCTGCAGGCTGTCCCCCAGGTCGCGCTCGCCGAACAGGCGGGCGAGGCTGACCTCGGGCGAGCGCAGCTCGGTCGACAGCAGGATGCCCTGGTCGCCCAGAACCTCCGACTCCGCGTAGCCGCGCACGCTGGCGCTGCCGCCCAGGCTGAGCTGCTCCGACGACAGCAGGTTGGCGCTGGAGATCTGGCCCTGCGCCCGGACGATCCAGGAGAGATCCTCCGGCAGCCTGGTCACCCGGTCGAGCCCGACCCGCGCGTAGCCGTAGCGCGCGTCGGCCCCGGCCCGGCTGGTGCGGAACACGTCGTCGCTGTTGTGGCCGCCGATGCCGCCGGGGCTGTAGACCAGGCTGGCGTTGAGCGCCGTCGCCCCCCAGCCATCGGCCAGCGAGGCGTCGTAGGCGGCCACCGCCTGGGCGATGTCGGTGCTGCTGCGGAACACCGAGGTTCCGCCGAAATCGAGGTTGTTGTTCGACCGCTTCCAGTCCACCCCGACCTGGACGCCCTGGCGCAGCGTGCCGGCGTCGAGCGTCCATTTGGGCAGCGGCACCGCGTAGCGCGCCGAAAGCTGCGACGAGCGCCCGGTCTGGTCGAAGCCGCTGCCCAGATCGGGGCGCGTCTCGGTGTAACTGCCGAAGAAGGTCAGCGTGTGGCGCCAGGGCAGCGGGATCGACCAGCTTCCGGCGTGGGTGACCGAGCGCGGGTCGCCGCTGGGACCGCGCAGGCCGCGGTCCAGCGTGTCGGGGCTGACCGAGAGCTGGTAGGAGATCTGCTGGTCCGCGAGGAAGGCGTTGCCCCAGTTGAAACCGGCGAACAGGCGGTCGCGGCCGGTGGCGGCGGTGCCGGTGTTCTCGTAGCCGGCGAAGACGCGGACCGGCACGCGGTCGGCGGTGCGCAGCACGACGTCGCTGGTGCCGGCCTCCTGCCCGCGCTGGTAGACGAGGTCGGTGTGGCGGAACGGATTGCGGTTCAGCCAGTCGATGTCGTCCAGCAGCTCGCTGGCGCGGATGCGGTCGCCGGGCTTGGCGCGCACCTGGGACAGCAGCAGCCCGTCGCTGAACCACTGGTTGCCCTCGGCGGCGACCGAGCCGACGCGGAACTCGACGACGGCGATCTGGACGCTGCCGGACGTCACGTCCTGCTCGGGCACGACGACGTCGACCAGCGGGCGGTCGTGCTCGCGGAACCACAGGACGGTGGCGCGGCTGATCGCGTTCAGGCCGTCGAAGGTCAGCGGCTTGCCGAGATAAGGCTCCAGCAGCGCGCGGAAGGCCGGGTCGTCGAGCAGGTCGAGCCCGACGGACGCGACGCCGCCGACATCGGTGCCGCCGCGCTTGACCATGGCGCCGCCGGGCACGAAGAGCAGCCCCTTCAGCGCCGGGGTGACGAGCTGGTCGCCGGGCGGCAGGGCCGGACCCGGCGCCGGCAGGGCGGGGGCTTCGGCCGGCGGGTTGGGCGGCAGTTCCTTGGGCGCCACGCGCTCCCAGTCCTGGGCGCCCGCCGGGCCGGCGGACAGGCCGAGCAGGAGCGCCAGGACGGAGACGGAGGCGGTGGCGAGGGCCGGCTTCGCGGCCGGCGTGAGGAGAGGCGAGCGGATCATTGGACGGTCTTCTCGTCGGCGGCTTGCCCGGAGGTGGCGGAGGCGTCGCCGTCGGCAACGATGGAAAGGGCGGGCCGCTCGTCGGCCCGGAAGGTGGAGAAGCTCGACGCGCCGGCCATGGCGCCGCCGCCCTCGCCGACGGTCCGGGCGGAGCCGCCGCCGGGGGAGACGTTCGGGCCGCCGCCCGGCACGCTGTTGGCGGCCGGCTGGCTGTAGACGACCTGGAAGCCGCCGGCGCTGACCGACGCCTCGACCCGGCCGGCCGGGGCGCTGGTCGCGCCGCCGCTGGTGGTGGAGGCCGGCGCCACCTGGACGGTGACGATTCCGCCCTCGGTCCGGCCTTCGGCGCGGGCGCCGGACCCCGACGCTCCCGAGGCCGGGGCGGTGGGGGACGGCGCGGCGCTCACGAAGGAGGTCGCCGGGGCGACGATCACGCCGCCGCTGGCGGTGCCGGGAGAGGTCGTGCCGACGGCGGCGGTGCCGCCGATGACCGTCGTCGTCGGCACCGTGACGATGGTCGGCGGGACCGGCGGGACCGGCGGGGCCGGCGGCGCCACCACCACGGGCGGCGAGACGACGACCGGCGGAACGGTCGGCGGGGAGACCACCACGGGGGGAGACACCACCACCGGCGGCGTCACCACCACGGGAGGAGACACCACCACGGGGGGAGACACCACCACGGGCGGCGACACGACGACCGGCGGCTCGACCACCGGCGGGGAGACCACCACGGGGGGAGACACCACCACCGGCGGCGAGACGACGACCGGCGGTTCGACCGGCGGGGAGACCACCACCGGCGGCGTCACCGGAGGCGGAGGCGGCGGGGGCGGGGGCGGGGGCGGAGGTGGAGGCGGGGGCGGCGGGGGCGGCGACGCGACGGGGCCGTAGATCACCTGATCGCCGGTTTCGGTGACCGAGGCCGGGGCGTAGGTTGCGTAGGTCTGGCCGGTGATCACGCCCGCCGTCAGGCCGCCCAGGGTGGTCGTGGCCTCGTCGGCGGAATAGATCAGAAAGCGTCCGCTGGCGGCGCTGAGCGTCGCCGGACCGGCGTTGTTGAAGACGCCGTTGTCGGCGGCCAGCACCAGCGCGTTGCCGATGCCCGACGCGGTCAGGGCGCCGCCGTTCAGCACGATGCCGCTGCCGGCGGTCGGCCCCTGGTTGAGGACGCTGATCGTGCTGGCGGTGACGGTATCCAGCGTGATGTTGCCCGACGCGCTGTTGGTCTTGCCGGTGCCGGCGCGCAGTTCGATCGACACGGCGCCGGTCCCGGCGTTCAGCGTGGTGCCGCCGGCCATGGTGATGGCGGCGTCCCCGGTCTCACGCTGGGAATCGATGACGCCGCTGGCCAGCAGATCGTTGGCGATCAGCGTCAGGTCGCCGTCGTCGGTGGTGATGTCGGCGTTGAGCAGGATCGAGCGGCCGGCCTGGAGCGTCAGCGCCCCGCCCATGCCGAGCAGGTTGTTCGCCGTGATCGCGTTGTTGACGGTGATGTCGTTGTTCGCCTGCAGGATCACGGCGGTGCCGGTGTTGAGCACGCTGGTGATGCGCGACGGGTCGATGGTCACCGACTGGTCGGGGCTCATGTTGTAGCCCAGCGTCGCCGTCGTCGCCGGCAGCATCACATAGATCCGCCCGCCGACACCGTCACGGTACGCCGGGAGGAACACCGTGCCGTGGGTGGTGACGACTCCGTAACCGTAGCCGACCTGGCCGCCGGCCTGGGTTCCGAGGAGGCTGTTGGCCGACGAGATCGCACCGGTCACGCCGGCCGTTCCATCGCCCCAGGTCAGCGCACCCGCTTTCGTCAGCGTGCCGTTGGACCAATTGTAGCTGCCGACCAGATAGTTGCCATCGGAGAGCACGGTGATGGAGGTGCCGATGCCGTCATTGGACGAACTGCCGACCAGACTGTTGCTGGACGAAACCACGCCGGTGACCCCGGCGGTGCCGCTGCCCCAGGTCACCGCACCCGCCGACGTCGCCGTGCCGTTGCTCCATCCCAGGGACTGGACCAGATAATTGCCGTTCGGGAGAGTGGTGAAGGTTTGCCCGACCTTGTCGTTGGCGGAGGAACCGGCCAGACTGTTGCTGGACGACACCACCCCGGTGACCCCGGCGGTGCCGTTGCCCCAAGTCAGCGCACCCGCCGACGCCGCCGTGCCGTTGCTCCATCCCGAGGACACCACCAGATAGTTGCCGTTGGCCAGAAGCTTGTAGTCACCGCCGACCTTGTCGTTGGTGGAGGAGCCGACCAGGCTGTTGCTGGACGACACCACCCCGGTGACGCCGGCAGAGGCGCTGCCCCAGGTCACCGCCCCCGCCGACGTCGCCGTGCCGTTCCGCCAGGAAGGGCTCCTGACGAGATAATTGCCGTTTGCGAGCACCAAGATGTTGCTGTCGCCGACTTTGTCGTTGGGGGAGGAGCCGACGAGGCTGTTGCTCGACGACAGGGTGCCGGAGACCGGCCCGGTTCCGCTGCCCCAGAACACCGCCCCCGCCGAGGTCGCCGTGCCGTTCGCCCAGCGCTTCGCGGAGATCAGGTAAGCCCCGTTGGCGAGGGTGGTCACCGGCGCGTACACAGTATCGCCGAGGTTATCCCACGCCTTGCTTCCCACCAGGCTGTTGGCGGGTGAGATCACGCCGGTCGCCCCGACCGTGCCGTCGCCCCACGCGATCAGGCCGGCATAGGACGCCGTGCCATTCGACCAGTTGGGGGCGGCCACCAGATAATTGCCGTTCGACAGGGCATAAATGGCGCTTCCGAAGCCATCCTTTGCGGCGCTCCCCACCCAACTGTTGGCCGCCGAGATCGTGCCGGTCACCGCAGCCGTGCCGCTGCTCCAGGTCACCGCGCCGGCAGAGGTCGCGGTGCCGTTGGCCCAGCCTGGGCTTCCGATCACATAGTTGCCGTTGGTCAGGATCTGGACGGAAGCGCCGACCAACTCGCCGGCGGCTGTCCCAACCAGGCTGTTGGCCGCCGAGATCGTGCCGGACACCCCGGTGGTGCCATCGCCCCAGGTGAGCGCGCCCGCCGAGGTCGCGGTGCCGTTGCTCCATTGCGGGTTGGTGAGCACATAGTTCCCGTTTCCCAACAACACAAAGCTCTGCCCGATCAGGTCGTTGGCGGACGATCCCACCAGACTGTTGCTCGACGAAACCACGCCGGTCACCCCGGCCGTGCCGTCGCCCCAGGCCATCATGCCTGCGAAAGTCGCGGTGCCGCTGTTCCAGCCGGAGGACCGAACCAGATAGTTGCCGTTGGCCAGGGGCACGACATCGCCGACCCTGTCGCCGGTGGACGACCCCACCAGACTGTTGCTGGACGACACCACGCCGGTCACCCCGGCCGTGCCGTCGCCCCAGGTCACCGCACCCGCCGAAGCGGCGGCGCCGTTGGTCCAGTAGGTGGATGACACCACGTAATGGCCATTGCTCAGCTGCTTTGTTTGATTGTAGCCGACCCTGTCGCCGGCGGAGGCTCCCACCAGACTGTTGCTGGACGACACCAAGCCGGTCACCCCGGCCGTGCCGTTGCCCCAGGTCACCGCACCCGCAAGGGTTGCGGTTCCGTTGTTCCATGACGGGCTGCGCACCACGTAATTGCCGTTGGCGAGCTGGTCGACATAGAAGCCGACGCTGTCGTTCGGAGTGCTGCCGACAAGGCTGTTGGCGCTGGACACCGTACCGGTGATGCCGACCGTGCCGTCGACCCAGGTGGCTGCCCCCCGCCCGCCCGACCATCCGTTGGACTGGACCACATAGTTGCCGTTGCCGAGCGCCAGGACGGTGGTTCCGATCATCTCGTCGGTCGCCGTCCCGACCAGGCTGTTGGCGGCGGACACGACGCCGCCAACGCCCGTCACGCCGCTGCCCCAGGTCACGAAGCCGGCTTTGGAAACCGTGCCGTTTTTCCAGCTGGCCTTGTAGACGAGGAAATTGCCGTTGGACAGCGTCACGACCTGCTCGGTGCTGTTGCCGATCGCGTCGCCGGCGGCGGCGCCGGTCAGCGTGCTGATCAGCGCCCCGGTCAAGCCGTTGTAGAGATAGATCGCGCCGGCGTTGGTTCCGGCGAAATCGTCGCCCTTCGCCCCCACGACGACGTTGCCGTTGGACAGGGCCTTGGTGAGGTAGCCGAAGTCATTGCCGGCGTTGGGGTTGGGGTCGTTGATCTGGAAAAGGGGAAGGCCCGCCGCCGTGGTGCTGACGACGATGTTCTTGGGGTCGAGCAGCAGCGAGCCGGCGATGCCGTAGGGGGCGGAGGCGTCGCCCATCCCCGCGAAGGTCAGCGTGTCGTGCGACGACACCTCGATCAGCCCGCCGTCGCCGCCCCGCGCGCCGGCCCGCGCCGAGGCGCTGCCGTAATAATCGGTGGCGCTCTCCGACCACACGATGATCCGCCCGCCGTCGCCCGCCACGCCCGTGGCGTCGGCCCGCAGTGCCGTCGTCGGGCTGATCCGGGTGGTCGCCGCCTTCGGCATGGCGCCCGAACCCTGGTAGTCGCCGCCGACGCGGATCGACCCGCCCTTGTCGCCGCCCGAGGCGTCGGCCGTGGCGTCCACCAGCGTGATCGCCCCGGCGAACAGATCGACCGAGCCGCCGGTCTCGCCGCCCACCGCATCGTGCCGGCCCGACGAGAACAGGGTGGAGTCCGACTGGGTACCGGCGATCGACACCGCGCCGCCGCGGCTGGTGCCGCGCGCCGACAGGGTGGAATTGGACGGCGCGACGTAGGCCTTGCCGAACGCGACCGCCACCGTGCCGCCCGCCCCGGCGCTGCCGTTCGCCGACACCCGCCCCTGGTTCGACACCCGGTTGCCGCGCACCGTCACCGAACCGCCGCGCCCCCCGTCGGCCGCCAGCGTGCCGGTGTGCATCACCAGTCCGCCGACGTCCGCCGCGGCGGACGCCGTCACCTCGATGCGCCCGCCGTCGCCGGCGGCGGTCTTCGCCTCCACCGTGCCGGCGGTGCTGACGTTGCCGCCCGCCGCCGACAGCACCACCCGGCCGCCGCGCGTCTCCACCCCGGTGGCGCGGATCAGCCCGCCGTTGTTGCCGGCCAGCGCGTAGACGTTGCCGCCCGCCGCCTTCAGCTCCGCCGTCGCCGCCTCGACCAGCCCGGAGGTCTCCACCGAGCCGCCGGCGGTGCCGACCCGCACCAGCACGCGCTCGCCGTCGGCACCGCCCTCGCTCAGCAGAACCTCGGTGCCGGACGCCAGCGCCGCCGTTCCCCTGGGCGCGCTGACCTGTCCCTTGTTGACCACGTTGCGGGCGATCAGCACCACGTCGCCGCCGGTCGAACTGATCTTGCCGAGGTTGGTGACGCTGCCGCCGCTCTCTCCCTTGAACAGCAGGCTGCCGCCGGCCATGAAATGCTCGTTCACCACGTCCAGCGTCGAGGCGACGAAGCTGCCGCCGGTCACCACCACGCCGCTCTCGCCGATCACCACGCCCTGCGGGTTGACCAGATAGAGCGAGCCGGTGGCCTTCAGCGTGCCGAGGATCTGCGACAGGTTGCCGCCGGTGACCCGGTTCAGCGTCGCGCCGGCGCCGTTGTTGACCTGGACCGTGCCGCCCTGGCCGATCGAGAAGTCCTTCCAGTTGATGACGCCGCGCGCCGTCGTCTGGTCGATGGTCATCACCGCGCCGGACTGGCCGATGCGGCCGGCACCCGCGGCGAAGGCGCCGTCGACCGGCAGCATGGGGGTTTGCGCCTGGGCCAGCCCCATGGTCACGGGAAGCATGGCGGCCGTCGACAGCAGAATCGCCCGGAACATTCCTACACCCATCGCTCACGCACCTTTCCGCAAAATCCCGGCTTCGCCGGCCGCCACAGGCTGGCAGCAGCACCCGATCCCCGCCCGCCGCGAAGGGCGGGCGCAGGCATAAATTGTCGATTCGGTGATCGAGACGCCCTGTCCGGAGCGCCGATGCGTCGGCATTCCGTCAGGCGCTGATCTCACAAGGTCAACATACAACAGCGCTCAAGGTCATATCACCAATTAAATCAAACATCACTGGAAGTAAAGCCTGTCATATCTTTCGAATCTTTCTTATGTTTCCAATCTTTCATTAAGATTTTATTGTGGGGTTGTCTATGGAGCTGAGTAATTCGCAAAATCTGTATTCTGATCTTCCTGGTGCCCGCGATGCACGGTGGTCAGGGAGCCTTTCGAATTTTGTGATTCCCGGCGTTCCATCCGACCATCGACACGGACAAGCCGACGGCGACGGGGGGATCCGGACATCCGGGCCGGGGTGTCGGGTTGCCCGGCCGGTCGACGAACCGCCGCCGGTCCCGGTCACGGCGCGGCCTGCCGCCGTGATCGTCAGATTTGAACCGGCACCACGAAGGCGTAGCCGCGGCCGCGCACCGTGCGCAGCGGCAGCACTTCGCCCGTCTCCAGCTCGACCTTCCGCCGCAGGCGATGCATCAGGAGATCCAGGCCGCGGGGGTCCATCTCCAGATGGTCGGCCAGCGTCTGGCGGTCGACGACGGCGTCCGGCGTCTCGAAGAACAGCGACAGCAGACGGAACTCCGCTCCGCTGAGGGAAACCCCGCCGCCTCCGGGCGCAACCAACCGCCAGCGCGCGGTGTCCAACTGCCAGGAGCGGACGGGGGCGGAGGCATCCGCCTGTTCCCGCGCTCCCGCCCAGCGGCGCATGACCGAGCCGATGGCGGCTTCCAGCTCGCGCATGTCCAGCGGCTTGGTCAGATAGATGTCCGCCCCGGCGTTCAGGCCGAGGATGCGGTCCTCGACCCGGCCGCGTGCGGTGATCATGATGATCCCGGTTCTGCCGGCGGCCATCAGCCGTCGCGCGATCAGCACGCCGTCCTCCTTCGGCAGCCCGAGGTCGAGCAGGATCACGTCGGGTTGCCGGACCGCCAGCGCCTCGTCCATCGCACGGCCGTTCGCGGCGGCCCGCACCGTCATGCCGCGCGCCTGAAGATAGGCGACGACCTCCTCGCACAGGTCCGCATGATCCTCCACGATCAGCACGTCCGGAATCATCGTCATCTCTCCGTTCTTCCCGTCCGTCATGCCGCACCGTTCCAGGCCGGGCCATCCAGCCCGCTTTCGAGGAGGGGAACGGCACGGTCGTCCGCTTCGATCATGCTCTGCAACGGCAGGCGGATGGTGAACACGGCGCCGCCCTCGGGCCTGTTCCTGATGCCGACCGTGCCGCCATGGGCCGTCACGATGTGGCGGGTCAGGTAAAGCCCGAGTCCGGCTCCCGGCACCCCCTCCACGTTGGAACAGCGGTAGTATTTCTCGAAGACGCGGCCGCATTCATCGGCCGGAACGCCCTGTCCCCGGTCGGCGACCGTGACCACCGCGTCGTCCCCGCTCCGCTTCAGCGTGACCTCGATGGCGCTGCCCGGCGGGGAGTACTTGACCGCGTTCTCCATCAGGTTGGACAGGGCCATGCCGAGAAGCTGCCCGTCGCCGGCCGTCTTCGGGAGGGTTTCGGTGACGGTCGTGAAGACGTGCTGGGGGGCCGCCGCCTTCGCCGCGTCGACGGCCTTGCACACCAGGAAGACCGGATCGAGCAGGCTGGTGCGCAGCAGCAGGCCGGCGCCCTCGATCCGGTCGTCGAGCAGGCAGGCGTCGATCATCCCGTTCATATGGCTGACGGCCCGCCGGATGCGGGCCAGCCGCGGTTCGCGCGCCGGGTCCGCTTCGGCCTCCAGCTGCAGGAACTGGGTGGCCGTGCTGATGACCGCCAGCGGGGTGCGGAACTCGTGGCTGACCATGGCGAGGAACTGGCGCTGCGCGTCGCGCGCCGCCCGCTCCAGCCCGGCGGCGGCCTCCGCCATCTCCTTCGCCTTGACCAGTTCCTGTTCGAGCTGCCGGCGCCGGCTGATGTCGTTGATGGCCAGCAGCGACGCCGGCTGGCCGCGGTAATCGATGGCGACCATCGACGCCAACGCCCAGAACTGGTTGCCGGCGCCGTCCCGCATCGCGACCTCGGCGTTCTCGACGAAGCCGTCGCGGTCCAGCGCGGCGGCCAGCCGGTCGCCGTCCTCCGGGACCTGATAGATGGTCCGGATGTCCGGCATGGCCTCGTTTTCCCCGCCGACCAGCAGCTCCCGCATCCGGCGGTTGGTGTAGAGGGGAATCGAGCGGGCCGTCTGGAACACGACGATCGGCATCGGCGCCGCCTCCAGGATCTGGCGGAGCTGCGCCTCGCGGGCGCTCAGCAGGGCGTTGGCCCGGTCGACATCCGCCGTGCGGGCCGCCACCCGCTCGGCCAGTTCCTCCTCGTTGCGGCGCAGGGCGACGACCAGGGCCCGCTGCGCCTCGTCCTTTTCGATCCGCAGCAGGCGCAACTGCGCCGCCAGCATCGCGGCGAAGAACAGCATCTCCACGATGGGCGCGTAGACCGGCAGGAAATAGGCGAATCCGGTGAAAGGCAGGGCGCCGGCGTTGCGCAGCGCCGCCACGACGTTGCCGGCCACCAGCGCCAGCCAGCCGAAGATCATGTAGCCCGCCGGCCGGTGCCCCATCAACCGGGACTGGACGCTGGCGACCACGCCGGTCGCCAGGATCAGCAGCGCCAGATTGCGGGGGCCGAACAGATTGAACGTGTAATCCCCTTCCGGGAGGAAAACATTATAGGTCACCAGCAGGATCAGCCCGAGGAGGACCGGCACCCCCGCCACCGGCACCACCCAGCGGGGATGGCGTCGCAAGGGCAGCATGGAGAACAGGAAGGCGATCCCGAAGAGTCCGGAGCCGACCAGCCAGACGAAGGGGTTGTTGGTGCCGATCGGCAGATGCCCGCCCCACATCAGCTTGTCCAACCCGTTCATCGCCATGATGTGGGCGGTGGAGGCCAGCGCCGAACCGGCGTACAGCAGCATCGGCAGGCTGGGCATCACCGCCGCCAGCAGCAGCGCCCCCAGGCCGAGCAGGGCGGCGACCGCCGTCAGGATCGTGTGCGCATAGATCCTGGGCTGCTCGGCGACGGCGAGGGCATCGGGCTGCCACAGGGCGAGCGGCACCGCGATGGGACCACTGGTGATGGCGCGGAACCACAGCGTGTGGCGGCCGGCCGGCAGGTCGAACGTCGCCGTATGCCGCCAAGCCCGCAAAGGCTCCGTGACATGGTCATCGCCCATGACGGCGACCGGCGCCTCCACCCACGACCCCCACACCTCCAGCCGCTCGAAGTTCGGGATGTCGAGCACCAGGACATAGCGGCCGGCGGCGGCCGGCAGAACGACGATCTCGGAGCGCAGCCACACCGCGTCGGCGGTGAAGCCCAGGCTGACACGGCCCGACCAGGGGTTGGAGCCGGCGAACAGCGTGGGGTCAACGCGGATGTCGGCAACGGTCGTTCGGGAGCCGGGATCGTTCAGCACCCCGTCGAACGCCAAATCCACCCGCCTGCTCCCGTCGACCAGGACGGGGGACGCGCCCGCCGCACCGGCGAACAGCAGGATCAGCAAAGCCGGAACACACGACAGCAGGCGGCCTGCCCTGACCGCTTGGCGGAGATCCTGCGTCATCCCCCGCCACACCCTGCGAAACCTTCCATCACCTGGTCCGGCATTTTGTGGTCGTGGCTTCCCGGTATTGATCTCGGCTCGGTGTTCAGACCCGCCTTCGGTCAAGGATCCCACGGCTTCTCAATCTCCCGGGCGCCAACTCGTCATCGTCCGAACAGGCGCTGCTCTCGCGGCATCATCCTGTGGCAAATATCATAAAATCAACATCGATTAAAGTCAGTGCCAACGGCAAAATCTTTCGCATCTTTCAGATATTTCGAATCTTTCCATGGCAATTGCTTTGCAGGAGGCGTCATCGCTTGGAAAATATGGAAGAAAAGCGGCCGTATGCTGGGCTGATTCCGAGCGGCGTGGGGCAGTTGGATCCTTGACCGGGTGCGAAACAGCGTGTGCCTGGAGAACGCCTTATTCCCAAACAGGGCATTCCCGTGCCGATTGATGTCAGAATCCCGGCCAATTCACAGCCTCGCACCAGAATTTGCAGATCAAATCTTTCATGCCTGTAACCTGTTGAACTTATATGCTTTTATAACGTCATTTACCACTATGAACGTTCAGGTTGGGCTCATTTGACGCTGAAGGCTTTCAATGAAATTTTTCAGGAGAAAGCGACACGTGGAAAGATGGGGCGGTTCAAACCGGACCTATCCGCCTACACATGCTGAAGGTTTGCCAATTCCCGGCGCGTTGGCTCACACAACTCGGCGTTGAGGCTCGGCAATGGTCGGCATCGATATCGAAGCCGTGGTCGCCACCTGATTATCCCATGACGGCCGGTCTGGCGGATCCACCGGGGTGAGGCGCGTTCCCAACGCGGTGTCGAACGCGCCCGGCTCTTTCGTGACGCTGGGGGGCGACTGCCGGCGAGATACGACGCAATGTCACATGGCCGCCTGAAGCCATCTCGCTGCTTGCGCTCGCCACATTGGCATCTTCATTCTTCAGACCACACTATTTGCGGGATGGATGTCGGAGATATTCTCCCGCATCATGGTCGCCACCCTGCGGCCCTTCGCCGCCGCGCCTGCAATGATCGCCTCCCGCCTTGGTGCGACGGACCGGCGCGGCTTGGCGAAGCGGATGGGTTCCCCGACAGACACTTGACAGGGAGATGACCTGACATGCGCTTGATGGCTTCCATGGCCGTTGCGTTGTGCCTCTTGTCCGCCGTGGCGCAGGCCGGTCCTGTGCGGGTGTGGGCGACCTACGGCGAGGACAAGGTGCTCCAGGACGACGTGAACGGGGAGGACCGGCCGACCAGAAGACCCAAGCCTTGCGCGTCGCGCGCCGACCTCTGGTGCGACGACGGCGTCCATCTGTTCGGGATGGGCAACGAGGTGGTCCCTTTCCAATTGGTCGTCGCCGCTCCCGACGAGGACAGGCGGATCACCGCCGTCTCCTTCCAGTTGCTGGCGGCGGACGACGGTCGAACCGTCCTGAACGGCAAACCGGCCGCGTGTCCGGGCGACGGCGATTGTTCGGGACTGTGGGGTTGGCAGGACCGGCAAATCGAACTTTTCCTCGTTCACTACCCCGGATCATTCATGAGCGCTCTGACCGGGCCGACGGGGGCGCGTCAATGGGTGGCGCCAGGAGCGCGACATGACGGGGTTGGAGGGTTGCGGGGACGGGTTTGTTCGGGGGCCCGTCGCCCCGGCAATCACGGCGGCAGCTTGGCGGCGCGGGCGGCCAGCATCGCAAGGCTTTCCTGGTAGGGGAAGCTGGACGGGAGGGAGACCTTGATGCGGGTCACCATCTCGGTGACGCGCCCAGCGACCTTGATGAGCCCGAGACGCAGGGTGTCGAACTGGGCGTCACGCCAGAACGACGCCTTCGGCGCCAAGCCGCGCAAGGTGTGCATAAGCCAGTAGGCGGCGGTGTGAATCAGCAGGCGGAACTGGTTGGCCGTGGCCTTGCTGCACGAGGTCCGGTCGGAGGCGAGGTGCAGCTTGTGCGCCTTGATCCGGTTCTCCATCTGGCCGCGGGCGCAGTAGATGGTTTCGTACAGTGCCTTGGGC
>NZ_JAGINM010000029.1 GCF_017876095.1 Azospirillum agricola
CAAACCCAGGGTGGTAGTCTGCCAGATCAGAGGTGGCTGGTTATTGGACGCCGATCACCCCTGAAACTGGCCCAGTGTTGCAAGCCGATGCACACTGATCGAGATCATCGGCCAGGAAACGCCGGTTTCTGACATCGGCCGGGAGACCTGTCGCGAGATCATGGATACCCTCCGATGGCTGCCGCCAAACTCGACCAAACGGTTTCCCAAGTTGACGGCCCGCGAAATTGCTCAAAAAGCCCGCGACGCTGGAAAGGCATCCAGCCTCAGCCCAGCGACGGTGAACGGATATATGAACAAGCTGTCCTCCCTCATGACCTGGGCGGTCAACGAAGGGCTCATCGACCGGAATCCTGCGAAGGGGCTTGGCGTGGTGGACACCACGAACCGCAAGGACAAGCGGCAGCCGTTCACCCCGAAGCAGCTTCAAGGCATCTTCACCGCCCCGCTCTACACCGGTTGCCAAGACGACGACTACGGCTACGCCAAGCCGGGAGACGCCCGTCCCCGTCGGGGACGCTTCTGGGTGCCTTTGATCGGCTTGTTTTCGGGCATGCGGCTCAACGAGATCTGCCAGATGAACACGGAGGATGTCCGGGTGATCGACGGCACCCTGTGCTTCGTCGTCACAACCGAAGCGATCAAGGGGACCAACGACAAGCGGCTCAAGACCGGCAGCAGCGAGCGGGTCATCCCGGTCCATCCAACGCTGCTCGCGTCGGGATTCGAGGAGTACGTCAGCGAACAGCGGCGGAAGAGGAACGCCAAACTGTTTCCGGAACTACTTCCGGCAAAAACCGGATATTATTCGGACGTATTCTCGAAGTGGTTCCGGCGGTTCCTCCAGAAGGCGGGGGCGTCGGCAGGACGGACTTGCTTCCATAGCTTCCGCCACAATTTCCGCGATGCTCTCCGAGAGGCTCGGGTTGACCGTGAGCTTGCCCTGGCCCTTGGCGGTTGGGCCGGCGACAACGGCGACATGGGCTCGGAAAGTGCCGAGTTCTACGGCCGGGGGTTCCGGGCATCGACCCTTCTGGAGGCCATTTCCAAGGTCAACTACCCGGAACTGGAGCTTGGCCACCTGATCATCTGTTCAATCCAATAGATTGGCTCGCGGTACTACGCTATAGTAGACAGACATCGCTGTAATATTAAATTATGGACGCAGTATCTATGACCAGAAAGGCAATTCCAGCAAGAACGCAGTCAGAAGTCTTGGTTAAATCCAGGAGGCGGTGTTGTATATGCTACGGCCTAAACCGAGACACCTCTCTGAAGGCCGGTCAAATAGCTCATCTTGACCAAAAAAACAGCAATAGCTCTTTAGAAAACCTTTGCTACCTCTGCCTCGAACACCACGATGAGTACGATAGCACGACAAGGCAAAGAAAAAACTTAACGATTGACGAGGTGAAGTACTTCCGGAAGGAACTCTATGAGCACGTAGGAAAAGCATTTTCTGTTCCGGTCCACTTCGGGAACGTGACATTGCCTCCGGAGGACCCCTATGCTGGCCAATTCATTAGGATTGGCACAGATGTAGACAGTGCAGAAATCACTGTTACACCGGTGCCAGATGGCCCCGATGGATGCCCCCGGTATCATATAAGCGGATTTGCCCTTTGGGGCACGCATCGAGAGTATGGCCCCAACATGGGCGACATGAGCATACTAGGGGAAATGAATAATAAGGGCACTATTGAACACCACGAATATAATGGGTCCGAAACTTACTCCATTCTCCTGAAGTTTGACGGCGATGATATTCTTGTTGAGGAGGAAAATTGGCTAGGAAGATACGGTATGAACGTCAATTTTATTGGTTCGTACCGGAAGGCATGACCAACGAAAGAGCCGCCTATGGTGTTGACATGGCATCTGCATTCATTGCTTTGGAAGATCGCCATGTCAACATTTGATGGTTAGGAATGGCCATCAGGTCGGCTCCACGCGTCGCAACGTCAGGAAATGTTCGTTCTGGTCCAGCCACGCCTTCCGGGCCTCCCAGTCCGGCAGGATGGTTCCGACCAGCCCCCAGAAGAACCGGTCGTGGGTGCGGTGCCGCAGGTGGCAGAGTTCATGGACCACCGCGTATTCCAGTACCGTCCGGGGTGCGAAGACCAACTGCCAGTTCAGGTTCACGACGCGGTCGATCCCGCAGCTTCCCCAGACATGCTTCTGGTCCTTGACCCGGACATCCTTGGGCTTCAGCCCGTTCGGCTCGCCGTGCCGGCGGACAAGGTCGGCGACATCCTGGCGGAGCCGTTTCCTCAGCCACAACCGCAACGCCGATTCGATCAGGTCGTCGTGGGAGGTGGGAGCCACGGACCGCGGGCAACCGACCAGGAAGCCGTTGCGGTAGGCGACGCTCACCAGCGTGTCGTCGCATGGCTCCACCCGCAGCCGCATGAGCCGGCCACGGTAGGGGATCTTGGCCCCGCTGACGAACCGTCGGACAGCGTTGGAGCGGGCCATCCGCTCGGCCATGTGGCGGGTCTGCTCGTACAGCCAAGCCCGGCGGCGGTGGAGCACGCCGGCAATTTCGTCCTCGGTGGCGGCGGTGGGCACGACCACCTCGACGCTATCCGGGGTGACAGTGATACGTGCCCGCGTCGCCGAGTCGGAGCGACGCAGGACATATGGAATCTCGACGCTGCCGACCGTCAGCAGGGGCATGGGATCAGACCTTGGCGAACTGCTTGAGGGCGAATTCCTCGACCTGCTCGGAGACCTCCTTGAGGTTCCCCAGGCCGAATTCGTGGGCCAAGCCGCGGACCTGCTGTCGCAGCGACCTCCGCAGCCCCTCCTTCTCCTGCCACAGCCGCGGGGCGGTCGCATCATCCTCGTAAAGGGCGGCGATCCGCTCCGCCAGCCCGTCCGCTCCATCCCCGGCGTCGAAGGCCAGAAGGACCTGGAGGATACCGTAAGCCCCCTGCGACATACCGGCGTCCTCGTGGGCGGCCGCCTCGGCCTCCAGGTCCTTGGCGAGGTCCTCCGCCATCTTCAGCGTGTCGGCCCAGGAAAGCTGGGCACCCTCCAGCTTCTCCAGCAACTCCCGCAGCCGGTCGGAGAATTTGCCGTATTGGTGGGCGTTCTGACCCAGCCTCTCATAGACGACCTTGCGGAGTTCGGTGGTCTTGCGGATCGCCGCCGTCTTGAGATCGTCCTCCGTCTTGCCCTCGACCTTGAAGTCCTCCCAGAATTCCGGGTCGGTGATGTGGCGGAGCTTCACCGTCACGCTCAGCCCGGTGGCGTCGAGGTGGCGTTCCAGCATGTCGCGGATCTTGCGGCTGTAGGACCGCTGGTCGAACGCCTCCCGCTTCTCGATGGCCTGGGTGGCGTACTGGAGGAACAGGGCCACCCATTTCAGGTCGGCGGTGAACTCCAGCACGCAGGGGTCCGGGCTGACGGCCTCGTACAGGCCGATGAACTCGCGGGCCGCCTTGCGGAAGTCGATCCACAGTTTCTCGTCGGGTTTCAGCCGGGCGACAAGCTGGTCGAACTCGGCCTTCAGGCTGTCCTTGTCCAGTCGCCCACCGGCCCGCTTCACCCCCTTCATCATGTGGAGCACGGCGGCGTGGGCGGCCCGAAGCTGGTTGCGGAGGTCGTCGAGGTCCCGCATGGCGTTGCGGACATCGTCGGCCCGGTAGGAGGCCAGAGCCCTATCGAGATGGGCCGACACGCCGATGTAATCGACGATCAGCCCGTTCCGCTTGCGGGCGTCGGCGACCCGGTTGGTGCGGGCGATGGCCTGGAGCAGGCCGTGCTCCTTCAGCGGCTTGTCGAGATACATGACGGACTCGACAGGGGCGTCGAACCCGGTCAGCAGCTTGTCGCAGACGATCAGGAAATCCGGTCGGACGCCCTTCTTGCCGAACGCCTTCTTCACATCGATCTCGGCCTTGTCGTCCAGGTAGTGGGCGACGAGACCGTCGCGGATCGACTGGGTGTAGTCGTCCTCGCTCGGCTTCCCGTCCTCCTGCGATGACGAGTAGACGCAGGCCGACATGGCCGCCGCCATCGCCTGGGCATCCTCGGCGGGCATGCCCTCGGCCACCAGATCGGCGGCGATGACCGCATCCAAGGCCCGCTTGTAGAGGATGACCGCCTCGCGGTCGAAGGCGACGACCTGGGCCTTGAAGCCGTCGGGGCGGGCGTATTCCTTGAAGTGGGTCCAGATGTCGTAGGCGATCAGGGCGATCCGCTTCGGGTGCTTGACCAGATCGGCGACCGTCACGCCCCGCTTCTTCAGTTCGGCGAGCTTGTCGTCGGGCAGGTCGGCGAACCACTGGTCGAACAAGATGTCGATCTTGGCCTCGTCGATATGCCAGTCGGTCTTGCGGCCGGTGTAGTAGATCGGCACCGTCGCCCCGTCGGCCACGGCGTCGTCAATGCCGTACTTGTCGAGATAGCCTTCGCCGACCACGCCGAAGTTGGCGTAGGTGTCCTTGTCGTCCTTCTTGATCGGCGTGCCGGTGAAGCCGAAGAAGCGGGCGTCGGGCAGCGTCTTCCGCAAAAAGGCCCCGAGATCCTTTTCCTGGGTACGGTGGGCCTCGTCCACCATGACGATCCAGGTGGCTGAGTTCGCCACCGGATCTTCCGACCCTTGGAACTTGAAGATGGTCGAGAGGGCCATCAACCCGTCGGTCCGGCCGTCCATCAGGGTCCGCAGATCGCGGATGCTCTCGACCGGCGTAGGGTTCGGCAGGCCGCAGGCGGTGAAGGTGCCGCTGATCTGGGTGTGCAGGTCCACCCGGTCGGTCAGCACCAGGATGTTGGGATTGGTCAGTTCGGGCGACTCCACCGTCCGGTGGGTCTTCAGCTTCAGGGCGGCGAAGACCATGGTCAGCGACTTGCCCGACCCCTGGGTGTGCCAGACCAGCCCCCGGCGGTGCCGGTTCTCCACCACCCGCTCGACGATCTTGTTGACCGCCCGAAACTGCTGGTAGCGGCACATCTTTTTGACGACGCCCTCCTCGGTCTTCTCGAACACCACGAAGTGGGCGATCAGGTCGAGCAGGCGGGACGGCTCCAGCAGGCACCACAGCCCCTTGGACAACGCGTCGGTGAAGTCGGACTCCCGGCGGGGCCACGGGTCCCGCCACGCCGCGAAGAACTTCGACGGGCTGCCGGTGGAGCCGTAGAGGCAGTTGGTGCCGTCGGTGACGATGTTGAAGACGTTGGACAGGAACAGCCGGGGGATGTCCCGCTCATACTGCCGGATCTGGTCGAACGCCTCGCCGGTCTTGTCCTTGTGGTTGATCGGACTCTTGCACTCGATCACCACCACCGGGATGCCGTTCAGGTGGACCACCACGTCGGGGATGCGTGTCCGTTCCGCCTTGACGCGGAACTGGTGGGTGACGGTCAGCCGGTTGTTGGCCGGGTTGGCGAAATCGACCACCCGCAGGGTCCGCCGCGTCGCCTCCCCCTGCACCGACCGGCTGAAGTCGCCGCGGAGCTTTTTGAGCCACATTTCGTTGTCGGTGACCGACACGAGGTCGGCGTAGGCGGCCTGGGCGTCGGTCAGGGAGACGCCATTGATCCGCTGGATGGCCTCGATCAGGTGGGGACGGAACAGCACCTGATTCTCGCCGTCCCGCAGGGCGGCATGTTCCTCCGGCGGGACGAAGCGGTAGCCCATGGCCTCGAGGCCGGCGATGGTGGGTCGTTCGGCGAGGTGCCATTCCATGCCCTGGGCCACGGTGCTGCTCCCTGTGGCCGTTAGTTATAAAGCGAGGGATAAGGCGTCGGCGGAGACCCGCTTCCGGCCGGTCAGAAGGTCGGAAAGGAGAGCGGATTTGATCCTCTGTAGGGTAGACATGCGGGCGGTAGACGCGGAAACCACTCCGTCGAAAGCCTTTAGATTCGCGACTATCTCGTTCTGTTCTGCAACCGGCGGCAACGGGACCATAACCTTGCCCAGTTTATTCGCGTTGATGTTGGCCTGACTCGCTCCAGGTGTTGCGATGCTCCGAAGAAAGTCCTGATAGGTGGGCGAGGAGAGAACCGTGTGCAGGAACCAAGGGTTGCATACAGAACGTTCCGTGCGAAGTCGAATGATGTAGCTGGCAAAAGATGCATTGAGGTCCTCATTAGCAATTGCCAACTTGCCGACCAACTCTCTACTGTTGGTACGGTTGAACAGAATATCCCCTATACTAATAGAGTATTTTTCAACGTCCGCATTTGTCAGTTCTGCGTACTTCAGGCTCGCGAAATCAAGTGCATGATCCACGATATTGCCCATGCGGAGCACAGGCACCCCGAGCGGCTCTGAGGTCAGAGGTGTATTCAACCCGTAGCGGGAATCTATCAACACGTCAGAGACGGTTGCGACCTTCCACGCCTTGGGCATTTCCCCGATCTCAGTTTGCTTGAAGCAGCTGTGCCCTATGCCTTTGGTCAGTAGGCGATTGAGGACGCCCAGCTTAATCTTGCGGGTCTGCTCGACAACCGCCAGCGTCGCCTGAATTGCGTCATCTACTCCCAGAAGAAGCTCCGCAATAGAATCTTGCTCAAATACGGGGGGTAGGTGAATCTTAAATGCTAACCATTGGCTAACATCAAAAACCATCTTCTCGACATCAACGCCGACACTTGCATGGAAGCAGGTTTGCTGGAAGTAAATGGAATGCGGGAGATACAATAGGAAGTCAGGACACAAGATCGGTCTCGGGCGGAGCACTGTGTATTCATTCGACACGATAGCTCCATCCAAGGCAGGAGGCACAATGCCGCAGCCGCCATGGATGATCTGGCGGTTGGAGATCAGAAAATCCCCTTCGGATACGTAGAACTGCGTTTTCGTGAGAATATCTCTTCCCCGCAACCGCTCACGAGGAACAATACCGCCGCGTGACCGCTTGGCAGTGATTAGCTGGTACTCCTTGGAGTCATCAAGAGTAGCGGGCCGCTCTACGACCTCGAACAAGTCAGAAAAAGTGACGGTATGCCAGCCTTTCGGCGGAAAAATGAGGCGTGGTATTCCCGGCTGAACGCTGGGTGGGTAAATTGCACTACGAGCCATAACCAAGCTCCGCAAGCAGACGGCCTAGAGTTGCTTCCGCCTCGTTCCGATTGGCCTGTAGCTCGTTCAAATTTCTGATCTCTGCGGCCAAGTCGATCTCGTCCTCGTCCACACCAAGATCAACGTATCTAGTTATATTCAAGTTAAAATCTTTGCCCTTGATTTCTTCAATGTCCGCAACGTAAGCAATTTTCTCTTGGTTCTTGAATGCGTGATACGCTGCTGCAATCCGATTGACGTTTTTGTCAGACAGAGAGTTCTGCTTCTTTCCCGGAATAAACTCTTCCGCCGCATGCACAAACAACGTACGGCCCTTGCGTTCCTTCGGCTTGGACTTGCGGACGATCAGAATGCAGGCTGGGATGCCGGCCCCAAAGAACAGGTTGGGGGCGAGACCGATCACCGCCTCGATCAGGTCGTCCTTCAACAGGCACTCGCGGATGCGGCCCTCCGCCCCGCCACGGAACAGGATACCGTGGGGCAGGACCACCCCCAGGATGCCGTCCTGCTTCAGGCTGGCGATCATGTGCTGAACGAAGGCGAGGTCGCCGTAGGACTTGGGCGGGCAGCCGTAGCGGTCGCGGCCGAACCTGTCGCCCTTGCTCCAGATCTCATGTCCCCAGTCTTTCAAGGAGAAGGGCGGGTTCGCCAGCACCCGGTCAAAGGTACGGATCGCCTTGGTGCCGTCGCCGGTCAGATGTTTCGGGTCCAGCAACGTGTCGCCGCGTGCAATGTCGAAGTCCTGGATGTCGTGCAGGAACAGGTTCATCTGGGCGATGGCCCAGGTGTTCAAATTCCGTTCCTGTCCGAACAGCGACAGGCTCCGAGCGTTCTTGCCTTGCCGTTCCAGGTGGTGGACGGCCTCCAGCAGCATGCCGCCGGACCCGCAGGTGGGGTCGTAGATCGACATGCCCCCTTCGGGTCGCAGACACTCCACCAGCAGCCGCACGACCATCTTGGGGGTGTAGAACTCCCCGCCCTTCTTGCCGGAATCGTCGGCGAACTTGGCGATGAGGTATTCGTAGGCCTGCCCCAGAATGTCCGGCTCCACATCGGCGTTGCGGAGAGGAAGCTTGTCAAAGTGCTGAAGAAGCTTTTCGAGGATTGCGTCGGGAAATCGCTCCTTATAGTTGAAGTCTACATCTTGAAAGACGCCCCGTAGCCGGTGATTGGTGTCTTCGATGGCTCGGAATGCTTCATTCAGGTGTGTGCCGATATCGGTGGACCGATCCGTTATGTCCTTCCAAAAATGCCCCTCGGGGATGTGGAAGCGGTGCTCGTCCGGGTCGGCGGCCAGAGCGGCGTCGCCGTACTTGGCCATCCGCTCCTCGTACTCCTCCTCCCACACGTCGCAGAGCCGCTTGTAGAACAGCAACCCAAAGATGTAGTGCTTGTAGTCCGACGAATCGATGGACCCCCGCAGGATATCGGCGGCTTTCCACAGGTGGGATTCAAGCTGGTCCAGGGTCAGAACGGCCATCGCGAGCCCAACGTCTCTTCAAAAGTGTGCAACTCGGCGGCACCCTATCAGACCGGGTGCGGCAGGCAACGGCATTGACCGGAAGCGGGACTGCGGCACGGTGGCCGGCTCAGTCCTCTTCGTCGAAATCCTCGTCGGGGTCCGGGTACTGGGACGGGGCCTTGCCGACCGACGCGACCACCCTCGGGTAGCGTTTGCGTGGTTCCCGCTCGCCGAGGGCCAGGACCTCGACCCGGAACCGCCACTCGTCCCCATAGTCGAACAGGAACGTCATCGCCTTCCCGGCCTTCGGGAACGCCTGGGCCACCGTCGTCTTCCCGACGCTGAGGGAGTCGCCGCCCTCGCCCATGTCGGCGACGAGTTCATACCGGGGGGTGGCGTCGTAGATGTTTCCCGGCTGGCCCCGAACTGGAGGTCGAAGAAGGCCCACATGTTGAAACAGCTCGTCGTCAGGGGGCTGATCGGCGGCCCGTCCGACACATGCTCGTCCTCCGCCTTCGCCACAGCCTTGGCGTACCCCTTCGCCTCGGGCATGGCGGAGATCGCCTCGGCGAACAGGGACACCAGCGTCAGCCCCTGGACGTAGAAGGCGAAGGCGGGGTCGTAGCCCTGCTCGACGAGATCCTAGAAGCGGCTGCCGTCGAGGCCCGCCTCAGCGGCAAGCCCCGCGCCCCCGCGATACGCCGGGGTCAGCGCGGCTCGAGGCCGGTCGAGGGCAGCCGCCCGAGCGTGTCGACCAGTTCGCCCATGTGCCGCTTCAGCACATCGAGGAAGGGCAGACGGGTCAGGGCCGCCTCGTCCATGTACAGGTCTCGGGCGATCTCGATCTGCAACGCGTGAATGCCCTGGCGCGGGCGCCCGTAATGGCGGGTGGTGTAGCCGCCGGCATAGGGATTGTTGCGGCTGACCTTGTAGCCCATCCCGCGCAGGAACTGCTCGGCGGCGTTGATGACGGCGGCGGCGCAGGCGTTGCCGTAACAATCGCCCAGCACGATGTCAGGCCGGTTGCGGCCACGATCGCCACCCGCCCCCCCAGCCCCCTGCCCCGCCCCCGGCGACGGCATGGAATGGCAGTCGATCAGCAGCGCGTGGCCGAAGGCGCTGCGGGTTTCCTCGACCAGACGGCGCAGGGCCGTGTGGTACGGGGTGTAGTAGCGCTCGACGCGGTCCATCGCCTCGGCAAAGCGCAGCTTTCCTTTGTAGATGTCCTCGCCGTTGGCGACGACGCGGGCGATGGTGCCGAGCCCGGCGGCGACGCGCGGCGAACGGGTGTTGACGTAGGCCGGCAGCGGGTCGGCGAACATCTCCGGATCGAGTTCGTAGGCTTCGCGGTTGGCGTCGAGGAAGGCGCGCGGAAACAGCGCGCGGATCATCGGCACGCCGAGCGTCGGGGCGAAGGCGAAGATCTCGTCGACGAAGCAATCCTCCGACTTGCGCAGAGCCCGCGCGTCCAGACGGGCGGCGGCAAGGAAATCAGGGGGGTAGTGGCTGCCGCTGTGCGGCGAGGCCAGGACGAGCGGCAGGACCCGGCTTGTGGGAGCCAGGATCTCGAAAGCCGGCACCGAACCGGCGAAGGCGTCGTTCTGCGCGTCCATGCTGGCAACTGATGTAATGGACAGGGGGGCGTCTGTCACCGCCGCGCGGGCGACGTGGAGAGCGCTTCGGGAAAAAAGCTGCTGCGCGGAAAAAAACGACACAAAGAGCTTGCCAGCCCGTCCCGATCTGGGTACAACCCCGCCCACGCCGAACGGAGCGCCGCCAGACGCGGCACCGGACGGCGGCAGGATGGGCGCGTAGCTCAGCGGTAGAGCACTACGTTGACATCGTAGTGGTCACAGGTTCGATCCCTGTCGCGCCCACCATCCTCAAAGGCCGGAACCCCGACGGGTTGCCGGCCTTTTCCATGTCCGGGCCATGCCCGACCCGTCCCACCGCATCCTCACCGACGCGCCGACCGGAAGGTGACGCCACAGCGTTTTAAGGGCTTGCCAGCCCGTCCCGATCTGGGTACAACCCCGCCCACGCCGAACGGAGCGTCGCCAGACGCGGCACCGGACGGCGGCAGGATGGGCGCGTAGCTCAGCGGTAGAGCACTACGTTGACATCGTAGTGGTCACAGGTTCGATCCCTGTCGCGCCCACCATCTCCAAAGGCCGGAACCCCGACGGGTTGCCGGCCTTTTCCATGTCCGGGCCATGCCCGACCCGCCGCCCCATCCTCATCGACGCGCCGGAAGGCGACCGCAAGGGAAACCCCCTCCTTGCGGCGGAACGCCATGCCCACCCGCCGGTTGAAGAGGCAAGACCCCGGCACCGCCACGCGCCGAACGGGTCAGACCGCCAAGCGAGAGGACACCCATGAAACACCATCTTGCCCTCACCACCGCAGCGGTCCTGCTTCTGTCGATGCCCGCCGCCGGCATGGCCCAGCAAACGGCACCGGCCGGCAAGCCGGCGCAGGACCGATTGGCCCAAAGCCAACCCGCCCAGGACCACGCCGCGCTGTCGCAGCAGGACAGCCAGTTCCTCGAAAAGGCCGCCGTCAGCGACCAGTTCGAAATCCAGGCCGGGCGACTGGCCGCCGACAAGGCGCAGAACGCCGACGTGAAGGCGTTCGGCCAACGCATGGCCGAGGATCATGGCAAGACCGCCGAAGCCATGAAGGCCCTGGCGCAGCGCAAGGCGGCCACCCTGCCGACCCAGCCCGACGCCGAGCACCGGCAGAAGCTGGACCGGTTGAAGAGCCTGTCGGGCGCCGCCTTCGACTCCGCCTATGTCCAGGGGCAGATCGAGGCCCACCGCGCGGCCGTCGCGCTGTTCGACCGCCAGATCGAGCAGGGCCAGGACGTCGATCTGAAGCGGTTCGCCCAGCAGACCCTGCCGACCCTGCAAGAGCATCTGAACCACATCCAGGAACAGCGGCCGAAGGTCGCGTCGGCCGACGAGCGGCCCGCCGCCAGCCCGACGCAGGGGATGCAGGCCAACACCATGCTGCCGAAGGACGCCCTGACCGACGGCCGCCAGACGCAGAACGGCGCCAGCCTCGCCAAGCTGATCGGCGCGAACGTCTACGACGAGAACGGCGACAAGCTCGGCGACGTCGCCGACGTCATCCTCGATGCGCAATCGGGCAGCGCCACGGCGGTCATCCTCGACCGCGGCGGCGTGCTCGGCATCGGCGCCAAGCAGATCGCTCTCGACTACGCGCTGCTCGACGAGCGCGAGGACCGCGTCATCGCCCGCCAGATCACCGAGGAGCAGGTCAGGGCCATGCCCGAATTCCGCTACGAGGACACCACGGTGTCGCTCGGCCAGAGCGGCTCCCGCGCCCCGTCGGCGGACGCACCGCGCGCCCCGCAGTGACGCCGGGTGACGCCACACCCACGGCGGACCAGACAAGGAGACGCTTCATGACCAAGCACGAGAAGACCCGGCGGCCGACCGACGCCGACCTCAAGAACAACCCCTTGATCGGCGGGTCGAAGGGCGCCCGGATGGCGGGCGTCACCCCGGACGAGCTGGAGCAGGCGCAAGGCGCCAACACCATCGAAGGCGACGTCGAGAACGACACGAACCCCCAGGGCGGGGTCGACAAGCCGGGCAGCCGGGGCAACGCCCCGCTGCGGCTCCGGCAGGCCTGACGGCCGCCTCCGTCCGGCACGGGTGGCGGGCGCAACGCCCGCCACCACGAGGAAACCGTTTCCCCAGCAGAAAGGATGTCATCATGGCGAACGCCAGCAAGAAGCACATCGGTGTCGGCGCGCACGGCAAGAGCGCGGGCGTGGGGGCGACCACCGAACTTCCCGAGGGCGTGGTCGGCGAGAACATGGTGCTCTCCAACCGCGACAAGTCGCGCCACTCCGACGAGCGCGGCCTGGACAGCAAGACCGTCCAGACCGAACAGCTCCGCGACCACTCCGCGAACCGTCCGTTGGACGAGTGAGGGCGTCAGCCGGGTTGAAAGAGGGCGCCTCCCTTTCGGGGGGCGCTTTTTTCATGGGCGGCATCCGGCGGAAAAACCCGATGGAGGAGCCGGGTGGCGGCATCCTTTACCCCATAAACATAAAGATATCTTTATGCTTGCGTGGCGGCGTGCCCGCTGCTACACCCTGGGCAATCCCATCCCACCCTCAGGAGAGCCTGCATGGCCGCCGCCGACTTCACCGACTACAAGGTCAAGGACATCAGCCTCGCCCAGTGGGGCCGCAAGGAAATCAACATCGCCGAGACCGAGATGCCCGGCCTGATGGCCCTGCGCGCGGAGTTCGGCGATTCCAAGCCGCTGGCCGGGGCCCGCATCGTCGGCTGCCTGCACATGACCATCCAGACCGCCGTGCTGATCGAGACGCTGACCGCGCTCGGCGCCACCGTGCGCTGGTCGTCCTGCAACATCTTCTCGACCCAGGACCAGGCCGCCGCCGCCATCGCCGCCGCCGGCATCCCGGTCTTCGCCTGGAAGGGCGAGACGGAGGAGGAGTTCTGGGAGTGCATCGAGGCCACGCTGCGTGGTCCTGACGGCTGGACCCCGAACATGATCCTGGACGATGGCGGCGACGTCACCCAGATCATGCACGACAAGTATCCGGAGATGCTGGCCGAGGTCCGCGGCCTGTCGGAGGAGACGACGACCGGCGTCCACCGCCTGTACGAGATGATGAAGAAGGGCACGCTGAAGGTTCCGGCCATCAACGTGAACGACAGCGTCACCAAGTCGAAGTTCGACAACCTCTACGGCTGCCGCGAGTCGCTGGTCGACGGCATCAAGCGCGCCACCGACGTGATGATGGCCGGCAAGGTCGCCGTGGTCGCCGGCTACGGCGACGTGGGCAAGGGCTCGGCCGCCTCGCTGCGCTCGCAGGGCGCCCGCGTCATGGTGACGGAGATCGACCCGATCAACGCGCTCCAGGCCGCGATGGAAGGCTATCAGGTCGTCACCATGGACGAGGCGGCGCCGCTCGGGGACATCTTCGTCACCGCGACTGGCAACGTCGACGTCATCACGCTGGACCACATGCGCGCGATGAAGGACCGCGCCATCGTCTGCAACATCGGCCACTTCGACAGCGAGATCCAGATCGACTCCCTGCGCAACTACGCGTGGGAAGAGGTCAAGCCGCAGGTCGACGAGGTCGTGTTCCCCGACGGCAAGCGCCTGATCGTCCTGGCCCAGGGCCGTCTGGTCAATCTCGGCTGCGCCACCGGCCATCCCAGCTTCGTGATGAGCGCCAGCTTCACCAACCAGGTGCTGGCCCAGATCGAGCTGTGGACCAACGCCGCCGCCTACGAGCGCAAGGTCTACGTGCTGCCCAAGCACCTGGACGAGAAGGTCGCCCGCCTGCATCTGGACAAGATCGGCGCCAAGCTGACCACCCTGACCGAGAAGCAGGCCGCCTACATCAGCGTGCCGACCGCCGGCCCGTACAAGCCGGACCACTACCGTTACTGATCGCCGGCTTCCCGCGAAGCCAGTGTCAAGGGAAAGGGCCGCTCCGATGGGGCGGCCCTTTTTCTTTGGGGGCGTGGGGTGGGCTGCGCGCGCCCTACCGCCCTACCGCCGGACCATCGGCGCCAGATCGCGGCGGATGCCGGCGTCCAGACGGGCGTTCAGATCCTCGACCATGCGGCGGGTGATGTCGAGGAAGGTCGCCTCGCGATCGGCCAGCGCGATGTTCTCCGGCACGGTGGTCGAGTAGGTGACCGTCGCCTTGGTCATGCCGCGGAAGACGGCGCCGGTCGCGTCCGGGGCCTCGCCCGACACCTCGACCTCAAGGCGGCCGTCGTAGCGCTGGGCCTGGTCGGTGGTGAAATAGCCCTTCACCCCTTGCGTCCGGGGCAGCGGCACCTCGACGATGCCGGCGTCCTTGATGACGACGCTGACGCGGCCGGGTCCGCCCGCCGCCTGTAGGCGCTCCGCCGCCCAGCGCCGCACCGCCTCGGCGGGGGGCACGGCCGAGCGGTCCTCGACATGGTTGCCGCCCAGCGGACGGTAGGCGTTGACCACGTCGACCCTGCCGGCGTTCAGCACGATCGGGCCGAAGTTGGAGAAATCGATGGGCCGGGGGGCCGGGCGCGGCGGCGTGCTCTGGCAGGCGGACAGGGCGAGGACGGCCAGACCGGCGGCGAGGACGAGACGGCGGGGCGGCATGGGCACTCCGTGGCACGGAACGGGCGTTGGGAAAGGAGGAGGAGGCGAAGCACGGGGGGCTTCCTCCGGAAACGGCGAAAACGCCACAAGGACGCCACCCCCGCCCGGTCAGGCCGGCGGCGGAGGGCGTCCCTGTGGCGTCGGTCGCTTGGGAACGGGCCGGCGTGAGCCTCCCCGCCCCTCGCGCGGGCTATTCGAGAAGGCTGCGCAGCATCCAGGCGGTCTTCTCGTGGATTTGCAGACGCTGGGTCAGCAGGTCGGCGGTCGGCTCGTCCGACGCCTTCTCCGCGGCCGGGAAGACGGCGCGGATGGTGCGGGCGGCGGCTTCGTGGCCCTCGACGAGCTGGCGGATCATGTCGTTCGCCTTGGGAACCCCGGGCTCCTCCTTGATCGAGGCCAGCTCGGCGAACTGGGAAAAGCTGCCGGGAGCCGGATGGCCGAGCGCGCGGATGCGCTCCGCGATCTCGTCCAGCGCGTTCCACAGCTCGGTGTACTGCGTCATGAACATGGTGTGCAGGGTGTTGAACATGGGACCCGTCACGTTCCAGTGGAACGAATGGGTCTTCAGATACAGCGCGAACGTGTCGGCCAGAACCTTGTTCAGCCCCTCGGCGATGGCCTTGCGGTCACCGTCCGAAATCCCGATGTCGATCTTCATGGATTGAGATCCTTCTTGTTGTCCGGGACAACAGCTTGGTCCCGGGCGGCGGGTTTCAAGCGCCTGCGACCGAAGTTCGCACACGCATCGGCCTTGAGGCAAATCACCCCGCGGCAAACCCGCCCCGACGCCGCTCACCCCTGGCGCAAACGCCCGATGAAGCCCTTGACCTCGCGGTTCAGCGCCACCGCCTGACCGTCCAGCAGCTCGGCGGCGCGCAGCACCTCGCCGGCGGCGGTGCCGGTCTCGCCGGCGCTGGCCGACACGCCGGCGATGGTCTGCGACACCTCCCTGGTGCCGGCGGCGGCCTCCTGCACGTTGCGGGTGATCTCCTGGGTCGCGGCGGCCTGCTGCTCCATGGCGCCGGCGATCGAGCCGACGATCTCGTCGATGCCGACCACCGTGTCCCCCACCCCCTTGATCGCCGTCACCGCCGCCCCGGTCACCTGCTGCATGGCGGCGATCTGGGCGCCGATGTCCTCCGTCGCCTTCGCCGTCTGGTTGGCGAGGTTCTTCACCTCGCTGGCGACGACCGCGAATCCCTTGCCGGCCTCGCCCGCCCGCGCCGCCTCGATGGTGGCGTTGAGCGCCAGCAGGTTGGTCTGCGCCGCGATGGAGTTGATGAGGCCGACGATCTCGCCGATCCGCGCCGCCGCGTCCGACAGGCCGACGACGTGGCCGTTGGTCTCCTCCACCGCCCGCACCGCGCCGCGCACCATGTCGAAGGAGCGGCGGACCTGGGCGCCGATCTCGGCGATCGACCCGGCCATCTGCTCGGTCGCGGCGGCGGCGGTCTGCACGCTCATGCCGGCCTGCTGGCTGGCGGCGGCGACGGTGGCCGCCTGCCGGGTGGCGCCGTCGGCGCGTTCCCGCATGCCGGCGGCGTTGCCGCGCACCTGATGGGCGCCGGCCCCGACCTGCTGAACCACCTCGGCGACGCGGGCCTCGAACAGGTCGGCCAACTCGTGGATGGCGCGGCGCTTCTCCTCCTCGGCCTCCGCCTTCTGGCGGGCCTGCTCGGCGGTCAGCCGCCCGACCTCGCGGGCGTTGGTCTGGAAGACCTCCAGCGCGCGGGCCATGGCGCCGATCTCGTTCCTCATCCAGACGCCCTCGACCACCGTTTCGAGTTCCCCGGCGGCAAGGTCGGTGGTGGTGCGCGACAGGCGCCGCAGCGGGCTGGTGATCGAGCGGGCCAGCACCAGCCCGCCCGCCATCATGCCGGCCAGCAGCAGCGCCATCACCCCGGCGAAGCGAAGCCGCGCCTCGGCCGCCGCGTCGCGGGTCGCCTGGGTCGCCTCGGCGGTCGACTGGGCGATGGCCTGCTGGACGGCGACGATGCGCGCGGTCAGCGCGTTGAACTGGTCGTCGGTGTGGGCCATCATCGGGATGCCGATCAGCCGGTCGATGGCGGCCATCTGGTTCATCCCGTCGACCGCCTTGGCGTAGTCGCCGACGCGCGCCGTCACCTCGTCCAGCATCCCGCGCTCGGCCTCGGTCAGCGGCATCCCCCGCAGATCGCCGATCAGCCCGCGCGCCGCCGTCAGGTTGGCGGCGATGGACTCGCGCATCGTCTGGAGCTTGGCATCCTCGATGCCCGAGCCCGACAGCGCCAGATGGCGCGACACGTCGCTGTGGATGACGTAGGCGGTGGACACCAGCCGGTCGATCCGCTCGCGCCGTTCGGCGGCGGAGCGGTGGATGCCGTCCACCGCCGTGATCGCCTGTTCCGACTGCCGGTCGGCCAGCGCCAGCGCGACCACGGTCAGCACGATCCCGACCACCGGCGCCACGAACACGCGCGCCGCCACCGACGCGCCGGTCAGGCGCGCGAAGACACCACCGCCCATCACCACCCCCTTGCTTGATCCGTTCGCGGCGGCGCCCCGTCGCGCCGTTACTTGTAGACGCCGACGTAGGCGACGAGATCCTGGCCGGGGACCCGCTTCACGTAGGTGATCTTCGGCTCGATCCTGTTGGTGGCCGGGTTCAGCCAGCGGTACTCGACCCAGCCCTCGCCCTTGTCCCTGGCGGTGGCCAGCACATCCTGGACGATGAAGCGGCCGTCCGGATCCTTGACGTTGATGACGCTCTGCCCGACCCCGGCCGGGCGCGGCGGGTAGACCTTCCAGACGCCGGTGAAGTCGATGACGTTGACGTAGATCTCGCCGCGCTTGAACTCGCCCTCGGCGTTGAAGCTCCTGGCGGCCTCGTCCAGTCCCTTGGCGGCGATCAGGTCGGCGGCCTTCAGGGTGACGGCCTTGGCCTCCTCCTGGCTGGGTTTGGCGTCCTGGGCGGCGGCGGCCCCGGCGATCCCGATGGCGAACAGGCCGGCGAGCAGCAAACGAATCCACATGCGCATGAGTGCTTTTCCCCATAGTTTTGCAGCCCGCCCCGAACGGCGCGAGCCCGGCGCTTGTTGTTTGGACCGCCCACCCCGGCATCCCAGGCGGGCATCGTTCCACGGGATTTACTATCGGAAGGTTTCCGGATTTTGTCGCCCGCATTTCGTTGCGGTCACAGTGCGTTGCAGCGCGGCAATAGCGGTATCGCCCGAGGCAACCGGCCGCCTTCCACGGGAAAATCAATCAGGACAACGCATCCTGACGGATGATGCACCGCCGGACAGCGTCGCGCACGATCGCACGCGGCACAAGGCCGCACAACCCGTGAGGGGTTGGCCCCACCCGCGCGTGACGTCTTGACGCTCTTTTTTCCCATCGACAGGCCCGCGATTCGGGAAGAACATCATCGACATGCGGGTTCCCTCCGGCTCGGGACACGGCCGCCCGGCGGCCCCCTCCCTTCGCCGCCGCCCGAAGCCCGCCCGATCTTTTGCGCTCCACGCCAGGCATGGAGGACTCGACGCAGAGGACTCGCCCCAGGGGATTCGAACGAAGCGGGCCACCGCGAGGCCGGCGCCCGGCATCCCCCATCCGACGGCCAGCCCCGGCGCGACACGACCGGTCGACGCGTCCGTCCACATGGCCGGACCAATCAACACCAAACACTTTCGGGAGGTGCGAATGCCCCACAGCCAAATCCGGACGGCACGCTGCGCTGCGCTCGTCGGCCCCTATCTCTCCGGCAAGACGACGCTGCTGGAAAGCCTGCTGTCCGCCGCGGGCGCCATCGCCCGCAAGGGAAGCGTCCGCGACGGCAACGCCGTCGGCGACGGTTCCCCCGAGGCCAAGGCCCGGTCGATGAGCACCGAGCTGACCGTGGCCTCCTTCGAATATCTCGGCGAGCGCTGGTCGATCCTCGACTGCCCCGGCTCGGTGGAGCTGGCCTGCGAGAGCCAGAACGCGCTGATGGCCGCCGACGTCGCCGTCGTGGTGGCGGAGGCCGCGCCCGACAAGGCGGTTCTGCTCGCCCCGCTGTTCAAGTTCCTCGACGACCGCGGCATTCCCCACATCCTGTTCATCAACAAGATCGACGCGCTGGGCGACCAGCGGGTGCGCGACGTCGTCACCGCCTACCAGGCGGTGTCGGCCCGCAAGCTGGTGCTGCGCGAGGTGCCGATCCGCGAGAAGGGCGCCGTCACCGGGCTGGTCGATCTGGTCAGCGAGCGGGCCTACAGGTTCAACCCGCACAAGCCCTCCAACCTCGTGGCGCTGCCCGACGCCGTGAAGGACCAGGAGGCGGAGGCCCGCCAGTCGCTGCTGGAATCGGTCGCCGACTTCGACGATTCGCTGCTGGAGAAGCTGCTGGAAGACATGGTCCCCGACAGCGGCGAGATCTACGACAAGATGGCCCGCGAGCTGGCCGACGACCTGATCGTCCCGGTCTTCTTCGGCTCGGCGGAGAGCGACAACGGGGTGCGGCGGCTGCTGAAGGCGCTGCGCCACGACGGGCCGGAGGTCGAGACCACCGCCGCCCGCGCCGGCGTGCCGGCCAGCGCCGCGACCGCCGTGCAGGTGATCAAGACGCAGACCGGCTCCCACGCCGGCAAGCTCAGCGTCGCGCGGGTCTGGCGGGGCAGCGTGACCGACGGCATGACGCTCGGCGGCGAGCGGGTGTCCGGCATCTTCCGCCTGTTCGGGCACGAGAGCACCAAGGTGCCGCAGGCCTCGGCCGGCGATCTCGTGGCGCTCGGCCGGCTCGACAAGGCGGCGACCGGCGACCGGCTGACCGAGAAGGGCAATCTCGGCGCGCCGGAGGGCTGGCCGGAACGGCCGGCGCCGGTGCATGGGCTGGCGCTGCACGCCGAGAACCGCAACGACGAGGTCAAGCTGTCCGCCGCCCTCCAGAAGCTGGGCGAGGAGGACCCCGCGCTGGTGCTGGAGCAGTCGCCCGACACCGGCGAGATGGTGCTGTGGGGCCAGGGCGACATCCATCTGCGCATCGCCATGGACCGGCTGCGCGGCAAGTTCAACGTCGCGGTCAAGGGCCACGCGCCGCAGGTGCCCTACCGCGAGACCATCCGCAAACCCACCACCCACCACGCCCGCCACAAGCGCCAGACCGGCGGCCACGGCCAGTTCGCCGACATCCACGTCTCGATCCGTCCGCTGCCGCGCGGCGAGGGCATCCAGTTCGAGGATTCCGTGGTCGGCGGGGCGATCCCCCGCCAGTACATCCCGGCGGTCGAGGCCGGCATCCGCGAGGCGGCGGCGCGCGGACCGCTCGGCTTCCCGGTGGTCGATTTCGCGGTGACGCTGACCGGCGGGCAGTTCCACGCGGTCGACAGTTCCGACATGGCCTTCAAGACGGTGGCCCGTCAGGCAATGGCCGAGGCCCTGCCGAACTGCGAGCCGGTGCTGCTGGAGCCGATCCTCACCGTCACCATCGCGGTCCCCAGCGAGTTCACGCCGAAGGTCCAGCGTCTGGTCACCGGCCGGCGCGGCCAGCTTCTGGGCTTCGACTCCCGGCCGGGCTGGGCGGGCTGGGACGAGGTCAAGGCGCTGATCCCGCAGGCCGAGATGCAGGATTTGATCGTCGAGCTGCGCTCGCTGTCGCTCGGCGTCGGCACCTACCAATGGGTCTTCGAACGCCTCCAGGAGGTCGCCGGCAAGGCCGCCGACCGGGCGGTCGAAATCCGCCGCGAGACGCTGGCCGCGCAGTGAGGGTCCCGCTCCGCGCATAGGCACCGAAAAGCCCCTCTTCCCCTGTGGGAGAAGGGCTTCTTGGCGCCTGCGCCCGCTCCCCGGTGGGGCGGAGGGGGGATGACCGAACCGCCCTCAGTAGATCTCCGGCACCCAGTTCTGCTTCGACTTCTTCGGCCGCTTGTAGCCGTCGTCGCCCTGCCGCGGCGGCAGTTCCAGCTCCACCGGGGCGATGTCCTGGTAGGGAATTTGCTGGAGCAGGTGGTGGATGCAGTTCAGCCGCGCCTTCTTCTTGTCGTCGGCGTCGACGATGTACCAGGGCGTCAGCTTCTTGTCGGTGTGCTCCAGCATGGCGTCCTTGGCCTTGGAATACTCGACCCAGTGCTTGCGGGATTCGAGGTCCATCGGGCTGAGCTTCCAGCGCTTGATCGGGTTGCGCATCCGCTCGGTGAAGCGCTTCTCCTGCTCCTCGTCACTGACCGAGAACCAGTATTTGATCAGGATGATGCCGGAGCGGACCAGCATCTCCTCGAACTGCGGGCAGGCGCGCAGGAACTCCTGGTACTCCCCGTCGGTGCAGAAGCCCATGACCCGCTCGACGCCGGCGCGGTTGTACCAGCTGCGGTCGAACAGCACGATCTCGCCCTTGGCGGGAAGCTGCGCCACGTAGCGCTGGAAGTACCACTGCCCGCGCTCCTTCTCGGTCGGCGTTCCGAGCGCCACGATCCGGCAGACGCGCGGGTTGAGGCTTTCGGTGATGCGCTTGATGACGCCGCCCTTGCCGGCGGCGTCGCGCCCCTCGAACAGCACGCAGACCTTCAGGCCGTTGACCCGCACCCACTCCTGAAGCTTGATCAGCTCGAACTGCAACCGGGCCAGCTCGTCGACGTATTTGAGCTTCCCGCCGCCCTTCGGCGGCTTGGCGTCGCCCAGATCGCGCCAGTGGGCCTCGATGGCGGCGGCCTCCTTGGCGTCGCGCAGCACCTCGCCGCCGGTGGCCGGCACGCCGAGTCCGAGGTCCTTGAGCTTCGGCGCCTTCCGCTTCCTCTTCGGCGTGTCCTGCGCCTCGGCTCCGCCAGCCGTCTTGACCTCGTCCATCGCAGCGTCCCTTGCGTATCGTTTTCCCAACCAACCAACGCTAGGAGAAGCCGCCGCGTCAGGCAACCGCCCGCGCGGGCACCGCGACGAAGTGACCGAGGGCCCGGCCGGATCCCGCAATGGAAAAGGGCCGGCGCCCGCGCGCCGGCCCTTCCCTTTTTCACCGTCCGTCGGCGATGCCGCCGGACCTCAGTCCCGCAGGTTGCCGCAGGCGCGCTGGATGCGCTTGCACGCCTCCTCCAGCGCTTCCGTCGAGGTCGCGTAGGAGATGCGGAAGTGCGGGGCGAGGCCGAAGGCCGAACCCTGGACCACGGCGACGCCCTCGGCCTCCAGCAGGTAGGTGACGAAATCCTCGTCGGTCTCGATCACCTTGCCCTCGGGGGTCTTCTTGCCGATCGTGCCCGCGCAGGACGGGTAGACGTAGAAGGCGCCTTCCGGCTTCGGGCAGTGCAGCCCGGTCGCCTGGTTCAGCATCGACACGACCAGATCGCGGCGCTGGCGGAACACCTCCGCGCGCTCCTTGATGAAGTCCTGCGGGCCGTTCAGCGCCTCGACGGCGGCGGCCTGGCTGATCGAGGTCGGGTTGGAGGTCGACTGGCTCTGGATCGCGCCCATCGCCTTGATCAGCTCCTTCGGGCCGCCGGCGTAGCCGATGCGCCAGCCGGTCATCGAGTAGGACTTCGACACGCCGTTCACCGTCAGCGTGCGGTCGTACAGCTTCGGCTCGACCTGGGCCGGGGTGACGAACTCCAGGCCGTCGTACAGCAGGTGCTCGTACATGTCGTCGGTCATGATCCAGACATGCGGGTGCTTCACCAGCACGTCGGTCAGCGCCTTCATCTCCGCGCGCGTGTAGGCGGCACCCGACGGGTTCGAGGGCGAGTTCAGGATCAGCCACTTGGTCTTCGGCGTGATCGCGGCTTCCAGGTCGGCGGGCTGGAGCTTGAAGCCCTGCTCGGCCGGGCAGGAGACCGACACCGGGGTGCCTTCCGCCAGCTCGACCATGTCCGGGTAGCTGACCCAGTAGGGCGCCGGGATGATGACCTCGTCGCCGGGGTTCACCGTCGCCATCAGGGCGTTGAACAGAACCTGCTTGCCGCCGACACCGACCGAGATCTGGTCGGGCGTGTAGGTCAGGCCGTTCTCGCGCTCGAACTTGGCGCAGATCGCCTTCTTCAGCGCGGGGGTGCCGTCGACGGCGGTGTATTTGGTGTCGCCGCTCTCGATCGCCTTGATCGCGGCGGCCTTGATGTTGTCGGGGGTGTCGAAGTCCGGCTCGCCGGCACCCAGGCCGATGACGTCGCGACCGGCCGCTTTCAGCTCGCGGGCTTTGTTGGTCACGGCGATGGTCGGCGACGGCTTGATGCGGGACAGGCGGGACGCGAGAATCGACATGGCGATGGGCCCCCTCAGGGCTGTGGTGACAAGGTGCCGGATGGCCTGCGCGCGCGGGAGGCGCGCGACGCGGGACCTTACTTCCGGTCCACCGGCGTTGCAAGGCCGAGCGGCCGGGATTCCGCAGCGTGGCGGCGCATCGCTTTGTTTGCCACGCGAACGGATTTAAGCGGAAAAATTCGTGAAACCGCCCTTTCTTGACAGAAAGCACAACCCCATGTGTAACGTCCCTGTGGGGGGGTACTTCCACCGAGAGAGGGGTTCAAGAACCGTCATGCTGTCCCGTATCGTGATCGCGGCCACCGCCGCGCTCGTCCTGACCGGCGGCGCCGCCCTGGCGCAGCAGGATGTCATCAAGGCCCGCCAAGCCGGCTTCAGCGACTACAAGAAGGCGATGGGCGAGATCAAGGACGCGCTGGGCAAGGGCGATGTCGCCGCCGTCGCCCCGGTCGGACAGCGCATCGAGGCCTTCGCCGCCACCATTCCCAGCCTGTTCCCCGCCGGCTCCGACAAGGGCAAGACCGGCGCCAAGGAGGTCATCTGGGCCAACTTCCCGGACTTCACCGCCAAGGCCAAGGACGCCGAGAACGCCGGCAAGGCGCTGTCCGCCGCCGCCGCCACCGGCGACAAGGCCGCGACCGGCCAGGCCTTCGCGGCGCTGGCCGATACCTGCAAAGCCTGCCACCAGCGCTACCGCGCCGATTGATCGCGGGTCCGTCCGAACCGGACGGGTGTTTTGAAAAAGCCCCTCTCCCAGCCGGGAGAGGGGCTTTTTTCATGTCGAGAGACGCCCTTGGACACCCGCTCCCCGTCCCCGTCCGTCATGCCCGGCCTTGAGCCGGGCATCCACGCGCAAGCCTCCCATGCACCCGGGCAAGTGCGCCCGTGGATGACCGGGCCAAGCCCGGTCATGACGTGGCTTGAAGAAAGGCGGGCCGTCCCGGCGCGTCTTCTCAGCGCAGCATCGGCTGCGGGGTCGCCGGCAGGCTGGCCGGCAGCAGCGGGTATTCGACGCGCGGCTGCTGGCCGGTCAGGGAGTGCAGGAAGGCGGTGATCTGGTCGATCTCCTGCTCGCTCAGCTTGGCGCCGAGCTGGCTGGAGCCCATCACCGCCACCGCCTGACGCAGATCCCACACCTTGCCGGAGTGGAAGTAGGGCGCGGTCAGCGCCACGTTGCGCAGGGTCGGCGAGCGGAACACATACTCGTCGTCCGCCGTCTTGGTGACGGTGAAGCGGCCCTTGTCGCCCGGCGGCAGGATCTCGGCGCCCGGCTTCTCGACGACGCCGAACGGGAAGTAGTCCTGGCCGCCGACGTTGACGCCGTTGTGGCAGGCCGAGCAGCCCTTGTCCATGAACAGGGTCAGCCCGGCCTTCTGGGCGTCGGTCAGCGCGTCGGCCTTGCCCTCCAGGAACTGGTCGAAGGGGGAGGCCGGGGTGGTCAGGGTCGCCTCGAACGCCTCGATCGCCTTGGCGACGTTGTCGAAGGTGACCGGCTGCTTTTCGTTGGGGAAGGCGTCGGCGAATCTGGCGGTGTAGGCCGGGATGCTGGTCAGCACCGCCATCACGCGGTCGGGCGTGCTGTTCATCTCGACGCCGGCCTGGATCGGCCCCTTGGCCTGGGCCTTCAGATCCTCGGCGCGGCCGTCCCAGAACTGGGCGACGTTCAGCACCGCGTTCAGCACGGTCGGCGAGTTGCGCGGGCCCTTCTGCCAGCCGTGACCGACCGAGGTCTCGAGCCCGTCGACGCCGCCCAATCCCAGATTGTGGCAGGAATTGCAGGAGAAGATGCCGCTGGCCGACAGGCGCGGCTCGAAGAACAGCATCTTGCCCAGCTCGATCTTCTCGCGGGTGACGGCGTTGTCCTTCACCACGGGGATCGAGGCGGGAAGCGGTTTGAACAGTTCGCGGGCACGCTCCATCAGCGGGTCGGCGGCGAGCGCGCTCCCCGCGATCAGCAGAGCGCCGATGGCAGACACGGTGCCTACGGCCAGAGCCCTGAGTGTGTGTGTCATGGTCGGATGTCCCCCGGCGCGGCCGACCTGCACCCAAGCTCCGGCGTTTCGACCGGGCGAGGGTCGATTGATCCTGGGTCGGCGCTGCGTCATTGTTGAAGCGGAGCAATCTGGAGCCATTCTAATCTTGTCCGCCGGCAACCGCTGGGCGCGCATTGTCGCAGACAACCTGTAATGGCCAAAACCGCGCCGATGGACCTCCAGAAGGCGCTCTCAGGCCACCGCCCGCAAGACCAGCGCGACCAGGCCGCCCGTTGCCGCCAGGATGGCGAGCGCCAGCGCCGGCGAGGCCCGGCGCGGCTCGGCGACCGCCCCCTCGACCCGCTTGCGGCCGGTGATCATCGGACGAATCAGGTTGTCCTTCTTCACCAGCAGATAGCCCAAGACCGCCAGCACATGCAGCCCGACCAGGATCAGGATGCCGTCGGCGAGCAGCCGGTGCAGCGTGCCGAGCGTCGCCACCGCGCCGCTGGAGGCCAGCGGCACCAGCGGTCCGTCGACCAGGATGTCGTCGCTGGTGAACAGGCCGCTGCCGGCCTGCACCGCCAGCGCCAGCAGCAGCGCCACCACCATCAGGGCGCCCAGCGGGTTGTGCCCCAGCGTGGCCGGAGCCGCGCCGCCCCGCGATCCGGCGAGGTAGGCGAGGATGGCGCGCGGCCCCTTCACGAAATCGGCGAAGCGGGCCGTCTGGCTGCCGATCACCCCCCAGACCAGGCGGAAGAGCACCAGCGCCAGAATTGTTTCCCCCGCCAACATATGAATCGACAACATATCCATCTTCGCGGACACCACCGCGACCGTCACCAGCAGCACCAGCGACCAATGAAACAGACGGGTCGGCAGGTCCCAGACCCGGACGTCGCGGGTGAGTTTCTCCCGAGTCGCGGTATGACCACTTGCCATCGCTCGATCCTCGCTGTGTTTGGGCGCCCCTCATCTGGGGCTGGTCCTGGGATTTTTTGAGGCTCGTCCTGAAAAAGCCGCCGGTTTGGTGGTGGCAAAGGTCGAATGTCCTGTCAACAGGCTTGATGACGCGCACGGACGGCGGATATGAGAGTGCGAAGCATCAGCCCGAACGGGCGCCCCGAGACCCCTGTCCGAAGGACCCTGACCATGCCCGACAAACAGCTTCTCCACCTCGTGTTCGGCGGCGAACTCGTGCGTCCGGATTCCGACCAGTTCGTCGATCCGTCCAAGCTGCACATCGTCGGCATCTTCCCGAACTACGACGAAGCCTACAAGGCGTGGCGTGGCGCCACCGGGCAGACCATCGACGACGCCCACACCCGCTACTACATCGTCCACATGCACCGCTTCCTCGACCCGGCGGCGGGCGACCACAAGCATTGAGCGACGGCCGCGGCGCCCTGGAGCGGGAACCCTGCCCGCTCCAGGGCGTTGAAGTCCGCCGATGACCGTCTTCTTCACCAGCGACACGCATTTCGGGCATGGCGGCGCGCGCGGCCGGTTCCGCCGTCCCTTCGAGACGACCGCCGCCATGGACGCGGCGATGGCGGCCAATTGGAACGCCGTGGTCGGCCCCGATGACGAGGTCTGGCACCTCGGCGACTTCGCCCTGCACCTGACCGCCGACGCCATGGCGGAGCGGCTTTGCGGCCTGAACGGCGTCAAGCATCTGGTCGCCGGCAACAACGACGGCCCCGCCACATTGGCCCTGCCCGGCTGGGCCAGCGTCCGGCACTACGCCGAACTGACCCTCGACGGCACCGCGCTGGTGCTGTGCCACTACCCGTTCCGCACCTGGAACGGCATGCACAGGAAGGCGCTGAACCTGCACGGCCACAGCCACGGCCAATTGAAGGGGCTGCCCCGCCAGATCGACGTCGGCGTCGATGTCTGGAACTTCCGGCCGGTCACGCTGGCCGAACTGGCCGCCCCGCGCCGCCGCGCCAGAGGGCCGGCCACGCCGGCGCCCTGATCAGGCCGGTTCCTTGAGCCGCTTGGCCAGCAGGTCGCACGCCGCGTCGGCCGGCATCGGGCGGCCGGTCAGCCAGCCCTGGACCAGATTGCAGTTCTTGTGGCGCAGGAAATTGGCCTGCTCGGTCTTCTCCACCCCTTCCGCCACC
The DNA here is from genome assembly GCF_017876095.1 of Azospirillum agricola. GTDB lineage: Bacteria > Pseudomonadota > Alphaproteobacteria > Azospirillales > Azospirillaceae > Azospirillum > Azospirillum agricola. The sequence goes on from NZ_JAGINM010000029.1 coordinate 26,947, forward strand.
ACGTCGAGCCCGAGCATGTCGGCCATGGCGATGATGGTGGAGACGATGCCGGTGTCCTCGCGCTCCAGCGGCACGCCGTTGATGAAGGAGCGGTCGATCTTCAGGGTGGTGATCGGCAGCCGTTTCAGGTAGCTGAGCGAGGAATGGCCGGTGCCGAAATCATCCACCGCCACCCGGATGCCCATCGCCTTCAGCGCGCCCAGCACCGACAGCGCGTGGTCGAGATCCTGCATCACCGCCCCTTCGGTGATCTCCAGCTCGATCAGTTCGGGCGGCACGCGGTGGCGGTCGACGATGCGGCGGAAATCCTCGGCGGTGCGGTGGCGCAGGTGGCGGGGCGAGATGTTGACGGCCACCGGCACCGGCTCCACCCCGGCGTCGAGCCAGGCGCGCTGCTGGCGGCAGGCCTCGTCCAGCACCCAGTCGCCGAGCGGGACGATGAAGCCGGTCTCCTCCGCCACCGGGATGAACTCGCCGGGGGGGATCATGCCCTGCCCCGGCTTGTCCCAACGCAGCAGCGCCTCGAAGCCCTCCAGCGAGAAATCGACCAGCGAAACCTTCGGCTGGTAATGCAGCCGGAACTGCCGGCTGGCGAGCGCCGAGCGCAGGTCGCCGTCGAGCGCCAGATGGCGCCGCGCCTGATCGGCCAGTTCCTTGCGGAAGAAGGCGTGACGCCGCCCGCCCTGGCGCTTGGCGGCGTAGAGCGCGGTGTCGGCGGCGCGGATCAGCTCGTGCGGCTCCTCGGTGTGGTCGGGGTAGAGCGCGATGCCGATGGAGGGACGGACGTAATGCTCGTTGCCGACCAGCGTCACCGGAACGTCGAACGCCTCCAGGATGCGGTCGGCGAGGCCGGCGGCCTCCTCCGCGTCCGCGATCTCCTCCAGGATGATGGCGAAATCGTCGGTGCCGATGCGGCCGACCGTGTCGGCGGGCCGGACGGCGGCGGCGATTCGCCGCGCCACCTCCAGCAGCAGCTCGTCTCCGGCCTCGTGGCCCAGCGTGTCGGTCACCAGCTTGAAGCGCGACAGGTCGAGACAAAGCACGGCGAGATGACCGCCTTCCGGCTGGCCGAGCAGGCGCGGCCTCCGGCAGCGCCCGACCGCCGTTTCCAGCAGCGTCTCGATCATGGCACGGTTGGGCAGGCCGGTCAGCCGGTCGCGGGTGGCCAGCCGCATCAGCTCGCGCTCGTGGCGCAGGCGCTGGGTCATGTCGGCAAGCGTGCAGACGAAGCCGTGCCGCCCCTGCACCACCAGCGGCGACACGCCGAGCGAGGCGTCGACCCGCCCGTCCCTGCGCTCGATTCCCAGCGCCTCGGCGCGGGCCGGCGGACCGGCGGGCGCGTCCGCCGCCAGCAGCGCCCGCACGCGCGGCCGGTCGGCCTCGATGAACAGGGCGTCCAGCGGCTGGCCGTGCAGCCCCTCCACCGTCCGGCCGAACAGAACGAGGGCGGCCGGGTTGTGCTCGACGATGCGGCCCTGCTCGTCGGTCAGCAGGATCGCCTCGCCGACGTTGTTCATGATGCCGGCCAGCCGGGCGTCGCGCTCGATCAGCGCGCCGGCGGACCGCCGGAAGAACTCCATGGCGCGGGCCATCGAGCCGAATTCGTCGCGGCGGTTGCGGCCGGGAATGTCGATGTCGGTGCGCCCCTCGGTCAGCAGGCGCATGCGGGTGGACAGCGCCTCGATCGGGCCGACGACGTTCTGCGAGAGGAACATCGACAGCGGCCAGCTCAGCGCCAGCAGCGCCGACAGGAACAGCACGAAGGCGAAGGCCTCGACCGCGAAGGCGCGGTCGAGGTCGTCGGTGTCGCCCGCCGCCGCCACCGCCCAGCCCCAGGGCTCGAAACGGACCTGGGCGACGACCGCGTGCTCGATCGGCGGCCAGCCCGGCGGAACGATCCCGTCGGTGAAGACCGCGACATGGAAGGGGTCGCCGGCCAGCGCCCGCAACGCCAGCCGCGCCTGCGCCTGCGCGTCGTCGCGCGGGACCGCTCCGGCCCGCACCGCGGCGTCCAGGTCGCTCAGCATGGTGTGCGAGGATTCGACCAGCGCCCCGGTCATCCGCTCGCGCTCGGCGATCAGGCCATGACGCAGCAGATACAGCGCGGGGATCGCCGCCATCAGGCAGCCGATCAGGCCGACCCAGGTCAGCCATCGTATCTTGCGGCGCAGCGTCATCGAATTCGGCGTCGCCCCCCATGACCGTTCGCTTCACGAACGGTTTCCTGCATGGCCGGCAGGTTGGCGTTTTCATTTCAAACGCGCAATCGTATTTTTCTTCGCACACGCACCAGCAGGCTGTCCAATGCAACCATGAAGCGGAGGTGCGGCGCTTTGCCTCGCGTGCTGGCGGCAGCGGGTGGCGGGGGGACAGGGCGCCGGCCGGCCACTCACCCCCGGCCCGGATAGAGGCGCTGGAAGCCGTCGGTGACGCGGGCGATCACCGACGGGTCGCGGTCCCGCCAATAGCGGGGGTCGCGCATCAGCGTCCGCAGGTCGGCCTCGCCGTCGCCACCCGGCGCGCGCCCGGCCGGCATCGACAGGGCCGCCGGCTCGGTTCCCGACATCATCGCGTGCAGCGCCATCACGCCCTCATAGGTGGTCGACAGCCCCTCGACGGCCGCCGGCGGCAGATTCCGGCCCGCCCAGGCCAGGAGCTGGCGCGACACCTCGCGCCATTTCTCCTCGCCGCCGAAGCGGGCGACCAGCCGCTCGACCTCGCGTTCGGCCTGGAACTCGGCGGCGAGACGCTGGATCAGCGGCATCATCCGCTCGGCGGCGAGGTCGTAGAGGAGCTGCGCCTGGGCGGGGGTGTAGCCGGCCTCGAACAGGCGGCCGTTGATCTCGGCGTCGGGTTCGAACAGGCCATGGTCGCAGGCGATGCAATACCCCTCCGGCGCATCCGGTGCCCCCAGCGCGCGGCGGAGCTGGACCGGGTCGAGCGCCGCCGGGTCGAAGGAGGCCGGATCGGAGGGCGCCGGGGCCGGGACCTCGGGCGGAGCGGCGGACAGGCGGCGCTCCAGCTCCAGATAGGATTTCAGCAGAGCGTCCACACGGACGGCGCCGGTCTTCGGGTCACGGAACTTCTCGGGCACCGGCGGCGGCTCGGAACCGGACAGGGGCGAGGTCAGCAGATTGTCGGCCATCGGATACTCCCGGAAGGATGAAAAACAGGAAGGGTAAGGAAGGGGCGGGTCAGCGCGCCCGGCCGCGCGCCGTCAGGGCGAGGATCACGGCGACCAGCTGGCGCTGGCCCTCCAGGTGGCGCAGCGCCGCCTCCGGCGCGTCGGGACCGAGCGCGCGGTCGAGCGTCATCGCCCGCAGCACGGCCAGCACCCGCATGCCGTCCGGCCCGGCGAAGCAGCGGGCGAAGCTCGGCGACGGGTCGTCGCCACCGCCGCCCGACACCGTCGCGGCGCCGTCCAGCCAGTCCCAGCCGGCGGGATCAGACATGCGGCGCCTCCACCGGCGTGGGCCGCGGGGTCGGGGTCGGGGTCGGAACGGCGGCGGGCACGACCGCCGCAACGGCGTCCTCGGCGCGGATCAGCTTGGCGGGCACGCCGAAGGCTTCGCCCAGCCAGCGGGCGGTCGCGGCGGCGTCGACCGTCGCGGCGGCCTCCGGCCCCAACTGCCTGGCGGTGTCGAGCCAGCGCAGGGTCGCCTGCACATCGCGCTGCGCCTGGGCCTGGGCCAGGGGCGAGCGGTGCTGAAGCTCGACCAGCCGCCCGTCCACCGTAATGTCGGGGATCTCGCCGCGGCGGCGCAGGATGGCGACGGCGCGCAGCAGCAGCGGCGTCAGCATCTCCGCCTGCAAACGCCCATAGGTGGCGCCGAGCAGCCGGGCCATCTCGGCCGATCGCTCCATCACCTCGGTGGCGGTCATCCGCGCCTGCTCGACCGGCCCCAGCCGGTCCACCATCAAGGCATGGCGGATGCGCCCGCGCAGATCGTCGAGCACCAGCTGCGACACGTCGAAGCGGCCGGGGTTGGCGAGCGGCGTCAACCCGGCCGAGCCGACCGCCTTCGGAATGATCGTCCCCGGCACCAGCCGGATCGTCGCCGGGTTCAGCACGCCGTCGTCGTCGGCCTGCCAGATGCCGGTGACGGCGATCGAGGCGTTCTTCAGAACCAGCTCCACCACCTTGTTGGCGGTCTTGATGTCGGGCAACGCCTTCATCACCGGCGAGCGGCCGTAGGTCTCGCCCGGCGCCTTCAGCCAGCGGAAGTTGACGAAGGGCGACTGGACGAAGCGCCCGCGCGCCAGCCAGGACGGGTCGGCCAGACCGCTGTCCAGCACCACCGCCCAGCGGTAGGCGGTGCCGTCGGGCAGCACCGCCTCGACCAGCGGGAAGCGGGAGTCGGGCTCGGCGGCGGCGCGGCGGCGCACCTCCTCCGGCAGCTCGGCGGCGGGGAAACGGTGGACGATCTGTGCCAGCGTCGCCTCGCTGCGGCGGTAGGTGCCGTCGAGGCGGCCGTCCGGCCCCTCCTCCAGCACCGCCTCGGCCAACGGCACGGCGGTGAAGCGCAGGCTCGACGGCGAGCCGGGGGCGGCCTCCTCCATCAGCAGGCTGGCGGTGCCGACAGTGACGAGGTCGAGGAAGGCCTGATGCACCTCGACCGCGAAGTTGGAACGGTCGAGGTGCGCCTGGACGATCCCGGCGGCGCGGTCGAGCATCGGGGCGACGCGGTCCCGTTCAGCCCCGCTCAGCGCCGGACCGGGCTGGAAGCCGAACCAGCGCGACCAGGGCGGCGTCAGCTCCGACAGCAGGCTGGCGGCGAGCTGCTCCACCGCGTCGGGGGCGGTGCCGTCGAACAGGCGGTCGACCCGCCGTTCCCCCGGCGTGCCGGTGCCCCGGAAGGGCTGGCCGTTGGGCAGGGCATGGTCGTAGCAGTCCTGCCAGTGGCTTTCCCAGACGCCGCGCCGCTCGCGCGCGGCGCGGTAGCGGTCGAGCAGCGCCTCGGGCTCGGAAGGTTCGGCTCCGCGCCGGCGCCTCGCGATGGGCTGGGCGGCGGGCTGGGCGGCGTGGTCGGACATCGGGGCGGTCCCTTCATTCAAGGCCCGGAGGAAACCGGGCGGGTCAGGTGGCGATGCAGCTGCCAAGGCGTCAGCACCAGCGGGGCGTGCAGGCCGAGCAGCCGCTTGACCGCCTCGACGCAGGTGAAGGGCCCCCAAGGCGCCGGCCGGACCAGGCCGCGCCGCAGCGGAGCGGCCACCACGGTCAGGCCACGGTCGCGGTACCAGCCCGGCAGGTCATGGTCGGCCGGCAAATCCAGCACCGCGACGTCGGTGAAGGGCGCCAGCGGATCGACCACCAGCCAGTGCCGCCCGTCGTTCAGCAGGGCGAGGCAATGGCGGAAGCCCGGCCGCAGGGCCCGCAGCCACCACAGCGGCGCCTCGCCACGGAACACCACCCAGGCCCTCGGCAGCCCGGCCCCGGCCGGGACCGGAGCCGGGACCGGCATGGGGGCCGGCGCCCGGCTCATCGCGCGATGCCCTTCTGGCGCAGCACCGGGGTGACCCGTTCGAACGCCTCGCGCCACAGGGCGTGGGCGCGCTGTTCGCGGTGGCGGCCGGGGTCGGGGGCGCTGAGGCGGCGGCCGTAATGGACCAGCACATGCAGATGGTCGCGGACGAGCTGGCGGTTGCGGAAGAGACGGTCGACGACGCGCAGCACGTCGGCCGGTTCGCAGGGGCGCTGGACCAGACCGCAACCGGCGACGACACGGGCACCGGCCGCTTTGGCGTCCTGCGCCTGCACCGACCAGAACCACGCCTCCTCCCCGCTGTCGAAGGGGGTTCCGTCGGCGGTGTAGGGGTTGGAAAGGTGCCGGGACGGGGCGGAACGCACGGCGTGTCGAGACAGCATGATCGTCTCCCTGAAGGACGGGGCGCTTGCGCGCGGAAGCTTCGCCACCCTTTGCGACTCGCGCCTCAACCGATCCTCCGAACGGTTTTTCGCGGTCTGGTGGCGTTTTCGTTCGCTTTATGTTCTTGTCCGGCACCTCCGTCAACGAGAATATGAAAAAGTTCCTAGGGACCGCCTCCCGCGTTTATGAGATTATCGTCCCATGCTGAAGCATTCGGACATCTGGCGGGCCATCGACCGCCTCGCGGCGACGCACGAACTGTCGGCGTCGGGCTTGGCGCGGCGTGCCGGGCTGGATCCGACGACCTTCAACAAGAGCAAGCGCACCACCGGAGACGGCAAGCTGCGCTGGCCCTCGACCGAGAGCATCTCCAAGGTTCTCGACGCGACCGGCGCCTCCCTGTCGGAGTTCGTCAGCCTGATCGGCGAGGGCGGCGGTTCGGGAAGCTTCCAGCGCGTGCCGGTGATCGGCTACGCCCAGGCCGGCAACGCGGGCTATTTCACCGACGCCGGCTATCCGGTCGGCAGCGGCTGGGACGAGCTGATGTTCCCCGATCTCGGCGATCCCTCCGCCTACGCGCTGGAGATCGCCGGCGACAGCATGGAGCCGGTGTACCGCGACGGCGACACCATCATCGTATCGCCCGGCGCGCAGATCCGCCGCAACGACCGGGTCGTCGTCCGCACGCGCGGCGGCGAGGTGATGGCGAAGCAGCTGCTCCGCGAGACCGCGACGAAGATCGACCTCCTGTCGATCAACCGCGCCCATCCCGACCGCAGCATCCCGCGCGCCGACATCGCCTGGATCGCGCGGATCATCTGGGCCAGCCAGTAGACGTCCCACCCTCCGTCACCGGCATCCGCCCCCGGTTCCTAGGGAACATTTCCTCCGCTGCACCAAGGCGGGACGGGGCCCCCGGCGGGACCGTGAAAACCGCCCCCGCTGCGGCCGGCGGAGCGAGGGCGGCGTGATCCCGACGGGCCGTGACGCTCAGCGAAAGGCGTATTCCCAATAGAGCGCCCGCGCCCGCTTGAAGACAGGGCCGGGAGCGAAGGCGCGGTCCTCGACCTTGGTCACCGGCACGCATTTGGAATGGTTGCCGGTCGAGAAGACCTCGTCGGCCTCCAGCAGGTCGGCCGGGGTCAGGCTGCACTCCTCGACCACCGCGCCATCGGCCCGCAGCAGGGCGATGATGCGCTGGCGGGTGATGCCGTTCAGGAAGCAGCCGTTCGGCACCGGCGTCCGCACCACCCCGTCCTTGGCGATGAACAGGTTGGAGGTCGCGAACTCCGCGACGTTGCCGATGGGGTCCAGCAGGATGGCGTTCTGGAAACCGCGCTTGCGCGCCTCGGTCAGGGCGCGGGCGGCGTTGGGGTAGAGGCAGGCCGCCTTGGCCTCGGTCGGCGCCATCGAGGGCGGCGGACGGCGGCGCGAGGACAGGCAGGCGGTGAAGCCGGTCGGCGGCGGCAGCGGGTCCTCGTAGATCGAGAGGACGAAACGGGTGGTCTCCGGATCGGGGGCGACGAACCCCTCCTCGGCGAAGAACATCGGCCGGATGTAGAGTTCGGCGTCCTTGCCGAAGCGGCGGATGCCGTCCCAGCACAGCTCCTCGATCTCGCCGGCCGTCACCATCGGCGCCAGCCCCATGGCGAGCGCCGAGCGGATCGCCCGCGCGCAATGCAGGTCGAGGTCGGGAGCGACGCCCTGGAAGGCCCGCGCCCCGTCGAAGACCACCGAGGAGAGCCAGAGCGCGTGCGACAGCGGACCGACGATGGGGGGATTGCCCTCCACCCATTCGCCCCGCACCCAGCTCCACGCCTGACCCGTTGTCCCGCCCATGATTGGTTCCTTCCCTCGCTTGGTGTGTTCCGTTGTTGGCGACGCTCGTTCGAAGAGGATACCCCCTCATCGCCGCCGGTCAACCGATGCCGGGGGGAGCGCTTTGCCGCGCCCGTGGTTGACTCTCGTGATCCCAAGTCTGTTCGCGAGGACACCGACGATGCCTTGGATTTCCCCGACCCCCGGTCCGCAGCCGCTGCGCGCCGCTCCTCCCAATCCCCAACCCCGGCCGCACGAGGATGTCCCGAACGTCGACGGCCCGATCACCGACAACCCCGACCTGCCCGATCCCGGCGGGCCGGGCACGACCATGCCGCCGGTGCCGGGCGCCGACCTGCCGCCATCGCAGCCGACCGATCCGGACTTCCGCTGAGCCGCAAGCCAGCGGCAGGCCCGAACGCAAACGGGGCGCTCCTCGCGGAGCGCCCCGTCGCGTGTCGATGCGTCGCTGACGGATGGATCAGCGGCGGGCCACCATCAGCTTCTTGATCTCGGCGATCGCCTTGGCCGGGTTCAGGCCCTTGGGGCACGCCTTGGTGCAGTTCATGATGGTGTGGCAGCGGTAGAGACGGAACGGATCCTCGAGGTTGTCGAGGCGCTCGCCCGTCATCTCGTCGCGGCTGTCGGCGATCCAGCGGTAGGCCTGGAGCAGGATCGACGGACCGAGGTAGCGGTCGCCGTTCCACCAGTAGCTGGGGCAGGAGGTCGAGCAGCAGAAGCACAGGATGCACTCGTAGAGGCCGTCCAGCTTGGCGCGGTCCTCCGGCGACTGCAGCCGCTCGCGGCTCGGCGCCGGGGACTGGCTTTGCAGCCACGGCTTGATCGAGGCGAGCTGGGCGTAGATGTGCTTCAGGTCGGGGACGAGATCCTTCACCACCGGCATGTGCGGCAGCGGGTAGATCGCGACGTCGCCCTTCACGTCCTCGATGGCCTTCAGGCAGGCCAGCGTGTTCGTGCCGTCGATGTTCATCGCGCACGACCCGCAGATGCCCTCGCGGCACGAGCGGCGGAAGGTCAGCGTGCTGTCGACCTGGTTCTTGATGTAGATGATCGCGTCGAGGATCATCGGCCCGAACTTGTCGAGATCGACGACGTAGGTGTCGACGCGCGGGTTCTGCCCGTCGTCCGGGCTCCAGCGGTAGATCTTGAAGGTCTTGGCCCGCTTGGCGCCGTTCGCGACGTTGATGGTCTTGCCGACGCCGACCTTGGAGTTGGCTGGCAGGTTGAATTCGACCATGGTTGCTATCCTTGCCTTGAGCGGGGCCTTAGTACACGCGGGCCTTGGGCGGGAACACCTGGACCTCGTCGGTCAGCGTGTAGAGATGGACCGGGCGGTAGTCGAACCGCGTCTGGCCATCCTCGCCCACCCAGATCGCGGTGTGCTTCATCCAGTTCTCGTCGTCGCGGTTCGGATAATCCTCGCGCGCGTGGGCGCCACGGCTCTCCGGACGGTTCTCCGCCGAATGCAGGGTGGCGACCGCCTGGAACAGCAGGTTGTCCAGCTCCAGCGCCTCGACCAGATCCGAGTTCCACACCAGCGAGCGGTCGCTGATGGAGATGTCGTTCTTCTTGGCGAAGATCGCGTCGATCTTCTGGACGCCCTCGCTCATCACCTCGCCGGTGCGGAAGACGGCGCAGTTGTTCTGCATCGTCCGCTGCATCTCCAGCCGCAGGTCGGCCGACTTGATCGAGCCCTTGGCGTTGCGGATGCGGTCGAAGCGCTCCAGCGCGGCGTCGGCGCTGTCGGCCTTGACCGACACGGCCTTGCCCGGGGTGACGATCTCGGCGGCGCGGATGGCGGCGGCGCGGCCGAACACCACGAGGTCGAGCAGCGAGTTGGAGCCCAGCCGGTTGGCGCCGTGCACCGACACGCAGGCCGCCTCGCCGATCGCCATCAGGCCGGGGACGACCTGGTCGGGGTTGTCGGCGGTGGGGGTGACCACCTCGCAGCGGAAGTTGGTCGGGATGCCGCCCATGTTGTAGTGGACGGTCGGCAGGACCGGGATCGGCTCCTTGGTGACGTCGACGCCCGCGAAGATCTTGGCCGTCTCGGCGATGCCGGGCAGGCGCTGGTGGATGACCTCGGGCGGCAGATGCTCCAGGTGCAGGTGGATGTGGTCCTTGTGCTCACCGACGCCGCGACCCTCGCGGATCTCGATGGTCATCGAGCGCGAGACGACGTCGCGCGAGGCCAGATCCTTGGCCGACGGCGCATAGCGCTCCATGAAGCGCTCGCCGTTGGAGTTGGTGAGGTAGCCGCCCTCGCCGCGAACGCCCTCGGTGATCAGGCAGCCCGAGCCGTAGATGCCGGTCGGGTGGAACTGCACGAACTCCATGTCCTGCATCGGCAGGCCGGCGCGCAGCACCATCCCGCCGCCGTCGCCGGTGCAGGTGTGGGCCGAGGTCGCCGAGAAGTAGGCGCGGCCGTAGCCGCCGGTCGCCAGAACGACGAGCTGGCCACGGAAGCGGTGGATGGTGCCGTCGTCGAGGTTCCAGGCCAGCACGCCCTTGCAGACGCCGTCCTCCATGATCAGGTCGAGCGCGAAATACTCGACGAAGAACTCGGCCTCGTGCTTCAGCGACTGCTGGTAGAGCGTGTGCAGCATGGCGTGGCCGGTGCGGTCGGCGGCGGCGCAGGTCCGGTAGGCCTGGGTCTTGCCGTACTGCGCGGTCATGCCGCCGAAGGCGCGCTGGTAGATCTTGCCTTCCGGGGTGCGCGAGAAGGGCACGCCGTAGTGTTCCAGCTCGATGATCGCCGGGATGGCCTCGCGGCACATGTACTCGATGGCGTCCTGGTCGCCCAGCCAGTCCGACCCCTTGACGGTGTCGTACATGTGGTAGCGCCAGTCGTCCTCGCCCATGTTGCCGAGCGCCGCCGAGATGCCGCCCTGGGCGGCGACCGTGTGGCTGCGCGTGGGGAACACCTTGGTGATGCACGCCGTCTTCAGGCCCTTCTCGGCCATGCCGAAGGTGGCGCGCAGACCCGCGCCGCCGGCGCCGACGACGACGACGTCATAGGTGTGATCGATGATCTGATAGGCGGTCGCCATGATCGTCAGGCTCCGATGAAAATCTTGACGACGGCGAGCACACAGGCCGCCGCCAGCGCGAAGGACACGAACTTCACGGCGATCAGCACCGCCAGCTTCTGCCACTCGGCGCTGATGTAGTCCTCGATCACCACCTGGAGGCCCGAATGGGCGTGGTGGAAGACGACGCCGGCGGTGAGGATCATCATGACCGCCGAGAAGGGCGACTTCATCCAGGCGACGAAGGCCGCGTGGTCGGCGCCGAGATGGCCGATGACGCCGAAGACGAACCAGACGGTCAGCGGGACCAGCGCGATGGCGGTCAGCCGCTGGCCCCACCAATGCTCGGTGCCGTGCTTGGCGGAGCCCAGGCCGCGGGCGTGGGCCAGCGGCGAACGCAGGGAGGACTTGGAGGAATTGGACGCCATGCTCTCTCTCCTCACCACGCGGCCAGGCCGACGATCCACGTCAGCACGGTCAGGACGGCGGTGGCCCCCAGCACGATCTTGTTGTTGCGGTCGGCGTCGGTCAGCTCGAACGACTTGCCGGCGTCCCACACCAGATGGCGGATGCCGTTGCACAGATGGTAGTAGAGCGCCACCGACCAGCCGAACATGAACAGCAGGCCGATGGGCGAGCCGATGAAGCCCTGCGCCCTGGCGAAGGCGTCGGGGCCGACGGCGGCGGCGACCAGCCACCAGGTCAGGAGAAGGGTGCCGACGGCCAGCCCCACGCCCGTGATGCGGTGCGTGATGGACATGACCGCGGTCAGCGGAAGTCGGTAGACTTGCAGATGCGGGGAGAGCGGCCGACCGCTGCCGTTTGCCATTGCGTCGTCCTCTGTTCGCGGCCGGTCGCGGCGCAACATGACGATTGCCGCGGCGGCTGGGTGTGGTGCGTGCCCGGGATTTGGGACGGTTGTCCGTCCGATTGGTTGGCGCAATGAATTACGCCCCCGCCGGACCTGAGTCAACGGCGCGGGGCCGGACTGCGGCGATTTTGGGGCAGTGCGGGAAGTGGCTGAAAAGAAACGGCCTTCGCGGTCCGTGGTATTACCAGCGGGTTTCGCCGGCCGAGGACTGCGGACTGCTATTTGTCGAAGCGCCGCACGTTCTCCAGCATCATCGAGTACATCTGGGTGATGAGTTCCGCCGGGCGCAGACGGCCGAAGGGTATGTTTTCCTTGGCCCATTCGACCAGACCGTCGGGCGGCTTGATCGGCGCCACCTGATAGCCGGCCTTCTTCAGGGCGGCGGTCACCGACCGCGCCTGCTTGGCGTAATCCTCGTTGAAGAAGGACTTGTCGGCGTCCTTGATCGCCTTGGCGATGATGTCCTCGATGGGCGGCATGGCGCGGGCGTTTCGCGTGTCCGATAAGGTCAGGAGGGAAATGGGCGGGCGCCACCGTGTCACAGCCGGCGCGCCCGCGCAATTCCTCCCGGCATGATCGGGGCAACGGGGCCGGATGAACAGAGCGCCCTTGCCAAAGGATCCTGACACGGATGAACACGGATGCCGGCGGTGCCGGCTCACGGATGAACGGGATGAAAAGCCAAATCCGTGTTCATCCGTGTTTCAAGACGCCTCTCCCGCCTAGAGGCCCCTTGTCAGCCTGATCTCCTGGCCCTGACCGCGCGATCGCGTTCCGGCCGGCGGGCCGGGTTGCAATCCGGCGGGAAAGCGCCTAGCTCGTTGCGGTCTTCGCTTGCTGCCTTTTCTTATTGCCAGAAGGATACCTCCGTCATGGGCTTCACCGTCGCGGTCATCGGCGCCACCGACAATGTCGGGCGCGAGATCCTGCAAACGCTGGCCGAGCGGAAATTCCCGGCCGATTCCGTCGTCGCCCTGGGCACCGACCGGGCGGTCGGGCACGAGGTCTCCTACGGCGAGGACGACGTCCTGAAGGTGCAGGACGCCGCCAGGTTCGACTTCTCCACCATCGACATCGCCTTCTCGTCGTCGGATCCCAAGCTGTCGGCGCTGCACAGCCCGCGCGCGGCGACCTCGGGCTGCGTGGTGATCGACATGTCCGGCCACTACGCCACCGACCCCGAGATCCCGCTGGTGGTGCCGGAGGTCAACGGCGCGGCGCTGGCCGGCTACAAGCAGCGCTACATCGTCGCCAACCCCGGCGGCGGCGCCATCCAGCTGGCGCTGGCGCTGAAGCCGCTGCACGACCGCTTCACCGTGCGGCGCGCCGTCGTCGCCACCTACCAGGCGGTGTCGGGCGCCGGCAAGGAGGCGATGGACGAGCTGTTCACCCAGACCCGCGCCATCTTCGTCAACGATCCCGTCGCCAAGAGCGTCCTGCCCAAGCAGATCGCCTTCAATGTCATCCCGCACATCGACCGCAACCTGGACGATGGCTACACCCACGAGGAATGGCGGCTGAACGTCGAGACGAGGAAGATCCTCGACCCCAAGATCAAGGTGACGGCGACCTGCGTGCGCGTCCCGGTCTTCATCGGCGACTCCGCGGCCGTCACCATCGAGACGGAGGAGTCGATCACCGCCGAGGACGCGCTGGAGGTCCTGCGCGCCGCCCCCGGCCTGTCGGTGCTCGACCAGCGCGCCGGCGAGGGCTACATCACCCCGGTCGAGGTCGCCGGCGAGAACCCGGTCTTCGTCAGCCGCATCCGCGAGGACATCACGGTCGAGAACGGGCTGGCCTTCTGGTCGGTCGCCGACAACCTGCGCAAGGGCGCCGCGCTGAACGCGGTGCAGATCGCCGAGATCCTGGCGAGCGATCATCTGGAAGAGTGAGGAGTGGGGGCGCGCTTCGCGCCCCCTCCCCTTTTCAGCGCGCGAACAGGCGGTACAGCGCCGAGTGGTCCAGCCCGCCGTCGCCCTGCTCGGCCAGCATCTCGAACAGTTCCAGCGTCAGGCCGAGCGCCGGCAGATCCACGTCGGACTGCTCGGCGAGCTGCTCCGCCTGACGCAGATCCTTGATCTGGGTGACGACGCGCCCGCCCGGCGTGAAGTCGCCGGACACCATGCGCCCGCCATGCAGGTCGAGGATGCGGGATTCGGCGAAGCCGCCGCGGATGGCGTCGCGCACCCGCGCCGGGTCGGCCCCGGCGGCCTTGGCCAGCGCCAGCGCCTCCGCGACCGCGCCGATGGTCAGGCCGACGATGACCTGGTTGGCGGTCTTGGCGATCTGACCGGCGCCGCTGTCGCCGACCAGGGTGATCCGCCGCCCCATCGCCTGGAACAGCGGCAGGGCGCGGGCGAAGGACGCCTCGCGGCCGCCGGCCATGATGGTGAGGGTCGCCGCCTCGGCCGCGACCGTGCCGCCCGACACCGGGGCGTCGACCCAGTCGGCGCCGGCCGCGCGCACCTGCGACGCCAGCGCCCGCGTCGCGTCGACCGCGGTCGTGCCCATGTCGACGACCAGATGGCCGGGCTTCAGGGCCGGCAGCAGCGCCCCGGCGACGCTCTCGACGGCGACCGTGTCGCTCAGCATCAGGATGATGGTGTCGGTCTGGCCGGCGACGGCGATCGGGCCGGTGGCGGCCAGCATGCCCTCGGCCGCCAGTTCGGCGACCGGGCCGGGGCTGCGGCTGGAGATCACCAGCGAGGCGCCGGCGCGGGCGAGCGCGCGGGCCATCGGCTTGCCCATCAGGCCCAGACCGATGAAGCCGACGCCGCGTCCCGACAGGTCGGGGCGCGGGGGGTCGCCCGCCGGGGCGGAGGGGAGAGCGGGGGTCGTGGAAGGCGTCGTCATGGTCACCGTCACAGGCGCATGTGTCGGGCGCGGGCGCCACGCTCGATGGCGGCGGCGCACAGCCGGTCGACGCCCAGCCGGTGACGGATCATCTCCAGCATGCGCAGCTCCTCCTGCGAGGCCTTGGCGTCGGCGGCGGCGATGTCGCAGGCGACGGCGTAGGCCGTCTCGCGCAGCTTGGCCGGCAGCGCCTGCTCGACGATGGTCAGCACCGTGTCCAGCCCGTCGCTGTCGGCCAGCATGGCGGTGCATTCGCGGGTCGCCGCCATCACCTGCTCGCCGTTGAAGTCGCGGAAGATAGGCAGGTAGCGGACATTCTCGCCGATGGTCTCGAGCTCGTCGTTGGTCATGTCGCCGTCGCAGGCGGACACCAGGACCATGACGTAGATCAGCGCGCTGTGGTGGTCGATCATTGGCCTTCCTTCGCGGGGCCTCCTCCGGAACCGGGAGTCCCCGTCGCGGCTATCTTGCCCGGCGGCGACGACGCGTCAAGGGGGGCCTGCCCCGACGGGAAAGCGGCGGCGCCCCGACGGGCAGGGGTGCCATGCCCGGAACGGGAGGGTCGGCGCCTCGACGCGACCGTTCGTGATCCGTATTGTCCGCGCCATGTCCGTCGTGTTCAACGTGGCACTTCCCGTATTCGCCATCATCCTGGCGGGCGTGCTGTCCGGAAAGGCGAAGCTGCTCGGCCCCGCGTCGTCGGAGGCGCTGAACAAGTTCGTCTATTGGATGGCCCTGCCCCCGGTGCTGTTCCTCGGCACCGCGCGCCGCTCGCTGCCCGAGATCTTCAACGGCCCCTTCATCGGCGCCTTCCTCGGGGCGATGCTGGCGGTCTACGCGCTGGGCGCGCTGGCCGGCTGGCTGATCCGCCGCGACCGCACGCAGATCCACTGCATGCAGGGGCTGAACGCCGCCTTCTCCAACACCGGCTACATGGGCATCCCGCTGTTCCTGGCCGCCTTCGGTCCGGACCACCTGGCACCGACCATCCTGGCGACCGTCATCATGAGCGCCGTGATGGTCGGCATCGCCGTGATCTGGCTGGAGTTCGCCAACAGCCATGGCGGCGGGCTGGGCAAGGCGTTGCGCGACGTCGGCCGCGCGCTGCTGAAGAATCCCCTGATCATCGCGACCGCGCTGGGGATCGCGTGGTCGGCGCTGCTGCCCGGCGTCGCGGTGCCCAAGCCGGTCGCCACCTTCTGCGAGCTGATGGGCGCGCCGGCCGGCCCCTGCGCGCTGTTCGCCATCGGCCTGTTCCTGGCGACGCAGAAGCTGACGGCCGGGCTGGCCGAGGCCGGCTGGATCAGCGCGATGAAGCTGCTGGCGCAGCCGGCGCTGACCTGGGTGCTGACCGAAACGCTGTTCCCCATGGATCCCTTCTGGACCGGCTCGGCGATCATTCTGGCCGCCCTGCCCACCGGCGCCCTGACCTTCGTGGTGGCGCAGCAATACCAGCTCTATGTCGAGCGCACATCCTCGGCGATCCTGGTGTCCACGGTGCTGAGCGTCGTCACGCTGTCCGCGTTGCTCGCGGTCTACGCCCCCGCTGGTTAAGATGCTGATTTCAAAGGAAAAATCATATCCCGCGCCGGAGTTCACCCGCGACGTGGAAGACGCGCCGGAGCATTCTTGCAGGAACCGCCCAGTATGCGACCGATGGAATCGCCGATTTTAAAACAATCGGACAATCCCTGGCTTCCTTCCCGTATTTGAATGAATAATCAAGAAAAGCCGGATCATCGATCCCATATGATTCTGCGATAACGGCCATACATTTATTTTATGATTTAAAAATCATTTACGCATTCCGGAAACCGGAAAGCGATGAATAGACCAAGTGCCATCACGAATCTCACGGCTCTTGCTACATTTTGACATATGTCGAACGCTGTACTTCCATACCAGCGTATGTTACCCGTCACCCGTCGCGCGCCATGCAGTGAAAATTAAAAATCGAGCATTGCGCGCGCACACAATCATTGATAGGCGGCGGGCTCAGACAATGAAACGCTTTGAAAATTTGACAATTCGCTCAAAATTGCTGGGAATTCTTGGATCTTTCTTTCTTCTTGTCATCGGACTGGGCGTCTTCTCGCTCGACCGCCTTGCAACCCTCAACGAGGAAGCCGCCGACATTCGCGACAACTGGCTGGTCAGCGTCGGATTGCTTGGCGACATCCGCAGCACGGCCCAGTCCTACCGGTCGCAGGAAGGCACCCACATCATCTCGACCGCTCAGGCCGACCAGCAGCTTTCCGAGGAGCGCCTCGCCGGCTTCGTCAAGACGCTGAACGACAAGCGCCGCCAGTACGAGGCGCTGATCGACCTCGCCCAGGAGAAGGAGCTCTACGCCCGCTTCTCGGTGGTCTGGGAGCAGTATCTCGCCATCAGCCGCGACAAGGTGCTGGTGGCGTCGCGCAAGAACGAGAATGAGAGGGCCGGCGAGATCTTCCGCGGCGAATCCCGCGAGGCCATCGTCAAGGCGACCGCCATTCTCCAGGAACTCACCGAATTCAACACCCAGCAGGGCCGGATGGCCGCCAACCGCGGCGAGGCGGCCTACCGGAGCTCCATCTACTGGGTCATCGGCGCCATCGTCTTCGCCCTGGCCTTCGGCATCGCCGCCGCCGTGGCGGCGGTCGCCACCATCTCGCGCCCGGTCGACCGGCTGACCGCCGTCATGCACCGCCTGTCCAAGCGCGACTACGCGGCCGAGGTGAGCGGCGGCGACCGCCAGGACGAGATCGGCGCGATGGCCCGCGCCGTCCAGGTCTTCAAGGACGGGCTGATCGAGAGCGACCGGCTGAGCGCCGCCCAGGCGGCCGAGCAGGAAACGAAGCAGCGCCGGGCGGCGACCGTCGACCGCCTGATCCAGGGCTTCGAGGCGCAGGCCGCCGACGCGCTGCGCACCGTCGCCGCCGCCGCGACCGAACTAGACAGCACGGCGCAGACCATGGAGCGCACCGCCAGCCAGACCCGCGACCAGGCGACCTCCGCCGCGGCCGCGGCCGAGCAGACCAGCGCCAACGTGCAGACCGTCGCCAGCGCGTCGGAGGAGATGTCGACCTCGATCCGCGAGATCGCCACGCTGGTCACCCGTTCGACCAGCATCGCTGGACAGGCGGTGAACGAGGCGAGCCGGACCAACGACACCGTGAAGGGGTTGGCCGACGCCGCCCAGCGGATCGGCGCGGTCGTCCAGCTGATCACCAACATCGCCGGCCAGACCAACCTGCTGGCGTTGAACGCGACGATCGAGGCGGCGCGCGCCGGGGAGGCCGGCAAGGGCTTCGCCGTGGTCGCCAGCGAGGTGAAGAGCCTCGCCAACCAGACCGCCAAGGCCACCGAGGAGATCGCCGCCCAGATCACCGCGATCCAGGAGGCGACCGACGGCGCCGTCGGCGCCATCGCCGGGATCAGCGGCACGATCACCTCGATCAACGACATCTCGACCTCGATCGCCGCGGCCATCGAGGAGCAGGGTGCGGCGACCGCCGAGATCTCGCGCAACGTCCAGCAGGCCGCCGTCGGCACGCAGCAGGTGTCGGGGATCATCAGCGACGTGACCCAGGCCACCGGCGAAACGGGTGCGGCCGCCCATCAGGTGCTCGGCGCCGCCGGCAGCCTGTCGCGGCAGGCCGAGAACCTGCGCCGCGAGGTCGACCAGTTCCTGTCGGCCATCAAGGCGGCGTAGGCGGCGCGGCGCAGGCGGCGCCGCGCAGGCGGCGCCGCGCAGGCGGTCCGCCACGGCGACACGCGAAAGGGCGCCCGTTTCCGGGGGGAGGCGGGCGCCCTTTCGCGTCCGCAACCTCTGATACTTTCGATCGAACCGGCGCGAGCGGCGTTGACGCTGCGAGGGCCTCCCCCTTATCCATCCCCCACGCCGTCCCTTCCGACACGCCGAGCCATGGAAACCGGGCCCGATCGGGCCAGCCGGAACGGGGGCGGCCGTCTCCAGAAAATCGAAGACATCCGGGGGAAGCATGCTGGGCCTCTACGCCGACCATGGAACGACCTACCTGACCGTCCTGATGACGGTCACCACCCTGTCCTTCGCCCTGCCGATCTTCGTGGCGCCGTTGACCTGGGCGCGGCTGATGCTGTGGCGGGTGCCGGCTGAGACCGATCTGGCCGTCTATTTCGGCCGCTGCCTGGGTGCCTTCATCCTGATCGTCGAGTTGCTGATGCTGCGCGCCGTCACCACGGGAACCGGCCTGACCTACGCCTTCGACGTCCTGTTCTGCGTCTTCCTGCTGATGCTCGCCGTGCATGCGTACGGCGCCCTGCGCCGCATCCAGCCGGTCACCGAAACGCTGGAGATTGGCCTGTGGGCCTTCCTGCTGGTCTGCAACACCGTCTTCTACCCGGCCACGGCGCTGGTGCTCTGACGCGCCCGCCGCTTCGGCAGCCTCACCAGCCGCGCAGGAACTCCGCCGTCTCTTCGACCGCCTGCTTCAGCCCGACCCGCTTGACCTCCACCCCCTCGGGGAAGGCGCCGCACAGGCGGGTCGGCATCATCGGGTCGAGCAGCACGAACACGCCCGTGTCGTCGGCCCGCCGCACCAGCCGGCCGAAGGCCTGCTTCAGCCGCAGGCGCGTGATCATGTCCTCGTAGCGGCGGCGGCCGAAGGCGTCGCGGCGGGCGCGGTGCAGGATGTCCGGGCGCGGCCAGGGGACGCGGTCGAACACGATCAGCCGCAAGGACCGCCCCGGCACGTCCACCCCGTCGCGCACCGCGTCGGTGCCGAGCAGGCAGGCGTGCTCCTCGCCACGGAAGATGTCGATCAGCGTCGCCACGTCGAGCGGATCGACATGCTGGGCGTAGAGCGGGATGCCGACCGCGTCGAGCGGCTCGGCGATGCGCTCGCGCACGGCGCGCAGGCGGCTGATCGCGGTGAACAGACCGAGTCCGCCGCCGCCCGCCGCCAGGAACAGCGATTTGTAGGCGGCCGACACCTGGCCCAGATCGTCCTTGCGAACGTCGTTGACCACGAAGATGCGGGTGCGGCTGGGGTAGTCGAAGGGCGACGGCACCTGCGCGCGGATCGCCGGCATCGGCAGGTGGGTGGCGCCGCAGCGGTCCTCCGCCGCGCGCCAGTCCTGCCCGACGTCGCCGGTGCCGTCGGTCAGCGTCGCCGAGGTCACCACCATGCCGTGCGCCGGCCCGGCCAGCGCCTCGGCGAAGGGAACCGTCGGGTCGACCCAGTGGCGGTAGAGCCCGACGTCGACGTCGCGCCCCTCGATGCGCTCCACCGCGAACCAGTCGACGAAGTGCGACGGCGTCTCGGTCGGCAGCGTGCGCAGCATCGAGCGCCACGCCTCGACCGTCAGGGTGCCGCGCCGGTGCAGGCTGCGCGACAGCGCGTCGATGCGGCGGCGCTGGTCGGTTTCCAGCTCGGCCGATTCGTCCTCCAGCCGCTGGGCCAGCCGGCGCGACAGCGCCTCCACCGGCTCGGACAGCTTGACCAGCGCCTGCTCCAGCTCCGCCGCCGCCTCGACCAACCCATCCACCGGGTAGGCCTTGTCGGCCTCCAGGCTGTAGACGCCGCCCTGCCCGGCGGTGCGGGCATAGACCTGCTGGCGGGCCAGCCGCAGGAAGCGCTCGACCGGCCCCTGCGGGTTGTCGGCGGTCAGCCGGGCGCCCCAGCCGTCGGTCGGCAGCACGCGGGCGCCCATCAGCACGGCGTCGAGATGGGCCAGCGCCTCCTCGTCGCCGGCGACGATGTCCTCCAGCCGGCGCTTCAGGCCGCGCGCCCGGCTGCGCCCGGTCTCCTCGGCGCCGAGCAGCCAGCGCCGCAGCTCCTGCGTCTCGCGCCCGGTCAGATGGCCGGCGAAGGCGCTGTCGGCGGCGTCGAAGACATGGTGGCCCTCGTCGAAGACATAGCGGCTGGGCAGCGTCGGCTCCTCGCCGCCGCCGAGCGCCGCCTGCACCATGACCAGCGCGTGGTTGGCGATCACGACGTCGGCCCGGCGGGCGCGCCGCACGCTCTTCTCGATGTAGCAGCGGCCGTAATGGTCGCAGGCCGAATAGATGCACTCGCCGCGCCGGTCGGCGAGACCGAGCGTCGCCCCCCGCCCGGCGATGTCGACCAGCCAGCCGGGAAAGTCGCCGCCGGTCATGTCGCCGTCGCGGGTCGCCGCCGCCCAGCGCGCCATCAGCCCGACGCCGACCGCCCCGCTTCCGGAGCCGGACTGCGGCTGGAAGTGCATGGCGCGCACCGCCTCCTCCAGGTTCAGCAGGCAGAGGTAGTTCTCGCGCCCCTTGCGCAGCACGACCTTGCGTGCCTTGGTCGCCGCGTCGGGATAGAGCCGGTCCAGCTCGGCGTCGATCTGGTGCTGGAGGTTGCGGGTGTAGGTGGAGATCCAGACGGTGCCGCCGTTCTTCTCCGCCCACACCGTCGCCGGGGCGAGGTAGCCGAGCGTCTTGCCGACGCCCGTGCCGGCCTCCGCCAGCACCACGGTCGGCGTGTCGGGCGCCGGGCGCGGGGCGAAGGCGGCGGCCACGGCGCTGGAGTAATCAGCCTGCTGCGGGCGCGGCTCGGCAACCTTGCCGGGCACCAGCGCCGACAGCATGACGGCCAGCCGGCGGCGCGCCTCGTCGGGATCGACCGGGTTCTGCGCGGGCGGCGGCGGCGGCGCGCCCTCCTCCCACTCCTTGATGCGGGTCCAGACGCGCAGGCCGGAGCGGGCGGCCCCCTTTTCCGGCCCGTCCGGCTTGCCGAGCGCCGCCAGCACGGCGGGCGCCCAGAGCCAGCCGGACCGCCCCATCTCCCAGGCGAAGGCGACCGGGTCGGAGCTTTCCTCCCGCCCCGGCGCGCCGAGGTCGCCGAGCAGCCGGCGCACCGCGCGCTGCAACGCCAGCGCCTCGCCCTCGTGCCCGTCGGGGGCGGGCAGGTCGAGCGCCTCGGCCAGCCCGCGCGGGGTCGGCACGCAGAAGCGCGCGGGATGGACGAAGGCGAACAGCTCCAGCGCGTCGAAGGCGGGGAAGCCGTCGATGCCCAGCCGGCGGGCGAAGGCGCGGGCGTGGCAGAGCAGCGGCGGCTGCCGGCGCACGCGCGACGCGGCGGCGGCCAGCGTCAGTTCCTCGACCTCGCCGTCGAGCGACAGAGCCACGACGCGGCGCGCCCCGGCCACCATGGCAAGCGCGTCGTCGAGCCGGGGAAGCTGCTCTGGGTCGGAGGTCATGTCCATCGCGCGCACTATAGGGTGCCCGTCCCCGGCAAGCGAGCGCCGCTTGCGGACGACCTGCCTGTTGACGGATGCCCCCGCCGCCCCCATTGAGAACGGCGGGTTCAGCGTGGGGGTGGCATGCGGCGGCTGTTGCGGTGGGCGCTGGTCGGGGCGTTCGGTCTGGTCGGCCTGACGGTCGCCTGGGCGTTGCTCTATCGGGTGGTTCCGGTGCCGGCGACTCCGCTGATGCTGATCCGCGCCGCCGGCGGTTCCGGCCTCGACCGCGACTGGGAGCCGCTGGAGGCGATCTCGCCCCACCTCGCCCGCGCGGTGGTCGCCGCGGAGGACACCGGCTTCTGCGGCCATGGCGGCTTCGACTGGGCCTCCATCGAGGCGGCGCTGGAGGAGAACGAGGAGGGCAAGCGGCTGCGCGGCGGCAGCACGATCAGCCAGCAGACCGCCAAGAACGCCTTCCTGTGGCCCGACCGCAGCTGGACCCGCAAGGGGGCCGAGGCCTGGTTCACCCTGCTGATCGAGGGGCTGTGGCCCAAGCGCCGCATCCTGGAGGTCTATCTGAACATCGTCGAATGGGGCGACGGGATCTACGGCGCCGAGGCCGCCGCCCGGCATCATTTCCGCAAACCCGCCTCGGCGCTGACCCGGCGGGAAGCCGCCCTGCTGGCGGTGGTGCTGCCGAGCCCGCTGCGCTGGTCGCCCGCCACGCCCAGCGCCTACGTCGCCCGCCGCGCCGGACTCATCGAGCGGCGGATGGCCGTGGTGGAGCGCGACGGGCTGGCCGGCTGCGTGCGCTGACCGCCTCCCGCAAGCCGCAAACCGCGCCGGGGGGGGGGGCCGCGTCAGGGCGGCGCGGTGCTCCCGGCCAGGAACACGGTGCCGATCAGCATCGCCGCGGATTGCAGGAAGGCGATGTCGGCGGCGCTCCACTCCCGCATCGTCCCGGACTGCTCGCAGCACAGCACGCCCACCGGCACGGTCTCGTGCAGGACGATGAAGTCCAGCAGGCTGCGGACGTCGCTGTCCTTGAAGTAGCCGTCGGCGAACCCCTTCGTCGCCGGATGGCCCAGCGCGTCGGAGGCGACGATGCGGGCGTTGTTGGTCATGGCGCGGAAATAGTCGGGATGGTCGGCGCGCGCCAGCACGATGCCGGACCGGTGCTCCCGCCGCGCGGCGTCGAACAGGTTGCGGCAGACCAGGGTCTCGTGGTCCGCGTCGAAGACCCAGACGCTGGCCCGCGACACGCCGAGCCCTTCCACGATGTCCTCGCAGGCCGCCTTCCACACATCCCCGGCCTTGGCATGGCCGACCCGCAACCCGAACACCGCAGCCCGCGTTCTGTCCATCGAAACAACCCCGCCGCCATCGCCGCGATCATCTTAATCGTCACAGTAACGGCGCAGCAACGGAATGTCGAACGCCATCGAATCATCGCACCCTCAAGCTGTGATCCGGGCCGGCCGAGGTATCGATCAGATCCAACAGCACCAACCTGCGCGCGTGATCTTCGCCGGACCTGCCGAACCTCGCGTTGCCGCTTCGCAACAAAAGGAGTAGACTCGGGATTGGACAAGGAGAAAGCGGCGGGGCAACCCGTGCGCAGGCACCGTCATCCACACAGCGCGCCTGAACACCGCCCAACAACCCGCCGGGTCCTGCATGCCATCCGTCCCTTCGCGCCTTGGATCGGGGTCGCGCCGCGCCGCCTTCGCGCTGTGCGCCACCGTGGTCCTGGCGGCCGCCGTGCCGGGATGGACGCGCGCGGCGGGCGCGGAGCCGGCCGGGCAGCCGGCCGCGCGCTCCGTCGTCCGGGTGACGATGGACGACAATTACCCGCCCTTCAGCTTCCGCGACGCGAACGGCGTCCACATGGGCATCGTGGCGGATCTGTGGGCGCTGTGGTCGCGCCGCACCGGGGTGGCGGTGGAGCTTCTGCCCACCGACTGGGGGCTGGCACGCAAGGTGATGGAGGAGGGCAAGGCCGACGTCATCGAGACGATCTTCCGCAGCCCCGCCCGCGAACGGACCCTGGCCTTCTCGGCGCCCTACGCCGCCATCGACGTGCCGATCTGGTTCAACGCCGACCTCAGCGGGATCACCGGCGCCGAATCCCTGCGCGGCTTCACGGTGGGGGTGAAGGACAGCGACTTCTGCGTCGAATGGCTGAGCGACCGCGGCATCACCGGCTTCCAGCGCTTCCCGAACTTCGAGGCGATGCTCGACGCCGCCGCCCGGCGCGATCTGCTGGTCTTCTGCATCGACGACCCGTCCGCGCGCTACTACATGGCCAGACGCGGCATCCAGGGCCAGTTCCGCTACACCGACCCGCTCTACACCGGGGAACTCCGCTGGGCGGTGCGCAAGGAGGATGCGGCGCTGTTCCAGCAGGTCGCCGACGGCTTCGCGCTGATCACCCCCGAGGAGCGCCGCGCCATCGACGAGCGCTGGTTCGGCCGCAAGCTGTCCAACCCGGCCGAATCCAACCTCCTGTCGCTGCTGGCCAGGATTCTGTTGGGGGCGCTGGCGCTGGGGGCGGTGACGCTGGTCTGGATCACGCTGCTGCGCCGGCAGGTCGACGCCAAGACCGAGAGCCTGAGCGACGCCGTCGCCGCCCTGTCGGCCAGCGAGGCGCGGTTCCGCACCATCTTCGACAGCGTCAACGACGCCATCTTCATCCACGACCTCGACGGCACCGAGATCATCCAGGCCAACCGCCGGATGATCGAGATGTACGGCATCGGCGACGTGCCGCTGTCGGCGCTCGACATCGGCATGCTGAGCGCGGGCGAGCCGCCCTACAGCCTGGAGGACGCCGTCGGCTGGGTGCGCAAGGCCGCCGACGGGGACACCCCGCTGTTCGAATGGCACGCCCGCCGGCTGGACGGCAGCCTGTTCTGGGTCGAGGTCAACATGCGCCGCGCGCCGCTCGGCGGCAGCAACCGCCGGCTGCTGGTGGTGGTGCGCGACATCACCGAACGCAAGGCGGCGCAGGAGCGCATGGAGTTCCTGGCCCACCACGACCCGCTGACGCTGCTGCCCAACCGGCTGCTGGTGCAGGACCGCGCCACCCAGGCCATTGCCCGCAGCGAGCACAACGGCCGCATCGTGGCGCTGCTGGCCGGCGACCTCGACCAGTTCAAGACGGTGAACGATTCGCTGGGCCACGGCGTCGGCGACGGGCTGCTGCGCGCGGTGGCGGAACGGCTGACGGCCTGCGTCCGCGACACCGACACGGTCAGCCGGCCGGGCGGCGACGAGTTCCTGCTGCTGCTGTCCGGCCTGCCCGACGCCGACGCGGTGGTCGAGACGGTCGCCTCGCTTCACGAGGCGATGGCCCGGCCCTTCGACATCGACGGGCACGAGCTGACCGTCACCCTGTCCTTCGGCATCGCGCTTGCCCCGATCGACGGAAGCGACTTCGCGACGCTGCTGAAGAACGCCGACACCGCCCTGCACCACGCCAAGGCCAGCGGCCGCAACACCCACCGCTTCTTCGCCGAGGCGATGAACGCCGAGGCGGTGGCCCATCTCTCGACCCGGAGCGGCCTGCGCCGGGCGCTGGAGCGCAACGAGTTCCAGGTCGCCTACCAGCCCCAGGTGGCGATCGACAGCGGCGCCGTGATCGGGGCCGAGGCGCTGCTCCGCTGGAACCACCCCGAGCGCGGGTTGATCCCGCCCGGCGACTTCATCCCCATCGCCGAGGACAGCGGGCTGATCGTGCCGATCGGCGAATGGGTGCTGCGCGAATCCTGCCGGCAGGCGGCGCGCTGGCACGAGTCCGGCCTGCCGCTGACGGTGGCGGTCAATCTCTCGGCGCGCCAGCTCCAGCGGACCGATCTGGTGCGGACGGTCACCGACGCGCTGGCCGGCAGCGGCCTCGATCCGCTCTGCCTGGAGCTGGAGCTGACCGAATCGATGCTGATCCAGAACACCGATCTGGTGGTGGAGAACATCCGCCGGCTCAAGACGCTGGGCGTGCAGCTCTCGATCGACGATTTCGGCACCGGCTACTCCAACCTGTCCTACATCGGCCGTCTGGCGGTGGACAAGCTGAAGATCGACCGCTCCTTCATCGCCGATCTCTGCCGCAACCACGACAGCGCCAAGATCACCGCCGCCGTCATCCAGATGGCCCACAACCTGAACCTGACCGCCGTCGCCGAGGGGGTCGAGGACCAGGAGACGCTGGACCAGCTTCGCCACCTGCGTTGCGACGTCGCCCAGGGCTACTTCCTCGGCCGCCCCGGCCCGGCCGAGGCGGTGGAGCGCGCCGCCCGGCAGTCGCGGCCGGCGCCCCCGCCGCTTGCCGGGAATCAGCCCCGCGAGCGGGCGCCGGTCACGCCGGGCCGCCCGCCACATGAAGGCTGACGACGCCGGCGACGATCAGCACGACGCCGAGAACCTTCATGGCGCTGAGCGTCTCGCCGAACACCAGCACGCCGATCGCGGCGATGGCCGCGGTGCCGGCCGCCGACCAGACGGCGTAGGCGATGCCGACCTCCATCGTCCTCAGCGCCTGCGCCAGCAGCGCGAAGGCCGCGACATAGCCGAGCACCACGACGGCGACCGGCCAGGGCTTCGTCAGCCCATCGGACATCTTCAGCGCCGAGGTCGCGATGACCTCCAGCGCGATCGCCGCGCCCAGATACAGCCAGCTCATCGAACACACCCGGCGGAAAGCGGAAAAGGCGGCGCGAGCCTAGCCCCCCGCCCGGCGCCCGGCAAGCCCGGCGACGGCCCCCGGACGGCTTCAACGGCGCGCACCTGCGGTTGACGGCACGCCCGCCCCGCCCTAGGGTCGTTGCCCTCTTCCATTCTTATGTTTCTGGTGTCGAAAGGGTCCGACAATGACCGGCGAGCGGGATTTGGCGTTGCAGGCGAAGGCATGGCCGTTCGAGGAGGCGCGCAAACTGGTCGCGCGCTTCGCGAAAGCGCCGCCCGCCAAAGGCTACGTCCTGTTCGAGACCGGCTACGGCCCGTCGGGTCTGCCGCATCTCGGCACCTTCGGCGAGGTGGCGCGCACCAGCATGGTGCGCCACGCCTTCCAGACCATGAGCGACTTGCCCACCAAGCTGTTCTGCTTCTCGGACGACATGGACGGGCTGCGCAAGGTCCCCGACAACATCCCCAACAAGGAGCTGGTCGCCGCCAACCTCGGCAAGCCGCTGACCCAGGTGCCCGACCCGTTCGGCACCCACGACAGCTTCGGCGCCCACAACAACGCCCGGCTGCGCGCCTTCCTCGACAGCTTCGGCTTCGAGTACGAGTTCCAGTCCTCGACCGACTGGTACAAGTCCGGCCGCTTCGACGACGCCCTGCTCGGCGTGCTGCGCCATTACGACGAGGTGATGGCGGTCATGCTGCCGACGCTGGGCGCCGAGCGGCAAGCGACCTACAGCCCCTTCCTGCCGGTCTCGCCCTCCACCGGCCGGGTCCTCCAGGTGCCGGTGCTGGAGCGCAACCTCGAGGCCGGAACCATCGTCTTCGAGGACGAGGACGGGAAGAAGGTCGAGCTGCCGGTCACCGGCGGCCATGTGAAGCTGCAATGGAAGCCCGACTGGGGCATGCGCTGGTTCGGGCTGGGCGTCGATTACGAGATGTACGGCAAGGATCTGATCCCCTCGGCCGAACTGGCCGGAAAGATCTGCCGCATCCTCGGCGGCACCCCGCCGGAGGGCTTCAACTACGAGCTCTTCCTCGACGACAAGGGCCAGAAGATCTCCAAGTCGAAGGGCAACGGCCTGACCATGGAGGAGTGGCTGGCCTACGCGCCGCCGGAGAGCCTCGCCCTCTACATGTTCCAGAAGCCGAAATCGGCCAAGCGCCTGTATTTCGACGTCATCCCGCGCGCGGTGGACGAGTACCTGACCTTCGTCGACAAGGTCCATGGCGAGGAGCCGGCCCGCAAGCTGGAGAATCCGGCCTGGCACATCCATGGCGGCAAGCCGCCGGCGGTGCGCTCGGACGTCTCCTTCATCCTGCTGCTCAATCTGGCGGCGGCGGCGAACGCCGAGACCAAGGAGACCATGTGGGGCTTCATCCGCCGCTACGCGCCCGACGCCACGCCGGAGAACAGCCCCTTCCTCGACAGCATGGTCGGCTACGCGGTCCGCTACTACCAGGACCAGATCAAGCCGTCGAAGCGCTTCCGCGCGCCCACCGACGCCGAGCGCGCGGCGCTGGAGGCCCTGCTGGTCAAGCTGGACGCGCTGCCGGCCGACGCCAAGGCCGACGTCATCCAGAACGAGGTGTTCGAGGTCGGCAAGGCGCACGGCTTCACCGAGCTGCGCGCCTGGTTCCAGGCGCTCTACGAGGTGCTGCTCGGCCAGACAACCGGTCCGCGCATGGGCTCCTTCATTCAACTTTACGGAGTTGCGGAAACCAAGGCGCTCATTCGTGAGAAGCTGGCGGCCTGACCAGTCCTTCCACAGGGAAATGGAAGGAGCGCCATCCGGCGCTTCTTCCTCTTCTTGAAAACGCGACAGTCCAGATTCGGGATCATTTGCGCCTCCCTCGAAAGGATCTTTGTTCGCGGCTTGGGCAATCTTCTGCCCGCCTGCCTATTGTGCGCGCAGAAAAAGACTTATTCCGTTCCGTGCCATGCGGATGCCGCACCGCACCAATTCCAAAAGCGTGATACCGCTAACAGGGGGAGGTCCGTATACTCCGCTTCGTTACTGCATTTTGCAGTGCGTTTCCTCCCTAGACTTCAAAGGCCGCGCCCCTCGGGGCTGCGGCCTTTTTTTCTGCCCGGACGCCGCCCGGCCCGCGCCTGTGACCGCCGTCACAGCGGGATGGATAAAATGCGCGATAAATTGTCCCATCACCGCCGCGCTTCGGACAGGCGCGGGCCGATGGGGAGCTTTCCGGGATGACGACCGATCCACCGCCCTTCGTGCGCCACCACCGCGCGGCACAGGCCCTGGTCAGCACCTTCCAGGAAGCGCTGGAGCCGCAATTCTCCAGCAAGGGCGCCCTGTCGCGCGATGATTTCACCCGCGCCGTCAACCTGATGATGGCGCATTGGCCGGCCGTCCTGCCGCTGTTCGCCGGCATCTGCCAGTCCTGCACCGCCGCCGGCTGCCGGACCGGCAAGGGCTGCGGCGGCGGGAAGCCGGACGCGGCCCCCCAGCCCGGCCCGAAGCCCGACGAACGCCGGCGGGACTTCGCGACGCGGCTGATCGTCTCCACCTTGCGGGCGCGGGTGCCGGAGGTGATGGACCCGATCACCGGCGCCCGCTTCCCCCAGATCATCGTCGGCGGCCTCCAGGCCAGCCTGAACGGCCTGTTCTACGACCGGGAATGGCAGGCGTTGAACGCCGACGCCGTCGCCATCTACAACCGCATCGGCAGCGAGCGCGACGAGAGGATCTGGGACCGCATCGCCGGCGAGGACACGCTGGCGGTGCTGGCCGACACCCTGCTCGTGCGGGTCATGCTGCGCTTCCGCCAGTTCCACCAGCAGCGCCAGGCCTTCATCCGGCGGATGACCGAGCTGCTGCGCGACCGGCGCTTCGTCTTCGCCGACGAGCATTTCGACACGCTGTTCGACAGCCTGTTCGGCCGGCTGCGCGACACTCTGCGCAGCGAGCTCGACCGCGCCCGCGTCGACATCCATTACGGCGAGGGAACCGCCGACAGCCTGCTGCGCATCTTCGACCAGTTCGACAAGCACCGGCTGGACCAGTCGCTTCCCATCAAGGCGCTGGGCGGCCGCAGCAAGCCGCGTCCGATGCTGGCCCAGCGCAGCATGCTGGGCTCCACCCCGGCGGCGAAGCGGCGCTGAACCGGGACGCTGAGGAAAAAGGGACGCAGGAGATCGGCGGTTCGCGCGTAGCCGAATTAGCCGGCTGTTAACCGAAGCTGCGGTTGCATGATGGTGCAATGCCCACGTCTCCCCACATCGGGGCATCCCTGTCGAGGCTCATGGTCCGGTGACACCCCAGCGCCCCCTCCCCCACCCTGTTCCCACGGCGGATGCCGAGGAGGGAGTGGCGCCCGAGCTGCTCGGCTATCTGTTCGACGAGCCGCCGGCCGGCAGCCTCCCGGCCCCGCTTCCCGCGCCATCCCCGGCCCGCAGGGCGGCGCAGCGGGTCGGCGACGCGCTGGTCGAGTCGCGGCTGGCCGGAATGGGAGACGCCGATGTGCGTGCCCGGCTGGCCCGCACCCTGTGCCGCCTGCTGCCCGACCTGCCGCCGGGCGGGGCGGAGACCGTCGGCGCCGTCGCCGTCCGCGCGCTGGAGCAGCTCGCCCGCGACCACATCCTGCGGGTGCGCGAGGCGCTGGCGACCGCGATCAAGGACGTCGCCTGCGCGCCGCCCGCCCTGGTGGCGACGCTGGCGCGCGACGTCGAGCGCTCGGTGGCGGAGCCGGTGCTGCGCTGCTGCGCCGCCCTGACCGACGAGGATCTGCTGGACATCGTCGCCGGCGCCCCCGCCGGCTGGGCGCTGGCGGCCATCGCGCGGCGGCGCCATGTCGGCGCCCCGCTGTCCGACGCCATCGCCGGAACCGGCGACGCCGTGGCGACCGGCATCCTGCTCGACAACAGCGGCGCCGTGATCGCCGAGCGCACGCTCGAATCCCTGGTCGAGGCGGCGGCCCGCCATCCCGACTGGCAGGCGACGCTGGCCCGCCGCCCCGCCCTGCCCCGCCGGCTGGCGGTGCGTCTGGCCGATTTCGTCGATTTGACGGTGGTCGAGGCGTTGCGCCGCCGCCCCGATTTCGACGACGCGACGGCGGCGGAGATCGCGGCGGCCACCCGCCGCCGCATCGACTGGGCGGAGGATGCCGCCCAGTCGGCCGACGGCGGCGAATCGCCGGAGCGCCGCGCCGTCCGCCTGCACCGCCAGGGCAAGCTGGACGAGACCGCGCTCGGCGACGCCCTGTCCTGGAACGAGACCGGATTCGTCCGCGCCGCCCTGACCCTGCGCGCCCGCGTGGCGCCCGACGTGGTGGACCTGATCCTCGACGCCCACGACGCGACGGCGGTGACCGCGCTGGTCTGGCGCGCCGGGCTGTCGATGCGCTGCGCCATGCAGATCCAGGCGCGCGTCGCCGGCATCCCGCCGCGCTCGATGCTCAACGCCCGGCAGGGCAGCGGTTTCCCGCTGTCCGCCACCGCCATGGAACGGCACCTGGAGCGTTACGGCATCCGCAGTTGAGCCCGGCCGGCGACCGTCCTTACGGCGTGCCGGTGCGCGGCATCGGCTGGCGCGGCGTCGCGCGGCCGGTGTGCGGCACCGGCGTGTCGGCCGACGGCTCCTTGTAATAGGGGCCGCGGTCGGTCGGCGACGCCAGCGCCTCGGCCGGGGTGACGATCTGCTCGCCCGTGCCGCCGTCGAAGGCGATCAGCGGCTGTTTGCGCACCTCGCCGCAGGCCGCCCGCTTGTCGGCGATCCCGGCCGCGTCCGAGCCGCTGAAGGTGTAGAGCGGCAGGACCAGCCCGCTGCGCTCGCCGCCGGGGATGTTGGTGAAGACGTAGTTGGTCAGCGTCCGGCAATGGGCGACGCTGACGGCGCTGGTGCTGTCGGTGACCGGCGCCGCCGCGAGCGCCGCCTCGTAGTCCGCGACGGTTTGCCCCAGCGCCCCGCCGGCCAGCAGCGCCAGCGGCAGGGACACGGACAGCAAAGTGGTGAAACGGGCCATGGACGCTCTCCCTTGAACCTTCGTGAACGGGTCGCGAAACGATTGGATATCCTACGCATAGAACCCGGCGATCCTGTCGCGCGCAATGAAGATCGGGGCTGCGGCACTGCGCTGCAACAGCAGCGTTGCGGTCACGCTTGCTCTCCGCGACAAAACGCGCTACCAACCATCCCGAAATCTCGGGGCGCTGGATCCCTAAGACGTTAGAATGACCATTGGTTCTAGTCTCCCGCTGAATGGGGGACGCTCAACGTTTTAGGAAACGCTCCATGGCTCGCAAGAAGATTGCGCTCGTTGGTGCCGGCCAGATCGGCGGCACGCTGGCCCTGCTCGCTGCCCAGAAGGAACTGGGCGACGTCGTCCTGTTCGACATCGCCGAAGGCATGCCGGCCGGCAAGGCGCTGGATCTGGCCGAGACGGCCCCGGTCGAGGGCTACAACGCCAGCCTGACCGGCGGCAACGACTACTCGGTCATCGAGGGCGCCGACGTCGTGATCGTCACCGCCGGCATCCCACGCAAGCCGGGCATGAGCCGCGACGACCTGATCGGCATCAACAGCGGCGTCTGCAAGACCGTCGGCGAGGCCATCGGCAAGTATGCCCCCAACGCCTTCGTGATCGTCATCACCAACCCGCTCGACGTCATGGTGTGGGTGCTGCAGCAGGCCTCCGGCCTGCCGCCGGAGCGCGTGGTCGGCATGGCCGGCGTGCTCGACTCGGCGCGCTTCCGCTTCTTCCTGGCCGAGGAGTTTAACGTCTCGGTCGAGGACGTCACCGCCTTCGTGCTGGGCGGCCACGGCGACACCATGGTCCCGCTCGTCCGCTACTCGACCGTCGCCGGCATCCCGCTGCCCGATCTGGTCAAGCTCGGCTGGACCACGCAGGAGAAGCTCGACCAGATCGTCCAGCGCACCCGTGACGGCGGCGCCGAGATCGTCAAGCTGCTGAAGACCGGCTCGGCCTTCTACGCCCCGGCCGCCTCGGCCATCCAGATGGCGGAAGCCTACCTCAAGGACCAGAAGCGCGTCCTGCCGGTCGCCGCCCACCTGACCGGCCAGTACGGCCAGGACGACCTGTATGTCGGCGTTCCCGTGATCATCGGCGCCGGCGGCGTCGAGAAGATCATCGAGATCGAGCTGAACGACGACGAAAAGGCGATGTTCCAGAACTCGGTCGACGCCGTGAAGACCCTGGTCGACGTCGTCAAGAAGCAGGAAGCCGAGAAGGCCGCCTCCTAAGGCCCTTCCCGCGGCCCGGCCTCCACCCCATCTCCCACAGGTCGGGAGCGGGTGCCGGAGGCCGGGCCGCGGCGGTTCCCCATCGTCAGTCGATCCGATCTCGTCAGCCGAACCAAAAAACAGATGGACGCCCGATGAACATCCATGAGTATCAGGCCAAAAGCCTGCTGAAGAAGTACGGCGTCGCGGTTCCCCGCGGCGGCGTTGCCTACACCCCGCAGGAGGCCGAGACGGTCGCCCGCGAGCTGGGCGGTCCGGTCTGGGTCGTGAAGTCCCAGATCCACGCCGGCGGCCGTGGCGCCGGGCGCTTCAAGGACAACCCCGAGGGCAAGGGCGGCGTCCGCGTCGTCAAGTCCATCGAGGACGTGGGCAAGAACGCCGGCGAGATGCTGAACCACGTTCTGGTCACCAAGCAGACCGGTCCGGAAGGCCGCGAGGTCAAGCGCCTCTACGTCGAGGAAGGCGCCGACATCAAGCGCGAGCTGTATCTCGGCATGCTGACCGACCGCGCCACCGGCCGCGTCACCATCATGGCGTCCACCGAGGGCGGCATGGAGATCGAGGAGGTCGCCCACAACACGCCGGAGAAGATCGTCAAGGTCGCCATCGACCCGGCGACCGGCATCCAGGGCTACCACACCCGCAAGGTCGCTTTCGCGCTGGGTCTCGAGGGCAAGCAGGTCGGCGCCGCCGCCAAGTTCATCACGGCCGCCTACAAGGCGTTCGTCGATCTGGACTGCGCGATCGTCGAGATCAACCCGCTGATCGTCACCGGCTCGGGCGACATCCTGGCGCTCGACGCCAAGATCAGCTTCGACGACAACGCGCTGTTCCGCCACAAGGACGTCGAAGAGCTGCGCGACGAGGCCGAAGAGGATCCGTACGAGATCGAGGCCGCCAAGCACAGCCTCAACTACGTCAAGCTCGACGGCAACATCGGCTGCATGGTGAACGGCGCCGGCCTGGCGATGGCCACCATGGACATCATCAAGCTGTACGGCGGCGAACCGGCCAACTTCCTCGACGTCGGCGGCGGCGCCACCAAGGAGCGCGTCACCGCGGCCTTCAAGCTGATCCTCTCGGACAGCAACGTCGAAGGCATCCTGGTGAACATCTTCGGCGGCATCATGCGCTGCGACGTCATCGCCGAGGGCGTGGTGGCTGCCGCGCGCGAAGTGCACCTGCACGTGCCGCTGGTCGTCCGCCTGGAGGGCACCAACGTCGATCTGGGCAAGAAGATCCTGGCCGAATCCGGCCTGCCGATCCTCTCGGCCGACAACCTCGCCGACGCCGCCGAGAAGGTGGTCAAGGCCGTGAAGGAGGCCGCGTGAAATGGCTGTTCTCGTCGATAAGAACACGAAGGTGATCTGCCAGGGCTTCACCGGAGCCCAGGGCACCTTCCACTCCGAGCAGGCCATCGCCTACGGCACCAAGATGGTCGGTGGCGTGACCCCCGGCAAGGGCGGCGCCAAGCACCTCGACCTGCCGATCTTCGACACGGTCGCCGACGCGGTCGAGAAGACCGGCGCCAACGCGTCGGTGATCTACGTGCCGCCGCCCTTCGCGGCCGACGCGATCCTGGAAGCCATCGACGCCGAGATCCCGCTGGTCGTCTGCATCACCGAGGGCATCCCGGTGCTCGACATGGTGCGCGTCAAGCGCGCCCTGAACGGCTCGGCGACCCGCCTGATCGGCCCGAACTGCCCCGGCATCATCACGCCGGACGAGTGCAAGATCGGCATCATGCCCGGCCACATCCACAAGCGCGGCAAGATCGGCATCGTGTCCCGCTCGGGCACGCTGACCTACGAGGCCGTCGCGCAGACCACGGCGGCCGGTCTGGGGCAGACCACCTGCATCGGCATCGGCGGCGACCCGGTCAACGGCACCAACTTCGTCGACAGCCTGGAGCTGTTCGTGAAGGACCCGGAGACCGAGGGCATCATCATGATCGGCGAGATCGGCGGCGACGCCGAGGTCAAGGGCGCCGAGTTCCTCAAGGCGTCGGGCACCAGGAAGCCGGTCGTCGGCTTCATCGCCGGCCGCACCGCCCCTCCGGGCCGCCGCATGGGCCACGCGGGTGCCGTGATTTCCGGCGGCAACGACACCGCCGACTTCAAGATCGACTTCATGAAGTCGGTCGGCATCGCCGTCGCCGACAGCCCCGCTTCGCTTGGCTCGACCATGCTGAAGGTGTTCAAGGGCTGAGGTACAGGCGGGGGACGCCGTCCCCCGCCACCCCCTGCCAAGGGCCGGCGGCCCTTGGATCCCGACTCGCACCGGGATCCGGAGGCCGCCGCGCTTTCCAGACGCACAAAAGAACCCACACAGGGAATCGGGCGAAAGCCCGAAGTGAATCATGTCGGCAAATTTGGAGCAGACCTCGTTCCTCTTCGGATCGAACGCTGGTTACGTCGCCGAACTCTACGCCCGCTTCCTCACGGATCCCGCCGCGGTCGATCCGAGCTGGAACGGCTTCTTCAAGGACCTGGACGACGATTCGCGCGCCGTGCTCGACGAGCTGCGCGGCGCCTCCTGGACCTTGCGGGACGATGAGACGAACGGGGCTGCCCCGGAGACCACCGGCGGCAACGGCTTCGCCGGCCCCGCCAACGGCGGCCTCGTCGCCCACGCGCAGGCCGTCCATGGCGGCATCAGCCCGCAGCAACTGCGCGCGGCGACCCTCGACAGCATCCGCGCCCTGATGCTGATCCGCGTCTTCCGCGTGCGCGGCCACATGAACGCGCATTTCGACCCGCTGGGCCTGGAAAAGCGCGAGCCGCACCCGGAACTCGATCCGGCGACCTACGGCTTCGGCCCCGGCGACCTCGACCGCCCGATCTTCCTGAACTACTCGCTCGGCCTGGAAACGGCGACGCTGCGCCAGATCCTCGACATCCTGCACAAGACCTACTGCGGGACGATCGGCGTCGAGTTCATGCACATCCAGGACCCCGAAGAGAAGGCTTGGATCCAGGAGCGCATCGAGGGCGGCCGCAACCACACCGACTTCACGGTGAACGGCAAGCGCGCCATCCTGGAGCGCCTGACCGCCGCCGAGGGCTTCGAGAAGTTCCTCCAGCTGAAGTACACCGGCACCAAGCGCTTCGGCCTTGAGGGCGGCGAGTCGATGATCCCGGCGCTGGAGCAGATCCTCAAGCGCGGCGGCCAGCTCGGCCTCAAGGAGGTCGTCGTCGGCATGGCCCATCGCGGCCGTCTGAACGTGCTGACCAACTTCATGGGCAAGCCCTTCTCGGCGGTCTTCTCCGAGTTCCAGGGCAACCCGTCGAGCCCGACCGACGTCCAGGGCTCGGGCGACGTGAAGTACCATCTCGGCACCTCGTCGGACCGCGACTTCAACGGCAACATCGTCCACCTGTCGCTGACCGCCAACCCGTCCCACCTGGAATGGGTCAACCCGGTCGTGCTCGGCAAGGTGCGCGCCAAGCAGCAGCAGCGCCGCGACCTGGAACGCGAGCAGGTGATGGGCGTGCTGATCCACGGCGACGCCGCCTTCGCCGGCCAGGGCATCGTCGCCGAGACGCTCGGCCTGTCGGAGCTGCGCGGCTACCGCACCGGCGGCACCATGCACTTCATCATCAACAACCAGATCGGCTTCACCACGAACCCGACCTACTCGCGCTCGGGCGTCTACTGCTCCGACATGGCGAAGATGGTGCAGGCGCCGATCTTCCACGTGAACGGCGACGACCCCGAGGCCGTGGTCCATGTCAGCCGCATGGCCATCGAGTTCCGCCAGAAGTTCAAGCGCGACGTCGTCGTCGACATGGTGTGCTACCGCCGCCACGGCCACAACGAGGGCGACGAGCCGGGCTTCACCCAGCCGCTGATGTACAAGAAGATCCGCGCCCACGCGACGACGCGCGAGCTGTACGCCAAGCAGCTGGTCGACGAGAGCGTCATCACCCAGGCCGAGAGCGACCAGATCACCAGCGACTTCATGAAGAAGCTGGAAGCCGAGTTCGAGGCGTCGAGCACCTACAAGCCCAACAAGGCCGACTGGCTGGAAGGCAAGTGGGCGGGTCTCCAGCAGCAGGACGAACAGACCGAGCACCGCGGCAACACCGGCGTCTCGCTCGACCTCCTGAAGGAGATCGGCCTGAAGCTCTGCCAGTATCCCAAGGACTTCGCGATCAACCCGAAGATCGCCCGCCAGCTCGAGGCCAAGAAGAAGGCCATCGAGACCGGCGAGGGCATCGACTGGGCGACCGCCGAGGCGCTGGCCTACGGCTCGCTGCTCGTCGAGGGCACCGGCGTCCGCCTGTCGGGCCAGGATTCCGGCCGCGGCACCTTCTCGCACCGCCATGCGGTGATGTACGACCAGAACACCGAAGAGAAGTACCTGCCGCTGACCAACCTCCACCCGGAGCAGGGCACCTTCGAGGTTCACGACAGCCCGCTGTCGGAAGCGGCCGTCGTCGGCTACGAGTACGGCTACTCGCTGGCCGAGCCGCACAATCTGGTCCTGTGGGAGGCGCAGTTCGGCGACTTCGCCAACACCGCGCAGACCATCATCGACCAGTTCATCTCGTCGGGCGAATCCAAGTGGCTGCGCATGTCCGGCCTGGTCCTGCTGCTGCCGCACGGCTACGAGGGCCAGGGGCCGGAGCATTCGTCCGCCCGTCCGGAGCGCTTCCTCCAGAACTCCGCCGAGGACAACTGGCAGATCTGCAACGTCACGACCCCGGCCAACCTGTTCCACATCTTCCGCCGCCAGGTCCGCCGCTCCTTCCGCAAGCCGCTGGTCCTCTTCACGCCGAAGTCGCTGCTGCGCCACAAGCTCTGCATCTCCGACCTCGCCGAGCTGGGGCCGAACACCAGCTTCCACCGCGTGCTCGGCGAGACCGCCAACGATCTGGTCGAGAACGAGAAGATCCGCCGCGTCGTCGTCTGCTCCGGCAAGGTCTATTACGACCTCTTGCAGGAACGCATGAGCCGCGGCATCAAGGACGTCGTCCTCATCCGCCTGGAGCAGCTCTACCCCTTCCCCAAGACCACCATGGCCAAGGAGTTCGCGAAATACCCGAACGCCGAGGTCGTCTGGTGCCAGGAGGAGCCGGAGAACCAGGGCGGCTGGACCTTCGTCGACCGCCGCATCGAGGGCTGCCTGAAGGCCACCGACCACAAGGCGGGCCGTCCGGTCTACGCCGGCCGCCCGGCCACCGCGTCGCCCGCGACCGGCCTGCTGAAGCGCCACAACCAGGAGCAGGCCAAGCTGCTGGACGACGCGCTGACGGTCCGGTAATCCGTTCACC
Organism: Azospirillum agricola; assembly: GCF_017876095.1. GTDB lineage: Bacteria > Pseudomonadota > Alphaproteobacteria > Azospirillales > Azospirillaceae > Azospirillum > Azospirillum agricola. The sequence continues at coordinate 64,750 of NZ_JAGINM010000029.1, forward strand.
CAAGCGACCAAAAAAAGACGAACTGAGGAAGTCATGGCTACCGAAATCAAGGTCCCCACGCTGGGTGAATCCGTCTCCGAGGCGACCATCGCCCGCTGGCTGAAGAAGGTCGGCGACAGCGTCGCCGTCGACGAGCCGCTGGTCGAGCTGGAAACCGACAAGGTCACGCTGGAGGTCAACGCGACCGCCGCCGGCGTCCTGGCCGAGATCGTCGCCCCCGAGGGCGACAACGTCGGCGTCGGCGCCCTGCTGGGCGTCATCACCGAGGGTGCGGCCGGTGCCGCCGCCGCTCCGGCGGCCGCTGCCGCCCCAGCTCCGGCGGCTGCTCCGGCGGCGGCTCCGGCCGCCGCCCCGGCGCCCGCCGCGGCTCCCGGCAACATCGCCGCCTCCGGCCCGGCCGCCCGCAAGCTGGCCGACGAGAAGGGCGTCGACACCGCCTCCATCGCCGGCACCGGCAAGGATGGCCGCATCACCAAGGGCGACGTGCTGGCCGCCCCGGCCAAGCCCGCCGCGTCGGCTCCGGCCACCGCCGCCCCCGCGCCCAAGTTCCAGTGGGCCACCGGCACCCAGGGCGAGCGGCCGCGCGCCGCGCAGGAGGAGCGGGTCCGCATGACCCGCCTGCGCCAGCGCATCGCCGAGCGCCTGAAGGAGGCCCAGAACAGCGCCGCCATGCTGACCACCTTCAACGAGGTGGACATGAGCGCGGCGATGGCTCTGCGCTCGGAGTACAAGGACTTCTTCGAGAAGCGCCACAAGGTGCGTCTCGGCTTCATGTCCTTCTTCGTGAAGGCCGCCATCCAGGCGCTGAAGGAAATCCCGGCGGTCAACGCCGAGATCGACGGCACCGACATCGTCTACAAGAACTACTACGACATCGGCGTCGCCGTCGGCACGCCGCAGGGTCTGGTGGTTCCGGTCATCCGCGACGCCGACAAGCTGGACTTCGCCGGCGTCGAGGGCACCATCGCCGCCCTTGGCAAGAAGGGCCGCGACGGCAAGCTGTCGATGGACGAGCTGACCGGCGGCACCTTCACCATCTCGAACGGCGGCGTCTACGGCTCGCTGATGTCGACCCCGATCATCAACCCGCCGCAGTCGGCCATCCTCGGCATGCACAAGACCATGGACCGCGCGGTCGTGGTCAACGGCAAGGTCGAGGTCCGTCCGATGATGTACCTCGCGCTCTCCTACGACCACCGCATCATCGACGGCAAGGAAGCGGTCACCTTCCTCGTCCGCATCAAGGAGCTGATCGAGGATCCGCGCCGCCTGCTGCTGGACGTCTGAGCCGAGTTTCCGACAAGGGACTGCGGAAGGGCTCCGCCCTCCGCAGCAACCCACCCGCCAGGGGCCCGACCGCCCTTGGAACCCTCGAAAGGGCGCCGAAAGGCGCCCTTTTTTCTATGGCGTGCGCCTCCCGTTCCTGGACGGCCTCGGTGCTGGGGGGGGTACCCCCAACCGTCTCAACCGCCATCGCCACATCCCTGGATCGCGAGTCGTCGGGAAGCACCGGCGTCGGCGCCTTCTCCTCTCGCCGAGTGATCCATTTCGTCGGCAAAGCCGTCGGCGACATCGGCGCCGCTCCGGAAGCCGTCCGCGACCGCGTGACCGCCGCTCATCGCGATGAACGGCTTCGTCATCCTCGACGAGTTGACGCAAGGGATCCGCCCCAACCGGCTGGCGGCCCTGGTTTTCCCTGCCTTTCCGCCGCCGTCCCACAGCGTGGCCGTCCCCTCCCACTCTGTTCGCATCCGCAATAGTTCGGAGCGCTTTCAATTGCGCTTGCCTTGGATTGGTATCTGGTATACCGTATCGATAATGTCAGTGCGCGGCCGCTCCAAGGGCCCTCCACACCGGCAAGAAGTCGCTGCGGGTCAAGCCGGCGTCTCGAACGGTGCCGAGGCCGGACGCCCGAAAAGCGTCGAGGAGATCGGAATGAAGCCAACGCCGAAAAGCGCGCGAACGCTCGGCATCCCTTTCACGAACCCGCGCTCCTGCGGGTCGCGTCCCTTCCTGGTGCGAGGCCCGTCATGACCACGGACATCGATTACGCCCAACTGGTCGCAGCCATCGGCGACGCGGTGATCGTGTCGGACACGCAGGGCGCCATCACCCTGTGGAACGCGGCGGCCGAACGCATGTTCGGCTTCACCCAGGCCGAAGCGCTCGGCCAGTCGCTCGACCTCATCATCCCGGAGCGCCAGCGCCAGCGTCACTGGGACGGTTACGACAAGACCATGCGGACGGGCCTGACCCGTTACGGCAACGACGTGCTGCGGGTGCCGGCGCTGCACAAGGACGGCCACGCCCTATCCATCGCCTTCACCGTGGCGCTGCTGCGCAAGCCCGACGGCAGCGTTGACACCATCGTCGCCGTCGTCCGCGACGAGACCGCCCGCTTCGCCGAGGACCGCAAGCTGCGGCGCCGACTGGCGGATCTCGAAGCCCTCAAGGCCAACGCCTGAGCCCCGACACCGCCCACCCCAACACCGCCACAAGACAACGAAAAGGGAGAGTAGAAGTCATGAGTAAGCCACTGGACGGGATCAAGATCATCGACTTCACCCACGTTCAGGCCGGCCCCGCCTGCACGCAGCTTCTGGCGTGGTACGGCGCGGACGTGATCAAGGTCGAACGGCCGGGTGCGGGCGATGTCACCCGCTCGCAATTGCGCGACATTCCGGACGCCGACGCCCTCTACTTCACCATGCTGAACAGCAACAAGCGCTCGCTGACGCTGGACACCAAGACCGCCGAGGGCAAGGAGGTGCTGGAGCGCCTGATCCGCGAGTCGGACGTCCTGGTGGAGAATTTCGGCCCCGGCGCGCTCGACCGCATGGGCTTCACCTGGGAGCGCATCAACGAGCTGAATCCCGGCCTGATCGTCGCCTCGGTCAAGGGCTTCAGCGACGGCCACCATTACCAGGACCTCAAGGTCTACGAGAACGTCGCCCAGTGCGCCGGCGGCGCCGCCTCAACCACCGGCTTCTGGGACGGCCCGCCGACCGTCAGCGCCGCGGCGCTGGGCGACAGCAACACCGGCATGCATCTGGCAATCGGCATCCTGACCGCGCTGATGCACCGCACCAAGACCGGCAAGGGCCAGAAGGTCGCCGTGTCGATGCAGGACAGCGTGCTGAACCTCTGCCGCGTCAAGCTGCGCGACCAGCAGCGCCTCGACCGCGTCGGCTACCTTGAGGAGTACCCGCAGTACCCGCACGGCACCTTCTCGGACGTCGTGCCGCGCGGCGGCAACGCCGGCGGCGGCGGTCAGCCGGGTTGGGTGCTGAAGTGCAAGGGCTGGGAGACCGACCCCAACGCCTACATCTACTTCACCATCCAGGGCCACGCCTGGGCGCCGATCTGCAAGGCGCTGGGCCGTCCGGAATGGATCGACGACCCGGCCTACAACACCGCCCTGGCGCGCCAGGACAAGATCTTCGACATCTTCGCCTTCATCGAGGAGTGGCTGTCGAACAAGACCAAGTTCGAGGCCGTCGACATCCTGCGCAAGTTCGACATCCCCTGCGCGCCAGTGCTGTCGATGAAGGAGATCGCCAACGATCCGTCTCTGCGCGCCAGCGGCACGGTCGTCGAGGTCGACCACAAGCAGCGCGGCAAGTATCTGACGGTCGGCAGCCCGATCAAGTTCTCCGACATGACGGTCGAGGTCACCGGATCGCCGCTGCTCGGCGAGCACACCGACGAGGTTCTCGCCGGCCTGGGCTACACACCGGATCAGATCGCCGCCATGCACGAGCATCGGGTGGTCTGAGAAGCGGCCTTCCCATGAAACGGAAAACGGCGCCCGCAGGGGCGCCGTTTTTCGTTCGGCATGATGCCGGTCCGGGCTGCGCCCCTGTGGAAGGCCGTCAGGACGCCCTGCGGATCGCCGCCGGGCTGGCGACCGTCACGGAGAGTCGTTGCCGGTTGGCAGCCTGGGGAAAGCGCAGAACAGCCCCGGCCGGCACATTCTGGGCCATCTGCGGCTGGGTGCCGTTCAGCGCCCAATTGTAGGCCGCCGCGATCTGCACGCGGTCGCGCCCCTCCACCGCGAGGATCCGGGTTTTGCGCGCGGGATCCGCCCCACCCGCGGCCCGCCCGACTTGATCGGCTTGCCAGGCATCCATGGCGATCAGGGCGCAGCGTTCGACCAGCGCGCCCTTGACGATGTCGAGCAGAACGGTTGCGATCAACGGCTGGAACATCGCACCATCAGCGCTGTTGAGGCCGCGAACATCGGCGATGAGGCTCCAGCCCCGCCCATATCCGTTGCAGCGGTCGGCGGCCTCCCGCAGCGCGGTTTGCCAGAGCCTGATCTCCGCATCGGACAAAGCCTTCGGGAGAATGGTGTGAATACCCCAGGCGTTTATGGCGATTGAGAAGTCCATCACGATCCATCTCCTTGCCGCTTCTCCGGCCCGCCTCTTCAGCCGATTGCCGGCCGTGCTCGGGCTGACGCAGAGGACTGGACGAGCGCCTCGCGTGACGATGGGAATACACATGATCGATGTCGCCCTGATGTCGGCACCATCATGAATCGAACACACGGAATTTCCGACGTGACACAAGGAAGCGGCGTGGTCGAAGCCACAGCACGGGCGAAATGGATGGTCGCTTCTGTCTGGAGACGAAGAAAAGCCCCTGAAAGCGAAGCTTTCAGGGGCTTTGATTTGGTTGCGGGGGCAGGATTTGAACCTGCGGCCTTCAGGTTATGAGCCTGACGAGCT
>NZ_JAGINM010000030.1 GCF_017876095.1 Azospirillum agricola
ATGCTCGACTACCGGGCGGCGACGCTGCTGTTCGCCGTCGGCATCCTGCTGTCGGTCGGCTACCTCTTCGCCAACACCATGTCGGAGCTGGCGCCCGAGGAGGACCAGGGCATCCTGTTCGGCATCTCCAGGGCGCCGCAATACGCCAACCTCGACTACATCGACAGCTTCGGCAAGCAGATCGACGAAACCTTCAAGTCCTTCCCGGAGACCGACACCCGCTTCGCTACGTCACCACCGGCTCGGGCGCCGCTTCCCTCCGCTGACCGGCTGGCTTGGATGGCCTGCCACGTCCGGACGCCTGAAACGATCCGGATGTGGCGGCAGCTGCGGGAGCGAAGCGCGGATCCCATCTTCGAGGGCGGTCGTGGCGGTGGCTGGACGGCGCCCCTTCAACCGTCGTAGCGCGCCTCCAGCAAGTCGAGTTCGCGGACGATCTTCCGCGCCATCTCGCCGCTGAGCTCGCGCCGCCGGACCATTTGGAAGAGCGCCTTGCGCTCGGCCTTGAGGGCGGCGACATGGATCGTCCGCCCGATGGCGTCGGTGTGCCGCGTGGTGTCGGCCGCAGCCCCCTCCTGGGACAGCGCCTCGATGCGGGTACGGTAGACGTCCATGACCTGGGCGGCCGCGGCGACGTAGAGGTCGGCGTCGTCGCGCCCCGCCGCCATGTCGTGCTCGACGCGCTCGATCGCGGCGATGGCCGCCTTGGCCGCCGCGATGCGCGCCCGGTCCTCCTCGGCCTGGTGGGAGGGCTCCGGCGGCATCTCCAGCCCCTTCAGCAGCATGGGCAGGCCGATGCTGGCGGCGATGAGGGAAACGATGATCACCCCCATCGCCAGCAGGATGGCCAGATCCCTGGCGGGAAAGGGCGCGCCGCTGTCGAGCGCGACCGGCAGCGTCAGGATGCCGGCCAGCGTGATGGTTCCCCGCGCGCCCGCCAGCGAGGTGGCGGCGACGAGGCGCCAGCTGGGCCTGTTCATGGCGCGGCCCCGCAGGTTGGCGCGGAACAGCGTGAGGCTGAGGGAGACCCAGACCCAGGCGAAGCGGAGCGCCGCCAGCGCGAGGTTGATGGCGACCACGTAGATCACCAGCCATCCGGGATCGTGGTGTCCGGTCACGCGGACCGTCTCGACCGCGCCCGCCAGGATGGTGGGCAGCTGTTCGCCCAGCAGCACGAAGATGATGCCGTTCAGCGCGAACTGGATCATGTCCCAGACGGTGTTGCGGCGGATGCGGGTCACCGCCAGGGTCTGGCCCGTCACCTCGGCGACGCTCATCGTCACCCCCGCCGCGACGGCCGCGAGGATGCCCGAGCAATGCAGGTGCTCGGCCACCAGATAGGACGCGAAGGGAATGAGCAGGCTGATCAGGATCTGCGAGCCGCTCTCCTCGCCGTAGCGCCGGGCGATCCATTCCTTGGCCCGCGTGATGCACCAGGTGACGAGGACGCCGACGGCGATGCCGCCCAGCGCCACCCACAGGAAGCTCAAGGTGGCGTCGTAGAGCGAGAAGGCGCCGGTGAGGGTGGCCGCGATGGCGAAGCGGAGGCAGACGAGGCCCGAGGCGTCGTTGAGGAGGGATTCCCCTTCGAGGATGTGCATCAGCCGCTTCGGGATGGGCACCCTGGCGGCGATGGCCGACACCGCGATGGGGTCCGTCGGCGACAGCACGGCGGCCAGCGCGAAGGCGACCGGCAGCGGCATGGCCGGGATCATCCAGTTGATGAAGAAGCCCACGCCGATGACCGTGAACAGGACCAGCCCGAGGGCCAGTTCGAGGACCGTCTTGGCGTCCTTCAGCAACTCCTCCTTCGGGATCCGCCAGCCATCCAGAAAGAGCAGGGGCGGCAGGAAGAGCAGGAAGAAGATGTCAGGGTCGAGCTGCACGCGAAGGTCCGCCGCAAGCCCGATCACGCCGCCAAGGCAAATCTGGACGAGGGGACGTGGAATCGCCCATGGCAGTGCCCGCGCGATAAATCCGCTCAAGACGACGGCGAGCAGAAGAATGAGTGCGATCGTGATGACGCCCAATGATCGATTTCCCCCTGTGTGCCGTGGAGGGGCGAGTATCTTGGATGCGGGGATCGTTGGAAACCTCTTTGTGCGTCAGGGACGCCCGATCTTCCTGAGGCCGGGGCGGGCGGGGTGGAGAATCCCGCGCGTCCGGGAACTGCGGATCGGGAACTCCCGCATCGGCCAGCTCGTCGGCGGCGTGCTCCGCCTGGCCGACGGAGCGGGGGCGGGATCGTCGCGTGGCGGTCGGCCCCGAACCATCCGGACCGCGCCGGGCGGCGGCAGCGCTGGCATGTTCCGGAAGGCGTTGGGGAGGGGCTGGCGTGCCGCCGCCAGTCCCGCCGCCGACATGCCCACCCAGGCGATCCCAGGCGGCGGCCGTCGCCCGCCGGCAAACATTCGCAGCGGAACTTTGAAGATTGTGCCGTCCGGGACTTGAAAGATGGGGGATTTACCTCATATAGATTTGGCGTCCGATGGACGCTTTTCCGTCCAGCTTCCTTCCCAGACGCCGAACGGCTCGAACGCGCCACCCGAAAGGAGGGCGTGGACGCCTCCGGCTCCGGGTCTTGCCGTCCGATCCTGCGAGGGCCGGGGCAAGGGCCGGGCGTCAGCCACCTGTGTCCGGGATGTGTCTTCGCTATTGTCCTCATCACCAAGCGATTGTCATCAAATCGTTGTCATCGGATCGTTGTCGCCAGGACCTTTCGTGGTCCCGCTTTCCCCAGTTTTCCGGATCGGCGGCGCTGAACGCAGCGCGCCTTCCTTCTCGGCCGAGCTTGTCTGGCCGCCGCGATGCCGCCCCGGCATCGTGGCGCCGCGGCGTGGCCGGGGAGCCCCTTTGCGCATCGACGAGCGATGCACGCCCTCCGGCAGCGTCGAATGCCGGCTTCGAAAGACCAGAACAGAATGACGTTTGATCCCAAGCGGCGCCGCAAGGCGTCGGGCGACCAGTCACGCCCGCAGCGCGGGTGGTCGTCCGGACAGGCCCTCCACGGGTCTGGCGGGCGCCGCCAGCCGATGACGGGGCCGGTGCCCGGCACCGATGAGGTGCTTTTCCTGCCGTTGGGCGGCTGCTCGCGCATCGGCATGAACATGGCGCTCTACGGTCACGCCGGGAAATGGCTGATCGTCGACGCCGGCGTCGCCTTCATGGGCGACGACGCGCCGGGCATCGACTCCCTGATGGCCGATCCGGCCTTCATCGAGGAGCGGATGCAGGACGTCGTCGGGTTGATCGTGACCCACGCTCACGAGGACCACATCGGCGCCATCCACCATCTGTGGCCGCGCCTGACCTGCCCGATCCATGCCAGCCCCTTCGCCGCCCATGTGATCCGCGAGCGCATGAAGGAGGCCGGCGCCCTGCGTCAGGTCCGCATCCGCGAGTTCGCCATCGGCGACACGCTGGCGCTCGGCCCCTTCGAGGTGAAGACCATCGCGGTCACCCACTCGATCCCGGAGCCGATGGCCCTGGCCATCCGCACGCCGGCGGGCACGGTGCTGCACACCGGTGACTGGAAATTCGACCCCGATCCGCTGGTCGGCCGGCCAACGGACCTCGACGCCTTGCAGCGCCTCGGCGACGACGGCGTTCTGGCGATGCTGTGCGACAGCACCAACGCCGACGTGGAGGGCTCCACCGGTTCCGAGGCCGACGCCCGTGCCGGCCTGATGGATGCCTTCGCCGGGTGTGGGGGGGCGATCGCCGTGACCGGCTTCGCGTCCAACGTGGCGCGGATGAGGGCGGTGGCCGAGGCCGCCTCGGCCAACGACCGCAAGGTCGTGCTGCTCGGCCGCTCCATGCTGCGCATGGAGAAGGCGGCGCGCGCCTGCGGCTATCTGGACAGCGTGCCGGCCTTCATGAGCCCTCTTGAAGCCTCCTGGACGGATCGCCGGAACCTCGTCTTCCTGTGCACCGGCAGCCAGGGAGAGGAGCGGGCGGCGCTCAGCCGGCTGGCCCGCAACGAACACCGCGACCTCTGGCTGGAGCGCGGCGACACCGCCATCTTCTCAGCCCGTGCCATCCCCGGCAACGAGGAGGCGCTCGGGCGCGTGCAGGATCATCTGCGGGCCACCGGGGTGGAGGTGGTGACCCCGGCGGATGCGCCGGTCCACGTCTCCGGGCACCCGAAGCGCGACGACCTCCGGCGCATGTACGGTCTGGTCCGCCCGCGCTTCGCGGTGCCGGTGCACGGCACGCTGGAGCATCTGGAGGCCCACGCCCGGCTGGCCCGCGCGTGCGGCGTGGAACGGGCGTTGATCCCGCAGGACGGCGACATTCTGCGCCTGGCCCGCGAGGGCACGGCGGTGGTCGGCTGCATCGAACCCCGGCGCCTCGCCAACAACGGGCGGGAGCTGGTGGCCTGGACGGAGCCGGCCTGTGCGGACGAGGAGAGCGGGACCGCCTGCCTCGCGGCCTGACCACGGCTCTCGACCGGGGCCGGGCGCGTCTTGCCGGAGGTCCGGCATCCCGACCGGCCGCGTGACGCGGCCGGCCCGAACGGGACCTGTTCCCATCACGCGACGGAGTGCAGCATGGCAGGACGTCCCGAGAACCGGCCGCGCTTTCCCGACCTGCTCGAGCCGGTTCTCACCGCCCTGGACGGCGATGAGGTTGGCCTCGACCGGGCCATCAACGCGGTGGCCGAGGCGCTCGCCGACTGCGAGGCCCTGATGGTCGACGGCTTGGGTCGGCCCGCCCAGGGCATGAGCGACGAGCAGGCCGTCCTGAACGCGCTCGACACCTATGTTCGTGTGCTGCTGCATTCGGGCGAGGTCGAGGGTGCCGCCGCTGTGGGCGACCTCATGGAGCGCATCGACCGCTTCAGCCGCCGCCGCAAGCGCCGCGGTTTTCGGACCGCCTGAACGCAGGCCGCTCCATCCCGGCGCGCCCGCTCCGCCTCGGCCCGCGCCTTTCCGGCGTGGGCCCGGCGGTGAAACCGCCCCTCAGTTTTTCAGCCTGTAGCCCGTGCGGAAGATCCACCACACCACGGCGAGGCAGATCACCAGCAACAGCGCGGTCATCGCGAGGCTCAGCGCGACGGGCACGTCGGCGGTGCCGTAGAAGCTCCAGCGGAAGCCGCTGACCAGATAGACGACCGGGTTGAACAGGGCGACCTTCTGCCAGAACGGCGGCAGCATGGTGATCGAATAGAAGCTCCCGCCCAGGAAGGCCAGCGGCGTCACGATCAGCATCGGCACGATCTGCAATTTTTCCCATCCGTTGGCCCAGATGCCCAGGATGAAGCCGAGCAGGCTGAAGGTCACCGAGGTCAGCACGAGAAAAGCGATCATCCAGAACGGGTGGACGATGGAGAACTCCACGAACAGCCGCGCCGTCAGCAGGATCAGCGTGCCGAGGATGATGGACTTGGTCGCCGCCGCCCCGACATAGCCGACCACCGTCTCGAAGGCGGAGATCGGGGCCGACAGCACCTCGTAGATCGTGCCGGAGTAGCGCGGCATGTAGATGCCGAAGGACGCGTTCGACACGCTCTCCGTCAGAACCGACATCATGACGAGGCCGGGCACGAGGAAGGCGCCGTAGCTGACGCCCTCCACCGACGCGAAGCGTCCGCCGATGGCCGCCCCGAAGACGATGAAGTACAGCGACGTGGAGATCACCGGGCCGGCGATGCTCTGGAACAGCGTGCGCCAGGTGCGGGCCAGCTCGAAGATGTAGATGGCCCTGATCGCATGGATGTTCATGCCCGCTCCTTCACCAGGCTGACGAAGATCTCCTCCAGGGAGCTTTCCTCGGTGCGCAGGTTCGTGAAATCGATGCCGTGATCGCCCAGCTTGCGGAGCAGCCCGGCGATGCCCGTGTGCTCGTGCTGCGCGTCGAACCGGTAGACCAGCTCCCGCCCGTCGTCCGACAGGGTCAGGGGATAGCCGGCGAGTTCGGCCGGGATGGCGTCCAGCGGGTTCTGCAAGCTCAGGGTCAGCAGCCGCTTGCCCAGCTTTTCCATCAGCGCCGCCTTTCCCTCCACCAGGATGATCCGCCCGCCGGAGATCACCCCGATGCTGTCGGCCATCTCCTCGGCCTCCTCGATGTAGTGGGTGGTCAGGATGATGGTGACGCCGCTGTCGCGCAGCCGCCCGATCATCTCCCACATGCCGCGGCGAAGCTCCACGTCCACGCCGGCGGTCGGCTCGTCCAGGAACAGGATGCGCGGCTCGTGCGACAGCGCCTTGGCGATCAGCACGCGCCGCTTCATGCCGCCGGACAGCGCCATGACCTTGGTGTCCCTCTTGTCCCACAGGGACAGGTCCTTCAGGATCCGCTCGATCACCGCCGGGTCGGGGGGCTTGCCGAACAGGCCCCGGCTGAAGCTGACCGTCGCCCGGACGCTCTCGAACGCCTCGGTCGTCAGCTCCTGCGGGACGAGGCCGATCAGCGCGCGCGCGGCGCGCCAGTCGCGCACGATGTCGTGGCCATCCACCGTCACGCTGCCGGATGTCGCCCGGACGAGGCCGCAGACGATGCTGATCAGCGTCGTCTTGCCGGCGCCGTTCGGGCCGAGCAGCGCGAGGATCTCCCCACGGCGGATGTCGAGATCGACCCCCTTCAGGGCCTGGAAGCCGGACGCGTAGGTCTTCTCCAACCCACGGATCTCAATGATAGGCTGCATGTCCTCCCCTCGGCTTGCCGGTCCACCCGCTGCGGGCGCCACGGGAGCCGGGCCACCATAGCGTCTGGCGGTCCCCGACGGAACGCGAACATCGGCGGCGCTGGCCGGTGCCGTCCGGCGGGGGCTCCGCGCCGGTTCCGGCGCGCCAGCCATTCGCTCCATCGGAGGGGGCCGGGGCAAGGGAACCCCGTCCTCGCGGCCACGTTGAAGCATGTGGTGTCCCCGCGACAGGCCGACGCTCCCCTGGCCGGGCGGTTCGGATCGCTTGATGACCGGAGGCTTCGGAACCAGCATGTCCGCCGATGCGACCGCTTCCAACGGCATCGACCCGGCCTTCGCCGTCGGGCTGGCACGGGCGTTCGCCGGTGCCCTGATCTTCGCCCTGCCCATGCTGATGACGATGGAGATGTGGCAGATCGGCTTCTCCATCAACCCGTGGCGGCTGGTCCTGCTGCTGGTGGTGCAGATTCCGCTGCTCGTCGGGCTGTCCCGCTTCGTCGGTTTCGAGCGGACGGGGAGCCTGGGCGAGGACGTCACCGACGCCTTCGTCGCGATCGCCGTCGCGGTGCTGATGGCGGCGGCGGTGCTGTTCCTCTTCAAGGTCATCGACACCGGGATGACCCGGCAGGAGGTCATCGGCAAGATCGCGTTGCAGAGCTTTCCCGGCAGCATCGGCGCCATGCTCGCCCGCGGCCAGCTCGGCCAACAGAAGCGCAACGCCGACGAGGACCGCCCGGACCGGCAGGATCCCAGCTATCCGGGCGAGCTGTTCCTGATGGGCGTCGGCGCCCTGTTCCTCGGCCTCAACGTCGCGCCGACCGAGGAGATGATCCAGCTGTCCTACATGATGGATCCCTGGCGGGAGCTGGCGCTGATCCTTCTGTCGCTGGTGATCATGCACGCTTTCGTCTACAGCATCGATTTTCCCGGCGGGTCGGAGTTTCCGGAGGGCGTCGGCTTCTGGACGCTGTTCGTGCGCTTCACCGTGGTCGGCTACGTCGTCGTCCTGCTGATCTGCCTGTACCTGCTCTGGACCTTCGGGCGGACCGACGGAACCGGCATCGGGGACGTGCTGAGCGCCGCCGTCGTGCTCGGCTTTCCCTCGTCCGTCGGCGCGGCGGCGGCACGCCTCATTCTCTAGATCCCCATGCCGGAGCAAGGAGAACCGACGTCGTGAAGGCACGGAACGTGAAGGCGGAATCCCTGCGGGAGGCGGACGCGGACGGAGCGCGCGCCGGCTCCGCGCGGCTGTGGGAACGGGTGGTCGCCGCGCTCGGCGTCGTCGTCACCGTCGCGATGATCGGGTTCATGGTGTCCGTCGCCTTGACCCCCGAGCGCGGCAATCCCGCCGTCACGATCGAGACCGAGCCGCCGAGGCCCGCCGGGGAGAGCCACCTCGTCCGGTTCCGGGCGACGAACGCGGCGGGCGCCACCGCCGCGGCGCTGCATGTCCGTGGCGAATTGCGGCAGGCGGGCGTCGTCGTGGAGACGAGCGAGGCCACGCTCGATTTCCTTCCCGGCAATTCGGAGCGGTCCGGCGGTCTGTTCTTCCGGAACGACCCGGCCCGTTACGAGCTGCGCGTCTTTCCGGTCGGCTACAATGAACCCTGACACCGCTTCCGCCGCCGCGTCGCGGCGCGGCGTCGAAGGCCATGGGACGGGTGTCGCCCGTCAAATGATATGTTATATCGTAACGTATCATTTGACGGATGGAGGCGTGCGTGAAGGAAGCCGAGGGCGAATCCGCCGAGCTGGCGGATGCCTTGACCCTGGTGCGGAGCCTGTGGGAGCGGGGGGATGTGCCCGAGCGCGCCGTGGCCTGGGCGATGATGATCGAGGCGGTGGACCGCCTCGCCGCCCTGCATGGTCCGGCGCGCGCGGCACGCCTGCTCGAACGGCTTGCCCGCGACGTGCGGGGTTGGCCGGTCTCGCGGGTGCTTCAATGAGCGGGACGACCAACAACCGCATCCGGGGGGCGCGGTCCTGGCGCCAGGCCAAGCCGGTGCTGCTGCACCCGAAATTCTTCCAGGGCTTCACCGATTTCCGGCTCGGCCGTCCGTTCGACTACCGGATGCTGGACGCGTGGCCGATGCTCGACCAACACCGTTACGAGAACGGCCGTGAACTGGCGGCCGAATGCCGTCTGGCCGGCCTTTCGGTGGTGTGGATCGAGCGGACCCGCGTCCCGCCTTCCCTGAAGGGCGTGGTGGTGGAGCGCGCCTGGGCACGCCGTTCCGCCGGATAGGTTGCCGGGCGGTCGGCCCGGAGCCATGCCCCGGACCATCACGAATCCCGCCCGCAATCCAGCCGGAACGGGCCGAAGGCGGTCGCGACGTCCCGGCTTTCCACCCGGCCGAAGCCGGCGGCGGACAGCGCCGCCGCGATGGCGCCCTGGTCGAAGGAGCGGTCCTGCCCGCGCAAGGCCGCCACCAGCCGCCCGACGACATGGGTTTCCGGCCGGGTGCGCTCCGCCGTCAGCCCCTCGTGCAGGCTGACGAGGACGCCGCCCGGCGCCAGCGCCCGCCGGGCCCTGGTCAGCAGCGCCACGAGGTCGCGGGCGTAGTAGAGCGTCAGCGACGCCCAGATCACGTCGTACCCGCCGCCCGTTTCCGGATCGTCGAACGCCACGTCGTTGAAGTCGTCGGCGATCACCGCGACGCGGCGGCCCGCCGGTCCGGCCGCCGCCAGCCGTCCGGCGATCCGGTCGGCCATCGGCGGCAGATCGACCAGCGCGGCGGTCATGTCCGGCCGCCGCTGGGCGACCGTCAGCGCCAGCGTTTCCGATCCGGCGCCGAGATCGAGGAAGCGCCGGGCCGACGGCCATTCCGGCAGGCTTTCCAGAACGGCGATCATCGCCGCCGCGCCCATGCCGCGATGAAAGGCGCGCAGGCTGAAGGCCGAACGGTCCCAGAATTCCGGCGCTGCCATGTCGAGGGCCGCGTCGCCGGCCTCCCCCCGCAGGAGCGCGGCGATGTCGCCATGCCGCAGCCGGGGCAGGGTGGTGAGCAGGTCGCGGAGCGACCGCTCGCCGTCGGCGCGCAGATAGGGCGCGGCCTCCTCCGCGAGGCGGTAGCGGCCGCCGCTCTTGACCAGCAGATCCATGGCGGCCAGCGCGTCGAGCACATGGCCGAGGCGTCCGGCGTCGAGCGACAGATCGGCCGCCAGATCGGCCGCCGTGGTGGGCGCGGACAGCCGGTCGAACAGGCCGAACTCCAGCCCGGCCGCCAGCAGTTGCCAGCGCAGCGGCGCCTGGATCAGGTCGAACAGCCGGGCGGGCAGCGCGCTGCCGTCACAGGGATGAGCGATGGGGGGCGTCGTCATGGCCGTCACCACGCCGCCTTGACGCGCAACCCGACCTCGCGCGCGGCCCCATCCTCGGCCAGCACGCCGAGCGGCGCCCGGACGGCGCGGGCGTGGACGTTCCGGTCGAACAGGTTGCCGGCCCACAGCGCCAACTCCAGCGCGGCGAAGCGGTAGCCGATCTCGGCGTCGACCAGCGCGTAGGCCGATTGCCGCAGCGTGTTCTCCGAATCGAAATAATAGGGGCCGGAGCCGTTCACGCCCGCTTGCCCGAACCAGCCCCGCCCGCCCTCGTCGTAGCGCAGGCCCAGCGCGTAGGTGGCCTGCGCCGCCATCGGCAGGCGGTTGCCCGACAGGTCGGCCGGCACCAGCCCGCCGTTGCGGCTGACGGTGACGCTGTAGGCGGTCGCCTTGGCCCGTTGCAGGCCGCCGCTGCCGAACAGCGTCCAGCGCTCGCTCAGCCGCCCGGTCAGCGACAGCTCGGCGCCGAGGATTTCGGCCTCGGCGGCGTTGCTGACCTTCTGGGTGCCGCCGGGCACCAGATCGAAAATCTGCTTGTCGGTCGTGCGCGTGTGGAAGACCGCCAGCCCGGCCTCGCCGCGCCCGCCGGCGAAGCGGCCCTTCACGCCGGCCTCGGCGGTCCAGCTGTGCTCGGGCGCGTAGGTCAGCGTGTCGCGGTTGACCGCCGTGCCGTAATTGTAGCCGCCCGGCAGATATCCCCGCGCGTAGGAGGCGTAGAGGGTGGCACCCGGCCCGGCCTCGTAGGACAGGCTGACGCGCGGCAGCAGCGTGGTGTGGCGGAGATCCCGCCCATAGCTGGCGCGCCCGGCCGCGCCGGAAAGGGTCTGGCTGCCGCTCTGGCCGATCCATTCGATCCGGCCGCCCAGCGCGAGCCGCAGGGCGTCGGTCAGCCCGGCCTCCACCTGCCCGAAGCCGGCCAGCCCGGTCTGGTCGATGGCGGTCTCGCGGCGGACGCGCGGGGTGCCGATGCGGAAATCCAGCTTGGTCCATTCCCGGTGGGCGTAGAGCCCGGCCAGCCAGCGCAGCCGCGCCTGCGGATCGGCGGAGGTCAGGCGGATCTCCTGCGACAGCGCGTCGTCGCGGTGGGCCGACAGGGTCGGCAGGGTGGGGAGCGGCGCGCCGTCGAGATCCATCTGGAAATCGCGCCGGTAATGGGTCCAGCCGGTGACGCTGGTCAGGTCGAACCCGTCGCCGCGCCGGTCGATCCGCAGGGACTGCACCGCGCTGGTCGAATCGTCCCAGGAGGGGCTGTCGTAGTTGGTGATGAAGCGGCGGGTGGCATGGGGGCCGGACACATAGCGCATGCGCGCCTTGCCCAGCTCCGCCCGCTCGACGACGCTCTTCAGACGGATGTCGGTGTCGTCGCCGGGCCGTGCCTCCAGGCCGCCGGACAGCGTCCATCGCCCGGTTTCGGCGCCGTTCCTCGACCCGTCGAGGCGGTTGAGGCCGGTGCCCCGCGCGTCCTCCGCGCGGAAGGCCAGCGCGCCCGCCACGGCGTCGCCGCCCAGCGGACCCGACACCCGCCCGGCCGCCGTGACGGCGGGGCGCCAGCCGTCGGGGCCGTCCTGGAAGCCGGTGGACAGGCTGGCCCAGCCGGACGGCGTCCAGTCCGGATCGGAGGTGGCGGCCTTGACGGCGCCGGACTCGGTGTTGCGGCCGTAGAGGCTGCCCTGCGGGCCCTTCAGGATTTCAAGCGCGGCCGGGTCGGGCAGCCGGGGCGCCTGGGTGGCGCCGTGCGGCAGGGCGACGTCGTTCACGAAGAAGCCCAGCGGATCCTGAAGGGCGGTGTTGGCGCTGGTCATGCCGCGCACGACGATCCGCGTCTGCACCGACGACTGTTCGATCCGGACGTTCGGCGAGCGCTTGGCGACCACCGCCAGCCCACCCGACAACGGGCTGTCCTGCTCCTGAGGAGTCAGCACCTCGACCGATCCGGGGGTGCGCCGGACGTCCTCCTTCCACTGCCGGGCCTCGACCGTCACCGGGGCCAGTTCGACGGCGGCGGGAGCGTCCGGCGGGTCGGCGGCCAGCGCCGGCCCCGCCATCGCCAGAAGGAGCGGGGCCGGAACAAGCGGGGCCAAGGAGAGCAGGCGGGCGCGCGGCGGCGTGCGGAGCGGTGGGTGCGTCATCGAAACGGTTGTCCTCGCTGAAGTCCGGGGCGAGGCTAGACGAAGCGCCGGGGGGCGCGCCCAAACGCCGAACGTTTCCCGTCATCGGGCGAACGCGTCATCGGGCGAACGGGCCGGCCGGTGTGGCCGGAACGCCAGCGCGCACACCGCGCCCAGAATCGCGGCGCCCGCCCAATAGGGCATCGTCGGCGAAAGCTGGTGCAGCGACGCTCCCAGCAGCGGGCCGGCGGCCATGCCGATCCCCTGCCCGACGCCGTTGAGGCCGGCGGCCCGCGCCTGCGCGTCCGGCGGCGTCCGCAGGCTGAGCGTGGCGAGGTTGCCCGGCAACAGCAGCCCGAGGCCACTGCCCAGCCCGGCCATCGCCGCCGTCAGCAGGGCGGGCGAGGGCGCCAGCGCCGCCGCCAGCAGGGCGAGCGTCGCGGTGGCGGCCCCGGCGCGCAGCAGGCGGGCGGGGCCCCAACCCAGCCAGCGCACCGCCAGCCCCTGCGTCGCCACCATCACCGTCATGGTGAGCGCCAGGATGGCGCCGCCGCGCTGCACCGAGTCCACCGGGCTCAGGCCGAAGGCGTCCTGGAGGCGCAGCGCCGTCACCTGCTGCAACAGGCTGTAGGCCGTCAGCCCGCACAGCGTGATCGCCAGGAACGGGCGGATGCCGGCCAGACGCGGCCACCCCCTTGCCGGGACCGCCGCCGCGCCATTGCCCCGCGCCGCCTTCCGCTCCGGCTCGCCGATGCAAAACCAGACCGCCAGCGTTCCGGCGGCGATCAGCGCGGCGATGGCCAGCAGGGCCGCGACGGGATTCGTCCCGCCCATCCGCCAGGCGAAGGCACCGCCGAGGATGGCGCCGAGCCCGAAGGCGGCGCCCATCATCCCCATGCCGCCGGCCCGCCGGTCGGCGCTGGTCACGTCGGCGAGGAAGGCCTGGGCCGCCGGCATGATCCCGGCCGACAGGGCCGACTGGACCAGCCGGGCGGCCAGCAGCAGGGCGAAGGCCGCCCCGCCCGACAGGGCTCCCCCGGCGTGGCCGGCGAGGATCGCCGCCATCGCCGCGGGAAACAGGGCGGCGGCGGCCAGCCCGGCCGTCAGCACGCGGCGCCGGCCCCAGCGGTCGCAGATATGCCCCCAGACCGGCCCGGCGACGACCAGCAGCAGGGCGGAGAGGCTGAGCAGCAGCCCGGTCCGCACATCCCCGAAGCCGAGGCTCCGCCCCAGCGGCGGCAGCACGATCAGCAGGAAGGAATGGCCGGCGCCGTTCGCCAGCAGCCCGCCGAACAGGGCGGCGACGGCGCGTGTCTTCCGGTCGGGCGGCGTGGAGGTCGGCGCGGTGGTTGGCGCGGTGGTCATGGCGGTTCCGGAGTCGGATTGGGGGCCGACGACCCTACGCGCGTTCCGCCGCCGCCGCCGTCATCGGCGGAACGCGGCCGGACAGACGCCGAACGGCCGGTGTCGCCGGTGTCGGCATCGCCAGTGTCGGTATCGCCAGTGTCAGCGGCGCTGGCGGAATTCGGCCGGGCTGCACCCGTGCCGCTCGCGGAAGGCGGCGGCGAAATGGCTGGAGCTGCTGAAGCCGCAGAGGAAGGCGATCTCGGTGACGCTCCGCCCGCCGTCCCTCAGGCAATGTTCGGCGCGCTCCAGCCGCCGGTCGCGCAGCCAGGCGAAGACGGTCTGGCCATAAGCCTTGCGGAAGCAGCGGTTCAGCCGCGCGTGGCTCATCCCCGCCGCCTCGGCCAGCCGCTCCAGCGAGGGCGGGTGGCAGAGGTCGGACAGCAGCAGATCCGCCACCCGCCCCAGACCGCGCCGCTCCCCGTCTCCCAACGCGCCCTCTCCCAAGGCACCATCGCCCGGCGCGCCGCCGTTCACCGGGCCGCCGGCCGCCAGCGGCGCCAGCCAATGCGCCAGCATCCCGAGCGCCGCGCTCTCCGCCATCAGCCGGTCGAGCGGCGAGGCGAGGCCGTTGTCCAGCAGCAGGCGCAGCCGTTCGACACCCCCCTCCGACCGCCCCAGCCGGACCGCGCGGGTTCCGCCCGGCATCCGGGTCAGGCCGGCGCCGTCCAGCGCCTTGCCGATGCGGTCCAGGTCGAACTTGACCGCCAGCATCCCGGCCCGCTTCTGCGCCGGGGTCAGCCGGGTGATGGGCGCGTCGTCCAGACGGAACAGCCAGACGTCCCCGGCGCGCACCGTGTGGCGCGGCGCCGTGTCGCCGCAGCCGAACAGGCTGGTGCCCGACAGGCCGAAGGCCAGCACCCCGACCGCCCCGCCATGCTCGATCCGCGACCGGTAGTCGCCGCGCAGGCGGCAGTCGCTGCTGGTCAGGCTGATGCCCGGCCCGATCCGTCCGGTGCGGAAGCGCACGGCGCCGTCGTCGCGCGGCAGCGCGTGGTCGCGCCAGCCGCACTCCGGCCCGGCGAGACGGGCCAGCAGTTGCGGGCCGACCTGGAACACGTCCGGTCCGGTCTTGCGGAGGCTGTCCATGGCGGGCGGTCCTTCTGCCGTGGCATCGCCGGCGCGCCGGCCGGCGGACCATAGCATCAGTTGCGAGCGATTCGCAAATAGGGCGCGTGGCGGCTGTCCAACCCCGCCGCATGGGCGGTTCCCGTCCGGGGCCGTCGATGCGATTGCGGCGCTCCGTTGGTGGTCGCGGCGATCGCAGCCCTATATAAGCGGTATGGATTCACCGAGGGCTGTGGGTTGGGATGCATGAGGGCGAGCGGGGTGGGAGAGGGGTGTTCGATCGGCCGGGCATGGCCGCGGCCCTCATGCGCGATCTCGATTGGTCGCGCACGCCGGTCGGTCCGGTGGACGGCTGGCCGCAGAGCCTGAGGGCCACGGTCCGGACGCTCCTGGCCTCCCGCTACCCGATGATCCTGACCTGGGGACCGCATTTCACCCAGTTCTACAACGACGCCTACGCGGAACTGATCGGCGACAAGCATCCCGAGGCGCTCGGCATCGACATCCGGGTCACGCTCGACAAGGCGTGGGACACGCTGGGGCCGATGATCGACGAGGTGATGCGCACGGGGGTGGCCAACTGGACGCCGGCGCTGCTGCTGCTGCTGGAGCGCGCCGGCTACCCCGAGGAGGCCTATTTCAGCGTGTCCCATGCCCCGGCGGAGGACGACGACGGGCGGATCGTCGGCATGCTGGCGGTGTGCAGCGAGGTGACGCCCCAGGTCGTCGGCGAGCGGCGGATCGGGCTGCTGCGCGATCTGGCCGCGAAGGCCGGAGAGGCGCGGAGCGTGGAGGCGGTCTGCCGGGACTCGATGGCGATCGTCGCGCAGCATCCTCTCGACCTGCCCTTCCTGCTTCTGTACCTCGCCAACCCCGAAGGGACGGAACTCTTGCTGCACGGCGCCGTCGGGATGTCCGCGGCCGAGCTCGGGATTCCGGAAAGGCTGTCGCTGGACGGCGGCGGCCCCGATCCCTGGGGGCTGCGCGGCGCCGCGGCGGGCGGGACGGTGGTGACCGGAGCCGTCGACCAGCGCGTCGCGAAGCCGGCCGGCCCCTGGGGCGACCCGGTCCGCGTCGCCGTGAGCCAGCCGATCGGCCGGTCAGGGCACGGCGCCCCCATCGGCGTCCTGATCGCCGGCACCAGCCCGAACCGCGCGCTGGACGAGGGATACCGATCCTTCCTGGACCTGCTGGCCGGGCAGATGGCGGTCCTCCTGGGCAACGCGCTGGCCTACGAGGCCGAGCGGCGGCGCGCCGACGCGCTGGCGGAGCTGGACCATGCCAAGACGCTTTTCTTTTCCAACGTCAGCCACGAATTCCGCACGCCCCTGACCCTTCTGCTCGGACCGCTGGAGGAGCTTCTGCCCAAGGCCGCCGCCTGGGACGCCGCCGACGGCGAGCGGCTGCGCACGATCCATCGCAACGGGCTGCGTCTGCTGAAGCTGGTCAACGCGCTGCTCGATTTCGCGCGCATCGAGGCGGGGCGGACGCTCATCCGGTTCGAGGCGACCGATCTCGCGGCCTTCACCGCCGACATCGCCGGTTCCTTCCGGTCGGCGGTCGAGACGGCCGGCCTGCGCTTCGAGGTGGCGTGCGGGCCGCTGTCCCGGACCGTCGCGATCGACCGCGACATGTGGGAGAAGATCGTCCTGAATCTGCTGTCCAACGCGCTGAAGCACACGCTGGCCGGCGGCATCGCCGTGCGCCTGACGGAATCGCCGGAGGGGGTCGCTCTGGCGGTGAGCGACACCGGGAGCGGCATCGCCGCCGAGGACCGGGAGCGGATTTTCGACCGCTTCCACCGCATCGCGTCGGCCCGGGCCCGGACCCACGAGGGGACGGGCATCGGCCTCGCGCTGGTGCGTGAACTGGCGCGCCTGCACGGGGGCGACGTGACCCTGGCCAGCGCCGTCGACGCGGGCTCCACCTTCACGGTATCCCTTCCCTGGGAGCCGGACGCCGGGCGCGCGGCGGAGGACGGGCAGGCGGCGGATCTTGCCCCGACGCCCCTGCGCGCCGACGCCTTCCTCGCCGAGGCCGGCCGCTGGGGCAAGCGGCGGGAGGACGTCGGGCCGTCCGCGCCGTCCGCGCCCGCGCGGGCGGCCGGGGACGGAACGCCCGCCCGCGTCCTAATCGTGGACGACAATGCCGACATGCGCGATTACGTCGCCCGGCTTCTCGCCCCCGATTTTGCCGTTGCCACCGCCGAGGACGGGGCGGAGGCGCTGGAGGCGGTCCGCGCCGACAAACCCGATCTGGTGCTCAGCGACGTGATGATGCCCCGGCTGGACGGGTTCGGGCTGCTGGCGGCGCTGCGGTCCGATCCGGCGACCCGCGATGTTCCGGTCGTGCTGCTGTCCGCGCGGGCCGGCGAGGAGGCCAGCGTCGAGGGGCTCGACGCGGGCGCCGACGATTATCTCGTGAAGCCCTTTTCGTCCCGCGAGCTCATCGCGCGGGTCCGGGCCAACCTGACCATGGCCCGGCTGCGGCGCGAGGCGGCCGACGCGCACCACGACGCCGAACGCATGCGGGCGCTGGGGCAATTGACCTCGGGCGTCGCCCACGACTTCAACAACCTGCTCATGGTGCTGCGCGGAGCGGTGCACCTCGTCGGGCGTCGCACCAGCGAACCCGCCATCCGCGTCGTGCTCGATCAGGCGACGGAGGCCATCGAACGGGGCGCGCTGATGACCCGGCAGCTCCTGTCCTTCGCCCGGCGCCAGCGGCTGGAGCCGCAGCCCCTCGACATCAACGAGCGCTTGTCCGAGCTTGCGGCGGTGCTCGGCCGTGCGTTCCCGGAGAACATCCGGGTGGAGCTTTCGCTGGGCGACGTCCCGGCGATCCTGGTCGACCGGGCGGAGCTGGAGGCGGCGCTGCTGAACCTCGCGGTGAATGCCCGTGACGCCATGCCGCAGGGCGGCACGCTGCGTTTCGAGACGGGACGGTCGACCGGCGCGCTGATCGGCGGCGAACCGGCGCCGGACGGGCTTGTCGGCATCCGGGTGATCGACAGCGGAACCGGCATGGCCCCGGACGTCGCCCGGAGGGCCTTCGAGCCCTTCTTCACCACCAAGCCGCCGGGCAAGGGGACGGGGCTTGGGCTCAGCCAGGTCCATGGGTTCGCCACCCAGTCGGGCGGCCGTGCCACCGTCGCGAGCCGGCCGGGCAACGGAACGACGATCACCCTCCATCTGCCGGCAGCGGAGTGACCTCATGCAGAACGAACAACAAGCCCCGGCGCTTCCGCCGACCGTGCTGGTGGTCGAGGACGAGACCCTGGTCCGCCTGATGACCGTCTCCATCATCGAGGACATGGGCTACCGCGTGATCGAGGCCGGTTCGGCGGAGGAGGCGCTGGAGCATGTCCGGAGCGAGCCGGTCATCGATCTGCTGTTCACCGACATCCGCATGCCGGGTCTCGACGGGTTCGCCCTTGCCGAACGCGTGCGGACGCTCCGTCCGGCCATCAAGGTGATCTACGCGACGGGCTATGCCGAGCTGGAGCGGACGGCCCCGCCGAACGCGCTGGGGCCGCTGCTGGGCAAACCCTACGCGCCCGACAGGCTCGACGAGGAGATCCGGAAAAGTCTTGGGGGGTAGCGCCGCGGTCAGCGGCCGGCGGTCTCGTCGGCCGATTTGAGGGTCAGATACTTCAAGGTGATGGTCGGCACGTTCTCGAGCACCCAGGCCGCCATCGCCTCCTCCTCGCCGAGCGATTTCTGGAGCAGGGGAACGGCGAAGGAGAAGGCTCCCACATCGGCCACCGTGAGCAGAGACCGGTAGCTCGCCACCTCGAAATTCTCGAAGGCGAAGTTCGCGAAGGAGTTCTTGAGGATCTCGTCCTCGGCGAAGGTGTGGCCGAGCGCCGCGAGGTTTCCCATCATCGACATGGCCGTGTCCTTGAGGCTGGAGTGGCTCTCCTTGAGCGTCTCCAGGATTTCCTCCAGCCGGGCGATCTGGCCCTCGGTCTCGGCGCGGTGCATCCGCAGATGGTCGGCGACCTCCGGATAGCTGACCACCCGGTCGAGCTGGCGGTCCATCAGGGAAAGGGCTTGGTTTTCCAGGGCGTGGGCGTTGCGAAGCCCGGTGATGAAGAGGTCGCGCGTGAGGCGTGCCGAGTAGACGGCCATGGGTGTCTCCCAAAGTTGAGGACGATCACCCTCTCCAACAGCGTTTGCGTGCGGCTGCTCCCTGCCCAGAGGGTCATGAGCGTTGGGTGATGGTCCCATGGCGCCGCGCCGTCACCGGGGCTCCTCCACCATCGGGGCCGCCGGTGGCCGGCGCTCTGCCCTTACGGGAACTGACCATCCGATGCGCAGGACGGCGGAGGGGGCGGCCTGTTGTCCCCTTGTCAGTGACATGTGACCTCCTGAACTCCCGCCCGCCTGAAAAGGCGGGCTTTTCCTTGCCGGCGTGACGCGTTCAGGAGGCGCCGTCGTCGGCCAGCAGGCTCTGCACGCTTCTGGAGAGGGTGTCGGGCGCGAACGGCTTGCGCAGAAGCACCAACCGGTTCGCCTCCTCCTTGGGAAGCCCGTCGCTGTAGCCGGTCATGACGACCACCGGCAGGGAAGAGCGGCGGTGGCGGATCATCCGGATGAGGGTGGACCCATCCATCACCGGCATCCGCATGTCCGTGACCAGCACGTCCGCCGGATCCGTTTCGTCCATCTGGAGCGCCTCCAGCCCGTTGTGCGTCACCGTGACGCGGCAGCCAGCGTCCTCCAGGGCGATGCACAGGCTCATGGCCACCAGATCTTCGTCCTCGGCCAGGATGACGTGCGGAACCTTGTTCATGACCGATCCGAAAGGGCGAAGGGACGTGGCCCGCCCGTGGCGCCGGTGCGCGGCGGAGGGCGGGAAGCGTAAAATGAGGAAAATGCCGGGTCGGTCAAGAGCATATGACCTTGGCTCCAGATTGGACCGGACCGCCGCCGATGGGGCTTCAGTCCTGGAACAGCGCCGTCAGGCAGGCGGCGAGCTGCTTCTGCGAGAACGGCTTGTGCAGGATCCGGATGCTCGGGTCCGGCTTGCGCATCTCCGCGTATCCGGTCACGACCATGGCCGGCAGGCCGGGGGCGAGGCCGCGCGCCTCGTGGATCAGGTCCGCGCCGTTCATGTCCGGCATGGCGAAGTCCGTCACCAGCGCATCGACCCGTCGTCCGCTCCGCAGGATCGCCAGCGCTTCCGCGGCACCGCCGGCCTCGACCACCCGGTAGCCGAGCTCCTCGACCAGCGCCACCGTGCCCAGCCGCACCAGCGGGTCGTCCTCCACGACCAGGATGGTCTGTGCGGCGCCGCCGTGCGGCTCCGTCGGCTCCTCGGTACCGGCGCCACGGGGCAGGGGGACCGCCGGCAGGTAGAGCGTGATCGTCGTGCCGGCGCCGACCCGGCTGGCGATGTGGACACCGCCGCCGGATTGGGTCGCCATCCCCTGCACCATCGAAAGCCCGAGACCCGATCCCTTGCCCACCTCCTTGGTGGTGAAGAAGGGTTCGAACACGCGGGCCAGCGTCGCCTCGTCCATGCCGGTGCCGGTGTCCTCGACACGCACCGCGACATGGGCTCCGGGCGGGATGGCCGGCGGCTCGCCGGATTCCGGGGGCCATGCCGCCGTGGTGGTGCCGAAGGCGCTCAGCGTCAGCTGCCCGCCCGACGGCATGGCGTCGCGGGCGTTGATCACGAGGTTCAGGATGGCCGATTCGAGCTGGGCCCGGTCGACCAGGGCCGCCGGGGTGCCGGGCGCCACCAGGATGACGACCCGGATCAGCCCGCCCAGCGAGCGCTCCAGCAGCGGGCGCATCCCGTCGAGCAGGTCGTGCAGGTTGGTCGCCTGCGGCATCAGGGTCTGGCGCCGCGCGAAGGCCAGCAGCGACTGCGTCAGATGCGCGCCCCGCTGGATCGACCGGCTCGCCGCCTCGAACAGGGCGCGCGGGGTTCCGTCGGGCACATGCCGGTCCAGGACCGCCAGACAGCCGGCGATGCCCTGAAGCACGTTGTTGAAGTCGTGCGCCATGCCCCCGGTGAGCTGGCCGATCGCCTCCATCTTCTGCGCCTGGTGCAGGGCTTCCTGTGCGCGCCGGCGTTCCGCCATCTCCGTGACGAGGGCCTGGGACCGTTCCGCGACACGCTGCTCCAGCACCTCGGCCGACCGCTCGATGGCCTCCAGATGCATCCGCGAACGGTACTGCCGCATCCGGCTGCGTTGGGCGGACCGGGCGGCGCTCCGCAGCGCCTCGGCCTGGAGGGGGCGGTCCAGCAGGGTGACGTTGCCGAGACGCTGGAACAGATCCCAGCGCCCCTTCCCGGCGGGCTGCTGCCCGCGCGCGGTCAGGACCAGCACCGGAAGATCCGACCAGGAGGGCTGTCCGTCCAGCCATTCGGCCAGCCGTTCCAGCCCCCCGTCCAGCAGGGCGGCCTCGGCGAGAACCAGGGCGACCGCCGACTCCGTCGGGATGGCGCACACCGCCGCGACGTCGCCGCAGGGGCGCACGGCGAGGCCGGCGTCGCCCAGCACGAGTCCGATCACCTCGGCGTCCCGGCCGTAGGGGGCCAGGATCAGGATCGCGCCGTCCGTCGCCACGGTCTCAGGAACTTTCCGTCCCGTCGCGCAGCAAGGGCTCCAGCGATCCGTCATACTCCGGCGTCCCGGTCAGGATGCCCTGGAAGTCCATCAGCCGAGGGCCGACCTGCATGCCGTCGGGGAACAGGCGGAACTCGCGGATCGACAGCTCGTGGACGCCGGTCCGCTTCTTGACCACCGAGATCGCCTTGCGCACCTCGCCGCCCGCCTCGAAGAAGCGCAGAAGGACGACCGTGTCGCTCATGAAGGACAGGTCGACCGGATTCTCGATGTCGCCGATGATCCCCTGCTGGGCGAGGATCAGGATGGTCACGACCCCCTGGTTGTTCAGGTAGGTCAGCAGCTCGTGCATTTGCAGGATGAGCGCCTGCTCCTCCGGCATGGTGCTGAGGTAGGAGTTCAGGCTGTCGATCACCACGATGCGGGCGCCCTGGTCCTCGACCTCGCGGCGGACCTGCCAGACGAACTGGCCGGGCGACAGCCGCGACGGGTTCGCCCGCGTCCAGCCGAGGCGGCCCTCGCGCACGGCCTGCGCGGTGTCCATCCTCAGGGCGCTGCTGCGCTGCTGGAGCGTGTGAAAGCCCTCGTCGAACGAGAAGTAGGCGGCCCGCTCGCCGCGCCGCACCGCGGCCATCACATATTGCAGGGCGATCGAGGATTTGCCGACACCGGACGGGCCGAGAAGCATGGTGGTGCTGCCGTGCGACAGCCCGCCCCCCAGCAGCGTGTCGAGCCCGCCGAGGCCGCTCGTCATCAGGGCGGGCGCGAACTCGGCCTCGTGGTCCTCGGCGATCAGGCTGGGGAAGACCAGCACGTTGCGCGTGGTGATCATGAAGTCGTGCCAGCCGCTCTGGTAGTCCGCGCCGCGCATCTTCACGATCCGCAGGCGCCGCCGCGCGGCCCCGTAGGATCGCTCGATCTGCTCCAGATGGATCACGCTGTGCATCAGGCTGTGAAGATCGGTGCTGTCCTCGCGGTGGCTCAGGTCGTCCAGCACCAGCGTGGTGCAGGAGCGCCCTTGCAGGAACTGCTTCAGGGCCAGGAGCTGCCGGCGGTAGCGGAGCTGGTCCTGCGCCAGCAGGCGCAGTTCCGACAGGCTGTCGATCACCACCAGCTCCGGATCGTCGCTTTCGATGCGGTCGGTGATCAGGCGCATGGTTTCGCCCAGTTCGACCTCGGACGAGTAGAGGACGCTCTGCTGGCGGTCGAGCTGGGCCTCCAGCGGGACGAGGTTGACGATCCCGATGCCGTCCAGCGACCAGCCATGGCTGGCGGCGGCGGAGACCAGCTCCTGCGTGCTTTCGGACAGGGTGACGTAGAGGCACCGCTTTCCGTCCTCCTGGCCCTTCAGCAGGAACTGAAGCGCGATGGTGGTCTTGCCGGTGCCGGGCGCCCCTTCCAGCAGATGGAGCCGTTCGCGCGGCAGGCCGCCCCGCAGGATCGCGTCGAATTCCGGAATCCCGGTCTGGAGCTTCTCGATCGGCAACGGATCAGGCACGCGGACATCCCCTATCGATGGTTCTTGGCCGATCCCTTTGCGGCGTGATCGGCGTCGTTTCACAAAGAACATGGCTGGCGACAAATGGTTTCATCCTGCCAAAGACAAAGGAAAGCGGAAGGAGGAATCCGCTTGTCCTCTTCTCTGAAAATGGTGATAGGACCAGGCGAAGCGCCGAGCCTTGCGGGGGAGACGGCCCGCCGATCGTTTGCCCACCCAACGCTCGGTTCGCTTGGACTTCTTGTTGCCCTTCACTTCATTGCCGACGTGCCGCGCGGCCGGCGGCCCCCGGCCGCACCCCAGGACCGGCTTGACAGCCGGCCGGCGAATGGTCCGATATGCCTCTCCGGTCCGCCGAAGGGATCCTGGCCATTTGTTCAAGCATTCCCAACTGGAATCGGTCCAGGCGTGGATCGCCCACCCCGCGCACGCGGCGATGCCGCTTCACGCGCGGATCCAGCGGGCCATCCGGCAGTTGATCGTCGACGGCGCGCTTGCGCCGGGCAAGCCGCTGCCTGCCTCGCGCGCGCTTGCCGGATCACTGGGGGTGTCGCGCGACACGATCGAGGCGGCCTATGGCCAGCTCCACGCCGAGGGCTTCATCGAGCGGCGCGTGGGAAGCGGCAGCTTCGTGGCGGAGATGACGGCGTTCGCGCCCCTCCGCCGCTCCTCCCGGCGGGACAGGGTGCCGCGCGACGAGGCCCCGGCCCTCGGCAGGCGCGGAACCGCCATCTTCCAGGGCGGCGGCGTGCGCGAGATGCTGGCGCCGCGCCCCTTCGCCCCCGGCGTGCCGGAAACCCGCGGCTTTCCGCTTGCGCTCTGGGAGCGCCTGGAACGGCAGGTGCGCAGGGAGGCCGGCGTCCAGACCCTGCTGCACGGCGATCCGCAGGGGGCCGAGCCGCTTCGCCGCGCCATCGCCGACTACGTGAACCTCGAACGCGGCGCGCGCGCCACGGCCGACCGCGTGCTGGTGCTGACCAGCGCGCAGCAGGCGATGTCGCTGTGCGCGGCCATGCTGTTCGATCCCGGCGACCGCATCTTCATCGAGGATCCCGCCTATTACGGCGCGCGCAAGGCGTTCGACGCGGCTGGGCTGGACTGCGTTCCGGTCCCCGTCGACCGGCAGGGCATGATCGTCGATCCGATCATGGCCGATCCGCAAGGGGCCAGGGCGGTGTCCCTGACGCCGTCCCACCAGTTCCCGACCGGGGCGACGCTGGCGCTCGACCGCCGGCTGGCCTTGATCGACTGGGCGGCCCGGCACCGGGCGTGGATCATCGAGGACGACTACGACAGCGAGTTCCACTACGCCGGCAAGCCGACGGCCTGCGTGCAGGGGCTCGATCCGCACGACCGCACCCTCTACATCGGCACCTTCACCAAATCGCTCTTTCCCGGCCTGCGGATCGGCTATGTGGTGCTGCCGCCCCAGCTCGTGGAGCCCATGACGGTCGGGCGCACGCTGCTGGACGGCCATACGGCCCCCATGGCGCAGCTGACGCTGGCCCGCTTCATGGAGGGCGGGCATTTCGGCGCGCATGTCCGCGGCATGCGGAGCGTCTATGCCCGGCGGCTCGACGCGCTGGCCGGCCTCGTCGCCAGGCACCTGTCGGATTTCGTCGAGCCGCGCCTTCCCGTCGGCGGGCTGCAAATGCCCTGCGTGCTGACCCGCGACCTTCCGGAACGCGCCGCCATCGACGCGGCGCGGCGCGCCGGGATCGAGCTTCTCGGCCTGTCGGGGCTGCACGCCGGCGGCGGCGAGGCCGGCTTCCTGATGGGCTTCGCCGCCTACACGCCGCTTGAGATCGAGGACGCGGTCCGGAGGCTGGAGGCCGTGCTCCGCGCGGTGGCGAAGCCGTAGGGCAGGCACTCCCCGGCCTCCACGTCCCGACCCTCCACGCCCCGTCAGCGCACCAGCGCGACGCCCAGCTCCGCCTCGAACCGGTCGAGCAGCCCGGCCGCCGTGGCGTCGGCGTCCCGCAGATCCTCGCCCCGGATCTGGTAGCGCGCCAGGATGTCGAGGCGCTTCACCGCTTCGTTGGGCCGCAGGATGTAGGGGTCGAAATGGATCAGGTTCGGGACGTCCCTCACCCAGTCCAGGGCGATCCGGTCGGCGAGCCGCCCGTCGGCCCGGACCATGATCTTGCGCGAGGAGATGAAGCCGCCGGCCCCCCGCGCCGGCGCCGGGACGTCCAGGCCCAGATGGATGTCCAGCAGATGGTCGAAGATGTTGTCTCCGGTC
This sequence comes from Azospirillum agricola, assembly GCF_017876095.1. Lineage (GTDB taxonomy): Bacteria > Pseudomonadota > Alphaproteobacteria > Azospirillales > Azospirillaceae > Azospirillum > Azospirillum agricola. The sequence continues at coordinate 24,868 of NZ_JAGINM010000030.1, forward strand.
AGGTTGTTGTAGAGGCCGGGCATCACGCCGCCCATCAGGCGCGGATTCACCTCGACCAGGACGGGGCCGTCCTTGGTGACGATCAGCTCGATGTGCAGGATGCCGAGATCGAGGCCGAGCGCGCGCGCCACGTCCTCGGCGTAGGCGAAGCAGCGCTCGCGCTCCGGCTCGGGCAGGTCGGCCGGCATGATGGCGCCCAGCTCGATGCACTCGTTCTCCGCCGCCCGCGTGCGGCCCGAGATCATGAAGCGGTGGAAGCGACCCCGCGAAACCCCGATCTCGGCCGACACCAGCGGTCCCTGCAACAACTCCTCCACCAGGATTCCCCGGCGGAGCTGCGGGCGGATCTGCGCCGGCACGCGGTCGATTCCCTCCAGCAGCCGCGCCGCCGCCGCCTCGGCCTCCTCCGGCGTCGAGGCCGGGCAGGCGAACAGGCTGTCGTAGCCGGTCTGCGGCTTGACGATCACCGGCACGCCCAGGTCGCGCATCGCGGCGGCGGCCTCCGCCGGGCTGTGGACCACCCGGAAGCGGGCCGAGCGCAGGCCGGCCTCCTGGATGACCTCGCGCGCCCTGGCCTTGTCGCGCGCCCGCTCGACGGCGCCCGCGTCGGTGAAGGGAAGGCCCAGCTCGGCGCAGATCCGCGCAACCACGTCGACACAGATCTCGAGCTGCGTGATGACGCCGTCGACCGGGCGGTGGCGCTGCACCGTTTCGATCGCGTGGCGCACTTCCGCGATGTCGGTGGGATCCTCGATGGTCAGGACGGTGTCGATGTCGTAGACGGCCTTGCGGATGGCCTCCGTCTCCGAATACAGCCGGTATTTGGAGCGGATGAAGGAGACGTGGTAGCCGCGCTGCTTGGCGCGCCGCATCGTCTCGAAGCCCGGCAGGTTGGAATCGATGATCAGAACATGCTTGGACATGCCGACGTCTCTTTTCGAAGTCCCTTGTGGAACCGATGGGTGATGGAAAGGGGCGGTCAGGCCGCGCGGTACACGACCCGCCCGAAGAAGAAGTAGCCGGCCAGCGCGACGTTCAGCGCCGCGCACAGGACCAGCAGGAACAGCAGCCCGCCATAGCCGAAGGGCTGGATCGCCTGCGCGGCGAAATAGGGGAACAGGTAGCGGGCCAGCAGGTAGGACATGCTGACCGTGATCAGCACCTGCGAGCGCAGCGCGTCCGGCGCGTGGGCGGTGGCCTGGGCCTGGATCATCGGAACGATCAGGCCGTAGCTGAGGCCGAACAGCACGGCCGCCGCCGCGTAGAAGACGGAGGACAACGCGGCCCCGTACAGGCAGGCCATCGCCACCAGCATGACCGCGACCAGCGCCGGCATGGAGCGCCGGGGCGGGACGTCGGAGAGCAGCCGGCCCAGCGAGAAGCGCGCCAGGATGATCGAGGAGGTGAAGAACAGGAAGAACAGCTTGTAGTCCAGCCCCATCGCCCCGGCGAAGCTGGTCTGGAAATTCGTCATGCTGGTGTAGAGGCAGCCGCATAGCAGCATCATCGCGAAGAAATAGACGCTGGGCAGCGCGAAGACCTGGAGGATGGCGTTGCGGTCGGTGTTGACCGAGACCTCGCGGCTCACCGCCGCGTAGGACTCGTTTCCGCGCGCCGCCGTCCAGGAGCAGAGCCAGCCACCGAGGTTGGCGACGCAGGCCAGCACGAACAGGTCGAGAAAGCTCGCGTGCAGGTGCGTCATCGCCAGGCTGCTGACGATCGGGGCGACGCCGATGCCCAGCGTGTTGAAGGCTCCGTAGAGGGCGAAGAAGCGGGGCCGCTCCTTGGCCTCGACCATCGACGAGACGCAGATCGGGCCGATCGGCAGGAACAGGCCCCAGCCGACCCCCTGCAACAGCGAGGCGGCGTAGAACAGTGCGTCGCTGTCGGCGAAGCGCTGCGCCGCCAGGGCGTAGACCACGCTTCCCAACCCGAAGGCCAGGCTGCCCCAGGGGGCGACCCGGTTCAGCCCGAAGCGGCGCAGCAGCCAATGAACGGCGACGACGCAGGTGAGCGCGCCCACCGCGCCCACCGCGAAGACCTGGCCGAAGAAGATTTCCGTCCGCCCCTGCTGCTGAAGGTAGGTGGGCAGGGTCAGGAAAATCCCGACCGCGAAGGTGATCAGGAAATTCTCGGCGTACAGAAGCCGTTTCGCGGCGGACGTGCTGGCAGACGTGCTCATCGACGATTCCATGCATGAATGACAGAGGGCGGTCGGAAACCGGCGAGGCCCTCATGACGGGCCGTGCCGCCCGCCATGGACAATCCGTTCCTGAAATCAGTGCGGCCGGCGTGCCGCGTCATGATCCGACAAGATTTGCGAGAGACTCGTAATCAACGCCGCCGTCCATATTGACGACGTGGACAGAATTCACCAGATCGGAGTCAAGTTCAATGCCGTTGTCCGCCAGCCACATATCCGAGTATATAGTATCGAGATATTTCTCGCCGCTGTCGGGAAGCACGCACAGGACATTGTTGTTCGGTCCCTCCAACTGGTGGCGCGCGGCGTGCAGCACGGCGCCGGCCGATCCGCCGAGCAGCAGCCCCTCCTTCTGGGCCATGCGCCGGCACATGGAGAAGGCGTCGCGGTCGCCGACCTTCACGGCGCCGTCGACATGGGTGCGGTCGAGGTTCTTCGGGATGAAGTAGTTTCCCGGCCCCTGTTGCAGGTAGGGCCCCTTGGTGCCGCCGAACAGCGTCGATCCGACCGGCTCGACGCCGATGACGCGGATGGCCGGGTCGTGGGCCTTGATCCGCCGCGACACGCCGGTGATGGTCCCGCCGGTGCCGACGCTGACCAGCACGGCGTCCAGGGTAATGCCGTGCGTCTCGATCCAGTCGACGATCTCCTGGCCGGTGCCCCGGTAATGGGCGTCGGGGGCGTCGGGATTCTCGTACTGGTTCGGGACGAAGACGCCGTCGATCCGCCGCCGCAGCTCCTCGATCAGGCGGATGCGCGACTGGGTCAGGTCGGCGCCCTTGTCGTGCTCGCTGCGCACCATCAGGATGGTGGCGCCCAGCGCCTGGAGGATCTTCAGCTTCTCGACCGGGCAGTTCTGGTCGACGACGACGATGTTCCGGTAGCCCTTCACCCGGCAGGCGATGCTGAGCCCGATGCCGGTGTTGCCGGACGAGGATTCGATGATCAGCGGGTCGCGGGCCAGCTCGCCCCGCTCCTCCGCCCGCTCGATGATGTTCAGCGCGATGCGGTCCTTGACGCTGCGGCCGGGGTTGAAGAACTCCAGCTTGGCGAAGACGTTGCGCCCGGGGGGCTGCGACAGGGTGGCGACGCGGACGACGGGGGTGTCGCCGACCGTCGCGAGAAGGTTTTCGTGGATCACGGTGCGGTGTTTCCAGTCGGGGGCGGCGCGGGGCAGGGAGCGGAGGCGCTCACCAGCGCGCCGTGTCGGGGAAGAAGTCGTCGATGCGGCGGGTGTGCCCGCCCGCGACCGCGCGGGCGAGCAGGTGGCGGCCGACCGCGATGTCGAGCACGCCGAGCCCGAAGGGCGAGAAGACGATGGGCTTGTCCCGGTCCGGAACCAGCGTCCCGTCCATCACGTCGGCCAGGGTGCCGGCGACGAAGTCCCGTCCGCCGGTCAGCTGCTCGGCCAGATGCGGGGAGGTCGCGGCCTTCAGGCAATGCTCGACGTCGTCGAAGACGTTGCAGGCGGCCAGCAGCAGCTCGGGCGCCAGATCGCGCAGCGACACGTTCAGGATCACCTGCCCGGCGTGCAGCAGGGTCGCGTCGTGGATGTACGGGGTGGCGGCGGTGGTGGCGAGGACGACGTGCGACGCCCCGCGGACCGCCTCCTCCAGCGAGGCCGCGACCCAGCGTTCCCCGGCGAGGGACGGCGCGACGTCGCGGAGCCGCTCCGCGTCGGCTTCGTTCAGGTCGTGCACGGCCAGGGAGTCGAACCGCCAGCCCTGGGCGCGGAAGTAGTCGAGGATGGTCCGCGCGATGACGCCGGCGCCGACCACCGCCAGCCGCCCGCCCCGCCGCCCGCCCTCTTGCCCGCCCGCCTGTCCACGGCTCAGCAGGTCGGCGGCGAGCACCGCCGAGGCCGCCGTCCGCGCCGCGCTGATCTGCGAGGCTTCCAGGCAGGCGACCGGGTAGCCGGTCTCGTAATCGTTCAGCAGCAGGGTGGCCGAGGCGCGTTGCAGGTTGGAGCGGATGTTGTCGGGGTAGCTGGCGATCCATTTGATGCCGGACACCGGGGATTCCCCGCGGACCGCCGCCGGCAGCGCGATGATGCGCGCGTTGGGCTTGTCGTCGAAGCGCAGGAAATAGCTGTCCGGGTTGTTGGTCTCGCGGCGGCCGTGCATCCGGTAGGTGTCGCGCACGACGCCGACGACCTCGTCATGGCCGGTCGCGAGAAGGGCCGCGATGACTTGGCCGGAGAGGACGTGGAAACTGGGGGCGGAGGTCATGCCGGTTCCTTCGCGCGCTGTTCGATGCCCACGGCGGGGGCAGGGAGAGGAGGGGGGAGCAGGGAGGGCAGGAGGCCGGGGAAATGCTCCTCGACCCACTCGTCGTTGTAGATCGTGTCCAGGTAGCGCTCCCCCAGGTCGGGGGAGATGGCGACGACGCAGGCCCCCGGCGGGATCGCCGGGGCGAAGGCCTTCACTCCCGCCAGCACCGTGCCGGAGGAGCCGCCCAGCAGCACCCCGTCGCGGGCCAGCCGGCGGCACATGGCGATGGTGTCGGCCTCGGGGACCATCAGCAGCTCGTCGAAGCTCGACAGCCGGCTGATCGGCGGCTTGCGGCTGGTTCCCAGACCGGGGATGTGGCGCTTGCCCGCCGGCCGGCCGAAGGTCACCGACCCTTCGGAATCGACGGCGACGATGCGCGTCGACGGGGACCATTCCCTCAGGGCGGCCGAGACGCCGCCCAGCGTTCCGGTGGTGCCGGCGCCGACGAACACATAGTCGGGCCGGGGAAAGCGTGCCAGCAGCTCCGGCCCGGTGGTCAGCTGGTGCGCCCGGACATTCTCAAGATTCTCGTACTGGTTGATCCAGACGAGCCGGGGGTCGCGGTCGAGCATCGCCTTGATCAGGTCGATGCGGGTGCCGAGATAGCCGCCGCTGGGGTCGCGGTCGCGCACGATGACCAGCTCGGCGCCATAGGCGCGGATGGCGCGGGCGGTGAGCGGCGCGATGTTCGGATCGCTGACGCAGGTGAAGGCGTAGCCCTTGGCCGCGCAGATCATGCTCAGCGCCAGCCCCAGGTTGCCGGACGAGCTTTCGATCAGCCGCGCCCCCGGCCCGAGCCGGCCGCTGGCCTCCAGCTGCCGGACCATGTGGACGGCCGGCTTGACCTTGATGGAGCCGCTGACCGAGAAGCCTTCCAGCTTCACGTTGATGGCGATGTGGGGGGCGATCGACCGCAGGGACAGATAGCACCCGCCGTGGATCAGCTCGGTCGGGCAGCCCGCGACCATGCCCGCATCACCGCACATGGAAGCGCCCCGTGCAGACGGTCTCGGCCGGGCCGGTCATGAACACGCGGCCGTCCGCGTCCCGCTCGACCGTCAGTTCGCCCAGCTCCAGTTCGACCGTGACGCGGGGGCCGGTCAGCCCGCGCAGGCACGCGACCACCGCCGCCGCGCAGGCCCCGCTGGCGCAGGCCAGCGTGGCGCCGGCGCCGCGCTCCCAGCTCCGCACGCGCAGCCGGTCGCGCGCCAGCGGCTGGACGAAGTTGACGTTGATCCCCTCGGGAAACAGCGGGTCGCGTTCCACCCGCGGCCCGGCGCCGCGGACCAGCGCGTCGTCCAGGGAGTCCACGAAGGTCACCGCGTGCGGCACCCCCAGCCCGATGGCGTGGAACCGCAGCGGCGGCTCGCTGGAGCCGTTTCCGCCGACCAGAAGCGCCGCCGGATCCGCGCCGGCGCGGACCGGGATGCCGGCGGCGTCGAACCGCGGCAGCCCCATGTCGATGCGCAGGCCGGTGACCGTGTCGCCGTCCCGCTCGACCGCGACCGTCATCAGGCCGGCGCGGGCCCGCACCGCCAGGACGGGGCGCCGCAGGATGGCGCGGTCGTGGACGTAGCGGGCGACGCAGCGGATCCCGTTGCCGCACATGCTGGATTCGCTGCCGTCCGGGTTGAGGACCCGCATGCCGACCGCGTGGTCCGCATCCGGCCCGGCGACCAGCAGCAGGCCGTCGGCGCCGACCCCGGTCTGGCGGTGGCAGATCCGACGGGCGAGCGCCCCCGGCTCCAGCCCGTCCAGCCCGTCCAGCGCCCGCTCCTCGACGACGATGAAGTCGTTGCCGAGGCCGTGCATCTTGGTGAATTCGATGTCGATGGACATGATGCGGCGCCCCTGGCTCAGACCGGGAACTTGCGGCGCAGATACACGCGCTGCAACCAGCGCCGGTCGCCCGCCGCGAGACCGATCCGCGGAATCGGCGCCCGGCCGTGGCACGTCTTGCGGTTGTCGAACAGCAGCGCGTCGCCCGGTTCCAGCACCACGCTGACGCAGTTGCGCGACACGCCCTCCGGCGTCACGCAGAAGGCGAAGAGCTTGTCGAGGAGCCGCTGCGCCTCCTCGTCCTTGCCCTTCATCGAGGTCAGGTCGAGGCGGAGCTTCAGGTCGCCGAACTCGTTGCGGCTCAGCACCGGATGCTCGAACCAGCTCCGCTCGCCCCAGCTTTCGCCCATCTCGACGAGGAAGCGCGGCTGGAACAGGATGCCGATCTCGCGTTCGTCGAGCTCGGAGAGCAGGATCTCCATCGGCCACAGGGTCGTCGGGCCGCGCTCGGTGTTCTTGAGGCAGACCAGCATCACCAGATCGGGCGGGTCGGGCAGGTGCGGCGCCTCCATGTGCGCCTCGAACAGGTTCGTGCCCTCGTTGCTGCGGCTGTCCTCGCGGCCATGGATCGGGATCACCTGATGGATGTATTCGCCCTTCTTCTCGCCGGGATAGCCGAGGATGTCGCAGTCCAGGGCGGCCGACAGGCGGATGGTCGCCCACTCGACGCCCCACTCCTCGCGCGCCGGCCGGTCCCCCGTGGGGCCGGTGGGGGGCAGATTGCCGACATGCTCGCGCAGCAGGCCACGCGCGATTCCATAATCGCTCAAACCCGAAATCACGTCGGACAGTTCGTTTGGCAAATGATCGAACTGTTTTCCCATAATCGGCGGAATAATGCCTTTGCGCCGATTGATCCAGTCATAGGCGTTCACGCCATGAAGCTGATTCATAGCTCTGTCCGTGCTTCGTTATTTTGGAGAGAATGGAAAAATTCTTTTGGGTAGCCGTCGGATTCAACCGGAACGGGCTATTTCTCGAAGTTATTCAGCCAAATCGTCGATGTCCAGAGAATTTATCGACTATTGAGAGATAAATATTGAATTCATTCAATCGTATGCGTGAACAGCAAGCGCAAGCTGGACTTGCTTTGTTGGTGCTTGCCTCTTTTTCCCAATTCAATCCGCTGATCTGAAACAGTTTTCAGAGCGCAAGAAAAAGGAGGTTTGGAATTAAAATCATTATAAAGAAAAAGCGGCCGCGCGGACACGGCGTCCGCCGCCGGCTGAACGCACCGAAATCCCACCGCTCGGATTCGCACAATGCATCCAAAGTACGATGGTCAATCCCGTTCCTTTGGCGTATGATCCGGGCCGCCACGACCGCGACGCCATGACCACGAAGCCGTCACCGGGTCTCCGCCGCCGAACGACCGCGAGCGTACCGTATGAAGAGCGCCTCCATTCCCGATCCGACGCCGGAAGTCGCCGACAGGACGGCCTCGCTGCAAGAACGGGCCTACCGGCTCCTGAAGGCGATGCTCGAAGACGGCCGGATCGCTCCCGGCGAACGGTTGCTGGAGGCCCAGGTCGCCAAGGCGTTCGGAATCAGCCGCTCTCCGGCGCGCCACGCCCTGCGGTCGCTCTGCGCGCAGGGGCTGCTCGACGAGCATGACGGCAAGGGCTATGTCGCCGCCGGCCAGGGCGGGCCAAGCCCCGACGGCCCGCTGGCGACGCTCGATGCGATCCGCATCCAGGCCACGCCGCAATGGGAACGCATCTACAAGGAGGTCGAGCAGGAGCTGTTCATCCGGGTCCTGTTCGACGCGGTGCGCATCAACGAAAAGCAGCTGGCGCTTCATTTCGACGTCAGCCGCACGGTGACGCGCGACCTGCTCGCCCGCATGCACGGCATGGGGCTGATCGTGAAGGACGACACCGGGCATTGGCTGGCCCGGCGGATCACGCCCGAGCACATCCGCGACCTCTACGAGATGCGCGGCCTTCTCGAACCCCAGGCGCTGCTGAAATCGCTTCCCCATGTGCCGGACGCGCGGCTGCGGGCGGTGCGGGACAATCTGACGCTCGCCCTCGAAGGCCCGGTCGCGGACAGCGCCGCCTTCGATCAGGTCGAGCGCGACCTCCACATCGGCATCCTGTCCTTCTGCCCCAACAAGGAGATCCTGCGGGCGCTGGAACGGACCCATCTGGTGTTCGGCCCGACCCGCTACCTGTTCCACCCCTTCCTGGGCGTTCCCGTCGAGATGATCCAGGCGGCCCTGACGGAGCATCTGGACATCGTCGACCGCCTGCTCCGCCGCGACGGCGGCGGGGCGGCGCAGGCGCTGCACGAGCATCTGAAGGTGGCGGACGATCGGTGGCTGAAGCGCTTCGAGATCATCGCGCGGACGACCCGGTTGCAGTTTCCCCCCTACCTCGCGCCCGCCGCCCCCGACCGTTCCTGAGCGGCTTATTCCGGCGCGCGGACCACCCGCTGCCGCTGCCGCCCGAGCGATTCGACGCCGAGCGTCACCGTGTCGCCGGGCTTGAGCCAGATGGGTTCCGGACGCTTGCCCATGCCGACGCCAGGCGGCGTGCCGGTGGCGATGACGTCGCCGGGAAGCAGCGTCATGTAGGCGCTGCAATAGGACACCAGTTCCGCCACGCCGAAGATCATGGTGCGCGTGTTGCCGGTCTGCATGCGCTCGCCGTTCACGTCGAGCCACAGGTCGAGGGTCTGCGGGTCAGGAACCTCGTCGGCGGTGACCAGCCAGGGGCCGAGGGGGGCGAAGCTGTCGCAGCCCTTGCCCTTGTCCCATTGCGACGACTGCATCTGGAAGGCGCGCTCCGACACGTCGTTGACGACGCAGTAGCCGGCCACATGGTCGAGCGCCCGTTCCTCCGGCACGTGCCGCGCCTTGCGGCCGATGACGACGCCCAGCTCGACCTCCCAGTCCAGCCGGGTCGAGTGGGGCGGCTGGATGGTGTCGTCGTTCGGCCCGCAGATCGCCGTCGTCGGCTTCAGGAAGATGATCGGTTCGGTGGGAACCGGCAGCCCGGTCTCCGCAGCGTGGTCGGAATAGTTCAGGCCGATGCAGACGATCTTGGAGGTGCCGTGGAACGGCACCCCGATGCGGGGGTTGCCGGACACGAAGGGAAGACTCCCGGGATCGATCGCGGCCAGCCGGGCCAGCCCCTCGGGCGACAGGTCCTCGGGCCGGAAGGGGCCCCGCAGGCCGGACAGGTCGCGCAGCCGGCCCTCGCGGTCGACGAGGCCGGGCTTCTCGTTGTTCGGATCGCCGAATTGGCACAGTTTCATCGTGGTCGGGTCCTGTTGGGTCGCCATGCCGGAATCCGGTTCCGGCGCGAAGGATGGAGAACGGGTTGCGGAGGATGGGGATGGAAGATCAGGCGACCGTGGCGCCGTCGTCCACGGTCCAGGCGGCGCCGTTGACGTGGGCGGCCTGGTCCGACAGCAGGAAGGCGATGATCCCGGCGACGTCCTCCGGCCGGCCGTAGGCGGCGCTCCCGGCGCGCCGGATGCCGCCGGAGCGTTGCGCCTGCTCGTCGAGCGAGCGGATCATCCGGGTCTCGACCGGGCCGGGCAGCACGGCGTTGACCCGCACCCCCGTGCCCGCCACGTCGAGCGCCGCAACGCGGGTCAGTCCGAGCACCGCGTGCTTTGTGGCGACGTAGCCGGCCAGTCCCGTCCGACCGCGGATGGCCGAGGTCGAGGCGGTGTTGACGATGGCGCCCGTCCCGCGCGGGACCATGCGGGCGAGGACATGCTTCAGGCCGAGGAAGACGCCCTTCGCGTTGACCTGGAACAGCCGGTCGAAGACCTCGTCCGGGTAGAGGTGGATCGGCGCGACGACGCCCTCGATCCCGGCGTTGTTGGCGAAGGCGGTGATCGGCCCGAGTTGCCGTTCCACCGCGTCGACGCAGGCGGCGACCTGGATGCCGTCCGAGACGTCGGCGCGGACGAACAGCGCCCGGCGGCCGGCGGCCTCGACGAGGCGCGCCGTTTCGTTTCCCAGCCCCTCGTCGACGTCCGCCACGGCGACGTCGGCGCCACCCTCGGCGAGCCGGACGGCGGTCGCCCGGCCGATGCCGCCGCCCCCGCCGGTCACCAGGGCGACGCTCACGACTTCACCAGCGGGCAGCCGCCCTCCGCCAGCGGCCGCCACACCTGATCGGCCGGGATGACCTTGCGGACATGGTAGTAGTCCCAGGGATACTTGGATTCGTCGGGCTTCTTGACCTCGAACAGGTACATGTCGTGCAGCTTGCGGCCGTCGACGCGGATCGAGCCCTTGCCGAAGAGCGGGTCGTCGGTGGGGGTGGCCTTCATCTTCTCGACGACCGCCTTGCCGTCGGCGGACCCGCCCGCCGCCTCGGCGGCGCGCAGGTAATGCAGCACCGAGGCGTAGGCGCCGGCCTGGAGCGCGCTGGGGTGGCGGCCGCCGTTGCGCTCCGCGAAGCGTTTGCTCCAGGCGCGGGTCTGCTCGTTCAGATCCCAGTAGAAGGCTTCGGTGAATTGCAGCCCCTGCACCACCGGCAGGCCGAGCGCGTGGACGTCGTTGATGTACAGCACGGTGGCGACGAGCCGCTGGCCGCCGCCGGTGACGCCGAACTCGACCGCCTGCTTGATCGAGTTGATGGTGTCGCCGCCGGCGTTGATCAGCCCGATGACCTGTGCCTTCGACGCCTGGGCCTGGAGCAGGAAGGAAGCGAAATCCTGCGTGTTCAGCGGCGTCCGCACGCCGCCCAGCACCTGCCCGCCGCTCTTGGCGACGACGTTCCTGACGTCCTGCTCCATCGCGTGGCCGAAGGCGTAGTCGGCCGTCAGGGTGAACCAGGTCTTGCCGCCCGACCCGACGACGGCGGTCGCCGTGCCGGTGGCCAGCGAGTAGGTGTCGTAGGTCCAATGGATGGTGTTGGGCGAGCAGCTCTTGCCGGTGAGGTCGGAGGAGGACGGGCCCGACGCCAGCATCACCTTGTTCTTGTCGCGGACGATGTTGCCGACCGCCAGCGCCACCGCCGAGTTGGGCACGTCGACGATGACGTCGACGCCGTTGCGGTCGATCCACTCCCGCGCGGTCGACGCCGCGATGTCGGCCTTGTTCAGATGGTCGGCGCTGATCACCTCGATGGGCCGTGTCTTGCGGCCGGCGGTGAAATCCTCGATCGCCATCTGCACCGCGCTGATCGATCCGTTGCCCGTCACGTCGGCGTAGAGGCTGGACATGTCGGTCAGCACGCCGATCCTCAACGGCCCCGTCTGCTGCGGCGCCGGCTGTTGCGCCTGCGCGCCGACGGCGGCGAGGCAGGCCGCGCCGAAGGCGGAGGCCAGGATGGTCCGGCGCGGCATCGTCATGCGTCCTGTCAGGCGTTTCCTGGTCATTGTCGACCTCCCGATGATGCGGCGCCGCGTTGGAACCGAGCGCCGCGAGCGTTGATTCTGGGTGGGCGGGCGCGGCGGCTCAGGGAATGAGGCGCTTGAGCAGGCGCCGGTCCTCGACGGCGAAGCCGCCGCCATAGACGTCCGACACCATGAAATGCGCGCCGAGGATCTCCGGTTCGAGCGCGGCGATGGGATCGAACTCCGAGGGGTGGAGCGTCATCGTCACCCGTCCCGGCCGCGGCGGTGAGTATTCGAGCGGCGTGCGGCGGTAGACGACGTCGGCGTAGACCGGCTCCGGCCGTTCGGGATGGGGAACGCGGCGGACATGGATCTCGCCGGCCGGCTGCTCGTCCCCGTCGACCAGCCGGACGAGCGGGGCGCCGTCGTCGGGGGTGAAGCGGAAATCGGCCAGCGGGGTGCCGCGCCGCCGGACCCAGCCCTCGACCGAACCGTCGGTGCCCTCCTCGAAGCGGTGGGTGGCGTCCTTCTTGGTGTAGCCGAAGATCTCGCGGCCCGCCGCGATGCCCATGGGGTCGGTGCAGTACATGAAGATGTGGGTCTGGGTGAACAGACCCTCGCAGCGGACCGGCACGGTGACCATCAAATCGAACATGGCGCCGGCGTGCAGCGCCAGCGTGTGGCCCGGCGACAGCATGAAGCGGAAGGCGACGCGGTCGTTGACCAGATCGAACGGCGTGTCGGCAAGCAGCGCCTCCACCTTCGACCGCTCCACCCGCGTCACCACCTCCAGCGTGCGCAGCGGGCATTCCCACTCCAGCGGGTAGGCCGGGGCGTAGGGCGGGTTGACCCCGCTGTTCGGGTGCATCTTGTACTTGCCAAACATCTCGCTTCCTTCCTTCGGGCCCCCCTTGGCGGGGCAGCTGTGACGCATGTGATGAAGTGATCGGGCTCAGGCCGCCGGCCGGTCGCGGCGCATCAGGATTGCGCCGTCGACGGCCTGGATGTCGGTGACGCCGCACAGCCCCATGGTGAGGTCGAGCTCGCGGTGGAGGATCTCCAGGCAGCGGGTCACGCCGGCCTCGCCCATGGCGCCAAGCCCGTACAGGAACGAGCGTCCGATCAGCACGCCCTTCGCCCCGAGCGCCACCGCCTTGAGGACGTCCTGGCCGGAGCGGACGCCGCTGTCGAACAGCACCTCGACGCGCCGGCCGACCGCCTCGGCAATGTCGGGCAGCACGGCGATGGTCGAGGGCGCGCCGTCGAGCTGCCGGCCGCCATGGTTGGACACCACCACGGCGTCGGCGCCGCTCTCGGCCGCCGCCAGCGCGTCGTCGCGATCCATGATGCCCTTCACGATCAGCTTTCCCGTCCAGATCGACCGCAGCCAGCGCACGTCCTCCCAGCTCAGCGTCGGGTCGAACTGCTGGCTGACCCAGCCGGCGAGCGAGGAGACGTCGGTGACCCCGTCGACATGGCCGACGATGTTGCCGAAGCTGCGCCGCCGGGTCCGCAACATGCCCAGGCACCAGCGCGGCTTGGTCGCCAGATCCAGCAGGTTGCGCAGGGTCGGCTTGGGCGGAGTCGACAGCCCGTTCTTCAAATCCTTGTGCCGCTGCCCCTGGATCTGGAGGTCGAGGGTGACGACGAGCGCCGAGCATCCCGCGTCCCGCGCGCGGGCGACGAGGCGCTCGATGAAGGCGCGGTCCTTCATCACGTAGAGCTGGAACCAGAAGGGCCGGCTGGTGTGCGCCGCCACGTCCTCGATTGAGCAGATGCTCATGGTCGACAGGGTGAAGGGCACGCCGAAGCGTTCGGCCGCCCGTGCCGCCAGGATCTCGCCGTCGGCGTGCTGCATGCCGGTCAGTCCGGTGGGGGCGATGGCGACCGGCATCGACACCGGCTCGCCCAGCATCCGGCTGGCCAGGGACCGCCCGGCGATGGGGACGCCGACGCGCTGGCGCAGCGGAATTTCGGACAGCGCCTCGCTGTTGGCGCGGTAGGTGCGCTCGGTCCAGGACCCGCAATCCACATAGTCGTAGAACATGCGGGGCACCCGTCGCCGCGCCAGAAGGCGCAGGTCCTCGATGCATGTGATGACCGGTTCGGATGACGCCATGTCCTCATCCTGCAAGTTGCGCGAAGCCACGCGCCGAGGGCGGTGCCGGGCACCGGCGACGGCGGCCGTGGAGGTTCGGTCGTTGGATCGGGCCGTCGTTTCGCGAGGCGGCGCGCTCGTGCGTACATTGCATCCAAAGTACGTTTCTAAAATGCAACGCCCTTCCGCCGCTGTCAACCGATTCCGTTGGGATGACGGACGATGCGGCGTGCCGCCTTTACAGGCCCGGCCCGATGGCCTTATCTGCGGGGCATGGACCGCCGCCGGCTTCAGTCTTCCAGGACGCTCCGCGAGGAGCCGCCCTTCCACCGCGCCGGGCGGTGCGGCGGATGGCTGCGCGGGGTCGCGGCCGTCGCGGCGGTGCTTCTGCTGCCCGCGCCGGCCGCCCTCGGCCAGGAGGGGGCCGCGGCCGTCACGGTGCTCACCTCCTATCCGGCCAGCTTCTACGAGCCGGTGCGCGAGGCGTTCGAGCAGGCGCATCCCGACCGGCGCCTCCGTGTCGTCAACACCAAGACGACGGCGGCCATCACCCAGTTGCAGGACCGCGCGGGGGAGGAGGTCGACGTCTTCTGGGCCTCCGCTCCCGACGCCTTCGAGGTGCTGAAGGCGGCGGGGCTGCTGGCACCCGTCGTGTCGCGGCCGACCGGCGCGCCGGCGACCGTCGGCAACCAGCCGATCGACGATCCGGACGGCGCCTATCTCGGTTTCGCGCTGTCGGGCTATGGGCTGGTCTGGGATCAGCCCTATCTCGACCGGCACGGGATCGCCGCCCCGCGCGGCTGGGAGGACCTGCGGCGGTCCGGCTACGCCCGCCATCTCGGCATCACGGCGCCCTCGCGGTCCGGCACCATGCATCTGATGGTGGAGACGGTGCTGCAACTCCATGGCTGGGAGCGCGGCTGGGCGACGTGGCTTGAGATCGCCGGCAACCTCGCCACGGTGACGGCGCGCAGTTACGGCGTGGTCGAGGGGGTCGCCCGGGGCCGCTTCGGCATCGGGCTGGCCATCGACTTCCTGGGCCAGGGGACGGAGCAGAGGGCGGGCCAGGGGACGGAACCGGGAGAGGCGGCCGGCGGTGGCCTGCGCTTCGCCTATCCGGCCGACAGCGTGTTCCTGCCGGCCAGCGTGGCGGTCCTGCGCGGCGCCCCCAACCCGGACGGGGCCGGAGCCTTCATCGATTTCCTGCTGTCGCCCGCTGGGCAGGCGCTGATGCTGCGCCCCGACATCGGCCGCCTGCCGGTGAGCCCCGCCGCATACGCCGCCGCGCCGGCGGGCTATCCCAACCCCTACGCGCGGGAGACCGGCGACGATCTCTTCCTCTTCGACCGCGCCTTGTCCAGCCGCCGCTACGAGCTGGTCAACCGGCTGTTCGACGAGCTGATCACCTTCCGGGTGAGGACGCTCAACCGGGTCTGGCAACTGATCCACGAGGGCGAGAGCCGGCTGGCCGCCTCCCCCGACCCGGTGGCGCGCGACCTGCTGCGCGCGGCCCGCGCGGCGGCCACCGCCGTTCCCGTCGACGCCGCCCAGGCCGTCGATCCGGCCTTCTCCGCGCCGTTGCGCCGGCCGTCGCGCGGGGTGCCCGTTTCGGCGCGGCAGGGCGAGTTGGAAGCCGAATGGCGGGCCTTCTCGAAGAGCCGGCTGGACACGGCGCTGTCGGCCGCCGAACGCGCGCTGGTGATCCTTCGCGTGGCGGCCGGCGAGGGAGGCTGGCCGTGAGCGCCCCGGCGGCTGCGCCGGAGGGTGCGTTGGGGCCAGATGGTGTGTTGGGGCCGGATGGCGGGGTGGTGCCGGTGCGTTTCGGCATCCGGGTCCGCCTGTTCCTGGCCTTCGTCGCGGTGGCGGTGCTGTCGGTGGCGGCCTGCGCGCTCGGCTGGCTGTCCTACGACCGGCTGGGCGGCACGCTGGACGAGTTCGCGGAAAGCCATCTGCCGGCGCTGGGCCTCGCGGCGAGGCTGGCGGAGGAGGGCGGCGCCATCATCGCCACCGCTCCCATCCTGGCCGGCAGCCGGACCGAGGCCGAGATGGACGCGATCCGCGACGCGCTCGGCCGCCGCCTGACCGCGCTGCGGGCGCTGACGGACGCCATCGAGGGCGGGGTGCCCGGCCTGCGCCCGGTGGTGGACGCGCTCGGCCGCAACCTGTCGGCGCTGGACGGCACGGTGCGCCACCGGCTGGCGCTCGCCCGCCGCAACCAGGAGGCCGTCGAACGGCTGCGCTGGCTGCACGCCGACTTCCTCGACGAGATCGAGCCGCTGGTGGCCGACGCCCGCTTCAACATCCAGAGCGCGCTGGCGACGGTCGCAAGCGGGAAGCCCTCCGACGGCGCGGTCCGCACGCTCCGCGAGGAGAATCGGCGCAGCGAGGCGGTATTGCAGATCGGCGCCAACGGCAACCTCGCGGTCGGGCTGATCGCGCGGGCGGCGACGCTCGCCACCGCCGAGACGCTGGACGACAACGCCGGCTTCCTCGACGAGACCGCCGACCGGCTTCAGCGCGACCTCGCGGCGCTGGCCGACTGGGCGGACGGGGTGACGCTGGGGCAACTGGTGACGCAGCTTCTCGACCTCGCGAGCGGGGCCGACGGCGGCGTGCCGGCGCTGCGCCGGGAGGAGCTGGAAACCGCCGCGCGCGGGCAGGCCCTGCTGGCCGAGAACCGGGACATCGTGGCGCAACTGAACGGGCTGATCGCCCGGCAGGTCCAGGCGGTGGAGAGCGATTCCCGCGCCGCCGCCGCGCGCTCCGCCCAGGCCATCGCCTTCGGCCGCTCCGCCCTTCTGGCGAGCGCCGTGGTCAGCCTGCTGGTGGCGGTGCTGGTGGCGTGGCTTTACGTCAACCGCAACCTGATCTCCCGCCTGACCCGGCTGGGCGACGCCGCCCGCGCCATCGCCGCCGGGGATCTGAAGGCCGACATCCCGTTGGGCGGGCGCGACGAGCTGTCGGAGATGGCGGCGGCCCTGCTGGTCTTCCGCGACACCGCCGTCGCGGTGGAGGAGGCGAACGCCCAGGCGATCATCGACAACGCCCAGGCCGGGCTGGCGATCACCGACGGGGAGGGCGTCATCGAGTTCGTCAACCCGCTCGCCGCCGCCCTGATCGCGCCGCCGCCCGGCGCCCGGAACGGGGAGGGCGGGGGTGCCGCCCGCCTCGCCGACCATCTGGACGCGGAGGGCGCGGCCCGTGTCGCGGCCTTCTTCGCCGCCCAGTCGTCCATCCAGGCGTCCCTCCAGGCCTCCGCCGGTTCCGAGGGTGTCGCGCCCGCCCTGTCCATCCTGGTCAGCGGGCGGCGTCCGGACGGCGGGGCGGTGCCGGTGCAGGTCGGCGTCCGCCCCTTCTGGCGCCGCCAGCGGCAGCGCTTCATCGTCACCCTGACCGACATGACCGAGCGGCTGGAGGCCCAGCATGTCCTGGAACGCACGGTGCGGGAGCGCACCGCCGACCTCCGGGCCACCAACGACCGGCTGGAGCGCGCCATCGCCGAGCACCAGCGCACCGAGCGCGAGCTGCGCGAGGCGCAGGCGGAGCTGGTGCAGGCCGGCAAGCTGGCGGCGCTCGGCCAGCTCGCCGCCGGGGTCGGGCACGAATTGAACCAGCCGCTCGCCGCTATCCGCTCCTACGCCCACAACGGGCGCAAGCTGATCGGGCTGGGCCGGGTCGATGAGGCCGACGGCAACCTGGGCAAGATCGCCGACCTGACGGCCCGCATGGCGAACATCACCAACCACCTGAAGCGTTTCGCCCGGCGTCCCGACAGCCGGCTGGGCGCGGTGGAGCTGGAGCCGGTGATCCGGGGCGCCCTGTCGCTGTTCGGCAACCGGCTGCGCGAGGAGGCGGTCGGCTTCGAGCTGGCTCTGCCCGACGCCGAGTCCGGGGGCCCCTTGCGGGTCCGCGCCGAGGAGGTCCGGCTGGAGCAGGTGCTGGTCAACCTGCTGAGCAACGCGCTGGACGCCGTGGCCGGCGCGCCGGTCCGCCGCATCCTGGTCCGCGCCGAGGCGGTGGAGGATGGGGAGGAGGGGGGCGCCGTCCGCATCGAGGTGCGCGACAGCGGCCCCGGTATCGCCGCCGATCCGGTCGGGCAGATCTTCGATCCCTTCTTCACCACCAAGCCGGTGGGGACGGGGTTGGGGCTCGGCCTGTCGATCTCGTACAACATCGTCCGCGACTTCGGCGGCGTGCTGTCGGTGGCCGAGAGCGGCCCCGGCGGAACCGCCTTCGTCCTCACCCTGACCCGCGCGTGAAAGCCTCTGCCATGACCGTCCTGCTGATCGACGACGATCCGGAAGTGCTCGATTCCAGCCGCCAGACGCTGGAGCTGGAGGGCTTCGCGGTCCAGGCGGTGACGGAGCCGGAGGCGGGGCTGGTCCGGCTCGGCGGCTCCTGGCCTGGCGTGGTGGTGACCGACGTGCGCATGCCGGGGATGGACGGCTTCGCCCTGCTGGAGCGGGTGCGCGCCGTGGACGCGGAGGTGCCGGTGGTGCTGGTCACCGGGCACGGCGACATCGCCATGGCGATGCGCGCGGTCCGCGAGGGCGCCTACGACTTCATCGAGAAGCCGGCCGAGCCCGACCATCTGGTCGAGGTGGTGCGGCGCGCGCTCGCCCACCGCGGGCTGGTGCTGGAGAACAGGCGCCTGCGGGCGCAGCTGGCGGAGGGCGGGCCGGAGGGGCGGATCATCGGCCGTTCCCCGGCCATCGAGCGCCTGCGCGCCGCCGTGGCGAACCTCGCCGACGCCGAGGTCGACGTGCTGCTGTTCGGCGAGACCGGCACCGGCAAGGAGCTGGTCGCGCGCAGCCTGCACGAGGGCGGGCGGCGGCGGGCCGGCAATTTCGTGGCGCTGAACTGCGGCGCCATGCCCGACACCATCATCGAGAGCGAGCTGTTCGGCCACGAGCCGGGCGCCTTCACCGGCGCGCAGGGCCGGCGCATCGGCAAGCTGGAGTACGCGGCCGGCGGCACCCTGTTCCTCGACGAGATCGAGAGCATGCCGATGCATCTCCAGGTCAAGCTGTTGCGCGTGTTGCAGGAGCGGGTGATCGAACGCATCGGCGCCAACCGGACGATCCCGCTCGATCTGCGGGTGGTGGCGGCGACCAAGGTGGACCTGCTGCGGCTGGCGGCGGAGGGCAAGTTCCGCGAGGATCTCTATTACCGCCTCAACGTCGTCACCGTGCCGCTGCCCCCCTTGCGGGAGCGGCGCGAGGATGTGCCGCTGCTGTTCCGCCATTTCCTCGACGCCGCCGTCGCCCGCTCGCGCCGGACGGCCCCGACGCTCGACGCCGCCACGCTGGTCCGCCTCGCCGCCCATGGCTGGCCCGGCAACGTCCGCGAGCTGCGCAACGTCGCCGAGCGGGTGGCGCTCGGGCTGGGCGACGGCCTCGCCCCAGCCGCCACCGGAGGGGCGACGGCGGAGATCGAACCGCTGGCCGACCAGCTCGACCGCATCGAGAAGCAGCTGATCGAGGATGCGCTGGCCCGCTGCGGCGGCCGGGTCGGCGAGACGGCGGAGCGGCTGGGGATCACCCGCAAGACCCTGTACCTGAAGATGCGCCATCACGGCCTGAACCGCGACGATTTCACGGAAGAATGAGAGGATCGGGCGCGGGGATGTTCCCCGCGTTACCCAGCCTCGCCCGCCGATGTTTCCGTCCTGACCCATCGACGCCGCCCGAAGCCCGGCCGTGCAAGGCCGGAACGTCTGGCATGCCGATTGCTGAATGGGCGAGCATAAGACATCGAGGGGAGGACAACACCCATGCTTCGCACCACGCGCACCCTGCGCAACGCCGCCGCCGCCCTGGCCGTCCTGCTGCTGTCCGGCGCCGCCGCCTTCGCGGAAGATCCCAGCGGCAAGCTGGTCATCGTCACCTCCTTCCCGAAGGACATGACGACCGCCTTCCAGCAGGCCTACCAGAAGGCCAACCCCAAGGTCACCGTCGAGATCCTGAACCGCAACACCAACGCGGGCGTGAAGTATCTCCAGGAGACCGCGTCGAACAACGGCGTCGACCT
This sequence comes from Azospirillum agricola, assembly GCF_017876095.1. Taxonomy (GTDB): domain Bacteria; phylum Pseudomonadota; class Alphaproteobacteria; order Azospirillales; family Azospirillaceae; genus Azospirillum; species Azospirillum agricola. The sequence goes on from NZ_JAGINM010000030.1 coordinate 44,609, forward strand.
GTTCTGGGCGTCCGCCCCCGACGCCTTCGAGGTGCTGAAGGGCGCCGGGCTGCTCCAGCCCTACAAGCCCAAGGTGGAGGGCATTCCTGAGAAGGTCGGCGCCTACCCGGTCAACGATCCCGAGGGCATGTACGCCGGCTTCGCCGCGTCGGGCTACGGCATCATGTGGAACAGCCGCTACATGAAGGCCAACGACCTGCCGGTTCCCAAGGAATGGGCCGACCTGACCAAGGCGGTCTATTACGACCACGTCGCGATCTCCGCCCCGTCGCGCTCGGGCACGACGCACCTGACCATCGAGACGATCCTCCAGGGCGAGGGCTGGGAAAAGGGCTGGCGCACCAACAAGGAGATGGCCGGCAACTACCGCACCATCACCGAGCGCAGCTTCGGCGTGCCCGACGGCGTGAATTCCGGCGCCTTCGGCGTCGGCATCGTCATCGACTTCTTCGCCCTGTCGTCGCAGGCCTCGGGCTTCCCGGTGGAGTTCGTCTATCCGACCGTCACCACCATCGTGCCGGCCAACGTCGGCGTCGTGAAGAACGCCCCCAACAAGGCCGCCGCCGAGGGCTTCGTCGACTTCCTGCTGTCGCCCAAGGGCCAGGAGGTCCTGCTGGAACCGGCGATCCGCCGCCTGCCGGTCAACCCCGTCACCTACGAGAAGGCGCCCGCCGGCTACCCCAACCCGTTCAAGGACACGTCGCTGGGCTCGCAGGTGAACTTCGACGTCAACGTCTCGCAGGCCCGCTACAACGTGGTGGACGCGCTGTTCGACCAGCTCGTCACCTTCCAGCTCGACGACCTCAAGGCGGCGACCCAGGCCATCCACAAGGCCGAGGCGGCACTCGCCAAGAAGCCCAACGACAAGGCCAAGGCCCTGCTGGCCGAGGCCCGCGATCTCGTCGCCGCCATGCCGGTGACGGCGGAGCAGGCCGCCGACCCGCAACTGGCCGGCGCCTTCACGGTGGAGCGCAAGTCGGCCAAGGACGCGGTGCCGGAACGCCAGGCGCAGGTCGAGCAGAAGTGGGCCGCCTTCGCCAAGGAGAATTACGCCAGCGCCCGCAAGAAGGCCGACGAGGCGCTGGCCCTGGCGCGCTGACGCTGGTGCGTCGAGCCTCGGGGGCGTCCTTCGGGCGTCCCCTTTTTTCTCCCCCAGCCCACGGGCCCAATCCATGACGTCACTTGCGCTCACGCGCGACCGCATCGCGCGCGTGCGGCCGGGGCCGGCGCTGGCCGCGCTGCTGATCGCCGCCTTCCTGCTGCTGTTCCTGGTCGTCCCGGTGGTCCAGGTCATCTTCGTCGCCTTCCAGGACAAGACGACGGGGGCCTTCACCCTGGTGAATTTCGCCGACTTCTTCCAGAACGACCTGTTCATGCGGTCGTTCTGGAACTCCTTCTACGTTTCGGCGATGTCGGTGGTGGTGGCGAGCCTGCTGGCGCTGCCGCTCGCCTATCTGACCACGCGTTTCGAGTTCCGCGGCGCGGTGCTGATCCAGAGCCTGGGCATCATCCCGCTGATCATGCCGCCCTTCATCGGCGCGGTGGCGATGCAGCTGCTGTTCGGGCGCAACGGGTCGGTCAACCTGCTGCTGCGCGACCATTTCGGCTTCTCGATCCCCTTCATGGAGGGGCTGAACGGCGTCATCTTCGTCCAGAGCATCCACTATTTCCCCTTCATCCTGATCAACCTGTCGGCCAGCCTGAGGAACATCGACCGGGCGATGGAGGAATCGGCGCAGAATCTCGGCTGCCACGGCTTCCGCCTGTTCCGCCGCATCGTCTTCCCGCTGGCGATGCCGGGCTACGTCGCCGGCGCCTCGCTGGTCTTCATCAAGGTGTTCGACGACCTCGGCACGCCGCTGCTGCTGAACGTCAACGACATGCTGGCGCCGCAGGCCTACCTGCGCATCTCCTCGATCGGCATCGCCGACCCGATGGGCTACGTCATCTCCGTCGTGCTGATCGCCTGCTCGCTGCTGGCGCTGTGGGTGTCGGCGCTGGCGATGCGCGGCAAGGACTACGCCACGGTGCAGCGCGGCGGCGGCGGTCTGGCCAAGCGGCGCCTGAAGCCGCTGGAGATGGTCGCGGCCTACGGCATCGTTCTGCTGATCCTGGTTCTGGTGCTGGCGCCGCATGTCGGGCTTGGCCTGCTGTCCTTCGCCACCATCTGGTCCTTCAGCCCGGTTCCCGACGCCTTCACGCTGAAGCACTACCAGACCGTCTTCACCGAGAGCGGGCAGTACATCACCAACACGCTGCTCTACGCCTCGCTGGCGGCGCTGCTCGACGTGGTGATCGGCACCGCCATCGCCTATCTGGTCCTGCGCACCAAGCTGCCGGGCCGGCAATGGCTGGACTACATCGCCATGGCGGCGCTGGCGGTGCCGGGCGTCGTGCTGGGCATCGGCTACCTGCGCAGCTTCTACGACGTGCCGATGCCCTTCACCGGCCAGCCCTTGTCGAACTTCTGGCTGATCCTGGTCTTCGCGCTGGCGATCCGCCGTCTGCCCTACGCGCTGCGCGCCTGCACCGCCGCCTTGCAGCAGGTCAGCTCCTCGCTGGAGGAGGCGGCCGAGAATCTCGGCGCCACCAAGCTGCGCACGGTCGGGCGCATCGTCGTGCCGCTGATGTCGGGCGGCATCCTGGCCGGCTTCGTCACCAGCTTCGCCACCGCGGCGGTCGAGCTGTCGGCGACCATCATGCTGGTGCATTCGCAGAGCGACGCGCCGCTCGCCTACGGCCTCTACGTCTACATGCAGTCGGCGGCCGGGCGCGGTCCGGGGGCGGCGCTGGGCATCTTCGCCGTCATCATCGTCGGGCTCGGCACCTACCTGTCGCACGTCGTCATCGAGCGCGGCCGCCGCGAACGCGGCCAGGACCATTGAGGGAAGCCATCGTCATGAACCACCAGTTTTCCGACCAACGGTTTTCCTCCGCCGCGCTCGCCGCCCAGATCCAGAGCGTCGGCGTCGACATCGAGGGCGTCAACCTGTCCTACGGCAGCAACCATGTGCTGAAGGACGTCAACCTCGCCATCAAGCCGGGCGAGTTCTTCGCCTTCCTCGGCCCGTCGGGCTGCGGCAAGACCACGCTGCTGCGGCTGATCGCCGGCTTCAACACCGCGCAGCGCGGCGAGGTCCGCATCAGCGGGCGCGACATCTCCACCCTGCCGCCGCACCGGCGCGACGTCGGCATGGTGTTCCAGAGCTACGCCCTGTGGCCGCACATGACGGTGCGCCGCAACGTCGCCTTCGGGCTGGAGGAGCGCCGCGTCCCGCGCGCCGAGATCGAGCGGCGGGTGGACGCCGCCCTCGATCTGGTCGGGCTCAGGCATCTGGCCGACCGCCGGCCCTCGCAGCTCTCGGGCGGCCAGCAGCAGCGCGTGGCGCTGGCGCGGACCGTGGTAATCGAGCCGAAGATCCTGCTGCTCGACGAGCCTTTGTCCAACCTCGACGCCAAGCTGCGCGTGCAGATGCGCCAGGAGCTGCTGAGCCTCCAGCGCAAGCTCGGCCTGACCACCATCTTCGTCACCCACGACCAGGAGGAGGCCAACACCATCTGCGACCGCATCGCGGTGATGGAGGACGGCAAGGTGCAGCAGGTCGGCACGCCGCAGGATCTCTACGACCACCCGGCCAACCTGTTCGTCGCCGGCTTCCTCGGCACCGCCAACGTGCTGGACGGCGCGGTGCAAAACGACGGGGCGGGGGGCCGCGTCTTCGTTGGTGACGGCGTGACGCCGGTGGCGCTGCCGCCGACGGTCGGGGCGGGTGGGGCGGGCGGCAAGCTGATGTTCCGCCCGCAGAACCTGATGATCCGCGCCGACGGCGGGCCGCCGGCCGCCGGCCACGCCCGGCTGACCGGCACCATCCGCCACCGGGAGTTCCTCGGCGCCTCCATCCGCTACGCGGTGGACGTCGGCGGGCAGCTGGTGCAGGTGGACGCGCCGCACCAGGCGGGCGATGCTCTGCTCGCCCCGGATGCCCCGATCATCCTCGACCTCGCGGCCGACAAGGCCCGCCTCCTCCACCCGTAAGGTGCCGTCACCGTGACCGATCCCCTGAACCGCCGCCCCATCCGCGCCGTCGCCTTCGACCTCGACGGCACGCTGGTGGACAGCGCCGCCGACCTGATGCACGCCTCCAACGCCCTGCTCGCCGAGCTTGGGCGGCCGCCGGTCGATCTGCCGGCGGTGCGCTCCTTCATCGGCGACGGAGCGCCCAAGCTGGTGGAGCGCGTGCTGGCCGCCACCGGCGGCCGGCCGGCGCCGGAGGAGGAGGCCCGCTGCCTCCAGCGCTTCCTGGCGCTCTACGAGGCCGACCCCAGCGCCCACAGCGCGCTCTACCCCGGCGTCGCCGACACGCTGGGCCGGCTGGCGGCGGCCGGGCTGCGGCTCGGCGTCTGCACCAACAAGCCGATGGGGGCGACGGTGCGGCTGCTCGACGATCTGGGCATCGCCGGCCGCTTTGCCGCCGTGGTCGGCGGCGACAGCTACCCGACCCGCAAGCCCTCGCCGGAGCCGGTGCTGGGGCTGCTGGAGCGGCTGGGCGTTGCCCCGGCGGAAGCCGTCTTCGTCGGCGACAACGAGCACGACGTGGCGGCATCCCGCGCCGCCGGGGTGGCGCGGGTGCTGCTGGTGCCCTACGGCTACGCCCGCGTGCCGCTGGATGGCCTGCCGCACGACGGCATCCTCGACGGTTTCGCCGATCTGGCGGGGCGGCTGTCATGCTGACGTCGGTGATCTTCTGCCGGCACGGCGAGACGGAGAGCAACCTCGGCGGCTGGCTCGCCGGCTCGCGCGACGTGTCGCTGACCGAGCGGGGGCGGGCGCAGGCGCGCGAGGCCGCCGCGACGCTGGTCGCCATGGGTCGCCAAGAGGGGCGTTCGGTGCCGGTCATCCACAGCAGCCCGCAGCGCCGGGCGCTGGAGACGGCGGGCATCCTGGCCGGGGCGCTCGGCGTCGCGGTCGTCCCGGTGCCCGGACTGGAGGAGCGGCGCTGGGGCGACCTCGAGGGCGGCGCCATTCCGGCCGACCTGCTGCGCGAGGAGGTGCCGAACGGCGAGAGCCTGACGGCGTTCCGGGCCCGCGTCACGGCGGCGCTCGACGGGCTGTTTGGCGGGCTGCCGGTGCCCGTGGACGGCCGGCCGCCGCTGATCGTCGCGCACGCCGGGACATGGCCGGTGCTCTGCCGCTGGATGGGCGTGGAGTCCGCGCTGCTGTGGCCGCCCAACGCGGCGCCGGTCACCCTGACGCGGGAGACGGCGGCCCCCCGGTGAGGCGGCGGTGGCCGGCGCCGCGTTGGGCGGGGGTTTACCGCAGCGCGGCGGCGAAGCTGGCGACGTTCGCCTCCAGATGGGCGACCTTGCCGGTTCCGGTGAGGACGATGCCGTCGGCGAGGTGCCGGCCGATGAAGGCGAAGGCCGCGCGGGCGGCGTCCCCGTCCGCCGCCGGGCCGGCCGGCGAGCCGACCAGCGAGCCGACCAGCGAGCCCATGGCGAAGGGCCGGTTGACGATCGCCCGCAGCCCCGCCCGCGCCATCGTCGGCAGCAGCGGCAGCATCCGGTCGTCGGCGCTGTTGAGGGGGAATTGCAGGAAGGAGTAGAGCCCCGTCGCGATCGCCCGTTCCCCGGCCTCGACCGTGGCGACGCTGGCCCCGAAGCGCGTCACGCCCGCCGCCCTGGCGTGCTCGATCGCCGCGACGACGTCCGGGCTGTCCACCAGCTCGGCCGTCGCCTTGTGGATTTGCAGCACGTCGATGCCGTGCAGGAGCGTCAGGCTGCGGTCGATGCTGCGCCGCAGGGCGTCCCGGCCGTGATCGACGAAGGTCGTGGCGCTCTCCGCGTCCCAATGCTCGCCGGCCTTGGTCATCACCGTCAGGGCCGAGCGTTGCGGGCCGTCGAGCCCGGCGAGGAAGCGGCCCAGCACGGCCTCGCTGCCCGCGTAGGCCGGGGCGGTGTCGAGGCTGCGGACGCCGAGGTCGAGCGCGCGGCGGAGCAGGGCCTGGGCCTCCTCCTCCGCCGGCACCTCGGTCGGGCGCACGCCCCAGCTCCGGCCGATGGACAGCAGGCCGAGGCCCAGTTCAAGCCGCCGGTCGGTGGCCCGTGTTTCAACAGTCGTCATCGCGTCACGCCCGTGGTTTCGGGTGGAAGAAGGATTGCGGGCGCAGCGGGGCCTCGCCGAACAGGCCGAAGGCCTGGATCACCATGCCGGTCGGCACGGTGAGGCCACGGGCGACGCCGCCGCCCTTCAGCACGCCGCCACGCCGGTCCGGGTCCGGGTCGCGGTGGCTGCCGCCGGCCTCGAGCCGGCAGCTCTGCATCCGGATCGGGCCGAGCACCTGCGCGCCGTCGCCGATGTGGTTGCCGAGGGCGAGCGACCCGCCGCCGAGCAGCCGCGCGTGGCTGCCGATCTCGATCGCGTGGTCGGGATGGTCGGCCTTGATGGTGAAGCCGCCTTCCTCGCCGATCTCGGTGTCGGCGCCGATGCCGACCCGCCCGCCGGCGGCGACGATGCGCGTGCCGGAAAAGAGCCGGGTGCCGCTCCCGATGGCGATCCGACCGCCCTCCGTCGCCTGGACGGTCGTGCCGGGCCACAGCGTGACGCCGGCCGCCAGCGTGACGCCGGGCGAAACCAGCGTCGAGAACGGGTCGAGGACGAGAACCCCGCCGTCCGCGAGCGCCGCCACGGCCTCGACGGACAGGAAACCGGCGCGTTCGCGCGCCCGGTTGGCGGCGCCGACGAGCGCCTCAACGGCGAGCGCCTCACCCATGATCGGCGGCCTTGGCGCGCGTCGCGCCGGACGGTGTCGGACGGCTTCCGTTAACAGTGTTTCGCTGCCTTCCCCTCATGGTGACATCCGCCATTCATTCGCCCCTTGTATGAACAATCGGAAAGAAAGGCGCCGGGAAACGATGCCACGCGAGCAGACGAAGGGAGGAAGAAGGAAATGGACGTCGTTCTTGCGCTCCCTTCATTCTTGATACCGCTTTTTCTCCAAAGCGCAAAGTGTTTTGGATGAATTGGTGTCGAATCAGGAAATAAAAACGGAATTTTCACCGGAGGATTCTTCCCATGGTTTGTGCGGTTTCCAAGATGAAGTCTGTCGGTTTCGGCATCGGCGCGCTGGTTGCGCTTGCCGTTAGCCCGGCCCATGCGCGGGGAAGCGTCACCGTGATGTGCGGCGTGCAGGAGGAATGGTGCAAGGTCATGGCCGTCGCCTTCGAGAAGAAGACCGGCATCGCCGTCGCCATGACCCGCAAGAGCGCCGGCGAGGCGCTGGCCCAGATCCGCGCCGAGGCGGCCAACCCGAAGATCGACATCTGGTGGGGCAGCTCGGGCGACCCGCACCTCCAGGCCGCCGAGGAGGGCTTGAGCGTCGCCTACGAGAGCGCGCGGCTCAAGGATCTGCATGGCTGGGCGCAGAGCCAGTACAAGCAGTCGCAGGGGCGCAGCGTCGGCATCTACGCCGGGGCGCTCGGCTTCGTCTACAACACCGAGATGCTCGCCAAGCGCGGCATCCAGCCGCCGAAATGCTGGGCCGACCTGCTGCGTCCGGAGTTCAAGGGCGAGGTCCAGATGCCCAACCCCAACTCGTCCGGGGCGGCCTACACGGCGCTGGCGACCCTCGTGCAGATCTTCGGCGAGGACGCCGGCTTCGACTATCTGAAGAAGCTGAACGAGAGCGTCAACCAGTACACCAAATCCGGCGCCGCCCCGGCGGCGGCCGTGGCGCGCGGCGAGACGCTGGTCGGCATCTCCTGGGTCAACGACAGCGTCATCCAGAAGGTGAACAAGTTCCCGGTCGACATCTCGACCCCCTGCGAGGGGACCGGCTACGAGATCGGCTCGATGAGCATCCTCAAGGGCGCCAAGAACCTCGAATCGGCCAAGACCTTCTACGACTTCGCCCTGACGCCGGAAGCGCAGGACTATGGCGCGCTCAACATGCAGATGACGCCGTCCAACAAGCAGTCGGTGTCGCCGCCCGACGCGCCGAAGTTCGAGGATGTCCGGCTGATCGACTACAACTTCCAGAAATACGGCATGGTCGATGAGCGCAAGCGGCTGCTGGGCCGCTGGGATTCGGAGATCAAGTCGGTCGCCAACTGACGGGCGGCCCGGCACCCGCACCCGCACCCGCACCCGCACCCGCAAGGCCCGCGCCGGGGACGGCGGGCGGCGGGTGCCGGGCGGTTTGGAACGTTTGAAACGGCGTGGAACGCTTTTCCCATCCCGTTCCGTGTTTCGTTCCGGCGCAAGGCGGCTCATCGGCGGCTCATCGGCGGCTCATCCGCCGGGCCCGCCGCGCCGCCCGCAGGGGCCCTTGCCGCGCCGCTCCTCCGCCGAGCCGAGGCTGGGGTAGGCGTCGTCGGGGTTGAGGGTCCAGGGATAGACGCCCTTGGGGCCGTCCGCTTCCGGCTGCGCCAGGATGGCGGCGATGATGGCGGGGTCGGGCTGGGTCCGTTCGCGGAAAGCGCCGGGAACCGCGTCGTCGAGGGCGGGGGCGAGAACCGGGGCGGGCATCGGGGGCGCGGCGGGATCCTCCGCGGCGCCGAAGCCGTCTTCCGAAACGGGAGAGGGCGGCACGGGCGCCGCAGGGGCCGCAAGGTTCGCAAGTTCCGGTGCGCCGAACAGGCCGAGCCGGTCGGCGGCCCAGCGCACCGTCGCCGGGTCGCCCATCGCCACCAGCCGCTCGACCTGCTGCGCCACCAGATCGCGCAGCGACGACAGCCGCAGCTCCGCCTCGCGGTTCAGCGCCTGACGCTCCCACCAGACGCGGGCGCGCAGGGCCTGCGAGCCGTAATAGGCCCGCCACAGCGTGGTGCGGCTGCACCCCAAGGCGCGCGCGACGTGCAGGAAGGACGCCCCGCGCGCCAGCATGCCGGCGGCCATCACCCATTGCTCCTCGGCGAAGCGCGATCCGGGGACCAGGGATCCGTCAGGCGGAGCCGGAGGCTCCTCGGCCCAACGGGGCAGGGGGGCGGCGCGTGTGGTGTTGGTGGGAGCAGCGGCGGGGGTGGCGAGCGCGTCGAGGGGCATCGCGGGGCTCCAGGGGTGGGGACGGGAGCGCCAAGTTATAGGTAAATTTTCCTTTGACAGAGGGCTTTCGGGAAAAAAGCGGTTTTCCGGAGGGGCGGTTTGCAGCAGAGGCTTTGACTTCCGACCTCTTCAGCCGTCATGTCATGCCGTCGCGCATGGGCGCTGATTTTGGCAAGGTAGAGCGCCTAAGAGCACCCAACAGAACCTTGGGCGGTCTCTCGCCTCGTCATCCCCGCGAAGGCGGGGATCCAGAGTTTTCCGAGCGGACCCCATGGGAAAAGCCTGGATCCCCGCCTTCGCGGGGATGACGGGAATCCTCGAAGAGGTTGGCGTGGAAAGCGGGCGTTTCCGTCTCCTGCCGTTCGCTTGGGCGTCGGATGCCGTTTCAGAGGCGCTCCGGCAGGACCGACGGTTCCGGCCGATTGCGCGCCGGGCCGGGCTGGGCGCCGCCGCTTCCGCCGCCGAGGGCGGTGCGGATCTGCGCGGCGAGCGCCGGCTTCTGGTAGGGCTTCTGGATGAAGTGGAGGTCGAGCGGCAGGCTGGCGCTCTCCACCAGGAAGTCCCGCGCGTAGCCCGAGCAGAACAGAACCTGCAACGCCGGCTGTTTCGCCTTGGCGACGGCGACCAGGGCCGGACCGTTCATGCCGCCCGTCAGGATGACGTCGGTGAACAGCAGGTCGAACGGCGTCCCGTCCAGCAGCGGCAGCGCCTCCTCCGCCGAGGCCGCCGGCACCGCCCGGTAGCCCAGCGCCGTCAGCATGTCCACCGCCGTCAGGCGGACGGCGGGGTCGTCCTCCACCACCAGGACGCGCTCCCGCCCGCCCTCGACCGGGCCGGCGTCGCGCGGCAGGGCCAGCGTCTCCGGCAGCATGCGGGCGCGCGGGAAGGCCATCGCCACCAGCGTGCCGATTCCGGGCTCGCTGCGGATGTCGACCGTGCCGCCCGACTGGCGGACGAAGCCGTAGACCATCGACAGGCCGAGCCCGCTGCCCCGGCCGAAGCGCTTGGTGGTGAAGAAGGGCTCGAAGACGCGCGACAGCACGGCGGGCGGCATGCCGCTGCCGTCGTCGCGCACCGACAGGACGATGGCGTCGCCGTCCTCCCGCGCTGCCGCCTCCGTGGCGATGACGATGGTGCCGCCGTCGGCCAGCGCGTCGCGGGCGTTGACGACGAGGTTGAGCAGGGCGTTCTCCAACTGGCCGGGATCGACCAGCGCGGGGGGCAACCCCGGCGTCAGCGCCGTCGTCAGGACGATGCCGTTGCCCAGCCCGTAGGCCAGCAGATCCAGCATCCCCTCGACCAGCTCGTTCAGGTCGACGGCCTGCGGCTGCAACGCCTGCTGGCGCGAGAAGGCGAGCAGGCGCTGGATGGTCGTCGCCCCGCGCTCGGCGGCGTCGAGCGCGCGCAGCGCCTTGCCGCGCACCGGGTCCTGCTCGGCCGTCTCGTCGTGGATCATCTGGAGGTTGCCCATGATCGCGGCGAGCAGGTTGTTGAAGTCGTGGGCGATGCCGCCGGTCAGCTGGCCGACCGCCTCCATCTTCTGGGCGTGGCGGAGCTGCTTCTCGATGTCCTTGCGCTCGGTCAGGTCGGAATAAGTGGTGATGAAGCCGCCGGACGGCATCGGGCTGCTGTGCAGCTCGACCACCCGGCCGTCGGGGAAATGGTGCTCGCAGCGGAGCGCCTGCTCGGCGCGCCGCCGGGTCAGCGCGTCGAGATCGACGCTGCTGCCGTCGAGCATCCGGATGCCGACCCCGCGCCGCAGCAGGTTGCGTTGCAGCTCCGCAAGGTCGCGCCCGGCGACGTCGGCCGGGGTGAAGCCGTTGAGCTCAAGGAAACGCGGATTCCAGGTGACCAGCCGGCCGTTCTCGTCGAACACCGACAGCCCGTCGTTCATGTTGTCGAAGACGGCCTCCAGCATGCGCGAGTTCTCGCCCAGCTTGCGGGCCAGCGCGTCGCGCTCGGCGACGTTCTCCTTGAAGACGCTGAAGGCGCGGGCGAGGTCGCCGATCTCGTCCGGGCGGCCGGTGGCCGGGACGCTGACCAGCCGGTCGCCGCCGGCCAGCGCCGACATCGCCCGCGTCACCGCCCGCAAATTGCCGGCGACGTCGCGCATGACGTAGACCGCCGCCGCGACGGCCGCCAGCGCGCAGAGCGCGCCCAGCGCCAGGATGCCGGCCTTGCCCGAGGACAGGGCGGAGAAGGTGGCGTCGCCCCGGCTGCGCGCCGCCGTCTGCATGGCGGTGGTGACGCTCTCGACCTCGCGGTTCAGCTGCGCCGACAGGGTGTTGGCGGCGGCGACCAGGAAGCGGCTGCGCTGCTCGATGCCGAGCTGGCGGTTGCGGATGTCGAAGACCGCCCCTTGGCCGTCGAGCACGGCCAGCAGCTGGTCGAGCGAGGGGGCCATGAGGGCCAGCGCCGGCGCGGCGGTGTCGATCGCCCGCAGATCCCGCCGGTCGGCGTCGAAGCCGCCGCGCCAGCGGGCGAGGTCGGCCGGGCTGGTCGTCGTCAGGGCGGCCGACACGGTGTCGCGCGTGCGGTCGGCCAGCCGCAGGACCGAGAAGGGCAGGGGCGGGGTTCCGGCCGCCGCCCCTTCCAGGCCGGGAAAGCCGGGATGCTCGAAGGTCCGCGCCGCCGCCCCGGCCAGCGTCTCGCCGAGGATGCGCTGGCGCTCCAGCCCGAGGCGGATCGCCGCCGCCTCCGCCCGCACCGCGATGGCCTCGCCGGTGACGTCCATCAGGTTGCGCAGCGTGCCGTCGAGCCGGCCGGCGAGCCTGACCAGCGACGGCACGTCGGACGGGACGTGCGGCGAGGCGCGCTCCAGCCCCGGCAGCCGGTTGACCAGGACGGTCAGGTCGGCGAGCTTGAGTTCGAGCTGGCCGCGCTCCTCGTCGAGGCCGGGCGTCGCCTCGATGGCGGCGATGAAGGGGGCGCGGGCGGCCAGCCCGGTGCTCAGCTCCGCCATCCGCATCGCCAGCGCGATGTTGCCGAGCCCCTCGCGCTGGAGGGACAGCAGGGCGCGCTCCGTCTCCCCCAGCCCGAACCAGCCGACCCCGCCGACCGCCGTCGTCAGGACCACCATGGCTCCGAAGGCGGCGAGCAGCCGGCCGCGAACGCTAACGGGGGACAGCATGCGTCTGACCATCGGGTTGGAGGCTACCGCCGGCCGCCCCGCCGGCGCCAGCGGGAAACGCGCGGGTCGGCGGGGGGCGGGGCGGCGCGTGACGGGTCAGCGCGCGACGGCGGCGATGCCGTCGCCGGTGAAGGTGGCGAGCGCGGTCGCACCCGCCGGCACCGGGTTGGCGACGTTGGGATCGACCACGAACAGGTCGCCGAACTCGCTGGTCAGCCCGTACTCCATGTGCGAGCCGAGGTAGGTCGCCTTGCGGACGGTGACCGGGATGCCGTCGCCGCTGCCGTCGCCGCCCCCATTGATGCCCCCGTCGGCGCCGGCGGGCCGCAGGCGGATCGCGTTCGGCCGGACGGCGAGCAGGATCCCGCCGGCCGGCAGGCCCGGATCGGGCACCGACAGGGTCAGCCGGCCGAGCGCCACCGTCGCCGTTCCGCCGCCGCGCGCGACCAGCTCGCCGTCGATCAGGTTGGCGCCGCCGATGAAGTCGGCGACGAAGCGGCTGTTCGGCCGGCGGTACAGCTCGTCCGGCGTGCCGGTCTGGGCGATCACCGACTTGTTCATCACGATGATGCGGTCGGAGACGGCCAGCGCCTCCTCCTGGTCGTGGGTGACGTAGACGGAGGTCAGGCCGAGCTTCTGCTGAAGCTCGCGGATGTCGTCGCGCATCTTGCGGCGCAGCTTGGCGTCGAGGTTGGACAGCGGCTCGTCGAACAGCAGCACCTCCGGCTCCAGCACCAGGGCGCGGGCGACGGCGACGCGCTGCTGCTGGCCGCCGGACAGCTCGCTCGGCAGGCGCTGGCCGTAGCCGCCGAGCCCGACCAGCTCCAGCCCCTCGGCCGCTCTGGCGGCGGCGTCGCGCTTGCGCACGCCGCTGACCACCAGCCCGTAGGCGACGTTGTCGGCCACGCTCATGTGCGGGAACAGCGCGTAGGACTGGAACACCATGGTGACGTTGCGGTCGGTGGCCGGCAGCCGGGTGACGTCCTTGCCGCCGATCAGGATCGTCCCGCCGCTCGCCATCTCCAGACCGGCGATCATGCGCAGCGTGGTGGTCTTGCCGCAGCCGGACGGACCCAGCAGGGTGACGAGGGTTCCGGCCTCGATGCTGAAGCTGACGTCGTCGACGGCGGCGGTGCTGCCGTAGCGGCGGCTGACGTTGCGGAACTCGACGCCCGCGGCCTTGCTGGCGATGCTCATACCGGCTTCTCCTGAAGCGTGACGGGGGTGGCGGCGCGGCGGCCGATGCGGCGCTCGCCGACGGCGAACTGGATGAGCGCGATGACGACCGACATCAGCACGATCAGCGCCGAGCTGTAGGCGATGGCGAGGCCGAAATCGCCCTGCTCGACGCGGCCGACGATGTAGGCGGTCGCCAGCTCGTATTTCGGGCTGACCAGGAAGATCACCGCGCTGATCGAGGTGATGGCGCGCACGAAGCTGTAGACCAGCGAGGCGACGATGGCCGGGCGCAGCAGCGGCAGGATCACCCGGCGGATCGTCTGCACGCTGCCCGCCCCCAGCGTCAGCGAGCATTCGTCGAGGCTGCGGTCGATCTGCGACATGGCGGCGACGCCGGCCCGGATGCTGACCGGCATGTTGCGGAAGACGAAGCAGACGATGAGGATGGTGACGGTGCCGGTCAGCTCGATCGGCGGCTGGTTGAAGGCGAGGATGTAGCTGATGCCGATCACCGTGCCGGGGATGGTGAAGCTCAGCATCGTCAGGAACTCGAAGGCGCCGCGTCCCTTGAAGCTCTGGCGCACCAGCAGATAGGCGGTCAGCAGCCCGACGGCGGCGGTCAGCGGCGCCGACAGGGCGGCGACCTCGATCGTCGTGAACAGCGAGCCCCAGGCCCGGCCCGACCAGATCAGCCCGTTCGGCCCCCAGCTGAGGTCGAAGGCCGCCAGATAGTGGCGCAGGGTCAGGCTGTTGTTGCGGCCCCAGTTCTCGGTGAAGCCGCCGAACAGGATCAGCCCGTAGAGCACGAAGGTGAAGGCGGCCCAGGGCAGGGCGGTGGCGTAGGCGGCAATTTTGATGCCGCGCGGAAGCTGCGAGGGGATGCCGTTGTCGCCCTTGCCGCCGACCGTCGCGTAGGACTTCTTGCCGAGCCACTGCCGCTGCACCCAGAAGGCGCCCAGGCACAGGCAGAGCAGGATGATGCCGAGCGCCGCCGCCCGGCCGGGGTCGTTCTGGGCGCCGACGACGGCGAAGTAGATCTTGGTCGACAGCACCTCGTAATTGCCGCCGAGGATCAGCGGGTTGCCGAAATCGGCGAGACTCTCGATGAAGCTGATGAGGAAGGCGTTGGCGACGCCGGGGCGCATCAAGGGCCAGGTGACGGTGCGGAAGGTGACCCAGCGGCTGGCCCGCAGCGTCTGCGCGGCCTCCTCCAGCGACGGGCCGATGCCCTGGACGACGCCGATCATCACCAGGAAGGAGATCGGCGTGAAGGCCAGCGTCTGGGTCAGCAGCACGCCGGGCAGCCCGTAGATCCAGCGCGAGACCGGGATGCCGAACCAGTCGGCCATCGCCAGCGTGACGGTGCCGTTGCGCCCGAACAGCAGGATGACCGCGAGGCTGATGACGAAGGGCGGCGTGATGATCGGCAGCACGGTCAGCACGCGCAGCAGCTTCTTGGCGCGGAAGCCGGTGCGCACGGCGACCAGCGCGAAGGCCAGCCCGAGCAGGGTGGTGGCGATGCCGGTCATCACCGCCAGGAAGACGCTGTTCCAGACGACGCCGCAGGACTTCGCCTCGGTCAGGCAGGACAGGCGCCAGACGTCGGGGGCGGCCAGCCGCGCCCACAGCGCGCCGGCCGAGAAGCCGCCGGTGCCGGTGTCGCCGGCACCGCTCAGGACATAGCCGACCGGCAGGAAGACGAAGGCGGCGATGGCCGCCAGCACCAGCCCGATGGCGCCGGCCGTGAAGCGGTCGCCCTTCATGAAGCCCAAGCCGGCGAAGCCGTTGGTCATCAGGAACAGGAAGGACAGCGCGGTCAGCGCCGCCCCGGCGCCGAAGCCGCCTTGCCCCAGCGGCAGCGGGCCGAACAGGGCGCCGAGCCAGCCCCAGGCCCAGCCGTCGAGGCCGATGGCGAAGCCCTGCGCCGCGACCCAGGCCAGCCCGAAGGCGCCGCCGGCCAGCAGCGCCGCCGGCTGACGGGCGCGCAGACCGGGCAGCGCCGTGACGGCGAGCGCCAGCAGCAGCGGCAGGGCGACGGGCAGGAGCCACCAGCGCCCGCTGGTCAGCCCGTCGATCAGGGCGGATCCGGCCGGGCCGGGGGCGGGCGGCGCGAGGGCGGGCTGTGTGCCGCTGCCGGCGAACCAGGGCAGCAGGGCGAAGCCCACCCACCCCAGCGCCAGCCAGACTGCCGAACGAGGACGCATCACATCACCTGCGGATTTTGACGGACCGGGCGCGGCCCGCCCTTCTCCCCGGAAGGGAAGGGAAGGGCGGAAGCCTCAGGTCGAAAAAGAAGGGCCGGGAAGCGGTTACTTGGCGACGGCCTTGATGTCGGCGTCCCAGCGCGACAGCAGGCGCTTGCGCTCCTCGGCGGTGCCGTATTTCTGGAAGTTGTAGTCGATCATCCGGATCGCCTCCAGCTTCGGCGCCTCCGGCGGGATCGCCGCCTTGCGGTTGGACGGCATCTGGAACTGCTTGGTCTCGGCGCCGGTGGCCTGCCCCTCCGGCGACAGGGCGAACTCGTAGAAGGCCTTGGCCGCGTCGGGGTTCTTCGTGCCCTTGAGGATGCTCATCGAGCCGATCTCGTAGCCGGTGCCCTCGCAGGGGGCGGCGACGTCCACCGGGAAGCCGTTGATCTTCTGGTTGATGCCGTCATGCATGAAGACGATGCCGACCAGCGTCTCGCTGCGCGCGGCGGCGGCGGCCGGCGCGCTGCCCGACTTGGTGTACTGGTTGACGTTGTCGTTCAGCTTCCTCAGGTAGTCGAACGCCCCATCCTCCCCCAGGATCTGCACCAGGGTCGCCAAGGCGGTGTAGGCGGTGCCCGACGCGTTGGGGTTCGCCATCTGGATCTCGTCCCTGAACTCCGGACGCAGCAGGTCGGCCCAGCATTTCGGGGCGCCGATCTTGCGCTTGCCCAGAAGCTCGGTGTTGTAGACGAAGCCGAGCGCCCCGGCGTAGACGCCGACGCTGCGCCCCTGCGACTGCTTGTACTGGCTCTGCGCCCAGGGCTGGAGATCCGCCTGCTGCGGGCTCTCGTAGGCCAGCGTCAGCCCTTCCTCGGCCGCCTGGAGGTGCGGGTCGCCGGGGCCGCCCCACCAGACGTCGGTCTTGGGGTTGGCGGATTCGGCGCGGATCTGGGCCAGCGCCTCGCCGGCGCTCTTGCGGCTCATGGCGACGGCGGTGCCGGTCTTCTTCTCGAAGGCGACGGCGATCGCCTTGCACCATTCCTCCTGCACGCCGCACAGGACGGTGAGGGTGCCCTGGGCCTGGGCCGGCTGCGCGGCCAGCGCGACCAGCGCGCCAAGGCCGAGACCGGCGGATTTGATCCAGTTGGACTTGATCCAGTTGGACTTGGTCAGGCTGCCTGCGGATGTCACGGAGCACTCCTCCCTGGAGTTCGACTTGGTTTTCTTGACGGCGCGTCTGTTCGTCCGGCCAGCGTAAGCGGCCAGGGTGAACGGCGGATGTCACGCCTTCAGGGAGCGGCTGTAATCTTGTTAACGGAACCGGGAGGCGGCGGGGCGCCGGTCAGGGGCCGAACGCCTCGATGTCGCAGTCGAAGACATAGCCGAGGCCGCGTTCCGTGCGGATCAGCCAGGGCTGCTGCGGGTTGCGCTCGATCTTGCGGCGCAGGCGCAGGATCAGCACGTCGATGGTGCGGTCGAACACGTCGTCGCGGTCGTGGTGGGTCAGGTCGAGGATCTGGTTGCGGCTGAGCACCCGCCCGTGGGCGCGCACCAGGGCCAGCAGCAGGTCGAACTCGGCCACCGTCAGGGCCACCGGCTTGCCGGCCGGGTCGAACAGCCGCCGCCCGTCCTCGTCCAGCGTGAAGCCGGCGAAGCGGTAGCCGCGCTTGCAGGGCGCCGGAACCGGAACGCTCTCGCGGGTGGTGCGGCGCAGCACCGCCTTCACCCGCGCGATGAACTCGCGGTTGTTGAACGGCTTGACGATGTAGTCGTCGGCGCCGACCTCCAGCCCCATGATGCGGTCGATGTCGTCGCCGCGCCCGGTCAGCATGATGATCGGCACGTCCATCGTGCCCCGCAGCTGGGCGGCGATGGAGATGCCGTCGCGGTCCGGCAGGCGCAGGTCGAGCACGATCAGGTCGAGCCGGCCGGACGCCAGCACCGCCATCAGCGACGCCGCGTCGGGGCAGAGCGCCGTCCCGTAGCCTTCCCCGGCCAGCAGGTCGGCGACCATCCGGAGGACCGCCGGATCATCGTCGACGACCCCGATGGTCAGGCGCTTTCCGCCAGTCGGTGACGCGTTCGATGACATCCTGCCCGCCCGGTGATGAGGGCGCAGGATCGCATTCCTTCCCGCCGGGATCAACAGATCTGGCCGGGACCGGCGGAGCGGTGTTCGGATCGGTCGCGGTTTACGGCGTTGCGGCGCCGGCACGCCTCCATCGCAGGCGGAGCAGCGGGTAGGGCCGGCCGTCGTCGTCGGTCTCCGAGCGGCCGACCACCGCGAAGCCGAGGCGTTCGTAGAAGCCCCGGCCGGACGGGTTCTGCTCGTTCACCTCCACCGTGACCTCGTCCCGGCCCCGGCGGACATGCTCGACCAGCCGGCGGCCAAGCCCGCCGCCCCGGCGGTCGGCGTGGACGAAGAGCGAGTCGATGTGGCCCCCCGACGCCCCCAGGAAAGCCTGCGGGACATCCCGCCCGTCGACGGCGACCAGAAGCTCGGCGGCCGGCAGATAGGCGGTCCGCACCAGATCGGCGATCTCGGCGAAATGCTCCGGCGTCAGGAAATGGTGCGTCGCCAGGACGGAGGTCCGCCAGATCTCGACGTTGCGGGCGAGGTCGTCGGCGCGCGCGGCGCGGATTCCGGTCATCGGACGGTCCCGCCGTCCTTGAGGAGATGCAGGGCGGCGTGTTGCAGCAGCATGATGGTCTTGCCGTCGCGGATGCGGCCGTCCGCGATCATCCGCAGC
Source organism: Azospirillum agricola (assembly GCF_017876095.1). Lineage (GTDB taxonomy): Bacteria > Pseudomonadota > Alphaproteobacteria > Azospirillales > Azospirillaceae > Azospirillum > Azospirillum agricola. The sequence goes on from NZ_JAGINM010000030.1 coordinate 62,897, forward strand.
GCCTCGTCGATCGTCGGCTCCAGACGCTCGATGTCCTCGCCCTCGTCGGCGTTGCCGCCGCCGTCGGACACCCGGTCGGCCGCCGAATAGGCGCCGACGAAGAAGTGAAGGCGCTCCGTCACCGACCCCGGACTCATGAAGGCGTCGAAGATCGGACGGACGTCGGTGACGCGGTAGCCGGTCTCCTCCTCGACCTCGGCCTTGATGCGCTCCTCGGGGCTGGCGTTGTCGAGCAGGCCCGCCGGGGCTTCGATCAGCAGGTCGTCATGGCCGTTGACGAAGGCCGGGTAGCGGAACTGCCGGGTCAGCAGCACCGTGCGCCGCTCCGGGTCGTACAGCAGGATGGTGGCGCCGTTGCCACGGTCGTAGGTCTCCCGGCTCTGCCGCTGCCAGGAGCCGTCCCCCCTCAGGAAGCTGAAGGTCGTCTTCTTCAGGACGTACCAGTCGTCCGACAGGGTGGTCACGTCCTCGACCCGAACCCGGCTGGATATCGCCATGCCCGCCTCCCGATGCGCAAGTCTGCACGATGTTGCATGATTTTTGGGAAACGTGCAATATGCCGCGAAGACCGGAGCGGGGCCCCCCATGCTGACGACCGAACGGAAGGCGCTCATCCTCGACACGCTGGCCCGGGAGGGCCGCGTGGTGGCGAAGGATCTGAGCCGGGCGCTCGGGCTGTCGGAGGACACGATCCGCCGCGATCTCCGCGAACTGGCGGCCGAGGGCCTGCTTCAGCGCGTCCATGGCGGAGCGCTTCCCGCGTCGAAGGCGCTCGCCGACCTTCCCACCCGGCGGAAGGTCTCGGTCGAGGGCAAGGCGGCGATCGCCAGGGCCGCGGCCGCCATGGTCAGGAACGGCCAGACCGTCTTTCTCGACGGCGGCACCAGCGCCGTGGCGCTCGCCCGCGCCTTGCCGCTGGATTTGCGGGCGACGGTGGCGACCCACAGCCCGGACGTCGCGGTCGCGCTGCTCGACCATCCGGGCGTCGCGGTCGAACTCATCGGCGGCCGCATCTACAAGCATTCGAACGTCGCCGTGGGGGCGGTGGCGATCGAAGGCATCTCCCGCATCCGCGCCGACGTCTATTTCATGGGCGTCGCCGGCATCCATCCGGAGCATGGGCTGACGACCGGCGACCGGGAGGAGGCGGCGATCAAGCGCGCGATCAGCCGGCGGTCGGCCGAGACCATCGTGCTGGCCTCGTGGGAGAAGCTCGGCGCGGTGTCCGCCTGCGACGTCGTCGGGCTGGACGAGATCGACGGGATCGTCGTGGAAAGGGGCTGCCCGGCCGATGTCCTGGACGCCTATGAAGGGCGTGGAATCCCGATCGTCCGCGCCTCCGCCTGAAGGGCCGTGACCGACGGGGGCCGCTGGCGCGATCCGGGCCGGCCGGCGGCGGAGGACGCCCCCACCCCGGACGGGGCGGGGGCGTGCGCGCTCATGCGAAAAGCTGCTCTTCCGTCAACGCCATCACGCTGGACGAGCCGGCGACGACCGTCGCGCGCAGCGCATCGACGCGGGGAAGGAAATGCTCGGCGAAGAAACGGGCCGTCAGCGGCTTGGCCGACAGGAAGGCCGTGTCGGGATCGCCCGCCTCCAGCCGCGCCGCCGCCACGCGGGCGGCGCGGGCCAGCTGCCAGCCGCCGGCCACCAGCCCCAGCAGCTCCAGGAGGTTGACCGAGGCCGCCGCCGGGGCGCGGGCGTCGCCGGCACCGGCGGTCAGCAGCCACGCCACCGCCTCGCCGGCCTGGGCGCAGCTTTCCGCCAGGGCCGCGCCGGTGACGCGCAGGGAGTCGTCGGGGCTGCCGGCCAGTTCGCGGCCGAGGGCGGCGATCTCCTCCAGCAGGGCGCGCAGGGCCGCCCCGCCGTCGCGCAGGATCTTGCGGCCGATCAGGTCGTTGGCCTGGATCGCCGTGGTCCCCTCGTAGATCGTCGTGATGCGGGCGTCGCGCAGGTGCTGGGCAGCGCCGGTCTCCTCGATGAAGCCCATGCCGCCATGCACCTGCACCCCGTGCGAGGCGATCTCCTGCCCCGTCTCGGTGCACCAGCCCTTGGCGATGGGGGTCAGCAGATCGACCAGCAGCCCGGCCCGCTGCCGCGTTCCGGCGTCGGGGTGCTGGTGGGCGGTGTCCACGGCGGCGGCGGCGGTGTAGAGCAGGCCGCGCATCGCCTCGATCCGGCTCTTCATGCCCATCAGCAGGCGGCGCACGTCGGGATGGTGGAGGATGCCGGCGCTCCCCTGGCCGCCGGTCCAGCCCACCGGCCTGCCCTGCACGCGCTCGCGGGCGTAGGCCAGGGCCTGCTGATAGGCCCGCTCGGCGATCGACAGCCCTTGCAGGGCGACGGCCAGCCGGGCGTGGTTCATCATGGTGAACATGTATTCCAGGCCACGGTTCGGCTCGCCGACCAGCCAGCCGGTGGCGCCGCCCTCGTCGCCGAAGGACAGCACGGCGGTCGGGCTGCCGTGGATGCCCAGCTTGTGCTCCAGCGACACGCAGTTCACCTGGTTGCGGGCGCCGGGGTTGCCGTCGGCGTCGGGCAGGAACTTCGGCACGACGAACAGGCTGATGCCCTTCACGCCGGCCGGGGCGTCGGGCAGCCGGGCCAGCACCAGATGGACGATGTTCTCCGTCAGGTCGTGGTCGCCGTAGGTGATGAAGATCTTCTGCCCGGTGACGCGGTAGGTCCCGTCGCCGGCCGGCACCGCGCGCGAACGGGTCGCGGCAAGGTCGCTGCCCGCCTGCGGCTCGGTGATGTTCATGGTCCCGGTCCATTCGCCCGAAACCATCCTCGGCAGATAGAGCGCCTTCAGCGCGTCGGAGCCGTAGAGCCGCACCGCGTTGACCGCGCCCTGCGTCAGCATCGGGCACAGCGCGAAGGCCATGTTGGCGGAATGCCACATCTCCTGCACGGCGGTGTTCAGCAGGTTCGGCAGCCCCATGCCGCCATGCTCCGGCTCGAAGGGCAGGCCGTTCCAGCCGCCCTCGACCAGCGTCCGCCACGCGGCGTTCCAGCCCTCCGTGGTGCGGGCGGTCCCGGTCTCGTCGAGCCTGGCGCCCTGGGTGTCGCCGGCGCGGTTCAGCGGGGCCAGCGTGTTCCCGGCGATCCTGGCGGCCTCGTCCAGGATGCTGTCCACCAGATCGGGCGTGGCGTCGCCGAAGCCCGGCAGGGCCGCCACCTCGGCCATGCCGGCGAGATGGTCGAGGACGAAGCGGATCTCTTTCAGCGGGGGGGCGTAGCCGGTCATCGGGGCGCCTTTCGGAAACGGGGGAATGGGGGAGGGGCGCGCCTTACAGCGAGGCGGACAGGTCGGGCAGCGCCTTGAACAGGTCGGCGACGAGGCCGTAATCGGCGACCTGGAAGATGGGCGCCTCCTCGTCCTTGTTGATGGCGACGATGACCTTGCTGTCCTTCATGCCGGCGAGGTGCTGGATGGCGCCGGAAATGCCGACGGCGATGTAGAGGTCCGGGGCGACGATCTTGCCGGTCTGGCCGACCTGGTAATCGTTGGGCACGAAGCCGGCGTCCACGGCGGCGCGCGAGGCGCCGACGGCGGCGCCCAGCTTGTCGGCCAGCGCCTCCAGCAGGGCGAAATTCTCGCCCGACTGCATCCCGCGCCCTCCGGAGACGATGACGCGGGCCGAGGTCAGTTCGGGACGCTCGGACTTGGACAGCTCGGCCGAGACGAAGCGCGACAGGCCGGGATCGCCGGCGGCGGCGATGGCCTCGACGGCGGCCGAACCGCCGTCGCCCGCCGCCTCGAAGGCGGTGGTCCGCACGGTGACGACCTTGATCGGGTCCTTCGACTGGACGGTGGCGACGGCGTTGCCGGCGTAGATCGGCCGCTCGAAAATGTCGGCGGAGACCACCCCGGTGATGTCGGAGATGGCGGCGACGTCGAGCAGGGCCGCGACGCGGGGAGCCACGTTCTTGCCGACCGAGGTGGCCGGGGCGAGGATGTGGCCGTAGGGGCGGCCGATCTCCGCCAGCAGCGCGGCGAGCGGTTCGGCCAGCGCGTGCTCGTAGGCGGCGTCGTCGGCCAGCAGGACCTTCGACACGCCGGCGATCCTGGACGCGGCGTCCGCCACGGCCTGCGCGCCCTTGCCGGCGACCAGGACGTGGATGTTGCCGCCGATCCCCTTGGCGATCTGGGCGGCGGCGGTGACGGCGTTCAGCGTGGCGGGCTTGAGCGTCGCGTTGTCGTGCTCGGCGACGACGAGAATGTTGGCCATGGTCAGTTCATCCCCTCTCAGATCACCCGCGCTTCGGTCTTCAGCTTGTCGACCAGGGTCGCCACGTCGGCCACCTTGACGCCGGCCTTGCGCCTGGCCGGCTCGACCACCTTCAGCGTCGTCAGGCGCGGTGCCACGTCGACGCCCAGGCTGTCCGGGGTGACGGTCTCCAGCGGCTTCTTCTTCGCCTTCATGATGTTGGGCAGCGAGGCGTAGCGCGGCTCGTTGAGGCGGAGGTCGGCGGTCACGATGGCGGGAAGCGTCAGCTCCACCGTCTCCAGCCCGCCGTCGATCTCGCGCGCCACGGCGACGGAGCCCTCGCCCGCCACCACCTTCGAGGCGAAGGTGCCCTGGCCCCAGCCGAGCAGGGCGGCGAGCATCTGGCCGGTCTGGTTGCAGTCGTCGTCGATCGCCTGCTTGCCGAGGATGACCAGCCGCGGCCCTTCCTTCTCGACCAGGGCCTTGAGGAGCTTGGCGACGGCCAGCGGCTGGGTCTCGGCGTCGGTCTGCACCAGGATGGCGCGGTCGGCCCCCATGGCGAGCGCGGTGCGCAGCGTCTCCTGCG
>NZ_JAGINM010000031.1 GCF_017876095.1 Azospirillum agricola
ACCGCCTTGTAGCCGGCGAGGTTCGCCTGGCTCGACAGCACGTCCATGACCTGGGCGCGGGTGATGCGCGGCATGAACTCCATGGCGAAGGCGTTCACGCCGGCCTCGGCGTAGGCCTTCACATGCTCGCGGCTGTTGTGCGGGTTCAGGATCGCGAACAGCAGCGCGCCCTTGCGGATCAGGGCGAGTTCGTCGGCCCCGCCCTCCCCGTCGATCAGCGGGCGCTGGACCTTCAGCACGATGTCGGCGCCGGCGAGCGTCGCCGCCGGGTCCGGCGCGATGTCGGCGCCGGCCGCCGCGAAGGCGGCGTCGGGGATGCTGGAACCGAGGCCGGCCCCGCTCTCCACCACAACCTCCAACCCGAGAGTTTTGAATTTCTTGACGGTGTCGGGAGACGCGGCGACGCGGAGTTCGCCCGCGCGGCGCTCCCTGGGTATGGCGATCTTCATGTCGGTTTGGCTTTCGAAAGCCGCCACCGGGCGGCGGTGCGGCCGCACGTGCCCCACCCCGGCCCTCCCCCGCTTGCGCCAGGGGAGGGGGACAGAGCTTTGCGAGGATGCGGCGGCAGTCCCCTCCCCCGCCCGGCGGGGGAGGGTCAGGGTGGGGGCACGTGCCGTCGAGCGCTGCCCCTCTCTCTCACTGGTTGGCGGCGACCGGGTAGTTCCAGGCCTCGCTGGGCGGCAGCGTCGCGTCTTCCAGCTGGCGGCGGATCAGGTCGCGGACGCTGACCACGCCGACCAGGGTGGTCCCCTCCAGCACCGGCACATGGCGGATGCCGTGCTCGTCCATCAGGCTCAGCACATGGCGCACCGTGTCCGACGGGTGGCAGCAGAAGGGGTCGCGCGTCATCAGCGCCGTCACCGGCTGTTTCAGGACGTCCGGCCCACGGTCGACCAGACCGCGCACGACGTCGCGTTCGGAGATCACGCCGACCACCGTGTTGCCCTCGGTCCGGCAGACGTCCTTGACCACCAGGGCGCCGGTGTTCTCCGTCTTCATCAGACGCAGGGCCGTGTCCACCGTCTCGTTGACGCGCACCATGCCGATGCGCGTGCCCTTCTTGCGGAGAATGTCCTCGACTCTCATGACACCCCTCCCCTTCCCGCTGATCTCTTGATGTGTGTGAGCGGCCTCCGCCTTATTGCGCGGCCACGGACGGCACGAGTTCCTTCGCGTCGGCCGGCTGCGGCCGGGTGTAGAGGCCGGCGACCTCGCCGCGCTGCCGCACCAGGGCCAGCACAACGTCGATGGTCGGGGTCGGCACCTCGACCATGCGGCCCATCTCCTGGACGACCGACAGCAGGGCGTCGATCTCCATCGGACGGCCACGCTCCAGATCCTGGAGCATCGAGGTCTTGTGGGCGCCGACGGCCCCGGCGCCGTTGATGCGGCGCTCGACGTCGACGCGGAAATGCACGCCCAACCGGTCGCCGATCCGCTTGGCCTCCAGCATCATCGCCTTGGCGACGGCGCGGGTCTCCGGATCGCCGCAGATCACCTCCAGCGTCGCATGGGTCAGCGCGCTGATCGGGTTGAAGCACAGGTTGCCCCACAGCTTCAGCCAGATCTCGTCGCGGATGCGGTCGAGCACGGGCGCGCGCAGGCCGCCGGCCTCCATCATTTTCGACAGCGCGACCACGCGGTCCGACATGGAACCGTCCGGTTCGCCGAGCGAGAACTTGTCGCCGTAGATGTGCTGGATGACGCCGGGCGCCACCACCTCGGTCGCCGGGTAGACGACGCAGCCGATGGCGCGCTGCGGCCCGAAGCCGTTCCACTGCGCCCCGCCGGGATCGACCGAATCCAGGATGCGCCCGTCGAAATCGCCGCCGGTGCCGTAGAAATACCAATAGGGGATGCCGTTGACGGCGGTGACGACGGCGGTGTCCGGCCCCAGCAGGGGCTGGATCGCCGGCACGACGCCGGGGACCGAATGGGCCTTCAGCCCGATGATCACATAGTCCTGCGGTCCCAGCTCCGCCGGGTTGTCGGTGCAGCGGGGATGGACGGTCGTCTTCTCCTCCCCCACGATCAAGGTCACGCCGTTCTCGCGCATCGCCGCGAGATGGGCGCCGCGCGCCACCAGGCTGACTTCCGCCCCGGCCTGGTGCAGCCGCACGCCGAGATAGCCGCCGATGGCGCCGGATCCGTAAATGCAGATTTTCATGCCCGATCCCTCTCCCCCGTTATCGGCCCTTTTGGCCAGGCAGCCTTTGCAGCGGCGGCCAACAGTCTGTTGCTCAAACTGTGCGTGGAGTTTGGTATACCACATACCGTATGTCAACGCAGAAAGTGGGGGCACCGCCGAGAATGCGTGGCGGGGACGCTCACCAAAGGGGTGGAAACCGGCGGGCTACGCTCCTTTCGTGAAGAAGTAGACGGTCAGCGCGACGCCGATCGCCACGACGCCGGTCTTCAGCCGCTTGGGATCGATCCGCTTGGCCCCCAGCGCCCCGGCGTAGCCGCCGGCCACCGCCGCCACCGCCATCGCCAGGGTTTCCGGCCAGGACACCGCCCCGGAGATGGCGAAGGCGGCCACCGCCGCCCCGTTCATCAGCATCGCCAGCAGGATGCGCAGGCCGTTCATGGCGTGGATGTCGCGCAGCCCGAACAGCGTCAGCGCCGCCAGCATCAGGAAGCCGATGCCGCCGCCGAAATAGCCGCCATAGATGGAGATGAGGAACTGCACCACCAGCACGCCGCGCCCGCCGAGCCGCAGCCGCGCCACCATGCCCGGCGCGTAATGGCCGATGGCGAAGACCGAGGTGGCGAACAGCAGCAGCCATGGGACGAAATCGGCGAACAGCGCGTTGGGCGTCACCAGCAGCAGCAGGGCGCCGACCAGCCCGCCGATCAGGCTGAGCGCCGCGAACTGCGGCAGGTTCACCTCGCTGGCCGCGCCGATGTCGCGCCGGTAGGCCCAGCTGCTGGCGGCTTGTCCGGGGAACAGCGCCACCGTGCTCGACGCGTTGGCGCTGACCGGCGGCACCCCGGCGAACAGCAGCGCCGGAAAGGTGATGAAGGCGCCGCCTCCGGCGACCGCGTTCAAGGCCCCCGACGCGAAGCCCGCCATCATCAGAAGACCCATGCCGAGCATCCATTCCCTCCCGTGAAATGTTGCGCCGCCAAATTCCGGGCGCTTCCGGGCCCCGAATTTGGGCGTTGACCGCCCGAACCGTATTCCGTATACAGAATATCAAGAAGACGAAGCGGCTCTCGAAACTCGAACGGTCCACCGGGGGACGTCCAGAACGCCAAACGACCGACGCCATGGCCGGGGCAACGGCCACAACGTCGGTGCGTTTGCTGGCAGACCCTTCTGGGGACCTTGCCCGGTCAGTCTCCCCGACGCGACCGGGCCCGATTCCTTCAGTCGGCGCCCTCGGTGGCCAGCTTGCCATGGACCGGAGCGGATTCGGCGATCTGCCGGGCGCGCATCGGCTTCAGCACGAACAGGGCGAGGAAGGCGGCGATGGCGTTGACCGCGGCGGCGAAGAAGAACACCGCCTGCCAGCTTCCCGTGGAGGCCACGGCGACGTTGGCGAAGGGCACGACCAGCGACGCGGTTCCCTTGGCGGTGTAGAGCAGGCCGGCGTTGGTCGTCGCGAACTTGGAGCCGAAGCTGTCGCCGCAGCAGGCCGGGAACAGGCTGTAGATCTCGCCCCAGGCGAAGAAGACCAGGCCGGTCAGGATCACGAAGGCGACCGGGTTGTGACCCCACTGGTTCAGCGCCAGGATGCCGACGCATTCGATGGCGAAGGCGATGAACATGGTGTTCTCGCGCCCGATGTTGTCCGACACCCAGCCGAAGAAGGGGCGGGTCAGGCCGTTCAGCACGCGGTCGATCGACAGCGCGAAGGTCAGGGCCGGCAGGGTCAGGCCCATGATGCTGACGGGAACGCCGTCGAGGTGGAAGTCCTTGGCGATGGGACCGAGCTGCGCGGTCGCCATCAGGCCGCCCGCCGCCACCATGGCGAACATCAGATACATCACCCAGAAGGTCGGGGTCTTCAGCATCTCCTGCGGGGTGTAGTTGCGGCGGGTCTGCACGAGGCCCGACTTGTCGACCTTGGGCAGCTGGTCGGCGCGCGGCTCGGCCAGGAACCAGGCGAGCAGGAAGACGATGCCGCCCTGGCCGAGACCGAAGGTCATGAAGGTGGCTTCATAGCCGGACGAGGCGATCATGTTGGCGATCGGCACGACGGTGAGCGCCGAGCCGGCGCCGAAGCCGGCCGCCGTGATGCCGGCCGCCAGACCGCGCCGATCCGGGAACCACTTCAGCGCGTTGCCGACGCAGGTGCCGTAGACGCCGCCCGCCCCGATGCCGCCGATCGCCGCGCCCAGATAGAGCATCGCCAGCGAATCCGCGACGGAATTGATGGCCCAGGCCAGCGCGCAGAGGGCGCCGCCGACGACCACGACGATGCGCGGCCCGAACTTGTCGACGAACCAGCCCTCGACCGGCACCAGCCAGGTCTCGGTGACGACGAAGATGGTGAAGGCGACCTGAATCGCCGCGCGGCCCCACTGGTGCTTTTCTTCGATCGGGGTGACGAACAGGGTCCAGCCATATTGGAGATTGGCGATCATCGACATGCAGATGACGCCGATGACCAGCTGCATCCAGCGGCCACCGAGAGGCCCGTTCTGGGCCCCGGTTTGGGACTGGCTCATTCTTCTGTTTCTCCTTTGAAGCGTGCTCTCTTCCAGGTCGGGCGTTGTTTTTGTTCGATGTTCCTGCTTTGGCACTTTTGTTCGAAGGCGGAGGAAGCGCGGCGGAATGCGGCGCCGCGGCCTCCACAGCCCCTTCTTGGGGTGTTTCGAAACCCGGCCAGACGTGAATTTCTGAGCTTCATATCTGGAATTATCAATATGGTATACCAGATGCCGACCCCTTGTAAACCGATTAGTGGCATCACCAACTGTTTTAACCCCCATCAGTCGGAAGCCCCCTTTTCCGCCTTGATGGATGGCCGCGCTCTGGCATATGGTATGCCAGAGCGCAGCCAAGAGCGGAGTCCGGACCGTCGTCCAGACCCGAGCCGCGCTCCGAGCCCCTGGCCCCGCGACCACGGCCACCCGTTTCCCCGCTGTGGATCACGGGCCCCCGGGCGGTTCCTTTCCATCCCCACCGACACGCCTCAAAAGAAGGAGACGAGCGCCATGGAGCAGCAAACCGTCGAGATCGTCCTGGCACGGGACGACGCCGACATCGCGGCCAGCTTTCCGGTCATGAAGGAATTGCGGACCCATCTGGCCGACGCCGACGTCTACCGCGCCCAGGTGCGCCGGCAGATGGACGACGGCTACACGCTGGCCCTGGTGCGCATCGACGGCGAGGTCGCCGGCTGCGGCGGCTTCCGCGTTCACGAGACGCTGTCGCGCGGGCGCTACATGTATGTCGAGGATCTGGTGACCGCCTCGCAGAAGCGGTCCTACGGGCTGGGCGACAAGCTGTTCGACTGGTTGGCCGCCGAGGCGCGCGAGCGCGGCTGCGCCCAGTTGGAGATCGTCTCGGGCGTCCAGCGCGGCGAGGCGCACCGCTTCTACCACCGCAAGCGGATGACCATCAAAGCCTTCCAGCTCGTGCTGCCGCTGACCTGAACGGGACGGCACGCGAACCGGCCAAACCAAAAAGGCGGCCCCCTGCGGGGCCGCCTTTTCCCATGCCGGCCGGACGCCGGATATCGAGCCGGATCAGAAGGCGCGGGGGAAGCTGGCCCAGGTCGGACCAGGAACCTCGTCCTCGCCTTCCACCGGGTTGGCCCGGCGCAGGCGGCTGGCGGTGAAGTCGCCGGCGGCGGCCTCGGCGGCGCCGACCCGTGCGGCCAGGATGTGGTGGACGGTTCCGGCGAAGACGGACAGGACAAGCGAGAGAGCCAGCATTTCCAACATGTTCGTCGCTCCAGTGCCTCGGTGGTCAGAATGTTTTCTTCTTGTGCCGTCTCCCTTATGACGCACCGCACCATATGGGACAAGAGCTTTGGCATACCAAGCACCAGATGCCCGATATGCAGCTTGCGCATTCCGCAACGCCGTTAGGCATGCGCCACAAACATACCGTATCGCGGAATATCTTTAAAATCCCTGTTTGCCCGACGATGCCCGCAGCGCGATACGCCGGCTGCAAAATTGTTTGATTGGCGTACTGTATTTGGTATACCATCATTCTCGGTCAACGGGTCCCGATGGCGCGGCCACCGCCCCGCGCGACCGTCCCCGCCATCGGCGCCGAGACGCGCCGGCATCCAAGGGCCAACCTCCAGGGAGGGCACGCCATGAAGGTCGAACACATCCTGCGCACCAAGGAGTCCCGTGTCGTCGCCGTCCGCACCAGCGCGACCGTCGCCGAGGCGATCGGCCTGATGAAGGCGGAGAACATCAGCGCCCTGGTCGTCAAGGAGGTCTGCCGGACCGAGGGCAACACGCTGGCCGGCGTGCTGTCCGAGCGCGACATCGTCCACGCCCTGCTGGAGCGCGGCTCCGGCCTGCTCACGATGCCGGTCTCCCACCTGATGACCCGCGCCCCGGTCACCTGCGCGCCGCAGGACAGCCTGCATCACGCGCTGCACCTGATGGACCGCCACCACATCCGCCACCTGCCGGTGCTCGACGACGGGCATCTGGTCGGCGTCGTCAGCGCCCGCGACTTCACCCGCCTCCAACTGGAGGAACTGAGCGCCGTCGCGGATCCACGGCCGGCCAACGCCCCCGCCACGGCGCATCCGATCCACTGATTGGGTCCGCCGGCTGTTTCGTTCCGCCGACCGATCCCGCGCCGCCGCCATGCCCGACCGCAGGCGGCGGCGCGTTCCCATGGGAGATTGCGCTCCGTGACGACCCTGATCTTCACCCACCCCGACTGCCTCGCCCATGACACCGGCCCCGGTCATCCCGAGGGGCCGCACCGGCTGGCCGTGATCTGGGAGGTTCTCGACCGCGACGAATTCAAGGGGCTGGAGCGCCGCCCGGCGCCCGAGGCCACGACCGGCCAGCTCGCCCGCGTGCATGACCGCGCCTATGTCGACGCCGTGCTCGCCGCCATGCCCGTCCAGGGCTACCACCGGCTGGACGGCGACACGCTGCTGTCGCCGGGGTCGCGCGGCGCCATCCTGCGCGCCGCCGGGTCGGTCTGCGCGGCGGTCGACGCGGTGATGGCCGGCGAGGCCACCAACGCCTTCTGCGCCGTCCGCCCCTGCGGCCACCACGCCGAGCCGGCCCGCGCCATGGGATTCTGCGTCTTCAACAACGTCGCCGTCGGCGCGCTGCACGCCCGCGAGCGCCACGGGCTGTCGCGCGTCGCCGTGGTCGACTTCGACGTGCATCACGGCAACGGAACCCAGGCGATGTTCGCCCAGGACGCCGGCCTGTTCTTCGCCTCGACCCACCAGTCGCCGCTCTACCCCGGCACCGGGGCGTCGTGGGAGCGCGGGGTCGCCGACAACATCCTCAACCTGCCGCTGGATCCCTACAGCGGTTCGGCCGAGTTCCGCCAGGCGGTCGAGCGCGTCATCCTGCCGGCGCTGGAGGCCTTCGCGCCGGAGCTTCTGCTGATCTCCGCCGGCTTCGACGCCCACGCCCGCGACCCGCTGGCCCAGCTCGGCCTGACCGGCGCCGATTTCGAATGGGTGACGCGCAAGCTGGTCGAGGTCGCCGAGCGCCAATGCGGCAACCGCGTCGTCTCCGTCCTCGAGGGCGGTTACGACGAAACCGGACTGGCGGAGGGCTGCGCCGCCCATCTGCGGGCATTGACGCGCGCCTGATTCCGTTCCCCCTCCTTTTCCGTCATGGCCGGGCTTGTCCCGGCCTTCCACGGGCCATCCACGGGCGCGCTTCAAGGTCGTGCGCGGATGCCCGACACAAGGCCGGGCATTGACGATGTTTGGAGAAGATCAGGGAATAGCCGGCAAACGGGCTGTCAGGCGGCCGTCCACTCCAGCAGGCGGGCGACCGCGCCGTCCGGCGCGGTCCGCACCAGCGGAGCGGCGCCGAGCAGCACGATCCCGCTCGACCCGTCGATGGTGAGCAGGTCGCCGGCGCGCACCGTCACGCCGCCGACGGTCATGACGCCTTGCTCCGGGTCGATGCGCAAGGCACGGGCGCCGGCGACGCAGGGCCGCCCCATGCCGCGCGCCACGGTGGCCGCGTGGCTGGTGAAGCCGCCGCGCGCGGTGAGGATGCCCACGGCCGCCTGCATGCCGCGGATGTCGTCCGGCGCGGTTTCCGGCCGGCACAGCAGCACCGGCACGCCGGTGCCCGCCAAACGCTCCGCGTCCTCGCTGGTGAAGGCGGCATGGCCGGTCACCGCCCCCGGCGAGGCCGCCAGCCCGACCGCCAGCGCGTCCGCCGCCGCGTCTTCCGCCACCGCCGGGCGCAGCAGCTCGTCGAGCGCGCGGGGATCGACCCGCCGCACCGCCTCGGCGCGGGTGATGATCCCGGCCTCGGCCAGATCGACGGCGATGCGCACCGAGGCGGCCGAGGACCGCTTGCCCGCGCGGGTCTGGAGAATGAACAGCCGGCCGGATTCGACCGTGAACTCGATGTCCTGCATGTCGCCGAAGGCGCGCTCCAGACGGTCGGCGACGGCGCGCAGCTCGGCGAAGACCGCGGGCATGCGACGCTCCATCGAGCGGTCGGCCGCCGCCCGCGCCGTCTCCTGCCCGGCCGCCAGCGGATCGGGGTTGCGGCCGCCCGCCACCACGTCCTCGCCCTGCGCGTTGGCGAGGAACTCGCCGCACAGGCCCGGCTCGCCGGTCGAGGGGTCGCGGGTGAACAGCACGCCGGAGCCCGAGCGGTCGTCGCGGTTGCCGAACACCATCGCCTGCACCGTCACCGCCGTGCCGCCCTCGTCGGACAGCCCGTGCAGCGCGCGGAAGGCGATGGCGCGCGGGTTCATCCAGGAGCGGAACACAGCGCCGATGGCGGCGCGCAGCTGCTCGGCCGGATCCTGGGGGAAGGGCGTGCCGCAGGACTCCTCGACCGCCCGCCGGTAGAGCGGCAGCAGGGCGCGCCAGTCCTCCGCCGTCAGGTCGGCGTCACGGGTCAGGCCGCGCGCCGCCTTGTGGGCATCGAGCAGGTCGTCGAAGCGGTGGGCCGGCACGCCCAGCACCACCGGCGCGTAGGTCTGGATCAGCCGGCGGTAGCAGTCGTAGGCGAAGCGCGCGTCGCCGTGGCGGTCCGCCAGCCCCTCCACCGTCGCGTCGTTCAGGCCGATGTTGAGCACGGTGTCCATCATGCCGGGCATCGACGCCCTGGCGCCCGAGCGCACGGCCAGCAGCAGCGGCGCCTCCCGCCCGCCGAAGCGCGCCCCGGCCCGCGACTCCAGCGCCGCCAGCGCCGCGTCGATGCGCCGCTCCAGCGCCGCCGGCGGGCGGTCGCCGGCGGCGCGCACGCGCTGCCCGGCGTCGGTGGTGATGGTGAAGCCCGGCGGCACCGGAATCCCCAGCCGCGCCATGGCCATCAACCCGGCGCCCTTGCCGCCCAGCCGCTCGGGATCGGCGGGCCCGCCCGCGGCCCCCGCGCCGAACTCGGCGATCCAGGAGGCGGCGTCGGCGGTGGCGGCGTCCGGTGCGACCGGTTTGAGAAGCGTGGACCCGAACGCAACGACGGAGGCCGCGACGGAACAAGCCGAAGCGCTGATGACCCTCACATCCAAGCCCGTGTCCATGATTGCATCCCTCTCACTGCCACCCGGATCGTCCGGATTGCCACACCGAAGCCTGTCGGCAACGGCCGCACTGCACAACAGCACTTTCTGGCAATTTTCACAATGCGGAAAGTGTGTCAAACTTTCGCATTCTTACCCAAGTGTGACCTTTTCAACCGGGGTGTCGACCGGATCGAACCCGCATCCAACCGGAATGCGGAACACCGCTCCGGCCGGCGTCTCCACCAGTCGGGGCTCGATCGGGCGCAAGTCGGCGCGCTCCGCCTCGCCGAGGGCCGCCGCCACGCCGGGGCAGTCCGCCAGCCGCGTCAGGATCATGCGGGTGACGAAGACCAGACGGCGGCATCCGGCCGCCGCCTCGTCCAGCGCGCGGCGCGGCGTGGTCCACAGGCCGGCGACCGCCTCGCCGCCGTCGACCAGCGGCTCCTGCCCTGGCGGGGCGGGGGCGAGAAGGAACAGCGTGTCGTAGCGCCGAGCCTGGGTGTCGGGCGTCACCCAGCGGGTGAAGGGCACCGCAAGATGCGGTGCCGGGAGCAGCCCGGACCCGGCCAGCGCCCCGGAAAAGGGTGTTCCCGCCGCCAGGGCGGCGCGCAGGGCCGCCAGCCGGCCGGGATCGGGCGGAGCCTCGGCCAGCAGCATCCCGCACTCCTCGAACGCCTCGCGGAGCGCGGCGACACGCCACGGCAGGTCGTCGGGAGCGGCCCCCGGCCACAGGGCGCGCCAGGACGGCGCATGGTCCCCCGGCTCCAGCCCGCCACCGGGAAAGACGGTGGCGCCGGGGGCGAAACGCAGCGCGCCGTGCCGCTCGATCATGAAGCATTCCAGCCCGTCGACGCCGTCGCGCAGCGGGATCAGGGCCGCGGCCGGGCGCGGCGTGGCGGGTTCGGCGGGGAAAACATTCATGCATGCCAGTGTGGACCGGACCGGACCGGCCTGTCCATACGGCAGCGTCCGGATACCGCCGTCCTGCCACCATACGGAAAAGCCCCGCGCTGCGGTTGACCGGCTTGGCCCGGCGAACCCAGCATCCCGCCGACACCGCATTCGCCGCCCCCGCCCGCTCCAGCGACACGAGAGCCGGAGGCCGGGGTGGCCAAGGAAGGCTCAACCGCCATGCCGTTCCACCGCAGCACCAAGATCGTCGCCACCCTCGGCCCGGCCAGCTCGACCGAGGCGCAGATCGTCGCCCTCGCCGAGGCGGGCGTGAACGTGTTCCGTCTCAACGCCAGCCACGGCACCCAACCCGAGCATGCCGAGCGCTACGCCCGCATCCGCGCCGCCGAGGAACGGCTGGGCCGCCCGATCGGCGTGCTGCTCGACCTCCAGGGGCCGAAGCTGCGGGTCGGGACCTTCGGCTACGGGCCGGTCGATCTCGTCATCGGCGACCGCTTCCGCCTCGACCTCGACCGCCGGCCGGGCGACCGGAGCCGCGTCGCCCTGCCCCACCCGGAGGTCTTCGCCAGCCTGGAGCCCGGCCACGACCTTCTGCTGAACGACGGACGCATCCGCCTGCGCGTGCTGGCCTGCGGCGCCGACTTCGCCGAGACCGAGGTGCTGGCCGGCGGCGCCCTGTCCGACCGCAAGGGCGTCAACGTCCCCGGCACGGCGCTGGCCCTGACCGCCCTGTCGGAGAAGGACCGCAGCGACCTCGCCTTCGGGCTGGAGCTGGGGGTGGACTGGATCGGGCTGAGCTTCGTCCAGCGTCCGGAGGACATCGAGGAGGCGCGCGCGCTGATCGGCGACCGCGCCCAGGTGATGACCAAGATCGAGAAGCCGGCGGCATTGCCGACGCTCGACCGCATCATCGAACTGTCCGACGCGGTGATGGTGGCGCGCGGCGACCTCGGCGTCGAGCTGCCGCCGGAGGACGTGCCCGGCCTTCAGAAGAAGATGATCCGGATGAGCCGCGCCATGGGCAAGCCGGTGATCGTCGCCACCCAGATGCTGGAATCGATGATCGGCGAGCCGACCCCGACCCGCGCCGAGGCGTCGGACGTCGCCAACGCCGTCTATGACGGGGCCGACGCGGTGATGCTGTCGGCCGAGTCGGCGTCGGGCCGCTACCCGGTGGAGGCGGTGGCGATGATGAACCGCATCATCCGCCGGGTGGAGAAGGATCCGCTCTACCGCCGCATCATGGACGCCGACCACCCCAAGCCGGAGGCGACGGCGCCCGACGCGCTGACCGCCGCCGCCCGCCAGATCGCCGAGACGATCTCCGCCGCCGGCATCGTCACCTTCACCACCACCGGCTCGACCACGCTGCGCGCCTCGCGCGAGCGGCCGACCGTGCCGATCCTCGGCCTCAGCGCCCGGCGCGAGACGGCGCGGCGGCTGTCGCTGGCCTGGGGCGTCCACGCGGTGTGGACCGACGACGTGCAGAATTTCCCGGAGATGGTCGGCCGCGCCGCCAGCGCCGCGACCGCCGCCGGGATCGGCGAGACCGGCCAGCCGCTGGTCGTCACCGCCGGCGTCCCCTTCGGCACGCCGGGCATGACCAACAGCCTGCGCGTCGTGACCATCGACGCGGAGGACGATGCGCCGCCGGCCGCCGTGGAGACGGCACGGCAGGCGGAGACGGTGTGAGAAACCGTCCGGGGGCGGCCGCTCAGGTCAGGAAGTCGCAGTGCTTCTCGACATGGGCGGCCAGCCCGATGGTGTGCTCGCGGACCAGGCGCTCGGCAAGGTCGGCGTTGCGCTCCTCCAGGGCGGTGATGATCGCCTTGTGGTCGTGGATCGAACGCTCGGCCCGGTTCTCCTGGCCGATGGTCAGCTTGCGGATCGCCCGCATGTGGATGAACAGGTTGTCGGTGACGTCCTGGATCAGCTTCGAGCCGCTGAGCTGGATGATGCTCTTGTGGAAGGCGATGTTGGCGTCGGAATATTCGCTGACATGGTCCTTCGGGCTGCGCTTCTCGAAGTTGCCGAACAGGTCCCACAGCTTGTGGATCTCGGCGGCCGGGGCGTGCTCCGCCGCCATGCGCGCCGCCATGCTCTCCAGCGCCGCCCAGACCTGGATCATCTCGATGATCTCGGTCTTGGTCTTGCGGATGACGAAGATGCCGCGGCGCGGCTGGAGGCGGATGAAACCCTCCTGCTCCAGCAGGGTCAGCGCCTCGCGGATCGGCGTGCGGCTGACGCCGAGCTTGTCGCTGAGCTGCCGCTCGTCCAGGCGGATCTCCTCGTTGTGGTCGTAGATGTCCATCTCCGTGATCGCCTGCTTCAGCGCGTGATAGACCTGACTGCGGAAGGTCGTCCCGGTGTCGAGCGGCTGCACGTTGAGCGATGGAACGGTCATGGTCCTCGGTGTCCTTCAGGTCCCGCCGCGACCGGTCGCGTCGCGGCACGCCGATCTGGGGTGCGTCGGCTTCTCGTATCTCACATACCAGATGCATCCAATGCCCTGAAAAGTCCAGGACTATCCGGCCGATTCACCCCGTCGGGGAGGGGACGGGCAGGCTTGCCAGCAGCCCGGCCACCGCCGGCGGATCGCGCATCGCCAGCCCCATCGCGGCGACGCCGGCGGCCCCCGCCTCCCGGCAGGCGATGGCGGCGGCGGGGCTTTCCACCCCGCCCAGCGCGATGACCGGAAGCCCCGCCCCGGCGGCCATGCGCCGCAGCCCGTCCGCCTCCAGCCAGGGGCCGTAGCCCGGCTTGCTGGCCGAGGGAAAGATCGGCGACAGGGTGGCATAATCGGCCCCGCCGGCCGCCGCGCGGGCCAGTCCGGCGGCGTCATGGGCCGAGACGCCGACCAGCGCCCCCGGCCCCAGCAGCGCCCGCGCCGCCGCGAGCGCGTCCGGAATGTCGCCACCATCCGGCAGATGCACCCCCGCCGCCCCGGCGGCCAGCGCCAGCGCCGGATCGCCGTGCAGCGTGACCAGCGCCGACCATCGTCGCGCCCGACCGACCAGCGCGCGGGCGAGGTCCAGGCGGACGGAGTCGGGCAGATCCTTGTCGCGCAACGACAGCCAGCGCACCCCGAGCTCGAAGAGGTCGCCGGCCAGTTCCGGCAAAGGGCGGATGGCCTGCTTGCGGTCGGTGATGACGAGGAGCGGGGGGAAGGGCGGCATGCCTCATCATGCCCCGCCTCCGCGTGCGCCGCCGCAATTTTCCGGAATGTGGAAAGGCTTTTTGGACAATTTGCCTCACGAACAATCTCAGCCGACCCTGTCGAACGGCAGACAGCCACCGCCACCGCATCTCCTCTTCGCACAGGACCCATCGCTTGCTGTTGACACAATCCGTAATACGGATGATCGTGAGGGCGGGCATGGGGCATCTGGCATGCCAGTCGCGTCGGCCAGCCTGTGATGGCGGGCATCCTGGCACCGGCGCGCCTGACGATTGGCAAGCGAAACCGCCGCTCCATCCCGTTTTACCCAGGCCGACACAAAAGCCGAGGCAACAGCCGTCAAGGCGGCGGTCCGGGCGTCCGAACAGAGAAAAACATTCGGGTGCATGCGGGAGGAGACAGAATGCTGCTGGGAGGAGCGCGCACCGCCGGACCAATCGGCGGGCGGTGGATGCAATTGCTGATCGGCGTCGTCTGCATGTCGATGATCGCCAATCTCCAATATGGCTGGACCCTGTTCGTCGAGCCGATCGACGCCAAGACCGGCTGGGGCCGCACGGCGATCCAGGTCGCCTTCACCATCTTCGTCGTCACCGAGACCTGGCTGGTGCCGGTCGAGGGCTGGTTCGTCGACCGGTTCGGGCCGCGCATCGTCGTGCTGCTGGGGGCGGTGCTCTGCGCGCTGTCCTGGATGCTGAACGCGATGGCCGATTCGCTGGTCCTGCTCTACATCGCCGCCGCGATCGGCGGCATCGGGGCGGGCGGCGTCTACGGCACCTGCGTCGGCAACGCGCTGAAATGGTTTCCCGACCGGCGCGGTCTGGCGGCCGGCATCACCGCGGCCGGCTTCGGCGCCGGCTCGGCGCTCACCGTCGTGCCGATCGCCACCATGATCGCGTCCTCGGGCTACGAGGCGACCTTCATGGCCTTCGGCGTCGGCCAGGGGCTGGTGGTCTTCGTGCTGGCCTGGTTCATGGTCGCCCCGCCGAAGGAGAGCGCCACGGCCGCCACGGCGGCGGCCCCGGTCCGCCGCCACTACGCCCCGCAGGAGATGCTGAGGACCCCGGTCTTCTGGGTGATGTACCTGATGTTCACCATGGTGGCGGCGGGCGGCCTGCTGGTGACCGCGCAGCTCGGCCCCATCGCGGCCGACTACAATCTGGAGAAGACGCCGGTCAGCCTGCTCGGCCTGACCTTGCCGGCCCTGACCTTCGCGCTGTCGATCGACCGTGTGCTGAACGGGCTGACCCGCCCCTTCTTCGGCTGGGTGTCCGACCACATCGGGCGCGAGAACACCATGTTCATCGCCTTTTCCATCGAGGCGGTGGGCGTCATGGCGCTGTCGGCCTACGGCAGCGACCCGGTGGCCTTCGTGCTGCTGACCGGTCTGGTCTTCTTCGCCTGGGGCGAGATCTACAGCCTGTTCCCGGCCTGCTGCGGCGACACCTTCGGCTCGAAGTTCGCCGCGACCAACGCCGGGCTGCTCTACACCGCCAAGGGCACGGCCGCGCTGCTGGTGCCGCTCGGCAACGTCATGGTGGCGGCGACGGGAAGCTGGCAGACGGTGTTCCACACGGTCGCCATCGTCAACGCGCTGGCCGCCTTCCTCGCCCTGTTCGTCCTGAAACCGATGCGGACCCGCACCGTCGCCGCCGCGACGCGCAGCGCCCCGCGCCTGACGACACGCCTCGCCGACTGAAGGGCCGACCGAGGAACGTGACGGGCTCCGGGGACACCGCAAATCCCGGAGCCCCGTCATGAACCGCCTGTTCCAGCGCCTGCGGATCGGCGCCAAGATCCACGTCCTGGTCGGGCTGATGACCATCGTCGCGGCGCTGGTCGGCCTCGTCGGCATCGACACGCTGCTGGCCCACGACGCGCTGGTCGCCGACATGCGGCTGGCCTCGTCGCGCGCGGTGATGGGAGAGCGGGTCAACGGGCTGATGCTGTCGGTGGTGATGGATTCGCGCGGCATCTACATGGCCCGCGACCGCGCCGAGGCGGAGAAGTTCGCCCGGCCGCTGCTCGATGGCCTGGGCGCGCTCGACGCGGCGATGGCGCGCTGGCGCGGCTTCCTGCCGCCCGGCCGCCGCGGCGAGCTGGACGCCGCCGACGCCCGCGCCCGCGAGTTCATCCGCTTCCGCTCCGAACTCGTCCGGCTGGCCCGCGAGGACACTCTGGCGGCGGCGCGTGCCTACGGCGACAACGACGCCAACCGGACCAACCGCAAGGCGCTGAACGACCTCGTCCAGGGGCTGGCCGCCCGCAACGCGGCGGAGGTCGGGGAGCTCAACGCCGCCATGGACGCCCACACCCGCCAGCGCCTGGGCGTCATGCTGGCGATCCTGGCCGGCGGCACGCTGGGCGGCACGGCGCTGGCCTCGGCGGTCGGCCGCCTCACCATCGCCCGGCCATTGCGGCGGATGACCGGCGCCATGACGGCGCTGGCCGCCGGTGACACCGCCAGCGCCTGCCCGACGCACGACAGCCGCGACGAGATCGGCGACATGGGGCGCGCGCTCCAGGTCTTCCGCCGCAACGCCCTGGACCGCGAGCGGCTGGCCGCCGAGCACGCCGCCGCCGAGGCCGCCCGCGACCGCCGCGCCCTGGCGGTGGAGGCGCTGACCGGCGCCTTCGCCGGAACCGCCACCCGCGTCTTCGGCACGGTGGTCGATTCGGCGACGGCGCTCGACGGCACCGCGCGCAGCCTGACCCAGCTGGCCGACCGGACCAACCGGCAGGCCGCGACCTGCGCCGCGACCGCGCGGCAGACCTCCGTCAACGTCGAGAGCATGGCGGCGGCCACCGACCAGATGGCGGCGACGGTGCGCGCGATCGCCGATCAGGTCGTGCAGTCCACCGCCATCGCCGGCGAGGGCAAGCGGCAGGCGGAGAACACCGGCCTGACGGTGCGGGCGCTGGCCGAGGCCGCGAGCCGCATCGGCGAGGTGGTGACGCTGATCCACGACATCGCCAGCCAGACCAACCTGCTGGCGCTCAACGCCACCATCGAGGCGGCCCGCGCCGGCGAGGCCGGCAAGGGCTTCGCGGTGGTCGCCGGCGAGGTGAAGGCGCTGGCCAGCCAGACCGCTCGGGCCACCGACGAGATCGCCGCCCAGATCGCCGCCATGCGCGACGCGACCGGCGGGGCGGTGCAGGCCATCGCCGCCATCGGAGCGACCATCGAGGCGATGCACGCGGTGGCCGGATCGATCGCCGCGGCGGTCGACCAGCAGACCGCCGCGGCCGGCGAGGTTTCCCGCAACGTGCGGCAGGCGGCGACCGGCACGCGGCACGTCTCGGCCAGCCTCGCCGAGGTCACCCGCGCCTCGCACGACACCGGGGCCGCCGCCGCCCAGGTGCTGGACGCCGGAGAGACGCTGTCGCGCCACGCCCGCGAGTTCCAGGCGGAGATGGACCGCTTCCTCGCCGGCATCCGCGCCGCGTAGGACCTCTGGCGCCTAACCGCGCAGCACCGCCAGCGCCGACAGCCCCTCCACCGCGTGGTCGAGGAAGGCGCGCACCCGCCCCGGCATGAAGCGCGCCGTCGGCACCACCACCTGCACCGGCAGCGGCGGCGGCTCGCTCTCCGGCATCAGCCGCACCAGCGTGCCGGCCGCCAGATCCTCCGCCACCTGGTAGGACAGCGGGCGGGCGATCCCCTGCCCCTCGCGCGCCGCCAGCAGCGCCGGCTCGATGTGGCTGACCGCAAGGCGCGGGGACAGCCGCACCACCCGCTCGCGCCCATCCAGCGTGAAGCGCCATTCCGCCGGAACCGGGCGCGGCACGCTGACGATGACGTCGTGCCCGGCCAGATCCTCCGGTGTTTCGGGAACGCCGCGTTCGGCGAGGTAGGCCGGGCTGGCGACCAGATAGCGGCCGACCTGCCCGACGCGGCGGGCGACCATTCCGGAATCCGGCAGGTTTCCGATGCGGATGGCGACGTCCAACTCCTGCTCGATCAGGTCGAGGTTGCCGTCGGACAGCACCAGTTCGACCCGGACGTCGCGGTAGAGGCGCATGAAGCCGATGACCAGCGGCGTCACATGCTTGCGCCCGAACATCACCGGCGCCGTCACCCGCAGCCGGCCGTGCAGCGGGCGCTCGGTTCCGGCGGCGAGCAGCGCCTCGTCGTAATCGGCGAGCAGCCGGCGCGCCTGCTCGGCCAGCCGTCGTCCGGCCTCGGTGGGGGCGAGGCTGCGCGTCGTCCGCTCGATCAGGCGGACGCCGAGCCGCTCCTCCAGCGCGGTCAGGCCGCGCGTCACCGCCGCCGCCGAGCGGCCCAGCCGCTTCGCCGCTCCGGCGAGGCTGCCGGCGTCGAGGATGGCGACGAACAGCGCAAGCTCGTCCAGGCGGTCCATGATCCTCCCGGCGATCCTTCCGGCTTCCGCAAGAGTTCCTTGCGATGAGAGCGCATTCCCCATGGGCGACGCAAGTGGTTCCCTGCAATCGCCAACCGGCACCCAAGCCCTCAACGGCCAAGCCCCCAACGGGAGACTCCGATGACCGAATCCGGGATCACGCTCTACGGCATGTCACTGTCCGGCCACGCGCACCGCGCGGAAGCCTTTCTGAACATCCTCGGCCTGCCGCACCGCTACGTGGAGTGCTACGACCAGCTCCGCAGCGACTCCTTCCTCGCGCTGAACCCGCTGGGGCAATTGCCGGTCCTGGTCGACGGCGACGTCGTGGTGCCGGATTCCAACGCCATCCTGGTCTATCTCGCCGCCCGCTACGACGAGACCGGGCAGTGGAACCCGGGCGATCCGCCGACCGCCGCGCGCGTCCAGCGCTGGCTGTCGGTCGCCGCCGGCGACATCCGCTTCGGGCCGGCGCGGGCGCGCATCCTCACCCTGTGGGGCGGGCCGGAATCGATGGCCGACGCCCAGGCCGCCGCCACCCGAATCCTGCGCTTCATGGAGCAGCATCTGGAAACGCGGGACTGGCTGGCCGCCGACCGGGCGACCATCGCCGACATCGCCTGCTACGCCTATGTGGCGCGGGCGCCGGAAGGGCATGTGGCGCTCGATCCCTACCCGGCGGTGCGCCGCTGGCTGGAGCGGGTGGAGGCGCTGCCGCGCTTCACCGCCATGCCGCGCACCCCCATTCCCCAACCCGCCTGACCGGCGACAAGCCACGAGGAGGACGGCCATGCACCCGGATCCGCTCGACGATCCCTTCCATCCCGGCGAACGGGAAGCCCAGGCGCGGGCCGGCTTCCGCGTGCCGTCCGCCCCGATCCGCGACGTGCTGATCCCGCAGCACCGCGACTTCTACCCGCTGCTGCCCTTTCTGCTGGTCGCCGCGGCCGACGCGCAGGGCGCGCCCTCGGCCGGGATCCTGACCGGCCCGCCGGGGTTCGTCACCTCCCCCGATCCGCGCATCCTCCGGATCCGGCCGGAGCATGGGGCGTGGGACGGCTGGCCGGGCGGCCCCGCCCCCGGCGCGGCGGTCGGCGCGCTGGGCATCGATCTGGCAACCCGGCGCCGCAACCGGGTCAACGGCACGGTGATCGCGGCGGACGGGGGCGGCTTCGACCTGATGGTCGAGCAGAGCTTCGGCAACTGCCCGCAATACATCCAGGGGCGGCTGGTGGAGACGGCGGCCCCGGTCGCGGCCCCGCGCGAGCCGCTGGGCGGCCTGGACGCCGACGCCCGCCGCGCCATCGCCGAGGCCGACACGGTCTTCGTCGCCTCCTCGTCCACACCAGGGGTGGAGGGCGGTTTCGACGTGTCGCACCGGGGCGGGCCGGCGGGCTTCATCCGCATCGACGGCGACCGGCTGACCGTTCCCGACTATTCCGGCAACCGCTACTTCAACACGCTGGGGAACTTCCTGGTGAATCCGCAGGCCGGACTTCTGATCGTCGACTTCGCGACCGGCGACGCGCTGCATCTGACCGGCCGCGTGGGCATCGACTGGGAGCCCCCCGGCGACCTGCCGGGCGCCCAGCGCTCCTGGAGCCTGACGGTGGAGCGCGGGTGGCGGCAGCGCGCCGCCATCCCGCTGCGCTGGAGCTTCCGCGACCAGTCCCCGGCGACGTTGCGCATCATCGCCGGGGCGGCATGAGCCTACCGGCATGACTGCGGGGACGCATCGCCAAGCGGCGGAAAATATGCTTCGATGACACTTTCGTTACAGCCATCCGTCACATCCATCGAAGAGGTTCCGCCGATGATCCGATCCGCTGGTGCCGGGCGTTTGCCGATGCGCCTGTCCGGTGCGCTTGCCCTGTCCCTCCTGACCGCCTCCGCCCTGTCTCCCGCTCTCGCCGCCGACCCGGTGCCGCAGAACGACCTGCTGAACGCCGAGCTGTGGATGCAACGCTCGGTCGAGTACAAGGCGAACGCGCTGGCGGTCTACGCGCTGGGCCGGATCCAGCTCGACAAGGCGCTGGCCGACAGGAACTGGACGGCGGCGACCGAGCAGACCGGCGCCTACCAGGATCTGCCGCCGGCCGTGGTGCTGGATCTGGACGAGACGGCGATGGACAACTCGGCTTATCAGGTCGGGCTGGTCACCACCAACGGCGAGTTCTCGCCGAAGACCTGGGACGCCTGGGTCAAGGCCGAGAAGGCGACCGCCGTTCCCGGCGCCGTCGAGTTCACCCAATACGCCGAGTCGAAGGGCGTGAAGGTCTTCTACGTCACCAACCGCAACGCCGACCAGGAGGAGCCGACCCGACGCAACGCGCAGGCGCTGGGCTTCCCGATGGGCGGCAACGTCGACACCTTCCTGATGTCGAAGGAGAAGCCCGACTGGGGCTCGGCCAAGAGCACGCGCCGTGCCTTCATCGCCAAGGACTACCGCATCGTCCTGCTGTTCGGCGACAATTACGGCGACTTCTCCGACGCCTACAACGGCAGCGAGGCCGACCGGCTGAAGGCGTTCGAGGCGGACAAGGAGCGTTTCGGCCGCGACTGGCTGATGCTGGCCAACCCCGGCTACGGCTCTTTCGAGAGCACGCCCTACCAGCACAATTTCAAGCTGTCGGCCGACGAGAAACGGGCGAAGAAGATCGGCGCGCTGGAGCCCTGGGTGGCCCCCACCCAGTAACGCCCTCCACCGGAGAGCCACGGAATCCGGCCGGCCGCCGCACCGTCCTTCCCGGTGTGGCGGTCGGGGGGAGTCGCGTCGCCGCGCGCGTGGCGGCGCGCCAACGGCCTGTCCGGCCCGTTCCGAGAGCCGGCGGCCAGACGGGGCGCTCAGAAGATCAGGCGGACCGCCTGGACGATGGCGACCCACGGGGCGCCGATCGCCACCACCCACACCGCGGCGCGGGCCAGACCATGCATCTTGCGGACCTGCGGCTCGGCGGCAACGGCGGCGTCGAAGGAGGTGGCGTTGAAGGACGACATGGCGGGTGGCTCCGGGTTCGAGGTGATGATCGTGTTGAGGCGATCATGCGGCCCGGATCGTTAACGCCTCTTAAAGATTGGCTCCCGCACCACCGGCGATTGAGTCGTACCCCGGTCGGACGGGCGTCGCTTTCTCCTGAGATGTTTCATTGAAAATCTTCAACGCCAAACAGCTCTGATCGCATAACAAGAATGCCGTTGCGACCTCCAGAAAACTCACTGATGTCAAAGGTCTAAAGTCCAGGAAAGCTTTGAATTGCAAAATTCCGGGCGCGTAGCCTCTCCCTTGCATGACGGCGCCGGTCCATATTTGCAGTTCCCGTACCTCACGTTCCAGCGCCTTGATCCGCTCCTGCTCGTCCGCTCGCAGCGATTGGCGGCTACCGCTGCATCTCGACCAGAGCATCCGCATAGGCGGCCTGGGCGCGCAGGATGTGCTGGGACAGCAGTTGCCTGAGCAGCGCCGAATCCCGCTTCTCAAACGCCTCGATCATGCTGCGGTGCTCGCCGAACGACAAATCCTGCTGGCCGCTGTGCGGAACCGAGAGATGCGCGCGCAACGCCGCCACCCGGCCGGAGATCGTCCGGTAGGCGTTCGCCAGATGCACGTTGCCGCAATGGTTGACGAAGCTCTCATGGAAAACGGTGTCGGCGCGGGCGTAGGCCTTCGTGTCGCCGGCCTCGCGCGCAACCCGCATCATGTCAAGGGCGGCGGCCATGTCGTCCCGCGTCTCCGCCAGCGCCCTCTCCATGCAGCGCTCCAGCGCGCTGGTCTCCAGCAGCAGGCGGAAGGAGGCGAGCTGCTCGACATCCTCCAGCGTCGGCTGGAAGACGAAGGTCCCCTTCTTGGGCACGATCACCACCAGCCCCTGCTGCTCCAGCCGGGTCAGCGCCTCGCGCATCGGGGTGCGGCTGACGCCGAGCGACAGCCCCACCGCATCCTCCGACAGGGCCTGGCCGAAGGACAGCTCGGCGTTGACGATGGCATCGCGCAGCCGCTCCTCGACGATCGTCGACAGGGCCTTGGGAAGCTCGATCTGCAAGCGCGGTATCATTGTCTGTTCCACGGTCCGCCGGTTGCGTGCGTCCTGTCAGGCCCTCATCCGGCGGTCGCCGAACCGCCGGGCCATTATCCAGAGCCAGATCCAGAGATAGTCCCTCCGTCTTCGAAGAGCAATATCTTCCATCTTGGACACTGTATCCAAGGTACAACGTCTTGCACACAGTCATGGGCCGTGATAGAGGGTGTCACCAGCAAACGAGCCGGCCGGGCGCCGGACACACGGAATCATGCGAGGGAAGACGCCGATGGAGATCGTTGCCACCCAGAGGATCCCGGACGTCGAGAGCGGCAGGAGAGTGCCGGACGCGATGCTGGCGGATCTGCGGCAGCTTCTGGGCGCGCGCCTGGCCCTTGGCCTGGCGGAGCGCGAACAGCATGGGCGGGGCGAATCCTACCACGCCACCCAGGCTCCCGACGCCGTCTGCTACGCGGAGAGCACGGAGGAGGTGTCGGCGATCCTGCGTCTCTGCTCCGCTTACGGCGTTCCGGTCGTGCCCTTCGGGGCGGGCACCTCGCTGGAGGGTCATGTCTCCGCCGTGCGCGGCGGCGTCTGCGTCGACCTCAGCCGCATGACGCGCATCATCGCCGTGCGGGCCGAGGATCTGGACGTGACGGTCCAGGCCGGGGTGACGCGCCTCCAGCTGAACGAGGAGCTGCGCGCCACCGGCCTGTTCTTCCCGATCGATCCCGGCGGGGAAAGCACCTTGGGCGGCATGGCGGCGACACGGGCGTCCGGCACCAACGCGGTGCGCTACGGCACCATGCGCGAGAACGTGCTGTCGATGACCGTGGTGACCGCCGACGGCGAGGTCATCCGCACCGGCAGCCGCGCCCGCAAATCCTCGGCCGGCTACGACCTGACGCGGCTGTTCGTCGGCTCGGAAGGCACGCTCGGCATCATCACCGAGCTGACCGTCCGGCTTTACGGCATCCCGGAGACCATCTCGGCCGCCGTCGTGCCCTTCGAGACGGTGGAGGCCGCCGTCGCCTCGGTCGTGTCGGTCATCCAGTGCGGCATCCCGGTCGCCCGCGTCGAGTTGATGGACACGCGCACCGTGCAGGCGACCAACCGCTACTGCGGCCTGTCCTACCGCGAGACGCCGACCCTGTTCTTCGAGTTCCACGGCTCGCCCGGCACCGTCGCCGAGCAGATCGCGATGACGAGGGAGCTGACGGCCGACCACGGCGCGCTGGACTTCGAATCGGCCAGCGATCCCGACACCCGCGCGACCCTGTGGCGGGCCCGGCACGCCGTCCATTACGCGGTCCAGGCCATGCGCCCCAACGCGAAGGTGTGGAGCACGGACGTCTGCGTCCCGATATCGGGCCTGACCCGCTGCATCGCCGAGACCCAGGCGGACATCGCGTCGGCCTCCTTCTTCATCTCGATCGTCGGCCATGTCGGCGACGGAAACTTCCACCTCGGCCTCGTCATCGACCCGTCGGATCCGGCGGAGCTGGAGGAGGCGGACGGCATCAACGACCGGCTGATCCGCCGCGCCATCGGCATGGACGGGACCTGCACCGGCGAACACGGCATCGGCTCGGGCAAGATCAAGTTCATGGAGCTCGAGCACGGCCGCGCCGTCCGCGTCATGCAGGCGGTCAAGGCGGCGCTCGACCCGGCCAACATCCTGAATCCCGGCAAGGTCCTGCCGGCGGCCTGACCGGCCGGCTCCCCCCCCGGAAGCGCAACGCCTTCACAACAAGAACGGCCGACGCCGTCAATTCGAGGAAACATCCATGCAGAACACCCCGATTTCCCGCCGCCGCCTGATCGCCGGCGCCGCCACCCTCGGGACCGGCCTCACCCTGGGCGCCGGAATCGCCGGCCTGGGCATCGCCGGCTCCGGCCGCGCGCAGGCCGCGGCGCCGATCACGCTGCGCGTGTCCTCCTCCGCCCCGCCGGACCGGTTCGGCGCCCATTACCTGTGGTTCAAGCCGTTCCAGGAAGAACTGGCCAAGCGCGTCGGCGACCAGATCAAGCTGGAATATTTCCCCAACGGCCAGCTCGGCCGCGAGGCCGACGTCGTCAACCAGGTGAAGGGCGGCTCGGTCGACATGATCCTGACCGGCGCCTCGATCTGGGCCACCATCGTGCCGGAGTTCGGGCTGCTGGACCTGGGCTTCCTGTTCAACAGCTACGACCATTGCGCCCGCGCGCTCGACACCGGGGTCGGCGCCGCCTACGACGCGATGCTCCAGGAGCGGGCCGGCGTCACCATCCTCGGCTGGGGATTCCAGGTGGGCGCCCGCAGCATCTACACCAACAAGGAGGTCACCACGCTGCCGCAGCTCAAGGGCAACAAGCTGCGGGTGTTGCCGACCAAGGCCTTCATCGACACCTTCAACATCATCGGCGCCACCCCGACGCCGATGCCGATCAACGAGGTCTACACGGCGCTCCAGACCGGCGTCGTCGACGGCTTCGAGCATGATCCGGGCACGGTCCTGTCCTACAAGTGGTACGAGGTGTCGCGCCATTGCCTCCAGACCCGGCACATCTACACGCCGCTGCTGGCCTACATCGGCAAGCGCGGGCTGGCGAAGATCCCGGCCGCGCTGATGCCCCAGTTCCAGCAGGCCGCCGCGGCCGCGACCGCCGCCTGCCGGGCCGAGGTGCCGAAGGTCGAGGAGGAGGCGATGGCCCAGCTTCGCGAGAAGGGCCTGACCTTCCTGGAGGTGAAGCCGGACGAGATGCAGGACCTGAAGCGCCGCATGAGCGAGGAACTCTACACCGCCTACCTGAAGCAGTATCCCGTCACGGCCCCGCTGTTCGAGAAGATCAAGGCCAGCGCTTGATGCCCCCGGCGCTCCTCCCCCCTTCCGAAGCGAGGTGACAGTCATGGACATAGCGTTGCCCCCGCGCGGGGACTACGGCGACACGGCGCTGACCGAGCGCGTGGTCGCCCGGCTCATCACGACGGTCGAATATCTCGGCGCCGCCATCCTCGCGCTGGACATGGTCATCGTGGCCGCCTCCGTCGTCGCGCGCTACTACTTCCACGCCCCCTTCGACTGGGCGGAGGAGATCGCCAGCGGCCTGATGTCGACGATGATCTTCCTGGGGGCGGCCAGCGGCCTCGGCCGCACCCAGCATGTCGGCATCGACGTCGTGGTGAACCTGCTGCCCCCGCGCTGGCGGCCCTTCGTGGCGTCGGTCGCCGCCTGGGGCACCGCGCTGATGGCCGGCATGCTGCTCCACTCGACCTACGCGTTGATGCTCGACACCCATGGGCAGACGACGCCGATCGGCCTGCCGCAATGGTGGTTCCACCTGCCGGTGCTGCTGGGCGTCGCCGTCATGACGGTGTTCGCGGTCAACAATTGCTTCAAGGCGGAGCCGGCCGCGCGCTGGTCGGCGCTGGCCGTCTGCCTGACCGTCGCCGCCGGCATCCTCGGCTGGAACCTGATGCTGCCCGACAACGCCGTGCCGCCGATCCTGCTGCTGTGCGTCACCGCCGTCGGCGGGCTGGCGCTCGGCGTGCCGGTGGCCTTCGCGCTCGGGCTCGGGTCGATGTCCTATTTCCTGATGGATCCGTCGCTGTCGATGCTGATCTGGGCGCAGCAGGTGTCCTCGGGCGCCCACCATTTCGTGCTGCTGGCCATTCCCTTCTTCGTGCTCGCCGGCCTCACCATGGAGGTGAACGGCATGTCGTCGCGGCTGATCGAGCTTCTGCTGCGCATGATCGGGCGGTTCCGGGGCGGGCTGAACCTGATCGTCATCTTCGCCACCATGCTGTTCTCCGGCGTGTCGGGGTCGAAGCTGGCCGACATCGCGGCGGTCGGCAGCGTCATCATGCCGGCGATCCGCAAGACCGGGCAGGACGAGAACGAGACCGCCGGCCTGCTCGCCTGCACGGCGGTGATGGCGGAGACGATCCCGCCCTGCGTCAACCTCATCATCTTCGCCTTCGTGTCCAACATCTCGATCGGGGGCCTGTTCATGGCCGGGGTGATCCCGGCCGTGCTGATGGCGCTGTGCCTGGCCGGCGTCGCGATCTACGCCGGCACCCGCGTCGATCTCGACCGGGTCTTCGTCGAGGTTCCGCGCCGTCCGCTGCTGCCGCTGATCGGCGGCGCCGCCGTGACGCTGGCGATGATCCTGATGATCGGACGGGGCGTCACCACCGGCATCGCCACCTCGACCGAGATCTCGGCCTTCGCCGCGATCTACGCCTTCCTGGTCGGCGGGCTGATGTTCCGCGAGCTGACGCTGAAGATGACGGTCGCCCTGTTCGTGCGGGCGGCCGCGATGACCGGCAGCATCCTGTTCATCGTCGCCGTCGCCTCCAGCCTGTCCTACGCGCTGACGATCGAGCGCATCCCCGACCAGATCTCCACCGCGATGATCGCGCTCGGCCAGCAGTTCGGGCCGCTCAGCTTCGTCCTGGTGTCGATCGTCATCATGTTCGGCTTCGGCATGATCCTGGAGGGCGCGCCCGCGCTGATCCTGTTCGGGCCGCTGCTGACCCCGATCGCCGGGGCGATGGGCATCAACCCGCTGCAATTCGGCGTCATCATGGTGATCGCGATGGGGCTCGGCTTCTTCGCCCCGCCCATCGGGGTCGGGCTGTTCGTCACCAACGCGCTGACCGGGACGCAGATGAAGAACGTCGTGCGGCCGATGGTGAAGTATCTGGCGGTGCTGGTGGCGGCCCTGCTGGTCCTGGTCCTGGTGCCCGACTTCTCGCTGTGGCTTCCCCGCCATCTGGGGATGATCCGATGACGGCGGCATCGGAGGAGCCCACCCCGGTCCTGCGCTGCGCCTTCTTCCGGGGCCGGGTGTCGCCGGGGCGCGAGGCCGAGTTCGAGGCCCTGTTGGCCGAGCGGCTGGTGCCGCTGTGGCGCCGCTTTCCGGGCGCGCTGGAGGTGCGGCTGCTGCGCCCGCTGGACGCCGACGACCACGCGCCGCCGCTCGCCCTGGTGCTCTCCGTCCGCTACCCGAGCCTCCGGGTCATGCGGGAGGCCTTGGCCTCGGACATCCGCGAACGGACGCGGGAACCGACGCGGGACCTGCTGGCGATGTTCGAGGGCGAGGTGTTCCACGCCACCTTCGCCGTCGACGAGCACGGCACCGTCCCGTACGGCCCTGACACGCCATGAAAACCGGGCCGGCGCGTCCGCGCGCCGGCCGCACAGAGCGAGACCAAAGCGATGACTTCCGGCACGGCACTGAAACAGCTCCTCGGTCGCGGCGCGATCGTCATGGCGCCCGGCGCCCAGGACGCCCTGACGGCCCGCCTCGTCCAGGCGGCGGGCTTTCCGGCTCTCTACATGACGGGTTTCGGCGCCACCGCCGTCCGGCTGGGAACCCCGGATCTCGGGCTGATGACCCAGACGGAGATGACGACCCACGCCCGCGACATGACGCGCGCCGTCACGATCCCGGTCATCGCCGACGCCGACACCGGCTACGGCGGCCCCGCCAACATCGAGCGCACGGTCCGGGAATACATCCAGGCCGGGGTGGCCGCCGTCCATTTCGAGGACCAGAGGTCCCCGAAGCGCTGCGGCCAACTGGCCGGCGTCAAGCTGATCTCCGCCGAGGAGAACGTCCGCCGGCTGAAATGCGCGCTCGCCGCGCGCGGCGGCGACGATCTGCTGATCATCGGCCGCACCGACGCGATGGCGGCGGCGGGTCCGGAGGAGGCGATCCGCCGCGCCAGGCTCTACCAGGACGCCGGAGTCGACCTCGTCTTCGTGGACGGCATCAAGACGATCGCCGAGGTCGAGGCCGTCGCCCGG
Source organism: Azospirillum agricola (assembly GCF_017876095.1). Taxonomy (GTDB): domain Bacteria; phylum Pseudomonadota; class Alphaproteobacteria; order Azospirillales; family Azospirillaceae; genus Azospirillum; species Azospirillum agricola. The sequence continues at coordinate 27,909 of NZ_JAGINM010000031.1, forward strand.
TCGGTCGAGGGGCCGAAGGTCGTCAGCATCGTCGACGGCAACGAAACGACGGCGCTGACGGCCGCCGACCTTCAGGAGATGGGCTTCTCCGTCGTCTTCTACGCGGTGTCGGCCCTGTTCTCGGCCACCCGCGCCATCGCCGAGACGCTGGCGGTGCTGCGCGCCGAAGGGACGCCGAAGTCGCGGGAGTCCGCCATGATGACCTACGCCGACTTCAGCGCCCTGGTCGATCTGGGACGCTTCAAGACGCTGGACGACGATTTCGGCTGAAGGCGCATCCCAGCGTTGGGATCGTTGCCCGCGATCGCGCAGGCGCCTACGCCGACGGCATCCGCCGAGGCCGATCGACCGCCGTTCAGGTCGCCGACCGCTGGCATCTTCTGCACAATCTCACCGATGCGCTGCGTGAGATTCTTACCGGTCTGAGATGAGATGATTTGGGCTTCGATCCGCGGAATTCATCAAGGCCAGCGGCCATGGGCTGCGAAAACAGGCCGAACGCATGGATGCATCCCATCGGCCCTCCCGCGAAAGCGTTCGGCTGCAAGGAAATTGTGAGCGGCAACAATCGCGCGGATGCCCTTGGTTCGTCGCGACGACCTTGGTTGAGAACACGAGAAAATTTTCAGGAGAATGCGACAGCGGGGGCGGCGCCCCTTCCCCCCTTCGGGCTCACACCGTCAGGTAACGGCGGACATCCTCGTCGTTCAGCGAGGCGCGGGCGCCCGACAGCATGACCTCGCCGCGCTCCAGCACCACCCAGTCGTCGGCCAGATCGCGGGCGAAGTCGAAATACTGCTCGACCAGCACGATCGCCATCGTCCCCTTGTCGCGCAGGTAGGAAATCGCCCGGCCGATGTCCTTGATGATGGAGGGCTGGATGCCCTCGGTCGGCTCGTCCAACACCAGCAGGCGCGGGCGCGTCACCAGGGCGCGGCCGATGGCGAGCTGCTGCTGCTGCCCGCCCGACAGGTCGCCGCCCCGCCGCTCCAGCATGGATTTCAGCACCGGGAACAGCTCGAACACTTCGTCCGGGATCGAACGCTGGGCGCGCGGCAGCGGCGCGTAGCCGGTCAGCAGATTTTCGCGCACCGTCAGCAGCGGGAAGATCTCGCGCCCCTGCGGCACATAGGCGATGCCGCGCCGCGCCCGGTCGGCGGGGGCGAGCTTCGTGATGTCCGCCCCGTCCCAGCCGATGGCGCCGCCGCTGACCGGCTTCAGCCCGACGATGGCGCGCAGCAGGCTGGATTTGCCGACGCCGTTGCGGCCGACCAGACAGGTGACCTTGCCGATCTCGGCCTTCATGGAAACACTGCGCAGGGCCTGGGCGGCGCCGTAATGCAGGTCGAGGGAGCGAACGTCCAGCATGGTGTGCGTTTCCTTTTGCGAATACCGGCGCCTGGCTTTCCCCTTTCCATCCCGTCATGCCCGACCGGCACCCACGCGCGAATCCGCAGGTGCGCCCGTGGATGACCGGGACAAGCCCGGTCATGACGACGGAAAGAGGCAGGCCTCAACGGCCCAGATAGGTGTCGATGACTTGGCTGTTGGCGCTGACCGCGTCCAGCGAGCCCTCGGCCAGCACCGAGCCCTCGGCCAGCACCGTCACCTTGACCCCCAGCGCGCGGACGAAGCTCATGTCGTGCTCGACCACGATCACCGAATGCTTGCCGGCGATGCCGCACAGCAGCTCGGCGGTCTGCTCGGTCTCGGCGTCGGTCATGCCGGCGACCGGCTCGTCGACCAGCAGCAGCTTGGGCTCCTGGGCCAGCAGCATGCCGATCTCCAGCCACTGCTTCTCGCCGTGCGACAGGCTGCCGGCCAGACGGTCGCGCTTGGGCGACAGGCGGGTGATCTCCAGGATCTCCTCGATCCGCGCCTTGTCGTCGCGGCCGATGGCGTAGGTCAGCGTCTTCAGCGGGCGGCGCGGCGCCTTCAGCGCCAGTTCCAGATTGTCCCACACGGTGTGCGGCTCGAAGACGGTCGGGCGCTGGAACTTGCGGCCGATGCCGAGGTTGGCGATGGAGGCCTCGCGCAGCCGGGTCAGGTCGGTGGCGCCCTCGAACAGGATGGTGCCGTGGTCGGGGCGGGTCTTGCCGGTGATGACGTCCATCATCGTCGTCTTGCCGGCGCCGTTCGGGCCGATGATGGCGCGCATCTCGCCCGGCATCATCACCAGCGACAGGTTGTTCAGCGCCCGGAAGCCGTCGAAGCTGACCGACACGCCGTCGAGGTAGAGAAGAGTGTCCTCGGCGCTCATCGCTCACATCCCCTTCTGGTCGGCGGTCTTGCCGCCGGGCACGGACTTGTTGCCCGCCCTGTTGCCCGGCAGCTTGGCGGCGAGCTGCGCGCCCAGGCCCAACAGGCCCTTGGGCAGGAACAGCGTGACGGCGACGAACAGGCCGCCCAGCGCGAACAGCCACAGCTCGGGCAGGGCGCCGGTGAAGTAGCTCTTGCCGAAATTCACCAGCACCGCGCCGAGGATGGCGCCGGCCAGCGTGCCGCGTCCGCCGACGGCGACCCAGATCACCGCCTCGATCGAGCTGGCCGGGGCGAACTCGGACGGGTTGATGATGCCGACCTGCGGGACGTAGAGGGCGCCCGCCACGCCGGCCATGCAGGCCGACAGGGTCCAGGCGAACAGCTTGTAGGATTCGGTGTCGTAGCCAAGGAAGCGAACCCGGCCTTCGGTATCACGGACGGCCACCAGCACCTTGCCGAGCTTCGACGCGATGATGCCCGAGGCGATCATGTAGGACAAGGCGAGCGCCACGACGGTGGCCACGAACAGCCCGACGCGGGTCCCCGGAGCCTGGATGTCGGCGCCGAGGATTTCCTTGAAGTCGGTCAGGCCGTTGTTGCCGCCGAAGCCCATGTCGTTGCGGAAGAAGGCGAGCAGCAGGGCGAAGGTCAGCGCCTGGGTGATGATCGACAGATAGACGCCGGTGACGCGGCTGCGGAAGGCGAACCAGCCGAAGGCGAAGGCCAAGGCACCCGGCACCGCCAGCACCATCAGGGCGGCGAACCAGAACTGGTCGAAGCCCAGCCAGTACCAGGGCAACTCGGTCCAGTTCAGGAAGACCATGAAGTCGGGCAGCACCGGATTGCCGTAGACGCCGCGCGGGCCGATCTGCCGCATCAGGTACATGCCCATGGCGTAGCCGCCGAGCGCGAAGAAGGCGGCGTGCCCGAGCGACAGGATGCCGACATAGCCCCAGACCAGATCGAGCGCCAGCGCCAGCAGCGCGAAGCACAGATACTTGCCGAGCAGCGAGACGGTGAAGACCGACATGTGGAAGGGCGAGTCCGCCGGCACCAGCAGCGTCATCACCGGGACCAGCACCGCCAGCAGCGCCAGGATGGTCAACACCACCCCGGCCTTGCGGTCCAGCCCCATCAGGAAAAAGCGCGTCAGCATCGATCAGGCCTCCACCGCCCGGCCCTTCAGCGCGAAGAGACCGCGCGGACGCCGCTGGATGAACAGGATGATGAAAATCAGCACGAGGATCTTGCCGAGCACCGCGCCGGCGTAGGGCTCCAGGAACTTGTTGAGCGTGCCCAGCGTCAGCGCGCCGACAAGCGTGCCCCACAGGTTCCCCACCCCGCCGAACACCACGACCATGAAGCTGTCGATGATGTAGCCCTGGCCGAGGTTGGGGCTGACGTTGTCGATCTGGCTCAGCGCCACCCCGGCCAGCCCGGCGATGCCGGATCCCAGCCCGAAGGTCAGCGCGTCGACCCTGGCGGTGCGGATGCCCATGGCGTTGGCCATCGGGCGGTTCTGGGTGACGGCGCGGATCGACAGGCCGAACCACGTCCGCTTCAGCGCGACCAGCAGGGTGGCGAACACCGCGAAGGCGAAGATGACGATCCACAGCCGGCCGTAGGTGATGGTCAGCCCGCCCAGTTCGAAGGCGCCGGACATCCAGCTCGGCGCCCCGACCTCGCGGTTGCTTGGCCCGAAGATCGAGCGCACCGCCTGCTGGAGCGCCAGCGACAGGCCCCAGGTGGCGAGCAGCGTCTCCAGCGGACGGCCGTAGAGCCAGCGGATGACGCTGCGCTCGATGGCGATGCCGACGCCGCCGGCCACCAGGAAGGCGGCGGGCAGCGCCACCAGGATCGACAGGTCGAACAGGCCCGGCGCATGGGCGCGGAACAGCTCCTGCACCAGGAAGGTGGTGTAGGCGCCGATCATCACCATCTCGCCATGGGCCATGTTGATGACGCCCATCACGCCGAAGGTCACCGCCAGCCCGATGGCGGCCAGCAGCAGCACCGAACCGAGCGACAGCCCGTACCAGAGATTTTGCAGCGCCGCCCAGAAGGCCAGTTTCTGCTCGACCGACGCGACGGCCGCGGCGGCGGCGCTCTTGGCGGCGTCCGAGGCGCCGGAGGCGGCGACCATGGTCAGCAGCGCCAGCGCGTCGCGGTCGCCGCGCCCGGCGAGCGTGGCGACGGCCGCCTGGGTGTCGGGATCGGACGCCCCGGCGGTGAGGATGACGGCGGCGCGCGCCTGTTCCATGGCGCGGCGGACACCGGAATCCGTCTCTTTCGCGAGGGCGGCGTTCAGCGTGTCGAGCGCCGAGGCGTCGCGGCTCTTGAACACCGCGTCGGCGGCGGAGCGGCGGACGGCGGCGTCGGGGCTCATCAGGGTGAGCGCGCCCAACGAGGCGCTGATGGCGCGGCGCAGCGCGTTGTTGACCTTGACCTTGTCGACGGCGCCGGAGGCGGCCGGACCAAGATCGGCGCCGCTCAGCGGGTCGGTCAGGGCGAAATCGGCCCCGGCCTTGCGCGCGACGACGACGGCGCCATCGGCCTTGCGGACATAGAGGTCGCCGGCCTGGAGGGCCTCGATCACCGGAACGGCGGCCGGGTCGCCGGCCTCGGACAGTTGCGCCAGCGCCTTTTCGGTTCCGGCGTAGCCGCCGGTGCCCAAAGCCTGGACCAGGGGCCGGAGATCGGCGGCCAGCGCGGCGGTCGACGTGGCGGCCACCACGCACACGGCCATCAGCCAGCAGGCCATGAACCAGCGGAGAGCGCGTCGCATCGCGGGATCCTTCGGGCTTAAGGGAGGCTTGCGGGGAAGAGTTCTGGAAAAGGAAAACGCTTGCCTCTTCCCTGCTTCACGCCCGCTGCCTTGGCCCTCTCCCCCCCGGGGAGAGGGTTGGGTGAGGGGGGACGCGTCGCGTGCCGTGAACCGGAAGCCAACGGCTGAGCCATTGCTTTTTCCGGCCTACCGGCCGTAACGCCCCCTCACCGGCCCTTCGGGCCACCCTCTCCCCGGGGGAGGAGAGGGTTAAGGCAGCAGGTTGAGAACAGTCAGGAGGAAGGCAAGCGTTGCAACCAGTCGGACGGTCAGACGGTCAGGAACGCGACCCTCACGACCCCTTGCCGCCGCACTTGCCGGTCTTCACGTTGAAGTTGCCGCAGGACATCGGCTTGCGCCAGTCGGCGATCAGGTCCTTGCTGTCCGGCAGGAAGTCCGACCATTCGTCGCCGGGGACCAGGCCGGGGGTCTTGGAGACGGTCTCGAACTGGCCGTTCTCCTGCACTTCGCCGATCAGCACCGGCTTGGTGATGTGGTGGTTCGGCAGCATCGCCGAATAGCCGCCCGACAGGTTGGGCACCGAGACGCCGACCATGCTGTCGATCACCGCGTCCGAATTGGTCGTGCCGGCCGCCTCGACCGCCTTCACCCACATGTTGAAGCCGATGTAGTGGGCCTCCATCGGGTCGTTGGTCACGCGCTTGTCGTTCTTGGTGAAGGCCTTCCACGCCTTGATGAACTCGGCGTTGGCGGGGGTCTCCACCGACTGGAAGTAGTTCCAGGCTGCCAGATGGCCCAACAGCGGCTTGGTGTCGATGCCGGCCAATTCCTCCTCGCCGACCGAGAAGGCGACGACCGGGATGTCCTGCGCCTTGACGCCCTGGTTGCCGAGCTCCTTGTAGAAGGGAACGTTGGCGTCGCCGTTGATGGTCGAGACGACGGCGGTCTTCTTGCCGGCCGAACCGAACTTCTTGATGTCGGCGACGATCGACTGCCAGTCGGAATGCCCGAACGGCGTGTAGTTGATCTTGATGTCCTCGTCCTTGACGCCCTTGCCCTTCAGGTAGGCCTCGAGGATCTTGTTGGTCGTGCGCGGGTAGACATAGTCGGTGCCGGCCAGCACCCAGCGCTGGACCTTCTCCTTCTGCATCAGGTAGTCGACCGCCGGGATCGCCTGCTGGTTCGGGGCGGCGCCGGTGTAGAAGACGTTGCGCGAGGATTCCTCGCCCTCATACTGCACCGGGTAGAACAGCAGGCCGTTCAGTTCCTCGAAGACCGGCAGCACCGACTTGCGGCTGACCGAGGTCCAGCAGCCGAACACGGCGGCGACCTTGTCCTTGGTCAGCAGCTCGCGCGCCTTCTCGGCGAACAGCGGCCAGTTGGAGGCCGGATCGACCACCACCGGCTCCAGCTTCTTGCCGAGAACGCCGCCCTTCTTGTTCTGCTCCTCGATCAGCATCAGCATGACGTCCTTCAAGGTCGTCTCGCTGATCGCCATCGTGCCGGACAGGGAGTGCAGGATGCCGACCTTGATCGTGTCCTGCGCCATCGCCGGCGCCGCCATCCCGGCCATGGCGCCCATCGCCAGACCGGCCAGCGCGCCGACGCCGAACACCGAAGTCACCTGTTTCGTCCGCATGAAGTAGCCCCCTATCAGTGCGCCCCGGTTGCTCCGGGGCTTGCCCACATCGTCGAGGGAAAGGCTATCGCGACTGCGAACGGGCGTATCTACGTCAAATGCCCCATGCGCCCGGCGCAGCTCCATCATGCGCAATCGCGCAAAAGATTTTTCCTGGAAATGGAATAATGCCGGACGCGGAGCGTCGTATCCGCGAAATCCCGTGCCGGCGGGGACCGTTTCGTTGCGATGCAGTCCCGCAACAGCGCGAGAAACAGTGCAGCCGACACCAAATGTCGCTTGCGCCGGCCACGCTCGTGGTCAAAGGATACGCCGGTTGTCTTGTCTCGTTCACGATACGGTCCACGCATCATGCTTTCAGCCAGCCGCCAGACCATCACCCGTTGCACCGCGCTCGGAATCGCCGGCTTCCTGCTCGGCGTGCTGACGGGCGGGCCGGCGTCGGCTGGAACGTCGGGAGCCACGACCTCCACCACCGCTCCGGCCGCCGCCCCGGCGCGCGTCGCGGCGCCGTCGGCACCGCCGCTGGTCGCCGCCTGGGCCGCCCGCATCGAACAGCGCGCGACCGAGATCCAGAACGCCCCCAAGGTCACCGCCACCCGCATCGGCTACGGCGCGGTGGTGAAGAAGGGCGACGGCGGCGTGATCGAGGCCGTGCTGCCGGCGCTGGAGCTTCCCGACGCCACCGGGGCCGAAGCCCTGCCCGGCCTGCCGCCGGTCGAGGCGGCCCCGCCGGTGGTGATCCGCGTGCGCTCGCCGCTGGCCGACCGCGTCGGCAAGGTGGCGCGCCGGCTGATCGAGCTGGGGCATCTGCCCGCCGACCAATGGACCGACAGCTTCGAGGATCCGCTGGAGAACGCCGTGCGCGCCTTCCAGATCGTGGAGGGGCTGCAACCCGACGGCAAGGTCGGCGAGGTGACGCGCCAGGCGCTCGACCGCACCCCGGCCCAGACGGTGGCGATGCTGCGCCGCGCCGTGGCGACGATGCGGGCGCAGGCCGCCTCCATCCCCGAGACCGCGGTGCTGGTCAACCTGCCGGCGCAGACCGTGACCTACATCGAGCGCGGCCGTCCCGCCTTCACCATGCGGGCGGTGGTCGGCCGGCCGTCGCGCAAGACGCCGCTGCTCCAGGACAAGATCACCAGCGTCACCATCAACCCGACCTGGACCGTGCCGCCGACCGTGCTGACTGAGGACAAGCTGCCGGTGCTGCGCAAGAAGGGCAACACCGGCATCAAGAACGCCGTCGTCTATCTCGACGGCGTCGAGGTGGTGACGCAGAACGTCAACTGGTGGTCGGTCGATCCCGGCCGCATCCGCATCGTGCAGAAGCCGGGCGACGACAACGCGCTCGGCCGCTTCCGCTTCAACCTGACCAACGGCGACGGCATCTTCCTGCACGGCACCAACGACCCCCGGCTGTTCAGCCGCGACCTGCGCGCCGCCAGCTCCGGCTGCGTCCGGCTGGAGGACGCCCGGCTGATGGCCGACACCCTGCTGACCGCCGCCAAGATGTCGGACGCCGCCGTCACCAAGCAGCTCGACACCGGCGACACCAAGACCGTCCGCCTGCCGAACGCCATCCCGGTGCGCTTCGTCTACTGGAACGCCTCGGTCGACGGCGCCGGCACCGTGCGCGTCCATCCGGACATCTACGAGGATCCGCCCGCCGTGCCCGGCGCGACGCCGGCCCCCAGCCAGTCGGCGCCGCAGACGCAGCCGGTCGCCAGCCCGCGTCCGGTGAGCAAGCCGGCGCCGCTGCCGATCCCCGCCCAATCCCCGCCGGCCCAGTCGATGCCGGGCCACACCAGCGCCCTGTCGCCGGCCTCGGTTCGCAGCCTGCCGGTTCCGCCGCCCGCCCCGACGCGGATGTGAGAAGGCGCCCCGCGCCTGCTCAGACGTCCGGATCGACCAGCGGTTCGGGCAGGCCGGGCGCGTCGACCGCCAGGGCGAAGATCCCGCCCGACTGCGGAAAGCGCTCCAGTTCCTCCACCGGACGGCCGGCGCTGGCGGTGGTCAGGTACAGCGTGCGCAGATCCGGCCCGCCGAACGCCACCATGGTCGGACAGCGGGCCGGCACCGGATGCTCCGACAGCAGCGCCCCGGTCGGGGCGTAGCGCCTCACCCGTCCGCCCTCGTAGAGCGCCGTCCAGTAGCAGCCCTCGGAATCCACGGCGGCGCCGTCGGGGCGTCCCCGATCATCCCCCGTCGGCTCCAGCCGGACGAAGACCTCTCGGTCGGACACCTCCCCGGTCGCCGGGTCGTAGCGGTAGCGGTAGACCGTGAAGGTCGGGGTGTCGGAGTGGTAGAGCGTCCGCCCGTCCGGGCTGAAGGCCAGCCCGTTCGAGGTCAGGATGCCACCGGCCAGCGCCGCCAGCCCGCGCCGGTCGAGGCGGTAGAGATGCGCCTTGCCACCGGCCTTCGGCTCGTCCAGCGTCCCGGCAAGGAAGCGTCCGGCCGGGTCGGCGCGCCCGTCGTTGAAGCGGCTGGCCGCGTGATCCTCCGGGTTGGCGGCGAGCAGCGCCAGCGGCCTGCCCTCGCCATCCAGTTCCCACAGGCCGGAGCGCATCCCGGCGACGAAGCCGCCGCCCTTGCGCAACCCCACGCAGCCGATGTCCTCCGGCACCGCCCAGGCCCGGTTGGTCCCGGCCGCCGGGTCGAAGCGGTTCAGCGCCCGCCCCTTGATGTCGACCCAATAGAGCGCCTGCTCCGCCACCGACCACACCGGGCTCTCGCCCAGCTTGGCCCGCGCGTCGAGGACACAGGAAAAGGGCTGGCCGGTGGTCACGACGGTGGTCATGGGACGAACGCCTCGGCAGTCGGTGGGGGGACAGCTTCGCGGGGATGCGGCCGACAATCAACCGCTCGATGAGGCGTTCCTCACACCCAGGTCCGCAGAACCTCCAGATCCGCCCCCAGCAGCACCAGCGCCGCCCGATGCCCTGGTGCCAGCCGGCCATAGCGGTCCTCCAGCCCCAGGAAGGCCGCCGGGTAGAGGGAAGCCATCCGCAGCGCTTCCTCCAGTTCCACGCCCAGCAGGGCCACCGCGTTGCGCACCGCGCCGATCATGTCGATGTCGGCGCCGGCCAGCGTGCCGTCCCCGGTTTCCAGCCGGCCGTCCCGGCGGTGGATGGTCCGGCCGTACAGCGTGAAGCCGGTCGCGTCGGTGCCGACCGGCGGCATGGCGTCGGTCACCAGGAAGACCCGCCCGGCCGGCTTGGCGGCCAGCGTCGCCCGCAGCAGCGCCGGGTGCACATGCACGCCGTCGGCGATGATCCCGCACCACAGGCGCGGGTCGCTCATCCCGGCCAGCGCCAGCCCCGGCGCCCGGTTGACGATCGGCGGCATGGCGTTGAACAGGTGCGTCACCCCGCGCAGCCCCCGTCCGGCCGCCTCCTCCACCCGCTCGACCCCGGCGGCGGAATGGCCGGCCGACAGGATCACGCCGCCGGCCGAGAGCCGCGCCAGCGTCTCGTCCTCCACCCGCTCGGGCGCCAGCGTCACCAGCACCCGCGCGTCGGGCGCCCCCGCCGCCAGACCGGTCAGGAAGGCGACGTCGGCCGCGTCGGGAACGCGGATGAAGCGCGGCTCATGCACCCCCGGCCGCTCCGGGCTGAGGAAGGGGCCCTCCAGATGGACGCCCAGCACGCCGCTTCCCGGAATCGCCGCGGCGGCCAGCGCGGCGCGGGCCGCCTGCTCGGTCCGCGCGCGGTCGTCGGTGATGAAGGTCGGCAGCAGCCCGACCGTGCCCGAGCGCCGCAGCGCCGCCGCGATGGCGAGCGCCGCCTCGACCGTCGGCCGGTCGTTGAACAGCACCCCGCCCGCCCCGTTCACCTGCGCGTCGATGAAGCCCGGCGCGAGCAGCGCCTCGTCCGGCAGCCGCAGGATCTCCGCATCGGGTTCCCGCCCCGAGGGCAGCAGATCGAGGATCCGCCCCTCCCCGATCAGCAGCCCATGCCCGTCCAGGATCGCGTCGCCGGTGAACAGCCGGCTCCCCACCAGAAACCGCCGCGTCATACCGTCGGCCTCCCCTTACCCGCCAATCCGGCCTCCATCCCCGCCCCCGATCCCGCCCCCGATCCCGTCGTCGTCGTCGCCGGCCGGTCGGGAGCGGGCACGGCACAGCGGGCGATCTCCGCGACCAGCAGCCTGCGGTCGATGGGTTTCGGCACATAGCCGCTCATCCCGGCCGCGCGGCAACGGGCGACGTCCTCGGGGAAGGTGTTGGCGGTCATCGCCACGATGGGGATGCGGTTGGCCGGCGGCGCCATGTCGCGGATGGTCCGCGTCGCCACCAGCCCGTCCATCACCGGCATGTTGACATCCATCAGGATCAGGTCGAAGGGGTGGCGGCGCACCGCCGCGACCGCCGCGGCGCCGTCCTCCACCGCGACCACCCGGTGGCCGAGCTGCTTCAGGATGGTGACGATCAGCAGGCGGTTCATCTCGACGTCCTCGGCGACGAGGATGCGCAGCGCCTCCGCCGGGGCCTCCGCCGAGGACTCCGCTGGGGACTCCGTGGCGGCCGGCGGTCCGGGCAGCGGTCCGGGCGGCGGCGGGGCGGCCGGGCGTTCCGGAACGGGCATCGCCACGGCTTCGCCCAGCGGGCGCAGCCCGTCGAGCCGCTGCTGCAACTCCGCCGGGTCGTAGGGCTTGGCGATCTGGTCGTAGCCGGCCTGGGCCACGTCGTCGGCGACCACCGCGTGCGCGGCGAAGCCGGAGGCGAGCAGCACCGGCAGGCCGGGGCGGAGCCGCCGCGCCTCGCGCGCCAGCTCCGCCCCGTTCATGCCCGGCGGCATCACGATGTCGGTGAACAGAAGGTCGAGCGGCTCGGGGCTGCGCAGCACCACCAGCGCCTCGTTGGCGTTGACGGCGCCGACCGCCCGGTGGCCCCAGCCGCGCAGCAACGCCAGCCCGGTCTCGCGGATGGTCTGGTCGTCCTCGACCATCAGGATCGACAGCGGAGCCTGCGCCCGCTCCAGCGGAGCGTTGGAAGTGCGGCCCCGCTCGTCGGCGACCCGGCCGGCGGGAAAACGGACGGCGGCGGTGGTGCCCTGCCCGACCGTGCTGGACAGCGCCAGCGTGCCGCCATGCAGCTCGACCAGCCGGCGGGTCAGAGGCAGTCCCAGCCCGGTGCCCTCGATCGGCCGGGTCGCGTCGTTCTCCACCCGTCCGAAGGCCTGGAGCACGCGGCCCAGATCCTGTTCGGCGATGCCCATGCCGTTGTCGCGCACCTCCAGCCGCAGGCCGCCGCCCGGCTCCAGCGCCGTCTCCACCGACACCCGGCCGCCGGCCGGCGTGTATTTCACGGCGTTGGTCAGCAGGTTCAGCAGGATCTGGCGGATGCGCTTGTCGTCGCCGCGCAGGTAGCGGGCCTTGGGATCGACCGACGCCGACAGCGCGATGCCGGCCCGCCCGGCGCGCGGCGTCAGCAGCCGGACGGCGAAGGTCGCCGCCTGCTCCAGGTCGACGGTCTCCTCCTCCAGCACGAGCTGCCCGGCCTCGGCGCGGACATTGTCGAGGATCTCGTTGATCAGCTCCAGCAGATGCTGGCCGCTGTCGCGGATGTTCGCCGCGAAATCCTTGTAGAAGGGGTTGGCGATCGGTCCCTCGGACTCCCGCGCGATCAGGTCGGCGAAGCCGATCACCGCGTTCATCGGCGTGCGCAGCTCGTGGCTCAGGCTGGCCAGGAACTCGCCCTTCGAGCGGTTCGCCGCCTCGGCCGCCTGCCGGGCGTCGTGCAACTCGGCCTCCATCGCCTTGCGGGCGGTGACGTCGCGCTCGACGCTGACGAACTCCAGCGGCGCCCCCCAATCGTCGGCGACCAGCCGCAAGGCGCTCTCGATCCACACCCAATGGCCGTCGGCGTGGCGCATGCGGTAGGTGGACTTCATCGTCGGGCTGGTCGGCGTCATCCGGCCCAGCCCGTCGGCCACCGCCGCGCGGTCGTCGGGGTGGATGCGCTCGACCAGCGGGCGGCCGACCATCTCCGACGGCTCGCAGCCCAGGCTGTCGCGCACCGCCTCCGAACAGAAGCGGCGGACGCCGTCCAGCCCGATCCGGCTGATGACGTCGGAGACGCTGCGCGCCAGCAGACGGTAGCGCGCCTCGCTCTCGCGGATCGTCCGCTCGGCCTCGTGGCGGCGGGTGATGTCGCGGGCCCCGACCGACACCATGGCGATGGCGCCGCGCGCGTCGCGAATCGGCACCTGCGACACCTCCCAGAAGCGGGTGACGCCGTTGCGGGTCTCCTTGTCCTCGAAACGGATCGGCCCGCCGGAATCGATGCAGGCCTGAAGATCGGCCGTCAGCTTGGCCGCCGCCTCGGGAGGCAGCACGGCGTCGAGCGGCTTGCCCTGCGCGCCCTCGGCCTCGATGCCGAAGGCCACGAAGGCTGCCGCGTTGCCGCGCTGGAGGGCGAAGGAGCCGTCGGCGACGACGCGGGCGATGAACAGGCTGTCGGCGGAATGGTCGAAGACGGCGCGGAACATCGCCTCGCTCTCCGCCAGCGCGCGCTCGTCGGCGACGCGGCGGTGCTCGCGCGACAGCATGGTGCCCAGCAGCGCGATGCCCAGCACCGTGAATCCGGTCAGCGGCAGGGCGATGGCCCCCAGCGTCGTCCGCACCAGATCCGGGGACGGCAGCAGCAGGAAAGCCGCCAGCGTCAGCGGGCTGACCAGCAGGCCGAGGAGCGCCAGCCGCCACAGGCCGGGCTCCGCCCCCTTCCGCCGCAGGACCGGCGCGGCCAGGGAGGCCACGATTGCGGTCAGCCCCAGCCCGAGCAGCCCGGTCGGCATGCCGGCGCCGCCCAGCCACAGCCGGTAGGCTCCCCCCAGGGCGGCCGAGACCGCCGCCGCCGGCCAGCCGCCGAACAGCCCGGCAAGCGCCACCATGACGTTGCGCAGATCGACGATCACGCCGTCGGCCACGGTGGCGGCGTCCATCATCGACAGCACCGTCGCGGCACCGAACAGCACCCCCGACAGCAGGCGGAACGGCCGGCGTCCGCCGAACCGGCGCAGCAGCAGCCGGTAGGCCAGCAGAACGAGCGCCAGCAGCCCGACACCGTGCGCGAGGGCGACGATCATTCCCATTCCCATGCCCCCCTGCCCGATCGGCCACCCGGTGAAGGACGCCATTGTCCACTGATCCGCAACCCACATCTACCCAGACAATCGCCCAAGAAAAAGAATCAATTATCCGTATTCTCCGTCGCGACGTGACGGTCGCCGGCTCAGTAAACGGCCGGCGGTCGCATGATCGGCGATGCTCGCGCGGAAACACGCCGAAACGCTTGCGGCGGCGCGATGCTTAGGCATGATGAAGGCGCCGTGCCGGTGAAAGCCATACGGTGATATGTTTTTGGCTGGAATCGTCCCCTGTCCCCTTTTCGAAGGCTTCTGAATGTTGCTGGAGGTCCTGTCTCGAAGCCTTGTCGCGCGGACGACGACGGCGGCGGTGCTGCTGGTGTCGGTGCTGATCGCGGTGCCGATGGCGGTGCTGATCCAGGCCGACGTGCGGGCGACGCAGGCCGAGCTGGTGATCCGCGCCGAGCTGGCGACCAAGATCGTGCTGGACGACGCGGCGAGCGCGCTGTGGGACCTCGACCCGGAGGAGGCGGTGACGGCGCTCGCCCCGCTGCGCTCGATCGACGCCTTCGCCGAGGCGGAAATCCTGGGAACCCGCGGCGAGCGCTTCGCCTTCTACCGCAAGCCCGACGCCCGGCCGGTGACCGAGGACTCCTCGACCACCGCCACCGTGCCGCTGGAGCATGCCGACCGCAGCGGCAACCGGCGCGCCATCGGAACCCTGCTGGTGCGGCTGGACGCCACCCAGACCAACACGGCGATCCGCGAGGATGTCCTGCTGCTGACCGCGGTCGGCGCCGGCATCCTGCTGCTGGTCATCATCGGCGTGGTGTGGGCGACGCGCGGCGTCACCGTGCCGATCGCCGGCATGACCCGCGCCATGTCGGATCTGGCGGCCGGCGACGTGTCGGTCGAGGTTCCGGGGCGGCACCGCGACGACGAGATCGGCCGTATGGCGGCCGCGCTGCGCACCTTCCGCCAGAACGCCATCGATCTGCGCGCCGCCAAGGAGCGCGCCGAGCAGGCGGTCGCCTCCAAGGCCAAGTTCATGGCCGCCGCCAGCCACGACCTGCGCCAGCCCGCCCAGTCGCTGCTGATGCTGAGCGCCATCCTGCGCCGCAACGCGACGAGCCCGGAAACCGCCGATTCCGCGCGCAAGATCGAACAGGTGGTGATGACGCTGAAGCAGTTGCTCGACGATCTGCTGGAGGTGTCGCGGCTCGACGCCGGGGGCGTGACGGCGACGATGGGCGTCCACGACATCGGCGACCTGTTCCTGGCGCTCGACGCCCAGTTCGGCCCGGTCGCCCGCAACAAGGGGCTGGCCCTGGCCGTGTCGCCGCTGCACGGCGGCGTCGTCACCGACCGGGTGCTGTTCCTGCGGCTGCTCGGCAACCTGATCGACAACGCCATCCGCTACACGGCGGCCGGCTCGGTCCAGCTCGTCGGGCTGGAAGCCGGCAGCCAGATCGTCGTCGAGGTGCGGGACAGCGGCATCGGCATCCCCGAGGACCGGCTGGAGGCCATTTTCGAGGAGTTCCACCAGATCGGCAACCCGGAGCGCAACCGCGACAACGGCATCGGGCTCGGCCTGTCGATCGTCAAGCGGCTCTCCACCGTGCTGAACCATCCGGTGAAGGTGCGTTCGGTGCTCGGAAAGGGATCGGTCTTCTCGGTCGCCATCCCGCTGGCCGCCGAACCCGCCAAGCCGCCGGAGCTGGAGAGCGTCCGCATCGACGGCGCCGCGTCCGAGACGGCGGCGCCCGCCGACGTCGCCGTGCTGGTGATCGACGACGACAGCTTCGTCCTGAACGGGCTGACCCAGTTCCTCACCGACGCCGGACGCCGGGTGCACGGCGTCTCCACCGTCGCCCGCGCGCTGGACGACCTGCGCGACGGGGTGATCCGCCCGGACATACTGGTCGCCGACTATCACCTGTCGGCGACGGAGAACGGAATCGACTTCATCACCCAGGTGTGGTCCCTGCTGGAAGCCCGCGTCCCCGCCATCCTGATTTCCGGCCGGCTCGACGGGGAGGTGATGCGGCGGGCCGGCGACCTCGGCATTGCCGTGGTCGCCAAGCCGATCCTGCCCGACCGCCTCTCCACACTCATTGGTCAGATGGCCAAGCGGGAAAGACCTCTGTCGGTCATCCAACCTTCGAAGTAGCCTTCCCGATAAGGGCAAACCACTAAGATTGGGTATCTTGTTGATGTCCTGAAAATGGCGCAGGCTCCGCGTGCGCCATTGCTCCAGCATCTGGTGCGGCATCCGGATGCCAAGGCCGGATACCGGCAGGAACAAACACGGAGGACATGTGATGCCCATCCAGGCCAAGACCGACGCGCAGCGGGTTCGCGACATCATCGCAGGGTTCGACTTCGGTTACGTCGTGACCCGCGCCGTCGCGGCCGGCATGAGCGACCGGACGGCCGCCATCGCGCTGGACCAGCTCAAGGATTTCCTGCTGGCCTGCGCCGAGCATCCGGAGATGGACATCGTTCCGCCGTCGGCGGCCTGCGACGACCTCTGGCACGAATTCATCGTCGCCGACACCCGCGCCTACGTCCGTTTCTGCGACGCGGTCTATGGCGAGTATCTGCATCACAACGGCGTCACCGTGGCGGCCGACCGCATGGCCGCCGCCCGTCGCGACAGCGCCCGCCTGTTCGAGGCCCCGGCCAACGCCGACTGCCTGCGGGAAGCCAAGGGCGCGGACTGCCTGCGCGAGGCCAAGGGTGCTGACTGTCTGCGCGAGGCGAAGCCGGCGGATTGCCTCCGTGAGGCCAAGCCCGCCGATTGTCTGCGGGAAACCAAGCCCGCGGATTGCCTGCGCGAGGCCAAGAGCGCCGACTGCCTGCGGGAAGCCAAGCCCGCGGATTGCCTGCGCCAAGCCGAAGGTCCCAGCCACGCCGCTTGACGCCCCACGCCTCCGAGGGGAGGCGGCAAGGGGCCAAACGCAACACACCCCTGCCCGCTCGCGCGGCGCAGGGGTTTTTTTCGCCCCCTGCCCCGCGTCCACCCGTCCCCGATCCGGGCGCCGTCGCTCAGGCGAAGTTCATGCCGCCGAACGGGGTGATGAAATTGTCGCTCAGGGCGTTGCTGCGCAACGCCACGTAATCCGGAACCACAAGCGGGATCAGCGGCAGATCGTCCATGACGATGCGTTCGGCCTCCTTGTAGGCCGCCGCGCGCTGCTCCGAATCCGCCAGGGCCATGGCCTTCTCGACAAGTCCGTCGAACTCGGGACTGGACCAGCCGACCGGGTTGAAGCGGCTGCGGCTGGAGAACAGCTCGTCCAGGAAATTCATCGGATCGGGGTAGGTCGCGGTCCAGCCGAACAGGAAGGCGTCGTAGTCGCGCCGCCGCGAGCGCGCGATGAACTCCTGCCGGGGCGCGATTACCAGCTTGGCCGGGATGCCGTGGTTGTTCCACTGCGACACGTAATAGACGAACTCCCGCCGGTATTCCGGCAGGACGTTGACGGTGAAGGGCTCGATGCCGCGCCCGTCCGGATGGCCGGCTTCGGCGAGCAGCGCCTTGGCGGCGTCCGGGTCGTAGGCCAGGGACTCCAGCCGCTCGTTGGCGAGCAGGGCCGGCGGCACGACGCCGTTGTGGACCCGCGCCACCCCCCGGAAGAAGCGCTCGGCCATCGCCTCGCGGTCGATCAGCAGCGACATCGCCCGGCGGACGCGGACATCGCCGAACGCCCTCACACGGCGCGGGTCGAGCGCCACCGCCCGCATCTGCATGCGCGGGCATGAGATCAGCGCCCGCTTGAAACCCGGATCGTCGATGACCGCGCGCAGCGCGTCGGTGTCGACGAAGGAGAAATCGATCTGGCTGTCGTTGAACAGCGTGATGCCGTCGTTGCCGATGCCGGTCGCCAGGAAGGACACGCGCTCGAAGGGCAGGGCGCCGCCGCGCCAGTGCGAGCTGGCCTCGACATCGACCCGGATCCCTTCCGTGCTTCCGGTCAGCCGGTAGGGGCCGGTTCCCGCCGACATCGTCCGATACCAGGCCGGGCCCGCCTCGGCGATGGCCTGGGTGTCGAGGATGTTGAAGCGGGCGAAGGGGAAGGTGGCGCAGGGCTCGTCGCAGACCACCTCCAGAGTGAGATCGTCGACCACGGTGACGCCGCGCAGGTCGGTGGCGGTCCGTTCGCGCAGCTCGCGAAAGCCCTGGACCTTCGACAGCGCGAGCACGGCGAAGTTCGCTCCCTCGGTCGCCAGAGCCGCTTCGAAGGTGCGCTTGACGTCGCGCGCGGTGAAGGGACGCCCGGTGTGGAAGCGGACGCCATCGCGCAGGCGCAGCCGCCAGCGGGTCGCCTGGGCCTCGGCGTCCCAGGACAGCGCCAGACCGGGCAGGACCCGGCCGTTCGGGTCGATGCTGGTCAGGCTTTCATACATGGAGCCGAGGATTTGACGCGCCACCAGATCGTTGACGGTCAGCGGGTTGAGCGAGGCGGGCAGGGACTTGATGCCGATCCGCAGGGCGCCGGCCACGGCGGCGTTCGCCACCGCCGACGGTCCGGCCCACAGCGCGGCGGCCGTTCCCAGCAGACCGAGGAAGTGGCGTCGATGGACAGCCGGCATGTCAGAAGACCATGACCCGTGGACGGAACCATCCTGATGTAGCACGAACGGCCGGCGCGGTCACCTCACCCGCCCACCCGAGACCGGCTTTCGAGATCGAAACACAACTTCTTGTTTAAGAAAAACACCAAAACAACCCTCGCGCGCTTTCGACTTCGAAAGCGGCGGTCACCCTTCCAGAAGGCCGTCGATCCGGTCCCGCAGGGCCCGCAGCCGGTCGCGATGCTCCTTCTGGAGCGCGTCGCCGACGCTGCCGATGGCCGCCAGATCCTTGTCGATGCGATTGATCGCCTTGCCCAGCACTTGCAGCGGCTCCGCCGCCGCGCGGCTCGCCGAGGGGCGTGCCGCGCGCACGGCGCTGACCGTCAGCCCGCCGGTGCGGGCCGATTGCCAGAGCGCCCGGATCTGCGCGGGATCCTCGACGAAGGCCAGCTCGACCAGGGCGGAGCGCGACACCGCGTCCGGGTTCGTCCGGTAATCGGCCAGAATGTCCTCGGGCAGGGTGAGCACCTTCAGGCGCTTCGACACCTCGGCTTCCGAACAGCCGACGGCACCGGCGACCTCGGCCTGGGTGTAGCCATGGGCCTCGATCAGTTGGGTCAGGCCGCGCGCCAGATCGATGGCGTCGAGATCGACACGCTGGACGTTCTCGATCAGCGCGATCTCCTCGGGTCGGCCCTTGGTGATGATCGCCGCGATGGTCGGGCGGCCGAGCAGACGGTGCGCCCGCAACCGACGCTCGCCGGCGATCAGCCGGTAGCGTCCCTTCTCCGCACCCTCCTGGACCAGCACCGGCTGTTGCAGGCCGTGCCGCGCGATGGAATCGGCGAGCGAGCGCAGGGACTCGTCGTCGAACACCGTGCGCGGCTGATCCGGGTTGTCGTCGATCGCCGCCAGATCGGCCTCGACCAGCCGGGGCAGCACGCCGCTCAACCCGAACAGGCGGTCGGTTTCGGGGGCGGAGCCGGTGTCCTTGGCCTGGAGCACCGTCGCGACGGTCTGGCGGGTCAGCTTCTTAGGCGGCATCGACGGTCTCCCGCAGGCGTCCGGTGGCGGTCAGCAGGGCGGTGGCGATGGCGGCGTAGCTCTCCACGCCGGGGGCGCCGATGTCGGCGTCGAGCGTGATGACGTTGGCCCCCGCCGCCTGGGCGTAGATGGTGGCGCGCGGCACCGGCGGGAACACCCGTCGCTCGGCCCCCCACAGCCGGTTGATGTCCTCCAGCGAGGATTTGTCCTGGGTCTGGCGCGGGTTGACCATGGTCGGCAGGATGCCGAGGATCTCCAGGCGCGGGTTCAGGCGCCGCTGGATCTTGGCCACCGTGTCGAGGAAGGCGCTGACGCCGAGGATGGCGTGCGGCTCGGCCTGGCAGGGCACCAGCACGTAATCGGCGGCGGTCAGCGCGTTGATGGTGACGGCACCGAGGTTGGGGGCGCAGTCGATGACGATCACGTCGTAGTCGGCGCGCACCCCGTCCAGCAGCTCGGCCAGCGCGGTCTGCGCGTTGGTCAGGTTGCCGGGAAGCTCGGTGTCGGCGCTGGCCAGGGCGATGCTCGACGGCACCACGTCCAGACCGGCGACGCCGGTCGGGCGGATGACCGCGGAGAGCGGCGCCTTGCCCATCAGCGCGTGGTACAGCACCCGCCCGGCCTCGGTCAGCGCCACCACGTCGGCCTGCGGCACGCCGACATGGACGGTGGCATTGCCCTGCGGGTCGGCGTCGACCAGCAGCACCCGGTTGCCGGCCCGCGCCAGCAGGAAGGCGAGGTTGATCGAGGTCGCGGTCTTCGCCGTGCCGCCCTTCTGCAAACCGATGGCGATGATCGTGCCGGCGCGCGGCGCCTCGGTCGCCGGACGCTCCAGCGCCAGCAGCAGCAGGCGGCCGAGCACGTCGCGGGGCATGGCCTCCTTGCCGGTTTCCCACTTGCTCAGGCGCTGCTTGTCGTATTTGCGGCCGGTCAGCTCATTGACGAACGCCGCCATCTGCGTCTGGGTCAGGCCGCGCCGTTCCCGCAACGCCTTCAATTCCTCGCCCGTCACCGAAACCTCCGCCGCACCGCTCAAGTCGGTCGGACACTAGCAAGTCGTCGCCACTGCGGCAACGGGTGTCTACCGGCGGCGTTTCCGTTCGTCACACGGTCTCGTCATACTCGACCTTCGGCGCGTCGATCCAGGAGGGCGCCGGGCCATGGTCCTTGCGCCAGAACAGCACCGGCAGATCGGCGTTCAGCACGCGGCCGAGCACGGCCCCCCGCGCCTTCATCACCTCCTTGTACTCGGCCGCCTCGACGATGCGGACGCCGTAGCCGGGGATGCGGCCGGCTTCCAGAACCGGATTCAGCGCGTTCTTGAACTTGCGCAGGTCGTTGTCCGAGCCGACCCGCTTGCGCAGCGGCTCCAGCGCCATCCAGAAGGCGTTGCCGCGCGCAAGATGCGCCCGCGCGATCTCGTAGAGCCGCTTCTCCACCGGCTTCAGGCCGAAATACTCGTCGTCGTAGCTCAGCAGATTGTGGCCCAGCGCCGCCCGCGCCACCCAGCCGGACAGCGTCAGCTTCAGGCCGCGCACCGCGCGCTCGCCGTCCTTCTTGCGCTGGTACAGCAGCTTGTAATCGGAAATCCACGAGAAGGCGCCCGTCTCGCCCTCGCCGCCGGTCTCCAGGTTGGTCTTGATCTGGGTGCCCTGAAGCCGCTCCAGCGCACCCTCGATCTTGTCGTAGGCGCTGCCGCCGGCGGTCTTGCCGACGATGCGCTGGAGGTCGCTGGTGGTGAAGTGCAGTTCGCCCGCCTTGGCCGCCGCCTTGCCCTGTTCCATCTTCTCGCGCAGCAGCGAGATGGCGTAGAGCAGCACCGCCTTGTCCCAGATCGTCGCGACGCCGACATTCTTGGGCGCCCGCACCTCGATGCGCACCTTGCCGTCGTCGTAGGTCGGCAACGCCTCCACCTTGTCCTTGGACAGGCCGAACAGGCTGTAGACCATCATGTGGCGGTCGTTCTGCACGTCGCCGGTCAAGGGCGAGTCCAGCCGCAACGCCAATTGCAGCGGCCGGTCGAGAAGTTCCGCGTGGGTGGCCGCGTGGTTGGTGGTCTGGGTCATGCCGTCTCTCCGCTCGGCCACGGGCGCGGCGACGGGTGCCCGCCTGTGCCCATGGTTCAGATCATAATCGGACAGCCTGCCGCCCTGTTCCACTGCCGAAGCCCAAACGTCGCCGTTCTGCCGAAAGATTCCCGGGGCCGGACCGGCTCCCCATTCCGATCCCCCGCAAGCAACGTCGCCGTTCTGCCAGTTTTTGGACGACCGCGTCCGCGACGGCCGGGCACCGGCCGGCCGGCATGCCCGTTCGGACCGCACCGGAAGCGTCTCCGTTCTGCCGTCCAACGATCCGCCCAATCCCGGCACTCATTGGTAAGTCACTGACAAACATAGGTTTTTATTGCAGAAACGTCTCTAGAGACCAGCAAAGCCGACGCAAAACCCTTCGGCACTGGCAGAACGGCGACGTTCCCCGCGCGGCCGGCCGCCCCGATTCTCGGGCGATTCCGGCAGCCCGACTCACCCGCCGCCCGGATTCGGCCGCCATCATTCGGCAGAACGGCGACGTTTGCCTCCCCCGAACGGCGAAAGCCGGCTCCGGCGCTCAAAGAATCTTTCGGCGGAACGGCGACACCAGCGGCCGGATCTTTCGGCGGAACGGCGACGTTCGCGATCCGGCCTTGCCGATGAATCCCGATCAAAGCGTTGATTCCCCTGGAATCGCCGACGCCGGACGCCGGCGGATCCGGGACGGGACGCTTTTCGTTAAGACCGTGGACAGGATCGCAACGCCACGTACACATTTCCCACAAGGGGCGGACAACGCCCTTTTTCGGGATTTTTCGCGCCCCGGCCCAGGCCCGCGGCGCCGCAACGGAGACGACGATGAGCTAGTGGAGCAACGCACGCTCCGAAAACACAAAAGGCCCGGATTGCTCCGGGCCCTTCGTGTCGGACGGAGGAGACCGAGGGACACCCGACCACCCCACATCTGGCTGTTTGGCGACTCCATGATGTCAGGGCAGGTGCGGAAAGCCAAGCGGATTCGCGAGAGTCCGTCGACGCCATCCCTTTGTCTCCGTCTCTTCGGATTGGAACGACAAAGGGCTTGTCATGAAGCCGTACATCGAGATGTACCGGCGCTGGACGACCGTGCCCGGTGTCCAGGCCGCCGATATCGCTGTCCTGTCGGCGCTCTACGCGCACGCCGGCGGGGATGGAATCTGCACGGCCACCCAGGGCGAACTCGCCGAGGAGCTGCGGCAGAGCCGTGCCTGGATCAACGCGATCCTGAAGACGCTCCAGGAGCCGCCGGTGGCCCTGGTCGCGGCGCGCAGCCGCCGTGGCTACCGGGGATTCCTCTACGAGCTGACCGGCGCCGCCGATGGAATCTCCGGCACGTCCTGTCAGCCGGCTGACAGCGGCGGTCTTCCCGCTGACTCCCCTAAAGGAACTGGGAATCCTGAATCCTCCTCCTTCCACGGGAGGGGAGCGGGAATGTCGGACGAAGCCTTGCCGACCGATTGGGCCCCGACCGCCGAGGACATCGCCTGGGCCGGGGTCGAACGTCCGGACGTCGACCCCGCCGGCGTGACCGCCAAGTTCGTGGCGTGGTGCCGCAAGGCCCATGGCCGCAACGGCTACCTCCCGGCCGACCCCAGCGCCGCGTGGCGCCGCTGGATCGCCCGCGAACTGGTCGCCCCCGCCACACCGCCCTCCTCGCCCCGCCGGGATGCCCGTCATGAACGCCGTTTCCACCGCCCCGCCGATGCCTCCGCCGCCCTGCCCCCCGTCACCGGCCCCGCCCATCTCCATCGGGGAGCCGAGCGGAACGGAGCCGGGCTGGCTGCCCGCAATCGCGACACCCTCGCTGCCCTGCGCGCTCGTCTCGCTGGCCCGGCTTGAGGTCGCCGATCTGCGGTTCGAACTCCAGGATCGTGCGGTGGCGGAGATCGCCGCCCTGGCCGACCGGGTGGACGCCGCCATCGACGGGCTGGCGCCTTGCATCGGGTTGGACAATGTGCTGACCGGGTTGGAGAAGCTGGCCGAACGCTTCGCCCTGGAACTGCCGGACGCCGACCTTCTGGAGGCCGACGTGGTGGCGATGGCGGAATGGCCGGCGGAGCGCTGGGTGGCGGCCTTCCGCGCCGTCTGGGCCGGATTCCGCAGCGGCTGGAGCCGCTTTCCGACGCTGGGCGATTTCCGCGCGGCGCTCGACGCGGCGCCGATGCCGGCCGCGTCCCGCCGGGTGGGGGATCTGCGCCGCCTGTCCGCGCGCCTGCGGCAGGAGCAGGCTCTGCGGCTGCGCACCGAGGAGCAGCGCCGCCGCTCGCGGGAGCGGGAGGAGGAGCGCGCCCGCCGGCAGACCGCCTTGGCGCTGCCCGCGCCGGACAGAAATAGGGCGGATCCGGTCGCCCGAATCCGCCCAAGTCAGGAGAGCTGCAACCGGAGCCCGGACGTGCCGGAAGGGCACCGGCGCTTCAAACCGTCCCCCGGGACGAGCCGGGGAAAGGTCCGAACCGTGAAAGCCGGCGATGCGCGATCAGCCGGCGATGAGGCCGCGCAATTGCCGGTTGGCGACAGCCAGCATGGCCAGATCGATGGCGGGCTGGGCGCGCAGCTCGGCCAGGAGCTGCTCGACCCGCTCGACCACCGGGCGGCGGCGGGCGATCCAGGATTCGACGGCGGCCTCCTCGCCGGCCTCGCTTTCCAGGACGCGGACGGTCAGCGCGCTCTGGTGGGCGAAGAGGTCGTCGACGATGGCGGCGATCGCCTGACGCTGCCAATGGTTGTCGAACTTGGAGCCGCTGGCGCGGTCGCGCAGCCATTCCAGTCCGAAACGCCGGCCCAGCCCGAAATAGACCGAGGCGACGGCGCTGACGTCTCGTCCGGCCCGTTCGGCGATGCGGACCAGATCCGGGGCGGCGGCCAGTACCGGCAGGGCGGCGATCCGGCGGGCCAGATCCTCCGGCACGCCCTGGCCGGTGGCCTCGGTCACGCGGGCGGCGAGCCGGCCGGCCTCCTCGGCGTCGAGCACGCGGTCGAGGCTGGCGGTCAGCGCCTCCACCCCCGGACGGAAGGCGGCGGTCTCGGCCGCCATGTCGAGCGGGTGGGCGGCGTGGGCGAGGAACCAGGCGACCGTGCGCTCCATCAGCCGCACCGTGTCGAGCACCAGCGCCGTCTGGAGGGCGGCGGGAACCCGGTTGTCGAGCGCGTCGATGGCGTCCCACAGCGGGCGCAGGGCGAAGACGTCGCGGACGATGGCGTAGGCGCGGGCGACGTCGGCGGGGCCGAGGCCGGTCTTCTCCATCGTCTCCTTGACGAAGGTCGGGCCGACCCGGTTGACCAGGCTGTTGGTGACCTGGGTCGCCACGATCTCGCGCCGCAGACGGTGCCGGGCGATCGCCTCGCCCTGGCCCTCGCGCAGGGGCTTGGGGAAGTAGCGCAGCAGATCCTCGGCCATCGCCGGGTCGTCCGGCAGGTCGGACGCCAGCAGGTCGTCGTACAGCGTGATCTTGGCGTAGGCCAGCAGCACCGCCAGCTCCGGCCGCGTCAGGCCGCGGCGCTCCGCCATCCGTTCCGAAAGCTCCTCCTCGCTCGGCAGATACTCGATGGCGCGGTTCAGGCGCCCGGCCTTCTCCAGCGACCGGATGAAGCGCGCCTGCGCCTCCAGCGCCGCGGCACCCTGCGCCTGGGCCACGGTCAGCGCGCTGGTCTGCCGGTAATTGTCGGCCAGCACCAGCGCCGCCACCTCGTCGGTCATCGCCGCCATCAACTGGTCGCGCTGCTTGGTGGTCAGATCGCCGCGCCCGACGACGTCGCCGAGCAGAACCTTGATGTTCACCTCATGGTCGGAGGTGTCGACGCCGGCCGAATTGTCGATGGCGTCGGTGTTCAGCCGGACGCCCTTCTGGGCCGCCTCGATGCGGCCGCGCTGGGTGACGCCGAGGTTGGCGCCCTCGCCGACGACCAGCGCCCGCAGGTCGCGGCCGTCGACGCGCAGCGCGTCGTTGGCCTTGTCGCCGGCCTCGGCGTGGCTCTCGTCGGACGATTTGATGTAGGTGCCGATGCCGCCGAACCACAGCAGGTCGACCTGGGCCGTCAGCAGCCGGCGCATCAGCTCGACCGGGGCGATGTGGCTCTGCTCGATGGCGAAGCGGGCGCGCACCTCGGGCGTCAGCTCCACGGTCTTCACCGAACGCTCGACGATCATCGCGCCCTTGGACAGCTTGGAGCGGTCGTAGTCGGCCCAGGACGAGCGGGGCAGGGCGAACAGCCGGTTGCGCTCCTCCCAGCTCGCCGCCGCGTCGGGATCGGGGTCGAGGATGATGTGGCGGTGGTCGAAGGCGGCGAGCAGGCGGATGTGCTTCGACAGCAGCATCCCGTTGCCGAAGACGTCGCCCGACATGTCGCCGACGCCGACGACGGTGAAGTCGGTGGTCTGGATGTCGGTGCCCATCTCGCGGAAATGCCGCTTGACCGATTCCCAGGCGCCGCGCGCGGTGATGCCCATCGCCTTGTGGTCGTAGCCGGCCGAGCCGCCCGACGCGAAGGCGTCGCCGAGCCAGAAGCCGTGGTCGACCGACACCCCGTTGGCGATGTCGGAGAAGGTCGCGGTGCCCTTGTCGGCGGCCACGACGAGATAGGGATCGTCGGTGTCGTGACGCACCACGTCCTTTGGCGGGACCACCGCACCGTCGGCGGCCAGATTGTCGGTGACGTCGAGCAGGCCGCGCATCAGCAGCTTGTAGCACTCGATGCCCTCGGCCTGGACCGCCTCGCGGCTGGCGCCCGGAGGCGGGGGCCGCTTGACGACGAAACCGCCCTTGGATCCCACAGGCACGATGACCGAGTTCTTCACCATCTGGGCCTTCATCAGGCCGAGGATCTCGGTGCGGAAATCCTCGCGCCGGTCGGACCAGCGGATGCCGCCGCGGGCGACCTTGCCGCCGCGCAGATGGACGCCCTCCATGCGCGGGGAATAGACGAAGATCTCGACCCAGGGGCGGGGCAGGGGCAGCTCGTCGATGGCGCCGCTGTCGAACTTGAGGGACAGGTAGGGCTTGGGCTCGCCGTCGGCGGCACTCTGGTAGGCGTTGGTGCGGAGCGTGGCGCGGACCAGCGTGACGAAGCGGCGCAGGATGCGGTCGTCGTCGAGGTTGGTCACGGCGTCGAGCGCCTGGTCGATGGCCTGGAGGATCGGCGCCTCGTCCGACCGGTCCTTCGGATCGAAGCGGGCCTTGAACAGCCGGGCGATCAGGCGGGCGGTCTGCGGGTGGGCGGCGAGCGTCGCCTCCACCGTGTCCTGGGCGTAGGCGAAGCGGGCCTGCTTGAGGAACTTGGCGTAGGCGCGCAGCACCACCACCTCGCGTCCCGTCAGCCCGGCGCGCAGGATCAGCCGGTTGAGCCCGTCATCCTCCATCCGCCCGTCCCACACCGCGGCGAAGGCCTGCTGGAAGGTCTCCTTGACCTGGACGCAATCGACCGGGGTGCCGGTCTGGCTGCGCGCCGAGAAGTCGTGGATCCACACCGGCGGCTCGCCGCCGGCGGAGGTGACGTCGTAGGGCTGTTCGGTGATGACCTTCAGGTCCATGTGCTCCAGCATCGGCAGCACGTCGGACAGCGGCACCGGGCTGCCCTGGTGGTAGATCTTGACGTGAAGCTCGTGCTCCTCCGCCTCCAGCGGGCGGAACAGGGTGATGCCCAGGCGCTTCTGCGCCACCGCCTGCTCGATGCGGCCGATGTCGTGGACGGCGACCTCGGCGGTGAAGTCCTCGCGGTAGCCGGCCGGGAAGGCGTCGGCGTAGCGGCGCAGCAGGGCGTTGCCGGCCTCCTCGCCATGGGCGTCGACCAGCGCGTCGCGCAGCAGGTCGCCCCAGCTCCGCGCCGTCTGGACCAGCCGCATCTCCAGCTCCGGCACGTCCACCACCGGGATGGCGCCGGGCTCGGTGCGGATGATCAGGTGCAGGCGGGCCAGCGTGCTGTCGGAGAGCTGGGTGTGGGTGGCGGCGCAGGTCCCCTTGTAGGCCGCCTCCAGAAGCGCCTGGATCTTGCGGCGCAGGTTGGTGTCGTAGCGGTCGCGCGGCACGAAGACGAGGCAGGAGACGAAGCGCTCGAACGGATCCCGGCGGACGAACAGGGCCAGCCGCTGGCGCTCCTGAAGGTGCAGGATGCCGAGCGCGGTCTCGAACAGCTCCGGGACCGGGGTCTGGAACAGCTCGTCGCGCGGGTGGGTCTCCAGGATGTTCAGCAGCGCCTTGCCGTCATGCCCCTGCGGGTCGAAGCCGGCCATCGCCATCACGTCGGCGACCTTGCGGCGCAGGAAGGGGATCTCGCGCGGGCTGCGGTTGTAGGCGACGGAGGTGAACAGCCCGACCGTCAGCAGGGCGCCGACCACCTTGCCGTCGGCGTCGAAGCGCTTGACCAGGATGGCGTCGAGCGGCACGGCGCGGTGGACGGTGGCCAGCCGGGTGCCCTTGGTCACCAGCAGCGGGCGCGGCTGGTGCAGGAAGGCGCGGATCTCCGCCGGCAGCACGGCGGCGTGGCCGTGCTCGTCGAACACCGTCACCTCGGGATCGCGCAGCACGCCGAGTCCGCTGCCCTCGACCAGCTCCAGCCACGGCTCGTCCGGGCTGCGGCCGGGCGCCGCGTCGTAATGGCGGCTGCCCAGCAGCGTGACGTTGCCGGCATCGACCCAGGTCAGGAAATCGGCGGTCTCCGCCGCGTCGGCCGGGTCGGGCGCGCGGGCGCTGTCGTCGCGGGCGGCGCGGACGCGCTCGCGCATCGGCTCCCAATCCTCGACGGCGGCGCGCACGTCGGCCAGCACGCGCTCCAGCCCGTCGCGCAGGCGTGCCAGCGCCGCCGGGTCGGATTGCGGATCGATCGAGCAGTGCATGAAGGATTCGTCGCGGGCGTCCCCCTCCTTTTCGGAGGCACGGTCATCGCCCGGTTCCAGCAGCTCCTCCAGCCGGCCGCCCGCGTCGCGGACGACGCGGACCACCGGGTGGATCACCAGATGCACGGTGACGCCCTGGCGGTTCAGCTCCGCCGTCACCGAATCGACGAGGAAGGGCATGTCGTCGTTGACGATCTCCACCACCGAGCGGTCGGACTGCCAGCCATGCTCGTCGAGGCGCGGCGAGTAGACGCGCACGCGGGCGACGCCGGGCTGCCGTTGCTGCCCCCACTGCCACATCGCCAGCGCCGCCCCATAGAGCTGCTCCGGAGTCGAGCGCAGGAAATCGTCCGGCGGCACGTTGCCGTAGAAGCGCTGCACGAAGCGTTCCGCCCGTGCGTTCGGTACCCGGCTGCGCACAAGCTCGGCCAGTTGCTTGCGCATGTCGCCCGCCAGATCCTTCGTCGCCGTACGCATGATGGTGCTTTTCTCCCAGACAATGTTTTGTCTGGTAGTACCACCGTAACACTGACAATTCGACGACAAATTAACGGCAGTATATCTGACTAATCCGGATTATGTAGTGGGAAAAGGCGCTTCCGCCGTAAGATCTTCGACCAATCGCCGGGCATGGGCCGACAACCCGTCGAAGCGCCGCGCGCACAGCAGCAGAACGCGCGGCGCCCATGGATCGGACAGCGGGACCACCTGGAGCGCGGAGGATTCCCGCGCCCGCAGCGCCGCCATCTCCGGCACGATGCCGATGCCGACGCCGCGTTCGACCAGCCGGCACAGCGCGACCGGCCCGCGCACGCGCACGCGGAAGGACAGGCTGCGTCCGACCCGCGCGGCGAGGCTGTTGAGATACTCCTGCAAGGCGCTGCCGGAGCTGAGTCCGACGAAGGGCTCGTCGAGCACCTCGGCGAAGGCGACCTCCGTCCGGCCGGCCAGCCGGTGGCCGTGCGGCATCACCAGCACCAGCCGGTCGCTGCGGAAGGGCCGGCTCTCCAGCCCGGCGAGGTCGGCCATGTCGGCGACGACCCCGAGGTCGGCCAGCCCGGCGGCCACCGCCTCGACGATGGCGTGGCTCGGGCGCTCCTCCAGGTCGATGTCGATGTTGGGGTTGGCGGCGAGGAAGCCGGCCAGCGCGTCGGGCAGGAACTCGTTGATCGCCGCCGTGTTGGACAGCAGCCGGACATGGCCCTTCAGGCCCTTGGCGTATTCGTTCAGCTCGCCGCGCATGCGCTCCAGCTGGTGCAGCACCAGCCGGGCGTGGTGGACGACGGCGCGCCCGGCCGGGGTCGGGCGGGCGCCGCGCCGGCCACGCTCCAGCAGGGGGATGCCCAGCGCCTCCTCCATCCCGCGGATGCGCGCGCTGGCCGAGGCGAGCGCCATGGCGCTGCGCTCGGCCCCGGCGGTGATGCTGCCGGTTTCGGCGACGTGCAGGAACAGCCGCAGGTCGGTCAGGTCGAAGCGCAAGGCGGGGCATCCGGACGGCGGTGTCTGGCGGGACGTCAGCCTTCGGTATGGCCGAAGGCTGACTGCGCGAAAGCCAGATTGTGGCCTTTCGCCGCATCGATCAAGTTTGAAAGCGGCATCTCACCCAGCCGGGCGACGGATCGGCCAGGGAAGCGAAGGAGGACGTGACATGGCGTTGCTGGACCGGGACGGGCGGGAGGAGCGGGGCGGAACCGGAGAGGTCGATCGCCGCCTGCTGGTGGTCGCGCTGGCGCTCGCCCTGCTGACGCTGCTGGCCGTGCTGGACCTGCACCGCCCGGTGCCGGGCTCGGAACCCCCGGTCGAGGTGCGCATCCCGCCGATGGACGTGCTGCCCGCCGCTCCGCCGGCCAAGCCCGCGTTCACATCGAAGCGGATCGATCCGGACGAACTGCTGGCCTATGATTGAAGTTTTCCTTCTCGTCATGGCCGAGCTTGATTCCATGTTCCGCCGCCTTCCAAGGAGTGCGGTCATGGATGCCCGGACCAGGTTCGGGCATGACGATGGTTTGGGAAGGGCCAAAGAATAGGTGTCGAACAGGCTCTAGCCCCGCACCTCCTCCGGCGGGGTCTCGTTCCCGGCGCCCAGCGGCCGCTCCATCAGGACGCTGTCGATCCAGCGCCCGAACTTGAAGCCGGCTCCCGGCAGAAGTCCGGCGGGACGGAAGCCGCAGGCCGCGTGCAGCCCGATGGAGCCCTGGTTGTCGCTGCCGCCGATCACCGCGATCATCCGCCGGTAGCCGGCCGCCTCGCAGATCCCGATCAGCGGCATGAGCAGCGCCCGGCCGACGCCGCGCCGCGCCATCCCGGCATCGACATAGACCGAGTTCTCCAGGGTGAAGCGGTAGGCGCTGCGCGTCCGGTACAGCCCGGCGTAGGCGTAGCCGGCGAGCGCGCCATCGCACTCCGCCACCAGATAGGGCAGGCCGCGCGCCAGGATGTCGGCCCGCCGGCGCGCCATCTCGGCGGCGTCGGGCGGAACCTCCTCGAAGGAGGCGGTGCCGGTCCGCACATGGTGCGCGTAGAGCGCGGCGATGGCCGGGACGTCCTCGTCGCGCGACGGACGGACGAGGATGGGGTGGGGGAGGGGTGAAAGGGAAGGGACGCGGGTCACGGCGGTCAACTCCGAAGGCTCGGTGCGGGACGGTCGGCGGGAAGCAGGGCGGCGCAGGCGGCCGCCAACCCGCCGCCGACGCCGAGAAGGGCGAAACCCCAGCCCCAGGCGGAGCCCGAACCGGCACCGGCGCCGTCGAGCACCAGCCCGACCGCCAGCGGCGCCACGCCGCCGGCGCCGAAGCCGAGGATGGAGCGCACCGCCAGCGCCGCCCCCAGGCTGCCCGGCTCGACCGATTCGGTCATCGCGGTGGACAGCACGGGCGAATCGCCGAGCGCGGAAAAGCCGTAGAGGGCGGCGACCGGCAGGATCAACCAGACCGGCAGCGCCTCCATCCACCCGATGGCGAGCGAGCAGGCGGCGCCCAGCAGCCCCATCGCCAGCAGCACGGCCCGCCGGCCCAGCCGGTCGGACGCCCGCCCCATGGTCAGCGACGACAGGAAGCCCGACAGATGGATGGCCCCGGCGATCCACAGCCCCTGCATTGCGGCCCCTCCCGCGGCGCCCCCCGGCCCGGACAGGGTGGCGGTGAGGAAGGCCGGCAGCCACGCCCACATGCCCAGCAGTTCCCAGCAATGGGTGGTGTAGCCGGCGGTCAGCAGGAAGGAGCGGCGGTCGGACAGGAAGCGGAAGGCGCCGCGCAGGCTGCCCGCCCGTTTCCCGGCGACGAGGTTGGGGCGTCCGCGCAGGCCGGGCAGGGCGGTCAGCAGGGCCAGCAGCGGCCCCAGGCCGCAAGCGATGAAGGCGGCCTCGTAGCCGAAGCGGTCGCTCAGGCCCGCCGCCAGAGCGATGGAGGCGAAGTAGCCGAGCGACCCGGCGCCGAGCAGCCAGCCGACCGCCGCCCCGCGCCGTTCCGCCGGCACCCCCTGGGCCACCAGCATGATGGAGGGGGCGTAGGTGCCGCCCTGCGTCGCGCCGAGCAGGGCGAACAGGACCAGCCCGCTGGTGGCGTCGCGCGCCAGGAAGGCGAAGGCCATCCCGGTCAGCGCGGTGGCCCAGCTCGACCACAAAAAGACGCGCTTGGCGCCCAGGCTGTCGGCGAACCAGGAGGAGAGCACCAGCGACAGGGCGTAGCCGATGTTGAAGGCGGCCTGGATGCCGCCGGCCTCGCCACCGGACATGCCCCAGGCGCCCATCGTCGGGATCAGCGCCCCGGCGTAGACCATGAAGGCCAGCGAGGATCCGAAACGGCTGGCGCAGAGCAGGATCAGCCAGAGGGGCGTGGAGGGGCGGGGGTGCGCGGGCGTCTTGGTCATGCCCCAGCTTCGTCGGGGGAGAGTTGAAAGGCAAATTTATTGATCTGATGAAGATCATAAGGAAGACTGTGGGTATGCGCGGCCTGAACCTCGACCAGCTCCTGACCTTCGCGACCGTGGTGGAGCATGCCGGCTTCACCGAGGCGGCCGCCCGGCTCGGCCTGACCCAGCCGGCGGTCAGCATGCAGATCCGCAACCTGGAGAAGCGCTTCGGCGTCCGCCTGATCGAGCGGGTCGGCAAGCGGGCGCTGCCGACCGCCGCCGGCCGCGACCTGCTGCCCTTCGTCCGCCGCCTGCGCGACGAGGCCGACGCGGCGGCCGCCCGCATGATGAGCCACCGGGCCGGCGCGGTCGGCCGCGTGCGCATCGGCACCGGGGCGACCGCCTGCATCTACCGGCTGCCGCCGCTGCTGGCGGCCTTGCGCGCCGACCATCCCGGTCTGGAGATCATCGTCGTGACCGGCAACACGCCCGAGATCCTGGATTCGGTGGAGGCCGGAACGCTCGATCTCGCTCTGGTGACTCTGCCCGCCGTGCGTCCCGGCCTGTCGATCGAGCCGGTCCGCGTCGAGGAGATGGTCGCCGTGGACGCGCGCGCCGGCGGTTCGGACGGCGTTGCCATATCCCCGGCGGAGGTCGCCGCCGGCCCGCTGATCCTCTACGAGCGCGGCGGCACCATGCGGGCGGTGATCGACGCCTGGTTCGTCGCCGGCGGGGCGCGGCCGCGCCCGGCGATGGAGCTCGGCAACGTCGAGGCGACCAAGCATCTGGTCGCCGCCGGGCTCGGCCGCTCGATCCTGCCGGCGGTCACCGTGGCGGGGGAGGGCGACCGCGAGCGCTTCGCCGTCCGTCCCCTGTCGCCGCCGCTGACCCGGACGCTGGGGTTGGCGCTGCGCCGCGACAAGGTGCCCGATCCCGGCGTTCGCGCTCTCATGAAGGCGATCGCGTCCATGGCGTGAAGGGGGCGCGGCGCCCTTGCCCACGGCGCTCCGAGATGATCCGACGAGATATCGCCTTTGGGCGAGTTTACAGATCCTCCCGAGCTTGCGCACTCTGCACGCCTGGAAACGCCCCGCCTGCTTCGAGTGCCGATGACCGAACCGCCTGTTACGCCCACCCGACAGCCCGATGCCGGCGGGGATGGCGTGGATGCGCTGCGTGCCCGTCTTGCCGTTCTGGAGGCGGAGAACGCTGCCTTGCGGAGGGTCGTCGAGTCCTCCGGCGCCAAGGCCGACGATCTGCGGACCATCGCCGGCCTGAACGACGACCTGCGCGCCGCCCTCGACGATCTGGAGCGCAGCCGTTCCGCCCACGCCGAGAGCGAGGGGCGGCTGCGCGCCATCCTCGACAGCGCCACCGAGCACGCCATCGTGACTCTCGACGCCAATGGGCGGGTGACGAGCTGGAATCCCGGTGCCACCCGCATCCTGGGTTGGAGCGAGGCCGAGATCCTGGGGAAGGACAGCGTCGTCTTCCACACGCCCGAGGACGCCGAGGCCGGGATCCCCGCCGCGCTGCGCGCCGCCGCGCGGGCCGAGGGGCAGTGCCGCGACGAGCGCTGGTTCCACCGCAAGGACGGGGCCGCCTTCTGGGGAGCTGCCACCATCCTGCCGCTGCTGGACGGCAAGGGAGGCGGCTTCCTGAGCATCCTCTACGACCGCACGCGCGAGCGGTCGGTGGAGAACGCCATCCAGGAGGTCCAGCAGCGGGCGACCGACGTGCTCGACAGCATCGACGAGGCGTTCCTGTCCATCGACCGCGAGTACCGCGTCACCTACCAGAACCGCCGGGCCGAGGAACTCGACCATCTGCCGCTCTCGGCCGTGCTCGGCCGCCGCCTGTGGGAGATCTGGCCCGAGATGGTCGGCTCCGAGGTCGAGGTGATCTGTCGCCGCGCGATGGAGGAGCGCGTCTCGACCGCGCTGGAGAAGCGGTTCGAGGGGGGCGGGCGGGAATTGTGGGTGGAGATCCGCTATCACCCCACCCCCGAGGGCATCGGCTGCTTCTTCCGCAACATCACCGCCCGCAAGCGGGCGGAGGAGGCCGCCGCGGCCCAGCACGCCCGCACGGTCGAGATCCTGGAGAGCATCAGCGACGCCTTCTACACGCTCGACCATGACTGGCGCTTCACCTACATCAACAGCAAGGCCGAGCAGATCTGGGGCCGCAAGCGCGACACCCTGCTGGGCCGCGTCATATGGGACGCCTTCCCCGAGGTGGTGGGCAGCGAACCCTTCGAGGCGCATCGCCAGGCGGTGCGCGAGAACCACATGGTGACGGTGGAGGCGCTGTCCCCGGTCGTCCATCAGTGGATCGAGGCCAGCATCTATCCCAGCGCCGCCGGCCTGTCGGTCTATTTCCGCGACATCACCGGCCGCCGCGCCGCCCAGGACGCCCTGCTGCGCGCCAAGGAGGCGGCGGAGCAGGCCAGCATCGCCAAGGGCAAGTTCCTCGCCGCCGCCAGCCACGACCTGCGCCAGCCCCTCCAGGCCCTGCTGCTGTTCGTCGACGTGCTGAAGCCGCACGTCCAGGGCAGCCGGGGCGAAAGCGCCCTGATGCATCTGGCGCGCGGGCTCGACGCGTTGAAGGATCTGCTGGACAGCCTGCTCGACATGTCTCGGCTCGACGCCGGCATCGTCGAACCGTCGATCGAGGACGTGCCGCTGCAACCGCTGTTCGAGCACATCGCCGCCTCCTACCGGCCGGTGGCGGCGGCGCGCGGGCTGGATCTGCGGGTCGAGGCCTGCCGGGGCACCGCGCGCAGCGATCGCACGCTGCTGGTCCGCATGGTGCGCAATCTGGTGGAGAACGCGTTGCGCTACACCGAGACCGGGCGCATCGACATCGAATGCCGCCGGGCCGGCGACCGGCTGCTGATTGAGGTGCGCGACACCGGCATCGGCATCCCGTCCGAACATCTGGAGCGCATCTGGGAGGAGTTCCACCAGGTCGGCAACCCGGAGCGGGACCGCAACCGCGGCCTCGGGCTTGGGCTGGCCATCGTGCGCCGGCTGTCGCAGCTTCTCGACCATCCGGTCGGCGTCCGGTCGGTGCCGGGAAAGGGCACCGCCTTCACCCTGGCGGTGCCGGCCGGACGGACGGAATCGGCTTCGGGCGGCGCGGCGGACGACGCGGTGGCCGGGCGGGGACGCTTCGCCGTGCTGGTCGACGACGACGCCATCGTCCTGCTCGGGCTGGAGACGATCTTCCGCGAATGGGGCTACGAGGTGCTGGTCGCCGGCTCCGCCGACAGCGCGGTCGAGGCGCTGACCCGCAAACCCCGGCGGCCCGACATCGTCGTCGCCGACTACCGCCTGCGCGAGGGGCGCACCGGGACCGAGGCGGTGGCGCGCATCCGGGCGCTGTTCGAGGATCCCGGCCGGGAGCCGGTGCCCGGCGTGATCCTGACCGGGGAGACCGGCCCCGACTGCGAGCGCGATGCCGCCGCGCACGGACTCGGCGTCATCCACAAGCCGGTGACCCCCCGGCAATTGAGCCACGCGCTGGGGCGGCTGTTCAGCACGGAGTGAAGACGACTCCGGGTCTTCGGCTTCCGATTGTGGTTTCGGCGGAGAACACCCTTTTCGAGGGTGTTGCGTGCGCTTGTCCAAGGTCCTCCCGTCGAGTTTTGAAAAGAAGAGGCTCAACGAAAGTACTATGAGTCCATCTTTTCGACTGTGCAATGCACAATCATGGAATTACTTGATTCTTTTGATCGAATCGACTGCATTGTTCCAATGGGTGATATTGGTCGATTGGTTTTGTATTGATTTTTCGGAGAGGTATGAAAACAAAAGAACAATGTGTTGTCCTTTTGTATAAGATCACGATGTCGGATCGCCATCCGATCTCTTGACCGATCGACATGACGGCGATGGCGGTGTCATGGACGTCTCGCGCATGCAGCAAGAACAGGGAGGTTGTGGGTCGGGTATTATTGTCGAAAGTCCCATTGTTCGCGCACCCCTTTTTGCCCCGTATGCGCCTCCAGGCGCTTCCGGGCGCCGAACCGGCCGCCGCTTGTGGGCCTTCCCGAACGCGGGGGTTTCGAAGGCGAGGCGAAGGCCGGGATCCGGGGGACAAGCTCTGCCAAGAGAAAGGGCGCGAAACGATGCTGAACGGCATTTGCACGAGAATGCGGACTGTGGTGCGGACCGGCGTGGCGGCCGGCCTGGGATTGTTGGGATTGTCAGCCCTGGGAGGGTTCGGCGCGCCGGCGCTGGCCGGGTCGGTGACGCAGCCCGGTGATACCGCCTCTCCTATGAAATGACCTTCTGGAGCCAAGGCGGGAAGCAGAGGGATTTGATGCGGCCGGTTTCGGCGATGAGCGCGTTCCAGGCGT
>NZ_JAGINM010000032.1 GCF_017876095.1 Azospirillum agricola
TTACTCCCACTCCCGGTGGAGCTTCAGTGAATCATGCTCGCTATAATTTGGGAATCCCATGCGGCCCGAGAGTCAGCTCAGGCGTGAGCCGGTATCACTCCTCCAGCAGAGCCTCCGGCGATTCGGCGTCCACAACCCGGCGGGCGATCTCATAGCCGAATCCGGCGCGGCCCAGCGCCGCCATGTCCTTCTCCCGGTGCGCGGCCCGCGCCTCCGGCAGCCGGTAGACCCCGAGTCGCCGCCGCCTGGCCAGAGCCAGCGCCGCCGTCAGGTCCAAGTCCGGTCCGACATCCTCGCGCAGAGTCTCCAATGCCTTGTCCGCCTCGTCGCGGCCGATCCCCTTGACCGCCAGCTTCTGGGCGATGGCGCGGGTCGAGGCGCCGCGCCGGTGCAGGCTCTCCGTGCGCATCCGCGCGTAGGTCTCGTCGTTCAGCAGGCCGCTGCGCACGTAGCGGGCCAGCAGCTCCTCGATCCAGCGGGCGCCTTCCTCCGGGTCGGTGCCGTGGGCCTGGGCGGAGCGCCGGACCTTGCGCAGCAGGACGCCGCGCAGGTTGGCGGTGGAGCTGGCGAAGCGCTCCAGGTAATGCAGCGCCGCGTTCTCCAGATACTGCGGGGTCACGCGCTTGACGGGTTTGGCCGCCGGCCGGGCATCGCGCGGGGAGGGCGGGGTGTCGCGTGTCATGGCTGTCCTCGTGGCGGCGGTGGTTGCCGGGTCGGTCGGTGGACCGTACAGTCCGTCGCCTTTCCCTTGTGTGAAATCGTGACGCGATGACCCATCCCCTTCCTCCCATGCCGCGCGCCATCGGGTCCGTCAACTGGATCGGCCTTTGGACGCTCTACGCCCGCGAGGTGCGTCGCTTCGTCAAGGTCCACCAGCAGACCGTCTGGGCGCCGGTGGTGACGACGATGCTATATTACGCGGTCTTCGCCCTGTCGCTGGGCTCGGCCGTGCGGATGATCGGGCCGACGCCCTACCTGGAGTTCCTGGCCCCCGGCCTGATGATGATGGCGATGGTGCAGAACGCCTTCGCCAACACATCCTCCTCCGTGGTGATCGCCAAGGTCCAGGGCAACATCGTCGACATCCTGATGCCGCCGCTGTCGCCGATGGAGCTGGTCAGCGGCTTCGTGCTGGGCGGTGTCACGCGCGGCGTGGTGGTCGGGCTGGTCACCGGGCTGACGATCTGGGCCTTCGTGCCGCTGCACATGCCGCACCCCGGCTTCGTCCTGTTCCACGCGGTGATGGCCTCGATGCTGCTGTCGCTGGTCGGGCTGATCGGCGGCGTCTGGTCGGAGAAGTTCGACAACATCGCCGCCGTCACCAACTTCGTGGTGACGCCGCTGTCCTTCCTGTCGGGCACCTTCTATTCGCTCGACACGCTGCCGACGGTCTTCTGGTGGATCGCCCATTTCGACCCGTTCTTCTACATGATCGACGGCTTCCGCTACGGCTTCATCGGCCACTCGGACGGGTCGCTGTGGCTGGGGGTCGCGGTGATGCTGGGGGTGAACGCCGGGCTGTGGTGGCTGGCGTGGCGCATGTTCAAGACCGGTTACAAGCTTAAGGCGTGAAACCACTGGAATCCGCGAGGATTCCGGCCGCAATCCGTTGACAGAACCTATCGATCTCCGGATATTTGCCGCTTCCCGGCGGACAGGGATGTCCGCCGGGCTTTTCCGTTTTGGGAGGCCCAAGCCGTGATCCCCGTCGTTATGCCCACATACGCCCGCGCCGATGTCGTCTTCGAGCGTGGCGAAGGTCCGTACCTCTACGCGACCGACGGGCGACGATTCCTCGACTTCGCCGCCGGCGTGGCGGTGAACGCCCTGGGGCACGCGCATCCTTACTTGATCAAGGCGCTGACCGAGCAGGCGAACAAGGTCTGGCACACCTCCAACCTGTTCCGCGTCGCCGGGCAGGAGAGCCTCGCCAAGCGTCTGACCGAGGTGACCTTCGCCGACACCGTGTTCTTCACGAACTCGGGCGCCGAGGCGTGGGAGTGCGGCGCCAAGACGATCCGCAAGTATCATTACGAGAACGGCAACCCGCAGAAGACCCGCATCATCACCTTCGAGCAGGCCTTCCACGGCCGCACGCTGGCGTCGATCTCCGCCGCCAAGCAGGAGAAGCTGGTGAAGGGCTTCGGCCCGCTGCTCGACGGCTTCGACCAGGTCGCCTTCGGCAATCTGAACGAGCTGCGCAACGCCATCACGCCCGAGACCGGCGGCATCTGCGTCGAGCCGATCCAGGGCGAGGGCGGCATCCGCACCGGCTCGGTCGAGTTCCTGCGCGGCCTGCGCGAGGTCTGCGACGAGTTCGGCCTGCTGCTGTTCTTCGACGAGATCCAGACCGGCGTCGGGCGCACCGGCAAGCTGTTCGCCCATGAATGGGCCGGCATCACGCCGGACGTCATGGCCATCGCCAAGGGCATCGGCGGCGGCTTCCCGCTCGGCGCCTGCCTCGCCACCGAGCGCGCGGCGTCCGGCATGACCGCCGGCACCCACGGCTCGACCTACGGCGGCAACCCGCTGGCGACCGCCGTCGGCAACGCCGTGCTCGATGTCGTGCTGGAACCGGGCTTCCTCGACGGCGTGCAGCGCATCGCGGACGTCCTCCAGGGCCGGCTGACGGATCTGATCGCCAGGCACCCGGCCTTCTTCCTGGAGCTGCGCGGCCAGGGCCTGCTGCTCGGGCTGAAGCTGGCCCAGCCGGTCGGCGACGTGGTGGCGAAGCTGCGCGCCAACGGAATGCTGTCGGTCCCCGCCGGCGACAACGTCGTGCGCCTGCTGCCGCCGCTGATCATCACCGAACAGCAGGTGGAGGAGGCCGTCGCCATCCTCGACCAGACCGCGCGGGAGTGGACGGCATGAGCAACGTCCGGCATTTCCTCGACGTCGACCGGCTCGATTCGCAGACGCTCCGCCGCATCCTCGACCGCGCCGTCGCCATCAAGGCCGCGTTCAGGAAGGACCGCAACGCCCACGCCGACCTGCTGGCCGGCCAGACGCTGGCGCTGATCTTCGAGAAGCCCTCGACCCGCACCCGTGTGTCGTTCGAGGTCGGCATGCGCCAGCTCGGCGGCAACGTCGTCGTGCTGAAGCCCGACGACATGCAGCTCGGCCGTGGCGAGACCATCGGCGACACCGCGCGCGTGCTGTCGCGCTTCGTCGACGCGGTGATGGTGCGGACGACCGGCGAGGAGCGGGTGCACGAGCTGGCCGCCCACGCCAGCATCCCGATCATCAACGGCCTGACCGACCAGACCCACCCCTGCCAGATCATGGCCGACGTGATGACCTTCGAGGAGCATCGCGGCCCGATCGGCGGGCGGGTGGTGGCCTGGACCGGCGACTGCAACAACGTGGCGGTGAGCTGGGCGCACGCCGCCGTGCGCTTCGACTTCGAGTTCCGTCTGGCCTGCCCGGCGCAGTACGGCGTCCCGCAGGCTTTGCTGGACTGGGCGAAGGCGGAGGGCACCGGCCGTCTGGTCGTCACCGACTCGCCGGAGGAGGCGGTGCGCGGCGCCGAATGCGTCATCACCGACGCCTGGGCCTCGATGCACAACACCGACGTGGACGAGCGCGCGGCGATCCTCACCCCCTATCAGGTGAACGAGGCGCTGATGGACCTTGCCCACCCCGACGCGCTGTTCATGCACTGCCTGCCCGCCCATCGCGGGGAGGAGGTGACGGACGGCGTGATCGACGGTCGCCATTCGGTGGTCTGGGACGAGGCGGAGAACCGCCTGCACGCCCAGAAGGCGATCCTGGCCTGGTGCATGGGCGCCAAGGCGTAACGACCGCTTTCTCTTCCGGCTTCATGACCCCTCTTCCCCTGTGGAAGAGGGGTTTTGCATGGGTGCCCTGCCCAACCCGACTCCACCCCACCTTGATTCGGCCCATGGCCGCGCCGATCTTGGTCCTTTCGCCCTTCGTTCCGGTCTTTTGCCAAGGAATCCGTTCATGGACGATCCTTCCGTCCGTCCTCTCGCCGACGATCTGGTGCTGCCCTTTCAGATCGAGGCGTCCCGGCTGCGCGGCCGCATGGTCAAGCTCGGCCCGGCCATCGACGAGATTCTGACGCGCCACGACTATCCCCCGACCATCGCCCGCTTCCTGGCGGAGACGGCGGCGCTCGCGGTCCTGCTCGCCAGCATGCTGAAGTACGAGGGGATCTTCACGCTCCAGACCAAGGGCGAGGGCGCCGTCAAGATGATGGTGGCCGACGTGACCTCGGTCGGCGACGTGCGCGCCTACGCCCAGTTCGACGCGGCGGAACTCGCCAAGGCCGAGCGGGACGTCGACATCGCCCCGGCGGCGGCCCTGCTCGGCAAGGGCTACATCGCCTTCACGGTCGACCAGGGCCCCGACACCGACCGCTACCAGGGAATCGTCGAGCTGTACGGCAAGACGCTGACCGACTGCGTCCAGCACTACTTCCGCCAGTCGGAGCAGATCGACACCGGCCTGTCGGTGGCGGTGGACCGGGCGACCAACCCGGACGGCACGCCGGGCGGCTGGCGGGCCGGCGGCATCATGGTGCAGCGCCTGCCGCAGGAGCAGAACGTCCTCGCCTCGGACAACGAGGACGATTGGCGCCGCGCCATGGCGCTGATGGCCAGCGTGACCGGCGACGAACTGCTCGACCGCGACCTGCCGGCGGCCGACCTGCTCTACCGCCTGTTCCATGAGGACGGCGTGCGCACCTATGCCGAGCATGGCCTGCGTTTCGGCTGCCGCTGCTCGCGCGAGCGGGTGGAGACGATGTTGCAGAGCCTGCCGCGCGAGGAGGTGCAGGAGTTGAAGATCGACGACGGCCGGGTCGAGGTGACCTGCCAGTTCTGCTCGACCGACTACCACTTCACCGACGCGGATCTCGACCGCGTGTACGGCGCCGGGGCGTAAGCTCCGGACGTCCGGCCGACGAAGGCCGCCGCCCCGATCTTCCTTTGGGCGGGCGGCCTTTTCGGCGTTCCACCTTTGCGCACCGCCCCTTCGGTGGCCGTTCGCGCGTCCTGTTTGTTGGACGTTCGACCGAACCAAGCACCGCCGGGGGATGCCGCCGCCATGAACACGCTGGATCGCCACGACGGTGCGCTGCGTTTTTCCTACGCGGCCGAAGACGGCCGCCGTGTTCACGGCCAGCACGACCCGGCCGAGGGGGTGCTGGCGCTGCGCGT
This sequence comes from Azospirillum agricola, assembly GCF_017876095.1. Lineage (GTDB taxonomy): Bacteria > Pseudomonadota > Alphaproteobacteria > Azospirillales > Azospirillaceae > Azospirillum > Azospirillum agricola. Next base: position 5,181 of record NZ_JAGINM010000032.1, read on the forward strand.
CAGCGGCCCCGGCGGTCGGCTTCTTCATGAGGACAACCTGCCCTGCGACGACGCCGACCGGCTGCTGAGCGCGCTCGCCGCCTGGGGCGAGACTCCGGACGCCGTGCGCGATGCCCTGCCGAGCCTCGGCGGCAACGCCATCCTGCTCGACACCCTGCGGAGCGACGGAGCGCCGGTCGGCGCGGTGCGGGCGTCGGTGCGGCGGCACGGGCTGAAGGTGGGCGTCGTGTTTCTCGACCGCGCCGGCGGACGGGTCGCCGAACTGCGGGCGGGCAGCCTGGAGGCGCTGGAGCGCAAGGCCGGGCGGGCCCTGCGCCTGTCGCGGGCGACGCGGCGGGTGCTGGGCGGCTGGCTGTCGGGCGAGCCGCTGTGGCTTGGGGCGGTGTTGATCGGCGGGCCGTTCCTCGGGTCCCTGCTCGCCAGCGTCCAGGCCGGGCTGCCGCCGGAGCAACTGCTGCTGACCGCCTACGCCGGGGCGGTCGGGCTGGTCGCGGCGTTCGAGCTGCTGCGCGCGCAATACGCCGCCTGGGTGCAGGCGCCGTCTGAGGGGGTTCCACCGGGGTAGGGGCGTTCAGACGCCGAGGTAGCGCTCCTTCAGGCCGGGGTCGGCCAGCAGGGCCGCCGAGTCGCCGCTCCAGGCCAGACGGCCCTTCTCGATGACGTGGTGCCGGTCGGCGAGGCGGGCCAGCGCCGCCACCGTCTTGTCCACGACCAGGATCGCCTGCCCCTCCGCCTTCAACTGGGCGAGGCAGATCCAGATCTCGGCGCGCACCAGCGGGGCCAGGCCCTCGGTCGCCTCGTCGAGGATCAGCAGCTTCGGGTTGGTCATCAGGGCGCGGCCGATGGCGAGCATCTGCTGTTCGCCGCCCGACAGGTTGCGGGCGAGGTTGCCGGCGCGCTCGGCCAGACGCGGGAACAGGGCGTGGACGCGCTCGACCGTCCAGGGAGTGCGGCTGCCGTGCCGGTTGGCGGCGGTGGCGATCAGGTTCTCATGCACGGTCAGGGTGGGGAAGACCTGCCGGCCTTCCGGCACCAGCGCGATGCCGGCGCGCGCGATTCGGTGCGGCGGCTGGCCCGACAGTTCCATCCCCTCGAAACGCAGGCTGCCGCCGGTCGGGCGCATCAGGCCGAGGATCGAGCGGATCGTCGTCGTCTTGCCCATGCCGTTACGGCCCATCAGGGTGGCGACCTCGCCGGCCCCCACCGACAGGGACATGCCGAACAGGACCTGGCTCTGACCGTAGGCGGCGGTCAGCCCATCGATGTGCAGCAGGGGCTCCATCACACCGCCTCCCGCTCGTCGCCGAGATAGGCCTCGCGCACGGCCGCGTCGGCGCGGATCGCGGCGGGAGCGCCGGTCGCCAGCGCCGCCCCGCGCACCAGCACGGTGATGCGGTCTGCGAGCGCGAACACCGCGTCCATGTCGTGCTCGACCAGCAGGATGGTGACGCCGCCCTTCAGCTCGGCCAGCAGGCGCACCATGCGGGTGGACTCCTCGGGTCCCATGCCGGCCATCGGCTCGTCGAGCAGCAGCAGCTTCGGGCCGGTGGCGAGCGCCATCGCCAGCTCCAGCTGCCGCTTCTCGCCATGGGCCAGCGCCGAGGCCGGGGTGTTCGCGCGCGGGCCGAGCCCGACCCGCTCCAGCACAGCACGGGCCGGGTCGCTCAAGGCGGGATCGCGGGCGGCGTCGCGCCAGAAGCGGAAGCTGTGGCCGGCGTGGGCCTGCACCGCCAGCGCCACGTTGTCGAGCGCCGTGAAGCTGGGGAACACCGAGGTGATCTGGAAGCTGCGGGCGAGGCCGCGCTGGGCGCGCCGATGGACGGGCAGGGTGGTGACGTCGCGGCCGTCGAACAGGATGCGGCCCCCGTCGGGTTTCAGCTCGCCGGAGAGCTGGCCGATCAGGGTGGTCTTGCCGGCGCCGTTGGGGCCGATCAGGGCGTGGAGTTCGCCCTTGGCGACGCTCAGCGACAGGCGGTCGGTGGCGTTCAGGCCGCCGAAGCGCTTCACCAGTTCGCGGGCTTCCAGCAGGGGGGCGGCGGTCATGGAGCGCGGTTCCCGGCGATGACGCCCCACAGGCCCTTGCGGGCGAACAGCACCAGACCGAGAAGGATGGGGCCGAGCACGATCTTCCAATGCTCGCCGAGCCCGGCGTGGGCGAGGTTCATCAGCTCGGGGACGTATTCCTCCAGCAGCAGCAGGGCGGCGGCGCCCAGCACCGGGCCGACCAGCGTGCCGATGCCGCCGAGCACGACCATCACGATCAGGTCGCCGGATCGGCTCCAGTGCAGATATTGCGGGCCGACGAACAGCGTGGCGTTGGCGAGCAGGGCGCCCGCCAGACCGGCGAGCGCGCCGGCGATGACGAAGGCGGCCAGCTTGTAGCGGGTGACCGGATATCCCAGCGCCCGCATCCGCCGCTCGTTGTCCTTGGCGCCGCGGATGACGCGGCCGAAGCGGGAGTTCACCAGACGCCAGCCGAGCAGCAGCGCCGCCAGCAGCAGGCCGAGCGCCACGTAGTAGAAGGTGGCGTGGTCGGCGATGTCGGGGCCGCCGGGGAAGGTCGAGCGGCTCCACAGCGCCACCCCGTCGTCGCCGCCATACGCCTTCAGCCCGGTCATCAGGTAGAACAGCATCTGCGCGAAGGCGAGCGTGATCATGATGAAGGGCACGCCGGTCGTGCGCAGCGAGATCGCCCCGATGGGCAGCGCCGCCAGCGCCCCGGCCAGCATGGCGAGCGGCCAGACGATGAAGCCGTTGGTCGTGCCCGGCCAGCCGAACAGGGTGGAGCCCTCGGCCTGGTGGGCGAAGAGGATGCCGACGGCGTAACCGCCGATCCCGACGAAGGCGGCATGCCCGAAGCTGACCATCCCGCCGAAGCCGAGGATCAGGTCGAGGCTGACGGCGGCCAGCGCGAAGACGAGGATGCGGGCGCCGAGCCGCAGATAGAAGGGCTCGTCCATCCAGGCCGCGACGCTCGGCAGGGCGAGGGCGGCGATCAGCAGAACGGCCAGGGCGATGCGGGAGCGGGTCAGGGCGGGCATGTCGGCTTGGGGCGGGCAGCGGGAGGGCTATTTCTTGACACAGATGAACACAGATAAACACAGATGAACGGGGATGCGTGGTCGGTTTTCCGCTACAGCGCCACCCGTTTGAAGCCCAGTCGGGAAGAACCGAAATTCAGGACGAGTCCCTTCCGCAGGCCGCTGGCACGCAGATAATTCAACGTCTGGCCGACATGGGTGGGGATGATGGCGTCCACCGCTTTGATTTCGACGACGATGCTGTCGGCGACGATCATATCGGCAACATAGCGCCCGACATGGACACCCTTGTAATCGATCTTGAATTCGATCTCTTCGCGCACCGGAAGCCCACGGGATCGGAGTTCGTGCGTCAACGCCTTGCGATAGACCGCCTCCAGAAAGCCACGGCCCAGGATATTCGCGACCTCGAACGCGGCGCCGATGATCGCTTGTGTCAGCGGATCCTTGTCGGCGGGGCTTTCCGCATCCGTGTTCATCTGTGTCCATCTGTGTTCATCTGTGTCAAAACCCCTGCCCTCCGCAGATGGAACGTTCGGGACGGCAAGGGCAAGTATGCCGGCTCTCCAGGTTTGACGAAAGGACATGCGCGATGACGGCCAAGGATGCGGTGGTTCTGGTCAGTGGCGGGCTCGATTCGACGACGGTGCTCGCCATCGCCAAGCATGAGGGCTATCGGGTCAACGCGCTGAGCTTCCGCTACGGCCAGCGCCATTCGGTGGAACTCGACGCCGCCCGCCGGGTGGTCGCCGCCATGGGCGTCGAGCGGCACGTCGTCGCCGACATCGACCTGCGCGCCTTCGGCGGTTCGGCCCTGACCGACTCCATCGACGTGCCCAAGCACGAGACCGCCGCCGACCTCGGCGCCGGCATCCCCGTCACCTACGTGCCGGCGCGCAACACGGTGTTCCTGTCCTTCGCGCTGGCCTGGGCGGAGACGCTCGGCGCGCAGGACCTCTTCATCGGCGTCAACGCGCTGGATTATTCCGGCTATCCCGACTGCCGGCCCGAATACATCGCCGCCTTCGAGACTCTCGCCAACCTCGCCACCAAGGCCGGGGTGGAGGGCACCAGCCGCTTCAAGATCCACGCGCCGCTGATGACGCTCGACAAGGCGGCGATCGTCCGGCGCGGGCTGGAGCTGGGGGTCGATTACAGCCTGACCCACTCCTGCTACGATCCGGCGCCGGACGGGACCTCCTGCGGCACCTGCGACAGCTGCCTGCTGCGGCTGAAGGGCTTTTCCGAGGCCGGAATGACCGACCCGATCCGTTACGCCGCCGGAAACAATCCCTTGGGCCGGACGGCCAGCACCAGCGCCATCAACACGTAGATCGCCATCGACGCCGCCGCCGCCCCCGCCGCGTTGGCGCTGGCGGCGTCCATCACCAGCCGGAAGGTGGCGGGCAGCAGGGCGCGGCCCAGCGTGTCGACCACGCCCACCAGCAGCGCCCCGGCGAAGGCGCCGCGGATCGAGCCGATGCCGCCGATCACGATCACGACGAAGGTCAGGATCAGGATCTGCTCGCCCATGCCGACCTGCACCGCCAGCACCGGCCCGGCCATGGCGCCGGCCAACCCGGCCAGCCCGCAGCCGAGCGCGAAGACCAGCCCGAACAGCAGCCGCACGTCGACGCCCAGCGCCATCACCATCTCGCGGTTGGTGGCGCCGGCGCGGATCAGCATGCCGACCCGAGTCTTCGATATCAGCAGCCAAAGACCCAGCGCCACCGCCAGCCCGGTGCCGAGGATCGCCAGCCGGAAGGCCGGGTATGTCAGCCCCCACAGATCGACCGTGCCGGCCAGCGCCGCCGGCGGGTTCAGGAAGATCGGCACCGGGCCGAACAGGATGCGGATCAGCTCGTTGAAGAACAGGATCAGCCCGAAGGTCGCCAGCACCTGGTCGAGATGGTCGCGGCGGTAGAGCGTGCGCAGCGCCACCGCCTCCACCGCCAGCCCGAGCAGTGCTGTCAGCAGGACGGCGACCGCCAGCGCCGGCAGGAAGCCGCCGAGCACCGGCACCAGCGCCGCCGTCAGATAGGCGCCGACCATGTAGAAGGAGCCGTGGGCGAGGTTGATCAGATCCATGATGCCGAACACGAGCGTCAGCCCGGCCGCCATCAGGAACAGCATCACCCCCAGTTGCAGCCCGTTCAGCCCCTGTTCGGCGAGAAGCAGGAGATCCATCGACATGGGCATGACGGCGCCGTCCTCACTTCATCGCGCAGTCCTTGGCGTAGGAATCGGCGTGGTCGGTGAAGACGGTGCCGGCCAGCTTGTTGGTGATGGTGCCGTCGGCCCCCTTCACCACCTCGCGCAGATAGACGTTCTGGATCGGGAACTGGTTGTTGTTCAGCCGGAACGATCCGCGCAGGCCGTCGAACTTGGCGGCCTTCATCGCGGCGCGCAGCTTGTCCTTGTCCTTCAGGTCGCCGCCGACGCCCTTGACCGCCGCGTCGATCAGCAGCGCCGCGTCGTAGCCCTGGGCCGCGTACATCGAGGGGATGCGGTTGAACTTGGCCTTGAAGTCCTTGACGAAGCTGGCGTTGGCCGGGGTGTCGAGGTCGGGGCTCCACTGCGCCGAGTTCTTGGCGCCGAGCGCCGCCTCGCCGACCGCCGCCAGGATGTCCTGGTCGAAGGAGAAGCCGGGGCCGAACAGCGGCGTGGCGCCCTTCAGCCCGGCCTGCTCGAACTGCTTGATGAAGTTGATGCCCATGCCGCCGGGGTAGAAGGCGAAGACCGCGTCGGGGGCCGCCGCCTTCAACTGCGCCAGTTCGGCGGCGTAGTCGAGCTGGCCGACCTGGGTGTAGACCTCGCCCGCCACCGTGCCCTTGTAGTAGCGCTTGAAGCCGGCCAGCGAATCCTTGCCCGCCGGGTAGTTCGGCGCCAGCAGATAGACCTTCTTGAAACCGGCGTCCTGGACATGCTTGCCCATCGCCTCGTGGATCGTGTCGTTCTGGTAGGCGACGTTGAAGAAATACGGGTTGCACTGGCTGCCGGCGAGCTGCGACGGGCCGGCGTTGGGGCTGACGAACAGGGTCTTTCCAGCGGCCAGCGTCGGCATCATGGCGAGCGCGAGGTTGGACCAGACGATGCCGGTGACGACGTTGACCCGGTCGCGCTCGACCATGCGGTTGGCCAAGCCAACGGCGACGTCCGGCTTCTGCTGGTCGTCGGCCTCGACGATCTGCGTGTCCTGCCCGCCCAGCTTGCCGCCGAGATGCTCGGTCGCCAGCGCGAAGCCGTCGCGGATGTCGATGCCCAGCCCGGCGCCCGGCCCCGACAGGGTGGTGATCATGCCGACCTTCAGCGGGTCGGCGAGCACGGGCGAGGCGGCCAGCAGGGCGACAGAGGTCAGGGCGAGAAGCGAGCGGGTCATCGGCGGTCCAGCCTCCACGGGGGTCGTCAGGGGGAGGAGCGGCGGGACCCGCCGCCCCGGCGGTCGGAAAGGGCGGTCAGGAAAGGCGGGTCATGCGGCGCGGCGTCCGGTCTCGCGCCCGGTCTCCAGGCGGCGGGCCTCCGGCGAGCCGGACCGCCGCGCGTCGGCCCAGGGGCGCGCGGTGGTCGGGCGGCCGTCGGCATCGATCAGGCCGCGCGCGAACAGCTCCTCGGCGTGGCGGATGAAGAAGGCGGCGGTGCTCGGCCGCTCCCAATGCTCCATCCAGTTCTGCTCCAGGAAGGCCAGGATGCCGGGCTGGCCCAGCTCGACCTCCCACAGCACGCCGAGCAGCGAGGTCTGCTGCTCCTCGTGCATGCAGTCCTCGAAGCACAGGCGCTTGTCGGCGCGCGCCTCCTTGCGGGCGGTGGTCTCCGGGCCGGGGCCGAGGCCGTAGTCGATCAGCGTGCGCCGCTCCGGCGCCGCGCACAGCCAGTGCGTCACCTCGTGCACGATGACGGTCGCCTCGACGTCGGTGCGGATCACCTTGCCGTCCCACATGAAGGAGCGGCTCGGCGGTTCGTCCAGCGTGTCGATGCCGTGGGCGTGGGCCAGCCGCACCGCCTCGGCTCGATGCTCCGGCGTGTCGACGCCGCCGCCCGGCTCTCCGGCCGGACGGACCGGCCAGGTTCCGGCGATCCGCCGGAAGGCGGCCAGCGCCTGCGCGTGGCCGTCCAGATGGGCTTCGAAGGCGGCGATGGCCTTCGGCATGTCGTCGATGGCGATGGGGGTGAGGATCATGACGACTATGTGCGCGAAGGGCGGAACCGCACGCAAGCGGAATATGGGCGGTCCGGGCGTCGCTGCGGTTGCGAAAGGGCCCCCGGGGGGGCCGCATCCTGGTTCCCCCCGGCTTTCGCGGAGCGGAATAAAGGGCGATGCTGGATGTTGATCGCTGCGGAGCCGGATCGGGGCGGCGCCGGTGCCGGCCCCAAGGGGGGCGCCGGGCCGTTTTTTGTGCCGTTTCCGGTCACAAGAGAGGCGTTTTGAACATTCCCATGGATCATGATATACGCCGAAGGGCGAAGCGGCCGGCCGGGGCCGTCGCCGACGTCCCGCATTCCCGGCTTCCGACGCACGGACCCTGACGGCTGGCCATGTCCCTTTCCGACGCGCCCACCCCGGCCGCACCGGCCGCTCGCGGCGACGCCGCCCAACGGGTGAACCGGCCGCACCGCACCCGCCTCTCGGTGGTGATCCCCTTCTTCAACGAAGGCGCCAACATCGCCGCCCTGTTCGACCGCCTGACCCCGGCGCTGGACGGGTTGAACGTCGATTGGGAGGTGGTCTGCGTCAACGACGGCAGCCGCGACGACACGCTCGACCGGCTGCTCGACGCGCACGACCGCGACAGCCGGATCAAGGTGGTCGACCTGTCGCGCAACTTCGGCAAGGAGCTGGCGCTGTCGGCCGGGCTGGCGCGGACCACCGGCGACGCCGTGGTGCCGATGGACGCCGACCTCCAGCACCCGCCCGAACTGCTGCCCGCCTTCCTGGAGAAATGGCGCGAGGGCTACGACGTGGTCGTCGCCGTGCGCCACGCGCGGGTCGGGCAGAGCCTGAAGCACCGCCTGTTCGCCCGGATGTTCTACTGGATCTTCGACCATCTGTCGGAGATCAAGCTGCCGCGCGAGGTCGGCGACTTCCGCCTGATGGACCGCAAGGTGGTGGAGGTCATCAACCGGATGCCGGAGCGCACGCGCTTCATGAAGGGCATCTTCGCCTGGGTCGGCTTCCGCCAGGCCGCCATCCCCTACGAGCAGGGGGAGCGCGCCGGCGGCGACACCAAATGGGGCTTCCTGAAGCTGCTGCGCCTGTCGCTCGACGGGCTGACCGCCTTCTCCACCTTTCCGCTGCGGGTGTGGAGCCTGGTCGGCATGGCGCTGTCGGGCGTTGCCTTCGTCTACATCCTGATCCGTCTGGTGCGCACGCTGTTCCACGGCATCGACGTGCCCGGCTATGAATCGCTGCTGGTCGCGGTGCTGTTCCTGGGCGGCATCCAGCTCATCACGCTGGGGATCATCGGCGACTATCTGGGCCGCGTCTTCGCCGAGGTGAAGGGACGGCCGCTGTTCATCGTCCGCTCCGCCCACGGTTTCGAGGACGAGGATGATCGGGACGATCATCCGGGCGGCTTCAACAGGGATTTTGGCGGGAACCGGCGGCGATGAACCACCAGTCGAAGCGCTCCCCGACGGCGGGCGTCGCCATGGCGAGCCCGGCGGAGCCGCGGCCGCGCCGCGAGGGCGCGCTGTGGGACGACCTGACCCGCGCGCTGCTGCTGGGCCTGCTGATCCTGGCATCGCTGACCTTCCTCAGCTACGGCATCAGCACCGACGAGGAGGTCCAGCACATCTACGGCAAGAAGCTGCTCTCCTACTACATGAGCGGCTTCCAGGACCGGTCGGCCTTCCATTTCAAGGACCTCTACCTCTACGGCGGGCTGTTCGACCTGGTGACGGCGGTGCTCGTCCCGATCTCCCCCTTCGAGGAGTACGAGACGCGGCATCTGCTCTGCGCGCTGGTCGGCGTGCTCGGCATCGCCGGGACGTGGCGCTACACCCGGCTGCTGGCCGGCCCGCGCGCCGGCTTCGTCGCGGCGGCGCTGCTGGCGCTGAGCGGCGTCTATTACGGCGCGATGTTCAACAACACCAAGGATGTGCCCTTCGCCGCCGGCATGGTGTGGACGCTCTATTTCGCCACCCGCATCCTCAACCAGCTTCCCAGGCCGAGCCTGAGCGCGGTGCTGAAGTTCGGGCTGGTGCTCGGGCTGACCCTGTCGATCCGCATCGGCGGGGTGCTGGCCGGCTTCTACCTCGCGGTCGCGATGCTGCTGCATTTCGCGCTGGTCGCCCGCCACGAGGGGCTGCGCTGGGTGCTGAACGACGCCAGGCTCGCCTTCGTCAAGCTGTTGCCGGCGATCCCCGTCGCCTACGCCATCATGGCCTTCTTCTGGCCCTGGGCGGTGCAGAAGCCGCTCAACCCGCTGGAGGCGCTGCGCGTCGTCTCGCATTTCCCGATCGACATCCAGACCCTGTTCATGGGCCAGATGGTCCATTCGAACGACCCGCCCGCCCTGTATCTGCCGGTCTATCTGGCGGTGAAGGTGCCGGAGGCGGTGCTGGTCGGCGTCGCCGCCGCGATCGTCATGGCGGCGGTCTGGCTGGCGCGCGGCGGCCTGCGGCGGACGGGGGCCTTCACGGCGGTGCGCTACACGCCGCTGGTGCTGGCCGGCTTCCTGCCGATCCTGCTGTTCATCCTGATGCGGCCGTCGGTCTACAACGGCATCCGCCATTTCCTGTTCCTGGTGCCGCCGATGGTGGTGATGGCGGCCATCGCCGCCGACCGGCTGTGGACGCTGGCGGAGCGCGGCGGCCGGGCGCTGGGGCAGGGCTTCGCGTCGGCCCTGACGGTGGTGGCTGTGGTGTACGCGTGGCAGCTCGGCACGATGCACCCCAACCAGTACGTCTACTACAACCAGCTCGTTGGCGGCGTGCGCGGCGCCGACGGGCAGTACGAACTGGACTATTGGGGCAACTCCCTGCACGAGGCGCTCCAGGAACTCATCGAGTATGTCGAGCGCGAGAACGACGGCCACCCGCCGCCGCGCCAATACACGCTGACCGTCTGCGGCAACACGCTGGCGGTGCGCTTCGAGCTGCCGCCCTGGCTGCGGCTGGTCAACGGCATCGAGCCGGACTGGCGCAAGGCCGACTTCTTCCTGGCCTTCACCCAGGCCAAGCGCTGCCCGTCTCTGCTCGACGGCCATCCGATCTTCGAGATCGCCGCCGACGACGTGCCGCTGTCGATCGTCAAGGACCGCCGCCCGCCCCCGGCGGAGATTCCGACGGAATAGCCACCCCTACGGTGTCCGCGCGCGGCATCGGGCTACCCCGGCGCGCCGCGGCGGCGCCTTAGCCTGATCCCCGTACGCGGGGATACCGGGACCGCCGCCGCCTTCCCACTCTCCGAACTCGGTCTTCCGGGACGGAGGCGGGGATGCGGCGGTTGTGGATCGGGATCCCGTGGGTTCTGGCGCTGTGGAGCATTCCGCTGGCGCCGACCGAGGCGGTCGGCTACGACACGCTGCGCGAGACGGTGACCCGTCTGGTCGACGACCGGCTGGCGCTGGCCGGTCCGGGCAGTCTGGTGGTCGGGGTGATCCATGACGGCCGCAGCCTCGTCGTCGGACGCGGCGACAGCGGCCGGCCGGACGGCGGCCCGCCGGACGGGCGCACCGTCTTCCAGATCGCCTCGCTGACCAAGCCCTTCACCGGCACCATCATGGCCGAGCTGATGCGCAGCGGCCGCCTCGACGCCTCCGATCCGCTGGAACGCCACCTGACGCGGGTGCCGCATGTTCCCGATTACGAGGGACGGCCGATCCGCCTGCGCGATCTGGCGACCCACACCGCAGGCCTGCCCAACGTGCCGGAGACGCCCCGCTTCTCCTGGAGCCGGCTGGACGATCCGCGCAACCCCTACAAGCCGCTGACCCGCGACGAGGTGGCGACCTGGCTGTCCGGCTACAGCCTTCCGGTGCCACCGGGCAGCCGCTTCCGCTACTCCAACGTCGGCATGGCGGTGCTGGGGGAGGCGCTGACGGCGGCGTCCGGCGTGTCCTATGAAACGCTGCTGAAGCGGGTGGTGACGGATCGTTTCGGGATGAGGGACACCTCGCTTCGCCTGACCGCCGAGCAGCGCGCCCGCAAGGCGGTCGGCCACGCGCGCGGGCGGGCGGTTCCCGACTGGGAGGCGCCGGCGATGCAATCCTCCTTCGGGCTCTATTCGACGGCCGACGATCTGCTGCGCTGGCTGCACGCCAACCTCGGCGATTGCCCGAACGTGGGGGAAACCAATACAGGAAAGGGTGGTTGCGAAGCCGGAACGGCGGCGACGCTGGCGCTCGCCCAGTCGGTGCAGGTGGACGGCCGCCGTCTGGCCGATCCGGGCGCGCTGGGGGCGGGGGCGATGGCGCTGGGCTGGTTCGTCGCCTGGGCCGCCGACGGCACGCCGATCCTCTGGCACTCGGGATCGACCGGCGGCTTCAACGCCTACATCGCCTTCTCGCGGGCCCATCGCTGGGCGGTCGTGGCGCTGACCAACAGCGATCCCGACCGCGTCACCGCCGACAGCGTCGTCGCCGACATCGTCCGCCGTTTCGAGGCGCGGCCGGAGGTCGCGGCGGTGGTCCAGTGAGGATCAGTGCAGGCGGCGCGGCGGCGGGGCGGGGCGCTCGACGTCGGCGCGGGTCTGGGCGATGGGGCCGGACTGGTGATGGGCGAGGCGCCAGACGCCATCCTCGCGCGCGAACAGGTTGGTCGCCGCCAGCACGGCGCCGCCCAGCATCTCCTCGCACACCACCAGCGCCGTGTCGCCGTGCAGCGTCACCCGCTCGTTGCGGGCATGGACCGTGACGCCGCTGGGCGCCCGCAGCACGTCGCGCCAGCTCGCCAGCACGGCGTCGCGGCCGAACAGGGCGGTCCAGCCGGGGTGGATGCAGGAGACCGGCAGCCGCTCCGCCCACAGCGCCTCCATGGCGGGCATGTCGTGGTTGGAGAAGGCGCGGTAGAAGGCTTGGTTCAAGGCCAGCAGGGTGTCGCGGTCGGTCATGACGTGTCTCGTGGAGCGGGTGGCCCTTCGCGCGCCCGCCGGAGCGTCGCCTTCCGCTTTTAGACAAGACCGCCGGTCGCCGCAAGCGCCGGTCCGGCCCCCCGCCGGCCGGCCCCCGCGACAAAAATCAGGCGGTGATGTTCACGCTTTGCGGCTTGGCGTCGGCGGCGCCGGCCGTGGTCTTGGCGGGGGTGCCGCTGCTCAGCCCCTCGACCGGAACCGACAGGTCGAGCTTCAGATGGGTGATGCCGTCCTTGCCGGTGGTCGGCTTCAGCACCGCCAGACCCTTCATCCCGTCGCCGCCGGCCTTGGAGGCCATGTCGTTCAGCTTGCCGAGGATGTTCTTGATCTCGTCCTCGCTGAAGCCCTCGCCGCGGACGATGATGCCGGTCGACTTGCCGGTCGCCGTGGTGGTGCTGACACCGCCCGACAGGCTGCCGCCCGACGCCTGGAGCCGCGCCTCGTCCTTGCGGAAGTCCAGCGTCGACTTGGCGAAGGAGATCTGCACCTTGCGGTCGCCGTCCTGGATGCTCAGCTCCATCCCGTGCGATTCGATCGACCATTGCGAGCGGGCGGCCTGCATGTCCACCGCCATCTTGCTGAAATCCAGGTCGGCCAGCTTGGATTTCATCGCGTCGCCGAAACCGGCGGTGGCGTCGGCGACGCCATCCGACGACATGCCGAGAGCGCCCAGGATGTCGCCCAGCCCCTGCTTCATCGTGTCGATGGCCTTGTCGAACGTGCCGGCCAGGCCCTTGCCGTGGTCCAGCGCGCTCTGCATCAGCCCCTGCGCCTGCTTGGCGCGGTCGAGGCTCTTGGAGCTGGTGTCGGCGCCGGCGCTTTTCGCCGCGTCCTTCGCCCCTTGGCCCGAAATGCTGTCGAGCAGCGATTCCATCGATTCGCTGATCGTGTAGGCCGGCGATCCGGACGCGCCGCCGCTCTTGGCGTCGGCGGCCTTCGCGTCGCCCTTCGGCTCGTTGGTCTTCTTGGCCGCGCCGGTTCCGCTCGTGGTGGTGGACAGCAACGATGGTGTGCCGCTCGGGCCGGTGAGTTCCGCGTAATACATGGCAAGCCCCCGCATGAGAAAATATCCCGCGCCCGTCAGAGTGGCGCCGACAGCCTTTACCAGACGTTAATTCGGGAAAATTTCTCGCAATCCCCGGTGGAAGTTCGTTTCCATACGAATGGAAACGCTGAGCCTCCGTTCCCAATCCTTCCTCCGGGGGATGCCGCCGCAGCGCGGCGCGGCTTCCGCCGCCTTTTCCCGGCTGTTAGGGTGTCGGAAAAAGCCGCCGCCCGCAACGCATCCGCCGGACCTTCGCCTCATGACCGACCGCCTGTCCATCGCGCTCGCCCAGACGAACCCGACCGTCGGCAACATCGACGCCAACACCGACCGCATCCGCGCCGCGCGCGCCGAGGCCGCCGCCCGTGGGGCCGATCTCGTGGTGTTTCCCGAATTGTCGGTTTCCGGCTACCCGCCGGAGGATCTGGTGCTGAAACCCTTCTTCCTCGACCGGGTCGAGGCGGCGGTCCGCGCGCTGGCCGGGGAGACGGTGGACGGCGGTCCGGCCCTGCTGGTCGGGGCGCCGTGGCGCGAGGAGGGGCGGTTGTACAACGCGGTCCTGCTGCTGGACCGGGGCGTGATCGCGGCGACCCGCTTCAAGGTCGATCTGTCCGGCTCCGGCGTCTTCGACGAGACGCGCCTGTTCGCGGCCGGCCCGCCGCCCGGCCCGGTGAATCTGCGCGGCGTGCGGCTGGGCATTCCCGTGTGCGAGGACATCCGGACGCCCGACGTGGTCGAGACGCTGGCCGAGAGCGGCGCGGAGCTGATCGTCGTCCCGAATGGCAGTTCCTTCGAGACCGGCAAGCAGGACGAGCGCATCCAGATCGCCGTCCATCGCGTCATCGAATCCGGCCTGCCGCTGCTCTACGTCAACCAGGTGGGCGGGCAGGACGAGCTGATCTTCGACGGCGGCAGCTTCGCGCTGGCCGCCGACGGCGCGCTGGTGGCGCAGGCCCCTTCCTTCGCCGAGCATCTGCTGGTGACCCGCTGGGAGCGCGGGGCCGACGAATCCTGGGCGTGCCGCGAGGCCGAGACCATCGCGCCGGCCGAGGGGCTGGAGGCCGTCTACGCGGCGCTGGTGCTGGGTGTCCGCGATCACGTGAACAAGAACCATGTCCCCGGCGTGCTGATCGGCCTGTCGGGCGGGCTGGATTCGGCGCTGACCGCCGCCGTCGCGGTCGACGCGCTGGGCGCCGAGCGGGTCCATGCGGTGACGATGCCCTCGCCGCACACCGCGAAGGGCAGCCTGGAGGACGCCGCCGAGACGGCGGAACTGCTGGGTTGCCGGCTCGACCGCATTCCCATCGCGCCGGCCGTCAAGGCGTTCGATTCGATGCTGGCCCCGGCCTTGGCCGGGCGCGAGCCGGGCGTCGCCGCCGAGACCCTGCAAGCCCGCGCGCGCGACGTGACGCTGATGGCGCTGTCCGACCAGTTCGGCGCGCTGGTGCTGGCCACCGGCAGCAAGTCGGAGATGTTGCTCGGCCGCGCGACGCCTTGCGGCGGCTACGCGGTGCTGAAGGACGTCTACCGGACGACGGCGGGCGCGCTGGCGCGCTGGCGCAACGCCCACGTTCCGGCCGGTGCGCGCGGCCCCGCCGGACGGGTGGTGCCGGAACGGGTGCTGGCCAAGGCGTCGGCGGGGGAGCTCGGGCCCGGCCAGACCGACCGGGACGCGCTGCCGCCCTACGAGTTGTTGGACGATCTGCTGGAAGGGCTGGTCGAGCGGGATCTGGGGCTGGCGGATTTGGCCGGACGCGGCCACGACGCGGAACTGGTGGCGCGGGTGTGGCGGATGCTGCACGCGGCGGAGCGCAAGCGCCGCCAGGGCCCGCCGGGTCCGAGGATCGCGCGCCGCCCTCTGAACCGCGAGCGGCGCCATCCGATCACCAGCGGCTTCACCGACCTCGCCTGATCCGCGTCGGTGCGAAGGGGGCGCGCCCCTTCGCACGGCGGCGGGTTCATCCCCGCGTCAGGCGGATGATGATCCCCAGCATGGTGAAGGCCCCGAGCACGGCCGGCAGCACGATCCAAGTCGGGTGGAAGAGAATCGCCAGCGGCATGATCAGGACGAGGATCATCGCCGGAAACACGAAATACGGGGAATTCCCCCAGTTGTTCAGCAAGTCGGCGGGGTTCTCGTCCTCACCAAGATAAGCATCGGCACAGACAGCTTGGTCCGTCATCTCTACACCCAAAGAAATTGTGGTTATTCCCTGTTCCCGCTCTGCGGCGGGATGCGGGTTGCATACCCCACATTTCCTTGAAAGGCCAGTCCATGCCCGCCGCCGGTCCTTGCGACCTTCGGCGGATGCGGCGTGGATTATGCCGCTTCGGTCAGGGCCAGATGTGGACGCCGGACCGCCGATTGGATGGTGAAGGGGGCGCGGACGCCGCCGTTGAACAGCTCGGCGCATTCCAGCGCCTTCAGCAGTCGCTCCTCGGGCGCCAGCCCGGCCGTCGAGGCGAGCGAGCCCAGCGCGTAGTCGGAGCCGCAGCCGATGGCGTGATAGCCGCGCACCGCCTCGCCGACCTGATAGTCGGACTGCACGGTGAACAGCCGGCCCTCGCAGCCGACCATGAAGGTGCCGCCGGTCTCGACCTCGTTGGAGCGGTGGGCGTAGCCGCCGTCCTTCAGGCAGCCGCGCACGGCGTCGACGAAATCCACCACCATGTAGCGGAACAGGTCGGCGTCGGGCTCGCGCGGCGGCGGCTCCAGCCGGTAATGCAGGAGCTGGCCCATGCGGAAGGAACTGGTGAAGCCGATCAGGCAATCGCCGTTGCGGAAGACCTTGGTGTCGGCGCGGACCGTGATGTCCAGCCCGTTCACCCCGGCGCTGTCGCCGCCCATCCACACCCGATCGCCGTCCACCAAGCCCACAATGCAGGTCATCGCCACCCTCGTCGCAAGAAAGACCGGAAACTGGGGTCAGGGTGGGCGATTGTGGTTAACGAACTCTTGCCGAGACCTTGTGCAAGACGGGGTAGGGATGCCCCTTTCGGCGCGGACACGCAATGGTCACGGGCGGATGGGCGGGCGGAGGGTGAGCCCGTCGTCGGGAAGCTGCCGCAGCGGGCGCCGCGGCAGCCCGCCCGATCACTTCTCGGCCGTGGCCAGGGTGTTGATCGCCTGTGCCCACAGGACGAACTTGTTGGTCGCGAGGTCGCGGATCGTCTTGATGCCGAAGGCGGCCTTCAGCGCCTCGGCGTCCTTGTCGGACACTCCCTGCAAGGCGGCCGGCGACAGTTCGGCCAGTTCCTTCAACGACTTCTTCTCATGCGCCTTGTCGAGAACATGTTCCAGGCTCTGGTTCATCGTCTTCCCCATGGTGGGCGTGATGCCGTCCGGAACTAAATCCGGGCAACAATCCCCTGTCCAGATGAGCTGTCCAGATGAGCTGTCCGGATGAATCCGCCCGGACGGAGGGGGACGGAGCCCTCCGTTTCAGACCGGCATCCGGCCCACGGCTTGCG
Source organism: Azospirillum agricola (assembly GCF_017876095.1). Lineage (GTDB taxonomy): Bacteria > Pseudomonadota > Alphaproteobacteria > Azospirillales > Azospirillaceae > Azospirillum > Azospirillum agricola. The sequence continues at coordinate 21,808 of NZ_JAGINM010000032.1, forward strand.
GGACCGTGGCGCGCATGATCTCGATGAAGCGTCGCAACCGCGCCGGCTGGAAGCGGGTCGGCGGGTAGACCAGATGGACCGGCACCGGAGGGGCCTGCCACCGCGGCGCCAGATGCAGCAGCCGGCCCTCGGCCAGATCCTCGACGAGCGCCCAGCCCGACGCGATCCCGACGCCGAGCCCCATCACGGCGGCGCCGCGCAGCGCGTGGAGGCTGTCGGTGGACAGGCGCGGCCGGATGGGAAAGCTTTCGGTCTCGCCGGTCGCCGCGTGGGTCAGCTCCACCGTGTCGCGGTAGAAGATGTTCAGCGCCAGCCACGGCAATCCGGCCAGCTCGGCCGGCCGCTCCGGCAGCGGGGCTCCGCCCAGCAGCGACGGGGCGGCGACCACGATGCGCGGCACCTCGCCCAGCCGCAGCGCCACGACCGACGGGTCGTGGACGTCGCCCACCCGGATGGCGCAATCGACCCCCTCGGCGACGAAGTCGGGCATGCGGTCGTGCAGCAGCCATTCCACCGCCATCCCCGGATAGCGCCGCAGATACTCCGCCAGCGGACCGACCAGCTGCTGCTGGCCGAAGGCGTGCGGCGCCACCACCCGAAGCAGGCCGGTCGGCTCGTCGCTGGCGCCGCGCACGTCGCTTTCCAGGATCTGCCAGCCGGCGATCAGCTCCTTGCCGCGCTCGTAGCAGCGGGCGCCGTCCTCGGTCAGCTTCATCGCGTGGGTGGAGCGTTGCAGCAGGCGGACGCCCAGCGAGCGTTCCAGAATCTGCAACCGCCGGCTCACCGTCGGCTGGGTGCTGCCCATCTGCGCGGCGGCGGCCGACAGGCTGCCGGCCTCGACGATGCGCACGAAGGTCTCAAGCAGCGCGAGCCGGTCGGTGCCGGTGGTCAGGAGATCGATCTTCATACGCTGGACGTATAGCAAATCTACGCGCCTTGCGGCTACCGATGGCGGCGGCCGGCGATCATAGTCCGGTTCGTCCACATCTTCCGGGGCTCTCCATCATGACCTCCATTCCTTTGGCGCATGCAGAGGCGAAGGCCGGCCAGAACCAGTCCCTGGGCCAGCCTCTGGTCCTGCTGCTGGCGGCCGGCGCCGGCCTCGCCGTGGCGTCGCTCTATTACAGCCAGCCCATGCTCGGCGTGCTGGGCGCCAGCATCCAGGCCGACGACCGCAGCGTCGGCTGGGTGCCGACCCTGACCCAGCTCGGCTACGCGATCGGCATCCTGCTGCTGGCGCCGCTGGGCGACCGCTACGACCGGCGCCGCATCATCCTGGCGAAGGCCGGGGTGCTGTGCGCCGCCCTGCTGCTGGCCGGGGTGGCGCCGTCGATCGGCGTGCTGCTGGCCGCGAGCCTCGCGCTCGGGCTTTCCGCGACGCTGGCGCAGGACATCGTTCCCGCCGCCGCGACGCTGGCGCCGGCCGAGCATCGCGGCAAGGTGGTGGGCACGGTGATGACCGGCCTGCTGCTCGGCATCCTGCTGTCGCGGGTGGCGAGCGGGTTCGTGGCCGAGAATTTCGGCTGGCGCGCCGTGTTCGTGGCGGCGGCGGCGAGCATCGCCCTGCTGATGGCGGCGCTGTGGCGCGGGCTGCCGCGCTTCCGGCCGACGACGGCGCTGAGCTACGGAGCTCTGCTGGGGTCGCTGGTCACGCTGTGGGGGCGTCATCCCGCCCTGCGCCGCGCCGCGATCGCCCAGGGGCTGCTGTCGCTGGGTTTCAGCGCCTTCTGGTCGACCCTGGCGGTCATGCTGCATGGCGAGCCCTTCCATCTCGGGGCGGCGGCGGCCGGCGCCTTCGGTCTGGCGGGGGCGGCGGGCGCCCTGGCGGCGCCGGTCGCCGGCCGCATCGCCGACCGCCGGGGGCCGGAGCTGATCACCCGCCTGGGCGCCGGGCTGGCCGCCCTGTCCTTCGCGGCGATGGCGCTGGCGCCCTGGATGCCGGCCTCGGGCCAGCTGTGGCTGATCGTCGGCAGCGCCATCGGCTTCGACCTCGGCATCCAGGCCTCGCTGATCGCGCACCAGACGATCGTCTATGGCATCGACCCGGCCGCGCGCAGCCGCCTGAACGCCGTGCTGATGGTGGGCATGTTCATCGGCATGGCGGCCGGCGCGACGCTGGGCAGCCAGGCGCTGGCGGCCTGGGGCTGGGGCGGCGTGGTCGCGGTGGCCACCGTGGCGGCGCTGGCGGCGCTGCTGCTGCGCCTGTGGCCGGGGATCGCGCGGTCGCGCTGAGCACCAGCGGCCGAAGCACCAAGCCGCCGCGCGTCCTCCTGCCGGGACGCGCGGCGGCGGCCGTTTTGGGACAGGGCGGGCTAACGGACGCAGTTGCCGACGATCGGGTAGCAGAGCGTGGGATCGCGGTCCTGGTTGTAGCGCATCTCGGCGATCCGCCCCTGGCGAAGCGTGATGCTGGCCTCGCAGCGGTAGGTGCGGACGAAGCTGGTCACGTCGGGGCGCCAGAGCCCCACCCCGGCCGACCCGAGCCAGGGATCGGGCTCCCAGTCGACATCGCGGTCGACCAGCGTCTGCTGCCGCAGATAGGTCAGCTGCTCGGTGTCTCCGTTCGCGATCGAGCGGTCCGGCACGCCGGCGCAGGCCAGAAGATCGCCTTTGCTCATGCCGATCATGGCGGTGGGCGCGCGCAGCGCCAGTTCCGCCTGCGGGTTGGCGCAGGAACCGGTCAACAGGACGGCCGCCAGGAGGGCGCCAAGCCCGCCGGCGGTGCGGTGGTCGGGTTTTGTGTTTCTGCGCACGGGGCGGCCTCTTCGGCAATCGCTTTGGTCAACGGCACGGAGACGGTTTTGTTTCCCGCCGCTATCCGTAAGCGATCCACAGAAGAACGCGCAGTCCGAGCACGAGGACGCCACTGGCGAGGATCCCCGACAACGCGTCCGCGGCGTCCATCTCGCTGCCGGACCAGACCATCCAGCCGACCAGCACCAACCCGGTCAGCAGGCCGATGAAGAACCAGCGGATGAAGCGGTTCTCGATCAGCAGATCCCACAAAGCCTCGATCAGATCGGCCATGCTTCCCACCCGGATTGCCACCCGGTTCCCCGCCTCTTCGTCCCGTTGTCCGAGCGTAGCCGACAGGAAGGGGCCGGTCAAAGCGGCCGGTCGAAGCCGATCGCGTGGGCCGATGGCGCGGGCCGATGCGCCGCCCATTGTCCAAGACCCTGCGCGGGGAGGCTGAGCCCATCGCCTGCCCAAAAAAAACCGCCGCTAACCCGTTGGATTAGCGGCGAGTTGAACAGGGAGGCTTCACGTCTGGGAGACGCTGGGTCCGGAGACCCAACCCCGGAGGGAATGCCCCCGGGACGAAACATCGAATGCTGCGTCGCAACATCCAACGGTCAAAATTTGACCATTCTGGTGCCAAGTTTCCAGGCACAATAAAATAAATCTACCATGCGTGTCTTGCATGGCTTCGACCGCGCTGGAATCGCTAATAAAAATGCCGAAATCGTCCAGGCTCCCTTTGAAAGGAAAGAAACCTGGACGATTTCGGCAATGCTGTTGCAAAGAGGATCAAACGATCAAAAAGCGGGCGGGCGCCTTAGAAGGGGGTCTCTGCCACTTTTTTGACCAGGAAGTCACGGAACACCGCGATGCGCTTGGAATGGCGCAGTTCCTCGGCGTAGACGAAATAGGCGTCCACCTTCGGACCGTCGATGTCGGGCAGAACCCGGACCAGATCCTTGGCGTGGCCGTCCACCAGGAAATCGGGCAGGGCGGCGACGCCGAGACCGCTCTCCACCGCGCGGTAGATGGCGTAGACGCTGTTCACCTGGAGGATCGCGCGGCGGTTGGGCGAGGGCTCGCCCACGTCCATGATCCAGTTCACGTTGGGAATCGGTGCCCGCACGTCGGGCGGGTAGGTGATGAGGTCGTGGCTGTCGAGGTCGTTCGCCGTCTTCGGCGCTCCCCGCTTCTTCACGTAGCCCTGGCTGGCGTAGAGGTGGAAGCGGATCGACATCAGGTGGCGCTGGATCAGGTCCGGCTGGCGCGGCGTGTTCATGCGGATGGCGATGTCCGCCTCGCGCATCGCCAGATCCAGCTCGTCGTCGTCGATCAGCAGGGTCAGCTGGATGTCGGGGTAGATCGACATGAACTCGTTGATGCGCGGCGTCAGCCAGGTCGAACCGAAGGCGACCGTCGTCGTGACGCGCAACGGCCCCTTGGGATGCTCCCGGCTTTCGGTCAGCATCGCCTCGGTCATCGACAGCTTGGCGAAGACGTCGCGGGCGGTGCGGTGAAGCAGCTCGCCCTGCTCGGTGAGGATCAGGCCGCGGGCATGCCGGTGGAACAGAGGAACGCCCAGACTTTCCTCAAGGGCGCTGATCTGCCGGCTGACGGCCGACTGGCTGAGGTTCAGGGTTTCGCCGGCGTGCGTGAAGCTGCCGGCTTCGGCCACCGCGTGGAAAACCCGAAGCTTGTCCCAATCCATCATACTGTCCCGCCCTCGCGCGCGGTGGCGGAGAGCCTCCCATCATTCTTGAAGGCGGCGCATAGCCGCCATGCATCTTTATAACGGGAACGCGCCCCGAACGCACGCTCTGTCGCAGGCGGTTCGCACGAAAATTAATCATGATCGCCGGAGTTATTCTCATCCGAACGATCAGCGGCCGGTGGATTGCCCAGGGGTTGGATCGCCGCCGCCGACTGCGCGTCGCCGCTGCCTCCGCCCGGAAACACCGCTTCAATCCGCCGCGTCGCTCAGCGGCGCGCGGGCGGCGCCGTCCTGGCGGAGGCGGTGGCCGCTGATCTCGGCGCCCGCATCGGCCGGCAGCCGCAGGAAGAACAGGCCCGACGCGCAGGCCATCAGCCCGACCGTCAGAAAGGCGGGCGCGAAATCGGACGCGGTCAGCGCGGCGCCGGTCCATTGCGTGGTCAGGTGGAGGGCGGTGGCCCCGACCGCGACGCCCAGGCTCAGCGAGAGCTGCTGCATGACGTTGGCCAGCGTGTTGGCGCGGCTGGTCATCGCCTGCGGCACCTCGGCGTAGGCGAGGCTGTTCAGCCCGGTGAATTGCAGCGAGCGGAAGAAGCCGCCGAGCAGCAGAGCCCCCAGGATCAGCGCGTGCGGCGTGTCGGGCCGGAAGGCGCCGTAGCCGGCCAGCACCGCGCCGCTGACCAGCGCGTTGACCAGCAGCACGCGGCGGAAGCCGGCGCGGCGCAGGATGGGACCGGCCAGCGCCTTCATGGTCAGGGCCCCGGCGGCCCCGGCGAAGGTCAGGGCGCCGGATTCGAAGGCGGACAGCCCGAAACCGATCTGGAGCATCACCGGCATCAGGAAGGGCACGGCGCCGATGCCGATGCGGAACAGCGTGCCGCCGGCGACCGAGGCCCGGTAGGTCGGCAGCCGGAACAGGGACGGGTCGAGCACCGGACGCGCCACCCGCCGGGCGTGGCGCAGATACAGCAGGCTCATCACCAGCGCCGCCGCCAGCAGCGCGGCGACGGCCACGGGCGGCAGCAGGTCGCGCCCGACATTCTCGAAGCCGAACATGAAGGCGGCGAGCGCCAGGGCGCTCAGCAGGAAGCCGGTGCCGTCGAAGGGGTCGCGCTGCTCGTCCTTCAGGTTGGGGATCAGCTTCAGCACCAGCGCGATGCCGATCAGACCGATCGGCAAATTGATGACGAAGATCCAGCGCCAGGACACGTAGGTGGTGATCGCCCCGCCGACCAGCGGCCCCAGCGCCGGGCCGATCAGCGCCGGCAGGGTCATCCGCGCCATCGCGGTGACGAGCTGGTCCTTGGGCACGGTGCGCAGCAGGATCAGCCGGCCGACCGGCACCATCATCGAACCGCCGATGCCCTGGACGATGCGGGCGGCGACCAGCTCGGCCAGGCCGTTGGCCATGCCGCAGAACAGCGACCCGGCGGTGAAGACCGCGATGGCCGAGGCGAAGACCGTGCGCGCGCCGAAACGGTCCGCCATCCATCCGCTGACCGGCAGGAACACCGCCAGCGCCAGCATGTAGGAGGTCATGGCGAGGCTGAGCCGCAGCGGATCCTCGCCCAGCGAGCGGGCGATGCTCGGCAGGGCGGTGGCGACCACCGTCGCGTCCAGATTCTCCATGAACAGGGCGCAGGCGATGATGAGCGGAACGACGCGGGGCATGGCGCGGGACATGGGCGACCGGCGGTGGCGACGGGAATCAACCGAATGTGAGGCCGTCCGCCGCGTTGACCACCGCCGATCCGATAACCCTGTCATGCAGAAGCGTGGCGGAAGGCGGGGGGCCGGTCAGGCCTCGGCGCCCGTCTCCTCGGTGGCGAAGGCCACGGCGGCGGCGACGTGCAGGCCGGTGGTGTCGAAGACCGGGAAATCCGGCCGGTCGTCCTGGCCGATCAGCAGGAAGATCTCGGTGCAGCCGAGGATGACGCCCTGGGCGCCCTGTCCGCGCAGGCCGTCGACGATCCGCAGATACTCCGCCTTCGACTCCGGGCGCAGGTCGCGGCGGACCAGCTCGTCGAAGATGATGCGGTCGACGGTGGTCTGGTCCGCCTCGTCCGGGGTCAGCAGGGTGATGCCGAAGCGGTCCTGGAAGCGCCGGCGCAGCGTCTCCGACCGCATGGTCGCCAGCGTGCCGAGCAGGGCGACCTGGGTCAGGCCGGCGGCGCGGATCGCCTCGCCGGTCGGGTCGGCGATGTGGATGAAGGGGGTGGAGCGCGCCGCCATGATCGGCTCGACCACGCGGTGCATGGTGTTCGACATGCACAGGATCACGTCGGCGCCGGCGCGCTCCAGCGCGTCGACCTTGCCGGAGAGGTAGCGCTCCGCGCTCTCCCACTCGCCCTGGCGGACGAAATGCTGGATGTTGCCGAAATTGACGCTGACGATGACGATCTCGCCGTTGTCCCAGCCGCCGTAGCGGGCGTTCAGCCCCTCGTTCAGCAGGCGGTAATATTCGGCGGTCGCCTGGTCGCTCATGCCGCCGAGGATGCCGATGATCTTCTGGGGCAGGGGGCGCGGCCGGGATTGGGGGGGCGTCGTCATGGTCGGTGGCTCTCGGGGTCGGGTTTGCGCTTTTTCCAGGAAGGCAGGGGCAGCCCGCGCGGAACCCCCTCGTGCCGGAATGGCGGCGCTCGGGGCGGCATCCGCTGACCACGGGCACCAACTCCGGCAAGTCGGGCTCGGGCAACTCGGGCCCCCACTCCCAAACCCTCCCCCGCCGTGCGGGGGAGGGGGGTAGGCTTCACGCCGCCGACGGCTTCGCCAGGGCCACCGGCGCGTCGCCCGGCTCCATCAGCGAGGGCGCCAGGGTCGGGGCCTTCCAGTCCAGGCTGTCGAACGCCCCGCAATGGCCGCACAGCCCGCCCCAGGCGTGGCTGACGGCGTTGCAGGGATCGCAGGTCCAGGCCGGGTCGGCGGGGGCGGCGGCGGCCTTGGCCATCCAGTCGCGGGCGGCCGCCTCGTCCTGTCGCTCGCTGCGCTCCAGCTCGGCGAACAGGCGGTAGAGCCGGCGCGACGGCTCGATCGCCAGCGCGCGGTTCAGATGGTCGCGCGCCTCGCCCCAGAGCTGGGCCTCCAGCGCGATGCGGGCGAGCGCGATGTGCGACTCGACGTGCTTGGGCGCCTGGTTCAGCAGCTTCTCGAACAGCTTGACGCGGGTCAGCGGGTCGTAGCCGTTCAGCACCTCGCGGTAGGCGTCGGCCAGATCGGGGTGCGGCGACAGGCGCCACGTCCGCTCCACCACCTTGGCGGCGGCCTTCGGCTTGCCGGCGGCAACCTGGAGGCGGGCCAGACGGGCGGCGGCCGGGACGAAGCCGGGCATCAGGTCGTGCGCCGACTGCGCGTGCGACAGGGCGGAGTCGCTGCGGCCGCGCCGCTCCGACTCGAAGCTGCGCTCCAGCAGCAGGACGGTGCGGTGGCGGCGGCCGTCCTCGGTCGGGATGGCGCCGGCCTGGATCGCCTGCTGCAACGTGCCTTCCGCCGCCGCCCAGTCGCCCGAGCGGGCCTCAAGGTCGTAGAGCGTGCCGAGCAGCCAGGGGGTGTTGGGCTGCAAGGCGCGGGCCTTGCGGGCCAGTTGCAGCGCCTCGACCCGGTCGCCCGCCTTGATCGCCTGGGTCAGCAGGCCGCGCAGGCCGAGGAAGGCCGTCTCCGGCCGGTCGAGCATCGCCGTGAAATACTCCTTGGCGGCGCGCTCGTCGCCCTGGAGCTGGGCGGCCTGGGCCGACAGCAGCATGGTCAGCGGCGGCTCGTTCAGCAGCCCGTCGGCCTTGCGCGCCATCTTGCGCGCGGTCGGCGCGTCGCCGGCCGCCACCGCCACCATGCCCTGGGTCAGGGCGCGGTAGCCGCGTTCCCGCTTGCGGGCGCGGCTGTGGCGGCGGACGCGGCCCGGCGTGCGCAGGATGGCGCGGATCAGCCGGTAGCCGAGGGCCGCGATCCCCAGCGCCGCCAGCCCGATCAGCAGGGCGACGGTGAAGGAGGTCTCGATGGCGTAGCCCAGCCAGTTGACGCTGACGGTGCCGGGCCGTTCGATCAGCCAGATGGCGATCGCGATGACGACCGCCAGCTTGAGGATGAACCAGAGGGCGCGGATCATTGGGCCGCTCCCTTCCCGCCGGCCGCACCACCCGCTGCCGTGTTGAGCAGGGCGATGGCGCGCTCGGTGAGCTGGCGCCCGGCCTGGTCGGCGGCGAGGCGGGCCTTGGCGTCGGCCAGCCAGGGCGCGGCGGTGGCGGCCCCGGCGCCCTGGAGCGTCGACAGCTCCTCGACCGCCTTGGCGAGGTTGTTCTCGTTCACCGCGGCCTCGGCGCGGGCGACGATGGCGTCGGGGCTGGTGCCGACCACGCCGCCGCCCTGGCGGCGGACGGTGACCAGCGTCGCCAGCTTGCCGGTGACCTGATCGATCCAGGTCGCGCCGTCGCCGCGCTCGGCGGCGCGGACGATCTCGCTGGCCAGCGGACGGAAGCGGTCGGTGAGCTGCGCCTGGGTCGGGATGCCCTTGGCGGCGAAGGGGGCCACCGTGTCGAGCGGCTGCGTCACCCCGGCGTCGGCGATGCCCAGCGCGCGGACGCCCTGGAGATCCTGCTGGAAGGGCTGGCCGGCGGCGAGCGAGGAGCGGAGCTGCCCGGCGGCGAGCACCAGCGCCTGGGCGGCGGTGGCGGCGTCGCGGCGGGACTCGACCGTCTGGTTGACGGTGGCGATCTGCTGCTTCACGGCGTCGAGGTCGCGGCGCAGGTCCTGGGCGGCCTGGGTGCTGCCGGCGACGGCGGTGAGGCGCTGCTCGATGGCGCCGAACCGCTCGGTGAGCTGGCCGACACGCGGGTCGGGCTGGGCCGGCTCGGCCGGAGCGGCGGCGGGGCGCTTCTCAAGCCCGTCGATGCGCTCGGCGAGCTGGCGGAGCGTCGCCTCCAACCCGGAAGTGTCGGCGGGGGCCGCCGTGGCGGCCCCGTCGCCGGCCGGGGCGGCCGGGCGCTGCTCCAGCTTGCCGAGGCGGTCGGCGAGCTGCTGGACCTGGGCGCGCAGGGCGGGGTCGGCGGGAGGAGCGACGGCCGCCGGGGTGGCCGGGGCGGCGGTGGTGGCCGGCCAGCCGGGCAGGCGCGGACCCCACCAGGGCTCGGCCAGCGCGGCGGCGCCGACCAGCAGGGCGACGATGGACAGCGCGGTCGCGAATCCGCCGCCGGAGCGCGGCTCGTCCAGGTAGGCGGAGGGGGCCGGGGTTGCCGTCGCGATGCGCGGCGGCCCGACGTCTTCGGGCTTCGTGTAGCTGGTGGCCTTCGGGATGTCCGGCTTCGCCTCATCCGTCTTGGCGCCGTCCAGCTTGGCGCCGTCCAGCTTGGGGGCATCCGGGTCCAGCGTCGGGGTGATCGGCTCGACGATCGGGCCGATGGCCGGGGCGACGGCCGGGTCGGCCGGGGTGTCTGCCTTCGCCTCGTCCGCCTTCAGGCTGTCGGTGGCCGCCTCGCCCGCGATCGGGGTGTCGACGCCGGCCGCCGGAATGGTGTCGGCCGGCTGGGCCGGGGGGACGGCGACGTCGGGGGCGGTCTCCGGCGCGGTGGTCGCGCCGGGCAGCGTGTCGTCGCCTGTCGCGGTGGGAGCGGGCGGCACGATGATCGCGTCCGCCGGGGATGCGGTCGGACCCGTGGCCGGGATGGCGCCCTCGGCGGCCGTGCGGTCCTCGCTGGGGGTGGCGGCGTCCAGGTCGGCGTCGCTCAGCTTGATCCGGTGCTTGGCGGCGGCGGCGCGCAGATCGGCGTGGCGGGCCAGCGGGATCGCGCCGCGCTTCTTCCAGCCCTGAACCGTGGTGACGGGGATGTCCACCTTGTGGGCCATCGGGCGGATGCCGCCGAAACGCTCGACGATGCGGTCGACCGCGCTGGAGCCGGCGTTGGAGGGGCCGGCGTTGGGGGCGGCGCTGGTCGGGGTTCCGGATGACGCGGCGTTCGCGTCGCCGTCCTGTTCGGGGGTCGGACGGTCCGAGCCTGGACGAGAGGTCATGGGGTGTACCTTCGGTTCGCTGTTGTTCGTCTTAACGCCACAACCCCCAAAGCGGCTCCCCCGGCCTCCCTCAGCCGCGCGCGGGCGGCAACAGGTCCAGCAAGGCGTCCTGCTCCGGCCGCGACGCCACCCGTACGCTTCGCCACGGCGTCACTCCCTGGTCGCCGTACGCACGGGCAGCCTCCGCGACCGCGGGGCTGAGGCAGAACGCATCGACCGTACGACACTGGTCGACCAGTCCGGCCTCGGCCAGCAACCTAACAAAGGACAGCGCGGTACGGGGAGAGAAAAACAGCACGCCGTCCAGGTCGGACGTACGGAAAATCGCCGCAGTCCCCTCCGACAGCCGATCGGCCGGCACGGCGTCGTACAGCACGCTGCGGTGCAGCGTGAAACCGGCCCCGCCAAGCAGCCCGGCGAGGTCGCCGGCGACCTTGCTGCCCGCGACGTGCAGCAGCGTGCCGTGCTTCGGATCGAGCCGCGCGCGCACCAGCCCGGCCAGCGCGTACACATCGCCCGAGGCGCTTTCTACGGTGGCGAATCCGGCGGCGCGGGCGGCGGCGGCGGTCGCGTCGCCGACGGCGTAGACCGGACGGTCGCGTCGCGTCGTACGTCTGGTGTAGGCGCGTACGCCGTTCGCGCTGGTGAACAGCAGCGCTTGTACGTCCGCGAGGTCGGGATCCGGCCCGTCGAGCCAGACGAGCGACAGCATGGGCTCCACCGAGCAGGCGAAGCCCAGCCCGTCGAGCCGGCGGACGAGCGGCTCAGCATCCTCCATCGGGCGGGTCACGAGAAGGCGCGGCCGCCGGATTTCGGGGGCGTTTTTCACGGGGTGAAAAAGTCCGGCGGAAGCTGGGCCTTGATCTCGGCCCCGGCGTCGGCGCCGAGCGCCGCGGCCTCGGCCGCGCTGCCCCGGCGCTCGGCGCGGAAGACGCGCTGGCCGTCGTTCGACAGCACCTTGACCCGCAGGTGCAGGGCATCGCCGTCGAGCAGGGCCAGCGCCGCGATCGGCGTGCGGCAGGAGCCGTCCAGCGCCGCCAGCAGGGAGCGCTCGGCGGTGACGCGGGTCGCCGTCTCCGGGCAGTTCAGCGGGGCGATCAGGGCGCGGGTGGCGTCGTCGGCCGAGCGGATCTCGATGCCGATGGCGCCCTGGGCGACCGCCGGCAGCATGGTTTCCGGCTCCAGCACGGCGGTGATCCGCCCGGTCAGGCCGAGGCGGCGCAGGCCGGCCAGCGCCAGCAGGGTGGCGTCCACCTCCCCGGCGTCGAGCTTCGACAGGCGGGTCTGCACGTTGCCGCGCAGCGGGAAGATCGTCAGGTCGGGGCGCAGTTCCAGGACCTGGGCCTGGCGGCGCAGCCCGGCGGTGCCGACGACCGCGCCGGCGGGCAGGTCGGCCAGACCGCCTCCCGAGCGCGAGAAGAAGGCGTCGCGCGGATCCTCGCGCGGCAGGAAGCTGGCGATCTCCAGCCCGTCGGGGAGCTGGGTCGGCACGTCCTTCATCGAATGGACGGCGAGGTCGGCGCGGCCGTCGAACAGCGCCTCCTCCAGCTCCTTGGTGAACAGGCCCTTGCCGCCGGCCTCGGCCAGCGTGCGGTCGAGGATGCGGTCGCCGGTGGTCTTGAGGACGACGATCTCGATGGCGCCGGGGGCGGCGAGATGGGGATGGGCGGCGATCAGGCGATCGCGCGTCTCATGGGCCTGCGCCAGCGCCAACGGGCTGCCGCGCGTGCCGATGCGGAGCGGAAGGGTCGTCATGCCCCGAGTTCTAGGCCATCCGGGCCGCTTTGCAAAGCGTCGCCGGGGACCGCCGCCGGGGCGTCGGGCTTGCGCCGGCCGGTGACGACGATGCGTCGGCTGTCCTCGCTCCAGGGGGCGCCGTCGAAATCGCCGGCCAGCCGCTCGATGGCGAGGCCGGCGCCGTCGAGCAGGGCGGCGAGTGCCGCGCGGTCGATCATCCGCCAGTCGAAGGCGAAGCGGGCCGAACGGATGGCACCGTCCGGCAGCAGCTCGTCGTACCAGCCGGCGATGCGCTGGACCCCGCGCGCGTCCACCGCCGACGCCTGGGCGTGGCGGACATAGGGGTTGCCGGTCAAGGGGTTGCGCCGTGGCCTGGAGGGGACGGGGGCGGGATCGGCCTGCCAGGGCAGGGTGGCCGGGTTCATGACGTCCAGCGCGAAGAGCCCGCCGGGGGCGAGATGGCGGGCGGCGGCGCGCAGGGCATGGCGCGTCTCCTCCGCGTCGGGGATCAGCATCAGCACGTTGAAGGGCAGGATCGCCAGCTTTGCCGCGCAGCCCGGCAGGTCGAGCGTCGAGGCGTTTTGCCGCACCACATGGACACGCGCCCGGACCTCCGGGGCTTCGCGCGCCAGCCGGTCGCGCAGCCGGGCGAGCATGGCCTCGGAGACGTCGACCGCCCGGACCTCGACTCCGGCGCGGGCCAGCGGGATGGTCAGGCGCCCGGTGCCGCAGCCGATCTCCAGCACCGGACCGCCACTCGCCACGGCCTGTTCGGTGTAGAAGGCGACGTCGCCCAGCAGCCCGATGCGGGCGAGCGCCGCCACATCCTCGCCGCGTGCCGGCCCGATCTCCAGCGACGGGTAGTCGGCGTCGTAATAGAGGATGCTGGCGTCGTCGCCGGGCGTGTCGGGATTCATGGATGCCGCGGGGTGTTTGAGGAAACGGGAGACACGGATGAACACGGATTTCATCGGATGAACACGGATGCAATCGGCCAGGCTCCATCCGTGGGCGGGCGAAGCCCGCATCCGTGTTCATCCGTGTTCAAGATCCGCGTGCTCGGGGGACGGCGCGCCTCCATCCCCAAAACCCTATACCCGCGCGGCCGGGGCGGCTAGTTTGGCGGGCATGATCGTTCTTGGAATCGAGACAAGCTGCGACGAGACGGCCGCCGCCGTGGTCACCGACGCGCGCGAGATCCGCGCCGACGTGGTCCTGTCGCAACTGGACGACCACACGCCCTATGGCGGGGTGGTTCCGGAAATCGCCGCCCGTGCCCATCTGGAGCATCTCGACGGGCTGATCCGCCGCGCCATGGCCGAGGCCGGGATCGGCTTCGGCGACCTCGACGCGGTGGCGGCCACCGGCGGGCCGGGGCTGATCGGCGGCGTGATCGTCGGGGTGATGACCGCCAAGGCCATCGCGGCGGCGCGCGACCTGCCCTTCGTCGCGGTCAACCATCTGGAGGGGCACGCGCTGACCGCGCGGCTGACCGACGACGTCGCCTTTCCCTACCTGCTGCTGCTGGTGTCGGGCGGCCATTGCCAATTGCTGGTGGTCGAGGGGGTGGGGCGCTACCGCCGGCTCGGCACCACCATCGACGACGCGGTGGGCGAGGCGTTCGACAAGACGGCCAAGCTGCTCGGGCTCGGCTATCCCGGCGGGCCGCTGGTCGAGAAGGCGGCGGCGCGTGCGACGAATCCCGGACGCTTCGAGCTGCCGCGCCCGCTGGTCGGGCGCCCCGGCTGCGATTTTTCCTTCTCGGGTTTGAAGACGGCGGTGCGCCGCCACGCCGAGGAGTTGGGCTCGCCGCTGTCCGACGCCGACCGCGACGATCTGGCGGCGGCCTTCCAGACGACGGTGGCCGAGGTGATGGCCGACCGCTGCGCCCGCGCCATCCGCCGCTTCAAGCAGGAGCACCCGCAGGGCGGTGCCCTGGTGGTGGCCGGCGGGGTGGCGGCGAACAGGACGCTGCGCGCCCGCCTGTCGACGCTGGCGGTGGCGGAGGGCATGCCCTTCGTGGCGCCGCCGCTGCGGCTGTGCACCGACAACGCCGCGATGATCGCCTGGGCCGGGATCGAGCGTTTCCGGCTGGGCGAGAGCGATCCGCTGAGCTTCGCCCCGCGCCCGCGCTGGCCGCTGGATCCGACCGCCGCCCCCGCCATCGGGCGGGCCGGTGTCGGATCGGGCGTGAAGGCGTGAGAGCCTCCAACCCCGGTTTTTGAGCAGGAGAACCGTCATGCCCGTGCCAAGCACGGGCATGACGAAGGATGACGGAGTTGGGGCCGTCAGGCGGCGCTGGTCTTCTTCTTCAGCGGGGCCTCGCCGCCGGCCGGCCGGGTTGCCGCGGCGTGCGGCTGCGGGCGGCGGTCGTGGCGGTTCTGCTGGGCGCCGGGCTTCGGCGTCTTGCTGGCCTGCGGATGGGCGGCCGGCTTGCCGCCCTGCGGGGGCCGGGACTGGGCGGGCTTCGGCTGGGCCGGCTTGGCCTGGGCGGGCTTCGCCTGTGCCTGAACCGGCTTGGCGGCCTGCTGCTGGTTGCGCCCGCCGCCCTGGTTGCGGTTGCTGCCGGGAGCCTTCGGGCGGGGCGGCGGCTTGGAGGAGGCGTGGATCTGCGCCACCTCGACCGCGTGGTAGGGATGGTCGTGGTCGGCCGGGATCGGCTGGCGGATCGTCTTCTCGATGTCCTTCAGATAGCCGACCTCTTCATGGTCGCAGAAGGACACCGCGCTGCCGTTGGTGCCGGCGCGGGCGGTGCGGCCGATGCGGTGGACGTAGCTTTCCGGCTCGTTCGGCAGGTCGAAGTTGATGACGTGGCTGATGCCGTCGACGTCGATGCCGCGCGCCGCGATGTCGGTCGCCACCAGCGCCCGCAGGTCGCCGCTGCGGAAGGATTCCAGCGCGCGGACGCGGGCCGACTGCGACTTGTCGCCGTGGATCGCGTCGGCGGCGATGCCGGCCTTCTTCAGATGCTCGGCGACGCGGTCGGCGCCGTGCTTGGTGCGGGCGAAGACGATGGTCCGCTCCACCGTGCTGTCGAGCAGCAGATCGGCCAGAAGCCGGCGCTTGTCGGCGCGGTCGACGAACAGGACGCGCTGGTTGATGCGCTCCACCGTCGTCGATTGCGGCGTGACCTCGATGCGCTGGGCGTCGGTCAGGATGCTGTTGGCCAGCTCCGTCACCGCGTCGGGCATGGTCGCCGAGAAGAGCAGGGTCTGGCGCTGCTTGGGCAGAACCGCGACCACCTTGCGGACGTCGCGGATGAAGCCCATGTCGAGCATCCGGTCGGCCTCGTCGAGGACGAAGACCTCGACCGCGTCGAGCTTGCAGTGATTCTGCGCCATCAGGTCGAGCAGGCGGCCCGGCGTGGCGATCAGCACCTCGACGCCGCGGGCGAGCGCCGCGATCTGCGGGCTCTGGCCGACGCCGCCGTGGATCACCGTGCGGCGGATCGGCAGGTGGCGGCCGTAGGTGGTGAAGCTGTCGCCGATCTGGAGCGCCAGTTCGCGCGTCGGGGTCAGGATCAGGGTGCGCGGCGACTTGGCGGCGACGCGCTTCTTGCTCTCGAACAGACGCTGGAGGATCGGCAGGGTGAAGGCGGCGGTCTTGCCGGTGCCGGTCTGGGCGAGGCCGAGCACGTCGCGTCCCTGCAACAGAACGGGAATGGCGCCGGCCTGGATCGGCGTGGCCGTGGAGTAACCCTCCTCCGCGACGGCGCGCTGAAGAGGCTCGATCAGGCCGAGGCCGGAAAATTCAGTCATGGAACGGATGGTCCTGGTCACCGAAATGGGGGCCGCGCCATGGGGGAGCGGCCGGGCTTGCGCGCTCCGCGGCGGGATGGCGCGGAGCCGTCGGCGGCGGGAACGCGCAAGCTCTGCGCGGCCATGGTGCCGTCCAACCCCGCACACATAGGGCGGGTGGCTTGATTTGGCAAGAAAACTCGGCGATGGGCGGGGTATGGCAGGGGTGCGGCGGCGGCGTCCGGGCGCCGCCGGGGCGCCGCGCCGATTTGCCGCACCCCTTCAAAGCCTCAGTTTTTGCCGATGACGCCGCAGCCGATGCGGTCGCCGGAGTTGCCGGCGGGCTGGCTCAGATAATCGTCGGGCTTGGCGTGGACGACGAAGGCGGTGCCGCCCGGCTTGAACAGCCCGTCGGCGCCGTCGGACAGCGTGACCATGTGGGTGATCGCCTCGAACCCGGCCTTGCCGGCCTCGTTGGCCCAGATGTTGGGCAGCTCGCCGAAATGGATCTTCTCGGCTTCGAGCCCGTGCTTGGAGCCCGCCGCGCCGAAATGGCCACCCGCCGCCGCGAAATTGGGGGTGCAGGCGCCGTTCTCATGGATGTGGATGCCGTGCCAGCCCGGAGTCAGCCCTTCGAGCATTCCATGGACGACGATTCCGTGCGGAAATTTGGTGAAGGTCACGGTGCCGAGCGGCTTGCCCTGCGGATCGGCGATGGCGGCCTGCGCGGCGGGCGCCGGGGCCGGGGCGGCGGCGGCGGGTGCCGCCGCGGGCGCGGCCGGCTGCTGGGCGGCGGCGGGCAGGGCCGCCAGGGCCGCCAGGGCGGCGAGGGCAGCGAGGGCCGCGGGGGTGAGCCTGCGCGTCATGATCGTGAATCCTCCATGCTTGGTTTCGCCGTGTCGGTTTCGCTGTGCCGGTCCCGCGACTTCGCGCCGCGATAACACCGCGCTGGGATCGCGAACGGTTTTCAGTATGATGGGGGCTACGAGCTCAAAGACCAAGGTATCGTTCCGATGACGTCACGGCTGGAAGCGTTGTGTCTGGAGAAGGGGTTGAAGATGACCGGGCAGCGCCGGGTCATCTCGCAGGTTCTGTCGGAGGCCGACGACCATCCCGACGTGGAGGAGGTCCATCGCCGCGCCGTGCGGATCGACCCGCGCATTTCCATCGCCACGGTCTACCGGACCATGCGGCTGCTGGAGGACGCGCAGGTGATCGAGCGCGTCGACCTCGGCGACGGGCGCGCCCGCTACGAGGAGGCGTCGGCCGACCACCACCACCACCTGATCGACACCCGGACCGGCCGCATCATCGAGTTCGCCAGCCCGGAGCTGGAGGCGATGAAGGAGCGCATCGCCCGCGAGCTGGGCTACAAGATCGTCGGACACCGGCTGGAAATCTACGGCGTGCCCCTGGACGAGGAGGATGAGCGTCAATGACCGATCCCCGTTACCTCGGCGACGAGACGCCGCCATCCGACGCGCCGGCCTGCCGCGACGCCGTCCAGCGCTGCTACAGCGGCCTGTGCCGCTGCGGCCAGCCGGAACGCTACGCGCTGGAGGCGGCGGTCACCGTCTACCGCTACCACCATCCGGAAATCTCGCCGGTCCAGGCCGAGACCATCGTCAGCCACTGGGTCGCGGGTCCGGTCCGGCACTGACGGCCGGATGGGTCGAAATATGAAGATAGTCCTTGATCGTTCGGGAATGATGTCCTAAAACAGTTCCTGTCAAGGCGACGGGTCCGCCCCCCTCCGGGCCGGTCGCCGCGACGCTTCCAAACTCCCCAACGCCTGTCCTGGAAAGGGCTGGCCGGACAACCGAAAGGCCCGGCCAGCCCTTTTCTTTTTCGCGTTCCGCCCGCGGCCGGCCCCGCAGCGCGCCTGCGCCCCGCGCCCGTGCGCGCCGCCGACAACCGGGTGGCGGAACGACCTTTCCCCGGACGGGATCCGCAGGAACGCGAAAGGAACATCCTCCCATGTCCACCACGATCGCCGAGGCGTTCGTCAAGCAGTTCGAGCGCGAGGTCCACGACGCCTACCAGCGCATGGGCTCCAAGCTGCGCAACACCGTGCGCACCAAGGGCAACGTGCAGGGCGCCTCCACCGTCTTCCAGAAGGTCGGCAAGGGCGTCGCCTCCACCAAGTCGCGCCACGGCGCCGTCCCGGTGATGAACCTGGACCACACGCCGGTCGAATGCCCGCTCTACGATTTCTACGCCGGCGACTGGGTCGACCGGCTCGACGAGCTGAAGACCAACATCGACGAACGCCAGATCATCGCCAACGCCGGCGCCTACGCGCTGGGCCGCAAGACCGACGAGCTGCTGCTGGCCGAGCTGAACACGTCGGTCAACTACGCCGGCGGCGACACCGACGGGCTGACCAAGGCCAAGGTGCTGGAAGCCTTCGAGATGCTGGGCACCTCGGACGTGCCCGACGACGGCCAGCGCTTCGCGGTGGTCGGCTGGAAGCAGTGGAGCCAGCTTCTCGGCATCGAGGAGTTCGCCAGCACCGACTATGTCGGGCCGGACGAGCTGCCCTGGCGCGGCACCCAGGCCAAGCGCTGGCTCGGCACCCTGTGGATCCCGCATTCCGGCCTGAAGGCGACCGGCAACGTGCGCCTGTGCCACTGGTACCACAAGACGGCGGTCGGCCACGCGGCGGGCGCCGACGTGAAGACCGACATCAGCTGGCACGGCGACCGCGCCGCCCATTTCGTCAACAACATGATGAGCCAGGGCGCCGCGCTCATCGACGCGACCGGGGTCGTCACGCTGCGCTGCCTGGAGAGCTGAGCCGTCCGCGGCTTCTCGTCCGGCGCCGTTCCGCGGCGTGACCGACGGCGGGGCGCTTCCGGCCCGGACGGTACGGGCCGTTCCATCCCTCCGGCCCGGACCGCGGCCGGGAGCGCCCCCGACAGGACCCGACCCCCTTCATCCGGAGACTTCATCCATGGCCTACGCGTCCAAGGATTTGAGCGTGCTCGCCTACGCCAACGGCTTCACGCTCTGGCACTACACCACGGCCGACCTCGCGGCCGATGTCGACACCACCGGCTATTTCAACGGCGCCGCCGACCTGCTGCGGGTCGGCGACATGGTGCTGGCCAACTGCGCGGCCGGCGGCGGCCCGTCGGGCGGCGTGCTGGTCGTCGCCACCAACGCGGCGGGGGTGGTGGACGTCACCAACCTGACCCCGTTCGGCGCCGCCAACAGCGACTGAGGAGCCGGCCCATGAGCGTGCTCACCAGCGGATGCCGGGACAGCCACGCCGCCGACGGGGCGCGGGCCGCCTTCGCCTACGGCTTCCGCATCCTCGACGCCGCCCACCTGACGGTGACGCTGCGCTCGGCGGTGACCGGGGCGGAGGTGGCCCAGGTCCTCAACACCCACTACACCGTCACCGGGGTGGGCGCGCCGGGCGGCGGCACCATCGTCTTTCCGGCCCCGCCGCCGGCGGGCTGGACCGTGGTCGTCGCCCGAACCATGCCGGCGGGCGACCATGGCTATCCGGGCGTGACGGCCGACCAGGCCTTCGACCGGCTGGCGCTGCTGGCCCAGCAGGCACAGGACGCCGCCAGCCGGTCGGTGCGCTTTCCCGAGGGCGACAGCCCGTCGCTGTCGGCGCGGCTGCCGAGCAGCCCGGAGCGCGCCGGCAAGGCGCTGGCCTTCGACGCCAACGGCAACGTCGCGCTGGTCTCGCTGGCCTCGCCGACCTTCGACAGCGGCTTCGTGGAATGGGCGGAGATCCGCAACACGCCGCGCACGCTGGCCGGTTTCGGCATCCTCGACGCGGTGCCGCTGGCCCATGCCGGGACGGGCGGTGCGGCCCACGCGGTGGCGACCGCCGAGGCCGCCGGTTTCATGAGCGCCGCCGACAAGGCCAAGCTCGACCGCTTCGGCGCGGCGGGACCGCTGCGCGGCTGCCTGCTGACGCTGGCCGAGCCGCAGCTGTTCGGCCCCGGCGTCGGCGGCCGGGTGATCTGGAGCACGGTGGTGTGGGACAGCGACGGCTGCTTCGTGCCGGCGACGCCGACTCGGGTCGTCACCCCCGGCTGGGCGCGCTTCGTCCGGCTGTCGGTGCAGCTGGAGGTCGATCCGGCGATGAACAGCCACCGCACGCTGACCATCCGCCGCAACGGCAGCCCCGACTATCCGGGCCGCACGGTCATGCGCGGCCATGGCAACGGCGGCGACTGGAACGTCCCGCCCAACGCGGTCACGCCCTGGCTGCCGGTGTCGGCGGGCGACTGGTTCGACGTGCATCTCGACCAGACCTCCAGCGTCGCCTTCACGCTGCTGGCGTCGGGCGGCACCTGGGCGCAGGCCGAGTTCGTCTGACTTCCCCTCCCGTCGGAGGGCATCCCCCACATCCCCGGAGATCCCGCCATGGCCCTCACCGCCATCGGTCTGTGCGGCCGCGCGCTCATCAAGATCGGCGCGACGGCCATCGCCACCTTCGACGACGGCTCGGCCGAGGCGGAGGTCGCCGCGGCGCTCTACGCCCCGACGCGCGACGCCCTGCTGTCGGCCAACGCCTGGAGCTTCGCCACCGTGCAGGCGACGCTGCCGCGCCTCGCGGCGGAGCCGGTCGCCGACTACGCCAACAGCTTCCAGCTGCCCGCCGATTTCCTGCGGGCGCTGGGGGCCGGCGGCGGCGGGCGGGGGCGCGGCGTCGGCTATCGCATCGCCGGGCGGACGCTGCATTGCGACTCCGACCGCGTCACCCTGACCTACATCGGCCGCCCGGCGGAGGAGGAGTTTCCCGCCTTCTTCGACCAGGCGCTGATCGCCCGGCTGGCCGCCGAGTTCTGCATCCCGCTGACCGAAAGCAGCAGCCGGGCCGAACTGCTCGCCTCGCTGGCCGAGGCCGAGTTCCGCCGCGCCCGCCAGAT
This sequence comes from Azospirillum agricola, assembly GCF_017876095.1. Classification (GTDB taxonomy): domain Bacteria; phylum Pseudomonadota; class Alphaproteobacteria; order Azospirillales; family Azospirillaceae; genus Azospirillum; species Azospirillum agricola. The sequence continues at coordinate 42,624 of NZ_JAGINM010000032.1, forward strand.
CGACGCCCAGCAGGACAACCAGCCGGGCTTCGAGGACTTCACCCTGATCGACGCGAGGGCGTGATGGGACGCCTGCAACAGGTCAAGACCAACTTCACGGCCGGCGAGATCTCGCGCCGCCTGCTCGGGCGCGGCGACCTCCGGGCCTACGACAACGGGGCGCTGGCGCTGCGCAACCTGTTCATCGACCCGACCGGCGGGGTGACGCGGCGCTCCGGCCTCGCCTTCGCCGGGCTGGCGCGCGGCGACGGGCGGCTGGTCGCCTTCGAGTTCAACACCGAGCAGACCTATCTGCTGGCCTTCTCCGACGGCATGATCGACATCCACCGGGGCGGGTCGCTGCTCGCCAGCGTGGCGGCGCCCTGGAGCGCGGCGCAGCTTCTCCAGATCACCTGGACGCAGAGCGCCGACACGCTGCTGGTCTGCCACCCGGACGTGCCGCCGCGCGCCCTGACGCGCGGCGCCGGCGGCGCCTGGGCGCTGTCGGAATGGGCCTACGCCGTGCAGGACGGGCTGGTGCGGCTGCCCTTCTACCGCTTCGGCGATCCGGCGGTGACGCTCACGCCGTCGGGCACCGGCGGCGCCGTGACCGTCACCGCGTCCGCCCCGGTGTTCGACCAGCGCCATGACGGCACCCGCATCCGCATCAAGGACAAGCAGCTGCGGATCACCGGTGTCGTCTCCGCCACGCAGGTGAATGCCACGGCGATGGAGGCTCTGGCCGACACGGCGGCGACCACCGACTGGGAGGAGCAGGCCTTCTCGCCGGTGCGCGGCTGGCCGGTGTCGGCGGCCTTCCACCAGGACCGGCTGGTCATCGGCGGCTCGCGCGACCTGCCCAACCGGCTGTGGCTGTCGCGCTCCGCCGACCTCTGGAACTTCGACCTCGGCACCGGGCTCGACGACGAGGCCATCGAGTTCGGCATCCTGTCCGATCAGGTCAACGCCGTGCGCGCGGTGTTCTCCGGCCGGCATCTCCAGGTCTTCACCTCGGGCGCCGAATACACGGTGACGGGCGACCCGCTGACGCCGCAGAACATCCAGGTCAACCGCCAGACCCGCATCGGCTCGCCGGTCGACCGCAACATCCCGCCGCGCGACGTCGACGGCGCCACGCTGTTCGTGCCGCGCAACCGGCGGGAAATCCGCGAGTTCCTCTACACCGACACCGAGGCCGCCTATCAGGCCAACGATCTGGCGCTGCTCGCCCGCCATCTGGTGGTGAACCCGCGCGACCAGGATTACGACCAGACACGCCGCCTGCTGTTCGTGGCGATGGAGGACGGCTCGCTCTGCACCCTGACCGTCTACCGCACCGAGGACGTCACCGCCTGGACCCGGCTGGAGACCGACGGGGCGGTGCGCTCGGTCGCGGTGGTCGGCGACGAGGTCTGCCTGCTGGTCGACCGCGCCGGGATCTGGTGCATCGAGCGTTTCGACGACGCGCTGAACCTGGATTCGGCGGTGGTCGGCGAGCGGGACGAGGCGGCCGCCGTGTGGACGGGCTTCGACCATCTGGAGGGGCGCCCCCTCGCCGTGCTCGCCGACGGGGTGGTGCGGCCGGCCGCCATCGTGCAGGCCGGCCGCATCGTCCTGTCGCCGCCGGCCCGCCGCGTCGAGGCCGGGCTGCCCTACAGCCACCGCATCGTGCCGCTGCCTGCCAACCTGATCGGCCAGGCGGCCGGCGCCGATCTGGTGCGGCTGGTCGCCGTGACCTTCCGGCTGGAGGAGACGGCGGCGCTGCGCGTCGATCTCGGGCGCGGGCTCCAGGATCTGCCGCTGCACCGGCTGGGGCCGCGACCGGCGGACGGGGTGCCGCCGCGCGTGTCGGGCGACCGGCGGCTGCGGGCGCTCGGCTGGCGGCGCGACATCGACGTGCCGCTGTGGCGCATCGAGCAGGACGCGCCGCTGCCCTTCACGCTGCTTTCCGTGACCATGGACATGAAGGTGAACGACTGATGGGTGGAATCACGCCCCTGGTGACGACGGCCCTGCCGCTGGCGGGGTCGGTCGTCAGCACCGTGCGCAGTGCCCAGACGGGCTCCGACAGCGCGGCGGCGCAGCAGCAGGCGGCAGCCCAGGCCGCCGCCGAACTGGAGTACAAGCGCCAGCAGGACGCCCTGAAGGCCCAGCAGGAGGCCGCGGCGCTGGAGTACCAGAAGCAGCAGGAGGCCGTGGCGCTGGAGTACAGGCGCCAGCAGGACGCCGCCGCCGCCGCCGCCGCGCAGGCGGCGCTCGACCGCAAGTACCAGGAGGAGGCCGGCGCGGCCCAGCGCGCCGCGGCGGCGGCCGAGGCGGCGCGCCAGCAGCAGGCGCAGATCGCGGCCGAGGCCGAGGCCCGCGAGTGGGCGCGCCAGGATCTGCTGCGCCAGCAGGAGCAGGAGCTTCAGCGCCAGAAGGACGAGGCCGCCCGCATCGCCGCCGAGCAGGCCCGCGCCCGCGAGATGGACGCCTACCGCGCCAGCCAGGAGCAGACCCTGGCGCAGCTGCGGGCGAGCCAGGACGCCGCCTATCAGACGCAGGAGACGGACGCCCGGACGCAGCTCGCGCAGCTCACGGCGGCGGCCGACGCGGCGGAGAAGCGGCGGGTCGAGGCGCTGCGCCAGTCGGTCGCCAAGTCGCGGGCCAGTCTGGGCGCGCGCGGCGTCAAGGCCGGCGACGGCTCGGGCGAGGCGATCCTGCTGGGCCTGACCAAGGAGACCGACGGCGAGCGCAAGGACGCCCAGGCCGTCGACCAGCTCAAGCAGCAGGCGATCCAGCAGAACCTCGACGCGGTGAAGCGGCGCAACCTGCTGGAGCAGGCGCAGCTCGCCGACCGGCAGAAGCTGGAGTTCATGAGCAAGTTCTTCTGATGCCCTCTCCCCGGGGCGGGAGAGGAAAACCAGACCGCCTTGACGGCGCCGGCAACGCGGAGCCACCGATGAGCAGTTCCCTTCACATCCCGCGCGGCGTGCCGCGCGTGCAGTATGTCGCCGACGGGGCGCAGCGGGTCTTCACCTACCCGTTCCCGATCTTCGCCGCCGCCGACCTCCAGGTGTTCCTCGGCGCCGCCTTGCAGAGCACCGGCTACGCGGTGGCGGGGGCCGGGAGCACGGCGGGCGGATCCGTCACCTTCGCGGCGGCGCCCGAGGCCGGTCTGGCGGTGCTGCTGCGCCGCCGGCTGCCGATCGAGCGGACCAGCGACTTCCTCGACAGCGGACCGCTGCCGGCCTCCGCCCTGAACGGCGAGTTCGACCGGCTGACCGCCTCGCTCCAGCAGGTGGCCGGCGACCAGGATCTGATGCTGCGCTACGCCGACACCGACCTGCCGGCCTCGCCGCTGCTGCCGGGGCGCGACGCCCGCCAGGGCAAGCTGCTGTGCTTCGACAGCGCCGGCAACCCGACCGTCCGCCCGCCGGTCGACGAGGAGGCGCTGTCCACCTACGTGCCGCCGGGGGCGGGCGCCGTCAGCCGTCCGGTGCGCGACAAGCTGTCGGACGCCGTGTCGGTCAAGGATTTCGGCGCGGTCGGCGACGGCATGGTGGACGACACCGTGGCGATCCAGGCGGCGCTGACATCGGCCAAGGCGGTGACGGTGCCGCCCGGCACCTACCGGATCACCAACACGCTGACGCTCGCCCATGGCCGGACGCTGAGCGGGGCCGGGCAGAGCTCGGTCATCGAGGGGGCGTCGAACGCCTTCGACCTGATCCACATCCCGGACGGCTACGCCACCCTGTCCGGCCTGCGGCTGGAGAAGGGCAAGGCCGGGGTGCGGCTGTTCGGGCGCGACGGCGCCTGCGTGCAGAACACGCTGGCCGACCTGACCCTGTGGGATCCGCAGGTCGGGCTGGTCCTCGACGGCTACAACGACCCGAACCTTCCCTGCTACTGGAACAGCGTGTCGCGCGTGCTGGTGGCGCGGCCGTCGCTGCACGGCGTCTGGCTGACGCGGACGGGGGCGGGCGACACGCCCAACGCCAACCGCTTCCAGAACGTCCGGGTCTATTCGCTGTCGGCGCCGATCACCGGCTGCGGCTTCTTCGTCGAGGAGGGGCGCTACAACAACGCCTTCGTCGATTGCGAGGCCAACCTGTCGACGATGGCCGAGGCCTGCTTCCGCGTCGGCCCGGTCACCGACAAGACGCTGATCCTGAACTTCTACGGCGAATCGCTGGGCGGCGTGCCCAACATCCAGCTCGACGCCGGGTCGGTGGAGACGGCGATCCTCAACCTGTTCTCCGCCTCGGCCGGGCCGGCGATCCTCGACCGCTCGGGCGGGCGCTACACCGCGCTGAACGCCGGCTATCCGGAGAAGAACCGCCTGCAGCACAGCCGGGTGACGCAGCTGACCGTCGAGGCGCTGCGCTACGACACCGACTACATCGAGCCGGAGCGGGGCGGGCTGGTCGAGCTGGACCTGACCAGCTCGGTCTGTCTGGTCAGCGCCTATGGCGGGCCGGTGGAGGCACGGCTTCCCCACGCCGGCGCGGCCAACGGGCATTCGGTGACGATCAAGAAGACCGACGCCTCCGCCAACATCCTCACCATCACCGAGAGCGGCGGGCCGGGGCCGGACGGGCGGAGCTTGGCGCTCGGCAACCGCTACGACTTCGTGACGCTGGTGTCGAACGGGGCGAACTGGTGGATCGTCGCCGGCAACCGCCATCGCGAGAATGTCGGCTTCCACGAGGGCACCCCCCTGTTCGAGCCGGACCTCAACCAGTCGCTCTATCTGGTCAGCGCCTGGAGCGGCGCCGTCGAGGTCCGCCTGCCGGCCCCCGGCGCGCCGCACGCGGTCGGCCGCACGGTGACCGTCAAGAAGTCGGACACCGGCGGCCACCGCGTCACCGTCACCGCGCAGGGCGTCGGCGGTCCCGACAGCGAGGCGATCGCGCTGACCGGCCAGGGCCATGCGGTGACCGCGATGTCGAACGGCGCCGGCTGGCACATCCTGGGGCGGAACCCGTGATGGAGGAGCCGGTCGCCGACAAAGCCTTCGCCGAGTTCGTCCATGACTGGAACAGCCTGTCCGACCTGAAGACCCCCGCCCATCACCGCGAGATGGCCGGCTGGCTCGAACGCGAGAGCGGCGGCGGCAACCGCCGCATGCTGCTGATGGCCTTCCGCGGCTCGGGCAAGTCGACGCTGGTCGGGCTGTTCGCCGCGTGGCTGCTCCACCGCGATCCCAACCGGCGGCTGCTGGTGCTCGCCGCCGACCTGAAGCTGGCCAAGAAGATGGTGCGCAACGTCAAGCGGGTGCTGGAGCGCCACCCCGCCACCCGCCACCTGAAGCCGCCGGCCAAGGACCGCGACCAATGGGCCGCCGACCAGTTCACGGTGGTGCGCCCGATGGAGCTGCGCGACCCGTCGATGGCCGCCGCCGGCATCGGCGGCAACATCACCGGCAGCCGCGCCGACGTGGTGATCTGCGACGACGTCGAGGTGCCGCGCAACTCCGACAGCGCCAACAAGCGGGCCGACCTGCGCAACCGCCTGTCGGAGCTGGAGTATGTGCTGGTGCCGGGCGGCGCGCAGCTCTATGTCGGCACGCCGCACAGCTACTACACCATCTACGCCGACGAGGCGCGGCCGGAGGCCGGGGAGACCCAGCCCTTCCTCGACGGCTTCGCCCGGCTGCTGCTGCCGGTCTACACGGAGGAGCCCGGCGGCCGGCGGCGCTACGCCTGGAAGGAGCGGTTCGGCGAGGCCCACGTCAACCGCATCCGCAAGACCACCGGCCCGAACAAGTTCACCAGCCAGATGCTGCTGCGCCCGGTCAACACCGCCGACGGCTTCCTCGACGTCGAACGGCTCGGCCGCTACGACGCCGAGCTGGAGTACCGCGAGGCGCTGGGCCGCGCCGTCCTGACCCTGGACGGGGTGCGGATGGCGTCGGCGAGCTGCTGGTGGGATCCGGCCTTCGCCCGGCCCAGGGCGGAGGGCGCGCCGCCCGGCGACGGCAGCGTGGTCGCCGCGCTGTTCGGCGGCGAGGACGGGCGCTTCTACCTGCACCGGGTGCTCTATCTGCGCGTCGACCCCGGTGCCGGCGGGACCGAGGCCGACCAGCAGTGCGGGCAGGTCGCGCGCTTCCTCGCCGACCACCATCTGCCGGCGATCCATGTCGAGATCAACGGCATCGGCCGTTTCCTGCCCGGCCTTCTGCGCGAGCGGCTGCGCAAGGAGAGGCTGGCCGCCACGGTGATCGAACAGTCGAGCCGCACCGCCAAGGCGACGCGGATCCGCGAGGCCTTCGACGCGCTGCTGGCCGACCGGCGGCTGTCGGCCCACCGGCTGGTCTGGGACACGCCGCTGATCCGCGAGATGCGCGAGTGGCGCCCGGACGGCCGCTACACCGGCCCCGACGACGGGCTGGACGCGGTCGCCGGCTGCCTGTCGGCCGAGCCGCACCGCTTCGACCGCGCCACGGCGGCGCCCGAACGCCGCGCCGACTGGCGGGGCGGCGGCGGTGCCGTGGTGGCGCCGTCCGATTGGGAGTTCTGAAAGCCGGTGTTTTTCCCGGACGCCGACGCGCGTCCGCTGCCTCAACCCTGGAGACCCCGATGCACGAAAACCTGGATCTCGCCTGGTGGATCACCGCGGTGGAACTGCCGGTGATGGGCGGGCTGTTCTGGCTGATCGCCCGGCTGCGCCGGGACGCCGAATCCGCCCTGGAGACTCTGCGGGCCCGCGCCGAATCGGCGCAGGCGCAGGTGCGCGAGAGCCTCGCCGCCTACAAGCTGGAGGTCGCCAAGACCTACGTGTCCTTCGCGACCCTGAAGGATGTCGAGCAGCGTCTGACCGACCATCTGCTGCGCATCGAGAACAAGCTGGAATCCGCCTCCCCCTTCATGGAGGGAGGGCGCCGCTGACCTTTCGGCCGCGCCGCCGCTCAATCGGCGTGATGGATCATCGCCTGGTAGATCTTCCAGGCGACCTCGACCGACACGCCGCCGGCCCGCGCGCCCGACGCCAGCATGGTGGCGCTCGGCTTCAGCGGCACGACGGTGTGGCCGGGCTCGCACAGCGCGCCCATCGCGGTGACGGACGCGTTGAGCGCGCCATCCAGCGGCTGGTCGTTCTTCAGCGTGCTCATGGAAATCGCGTTCATGGCGGGTCCTCCGTTGCGTTGAACCCATCACAGCAAAAGCAATGCCAACGGGCGGAGGGGCGGCGATTCCGCGATTTCCCGCGATTGCGGGTGGGATGGGTGGCCTTTCGCCCCTTTTTCGCGGCGGGGAAAAACGAAAATAACCGCAAAATGCCAGCTAATTTCGTTTCACCTTTGCAAAATGCAAAGCACGCGCCCCGTTTCGTTGCAATCGGGGAGTCGCATTCGGCGAAGCGCTGGCCGGTGGCGCGCGCTTCGGCTAGTGTCCGCGCACCATGAACGACCGAATCATCCATCACATGTGCCGCGCGGACGAGTGGGACGCCGCCCGCGCGGCCGGCTCCCATCCCGGTTCGTCGCAGGATGCGAAGGACGGCTTCATCCATTTCTCGACGGCCGCCCAGATCCGGGAAAGCGCCGCCAGGCACCGCGCCGGCCAGGACGGTCTGGTGCTGCTGACGGTGGACGCCGGCCGGCTGGGGGACGCCCTGAAATGGGAGCCGTCGCGCGGCGGCCAGCTCTTCCCCCATCTCCACGCCGCCCTGCCGGTGACGGCCGTGCTGCGCGCCGACCCGCTGCCGCTCGGCCCCGGCGGGCTCCATGTCTTCCCGCCGGGTTTCCCCTTCGCCATCGAGGATCTCGCGCCGTGATCGACCTGTTCCCCATCGCCGGCCCGCTGCTGCACCGCTTCGACCCGGAGACCGCGCATGGGCTGACCATCAAGGCGCTGAAGTCGGGCCTCGTGCCGGCGGTGCGCGGCCGCGACGAGCCGGTTCTGCGCACCCGCGTCTGGGGGCTGGAGTTCGCCAACCCGGTCGGGCTCGCCGCCGGTTTCGACAAGAACGCCGAGGTGGTGGACGCCATGCTGCGGCTCGGCTTCGGCTTCGCCGAGGCGGGCAGCGTCACGCCGCGCCCGCAGCCGGGCAACCCGCGCCCGCGCCTGTTCCGCTTGGCCGGACAGGGCGCCGTCATCAACCGCATGGGTTTCAACAACGAGGGGCTGGAGGCCTTCGCCGCGCGGCTGGAGCGCCGCCGCGACGACCCGCGCCGGGCGTCCGGTCCGGTCGGCGCCAACCTCGGCAAGAACAAGGACACGGCGGACGCCGCCGACGATTACGTGATCGGCGTGCGCCGGCTGGCGCCGCTGGCCGACTATCTCGTGGTCAACGTCTCCTCGCCCAACACGCCGGGCCTGCGGGCGTTGCAGGGGCGCGAGCCGCTGCGGGAACTGCTCGGCCGGGCGCTCGACGCGCGGGCGGCCTGCAAGCTCACCCGCGACCCGCCGCTGCTGCTGAAGATCGCCCCTGACCTGACGGCCGAGGACAAGAGCGACATCGCCGCCGTCGCGCTGGAGAGCGGCATCGACGGGCTGATCGTGTCGAACACCACCATCGCGCGGCCGGACGACATCCCGCAGCCGCTGCGCGCCGAGGCCGGCGGCCTGTCGGGGCGCCCGCTGTTCGGGCCGTCGACGGCGGTGCTGAAGGAGATGTACGGGCTGACCGGCGGCAAGCTTCCGCTGGTCGGGGCCGGCGGCATCGCGTCCGGCGCCGATGCCTACGCCAAGATCCGGGCCGGAGCCTCGCTGGTGCAGTTCTACTCGGCGATGGTCTATGGCGGGCCGGCGCTGGTCCACCGCATCCGCGATGAGCTGGCGGCTCTGCTGCGCCGCGACGGTTTCGCCACCGTGGCCGACGCGGTCGGGGCGGACCACCGCTGACGGGCGCACGAGCGGTGGTCCGCAGGGTGGGCCATTGCTCCCGCGTAAAATTAACGGATCGTCAAGCGGGGCCGCCGATCCTCGGTCGCGCGCCCCCTTGCCCGCAAGGTCGTGGAAAGCCCGGAACGCCCATGTCGGTTCTCGCATGTCCGCCCTGACGCACATCGTCTACGCGCTGGCCTATCTGGTGGCCGGCGGCGCCGTCGCCGCCGTGCTGCCGGAGATGCGGCCGGACGCCGACCCGCTGCTCGGCTGGCTGGCGGGCGGGGCGGTGGTGCTGGCCGGCGCGCTGGTCCACGACGTCGTCACCCGGCTGGAGCGCGAGCGGATCGCGTCGCGCCGCATCCACCGTCTGCACGATACCGTCGAGGCGTTGGCCGAGGAGGTCGCCCGGCTGCGCGCCGCGGTCGCCGAGGAGAGCGCCCGTCCCCACGCCGGTCCGGCCGGCTACGACGCGGTGATGCAGGAGGTGAAGCTCCTCCAGTCGCTGGTCACCCGTCTGGCCGAACGCCGGGCGCCCCGCCCGCCGGCCTCCGCCGCTCCGGCGGTCGAGCGACGCGGGTCGGCCGCCGGGACGCCGCCGGGCGTCCCGGTGCAGGCTCCCGCCTCCACTCCCGCCCCCATTCCCGCCGGCCCGATGGACGACGCCTCGGTGCTGGAGGCGGTGCGCGAGGCGCTGGAGGCCGACCGCATCGACATCTACCTCCAGCCCATCGTCAGCCTGCCGCAGCGCAAGCACCGCTTCTACGAGGTCTTCTCGCGCGTGCGCGCGGGCGACGGGCAGCAGATCATGCCCGACCGCTATCTGGAGATCGCCGAGCGCGAGGGGCTGATCGCCACCATCGACAATCTGCTGCTGGTCCGCTGCATCCAACTCATCCGCGAGACCGAGCGGCGCCAGCACTCGATCGGCTTCTTCTCCAACATCTCGGCGGCGACGCTGAGCGACACCGATTTCATGCGCCGCTTCCTGGAGCTGATGACGCGGAACCAGGCGCTGGTGCCCAAGCTGGTGTTCGAGCTGAGCCAGGCCGACCTGCGGGCCGGCGGGGCGGTGACGCTCGGCATCCTGTCGCAGCTCTCGCGCCTCGGTTTCCGCTTCTCGATGGATCAGGTGAGCAACCTGGATTTCGACGTCGAGACGCTGCTGCGCCACGAGTTCCGCTACGTCAAGCTGGACCGCGCGCTGGTGCTCGACCCGGCGCGGGCGGCGCGGGTGGCGGAACTGCGCCGCCGCTTCGCCGACGAGGGCATCGACCTGATCGTCGAGAAGATCGAGACGGAAGGCCAGCTCGTCGAGATTCTCGACACCGGCTTCGACTTCGGCCAGGGCTACCTGTTCGGCGAGCCGCGCCCCAGCCGCAAGCCGGGGTGAAGCCGGGCCGACGGGGCGGCGGCATCCCCTTGCGCGACGGTTGCGAAAGGCTTGCATTCCGCCGCCATGCTTGACAGCCGCCCGTGTCCCATTGGAAGTTTCGCGTTCCCGGTTCCCGCCGGGTGCAACGCAACACTTAAGATACGGTGACTTCGGTGACGTCCAACATCGCCATCACGCTTCCCGATGGCAGCGTGCGGGAGTTCGACCGGCCGGTGACGGGGGCGGAAATCGCCGCCTCCATCGGGCCGCGCCTTGCAAAAGATGCTCTTGCCGTCAAGATCGACGGCGAGGTGAAGGACCTCACCACCACCGTCACCACCAACACCAAGATCGAGATCGTCACGCGCAGCCACCCGGACGCGCTTGAGGTCATCCGCCACGACGCCGCCCATGTGCTGGCCGACGCCGTGCAGAAGCTGTATCCCGGCACGCAGGTCACCATCGGCCCGTCGATCGCCACCGGCTTCTATTACGACTTCGCGCGCGACGAGCCCTTCACGCCCGACGATCTGGAGAAGATCGAGGCGAAGATGCGCGAGATCGTCGCCGCCGACGTGCCGCTGGTGCGCGAGGTGTGGAGCCGCGACGACGCGGTCGCCTACTTCAAGACTCTCGGCGAGCACTACAAGGCCGAGCTGATCGAGGCGATCCCGCAGGGCGAGCCGGTGTCGATCTACCGCCAGGGCGACTGGCTGGATCTGTGCCGCGGGCCGCACGCGCCCACCACCGGCAAGGTCGGCCAGGGCTTCAAGCTGATGAAGGTGGCCGGCGCCTACTGGCGCGGCGACAGCCGCAACCCGATGCTCCAGCGCATCTACGGCACGGCGTGGCGCGACGAGAAGGAGCTGAAGGCCTACCTGCACCAGATCGAGGAGGCCGAGAAGCGCGACCACCGCAAGCTCGGCAAGGAACTCGACCTGTTCCACGTGCAGGAGGAGGCGGTCGGCTCGGTCTTCTGGCACCCGAAGGGCTGGACGCTCTACCGGACGCTGGAGACCTACATCCGCACCAAGCTCCAGGCCGCCGGCTACGTCGAGGTGAAGACGCCGCAGCTCATCGACAGCTCGCTGTTCAAGGCGTCGGGCCACTGGGACATGTACGGCGACAACATGTTCAAGGTCGAGGCCGACGGCGGCGAGAAGATCCTCGGCGTCAAGCCGATGAACTGCCCCGGCCACGTCCAGATCTTCCGGCACGGCCTGCGCTCCTACCGCGACCTGCCGATCCGCATGGCCGAGTTCGGCGCCTGCCACCGCAACGAGCCGTCGGGCGCGCTGCACGGCATCATGCGGGTGCGCGCCTTCACCCAGGACGACGCGCACATCTTCTGCCGCGAGGACCAGGTGGCGAGCGAGTCGGCGGAGTATTTCAAGCTCCAGCTCGGCGTCTACAGGGATCTCGGCTTCGACAAGATCTCGGTCAAGCTGGCGCTGCGTCCCGACGTGCGCACCGGCTCGGACGAGCTGTGGGACCGCGCCGAGGGTGCCTTGGCCCAGGCGCTGCGCGAGGCCGGCCTGGAGTATGAGGAGCTGCCGGGCGAGGGCGCCTTCTACGGCCCCAAGGTCGAGTTCCACCTGACCGACGCCATCGGCCGCACCTGGCAGTGCGGCACCTTGCAGTACGACCCCAACCTGCCGGAGCGTCTCGACGCCAGCTACATCGGCGAGGATGGCGCCCGCCACCGACCGGTCATGCTGCACCGGGCGATCCTCGGCTCGCTGGAACGCTTCATCGGCATGCTGATCGAGCATTACGCCGGCAAGTTCCCGCTGTGGCTGGCCCCGGTCCAGGCGGTGGTGACCACCATCACCAGCGAGGCCGACGGCTACGCCCAGGAGGTCGCGACCCTGCTGAAGCGCCAGGGCGTCCGGGTCGAGCTGGACACCCGCAACGAGAAGATCAACCTGAAGGTCCGCGAGCACAGCCTGAAGAAGGTGCCGCTGATGCTGGTGGTCGGCAAGCGCGAGGCGGAGGAACGCACGGTGGCGCTCCGCGTTCTGGGCGGCAAGGACCAGGAGGTTCTTTCCCTCGACGCCGCCATCGGCAAGCTGGTGGCCGAAAGCCGGTCGCCGGCCGGCGAGGCGGTCAACGATTCGCCGTTCTGATCGCCCGGACACCGCGTGACGACGAAAAGGCCCGCCGGAAACGGCGGGCCTTTTTTGTCGGGCCTCCGTGTCGGTCGCGGAAGGGCCTAACGGACGGGCGTGTCGTTGACGGCGGCGATCCGGCAGGTCTTGCGCGTGTGCTTCTGGCAATTCTCCAGGGCGCCCTGGCGGGCGTCGGCTTCGCCGCGCTGTCCCGATTTCCAGCCATAGCCGCCGTCGGGCGACACGGCGAACGCCTTGTTGCCGGCGGCGGCGAGGTAGTCGCGGAAGCCGGCGCGGTTGCGTTCCGAAAGCTCCGCCGGCGGCGCCAGGGTCGCGACCGGCAGCGCGATGAGGGTGGGGCGGAGGGTGAGCCCGTGGGCGGCCAGGAAGCGGTCGACCATCGGGGTCCACAGCGGAACGGCGGCGGAGAACAGGAAATGCCCGTCCTTGCCGTTGGCCGGCGCCTGCACGAACTCCGCCCGGCCGCCGGCCTGGGTGAAGGCCCCGAAAAGGCGGCGGGCCAGCGCCGGGCCGAAGAACAGGTCGTTCTCCGCGTAGATCCAGAGGGTCGGCACCCGCGAGGTCCGGCCGAAGGCCCCGAAGGTCTCGACCAGCCGGTCGGGGCTGCACACGTCGTCGTCGGCGCGCGACCCGCGCCCACCGGCGAAGCTGATGGCGGCGGCCAGACCCGGCGGCGGGGCGGCGGCCAGCGCCAGGCTGGCGAAACCGCCGGCCGACACGCCGACGCTGATGACGCGCGAGGCGTCCGCGAAGGGCTGGCGCGCCATGAAGCGGATGGCCTGCCGGAGGTCGTCGGCGCCGCGCTCGCCCGATTGCCGGTAGTCCGGGTTGTTGCAGGCGCCGCTGCCCTCGGCGAGGGGGCCGTCCGAGCCGCCGTAGCCGCGCCGCATCACCACCAGCGTCGCCCAGCCCCGCCGGGCGAACTCCCGCGCCTGGGGCGCCAGCCGCAGCGGCGTCATCTTCGCCCGTTCCGCCGCGTCGCGCGGCGAACCGTGGGTCATGATGGCGATGGGGAAGGGGCCGGGGCCGGCCGGGCGGATCAGCAGCCCTTCCAGCGTCAGCGCTTCCCCAGCCCCGTAGGTCGCGGGAATCCGCAGCTCCGTCTGGGTCAGCTCTTCGGCGCGCGCCGGAACCACGGCCCACAGGAGAAGCGCGAAAGCGGCGAGAACGCGCAGGATCATGGCGAGCCTTCCCCGGAACGGCGAGCGGGTCGCCTTTTCTACGCCATCGGCGCGCGTCTGTCGCGTGGCCTCAGCGGCTTTTCGCCGCGCCGAGCAGCGCCGCGCCGACATAGCCGAGCGTGCGCCCCTTGCGCCCGACCCGGTACCAGGATCCGGCGGCCTCCAGCACGGTGACGCGCTCGCCGCTCTCCAGCACGTCCTCGACCCTGGCGTCGCAGGCCGGCGCCACCCGAAGGTTGGCGTCGGCCAGCACGCGGGCGACGCTGCCGGCGGGCAACGGCGCCCGGCGCCTGGCCGTCGGGATGTCGTCGGGCAGCGCGCAACCCTTGTCCTCGCGCGACGCCTTGGCGTAGCGGCCGAGGGCGGGCTTGGCTTCCGTGGGTTTGGTGGCGTCCGCCAGATAGTCGGCGGCGACGTAGCCGAGCGACCGGCCGTTGCGGCCGACCGGAACCCAGCCGTTCACCGCCGGGCCGAGCGCTTCCAGCCGGTCGCCGCGCTCGAACTGGTCGAGCGCCCGCGCGTCGGACCTGGGGGCGGCGCGCAGCTTGACGGCGGCGGTGGCGACGACGGCGCGCCGCGTGACGGAAACCGCGGCGGGCGGCCTGTCCGGCACGGGCGGGGGCGGCGGGGGCGGCGAGGGCGCGGGCGGGGCCGGCGGTTCGGCCGGCGTCGCGGCGGTCGTGGGTGGCTGGGCTGGAAGCGGGGTGGGACGTGCCGGCTTGGCGGGGCCCGGCGCGGCGGGCGATGCGGAAGTGCGGAGCGCGGCGGGCGGCGGCCCCGGCACCTGGATCGGCGACAGGGGCGGGGCCGGCACCGGGGCCGGCTGCAACGCGGCGCCGGGAGTCAGGCCGGTGGTCTGGGCGCTGTCCGACGGCGTCAGGCGCGGCATCGCCACGGTCGGGGAGGGGGAGGGGGTGAAGCGCTCCTCCGGCGGCTGCGCGGCGGCCCCGGTGGCCGGCAGCGCCAGCAGGGCGAGCAGCGCCACCCGTGCGAGGCGCGCCCGCGCGCCAGCGGTGCCCGCCGCGCTTCCGGTGCCCGCCGCGCCCGACGGCGCCCCGCTGTCGCGCCGCCCCGCCATCAGTCGAGGGTGATCCGGGCGATCAGCGTCGGCAGGGTCTGGCAGCGCAGCAGCCCGTCCAGCGTCCGGTGCTCGGTCAGGCGCACGCTCAGCGCGCAGCCGTAGGAGTTCAGCGTCAGCTCCGTCTGGGCCAGCGCCCCGATGATGCTGGAGGGCTTGGCGATGCTGTAGCCGGGGGCGCCCAGGCGTCCGGCGACGGCGCCGTTGATCGGGCTGAAGCCCTCGACCTCCAGCGTCATCGGCCCCAGATTCTGCACCACCGTCTCGGAGCTGGGATCCTCCTTGGTGGCGAAGAGCTGCACCGGCACGGCGCGGCGCCGGGCGATCCAGTCCTTCAGCGCCAGATTGGCCAGCACCGGGTCCCGGCTCTGCAACGCCGCCTCGACCGCCAGTTGCCGCAGCGCCGGGTCGTTGCCGCCGAGCGCCGCCTCGTAGGCGGCGATCTTGGCCGGCCGGTCCTGGCCCAGCAGCTTGCCGCGCAGCTCGGTGATCTGGGAGACGCGCGCCTCGACGGCGCGGCGCTCCCGGTCGGCGCGCTCGCTCTCCACCGCGTTGGCGGCGTTCTGCCGGGCCAGCAGCTCCTCCTCGCGCTTGAGCCGCGCGGCCTCGTCGGTCAGGCGCTGCCGGGCGTCGCGGTCGAGCTGCTCGCGCAGGGTGCGGGCCTCCTCGCTGCCGACCACCACGGTGCGGCCGGGAAGCTCGGTGGCCGGCCTTCCGATGCCGTCGAGCACGTCGGCGTTCTGCGGCTCCACCTTCAGCGTCCAGGCCCCGGCGGCGTTGCGGGTGGCGCGCGCGGTGGCGGTCAGCACCTTCTCCAGCCCGCTGTCGGCGGCCGGGCGCAGGAAGGTGACCGGCCCGTCGCGGCTGTCGACGACGTAGGTCGGGGTGGTCAGCGTCACCCGCGCCGCGATCCGCGCGGCGGCGCGCTGGTCCGAACCCTTGCCGGAGGTCGTTCCCGGAAGCTCGGCCGGCTCCACCGTCAGCGAGTCGATGTGCCAGGGGGCGGGCACATGGCGGGCGATCTCCGCGCGGACCGCCTCCTCGGGAAAGGGTTCCGACGCGGTGGCGGTGCCGACCGGGGTGGCCGCCGCGATGCCCGTCGCCAGCGCCGCCGCGAATCGCACTGTCGCCGGTCGCCTCATCGCCGCTCCCTTTCCCCCTCCGGATTCCGCCGGAAACCCCGTTCGACCCATGCGGGCACTGGTATAGCGAAGCGTCCGGGAAAGGAAGCGGGTTTTGTCCGCACGCCGCCGGCACACGGCCGTCCGGCTTTCCCGAATGCGCCCATTTGTCGCGAGGTCTCGCGACCACTGGTCGAAATTGACTTGGAGGGCACACGCTTCTTGCAATATTCTCATACAAGTGGATGTATGGCCGCCACCGAGGGGTTGGCGGATTCGCAACGGACGGGGATCAGGACGTCACATGGCGGGCACTGGCGGGGGCAAGGAAGGGCCGGTCCTGGTCTGTCGGAACGTGAAGGTGAATGGTCGGCGCACCAGCCTGCGCATGGAGCCGTACATCTGGGATTCACTGAAGGAAATCTGCGAGCGTGAGCGGCTGGGGCTGAACGAGATCTGCACGCAGATCGACCAGCGCCGCCAGGAAGGCAACCTGACCGCGTCGATCCGGGTCTTCATCGTCAGCTATTACCGCACCGCCATCGGCAACCGTGGTTTTTCCGAGGATGGGCCCTCGCTGATCCTGCGCAAGGCGCTGGACGACGCCGTCCCGCTGGAGGATTGAGCGGCCGACCGGGCGAGAGCCCAAAATTTCGGCAGCCGCCACCGGCCGATTGTGCGGCGCGTGGGAGCGGCGCGCGTGGACGAACCGTTGCGGGATGGTGCCGAACCCGCCGAGACCCAGCCCTCCGCCCGTTGGCATGATGCCTGCTTCGGCGGGTGCGTCCGGTGCCGCGCCGACGATGGCCCGGCTTTTCGGATGAGGGCGTCCGAGCCGAGGCGGCGGGACTGTCCGCCGCCTGGACGCCTCCCTATGCCCGAAAAAGGGGAAACTGCATGCCCACCCCGTCCCCGTCCTCTTCCCCGGCCCGCCGCGCCGCTCCGCCACCCGGCGGCGAAGCCCTGGAGAAGACCGCGCTGACGCTCGGCTTCGTGCCGCTGACCGATTGCGCGCCGCTGGTCATCGGGGTCGAGAAGGGGTTCTTCGCCCGCCAGGGGCTGGAGGTGACGCTGTCGCGCGAGCCGTCCTGGTCGAACATCCGCGACAAGCTGATGGTCGGGCTGCTCGACGGCGCCCACATGCTGACCGGCCTGATCCTGGCGATGACGGCCGGGGTCGGCAGCTTTCCGACGCCGACCCGCGCCGCCCACGCGCTGGGGCTGAACGGCAACGCCATCACCGTCTCGACCGAACTGCACGCCGGCATGGCCGCCGCCGATCCCCAGGCGATGGCGGAACGCCCGCTGACCGCCCGCGCGCTGAAGCGGGTGATCGAGGCCAACCGCGCCGCCGGCCTGCCGCCGCCGGCCTTCGGCGTGGTCTTCTCGGTCGCCAACCACGCCTATCAACTGCGCTACTGGCTGGCCTCGGCCGGCATCGACCCCGACCGCGACGTCCGCATCGTCACCGTGCCGCCGCCGCGCATGGTGGCGAGCCTGAAGGCCGGCGACATCGTCGGCTTCTGCGTCGGCGAGCCGTGGAACAGCCTCGCCGTCTCCGAGGGCGTCGGGCGGGTGCTGATCGCCGGCTGCGAATTCTGGAACAACGGGCCGGAAAAGGTGCTGGGCGTGCTGGCCTCCTGGGCGGACGCCCACCCGAACAGCCACCGCGCGCTGGTCCGCGCGCTGATCGAGGCGCAGGCCTGGCTCGACGAGCCGGCCAACCGGGTGGAGGCGGCGGCGATCCTGTCGCAGCCGCGCCACCTCGGCGTGCCTCGGGCGGTGGTGGAGCGGTCGCTGACCGGCGCCTTCGTTTCCGGGCCGGGCGAGGCGCCTGTGGCGATGCCCGACTTCCACGTCTTCCACCGTTACGCCGCGACCTTTCCCTGGCGCTCCCACGCCTTGTGGCTGCTCGCGCAGATGGTGCGCTGGGGGCAGCTCGACGCCTCGGCCGACCTCCACGCGCTGGCCGCCGGGGTTTATGACGCCGAGCTTCACCGGCAGGCCCAGCGCGACCTCGGCGGCGCCGTGCCGCTGATCGACCTCAAGCTGGAAGGCGCCCACGCGGGCCCCTGGCTGCTGGAGGAGGCGACCGCGCCGATCCCGATGGGACCGGACCTGTTCTTCGACCGGGCGATCTTCGACCCCACCGGCCCCCTGCTGGCCGCCCGCCACGCGGCGCCACCCGCAAGTCCGGCGACCGCCGTGGACCGGGACGGAGCGCGGGCCGCGCGGGAGCGCTGATCCCGCGCGGCGGCCCCTGGCGCTCCGTATCCGGCGCTCCGTATCCGGTGGCGCGGTCTTGAAACCAAACCCGTCCTTGCGTATTGCGGCGACCCGATTGCCCCTTCATCCCTGGCATCAACGAGGGGGTGATGCGATGGATTGGTACGCCCACACACCGAAAATCCCCGGCGCTCCCTGGGAACCGTTGCGCGAGCATCTGCTCCGGGTCGCCGCGAGGGCGGAAGGGTTCGCGTCGGTCCTGTTCCCGGAAAGCCGGTGGGCCGGGGCCTGGGCGCGGGCGCTGGGGCTGCTGCACGACGCCGGCAAATACGCGGACGCCTTTCAAAGTCTGCTGAGGGACGGCAAGGGCAGGGTCGACCATTCCACGGTCGGCGCGGTCCTCGCCTTGGAGCGCTACGGCGACCGGAGCGCCGCCGGCTGGCTGCTGGCCTATGCGGTGGCCGGCCACCACGCCGGGCTGCCGGATGGCGGGGGAGGCGGGGACGGCAGCCTCGCCGTTCGCCTGCGCAAGGCCCGCATCCCCGATTCGGTCCGTGCCGACTTCCTGCGCGAGGTCGGGCCGCTGCTCCCGGCCGAATTGCCGTTGCCGCCCTTCGCCGACCCGTTCGCCGTGGCGCTCTTCACCCGCATCATCTTCTCCTGCCTGACCGACGCCGACGCCCTGGCGACGGAGGGCTACAGCGATCCCGAAACGGCGGCGCTGCGCGGCGGACAGCCCGATCTGCCCACCCTGGCCGCCGCCTTGCGGATGCATCTGGCGGGCAAGGCGGCCGGGGCCGAGCACTCCGATGTCAACCGGATCCGGGCGGAGGTGCTGGAGCGCTGCCGCGACGCCGCCGCGCTGCCGCCCGGCCTGTTCTCGCTGGCGGTGCCCACGGGCGGCGGCAAGACCCTGTCGTCGCTTTCCTTCGCGCTGGAACACGCGCTGCGCCACGGTCTGCGCCGTGTCATTTACGTGATTCCCTACCTGTCGATCATCGAGCAGACCGCCGAGGTCTTCCGCCACGCCGCCTTCGCCGGCCTGCCCGGCGCCGTGCTGGAGCATCACTCCGCCTACGGCCCGCCCGGTGGCTTCAAGGACGGGGACGAGGAGGGCGTCGGCCCCGACCGGCACAAGCTGGCGTCGGAGAACTGGGATTCCCCGGTGACGGTCACCACCGCCGTGCGGTTCTTCGAATCCTTCTTCGCCGCCCGTCCCTCGCGCTGCCGCAAGCTGCGCAACGTCGCCGGCTCGGTCATCGTGCTGGACGAGGCGCAGCTCCTGCCCCTGCCTCATCTGCGCCCCTGCCTCGTCCTGCTGGAAGCGCTGGCGCGCGACTATGGCTGCACCGTGCTGCTCAGCACCGCCACCCAGCCGGCGCTGGGCAGGGACCAGCCGCTGCCCTTCGGCCTGGAGGGCATCCGCCCGATCATGCCGGAAGCCGGCGCGCCGACCCTGCACACGGCGATGGAGCGCGTGCGGGTCGAACACGCCGGCCGGCTCGACGAGGAGGCGCTGGCCGGCCTGCTGGCCGACGACGACCATCCGCAGGCGCTGTGCGTGCTCGACACGCGCGGCCACGCCGCCGACCTGTACCGCATGCTGAAGGAGCGCAAGGTGGAGAGGGTGCATCACCTGTCCGCCGCCATGTGCGCCGAGCACCGCTCCACCGTTCTGGCCGCGATCCGGGCGGATCTGGACGCGAAGCTTTCCTGCCGCGTCGTGAGCACGCAACTGGTGGAGGCCGGCGTGGATCTGGACTTCCCCCTCGTGCTGCGGGCGATGGCCGGCCTCGATTCGATCGCCCAGAGCGCCGGCCGCTGCAACCGCGAGGGCCGCCTCGACGGGTTGGGCCGTGTCGTCGTCTTCGACACGGAGCGGCGCAACGGCCTGTCCGACCTCAACCGCCGCCGCGACATCACGAAGGAGCTGATGGCCGCCCGCCCCTGGGAGGAGGCGCTGCACCCCGACGCGCTGTCCGCCTATTTCCGCCGGCTCTACGGCGCCGGCCTGAAGAAGAGGACGTTCGACGGCGGCGATCCCTACTGTAAAGGCCGGATGAAGTTTGGTCCTTTCGCATTTTCGGTGCAGGCCGGATGTAGATGGGCAACGGAGTGAGCACATAAAGGGAACCATTTACCCGCATGAGTACCCGTTTCCTTGTCCAAAT
>NZ_JAGINM010000033.1 GCF_017876095.1 Azospirillum agricola
AAACCCAGGGTGGTAGTCTGCCAGATCAGAGGTGGCTGGTTATTGGACGCCGATCACCCCTGAAACTGGCCCAGTGTTGCAAGCCGATGCACACCGGTGCACCGCGTATCTCGTTCCAGCCTGCGTGACGACTGCCTGCGCAACGCCAGAGGCGAGATGCTAAAAGGCAAGCGTTCCACCATTCCGGCCTTCACCAAGGGTTCTGACGGAAGAGCGGCTCCGCTGACCCGCCAATGCACCATGGACTACAAGATTGAACCGATCCGCCAGAAGGTTCGGGAACTGCTGGGCGTGAAGCCTCGGGGGCGCGTCCCCGCTGGCGCCCATGTTGAGCAGTGGATCGGCATCAGCACCGACGAAGCGGCCCGGATGAAGCCCAGCCGGGACGCATGGTGTGAACACCGCTGGCCGCTGATTGAAATGCGGATGTCCAGGTGGGACTGCATCAGTTGGTTCGAGAAGCGCTACCCCGGACGTGTCCTGGCGAAAAGCGCCTGCATCGGCTGCCCGTACCACAGCAACGCTGCATGGCGCGAGATGCGAGACAACGACCCAGCGAGTTGGGCGGATGCCGTCGCGTTCGATGAGGCGATCCGGGCCGGGTTCGCTGGCAACCGCGGCAGCATCTACCTGCACCGCTCTTTGCGCCCGCTTCCCGAGGTGGACCTGCGCACGGCCGAAGACCTCGGCCAGATCAACATGTTCATCAACGAATGCGAAGGGATGTGCGGAGTATGACCACCACCCCGGCGCAGGCCGACACCCCGGAGAGCGTCGCCGCTGACTTGGCCACGCTGGAGGAATTTGCGTCCGAAGGCCTGGTATCCCCTTGGCTGTCAGGCACCCTACGACGGGTCGCGCGGGCCGGTCGGGCGCAGGCGGCGGAGATCGCGCGCCTCCACAAAGCCAAGGAAGACGCGAACCTCGCCGCGACCGGCCTGCGGATCAAGGCGACGCAAGACCGGGCGAAAATCGATGAGTTGCGGGACATGTTGCAGACCACGGAACAGGGCTTCCGAGCTTGTGATGCCCGCGCGACCCAGGCCGAAGCCGCCCTTGCCGCCTCCGAGAAGGACCGGCAGGCCATGCGGGAGGCGCTGGAGAAGAGCGCCGCCGGTTTCGCGGCCCTGACGAGCCTCTTGACCGGCGGACAGCTCTACGAGGGCGGGAAGCGGGTCGGGATGGCGGCATTGGCAGCCCACAGTCGGGCTGGTGAAGCACACGTCCGCGCCGCCCTCTCCACGGGCGCCACGGCGGACAGCGAGGGAGGCGGGCGTGGGTGAGCGCGTCCAGATCGGCCCTTGCCTCCTGATCCATGCCGATTGTCGGTCAGTGATGGACGCTTTTGCCGACGCCGATCTGCTGATGTCCGATCCGCCATACGGTGTGGACAGCAATACCGAGGGTCGTGGACGCGGCGGTCAATCGCTCAAGGGCATCGTGACCAAGGGGCGCGGCTTTCGGAAGATCGACGGCGACAAGGAGCCGTTCGACCCGTCGCCGTGGCTGAGCTACCCGAAGGTCGTCCTCTGGGGTGGCAACCACTTCTGCAGCCGCCTGCCCGACGCTGCCGGCTGGATCGTCTGGGACAAGCGCTGCGGCGTGGCGCCTGACGACAACGCCGATTGTGAGATGGCCTGGACCAACCTGCCCGGCGTCGCCCGCATCCACCGCCAGCTCTGGAAGGGGCTCATCAGGGCCGGCGAAGAGAACATCGCCCGAAGCGGCGGGAAGCTCCACCCGCACCAGAAGCCGGTAGCCCTGCATGAGTTCGTCATCCGTCGCGCCAAACTGCAGCCGGGGAGCCTGATAGCGGATCCGTTCATGGGATCGGCCTCCATCGGCAAGGCCGCCATCAGGCTCGGCATGCGGTACGTCGGCTGCGAGACCGACCGAGAACACTTCGAGACCGCCGTCCGATCGATCCGCGCGGAGTGGGAGGCGCACGTCGCGTCGCCGAGCCTTTTCGCTGAGCCCACAGCCAAGGCCAAAGCCCCCGACCTTTTCGGAGACAGCCATGCAGCAGCCTGAGACGCACCCAACGCCCGAGGAGCGGGCGGCCCGCATCATCCGCTCGTTCATCCTGCTGACGGCAGCCAGAAAGGCGCAGCAGCTTTGCCAAGACGCCATCGCCGCCGCGATCCGCTCCGCCTCCGACGCGGCCAGGGCGGACGAGCGGGAGGCGTGCGCCAAGGTGGCGGATGACGCCTACGACCAAGCGACGACGGCCATCAAGAACGCTCCGCTGGCCCGCATTCCAGCGCTTGCGGTCAAGTTCTGCCAGGGGCGCCAGCAGGAGGCCAAGGACATCGCCGACGCCATCAGGGCGCGCAGCACGGAGACCGGCCATGGCTGACCCCGCGCGCGTGCAGCCGGCAAGGGCGTGGCCGGTCGGGCACTTCATCCGCAGCGAACTTGAGGCGCGCGGATGGTCCGTCCAGGAGTTCGTCATCCGCATGCACCCAATCCAGTCGGTTCGTCAGCGCTCCATCGACATGCTCGCCGTGGACTTCCTACTGACGGTGGATGATCCCGGCCTGCGCATGGGCGAGATGGCCGCTCCGATGGCAAAGGCGCTCGGCGTGTCGGTCGAGTTCCTGACCAATCTGGAAGATGCCTACGTGGCGTGGGCCATGCGGCAGGGAGGATCACATGGGTGAGCCCGCGCGCGGCTACTACCCGGCAGCCTGCACCGCCTGCGGCTGGACCGGATCATCCGAAGACGCTGGCGGCCTACCGGCACCGTGGGAGGACGATCAACTGCACTGCCCGAAATGCGGGATGCCGGCCGAAGAGGTTGGCGCTCCGGCGGCGGCGGCGAAGGGGGAGGGGTGAATGGGCTTGATGCTGCTCGAACTTGATGAGCGAATCGCCACCTTGACGCAGGCTATCCAGAGCAAACTGCGCGAGTTGGATGGTCTCCACGCCGACCTGCGCGAAGCCCGCGCCATCCGCGACGTCATGCTGGACAAACTGGAGGCCGAGGTCATGGGGCACACCAAGCCACGGCTGGCCGCCGCCCTGGCGGAAGGGTGGGGGCGCAGGAGAGGGAAGGGGAGGGCGAATGGCTGAAGACCTCCTGACCATCCCCGAGGCCGCCAGGGCGATCCACCCAACCGCCGTCAAGCCCGCCACCGTCCGCGCCGCGATCGAACGCGGTGACTTGCCCGCAAAGCGATTCGGCCGCACGCTCATGGTCACCCGAACCGACCTGGAGCTGTACATGACAAAGGGTGATCCATGGCAAAAGCCAACACCGGGCCGAAGCTCGTTCTCTTCGGCCCCGACAACCGATATGGCGCAACCCCGAAGCGGGGATTCGCCGAATACCTCTACTACATCCGCTGGTACGAAGCCGGCTCTAAGCGCGAGCGCTCAACGGGTACTGGCAATGTGCGAGACGCCCAGCAAGCCCTCGCGGCCTTCATCGGCGAGCGCAACCGACCAGCCGCCGCCGAAGAGTCGCAGCGCTGCGGTCCTGCCGCTCCGCACGAACTCACCGTGACGGACATGCTCGGGTTCTACCTGCAACACCACGCCCCGCATGCGGCGGCGCCGGAGAGGATTCGGTATGCGATCCGCAACCTCATTCCGTGGTGGGATGGCGTGATGGTGGACGGCGTCACGGCTGGGGCTTGCCGGCGCTACGCGCTGGAAAGCGGCCGGGCGCCGGCAACGATTCGACGCGAGCTGGGCACTCTGGCCGCAGCGATGACGTGGTGCGTCACCGAGGGTCGGCTGACCCAGGGAGGCATCGTCGTTCTGCCCCCGGTCCCAAAGGACGAGCAGCCGTTCCTCAACCGCGCCCAGGCCGCAAAGCTGCTGCTGACGGCATGGCGTCGCCGGCAGCGGTGGAAGGACGGGGAGGGGAGGTTGAGTTACAACCTGCATCTGCCGCTGTTCATCTTGATCGGGCTGTACCAGGGCGCGCGCAAGGAGGCGATCCTCGGCCTGCAATGGCAACCCAACACCGAGGGCGGGTATGTGGACCTCGATCGCGGGTTCATCGACTTCAACCCGATCGGCCGGGCGCAGACCAAGAAGCGCCGGGCGCGCGTCCCGATTGCGGCGCGGCTGCTGCCGTGGCTCAAGGTCGCCCGGAAGGCCACCCGGCAATTCGTGATCGAATGCGACGGGCAGCCGATTCGGGATGTGAAGATCAGCTTCCGGAACGCCGCCATCGCCGCCGGCATGCAGGAGGTCCATCCGCACACCCTGCGTCACACCTGCGTGACGTGGCTTCTACAAGATGGGCTCGACGTCTGGCAGGTTGGCGGATTCGTCGGCATGTCGCCCCAGACCGTTCAGCAGGTCTACGGGCACCACGCTCCCGAGTTCATGGCCGAGGCGGCAACATCCCGGAGAGGAAAGGGTGATGCGGGGATGAAGGCGGGGATGAAAACGATAAGGGCCTAGCTGCGGCAACAGCTAAGCCCTTGAATATCATAAGCAAGCGATGGCGGACCCGACGAGATTCGAACTCATGACCTCTGCCTTCGGAGGGCAGCGCTCTATCCAGCTGAGCTACGGGTCCGTTGCTTGCGGAGGCGGACCTTAGCGCAAGCCAACCAGTAACGCAACAGCCCTTCTTACCGATTTTGCAAGCCGCCCCAACTCCTCGGCGATCGCTGTGACCGGAACCTGTGCATCCCACAATCCTGGATCCGTCGACGCTCCGCAAAACTGATCTGTGGATAGCCCTGGCCCATGACCGCTCATCAAGCCTTAACAGCCTGTTCTAAAACAAGAGTTGCACTTCAGGATAGAATCCACCCCCGCTCACAATTAAAGGCACATAAGATATATTATGGAAAATAAAGACTTATACCCGTCTTTGCGCCAGCCCAGCGCGCGTGCGGCCAGCAGGATCGCCAGGGCCCCACCGAGGTCAGCAGCGACAGGCGCAGGGCGAACAGAGTCTCAGCGGAGGACAGGGCCGCCGCCAGTTCCCCCAGCGCAGACGCAGGACCAGCGCGCCCAGCACGCCGGCAACCGTCACGGCGACGATCGCCAGTGGCAGCACGGCCAACCGCTCGAACCGGGACAGACCGGAACAGGACGGGCCGGAACAGGACGGGCCGGATGGCGGCCCGCCGCCGGCCGATCCACACACCCGCGCTAAGAACGATTCGCATTGCGCGGAAATTGCCGCTATATCGGTCGGCCGGGACCTCGGCGCCCATCCGCCCCCGGTCCCGCTTCTTGCCTCATCAGTCTGTTCCCGCCCCATTCCCCGCAACCGTCCGACCGTCCCGTGACCGACGCCCCTTCCCCTGCCGCCTTCAGCCCCGGCCCCTGTCCGTGACAAGCTGGGCGCACAAGATCGCCGGGCTGTTCACCAGCCACCGCACGCATGTGGAGCGGGTCATCGCGCGCCGCACCGGCGATCCCCAGGTGGCGGGCGATCTGGCGCAGGACGCCTTCCTCCGTCTGGCCCGGATGCCCGACGGCGAGGCGGTCGAGAACCCGGCCGGGCTGCTGTTCACGGTCGCCGACCGCATCGCGCTGGATCATTGCCGGGTCCTGCGGCGGCGGCGGCGGCGCGACGGCGGCGCGCCCGGCGAAGACATCCCCTCCCCCGCCCCCGGCGCCGACGCGGTCGTCGAACGCAACGAAACCATGGCCCGCCTGCGCGGCGCCGTCGACGGGCTGTCGCCCAAGACCCGCGCCGTCTTCCTGCTCTACCACGCGGAGGGGCTGTCCTACCGGGCGATCGCCGAGCGGCTGGAGATCTCGCCGCGCACCGTGGAGTATCACCTGCGCCAAGCGCTGGAGCAGTGCCGGAGCCACATGAAGGGGCGCCCTCCCCGGCCCCGGTAGCCCCCGGCCCGGAAGACCGGCTTTCCGGAGGTGGAATTATCTCAGGGATTTTCCTGTCCCGATCGTCTTGATAAGGAAAGAAACCGGAAGGGGCGCGGACACGCGCTTGCGCGGAACAGGCGATGAGCGACACGGACAGACAGCGGCAGGATCGGGACCAGGATCAGGACGAGGACGCGCTGTTCGCCGAGGCGAACGCATGGTTCTTCCGTCTCCAGGCCGACGACCTCACGGCGGCGGAGCGCACCGCCTTCACCGCATGGCTGGAGCGCGGCCCGGCGCAGGCCCGCGCCTGGGCCGAGGTGCGCGACCTGCTGGACGCGCTGAAGGTCCCTGCGAGCGCCGCCCATCGCGCCGCGCACGGCATCCCGGCGCCCGCCGGGGCGCGACCGCCCTTCGGGTTCCGACCCTTCCGGACCCGCCGTTTCGCCCCGGCGGCGCTGGCGCTGCTGCTCGCCGTCGGCGGCTGGGGCCTGTGGCGCGGACCGGAGACCTACCAGAATCTCGTCGCCGACCACGCCACGGCGGTCGGCGAGCATCGCGCGGTCCGGCTCCCCGACGGCTCCACCGCCGACCTGAACACCGACAGCGCCATCGCGCTGGACTTCCAGGGCGGCGAGCGGCGGGTGCGGCTGCTGCGCGGCGAGGCGTGGTTCCAGGTCACGCGCGACCCGGAACACCCCTTCGTCGTCGATGCCGGAACCGGCGCCGCCCGCGTGCTCGGCACCCAGTTCAGCGTCCGCCGCGACGGCGGGCGCGTCACCGTCACCGTCGGCGAGGGGCTGGTCGAGGTCGCGGCGCTGGGCGGCGACGGCGGCTTCAGCTGGGAGGACACCGTCCGCGTCCACCCCGGCCAGAGCGTCGAAACCGGGGCCGGCGGGCTGTCGGCGCCGGTCGTCGCCGACCCCGGCGTCGCCTTCGCGTGGCGCAACGGGCAGGTGGTGTTCCGGCAGCAGCCGCTCGCCTCGGTCATCGACGCCCTGAACCGGCAATGGCCCGGCCGGGTCGTGCTGCTGAACGACGAGGCCGCCGACCGCGTCGTGTCGGGCGTCTTCTCCCTCGACCGCCCGGCGGCGGTGTTCGACGCGCTGGAGCGTGGCATCGGCGTCCGCGCCACCCGCATCACCCCCTACCTGACCCTGCTTCGCTGAGGCTTCCGCCCCCCTTCCAACCGCTCATCCAGAAAGAATCGGCCCACCGCAAAAAACTTCCCGGGGTTTTCGCCGCGACCGTCGTCTTGTTGGAAAAAGGGCAAATGAGACGCAGTCGCGATCGGCCGCGTCGGCCCTGTGTTCCTTTCGGCAGAGGCGAGCGATGGCGGCAGTTGGCGCGGGTGCGGGTGTGCGTGTTTCGAAGACGGGCCGGCGGGCTCCCTGGCTGGGCCGGCTGCTGGCCAGTTCGGTGCTGATCGCGCCGGGCCTCCTGGTCCAGGGCGTTCCGGCCGCCATGGCGCAGGCACAGGCCCAGACGGGAACCGTCGCCTTCGCCATCGCCCCGCAATCGGTGGACGGCGCGCTCGCCGCCTTCTCGGCCGCGACCCGCATCCAGGTCCTCACCCCCGGCGAGGTGACGCGCGGCGTCTCCTCCCCCGGCGTCAGCGGCCGGCTCTCGGCGCGCGACGGGCTGAACCGGCTGCTGTCGGGCACCGGGCTCGTCGCCCGCTTCCTGAACGACGAGACGGTGACGGTCGAGCGCGTCGCGGCGCAGGGCGCCGTCCAGCTCGATCCCGTCCAGGTCGCCGGGGCGGCCACCGCCACCGGCCCCAGCGTGCTGCCCCAGGCCTACGCCGGCGGGCAGGTGGCGCGCGGCGGGCGGCTCGGCGCGCTCGGCAACCGCGACGTGATGGACGTGCCCTTCAGCGTCACCGCCTACACCGCCGAGACCGTCCGCAACCAGCAGGCCGAGACCGTCGCCGAGGTGCTCGCCAACGACCCGGCGGTACGCGCCAGCCTCGGCTACGGCAATTTCTCCGAAGCCTTCGTCATCCGCGGCTTCCCGCTCTACGGCGAGGACATCGCCGTCGACGGGCTCTACGGCATCGCCCCGCGCCAGGTCTCCGCCGCCGACATGTACGAACGGGTGGAGCTGCTGAAGGGCGCCAACGCGTTCCTGAACGGCGCCGCCCCCAGCGGGACCGGCATCGGCGGCGGCATCAACCTGGTGCCCAAGCGGGCCGACGACGAGCCGCTGACCCGGCTGACCGCCAACTACGCGATGGACAGCCGCTTCGGCGGCGCGGTGGATGTCGGCCGCCGCTTCGGTGACGGCGGGATGTTCGGCGCGCGCGCCAATCTGGTGGCCCGCGACGGCGAGACCGCCGTGGACGGCGAGAAGCGCTCGCTGCTGCTCGGCACGCTGGCGCTGGACTATCGCGGCGAACGGGCGCGGGTGACGCTCGACCTCGCCTCGCAGCGCCAGCGGGTCGAAAACGGCCGCCCGGTGGTCCATCTCAACAGCAGCGCCGTGCCCGCGGCGCCCTCGGCCTCGCGGAACTACGCGCAGCCCTGGACCTATTCGGACATGCGCGACACCTTCGGCCAGCTCCGCGCCGAATACGACATCCTGCCCAACGTCACCGTCCATGGCGCGCTCGGCCTGCGCCACACGCGGGAGGACGGCGACTACGCCTCGCCCACCGTCACCAGCGCGAACGGCAACGGCACGTCGAACCGCCTGACCGTGCCGCGCCAGGATTTCGCGTCGAGCGGCCAGATCGGCCTGCGCGCCGAGCAGAGCACCGGCCCGGTTCTGCACCGCCTCGACGTCGGCGCCTCTCTGATGCGCACCGCCAACCACAACGGCTTCGAGTTCGGCGCCAGCGCCCCGACGAACCTGTACACCCCGATCATCGTCGCCCGGCCGCGCACGACCTCGGCCGCCGGCATGACCGGCGAGCCGCCGAAGGTCAGCGAGACCGACCTGAAGAGCTTCTACGCCTCGGACACGCTGTCGATCCTCGACGACCGGGTGTCGCTGACCGTCGGCCTGCGCCAGCAGAACCTGCACGTCAAGGGCTACAACCGCGCCAGCGGCCTGCGGACCACCAACTACGACGAATCCGCCCTGACCCCGGTGGTCGGGCTGGTGGTGAAGCCGCTGAAGGAGCTGTCGCTCTACGCCAACCGCATCGAGGGGCTGGCCCAGGGCCCGACCGCGCCGACCACCTCCGTCAATTCGGGCGAGATCTTCGAGCCCTACAAGTCGGTGCAGTACGAGGTCGGCGGCAAGCTCGACTTCGGCCGCTTCAGCGCCTCGCTGGCCCTGTTCCAGACCTCGCAGCCGAGCGGCGTCACCGACCCGGTCACCCGCATCTACGGCGTGTCCGGCAAGCAGAAGAACCGCGGCGTCGAGCTGATGCTGTACGGCGAGCCGGTGGACGGCCTGCGCCTGATCGGCGGCGCCACATTCATCGATCCGGAACTGACCAACACCGGGAACGCCGCGACCGAGGGCAACGACGCGGTCGGCGCGCCGCGCCAACAGTTCAACGCCAACGTCGAATGGGACCTGCCCTTCCTGCCGGCCTCGCTGCCGAAGGTGACGCTGACCGGCCGGATGATCCACACCGGGGCGCAGTATGTGAACGTCGCCAACACCTTGAAGATCCCGAGCTGGACCCGCTTCGACCTGGGCGCGCGGATGACCACGGACATCCAGAACCGGCCGGTGACCTTCCGCGCGGCGGTGGAGAACGTCGCCGACAAGGCCTATTGGGCGTCCGCCAACGGCGGCTACCTGACCCAGGGCAACCCGCTGACCGCCAAGCTGTCGATGTCGGTCGATTTCTGACCGGCGGCACCCGGCGCCAGCCTCCAGCCAGCATGAAGGGCCTGCCATGACCAACCGGACCATCAAGGCGTGGTACCTCGTCCACAAATGGACGAGCCTGATCTGCACGCTCTTCATGCTGCTGCTGTGCCTGACCGGACTGCCGCTGATCTTCCATGACGAGATCGACCAGCTCACCGAGGACAATTCGCTTCCGCCGGTGCCGCCCGGCACGGGGCTGAGGACGCTGGACGACGCGGTGGCGGCGGCGCTGGCCGCCTATCCCGGCGAGCGCGGCCTGTTCCTCAGCTTCGACGAGGACCGGCCGGTGGTGAACGTCACCACCGGGCCGTCCGCCGGCGCGTCGCGCAAGGAGATGCACATCTCCGCCATCGACCTGCGCACGACGCGCATCGTCGGCGAGCTGAACGACGAAAGCGGCTTCATGCACATCATGCTGCGCCTGCACGTCGACCTGTTCGCCGGGCTGCCGGGCGAGCTGTTCCTGGGTTTCATGGGCTTCCTGCTGTTCGTCGCCACCCTGTCGGGGGTGGTGGTCTACGCCCCCTTCATGCGCAAGCTGCGCTTCGGCACGGTGCGGACGACGCGCAGCGCCCGGCTGAAATGGCTCGACCTGCACAATCTGCTGGGGATCGTCACCCTGATGTGGGTGTCGGTCGTCGGGCTGACCGGCGTCATCAACACGCTGTCGGTGCCGCTGGTCGCCTATTGGCGGTCCGACCAGCTCGCCGCGATGGTCGCGCCCTACAAGGACAAGCCGGTGCCCGAGCGCTTCGTCTCGCTCGACGCGGCGGTGCGCACGGCGATGGAGGCGGCGCCCGGCACCCGGCCGCAGTTCGTCGCCTTTCCCGGCGTGCGCTTCTCCAGCAACCACCATTACGCGGTGTGGCTGAAGGGGGCGACCCCGGCGACCAACCGCATCCTCACCCCCGCCCTGGTCGACGCCGAGACCGGAGCCCTC
Organism: Azospirillum agricola; assembly: GCF_017876095.1. Lineage (GTDB taxonomy): Bacteria > Pseudomonadota > Alphaproteobacteria > Azospirillales > Azospirillaceae > Azospirillum > Azospirillum agricola. Next base: position 10,571 of record NZ_JAGINM010000033.1, read on the forward strand.
ACCGCCATGCGCTCCATGCCCTGGTACATGCTGGCGCTGCGGCTGTCGCAGCCGCTGCATTTCGGCGATTACGGCGGGCTGCCGCTGAAGATCCTGTGGGCGGCGCTGGACGTCGCGGCCATCGTGATCCTGGGCAGCGGGCTCTATCTGTGGGTCGTTCGGCGGCGGACCTCCGTCGAGGCGCGGCTGCGCGAGGTCGGCGGCGACCGCGTTCCGGCGCCGGGAGCGGCCGAATGAAGCGCGCCGCTCCCCCGCCCGCCCCGCTGCCCCCGCGCGCCATCTTCGGGGTTCCCCTCCTCATCGCGCTCGCCACCATCGTCGGTCTGGTCGCGGCGCTGCTCGACGACGGGCTGTACGACGCCGTGTCCTGGGCCGCCCTGCTGGTGCCGCTGCTGGTGATCGGCTGGGCGCTGCGCTGCCGGCGGAGTTGAGGGCCGCCGCGCCTCACGCTTCGGTGCGGGCCGAAGCACCCGGCGGGCGCGCCGACCGGCGGTTGGCGATAATATTTGAATTTCTCGGCCCTTATCGTATCCTTCGGCGCCCCCGGATGTCGGCGCTCGGCGGCGAGCCCGCGTTTCCGAACCATTGTCCACCCGGCCGGTGTCCACCCGGCCGGTGGATGGATGGATGGGGTCGGGGCCTTGCCGTTCGGAACGTGAAACGCCGCGCCAGTCTTAACCGCCAAACAAAATCGAGCGCATGGGAATGAGTGGGACACTTGCTGACAAGTACGACTTCAAGGTTGCCGAGGCGGACTGCCAGGAATCCTGGAAGCGCCTGAACACGTACGCCTGGGACGCCACCGCGCCCAAGAGCGAGTCGTACATCATCGACACCCCGCCGCCCACCGTGTCCGGCTATCTGCACATGGGGCACATCTACAGCTACACGCAGACCGACCTCACCGCCCGCTACATGCGGATGGCCGGCCGCAACGTGTTCTACCCCATCGGCTTCGACGACAACGGCCTGCCGACCGAGCGTCTGGTCGAGGCGACCCGCAAGATCCGCGCCACCGACATGTCGCGCGAGGAATTCGTCGCCATCTGCCACGAGGTGGTGCAGCAGTCCGAGGAGGACTTCCGCAAGCTGTTCCGCTCCATCGGCCTCAGCGTCGACTGGGCGCAGGAATACCAGACCATCAGCCCGACCAGCATGAAGCTGTCGCAGATGTCGGCGCTGGACCTGTTCAAGAAGGGCCACCTGTACCGCACTTGGCAGCCGACCCTGTGGGACCCCGTGGACCGCACCGCCCTGGCCCAGGCCGAGGTGGTCGACAAGGAGGTCGCCAGCTCGATGTGGGAGCTGGCCTTCGGGCTGGAGGGCGGCGGCGAGGTGGTGATCGCCACCACCCGTCCGGAGCTGCTCGGCGCCTGCTGCGCCCTGTTCATCCATCCCGACCACCCGAAGGCGGCCGGGCTGCTGGGCCGCAACGCGATCTCGCCGCTGTTCCAGGTTCCGGTGCCGATCCTCGCCGACGAGCGCGCCGACCCGGAAAAGGGCACCGGCATCGTCATGTGCTGCACCTTCGGCGACACCACCGACATCGAGTGGTGGCGCGAGCACAAGCTGCCGACCCGCGTCATCCTCGACAAGAACGGCCGCCTCACCGGGCTGGAGCGCATCGGCGCCAGCGCCGACTGGCCGTCGCTGGACCAGGATTCCGCCCAGGCGGCGGCCGCCGAGCTGACCGGCCTCAAGGTCAACGCGGCCCGCGCCAAGACCATCGAGCTGCTGACCGCCCGCGATCTGGTGCGCGGCAGCACGGCGGTCAACCGCATGGTGCCGTCGGCCGAGCGCTCCGGCGCGCCGCTGGAAATCCTGGTGACGCCGCAGTGGTTCGTGCGCGTGCTGGACAAGAAGGACGACCTGCTCAAGATCGGCAGCGAGATCGCCTGGTACCCGCCCTACATGCAGGTGCGCTACGACCGCTGGGTCGAGAACCTGAAGTGGGACTGGTGCATCTCGCGCCAGCGCTACTTCGGCGTGCCCTTCCCCTTCTGGTACTCCAAGCGGCCGGGCGAGGAGGGCAAGGTGCTGTTCGCCGACGTGGCGGACCTGCCGGTCAATCCGCTGACCGACCTGCCGCGCGGCTACACCGCCGACGAGGTCGAGCCCGATCCCGACGTGATGGACACCTGGGCCACCAGCTCGGTGTCGCCCCAGCTCAACAGCCGCGCGGTGGCCCCCGGCTTCGAGGTCGACAGCGAGCGGCACGACAAGCTGTTCCCGGCGACCATGCGCCCGCAGGCCCATGAGATCATCCGCACCTGGGCCTTCTACACCATCGTCAAATCGTACCTGCACGAGGGCAAGGCGCCCTGGAAGGACATCACCATCAGCGGCTGGTGCCTCGCCCAGGACCGCTCGAAGATGTCCAAGTCCAAGGGCAACGTCGTCACCCCCGACAGCCTGCTGGAGCGCTACGGCGCCGACGTGGTGCGCTACTGGACGGCGACCTCGCGCCTCGGCCTCGACACCGCCCTGTCGGAGGACGTGCTGAAGGTCGGCAAGCGGCTGACCACCAAGCTGTGGAACGCCACCCGCTTCGTCTCGATGCAGCTGAAGGACTTCGACGGCGCCCCGTCCACCCCCAAGGAGGACGTGGCCAAGGGCATCATCGTCTGCCCGGTCGACCAATGGATCCTGACCAAGCTGTCCGAAGTCGTCCGGGGGGCGGGCGAGCTGTTCGAGAAGTACGAATACGCCGATGCCCTGCATCTGATCGAGCGCTTCTTCTGGAACGACTTCTGCGACAACTACCTGGAACTGTCGAAGGGCCGCGCCTATTCCGACGTGGGCAACGAGGCCGAGCACCGCTCGGCCCAGTACACGCTGTGGCATTGCCTGGAGACGATGCTGCGGCTGTTCGCGCCGACCCTGCCCTACATGACCGAGACGCTCTACCAGGGCCTGTTCCCCGGCCGGTCGCCGTCGATCCACAACCGGGGCAACTGGCCGAAGGCGGACGACCAGTTCGCCTCGGCGTCGGCCGAACTGGCCGGCGAGGCCTGCGTCGGCATCCTGGCCGCCGTCCGCAAGGCCAAGAGCGACCGTCAGGTGTCGCTGAAGACTCCGCTGGCCTGGCTGCGCGTCGCTCCCGGCGCCACCCCGCCGGACGGCGCGCGGGAGCTGGTCGCCTCGATCACCGGCGATCTGGCCGCCACCGTCGGCGCCAGCCTGGTGGAATGGGCGGATTCCCTGGAGGGCGAGACGGTGCCCACCCAGGATTCGGCCTTCGCGCTTCAGCTCGAATTCGCCGCTCCCGCCCAGGAGTAGGCGTTCGGCAGGCGTTTCGCTACCGGGGCCGTCCAGCATGGACGGCCCCACGCCCACCCGTCATCCCAGCGTGAAGACCTCGCGCACGGCCGGCCGCACGGAACCGCCGCCGTCCGCGCCGGAAAGCATCCCGCGATCCATTGCGGCCTCCCCATTTTCGCGGATCGTCGAGACCGGAACGGGAGGCCGGGGCGCAAGACGGCTGGGTGCTAGACCATCGAATCCAGCTCGCGGCGGCGCGCGTCCGACAGGCCGAGGCGGGAGGCCAGATAGGCGAGATACTGGCGATCGACCTCGCTGCCGCCGCGCACCGCCAGTTCGGAGGCGAGATAGATCTGCTCGGCCGTCTCCGGATCGCGGGCCTCGCGGACGATGTCGTCCATCGGCCGCGGCGCGCGCAGTTCGGCCTCGACGATCCGGCGGTCCTCCGGTTCGGCCTGGGCCGCGTCGAGGCTGTCGAGGATGCGCCGCTGCTCGTCGGGCGAGATGCGGCCGTCGGCGTTCGCCGCCGCGATCATGGCGCGGATCAGCAGAAGCGCCTTGGCGTCGCCGAGGTCGGGCTCGGGCTCGGGCGTGCCGCCGCGCAGCACCCCGGCCAGACGGTCGCCCAAGCCACCGGCAAGACCACCCACGGACGATCCGCCCGAAGCACCACCCGAGGCACCACCAAGCGCGCCGCCCAGGATGCCGCCCAGGCCGAAGCGGTCGAGGATGCCTCCCAGCGGCCCGCCGACCGTCGAACCGGAAGGCGTCCCGAAGGCTCCCGGTGCCGGGCCGGGCGCCGGGCCGGGCGCCGACGGGTAGGAACCGGGGGCTCCAGGCTGCTTCTGGCCGTCCTGATAGGCCCGGTAGGCGAGATAGGCCAGCGAGGCGAGCCCCGCCTTCTGGAACAGCCCCATGCCGCCGGCGGCGGCCGGAAGACCGTGGCCGTAATGGCCCTTCTTGAACGCCTTCCTGCCCTTCTTGCCGAGAAGCAGGGGCATCGCGGCGGCAAAGGCCGGTCCCCGGCCGGTGCGGCCGGCCATCCCGTTGGCCAGGATGACGCCGAGGACTTTGCTCAGGTTGCTCATCGCTCTCTCTCCCGCTGGGTCTGGCCTGCTGGTCCTGGAGCGGTCGCCCTCCCGCTACAGGACCGGGAGCAGAAGAGATGGGGACGTTTCGGGCGGTTGAAACCCGGCTTCCCCCTCAAGAGTCCTGGAGCGGATCGGCAGCGGGCTCGATCCGGTAGGCACAGCGCCGCTCGCCGGCCAGGATGTGCTCCATGCGCCGCACGCGGGCGCCCTGCCCGATCACCGTCTGGAAGACCGACAGCTCGGCGCGGCAGAAATCCTGGCAGGCGGCGGCGGCGGCGCAGATCGGGCAGTGGTTCTCGACGAGGAACAGCGCGCCATCCGCCTCCTCCCCCCATTCCGCCATGTAGCCTTCGCGGTCGCGGATCGCGGCCAGCCCCGCGACGCGGTCGCCCAGCCCAGCCAGCCCGGCCAGTTCGGCCTCGTAGGCGGCCGTGGCGTCGGCCTCCCGCGCCGCGATCAGCGCATCGAGCGCCGGCGGCCCGAACTTCGCCTGGACGGCCTGGAGCAGTTGCACGGCCAGCTCCGCGTGGGCGTTCGGAAAGCGGTCATGCCCGGCCTCCGTCAGTTGCCAGAGCTGGGCGGGCCGCCCGACCCCGCGCGGCTGGGTCCGCGCCTCCGCCAACCCCTCCGCCGCGAGCTTGCCAAGCTGCTGGCGCGCGTTTTCCGGCGTCGTCCCGAGCGCGCGGCCGAGGTCGGCCGTGGTCTGCGGGCCACGGGTCTTCAGGAGGGTCAGCAGCCGGTCGGCCACCGGACGCGGCGACCAGCCCCCATTTTCCAAGTCAGAACTTGACATATTCTCCCGCAGCCAATAAACCAAGAATGCACTTGGAAATCTAGCCATTCGGCCCGCCCGAGTCCATGGGGCATGGTTCGCGGACCGCTCATGGGTCGGTCCATGGCCGGACGGCTTCACGGTAAGGAGGAAACGATGACCGCTGCGTTCGTTCTGCCCGACCTGCCCTACGCCCCGGACGCGCTCGGGCCGGCGATGTCGCTGGAAACCATGACGCTGCATCACGGCAAGCACCACGCCGCCTACGTCGCCAAGCTCAACGAGCTGGTGCCCGGTTCGGCCTTCGCCGGGCTGCCGCTCGACGCGCTCGTCCAGAAATCCTTCGCCGACAAGGCGTCGCCGGCCATCTTCAACAACGCCGGCCAGCATTGGAACCACATCCATTTCTGGAGCTGGATGAAGCCGAACGGCGGCGGATCGGTGCCCGGTGCGCTGGAGACGCGCCTGATCGACAGCTTCGGCTCGGTCGCCGCCTTCAAGGACGGCTTCGTGAAGGAGGGGGTCGCCCAGTTCGGCTCCGGCTGGGTCTGGCTCACCGAGGAGGCGGACGGGCGGCTGGCCCTGATGCGCACGCCGAACGGCGAGAATCCGCTGGCGCACGGCCGGCACGCGCTGCTCGGCTGCGACGTCTGGGAGCACGCCTATTACGTCGACTACCGCAACCGGCGCCCCGACTATCTCGCCGCCTTCCTGGACCAGCTCGTCGACTGGGAGGCGGTGGCCTCGCGCCTGGAAGGGAAACCGGCCGCCTGAAACCGGCGCCCCGTCCGGCCGGGAACCCCGAAGCCGGACGGTGTGTCGCACCCTGCGGCCATGGAAAGCCCGGCCGGGCTGTGCCACCCTCGCGCCGCCGCTCCACCGCCAGCCACGGCGGGGCGGCGGCGCGGATCGGCGGCTTCCGCTCGCCGAGGAAAGCGCGCGGGGATTCTGCGAAGGGGTGCGCCATGGACTATGATGTGATCGTCGTCGGCGGCGGTCCGACGGGTTTGGCCTTCGCGCGGTCGCTCGCCGGCAGCGGCCTGCGGCTGGCGGTCGTCGAGCGGCAGGCGCTGGACGCGCTGGCCGATCCCGCGCCCGACGGGCGGGAGATCGCGCTGACCCATCGCTCGGTCGGCATCCTCGGCGACCTCGGCGCCTGGGCGCGGCTCGACCCCGCCGACATCGCGCCGCTGCGCGAGGCGCGGGTGCTCAACGGATCGTCGCGCTTCGCCCTGACCTTCGGCGGGACGGGGAGCGGCGGGGACAGGCTGGGGCAGCTCGTCTCCAACCACCGCATCCGCCGCGCGCTGTTCCAGGCGGCCGAGGGGCAGAACGGCCTGACGCTGCTCGCCGGCCAGACCGTGACGGACGTCCGCACCGACCGGGACCGTGCCGTGGTCCGCCTGTCGGACGGGCGGAGCCTGACGGCGCGGCTGCTCGTCGCGTCGGATTCGCGCCTCTCGGAGGTCCGCGACCGGCTCGGAATCGGGGCGTCGATCAACCGGCTCGGCCAGTCGATGATGGTCTGCCGCGTCGCCCATGACGGCGAGCATGGCGGCGTCGCGACCGAATGGTTCGAGCATGGGCACACCATCGCCATGCTGCCGCTCAACGGCCGGATGTCCTCGGCGGTGCTGACGCTGCCGTCCGCCGCCATGCGGCAGATCGCCGGCCTCGATCCCGAGGCGCTCGGCGCCGAGATCACCCGGCGCTATCGCGGCCGGCTGGGAGCGATGCGCCCGGTAGAGGAGCCGCGCGTCTATCCGCTCGTCACCACTTACGCCAACCATTTCGCCGCCACCCGCGCGGCCCTGATCGGCGACACCGCGGTGGGGATGCATCCCGTCACCGCGCACGGCTTCAATTTCGGCCTCCAGGGGCAGGCGACGCTCGCCCGCCTCGTCCGCGAGGCGGCGGCGAAGGGACGGGACATCGCGGCGCCCCTGCTGCTCCGCCGCTACGAGATGACCCACCGGCTGGCGACGCGGCCGCTCTACACCGCCACCGCCCTCCTCGTCGGTCTCTACACCAACGACCGCCCGCCCATGGCCCTCGCCCGCCACGCGGCCCTGCGCGCCGCCGCGCACCTGCCGCTGGTGCGCAGCACGGTGACCCGGATGCTGATGCAGCACTGACGGCGAGGCTTCGCCCTCCGCGTCACTCCGGAACGAGGGCGGCGGCCTCGCGGTCGCGCGCGTCGGCGCTTTGGGAAAGCCCCGCCCTCACGGCCGCCCGGTCCTCGGCGCCGCGGTTCTGGCTCATCTTCCACTTGGCCTCGATCCGGGCGATCGGCATCCGCACCCCGACGATCCCGCGCAGTTGCGCGGCGATGAAGTCGGGCGGCGCGTCGCCGACCGCCCAGGGCTGCGGCCGCGCGCCCTCGTGGCGGTCGGTCAGCCGCGTGACGACGGCGAGCAGCCGGTCGGCGTCCTCGAAGAACTCGACCGGGCCGTGGGCGTGGACCGTCACGTAGTTCCAGGTCGGAACCACCTTGCCGTCCCGGCTCTTGCCCGCGTACCAGGACGGCGTGACGTAGGCGTCCGGCCCCATGAAGATCGCCAGCCCGTCACCGGCCGGCGGCTCCCTCCATTGCGGATTGGCCTTCGCCAGATGCCCGTAGAGCGTGCCCCACTCCCCCTCGCCCGCGTCGAGGAACAGGGGCAGCGGCGTGCACATCAATCCCCCGGCCGTGGCCGTGACCAGATTGGCGAGCCGGGCGGCGCGCATCGTCTCGTGGATGGCGGACCGGTCGGTCTCGCGAAACGCCGGGGGCGTGTGCATTCGGGCCTCCTTGACGGGTTGGAGTATCCCTGAAAACCGGCCCGCCCGAAACAGCCGGATCGGCACGCCGCGAGAGAAGGATGCGCCGGCAATCGCAGCCCGGCCGCTCCCGATCGGCAAACGGTGCGGATCAAGCTGGGCCGGTTACATCAAGCTGTCACGCAAACGCTCTACCATCGGTGCCCGACACGGGGGGTTGGCCGCCCCTCCGCCATCCCGACATGGCCGGCATCCGTCGCGGACGGCGCCGTGCCCGAACCGCTGGAAAGCCAGAATGTCCGATCTGTCCAATCCCTCCCGCCGGAAGGCCCTGCAACTGCTGGCCGGCGTTCCGATGCTGCCGCTCGCCGCCTCCCCGCTGCTGGCCGGGTTCGGCAGCGCCGCCGCCGTCGCCGCCACCCCGGCGGCGGGCGCGCGCTTCGCCTCCGCCTCCTTCACCGGCATGGCCGCCCCGACGCTGAGCAACCCCGCCGCCATGGCGACCACCACCGTGGGTTCCAGCCTCTCCGTGAGCTTGAGCGACGGCAGCACGCAGACCTTCAAGCTGGCCTACGAACCCTTCTTCATCACCGGCGACATGGTGTCCGACGGCAAGGGCGGCACCATCCTGGCCGGCGGCTACGTCGACATCGACGGCAAGCCGATCATCGACCGGTCGGTGCCCGGCAAGGAGCGTCAGGTCTTCTCCGATTCGCCGGACGGCACCTCCCTGCTGGCGCTGCCCGACGCGACGGTTCCCGGCATCAAGGGCAAGGCGGTCTTCGCCGTCGTGCAGTTCGAATACACCACCAGCAACCAGGCCGGCGCCGACACCTACGGCACCCTGCCCTCGCCGATCGCCGTGCTGACGCTCGACCAGGACCAGACCACCGGCAAGCTGACGCTGGTCCAGTACCACAACGTCGACACCTCGAAGGTCCATGGGCTGTGGATCACCTGCGGCGCCAGCCTGTCGCCGTGGAACACCCACCTGTCCAGCGAGGAGTACGAGCCGGACGCCGCCTTCATCGAGTCGAACAAGCAGTTCAAGGCCTACAGCGCCAACCTCTACGGCGACGAGACCAAGGCCAACCCCTACCATTACGGCCACCTGCCCGAGGTGACGGTCAACCCGGACGGCACCGGCTCGGTGAAGAAGCACTTCTGCATGGGCCGCATCTCGCACGAGCTGATCCAGGTGATGCCGGACAACCGCACGGCGCTGATGGGCGACGACGCGACGAACAGCGGCCTGTTCCTGTTCGTCGCCGACCGTGAGAAGGACCTGTCGTCGGGCACGCTCTACGTCGCCAGGATCGGCGAGGGCTTCTCGATCGACCCGGCCGCCGCCGGCGCCGCGCTGTCCTGGATCAAGCTCGGCCACGCCACCAGCGCCGAGATCGAGGAGATGGCGGGCAAGCTGAAGCCCGCCGACATCATGACCGTGCTGAAGGAGGATCCCAAGGACGACTCCTTCACCAAGATCTTCTCCAACGGCGCGGCCAACTGGGTGAAGCTGAAGCCCGGCATGGAGAAGGCGGCCGCCTTCCTGGAAACCCACCGCTACGCCTACCTGATGGGCGGCAGCATGGGCTTCACGAAGATGGAAGGCACCACCGTCAACATCAAGGACAAGGTCGCCTACTCCGCCCTCCAGAACATCGTCGATTCGATGGTCAAGGGCGGCAAGGGCTGGAACGCCGCCAGCGGCATCGCGCTGGAGAAGCCGCTGGTCGCCGGCGGCATCATGGCCCACGATCTGGCCGGCGGCCAGAAGGACCAGACCGGCGCGGCCATCGACAGCGAGTGGGTGCCGGTGCGCACCAAGGCCCTGCTGGTGGGCGAGGACATCCCGGCCGACGCGCTGGGCAACCTGGCCAACCCGGACATGATCGGCAACCCGGACAACCTGAAATTCTCGGAAAAGCTGCGCACGCTGTTCATCGGCGAGGACAGCGGCAGCCACGTCAACAACTTCCTGTGGGCCTACAACGTCGACACCAAGGCGCTGTCGCGCCTGATGTCGATCCCGGCCGGCGGCGAGTCGACCGGCCTGCACGCGGTCGACGAGCTGAACGGCTGGACCTACATCATGAGCAACTTCCAGCACGCCGGCGATTGGGGCAAGACGCTGCACAGCAAGGTGCAGGCGACGCTCGATCCGCTGGTCCGGGCGAACTACAAGGACCGCTTCGGCGCCGCCGTCGGCTACCTGACCGCCGAGACCACCAGCGTGCAGCTGTCGAAGGCCTGACCCTTGGCGACTCCCCTCTCCCCTGGGAGAGGGGAGTCGCCTTGCCTCCATCAGCGCCCTACCGCCGGATCGCCACGCCCACCGCGCGGCCGACCGCCGACGGGATGACCGAGCCATGGGTTTCCCCGGCGAAGGACACGAACTCCACGGCCGGGCCGCGCGGCGCCAGGGCGGCCAGCCGCCCGGCCAGCTCGCGGGCGTTCTCGACCATGCGGGCCGCCCGGCGCCGCTCCTCGACGGCCGGATCGGCGGCCGGATCGGCGGCCGGGCCGGAGGGCGAAACCAGCTCCTGCTCGCCGACCGTCACCAGCAGGCTGCGCGTCGCGGCGTCGGCCGGCAGGGCGGCGATGAAGCGGCGCTCCGACTCCAGCACGGCCCGGCCGTGCCACCAGATCGACGGGCTGGCGGCGACGTAGCGCTGGAAGCCGCCGGAGCGCGTGAACAGCGCGTGCAGCACGCACAACCCGCCATAGGAATGGCCGAACAGCGTCTGGCGGGCGCGGTCGATGCGGAAGCGCCGCTCGATCTCCGGCTTCAGCTCGTTCTCGATGAAGGCAAGGAAGGCGTCGGCGCCCCCGGTCCCCTCCGGCGCCCCGGCGGCCGGCGGCGTGTAGTCCCGCGCCCGCCGCGCCAGATCGAACGGCTTGTCGGTCGGGTAGCCGATGGCGACCACCACGGCGGGGGTCGGCGCCATCGCGGCACCGCGCGCCCCGGTCACCCGCATCGCCTCCACGGCGGTGCCGAAGACGCTGTTGCCGTCGAGCAGATACAACACCGGGAAGCCCTCGGGCGGCGCTTCCACCTCCGGCCAGGCCACGAAGACGCGGTAGGGCCGCGCCGGATCGCCGCCGGCCAGCCGGTCCCACTGGGCCGTGCGGGACAGCGTCACCGCCGGCTCCGTCGCCGGCTCCATTCCCGTTTCCGGGGCGGCGCGGGCCGGAATCCCCGCCAGGGACAGGCCCGCCGCCGTGGCCGCCATCATCCGGCGCCGCGTCGGCGCGGGATCACTCGTCATTTTCAACGCACTCCTGCCAGCACCATCAGCGCTTGCCCAAAATAGCAAGCGGCGGGGCCGGAGCAACGCGCGACCGTCGTGTCCGGCGATCTTCTCAGATTTTTCCCGGATCGGCCGCCGCCGCGTCTCCGGCGCGGGCGAGGATGCGGCGTGCCTTGCGGGCCATCGCCTCGTCGATCATCCGGCCATCGACCACCCCGACGCCCTTGGCGCTCTCGACCAGGATTCGACGGGCCTGGGCGACGGCCTCCGCGGTCGGGGTCAGCGCGGCGTTGATCGCCGCGACCTGACCCGGATGGATCGCCGCCTTGGCGCCGAAGCCGAGCGCCAGCGCGGCCTGCGTCTCGCGCGCCAGCCCCTCGGCGTCGTTCAGGGCGAAGAAGGGGGAATCCACCGCCTCGATCCCCGCCAGCGCGGCGGCGTTGACCAGCCGGGAGCGCGCCGCCAACAGCGGCTCCCAGGCCGTGGCACAGCCGAGGTCGGCCGACAGATCGGCGGCGCCGAAGAACAGCGCGGTCAGGCGCGGCGAGGCCTGGGCGATGGCCTCCACCGCCGCGACGCCACGCGCGGATTCGATCAGCGCGACCAGCGGCAGCGGACAGCCGGCACCGCTCAGCAGCGCGTCGATCCAGCGGACCGTCTCGGCGGATTCGGTCTTCGGCAGGATCAGAAGGTCCGGCCGGGCCGGTGAACGCGCCAGCGCCAGCAGATCCTCCAGCCCGTCCAGCGTCACCGGGGCGTTGACGCGCAGCGCCCGCTGGATCGGCCGGGCCGGGGCCGTCGCCAGCGCCTCCAGGGCCAGCCGGCGCGCCGCCGCCTTGTCGGCCGGGGCGACGGCGTCCTCCAGGTCGATGATCAGCACGTCGGCCCCGGATTCCGCCGCGCGGGCGAAACGCTCCGGCCGGGTGGCCGGGGTGAACAGCCAGCTGCGGCGCGGCACCGGGGCCGTGACGACCGCGCTCATGGCGCCACCAGGATTTCGGCGGTCATGGCGACCTGACCGTCGGGATCGAGCGCCCAGGCCTCCACCATCTCCTCCCCGTCGCCGGCCCGGCGGGCGGCGTGCAGGGTGAAGGGCCTGGTGTCGAACAGCGGCCGGCGGGCGCGGAAGCGGAAGCCGGCCGGACGCCGCCCCCCGGCGTTGCGCAGGAACAGATCCATCAGCAGGGTCGCGGTCAGCGGCCCGTGCACGATCAGCCCCGGATAGCCCTCGACCTCGCGGCAGTAGGGGCGGTCGTAATGGATGCGGTGTCCGTTGAAGGTCAGCGCCGAATAGCGGAACAGCAGCACCGGGTCGGGGGTGACGGTGCGGCTCCAGTCGGGCGCCGGCATCGCCTCGGCGGCGGCGGGCGGCGGGACCGCCTCGCCCGGCTTGGCGGCCTCGCGGTAGACGATGTCGTGGCGCTCGCGCACCGCGACGCCGGCCTCGGTGGCGATCTCGTGCAGAACCTTGACGAACACCATGTCGCCGGAGCGGCCGGCCTTGTGCTCCACCGATTCGATGGTCGAAGTGCGGCGCAGGCTCGCCCCCACCGGGATCGGGGCGAGGAAGCGCAGGTCGCCGCCGGCCCACATGCGGCGCGGCAGCGGCACCGGCGGCAGGAAACCGCCCTTGTGCGGGTGCCCGTCCTCAGCGATGGCGTGCTGCGGCGCGCGCGGCAGGAAATACAGCCAGTGTCCGAGCGGCGGCACCTCCCCCGCCGGCCAGGGCGGGGTGTCATGGTCCAGCGTCGCCGCCAGACCGGCCAGCGGGGCCGCCGTGGCGCTGTCGGCCTGCTGCTCGACACCGCCGACCCAGTCCTTCAGATGGTCGAGGCTCATCGTCCGCCCTCACGCAGAATCTTGCCGGGATTCATGATGTTGTGCGGATCGAAGGCGCGCTTCAAGGCCGCCATCATGTCCAGCTCGACCGGCGACTTGTAGCGCGGCATCTCGTCGATGCGCAGGCGGCCGATGCCGTGCTCGGCCGAGATCGAGCCGCCGAGATCGACGACGATGTCGTGGACGATGGCATTGACCGCCCCCAGCCGCGCCCGCCATTCCGCCGGATCGCCGTCCTCGGCCTGGATCGGGTTGTAGTGGATGTTGCCGTCGCCGAGATGCCCGAAGGAGAAGGGACGGATGCCGGGAAACTCGCGCTCCAGCGCCGCGTCGGTGCGGGCGAGGAAGCGCGCCACCTTGGAGATCGGCACCGAGACGTCGTGCTTGTAGGAGACGCCCTCGCGCTTCTGCCCCTCGGGGATGCCCTCGCGGATGCGCCACAGGCCGTCGGCCTGCGCCTTGGAGGCGGCGACGACGCCGTCCAGCACCTCGCCGGCCTCCAGCGCGGCCTCCAGGATGCCCTCCAGCATGCCGGCCAGCCGGTCTCCCGAATCCTGGTCGGCGAGTTCGACCAGCACGTACCAGGGGTAGCGGTCGCCCAAGGGATCCGGCACGTCCGGCACATGGCGGCGGGCGACGTCGATGCACAGGCGCTGGATCAGCTCGAAGGTGACGATGCGGTCGCCGACCATGCCCTTGGCGCGCGACAGCAGATCGACCGCGTCGCTCGGCGCCGACACCGCGACCAGCGCCGTGGCGGTGGCGCGCGGCAGCGGCGACAGCTTCAGCACCGCCGCCGTGACGATGCCCAGCGTGCCCTCCGACCCGATGAAGATCTGCTTCATGTCGTAGCCGGCGTTGTCCTTGCGCAACCCGCGCAGCCCGTCCCAGATCCGCCCGTCGGGCAGCACCACCTCCAGCCCGGCGACGAGGTTGCGCATGTTGCCGTAGCGCACCACCTGCACGCCGCCGGCGTTGGTCGCGATGTTGCCGCCGATCTGGCAGCTCCCCTCGGCCGCGAGGCTCATCGGGAACAGCCGGCCGACGTCGCGCGCGGCGGTCTGGATGTTGGCGAGGATGCAGCCGGCCTCGACCGTCATCGTGTCGTTGTCGATGTCGATCTCGCGGATGCGGTTCAGCCGGTTGGTCGAGATGACGATCTCCGACCCGTCGGCGTGCGGCTGGCTGGCCCCGGTCAGGCCGGTGTTGCCGCCCTGCGGCACGATCGGCGTGCGGGTCCCGGCGCAGATCCGCACCACCGCCGCCAGCGCCTCGGTGCTGTCGGGCAGCACGACCAGCGGCGAGCGGCCGACCCAGCCGTCGCGCCAGGATTCCATGAAGGGCTGCATGGCGGCGGGGTCGGTGATGATGCCGCGCGCGCCGACGACGGCGCGGATCGGGTCGAGCACGCGCGCCGCGAAGGCGGCCGGGTCGGCGGCGAGACTGTCCTTGGGCATGAGGCCCGTCCTCCCTGGTCTTGCGGCGTTCGTCACAGCGCGCGGTAGGCCGTCTTGATGATGGTGTAGAACTCGATGGCGGAGCGCCCCTGCTCGCGCGGGCCGTAGCTCGACATCTTCCGGCCGCCGAACGGCACATGGTAGTCGACCCCGGCGGTCGGCAGGTTCAGCATGGTCATGCCCGACTGCACGTTGGCCTGGAAATGCCGCGCGTGCTTCATCGAGTTGGTGATGATGCCCGACGACAGGCCGTAGTCGGTGTCGTTGGCGACGGCCAGCGCCTCCTCGTAGTCCTTCACCCGGATCACGCTGGCGACCGGGCCGAAGACCTCCTCGCGGTTGATGGTCATGGCGTTGCTGGTGCTGGTGAACAGGGTCGGCGCCAGGAACCAGCCGCGCGTCGGTCGGTCGAGCCGGGCGCCGCCGGCCGCGACCTCCGCCCCCTCGCGCAGGCCGCTCTCGATGTAGCCGAGATTCTTGGTGAGCTGGAACTCGTCGATCACCGGGCCGATCTGGGTGTCGGGCAGCAGCGAATGGCCGACGCGCAGCGCCGCCATCCGCTCGGTCATCGCCGCGACGAAGGCGTCGTGGATCCCATCCTCGACCACCAGCCGGCCGGTCGCGGTGCAGCGCTGGCCGGCATGGAAATAGGCGCTGTTGACCGCGATGTCGGCGGCGCGCTCCGGGTCGGCGTCGGCCAGCACGACCAGCGGATTCTGGCCGCCGAGTTCGAGCTGGACGCGGACCATCCGCTCGGCGCAGCGCACGGCGATGCGGCGCCCGGTGCCGACCGAGCCGGTGAAGGACACCGCGTCCACCGCGTCGACCACGGCGGCGCCGACCTGCGGCCCGGCGCCGACCACCATGTTGAACAGGGCGGTGGGCATGCCGTGCTCGGCCAGCGCCTGGGCGACGATGCGGGTGACGGCGACGGAAATGCCGGGGGTCTTCTCCGACGGCTTCCAGACGATGGCGTTGCCGAAGGCCAGCGCCGGGGCGATCTTCCACATCGGCGTGGCGACTGGGAAGTTCCAGGGCGTCACCAGCCCGATGACGCCGACCGGCTCGCGGGTGACGTCGACCTCGACGCCCGGCCGCACCGAGCCCAGCGTCTCGCCGGGCGCCCGCAGCGCCTCGGCGGCGAAAAAGCGGGCGAGGTGGCCGGCGCGGGTGATCTCGCCCAGCGCGTCGGGGATGGTCTTGCCGCCCTCGGTCGCCGCGATGCGGGCCAGCTCGTCCTTCCGGTCGAACAGCGCGCGCGAGATGCTGTCGAGCACCAGCGAGCGCTGCTCGACCGTCGCCGCGCGCCAGACCGGCTGGGCGGCGCGGGCGGCGGCCACGGCGTCGCGCACGTCGTCGGCGGTCGCCAGCGTGTAGGAGCCGGCCAGCTCGTCGAGGTCGGACGGGTTGCGGATGTCGAGCCGGTCGGCGCCGCGGCGCCAGGAGCCGGCGACGAAATGGGTGTCGAGGGACATGTCGGTGCTCACTCCGGAAAATCGGTTCTTTTGGCTGGCGGGAGGTGGGGATAGGGGGCAACCACGACCCCTACCCCCGCGCCACCCGCTCCTTGAGCGCGGTCAGCGCCCACAGCGTCTCTATGGTCGGCACGGGCACGCCGCGCCGTTGGGCGAGGTCGATGACGGCGGTGACGATCGGGTCGATCTCCATCGTCCGCCCGGCCTCGTAATCCTGAAGCATGGAGGGTTTATGGCCGGGAACCCCGCTGCCCCGCCGCAGCCGCTCGTCGATGTCGTCCTCCAGCGCCACGCCCCAGGCGCGGGCGACCTCCAGGCATTCGCGCATCAGCCGGCCCTGGACCACGGCCATGCCGGGGGCCTCCTCCATGGCGCCCATGGTGGCGCCGGTCAGCACGCTGGTCGGCCCGACCGCCATGTTCAGCATCAGCTTGCGCCACAGCGGCACCCGGATGTCGGTCGGCAGGCTGACCGTCACCCCGGCTTCCGCGAAGGCGGCGGCCAACGCCTCCAGCGCCGCCGCGTGATCGCCGGGGCGCGGGGCGCCGAAGGCCAGAACCGGCACCGCCGTGTGGGCGACGACACCCGGCTCGACGATGCGGGCGGGCAGCACCTCGATGACGCAGGCGGCAACCCGCCGCGGCCCGATGGCCGACCACGCCGCCCCGCCAGGATCGACCACCTCCAGCGGCCCGGCCGGGACGTCGGTACCGGCACCGAACAGGTACCACCAGGGGATGCCGTTCTGCGCCGCCACCACCAGCGTGTCCGGCCCGCACAGCGCCGGCAGCGAGGGGGCGAGCGCCGACAGCCCGTGCCCCTTCACGGTGACGATCACCACGTCCTGCACCCCGAGAGCGGCGGCATCGTCGCTCGCCAGCGGCCGGCAGAAGCGCTCGCCCTGCGGCGACTGCACGGTCAGCCCGCGCTCGCGGATCGCCGCCAGATGGGCGCCGCGCGCCAGCAGCGACAGGTCGTGCCGCCCGGTCGCGGCGAGATGCCCGGCCAGCGCGCCACCCACGGCGCCGGCCCCCACGATGGCGATGCGCATGCCCATATTCCCTCTCCCCGTCACTTGAAGTCCAGCGGCAGGGGCGCGTCGTCGAGATCGCTGCCCAGTCCCTTGAACTGCTCCTCGACCTGCGTCTGGTCCAGCTTCACCGCCGCCGCCTTGTAGTGCATCACCATCTGCGGGAAGGCGATGACCAGCGCGACCATGATCAGCTGGATGACGACGAACGGCACGGCGCCCCAGTAGATCTGGCTGGTCAGCACCGGCTCCGTCCGCTTCTTCGTCACCCGGTCGATGTAGGGCAGCTTGGGCGCCACCGACCGCAGGAAGAACAGCGAGAAGCCGAAGGGCGGGTGCATGAAGCTGGTCTGCATGTTCACCGCCAGGATGACGCCGAACCACACCAGATCGATGCCCAGCCGGTCGGCCGCCGGGGCCAGCAGCGGGATGACGATGAAGGCCAGCTCGAAGAAGTCGAGGAAGAAGGCCAGCAGGAAGATCATCACGCTGACCGCGACCAGGAAGCCGGTCTGGCCGCCGGGCAGCGACACCATCAGTTCCTCGACCCAGACATGGCCGTTGACGCCGTAGAAGGTCAACGAGAAGACCCGCGCGCCGATCAGGATGAACAGCACGAAGGAGGCGAGCTTCGCCGTCGAGTGGGTCGCCTGCCGCACGAGATCGAGCGTCAGCCGCTTCTTCATGGCGGCGAGCGCCATCGCGCCGACCGCCCCCATGGCGCCGCCCTCGGTCGGGGTGGCGAGGCCGATGAAGATGGTGCCGAGCACCAGGAAGATCAGCGCCAGCGGCGGCACCATGACGAAGGTGACCTGCTCGGCCATGCGCGAGATCAGGCGCAGGCCGGTGGCGCGCTCGATCAGCGCGGCGATCAGGGCGTAGAGCGCGCCGGCCGCCACCGCGTCGCCCAGCAGGGCCGCCGTGGTCCAGCCGTTCACGCTCAGCCACACCGCCCCGCCGGCCAGCGCCGCCGCGACGACCAGCATGGCGGCCAGCCGGCGGGCGCCGAGGAAACGGTTGAACACCGCCGACAGGAAGGCGACCGTCACCGCGACCGACAGCATCAGCACGACGAAGTCGGCGCCGGCCTTCACCTCGGTGCGGCCCATCACCCAATAGGCGACGGCGCCGGAGAAGACGGCGAGCACGCCGAGGTTCCAGATGCCGCGCGCGCCGCTCGGCTCGCGGTAGGCGATGGCCTCCAGCGGCAGGCCGGGGGCGGCCTTGGGCCAGATCATCGAGACGAGGAAGACGTAGCCGGCGTAGAGGCTGGACAGCAGCAGGCCGGGCAGGAAGGCGCCCTCGTACATGTCGCCGACCGAGCGGCCGAGCTGGTCGGCCATGACGATCAGCACCAGCGAGGGCGGGATGATCTGGGCCAGCGTGCCCGAGGCGGCGATGATGCCGGACGCCAGCCGGCGGTCGTAGCCGTAGCGCAGCATGATCGGCAGCGAGATCAGCCCCATCGAGATGACCGAGGCCGCCACCACGCCGGTGGTCGCCGCCAGCAGCGCGCCGACGAAGATGACCGCGTAGGCGAGGCCGCCACGGATGGTGCCGAAGAGCTGGCCGATGGTCTCCAGCAGATCCTCGGCCATGCCGGAGCGCTCCAGCACCAGCCCCATGAAGGTGAAGAAGGGAACGGCCAGCAGCACGTCGTTGTTCATGGTGCCGTAGACGCGTTCCGGAAGGGCCTGGAACAGGTCGGGGCGGAACAGGCCCAGCTCGATGCCGATCAGGCCGAAGATCAGGCCGTTGGCGGCCAGCGCGAAGGCGACCGGGTAGCCCAGCAGCAGCAGGACCACCAGGGTCGCGAACATGATCGGCGCCATGTTGTGGCCGACCCAGCCGCGCCAGCCCTCATGCTCGGCCAGGGCGCCGGCGCCCGGCACCGGCAGGACGTAGAGCGCCACCGCCACGGCGATCAGCAGAAGCGCCGAGACGACCGACAGCCGGACCGTCTTCGGCGACAGGGAGGGGGAGGTCGAGGTCATGGCGGCGCTCAGTTCTTATGAGGTGCGGCGTGGGCGGCGTCTTGCGGCCCCACGTTCGGGGCGACGGCAAGCAGGCGTTCGGCCTCCGCCTCGGCGGCGGCCTGATGACCGCCGGCCCGCGCGTTGGGATCCTCCAGCCGGCCGCTCATGATGGCGACCCGCTTGACCAGCTCCGACAACCCCTGGATGAACAGCACGGTGAAGCCCAGCGGAATCAGCAGCTTGGCCGGCCATTGCGGCAGGCCGCCGGCGTTCATCGACTGCTCCTCGATGGCGTAGGAGGCGAAGAAGAAGGGCCAGGAGGTGACCATCATCACCAGACTGAAGGGCAGCAGGAAGGCCAGATGCCCCAGCACGTCGATGCCGTCGCGCGCCCGCTTGGACAGGGCCGCGTTGACGATGTCGATGCGGATGTGCTCGTCGTCCTTCAGGGTCCAGGGCGAGCAGAGCAGGAACACCGCCGCGAACAGCACCCATTGCAGCTCCAGCCAGGAGTTGGAGCTGGTGTCGAACAGCTTGCGGACGACGGCGTTGACGGCCGACACCAGGATCGCCAGCAGGATCAGCCAGGAGATCCCCTTGCCGATGCGGGCGTTGACCGCGTCGACGACGCGGCTGACGGAAATCAGGAACGACAAGGGGCGAGCCCTCCCAACAGAGACCCGGTCGCTGGGAAAGCGGGTCCGGCGCGCCAAGGCGCCGGCCCCGCGTCCACCCGGCGACGTCCGTTCAGCGGCGCGACAGACGCAGCACGGCGTTGTCGTAGGCGTAGTCCGACGCCTGTAGCCACAGGTTGGAATCGTTCTGGAACTTGCGATAGCTCTCGTAGAACTTCTTGAAGCCGGCGTTCTTGTCCGACAGCTCGTCGTACAGATCGAGCGCCGCCTTGTGGCTGGCCTGCATGACGTCCTGCGGGAAGGCGCGCAGCTTGGCGCCCTTCTCCACCACCCGCTTCAGCGCCGCCGGATTGAGCACGTCGTAGCGCGCCACGCTGTCGACGTTGGCCAGCGCCGCCGCCGAGGTCAGCGCCGCCTGGTAATGCTTGGGCAGCCCCTCCCAGCGCTTGGTGTTGATGAAGAAATGCTGGAGCGAGGTGCCGTCCCACCAGCCGGGATAGTAGTAATTCGGCGCGATCTTGTAGAGGCCGAGCTTCTCGTCGTCGTAGGGGCCGTTGAACTCGGCCGCGTCGATGGTGCCGCGTTCCAGCGCCGGATAGATGTCGCCGCCGCTGACCTGCTGGGCGATGACGCCGAGCTTGGAGAGGATCTGGCCGCCCAGCCCGGAGATGCGGAACTTCAGGCCCTTCATGTCCTCGATGGACTTGATCTCCTTGCGGAACCAGCCGCCCATCTGCGAACCGGTGTTGCCGCCGGCCAGCGCCTTCAGGTTGTAGCCGGCGTAGAACTCCTCCAGCAGCTTGCCGCCCTCGCCGTGGTAGAACCAGGCGTTCTGCTGGCGGGTGTTGAGGCCGAAGGGCAGGCAGCAGCCGAACGCGAAGGCCGGGTCCTTGCCGACATAGTAGTAGGACGCGGTGTGGCACATCTCCACCGTGTCGTTGCTGGCGGCGTCGAGCGCCTGGAGCGCCGGGACGACCTCCCCGGCGGCGAAGACCTGGATCTGGAACTTGCCGTCGGTGGCCTCGGCGACGTTCTTCGCCATGACCTCGGCGCTGCCGTACAGCACCTCGATGTTCTTCGGGAAGCTCGACACGCAGCGCCAGCGGATGGTCGGCTCCGACTGCGCGATGGCCGGGGCGGCCAGGGTCGAGGCGCCGGCGGCGACGGCGGCACCCTTGAAGAATTGACGACGCTTCATGGTTGTATCCTCCCGGAAATCTTGTTGTGCGGAGGCGGCACCGGGCTTTCTACCCGTCCAGCCCCGAGATCGAAAAGATATGGCGCGCCGGACCCGAGACCGGGTGACGCTCTGTTCCTGACCGTTCCCTGACGGGTGCCACGCCTCCATTCCGCAGAGCGGGATTCCGGTTCCGTATCTCTGCGGATGTCCGGGGTTTTGTCTGGGTTTCCGCCCGGAGGCGATGCCGTGACCCTGACAGTGAAGCAGCGCGCTGCCCAGCGGAATGGCTTTCGGGCGCATACCAGCCATAAGCGCCACAAGCGATCAGGAGCACGGATTGTTTTTGAAAACCCCTTACGGCCGGCGGCCCGCACGAACCGTTTGCTATGCCCACAATGAATATCTGTTACAGGCACGCCACGCGATCCGCCGCGCCGACCCCGACGCTACTCTGACACCGCCTGGGCACACCTCCTGCCCTGCCGAATCCCTTTCCTCACACGCGACGGACGTTCATTCGCATGACCGGTGTGCGCCATGTCTAGGCTGTCTTCCCCGCTCAACGCCGCCGGGGCCGCCTATCTCGAAGCGCTGCACGAGCGCTTCCGCGACGACCCCGCCTCCGTCGACGTCAGTTGGCGCGCCGTCTTCCAGGTGCTGGAGGAGCTGGGCGCCGCCCCGTCCGGCGGCGATCCCGCCGCGCCGGCGCGCGAGGAGATCCGGCAGCGCGGCCACCTCTCCGCCGATCTCGACCCGCTCGGCCGGGCACCCCGTTCCGACGCCCCGGCGGGCGGGGATGCGGAGACCGCCCGGCTGCGCCGCCTCTACCAGGGCACGCTGACGCTGGAGACCGCCCACATCGACGACCCGGCCCTGCGCGGCTGGCTGCGCGACGCCTACGAGCGGCCGGACGCGGCCCCGCCTCCTGCGGCCCGGCAGCGCGCCCTCGCCCTGCTGACGGCGGCCGAGGAGTTCGAGCGGCTGCTCGGCGTGCGCTACCCGACCAAGAAGCGCTTCGGGGCGGAGGGGATGGAGACGCTGATCCCCCTGCTCGACCGCGTGCTGGCCGCCGCCGCCGCCGCCGGGGTGGACGAGGTGCAGGTCGGCACCATGCACCGCGGCCGGCTCAGCCTGATGGCCAACGCGCTCGGCAAGCCGCTGGTCGAGCTGTTCGCCGGCATCAAGGGGATGCACCCCTTCCAGTCCGACCCGCCGGTGCCGGCCGACGTGCCCTACCACATGGGGGTGGAGAGCCAGCTCGCCTTCGGCGACCGCTCGCTGGCGCTGATCCTGTCGCCCAACCCGTCGCATCTGGAGGCGATCAACCCGGTCACGCTGGGCCGCGCGCGGGCGCGCCAGGATCTGGCGGGCGACCCCAGGCGGGTGCTCTGCGTGCTGCTGCACACCGACGCCAGCGTGATCGGCCAGGGCAGCGTCGCCGAGGCGCTGCAACTGTCCGGCGTCGCCGGCTTCAGCGTCGCCGGCACCATCCACGTCATCGTCAACAACCAGATCGGCTTCACCACCGACCCGGACGAGGCGCGCAGCTCGCGCCATTGCACCGGCCCGTGGAAGGCGGTGGACAGCCCGATCCTGCACGTCAACGCCGACGACCCCGACGCCGCCCTGCGCGCCGCCGACCTCGCCGTCGCCTTCCGGCAGGCGCATGGCCGCGACGCGGTGATCGACCTCGTCGGCTACCGCCGCAACGGCCACAACGAGATCGACGAGCCGCGCTTCACCCAGCCGGTGGAGTACCGGGCGATCGACGCCCATCCGCCGGTTCGCGCGCTCTACGCCAAGCGGCTGGCCGAGGCCGGTCTGGTGACGCCGGAGGCGGCCGAGGCGCTGGCGGCGGAGCACAGGGCCCGCTTCCAGGAGGCGCTGGCCGCCGCCGCCGACCACCGGCCGAACCATGACGGCTTCCCCGGCGGGCGCTGGGCGCCCTTCGCGCCCACGGGTGCCGCGCCGGCCGAGCCCGACACCGGGGTCGCCGCCGACCGGCTGCGCGCCCTGCTCGGCGCGCTCGCCCACATCCCCGACGGGCTGGCCATCGACCGCAAGGTCGAGCGCGTCGTCCGCCAGCGCGCCGAGGAGCCGGTGGTCTGGGCGACCGGCGAGGCGCTGGCCTTCGCCACCCTGCTGGCCGAGGGCACGCCGGTGCGGCTGACCGGGCAGGACGTGGTGCGCGGCGCCTTCTCCCACCGGCACTTCGCGCTGACCGACACGGGCACCGGCCGGCGCCACGTCAGCCTGAACCATCTTGGAGTCGAACAGGCCCGCTTCGACGTGGTGAACAGCCCGCTGTCGGAGTACGCCGTGCTCGGCTTCGAATACGGCTACAGCCTGGAGCGGCCCGACGCGCTGGTGGTCTGGGAGGCACAGTTCGGCGACTTCGCCAACGGCGCCCAGATCATGATCGACCAGTTCATCGCCAGCGCCGAGGACAAGTGGCGCCAGCCCTCCGGCCTCGTCCTGCTGCTGCCGCACGGGCTGGAAGGCCAGGGGCCGGAGCATTCCTCCGCCCGGCCGGAGCGCTTCCTGCAACTGGCGGCGCGCGACAATCTGCGGATCGCCCACCCCTCGACCCCGGCCAATTATTTCCACCTGCTGCGCCGGCAGATGCACCGGCGCGACCGCAAGCCGCTGGTGGTGCTCAGCCCGAAGACGCTGCTGCGCCTGCCCGCCGCCGTTTCGGCGCTCGACGCGTTCGCCCCCGGCACCGGCTTCCGCCCGGTCATCGCGACGGCCGGCGAGCAGGCCAGCCGCATCCTGCTGTGCAGCGGCAAGCTGGCCTACGAGCTGGAGCGCGAACGCGAGGCGCTGGGCGCCGAGGATGTCGCCGTCGTCCGGCTGGAAATGCTGTACCCTCTGCCGGAGGCCGAGCTGTCCGCCCTGTTCCGCCGCTGGCCGGAAGCGTCCTGCGTCTGGGTGCAGGAGGAGCCGCGCAACCTCGGCGCCTGGAGCTGGCTCGACCGCCGGCTGGAGGCGTTGCGCGCGGCGGCCGGAGCGGCCGACCCGACCGTCGCCTGCGTGGCGCGGCCGGAGGCGGCCTCCCCCGCCGGCAGCTTCCACGGCGACCATGACGCCGACCAGCGCCGGCTGGTCGAGCGGGCCTTCGCCAGGGTGACGGCGGCCGCCGCGAAGGTGGCGGCGGCGGAGTGAGGACCGGCCCCAGTCCAGCGATGACGAGGCCAGCGATGACGAGGCCGGCGATGACGACCCAACGAGGAAACGAAGGCAAAGCCATGAGCACGAGCGTGACCGACACCCCGTCCCTGCTGCTTCCCGACCTGCTGGCCGCGACCGCCTCGGCGCTCGACGCGGTGGCCCGGCTGCGCGAGGCGGCCGAGCGGGGGGTCGCCGCCCTGGTGGCGCCCGACGGCGCGCCCGACGCGGCGCTGCTCGACCGCCACCAGATGGCGGCGCACGGCTTCGCCTGGGTCGCCACCTACGCCGAGGCGCTGCGCCAGATGCGGGGCTGGGCCGAACGGCTCGACCGCGCCGACCGGCTCGGCGAACTGGAGTCCGCCATCCTCCAGGCCGCCTTCGGCGAGTATCTGGCCCAGCTCGACGGCGGCCTCGCCATGAGCCAGGGCGAGATCGTCCGCCCGGCCGATTTCGGCCTGACCGACGAGGACCGCGCCGCCTTCCGCAGCGACGCCGTGCGCCGGCTGATCGCGGCCGGCAACGCGTCGGCCCTGCGGCTCAGCATCGCCGAGGGGCTGGCCGACGCGCTGCACGGCGGCGGCTTCGGCGAGCTGGCGCTGGAGGACGAGGCGCTGGGCATGGTGCGCGACCAGTTCCGCCGCTTCGTCGCCGACGCGGTCGAGCCGCACGCCCACGAGTGGCACCTGAAGGACGAACTGATCCCGCTGGACGTCGTCGGCCGGATGGCGGAGATGGGCGTCTTCGGCCTGACCATCCCGGAGGAGGATGGCGGGCTCGGCATGGGCAAGCTCGCCATGTGCGTGGTGACGGAGGAGCTGTCGCGCGGCTACATCGGCGTCGGCTCACTCGGCACCCGCGCGGAGATCGCCGCCGAGCTGATCCGGCTGGGCGGCACCCCGGCGCAGAAGCAGCGGTGGCTGCCGCGCATCGCGTCCGGCGAGATCCTGCCGACCGCCGTCTTCACCGAGCCCAACACCGGCTCCGACCTCGGCTCGCTGCGCACCCGCGCGGTGCTGGACGGCGAGGTCTACCGCGTCACCGGCAACAAGACCTGGATCACCCACGGCAGCCGGTCCGACCTGATGACGCTGATGGTCCGCACCGACCCCAACGCCCCCGGATATCGCGGCCTGTCCATGCTGCTGGCCGAGAAGCCGCGCGGCACCGACGAGAATCCCTTCCCGGCCGAGGGCATGACCGGCGGCGAAATCCCGGTGCTGGGCTATCGCGGGATGAAGGAGTACGAGATCGGCTTCGACGGTTTCGCCGTTCCCGCCGCCAACCTGCTGGGCGGGGTCGAGGGCCAGGGCTTCAAGCAGCTGATGGCGACCTTCGAATCCGCCCGCGTGCAGACCGCCGCCCGCGCCGTCGGCGTCGCCCAGAACGCCCTGGAGCTTGCCCTCCGCTACGCCCAGGAGCGCGTCCAGTTCGGCAAGCCGCTGACCGCCTTCCCGCGCGTCGCCGGCAAGCTGGCCTGGATGGCGGTGGAAACGATGATCGCCCGCCAGCTCACCTACTTCGCCGCGCGCGAGAAGGACAGCGACCGCCGCTGCGACATCGAGGCCGGCATGGCCAAGCTGCTCGCCGCCCGCGTCGCCTGGTCGAACGCCGACAACGCCGTGCAGATCCATGGCGGCAACGGCTATGCGGTGGAATACCCGGTCAGCCGCGTGCTGTGCGACGCCCGCATCCTGAACATCTTCGAGGGCGCCGCCGAAATCCAGGCGCAGGTCGTGGCGCGCGGTCTTCTGTCCCGGCGGAACTGATCCCGGGGGGCAACGGACCTCCCGGCGCGGCCGGCCCGCCGGGACATCGCTTGTCACATATCCGCGTATTCGCTATCCGGAAGGGAAAGGCGATGGCGAGGGCGGATTCCCATGGAACTTCTGGAACTGCGGTATTTCGTGCAGGTTGCCGACCTCGGCAGCTTCTCCAAGGCGTCGGTCAAGCTGGGCATCACCCAGCCGGCGCTGAGCCGTCAGGTCCAGAAGCTGGAGCATGAGCTGCGCACCAGCCTGTTCTACCGCCATGGGCGCGGCGTCTCGCTGACCCAGCCGGGGCGCAAGCTCTACGATGTCGTCCGCCATCTGCTGGGCGCGCTCGCCGAGATCAAGGAGGAGATCCAGGACCAGTCCGAACGCCTGACCGGCAGCGTGACCCTGGGCCTCCCCCCGTCGATCTGCGCCACGCTCGGCGCCCCACTCGCCCGGCGCTTCCACGAGAGCTATCCCGACGCGACGCTGCGCATCCACGAGGTGTTCAGCGGCACCCTGCTGGAATGGGTGGAGGGCGGCCGGCTCGACCTCGCCGTGCTCTACGACGCCCGGCGCGGGCGCAGCATGCTGTCCTCGCCGCTGCTGGTCGAGAATCTGATGCTGATCCAGTCCGCGAAGGATGCGGGCGAGGCGGCCACCGACGACGGGCCGGTGCCGGTCGCCATGCTGGGCGACCTGCGGCTGGTTCTGCCGGGGCTTGAGAACGGGCTGCGCCGGGTCGTCGACGCCGCCGTCCGCCGCGCCGAGATCGACCTCCAGGTCGACATGGAGATCAACTCCGTCACCGCCATCAAGCAGCTGGTCGAAGAAGGGATCGGATCGACCATCCTGCCCTTCGGCGCCGTCCACCGCGAGGTGCGGCAGGGCCGGCTGATCGCCCGCGAGATCGGCTCCAAGGACATGCACGCCATGCTCGTCACCGCGACGCCGCTGCACCAGCCGGTGTCCAAGGCGACGCGCGCGCTGCTGCGCCTGATTCACGCCGAGGTGGCGAAATGCGTGGCGAACGGCGTGCTGAAGGGCAAGGTCGTCGCCCATGGCGGTGCGCCGGAACCCGCCTCCTGACGCCGGTGCGGGGGATTCCGGCGCGGGGATTTGCTGATAGCAGCTATGACGGATGGTCCATAGCACGAGCGAATGCGGGCCGATAGCCTCCCCCCATCACAGATAATCCTTTGGGGAGGAACGAGAATGACCAAGCGCCTGGACGGCAAGGTCGCCCTGATCACCGGCGCCGCGCAGGGGCTCGGGCTCGCGATGGCCGAGACCTTCGTGCGCGAGGGCGCCCGCGTCGCCGTCGTCGACATCAACGGCGACGCCGCCCGCTCGGTCGCCGAAAGCCTGGGCGGGAACGCCGTCGGCATCGCCGCCAACGTGACCCGCGCCGCCGACGTCGAGATGACCGTCGCGGCGACGGTGGAGAAGTTCGGCCGGCTCGACATCCTGGTGAACAACGCCGGCTCGACCCACGCCAACGGCCCCTTCGAGGATGTGACCGAGGAGGAGTTCGACCGGGTCTTCGCGCTGAACGTCAAGTCGATCTACCTCTATTCCAAGGCGGTCGTCGCGCAGATGCGGGCCCAGCAGTCGGGCGTGATCCTCAACCTCGGCTCCACCGCCGGCCTGCGGCCGCGTCCGGGCCTGGTCTGGTACAACGCCACCAAGGGGGCGGTGCACAACATCACCAAGTCGCTGGCGCTGGAGCTGGCGCCCGACCGCATCCGCGTCTGCGCGCTGGCCCCGGTCGCCACCGAGACACCGCTGCTCGCCACCTTCATGGGCGGCGACACGCCGGAGAAGCGCGCCCGGATGCTCGGCATCGTGCCGCTCGGCCGCCTCGGCAAGCCGAGCGACGTCGCCAACGCGGCGCTCTACCTCGCCTCCGACGAGGCGGAGTTCCTGACCGGCGTGGTGCTGGAGATCGACGGCGGGCGGTGCGTGTGAGCGGCGTCGGAGTCATCCCATAAACACGGACAAGGCCCTCTTCCCCGAGGAAGAGGCGCCTTGTCGGCGCCCATGGCCCCCAACCAGCCCCCTCACGGACCGCCCCCATGCCCCAGATTCTGTCCGACCTGCGCGTCGTCGAGATCTCCGCCTTCGTCGCGGCGCCGCTCGGCGGCATGACGCTGGCCCAGCTCGGGGCCGACGTGATCCGCATCGATCCCATCGGCGGCAACATCGATTACCGCCGCTGGCCGGTCTCCCCCGCCGGAACCAGCCTCTACTGGACCGCCCTGAACAAGGCCAAGCGGTCGGTGACGCTGGCGCTCGACAAGCCGGAGGGGCGCGAGATCGCCCAGGCGATCATCACGGCGCCGGGCGAGGACGCCGGCATCCTGCTGACCAACCTGCCGGCCAGCGGCTGGATGAGCCACGCGGCGCTGTCCACCGCGCGCGAGGATCTGATCATGCTGCGGCTGACCGGCAACCCGGACGGCTCGGCGGCGATCGACTACACGATCAACTGCGCCGGCGGCTTCCCGATGGCGACCGGGCGCGGCGGCGAGCCGGTCAACCATGTGCTGCCGGCCTGGGACGTCGCCGCCGGTCTCTACCTGACCACCGGCCTGCTCGCCGCCGAACGCCACCGCCGCCGCACCGGGCAAGGGCAGGAGGTGACGGTGGCGCTGGCCGACGTGATGCTGGCGACCATCGGCAACCTCGGCTACCTCGCCGACGTGCGGGTGAACAGCGCCGTCCGTCCGCCGATCGGCAACGACCTGTACGGCGCCTTCGGCCGCGACTTCCCGACCTCGGACGGCCGCCGGGCGATGATCGTCGCCATCTCCAACCGCCAGTGGCGGGCGATCGGCAAGGCGACCGGGTTGGCCGACAGGCTGGCGATGATCGGCCCGCTGATGGGCGTGGACATGGAGGACGAGGGCGGACGCTTCCTGGCGCGCGACGCCATCTCCGCCGTGCTCGCCCCCTGGTTCGCCGCCCGGACCCTGGCGGAGGTCGAGGCCGCCTTCGCCGGATCGGGCGTGCTGTGGGGACCCTACCGCGACTTCGGCCAGCTCGTCGCCGAGGATCCGCGCTGCTCCACCGCCAACCCGCTGTTCCGCGAGATCGAACAGCCGGAGGTCGGACGGCTGATGGTGCCCGGATCGCCGCTGAGCTTCCCGGCACTGGGCGAGCGAACCGACCACCGCCCGGCGCCCCGGCTGGGCCAGGACACCGACGCGGTGCTGGGCGACCTGCTCGGGCTGTCCGCCGCCGAGATCGGGCGCCTGCACGATTCCGGCGTGGTGGCCTGAAGCGTCACCGGCCGCGCCGCAGGCCGGGGACGAGCGGCATGGGATAGGACTCCTCCCCCGCCAGCGCCTCGGCCGCCGTGCGGACCGGCGAGACGCAGGTGTCGCCGCCGAAGGCGGTCATCCAGTCCGCCGCCGTCCGGGTGAGCAGCCGTTCGGCCACCGCCCGGCGGGTCGCGGCGGGGTCGCGGGAATCGTCGCGCAGCGCCTCCGGCAGCCCGATGATCCGGCAGACATTGTCCCAGAATTTCGGCTCCAGCGCCGCCACCGCCAGCCGGCGCCCGTCGGCCGTCGGGTAGACCGCGTAGCGGGCGGAACCGCCGGTCAGCCCGCCCATGCCGGCCGGGGTGAGCGCGCCGAAGGCGTCCAGCGTCGGCCGGTGCGGGAAGGCGAAGGCCCGCACCATCGTCGCCATGGCGATGTCGAGGTGACGGCCGCGCCCGGTCCTCTGCCGGTCCCACAGCGCCAGCAGGATGTTGACGAGCGCCGGCAGGGTCCCGCCGCCGATGTCGGCGGCCAGGACCGGCGGCGGTTCCGCCACGGCGTCGGCCGGCGTTCCCGGCGGCGGCTCGGCCAGCAGCCCGGCGGCCGCCACATAGTTGAGATCGTGCCCGGCGTCGCCGGCCGCCGGCCCCTCCTGCCCGTAGCCGGTGATCGAGCAATAGACGAGGCGCGGATTCCAGCCCGACACGGTGGCGAAGTCGAAGCCGAGCCGGGCCATCACCCCCGGCCGGAACTGCTCGATCAGCACGTCGGCGCCCTCCAGCGCGCGGCGCAGCTCGGCCCGCCCCTCCCCGCTCTTGAGGTCGAGCCGCACCACCCGCTTGCCCCGGTTGAGCAGGGCGTGCGCCGCCCCGCCCCAGACCGGGCCGGCCGGCAGGCCGAAGACGCCGTCGCCGCCGGGCGGCTCGATCTTCAGCACCTCGGCCCCGGCCTCCGCCAGGGTCTCGGCGGCGAGCGGGCCGGGCAGCAGGCTGCTGAGATCCACCACCCGGATGCCGGCCAGCGGGCCGGCGCCCGGCTGGCCCGCAAGGGCGGGGTCGGCGAGGGAATCGTCGGTCATGGCGGCTCCTAGAGGCCGGAGGCCAGCGCCGCGCGCGCCTCGCGATACTCGCGGATCAGCCGCTCGCAGAGTTGCGCGGCGGGCAGGATGTCGTTGATCGACCCGACCCCCTGCCCGGCCGACCAGACGTCCTTCCAGACCTTGGCCTCGCTGCCCATGTCGAGCTTGGCGTGGCCTTTCAGATTGTCGGGGTCGAGGCCGGCGCGCACGATGCTGGGCGTCAGGAAATTGGCGTTCACCCCGCTGATCGCCGCCGTGTAGAGGATGTCCTTGGCGGTCGATTCCAGGATCATCCGCTTGTGCTCCTCGTTCACCATGGCCTCCTCGGTGGCGAGGAAGCGGGTGCCGAGATAGGCGAGGTCGGCGCCGAGCGCCCGCGCCGCCGCGATGTGGGCGCCGGTCGAGATGGCGCCGGCCAGCACGATGGTGCCGTCGAAGACCGCGCGGATTTCCGGCACCAGCGCGAAGGGGCTCAGCGTCCCGGCATGGCCGCCGGCGCCCGCGCACACCGCGATGATGCCATCGACCCCGGCCTCCGCCGCCTTCTCGGCGTGGCGGCGGCCGATGACGTCGTGGAAGACGACGCCGCCGTAGGAATGCACCGCGTCCACCACCTCGCGCACCGCGCCCAGGGAGGTGATGACCAGCGGCACCTTGTGCTTGACGGTCATCGCCAGATCGTCGTTCAGACGCGCGTTGGACTTGTGGACGATCAGGTTCACGCCGAAGGGGGCCGCCGAGTCCTGCGCACCCAACCGTTCCCGGATCTCGAACAGCCAGTCCTCGTAGCCGGCGGTGCTGCGCTGGTTCAGCGTCGGGAAGGTCCCGATCAGGCCCGACCGGCAGGTCTCGACGACGAGGTCGGGGCCGGAGGACAGGAACATCGGCGAGACGATCGCGGGCAGCTTCAGTCCCGTCGACAGTTGGGCAGGCACCGGCATGGACGCTCCTTCGGACAGGGTTGGCCCGTGTCAGCGTCACGGGCGTCGTCGTTGGCGTCCACAATTGTCGAGGGAGCGAACCGATGCAAGCCGCTTTCGCGGGCGCGCGGCCCGTCACCGTGGGACCTGCCGGAGAAGCCAGAAAAATGCCGGCGCGCGCGAGGCGGCCGGCGGACCGGATGTCATGTCTGAAACAGCGCCGTGGCCCCGGTCACCCGGCGTCGGCCGGCCCCTCGTCGCCGTCCAGCGCGTCCTGGTCCGGCGGCGGGGAGCCTGCGACCGCCACGGCGCCTGGAAGCGCGCCGGGAGTCACCACGGCGAAGCTCGATCCGTCGCTCTTGGGCCGGGCCAGCGCCAGCGGCGACCCGACCACCAGGAAGTGGATGGTCTCGGCGATGTTGGTCGCGTGGTCGCCGATGCGCTCCAGGTTCTTCGCCATGAACAGCAGGTGGGTGCAGGGCGTGATGTTGCGCGGATCCTCCATCATGTAGGTCAGGACCTCGCGGAACAGGCTGGTGTAGAGGTCGTCCAGTTCCTCGTCGCGCTCCCACGCCGCGACGGCCTTGTCGACGTCGCGCTCGATGTAGGCGTCGAGCACCTCCTTCATGATGGTCTCGACCAGCCGGCCCATGCGCGGGATCCCCACGGCGGGCCGCACCACCGGCACCTGCGCCAGCGCCAGCGACCGCTTGGCGATGTTGGCGGCGTAGTCGCCGATGCGCTCCAGGTCGGCGGCGATCTTCAGCGACGAAACGATCTCGCGCAGGTCCTGCGCCATCGGCTGGCGCAGGGCCAGCAGCCGCACCGCCTCGGCGTCGATGTCGCGCTCGTAGGCGTCGAGCCGGGCGTCGGCCTGCATCACCTGCGAGGCCAGCCCGACGTCGCGGCGGGCGACCGCCTTGACCGCGGCCTCGACCTGGGCCTCGGCGACGCCGCCCATCTGGGTGACGAGGTTGCCCAGCCGCTGAAGCTCCTGCGCGAAGGAGCGGACGATGTGTTCAGAGCCCATGATCCGCCGCGATGCCTTCAATCCGTTCGCACGCAACCGGGCACGCGGCCCTCCCGGCCCCGCACGCGATGGCGCAGAATAGCCGCCGCCGGTGACGCGCCGGTTGCAGCAATATTTCAATATCGTGACACGGCAAGGGCCGATGCTGGCCGTGACAAGCTTTTTATTACACGCAAGGGGTTTGAAGTGGGCGGGTAACTTCGCTAAAGGGATAGGAAGGATTTTATCGTTCGACCGGAACGCTCCGCGCCGAACACCGAACCGGGAGGCCGACCACCATGTCCGTCGCGTTCCAGACGCCCGCCCAGGCGCTTGCCGCCCTGCTGCTGCTCGGGGCATCGCCCGCCCTCGCCAACGCGCCCGCCGCCCAGGCCGGCGCCCAGCCGGCGGCGCTGGTCGAGGACGTGTCCGACGGCGTGGCCGGGGTCCAGCCGATGGACTATCTCAGCGCCGGCCAGACCGTGACGCTGGCCGCCGGCCAGACCCTGACGCTGAGCTACCTCGATTCCTGCGTCAACGAGACGATCACCGGCGGCGGCGTCACCGTCGGCGCCCGCGAATCGACGGTGTCGGGCGGCAAGATCGACCGCCACACCCTGCCCTGCGACGGCGGCAAGCTGCTGCTGTCCGCCAACGAGGCCGGCAAGGCCGGGGTGACCGTGTTCCGCAGCGCCCCCATTAACCTGCCGGGCGCCGCGCCGCCCAAGCCCAAGCCCGACCTGACCCTCTACAAGACCCGGCCGGTTCTGCTCCTGGCCGCCCCCGGCCCGGTCACCTTCGAGCGGCTGGACCAGACGGGGAGCACCCCCGTCACGGTCGACGTGCCCGGCACCACGCTGGACACCGCCAAGAGCGACACGGCGCTGGTCCCCGGCGGCCTCTACAAGGTCGCGGCCGGATCCAAGTCCTACGTCGTGAAGATCGACCCCCAGGCCAAGGACGAGGCGGGGCCGGCGCTCGGCCGTCTGATCCGCTTCTGATCGCAGCCGGCCGCCGACGATGAGGCTGCGGACGATGAGGCTGCCCCGGCGCCTGCGCCTGATCCTGCTGGGCGCCACCGCTCCGCTCGTCGCCGCCGGGTTGGCCCTGGCGCTGTCGGCGGAGCTTCAGGGGCCGTCGATCGACAGCCTCTACTGGCTGCGCGAGCGGGTGCACGGGGCCAAGCCGGCCCCGGACCCGTCGCCGGTCGTCGTCGTCGGCATCGACGAGGAGACCTACCGCCGCCCGCCCTTCGCCGGCACGCCGCAGGCGCTGTGGGGGCCGAAGCTGGGTCGGGTGGTGGCCGGCATGCTCGATGGCGGGGCGGCGGCGATCGGCCTCGACCTCGTCCACCCAACCTCGGTCGAGACGCTGATCCCCGGCTTCGAGCGCGAGTATCTGCTGACCCTGCGGCGCGGCGGCAAGGAGGGGCGGCTGGTGCTGGCCAAGGTGCAGCACCAGAGCAACCCGCTGCTGCCCTACCGCGGCTACCAGATCGCCGCCGGGGCCGGCAACATCCGCTCGGTCAATCTGGTCGAGGATCCCGACGGCGTGCTGCGCCGCGTCCCGGTGACGCTCAACGTCGCCGGGCCGGACGGCGCGCCCCGCCCGGAGCCCGGCATGGCGGCGGAGGTCGCGTCGCGCGCGTTGGCCAAGCCGCTGGAGCGCGGAGCCGACGGCTGGACGACGCTGAACGGCTACCGCCTGCCCGGCGGACCTGGCAACCGCATGCTGGTCAACCACGCGACGGCGGCGGGGGCCATCCCGACCTACTCGCTGGCCGACCTGTACGCCTGCGCCGAGGCCGGCAACACCGCCTTCTTCGAACGGCATTTCAAGGGCAAGGCGGTGATGGTCGGCACCGTGCTCGACGTCGAGGACCGCAAGCTCTCCTCCAACCGCTGGGTGACCAAGCCGGAGGGGCTGAACCTGCCGGAACGCTGCGCCCTGCCGGTGATGGGCGACCTGTATGTCGACGGCCTGCGCCGCGACTCCATCCCCGGCGTCTACATCCACGCCGCCGCCATCTCCAACATGATCGTCCATGACGGGCTGGCCGAGACCGGACGGACGGCCGGCGCCGCGCTGGTGCTGCTGCTGGCCGCGGCGGCCGCCGCGATCACGCTCGCGACCCGCCCGGGGCTGGCCGCCGCCGGGCTGCTCGGGCTGCTGGCGCTGTGGAGCGGCGTCGCGGTCGAGGCGTTCCAGGCCGGGCTGGTGCTGCCCTGGCTCCAGGCGGCGCTCGCCGCGATGCTGGTGTTCCCGCTGCTGCTGGGCTTCCGCTTCGCCGTGCTCGACCGCGACCAGCGCCAGATCCGCAACGCCTTCAAGCTCTACCTGCCGGGCTCGCTGATCGACGACATGATCGCGTCGGGCCAGTCGCCCAGCCTGGGCGGCGAGGAGCGGAACCTGACCATCCTGTTCTCCGACATCGCCGGCTTCACCAAGATGTCGGAGGGGATGGAGCCGGAAGCCCTGGTGCTGGTGCTGAACCGCTACTTCACGGTGATGACCGACATCGTCGAGGCGCATGGCGGCTTCGTCGACAAATACATCGGCGACGCCGTGCTGGCGGTGTTCGGCGCCCCCTACGCCATCGACAACCACGCCCGCGCGGCGGTCGACGCGGCGCTGGCCATGCGGCGGGCGATGGACGAGGACCCGACGCTGCTGGCGACCGGCAGCGGGCGCGGCGACTGCCGGATCGGCCTGGCGACCGGCCCGGCCCTGATCGGCAACATCGGCTCGCCGCGCCGCTTCAACTACACGGTGATGGGCGACACGGTGAATCTGGCCTCGCGGCTGGAGGGCGCCAACAAATATTACGGCACGCCGATGATGGTCAGCGGCGAGACGGTGGCGCATCACGGCGACCCCGACGCCTTCCGCGCGCTCGACACCGTCCAGGTCGTCGGCCGCAGCGAGCCGGTCGCGGTGTTCGAGCCGCTGTCGCAGGCACGCCGCGCCGACCCCGAGGATTCCGCCGCCCGCGCCGCCTACGCGCGGGCGCTGGCCGACTGGCGCGCCGGCCGCTTCGACGCGGCGGCGGCCGGCTTCACCGCGCTCGCCGCCTTCGACAGCGCCGCCGCCGCCATGCTGCGCAAGGCCGGGAAACACGTCGGCGCCACGCCCGAGCCGGGCTGGACCGGCATCACCGCCCTGACCGAGAAATAGGCTTCGAGAAACAAGCGCCACCATGCACCGTACCAGCACGCCGCATCGCCGGCCCTCGTCGCGCCGGCTCTCCACCCTCCTGCTCTGCGGTGTCCTGGGAAGCATCTTGGGCGGCGGGGCCGCCCTGGCGCAGACCGTGCCGCCGGTGCTGCCGCCCTCGCTCGACCCCAGCCGGCTGGAGCAGCGCTTCGAGCGCCCGCCGACCCCGCAGTCGCAGCCCGAGCTGGAGATGCCGGCGCCCGACAAGGCGCCGCCGCCCAAGGACGCCGAGCGCATCACCCTGACCCTGAACGAGCTTCAAATCTCCGGCAACAGCGTCTACGGCACAGCGGAGCTGGCCGGGCTGTGGCGCGACCGGCTGGGCAAGCCGGTGACGCTGGCCGACCTCTACGGCCTGCGCGACGCCATCACCGCCAAGTACCGCAACGACGGCTACGTGCTGTCCCAGGCCATCGTTCCGGCCCAGCGCATCCGCAACGGAATCGTCCGGCTGGAGGTGGTGGAGGGCTATGTCAGCGAGGTGCTGGTCCAGGGCGAGGCCGCCGACCGGCTCGGCCTGCTGCGGCGGATGGGCGAGAAGATCAAGGCGTCGCGCCCGCTGCGCATGGCCGACATGGAGCGCTACGTCCTGCTCGCCGACGATTTGCCCGGCGTCGCGGTGAAGACGGTGCTGGAGGCGTCGCCCGACACGCCCGGCGCCTCGCAGCTGACCCTGACGCTGGAACGCACGCCGATGGACGGGCTGCTGATGCTCGACAACCGGGGCACCCGCTCGGTCGGGCCGATGCAGCTGACCGGGCTGGTCAACGTCGAGGACCAGCTTGGCCTGTTCGAGCGCACCACCGCCCAGGGCATCGTCACCCAGCAGGCGCGCGAGATGCGCTTCCTCGATCTCGGTCAGGCGGTGCCGGTCGACGCGGAGGGGACGCTTCTGCAATACGGCGTCCGCCGCTCCTGGTCGAAGCCGGGCGACAGCGTCCGTCCGCTGGAGTTGGACAACCTGACCTCCTCGGCCCGCATCGGCCTGTCGCACCCCTTCCTGCGCAGCCGGGCCGAGACGCTGCGCGGCGACGTCGGCCTCACCCTCCACAACAGCCGCACCATGGCGTTGGGCGAGAAGCTTTCGGAAGACCGCCTGCGCGTCCTCACGGCCGGCCTGTCCTACGACGTGTCGGACGGCTGGGACGGCACCAACCTGGTGACGGTCCAGCTCTCCAAGGGTCTGGACATCCTGAACGCCACCCGCTCGGGCAGCGCCGACCTGTCGCGGGCCGGCGGGCGCAGCGACTTCCGCAAGATCAATCTCACCGCCCAGCGCAACCAGAAGCTCGACGAAAGCAACGTCCTCGTCCTGTCCGGCGAGGCGCAGTACAGCCCGGACGAGCTGCTGTCGACGCAGGAATTCGGCGTCGGCGGCAAATATTACGGCCGGGCCTTCGATTCCTCGGAGATCAGCGGCGACAACGGCTTTTCCACCCGCGTCGAGCTTCAGCACATCGCCGAGACGGCAGAGCCCGATCTGGACTACGCCATGCTCTACGGCTTCGCCGACTATGGCGCGGTGTGGAACTACGAGGGCGGGTCGCGGCACGGCCGGCGGTCGCTCGCCTCGGCCGGCGTCGGGCTGCGGTTCGGGGTGTTCAAGCGGATCGACGCCAGCCTGGAGCTGGCGAAGCCCTTCGTCACGGTGCCGCTCAGCACGCTCGACCGCTCGGCGCGGACGTTCTTCACGCTGTCCACGCGGTTCTGACGGCGGCACGGGGGCGGCACGGGCGGCGGAAGGCGCCGCCCGTGCCGTGAAACGGCACCCCTACCCCGCCAGCGCCGCCGCGTGGTGGCGCAGATGGTCCTCGATGAAGGTCGCGATGAAGAAGTAGCTGTGGTCGTAGCCCGGCTGCATCCGCAGCGTCAGCGGATGACCGGCCGCCTCCGCCGCCGCGACCAGCCGTTCCGGCTTCAGCTGCGCCTCCAGGAAACCGTCGCGGTCGCCCTGGTCGATCAGGATCGGCAGGCGCTCCGCCGCCGTCGCGATCAGGGCGCAGGCGTCCCACTCCAGCCAGCGGTCGCGGTCGGGGCCGAGGTAACGCCCGAACGCCTTCTCCCCCCACGGCACCGCCGCCGGGTTGACGATGGGCGAGAAGGCCGACACCGAGCGGTACAGCCCCGGATGCCTCAGCGCGCAGACCAGCGCGCCGTGCCCGCCCATCGAATGGCCGGCGACCGAACGGCGCCCGCTCACCGGGAAGCCGGCCTCGACCAGCGCCGGCAGTTCCCGCGTCACGTAGTCGTGCATGCGGTAGTGCCGGGCCCAGGGCTGCTCCGTCGCATCGACGTAGAAGCCGGCGCCGAGGCCGAAGTCCCACGCCCCGTCCGGGTCGCCGGGCACCCCCTCGCCGCGCGGGCTGGTGTCGGGGGCGACGATGGCCAGCCCCAGTTCCGCCGCGACGCGGAAGGCGCCGGCCTTCTGGGTGAAGTTCTCGTCGGTGCAGGTCAGGCCCGACAGCCAGTAGAGCGTCGGAACCCGCGCGCCCGCCTCCACCTGCGGCGGCAGATAGACCGCGAAGGTCATCGCGCAGTCCAGCGCCGCCGAGGCGTGCCGCACCCGCTTCAGCCAGCCGCCGAAGACGCGGGTCTCCGACAGGATCGTGAAGGCTTCGCTCATCACCCGAATCTCCCCCGGTCGTGGCCTTACTGGTTGTAGTGGATGACCGAGCGGATGCTCTTGCCCTCGTGCATCAGGTCGAACGCCTCGTTGATGCGGTCCAGCCCCATGGTGTGGGTGATGAAGGTGTCCAGCTCGAACTCGCCGGCCAGATAGCGCTCGACGATGCCCGGCAGCTCCGAGCGGCCCTTGACGCCGCCGAAGGCCGAGCCGCGCCAGACGCGACCGGTGACGAGCTGGAAGGGACGGGTCGAAATCTCCTCGCCGGCGCCGGCGACGCCGATGATGACCGACTCGCCCCAGCCCTTGTGGCAGCATTCCAGCGCGGAGCGCATGACGTTCACGTTGCCGATGCACTCGAAGCTGTAATCGACGCCGCCGTCGGTCATCTCGACCAGGACGTCCTGGATCGGGCGGTCGTGGTCCTTGGGGTTCACGATGTCGGTGGCGCCGAGCTGGCGGGCGATCTCGAACTTCGACGGGTTGATGTCGATGCCGATGATGCGCGACGCCTTGGCCATGGTGGCGCCGATGATCGCCGACAGGCCGATGCCGCCCAGGCCGAAGATGGCGACGGTGGCGCCCGGCTCGACCTTCGCGGTGTTCATCACCGCGCCCATGCCGGTGGTGACGCCGCAGCCGAGCAGGCAGACCTTCTCCAGCGGCGCCGCCTTGTTGATCCTGGCCAGCGCGATCTCCGGCAGCACCGTGTATTCGGAGAAGGTCGAGGTGCCCATGTAGTGGGCGATTTGCTTGCCCTTGATCGAGAAGCGGCTGGTGCCGTCCGGCATCAGGCCCTTGCCCTGGGTGGCGCGGATCGCCTGGCACAAGTTGGTCTTGCCCGACAGGCAGAATTTGCACTTGCCGCATTCGGGCGTGTAGAGCGGGATCACATGATCGCCGACCGCGACGGAGGTCACGCCGGGGCCGACCTCCACCACCACGCCGCCGCCCTCATGGCCGAGGATGCAGGGGAAGACGCCCTCGGAATCCTTGCCCGACAGGGTGTAGGCGTCGGTGTGGCAGACGCCGGTGGCGACGATGCGGACCATCACCTCGCCGGCCTTCGGGGCGGCGACCTCGACCTCCTCAATCTCCAGCGGGCGGTTGGCTTCCCAGGCGACGGCGGCGCGCGACAGGACCATGCGGGTGTTCCTTCCCAGACATACGGATTCGGCCGATCGCGGATCGGCGGCGGTTGCCGCCAGTGTAGCCCCGTCCCGGTCGTTGCCAGAACGGCGAATTCGGGAATAGATTTTTGCCGTGTGGGGACAATCGGCGGGGATCGCGGCGGAATGACGGGCGGCTGGGATGGGATCGACGAGTTCGTGGCGGTGGCGGAGACCGGCGGCTTCACCCGCGCGGCGGAGCGGCTGCGGCTGTCCTCCTCCCACGTCAGCCGCAGCGTGGCGCGGCTGGAGGACCGGTTGCAGGCCCGCCTGTTCTACCGCACCACCCGCAAGGTCAGCCTGACCGAGAGCGGCCGCGCCTTCCTCGCCCGCTGCCAGCGGCTGGCGGAGGAGCGCGACGAGGCGTTCCTGGCCGTCGGCGACCTCCAGGGCGACGGGCCGGGGGAGGCCAAGGGGCTGCTGCGCATGACCTGCGCCACCGCCTATGGCGAGCGCTTCGTCGTGCCGCTGGTCAACGAACTGCTGGAACGCCACCCGCGGCTCAGCGTCGAGATCGAGTTGACCAACCGCACCCTGGATCTGGTGCAGGAGGGCTATGATCTGGCGATCCGGCTGGGACGGCTGAACGAATCGAGCCTCGTCGCCACCCGCATCGCCCCGCGCGCGATGCATCTGTGCGCCGCCCCCGCCTATCTGGAGCGGCACGGCATCCCGGACAGCCTCGGGGCGCTGGCCGGACACCAGTGCCTGATCGGCACCTCCGACGGCTGGCTGTTCGACGAGGGAGGCCGCGACTGGCTGTTCCGCCCGCGCGGCCGCTGGCGCTGCAACAGCGGGGTTGCCGTGCTGGACGCGGCCTTGCGCGGCTTCGGCCTGTGCCAGCTGCCGGACTATTACGTGAAGGAACCGGTCGCCGAGGGCCGGCTGGTCCCGCTGCTGGAACGGCACCGACCGCCCAACACCGCCGTCTGGGCGGTCTACCCGCAGAAGCGCCACGTCCCGCCCAAGGTCCACGCGGCGATCCGCCACCTCAGGCAGGGCTTGGCGAAGCGGCCGGAATACCGCTGACCACCTTATTGAGAATGACTTGCATTTGCAGAAAGGTCTGCGTAGGCTGGCGCCCGTTCACCGGATCGATCCCGGACAAATCGGAGCAAGGAGCCCCCCATGCCGACCACGCCGCCCCGCCACAGCCGCCGCGCGTCACCGGACGGCCTCACGCGGCTCCAGGATCTGCGGACGGCGGAAGCGCTGGTCGTCTCGGTTCTGCGCCTGTGGGCCGAACCGCTGCGGGCGCCGGAGGAGACCCACCCGCACTGGCAGGACGGGCTGACGGCGGCGGGGCTGAACAACGACGCGGCGGTGGCCTTCGACACGGTGATGCGGATCACCATCGCGGCGGCGATCCGCCCGCTCGACATCCACCGCCCGCGCTGCCCGATGCTGGGCGGGGACGAGGCGAAGCTGCTCGACATGATCGCGCTGCTCCAGCACGGCTGCCACGGCGAGGCCGGGATGCTGCTGTCCGACTGGCTGGCGCTGGCCGGCGTGCGGATGGCGCTGGCGCCGCTGTGCATCCTGTCGGGCGCGCTCGACAAGGCGGGCCTGCGCCTGCCGATGCCGGTCGAAGCCGGGCCGGCCGAGCGCCGCAAGCCGGTGCCGCAGCACGCCGAGGATTTCACCACCACGCGCGCGACGGCTCGGGTCGATCGCGGGGCGACCCT
Organism: Azospirillum agricola; assembly: GCF_017876095.1. Lineage (GTDB taxonomy): Bacteria > Pseudomonadota > Alphaproteobacteria > Azospirillales > Azospirillaceae > Azospirillum > Azospirillum agricola. The sequence goes on from NZ_JAGINM010000033.1 coordinate 51,180, forward strand.
GGTTCATTGATTCGGGGTGGATCGAGGGGAGACAGGGCCTCCCCCTCCGGGGCTTCTGGGCCCTCAGGGCGCCGAGACATCACGGTTTCCGCGGCGCGTTGCCGCCACCGCCGCCCATCCCGGCCGGTGGCAACGCGCCGTCGAGCGCCTTGGTGTCTCGGCGCCCTGAGGGTCCAGCCCAACCCTTCAAGGGCCGGGATTCAGAAACGCCCGGCTGCCGCCATGCGGTCGGCCAGAGCCGCCACCGCCCGGCTCATCGCCGCGACCAGCGCCGCCGGCTCGCCGTTCGCGGCACGGATTTCCACGCTGTCACGCCGGCGCGGGCCGTTCGCCGCCCCCCACTGTGCGTCCAGCACCACCCGGCCGTCCGCCGTCGCCTCGAATCTCAGCACGCTGACCGACAGCACCGCCGTGCCCGCCGCCGGGGCGCTTCCCGCCACCGGCAGCACGCTGCGTCCCGGCAGGCGGGCGGCGAGGTCGGCGGCCAGGGTCGCCCGCAGCCCGTCGGCCAGCGGTTCGGCCCAGCGGTCGAACTCCAGCGTCTCCACCCGGTTGGAGTCGATCCGGCGGACGATCTGCGGCCGGTCGACCAGCGGCGGCAGTTCCAGCGCCCCCAGCGCCAGCGCCCCACCGGCCGCCGCCCCCACCGGTCCGTCCGGCGGCAGCACCGACAGGGTGTAGAGCCGGCTGTCCGGCGTCTGGCAGCCGGCCAGCAGCAGGACCGCCATCACAAGCCCCCGCCCGACGAACCCACCCCTCATCGCCCATCCCCCGTCTTGCCCCGGATCAGCGCCTCCGGATGGCGTTCCAGATAATCGGCCAGCACGCGGAAGGAGCGCGCGGCGTCGTTCAGCTGCTTCATGACGCCGGCCAGATCGGGGGTCCCCGACGAGGTTCCGCCGATCACCCCGTTGGCGGCGGCCAGCGTGCCCTGGGCCGCCGTCGCCACCCCGCGCAGGCTGGCGACCAGCGCCGGCACCTGCGTGTTCGCGGTGCGCATCAGCGTGTCGGCGCTGCCCAGCGCGCGGGCCAGACCGGCCAGCGAGCGGGCGAGGTCGGGCGAGCCGGCGACCCCGCCGACCGACTGGATGGTGCGGCGCAGATCCTCGACCAGCCCGGCCAGCGGCAGCCCGGCGATGCTGTCCATCACCGCCCCGGCCGAGCGGCTGATCGATTCGAGGTCGCTGGAGGCCAGCGTCGGCAGCTCCGACCCGGTGGGGTCGCCGGACGCCGGGCGCGGGGCGTTCGGCTCGAAATCCAGCGCCACCAGCTTCTGCCCGGTCAACAGATTGCCCGAGGCGAGCCGCGCCCGCAGCCCCTTCTCCACCAGCGCCGCCACGACGCGGCGCGCCGCCGCCTCGTCGGGCGCCGGGCCGTTCGGCGGGGCGTTGACCGGCTGGACGCGGTCGGAATCGAGCTCGATCTCCACCGGCACGCGGATCTCGCCGCGCGCCACGTCGTATTCCAGCCGCAAGCCGACCACCCGGCCGACCGCAAGCCCGCGCAGCAGCACCGGCGCCCCGGCCTGGAGCCCCTGGACCGAGCCGGGGAATTCCAGCCGGTAGCGGATGCGCAGCCGCTCCCGGTCGTCGGCGGCGGCCACCGGATCCTCGTAGAGGGTGAAGCCGGCGCCCTCCCCCGCCCGGCCGCCGGCCTGGTCGTCGGGCGGCGTGTCGAGCACGACGCCGCCCAGCGCCAGCGTGCGCAGCGATTCGGTTTGCAGCTTGAAGCCGTCCGCCCCGGCGGACACCTGGATGCCGGAGGAGCGCCAGAAGCGGGTCTTCTCGCGCACCAGCTCGTCGTAGGGCGCCCGCACGAAGATCGACACCGACACCGCGCGGTCCTGCGGCGACAGGGTGTAGCCCATGACCTCGCCGACCTGCACGCCGTGGAAATAGACCGGCGAGCCCTGCGACAGCGAGCCGAGCTGCTGGGTCTTCAGGCTGAAGCCGCGCCCCGGCACGTCGGAGCGGACCACCGGCGGCTCCTCCAGCGCCTCGAACGCGCGGCGGTCGCCGCCGCCGCCCGGCTCCATCTCGACGTAGGTGCCGGACACCACCGTGCTCAGCCCCGACACGCCGCCGAGACCGAGGCGCGGCCGCACCGCCCAGAAGCGCGTGGTCTCCTTCAGATGGTCGGCGGCGGCGCGGTCCATGCGGGCGGTCGCGATCACCTTGGACAGGTCGTCGGACAGGCGGACCCGCTCGATGGTGCCGAGATCGACGTTCTTGTGCTTGATCCGGGTGCGCCCGGCCTCCAGCCCGTCGCCGGTCTGGAAGGTGATGACGATCTGCGGCCCGCGCTCCGCCAGCCAGCGCCAGCCGAGCCAGCCGGCGATCAGCGCGGCGACGATGGGCAGCGCCCAGATCGGCGACAGCCGGCGGCGGCGCGGCAATTCCACCTCCGGCACGGGGGTCCGTTCGGTCATGGCCCGCCTCCACCGTCCCGCTCGTCCGGCGGCTCCGCCCGGTCCCACATGATCCGGGGGTCGAAGACGTGGCTGGCCAGCATGGTCAGGACGACGACGGCGGCGAAGGCGATGGCGCCGTCGTCGGCGCGGATGGAGGCGACGGCGCCGAACTGCACGAGGGCGGCGAGGATGGCGATCATGAACACGTCGATGTTGGACCAGCGGCCGATGGAATCGATGACCCGGTAGAGCCGGATGCGGGCGTGCAGCCGGGCGGCGGATCCGCGCCGGGTGGCGATCAGGAACCAGCTCAGCCCCGCCAGCTTCAGCACCGGCACGGCCACGCTGGCGACGAAGACCAGCAGGGCCAGCGGCCACAGCCCGACCTCGGCCAGTTCGACGACGCCGTGCAGGATGGTGCTGGGGGCGCCCTGGCCGAAATTGACGACGGTCATCACCGGCAGCAGGTTGGCCGGGACGTAGAGGATGGCCCCGGCCGCCACCAGCGCCGTCGTGCGGCCCAGGCTGTCCGGCTCGCGCGCGTGCAGCGGGCTGGCGCAGCGGGTGCAATGGGCCGGGGCCGCGTGATCGAAGCCGTGGACGCGCTGGCAGACGGTGCAGGCGACCCAGCGCGCGGGCGGCGGCGCCTCGCTCGGCGGCGCGTGGTCGATGGCGTTCCACACGGCGCGGCGGTCGAGCGTCTGGTCCATCGCCGTGCGGATCAGCACATAGCCGCCGAGCGCCAGCCCGCCGGCCATGAACTCGGCGTTGGCGAAGCCGGCCAGCCGCGAATAGGCGACCAGCAGGCCGAGCAGGAAGACGTCCAGCATCGCCCAGGCGCGCAGCCGCTCGGTCCAGGCGAACAGGCGGGCAAGGCTGCGCGGGTTGCCGGGGCGCCGCCCCTCGCGCAGCGCCGACAGCACCAGGGTCACGCCCGCGACCCGCGCCACCGGGACGGCCAGCACCAGGGCGGCGACCAGCAGGGCGAGCGGCCACATGCCCTGGTCGTTCAGCGCCTCGATGCCGGTGGTGACCAGCCCCTCGCGGTCGTTGCCCTGGATGTGGACCGCCATCAGCGGGTTGAGCGCCAGCAGCGCCAGCAGCGCCGCGCCGGCCAGCGCCGCCGGCAGCGCGTGGTGGACGCCCCCGACGCCGCGCCGGTAGAGCACCGCGCCGCAGCGGGTGCATTCGGCGCGGTGGCCGGGGCGCGGCTGGCGGACGCGGTGCAGCCGCCCGCAATCGGGGCAGGCGACGAGGTCGTCGCGCACCGAGCCTACCGCTCCCTCCGGCCGGTTCCCATTTGGCCGGTTCCCGCTCGGCACGTCAGAAATGGCTCGGCACTCCGGAAGAAAACAAACGAAACATCCGCTTCCTAACTGGCTTGAAGCGGCGGCGGCGCAACCCCCCGCGAAAGGGGTAGGAAACCGCGGGCGGCGCGGTGGAACGGCCGATTTCCCGATTGACCGTCTTATTTTGTACATACATTATCGCACCCACGCCGAGCGAGGACGCGGAGAGCGGGGTGCAGGGATTGGCGCGACAGAGCCTGACCGACCGAGGGGGGGCCGAACGGGGTCTAGCCGACCGCGCCGCCGCACCGCAACCGGATTTTCGGCCGGGCCTCGACGGAAAGGGTCCGCTGTTCGGTCAGATCAAGCGCGCCGTCGCCGGCCAGATCCTGCGCGGCCACTGGCAGGCCGGTGAACGCCTCCCCAACGAGGAGCAGCTCTCGTCGCTCTACGGCGTGTCGCGCCAGACCGTCCACAAGGCCATCGCGCTGCTGGCGCGGGAGGGCTTCCTGGTCCGCCGCCGCCGCGCCGGCACCTTCGTCGCCACCGGCCGCCACGACCGTTTCGCCCTGCCCATCGAGGACATCGGCGACGTGGTGGCGCGGGCCGGCAGCCTCTACGAGTTCCGCATCCTCGACCGCCGGAGCCTGCGCAACGGCGAGGCGGTCCGCTGGCCCGACGTGCCCGACGGCACGCCGATCCTGTCGCTCGACTGCCTGCATCTCAGCGACGGCACGCCGATCCAGTTCGAGCGCCGGCTGGTCAACCTCGACGCCGTGCCCGAGGTGGCGGCGGAGCCCTTCGACAGCGTGCCGCCCAGCCGCTGGCTGGTCGACCAGGTGCCCTGGTCGTCGGCCGAGCACACGGTGCGCGCCGTCAACGCCACCGCCGACATGGCGGCGCTGCTGGGGGTGGAGCCGGGGGCGGCCTGCCTGTCGATCCGGCGGCAAACCGTCCACTTGAACCGCGCCATCACCCTGGTGCATTTCCTCTCGGTCGGCGACCGCTTCAGCCTGAGCGGCGCGTCGATCACCGACAGCGCGACCGAGCTTAATTTGTAAACACAAAAGGCCGGCAACCGTGGCGATCAATCGTGACGATCGCGGCCGGCCGCCAACAGGGGGTTCTCAACGAATGGAGTTCACGATGACGAGCGCTGGCAAGAAGACGGGCCGTTTCGGCCGTGCGGTGCGGACGGCCCTGCTGGGCGCCGCGGTTCTCGCCCTCGGCGGAGCGGCCGGAGCGATGGCCGACACGCTGGCCGACATCAAGAAGGCCGGCACCATCAGCGTCGCCACCGAGATGCAGTTCCCGCCCTTCGACTTCCTCGAGAACAACGAGTACAAGGGCGTCGACCGCGACCTGTTCGACGAGGTGGCGAAGGAGCTGGGCGTCAAGGCCAAGTACATCGACCTGCCCTGGACCAGCGTGCTGCCCGGCCTGGAGGCCAAGAAGTTCGATCTGGTCATCGCCCCGGTGACGATCACCAAGGAGCGCATGAAGCGCTACGCCTTCACCGTTCCGATCTCGGAAGCGACGGCGGCGATGATGAAGCGCGCCGACGACAAGACCATCAACAAGCCCGAGGACATCGCCGGCAAGAATGTCGGCGGCGGCAAGGGCACCTCGCAGCTCGCCCAGGTCAAGGAGTTCGGCGCGACGCTGACCCCGGCGCCGACGGTCAAGGAATACGTCGACAGCAACCAGTCCTACGCCGATCTGGCCGCCGGCCGCGTCGACGTGTCGGTGAACTCGCTGCCGAACCTCGCCTACGCCGCCGCCCAGCGCAAGGAGACCTTCGCGGTCGTCCTGCCGCCCTTCGGCAAGCCCTCCTACTTCTCGTGGGTCGGCCGCCCGGCCGATGACGACAAGAGCCTGATCGAGGCGGTCAACGCCGCCCTGGTAACGATCCAGAAGGACGGCCGCCTGGCGACGATCCAGAAGAAGTGGTTCGGCCTCGCCGCCGAGCTGCCGACCACGGTCCCCGAACCGCAGCTCTGACCGGCGCTTCCGCCAACCCCTCGCAGCCCCCTCCCGCAGGAGAGGGCTCCGAGGCCCAGCCATGAAGTTCGGTTCATGAAGTTCAGCGTGATCATCGACGCGCTTCCCCATCTGCTCGGGGCGGCGGTGACGACCGTCTGGATCTCGCTGCTCGGCGTCATGCTGGGGCAGGTGATCGGGATGCTCGTCTGCGTGGCGCGGCAATCGGGCAGCCGGGCGGCCGACATGGCCGGCGGCGTCTATGTCAGCTTCTTCCGCGGCGTGCCGCTGCTGATCCAGCTTTTGCTGATCTACTACATGCTGCCGCTGGTCGGCATCGACGTGCCGCCGCTGGTCGCCGCCATCGGCGCGCTCAGCCTCGCGTCGGGGGCCTACGTCTCGGAGATCTACCGCGGCGCGCTGAACGCCGTGCCGCACGGCCAGTCCGAGGCGGCCTTGGCGCTGGGCTTCCCCGGCATCACCATCTGGCGGCGCATCCTGCTGCCGCAGGCCTTCCGCATCTCGGTGCCGGCGCTGGTGAACGAGCTGATCCTGCTGCTGAAGGCGTCCTCGCTGATCTCCGTCGTCGGGGTGGCCGAGCTGACCCGCACCAGCCAGACCATCTCGGCCAGCAACTACCGCCCGCTGGAGATCTATCTGGCGGCGGGACTCATCTATCTGGCGATCAACGGCGCGCTGGCCCTGTTCGGCTCGCTGGTCGAACGCCGGCTCCAGCAGGGGTGACGCCGCCATGGATTTCACCCTCTTCGTCCAGTACGGCCCGGCGCTGCTGCGCGGCTTCGGCGTCACCATCCTGTGCTGGGCGGCCGGCTGCGCCATCGGGCTGGCGCTGGGCTTCGTCCTGATGCTGCTGGGCCGGATCGATTGGAAGCCGCTGCGCTGGACGATCCGCGCCTACATCGAGATCATCCGCGGCACACCCTTCCTGATCCAGCTCTTCCTGCTCTACAGCGGCGGCCCGGCCATCGGGCTGCGGCTGGAGGCGACGACCGCCGGCATCCTCGGGCTCGGCCTCTACGGCAGCGCCTATTTCGCCGAGATCTTCCGCGCCGGCTACCAGGCCGTGCCGAAGGGGCAGGTGGAGGCGGCGCTCAGCCTCGGCATGCCCTACGGCGGCATCCTGCGCCGGGTCATCCTGCCGGTGATGCTGGTCTCCACCGTGCCGGCCATCGTCAACATGCTGGCGATCCTGACCAAGGAGACCGTCGTGCTGTCGATCATCACCGTGCCGGAGCTGATGTACGAAATGCAGACGATGGCGGCGGAGACCTTCGCCAGCTTCGAGACCATCCTGGCCATGGCGCTGTTCTACTGGCTGCTGGTCGAGGTGGTGTCCCGCCTCGGCCGCCGCTTCGAGGCGCGCGTGACCCGTTTCCTGTCCCACCCGTCGAAGACGACCCGTCCGTCGGAGACGACATCGAACGCGAGGGCGTGATGCCGGCCGTTACCGAAACCAAACCCATGCGAGGGCAGGATTCCACCACCGACCCCACGGCGCCGATGGTGAGCATCCGTGGCGTCAGCAAGGCCTACGGCACCAACGAGGTTCTGCACGATATCAACCTGACGGTGAACCGGTCGGAGGTCGTCTGCCTGATCGGCCCCAGCGGTTCGGGAAAAAGCACGCTGCTGCGCTGCATCAACTTCCTGGAGGTCTATGATCGCGGCGAGATCCGCATCGAGGGCCGGCTGGTCGGCTACACGGAGGGCGACCCGCGCCGCCGCCTGTCGAACCGCGAGCTGCGCGACCTGCGGCGCAACGTCGGCATGGTGTTCCAGCAGTTCAACCTGTGGCCCCACATGACCGCGCTGGAGAATGTGGCGGAGGCGCTGGTCCAGGTGCGCGGCATGGACAAGGTGGCCGCCGCCGCCCGCGCCCGCCAGATGCTGGCCCGCGTCGGGCTGGCGGAGAAGGCGGACGCCTACCCGGCCCGCCTGTCGGGCGGCCAGCAGCAGCGCGTCGCCATCGCCCGCGTCATCGCCATGGAGCCGCACCTGATCCTGTTCGACGAGCCGACCTCGGCGCTCGACCCCGAACTGGTCGGCGAGGTGTTGCAGGTCATGCGCGACCTGGCGGCCGACGGCATGACCATGGTGGTGGTGACGCACGAGATGGGCTTCGCCGCCAACGTGGCCGACCGGGTGGCTTTCCTCGACCGCGGCCGCATCGCCGCCTTCGGCCCGCCGCGCGAGGTCTTCCACGAGAGCAGCGAACCGCGCGTGAAACAGTTCCTCCAGACCTACCACGAGAGGAACAGTTTCTGATTTCCGTTTTATATCAACCACTTGCCGTGGCGTTGGGATGCCAAAACCCCAACACGCGCCTGTAAACACCCGCCAGTAACTTCAATCGGTTGGCCGGCAGTTTCGAACGAGTGGCGCCCCGGCCTGTCCCTGCGCCCCAGCCCATCGAGTGCCCGGTCGAGCGGCGACGGATCGGTCAGATCGCACCGCCAACGTGCCGCGCCAGATTGTCGGCTCTGACGATGATGTCCCGTGCTGCCGGCGGCACGCAGCAGGCACTCCCACTCGCCGGCTCCGATGGGGGCATAGAGGCCGCGATCCCAGGGTGCTCCGGGCATGAAATAGGCGCCACGCGGGCGCCGGGTCGGGTGGCCTGGAGTGTTGTCGCGCTCTGTCAGGCGGTGGCAGATTGGCCCTGCTTGTCGTAAGATATCCATGCGAGCATTGCCAAGAGGTTAGGAAGTGTCTAAGCGCGAAGCAATTATTATAGCTTGAATGAATCCACAGGAAGGCAGTTTGAATTCGTGCTCTTTCCAGGGACAACTCCACAAACTGATCCTGTAATGATTGTGTTTCACGGCCATACGGGAATGCTCAATATTAGTCGAGACCCACCGGAAGCAATCATTCCTCAACAAATGTATCGATACCCTGGACACTGGACTATTACTGCGCCGCAAGATAGATATGGTCTTGATGGCTTTGGTTGCTGGTGGTTGGGAGAGGGCGGCGACTTTTTTATGCAGGGGTTCTTGGATACCGCTCTCGATACGGTGCGCAACCAATATAACTGCCGAGGCGATACTTACACGTTCGGCACCTCCATGGGCGGGTTTGGGGCTCTCACTTACGGCTTGAGATGGAAAGCAAAAGGCATTGTCGTTAACTGACCGCAAGTAAAAATCTTAGGAACGGAATATTCACGCCAGCATATCTTTCATAAAATATTTGGCTCTTCAAATAACTATGATCTTGATATTTTACACAGCAGCCAAAGCCAGCCAAATCGTGATATCGTGCGCTTTTCTGACGCTACCAACTTTCTATCGACGGCGACAACACGCTCAGACAAACCCACAATGCTCATCACGCAATCTAGAGACGACATCATATCTGAGAGCTACACCAAAGAGCAATGCATGCATCTCGTTAATAAGCTTGTGGAAAAATGTCTGCAACTTCGATCTGCGCATATTTCCAGAGAAAAATCACAAGCAATACGTCAATACCGCTCAGGCAATTGAGTGGTTTGAGGCTGGGCCATGCAACGCTGCATCGCATATTCCCCAGCCGCAGATCACAGGGTGATGGTTAGTACTACTTTGGCAGTTTCTGGGTGATGGAGTGAACTGAAACCTGTTGTACATCTGAGAAAACGATCTTGGCCGGAGGCACTCATGCTGGAC
>NZ_JAGINM010000034.1 GCF_017876095.1 Azospirillum agricola
CCATCCTCCATCGTACCCTCCGCGTCCCGTAAGCCCGCACGCAATCTCGATCATGGAACCCGGTTCGGGAAGAAGGGGGCGCTCGTAACGCTTACGATAAACATTGCGTGCGCAGCAGGGAGCCGGCTGTGCCTGCATGCCTGATCCTCCGCGCAGAAATCCACACGCAAAACTCCACGCATCAACAGCATGGCCTTCTGGTTGCAGCCGAATTCGCGACCCGCTGGATTGTGATCATGCGGCACATCGTCTTTTCTGCTTGTTGGTGCATGAAGCCAATCCACTGGAGGAACTGGGTGGCGCGAAGACGTGGTTCCCAGGCTCGCGGACACCTCGCAAACGATGATTTCCAGGGCTTTCTCCCCGATGTTCAACCGTTTTGATCATGATTGCGGTTCAAGGCGAAGAAGAGGGGTGTCGAGCGAGCAAAAGGCCGATGAACCGCATTTCACTGCCGTCGTCGAGCGAATGGCATCCATCGAAGCCATCCGTCCAATGATAGACGGTGTCATGGGTGGCGCCAAAAACGGCTCGCCAGCGTTGTCGAGAGAAGCCCCAATGAGGCAAGAACATGCCGCTTTCGATGAGCGCCATATCCTGAACGAGGCACGCATCCTCCAAGACCTCTTCGCTACCCTCGCGGATCGGAAAGCGGTTCACGACCATATGGTGATGAGGCCGGCGGGCAAGCTGCGCAAAGGTTTCCACCGGTTCGGGCAGATACTGGAATACGCCCGACACGATGATGACATCGTGTTCCCTGTCTCCCAAGGCGTCGATCGATTCGTAAAAGCGCAGACCTTTCTGGGCGAATTGTGCGTTCCCGGCGCGGGCCATGGCAGGCGTTTCGACGACGTCCCATTCGAGTTCGACGCTGGGCCCCAGGATCGCATCCAGAATCGTATAGGCGGCTCCCAAGCCACCGCCGAAGTCGCAGACGCGCAACGGCTTTCCAGCCGAACCTCCACGCAGTGCGCCCGCCAGGAGAGCTGCCCCAAGTTGCTGGTGCAGAGGGTCAAGCATCCCTTCCCATTGGAGGTGTGCCTGTCGCGTTTCCACCAATCTGGAAACGATCCGGTCATCATCGTATCTTTGAGAGCGTGCCTCGGCTAGCGCAAGGCTGGCGTAAGGACCACTGAAAATCCCCATCACTTCCTCTTCCTAGTCACTTCGCGCCACATTGGTTTCCCATCGGAAGGCATCCCCAGGCCCTTCAGGAAAGACCAGTCTGTAAACACCGCGCCCGCGTTCGAACCTCCGGGTTGCTCATCGGCGACGACAAGCGGATGTGCTTGGACGGGACATCGAAACGCCCGCGACATTGTTGGCCAGAAAGGTAAATAAATGTCTTTTCGCCATTTTTCCCGTCCCTTCTCTGACGGCGACCTGTCGGGCGATGTGCCCCACCAATACTCTTCGGCCCAGAACACCGGCCGCGCCAAGCTCGAAAATTGAAACTGGAGCAACGGCATTTCCTTACGGGAGTCCGAACCCCACCGTTTCCGATTGTCGCCGCCACGATGCGGAAGCCAAGCCGAACATCATGCAAATCCAGACCGGCGTGCCGCTGTGGGAAAACGGTCAGGAAGCGTTGGCGCCATGCCGCGCGGCATTCCCCATCAATTCGCGGTATCCGGCCGCGGACAACAGAGGCCCCAGCGCCTCGCCATGCCGTCCGAGCAGCCGAAGCGATACCGCAATCAAAAGTTGCTCTTCGGCCAGAGCCTTCCGGATCAATTGGTCGGCTTCCGCAACCTCTCCCAGCCCGAGCAAGGCAAGAGCCCGCCCGAGACGACCCAGTGCCAGATTATTGAGATCCCCGGTTTGATCGGGAAGATCGTCGAGCGCTTCGCGGAAACGGCCTTGGGCAATCTTGAGGATGCCGGAGCCCAAACGCGGCAGCATGTAATCCGGAAGGTGCCTGGAACCCTCCTCAAAATCCACTGCCGCTTTTTCGAAGGAGTCCATGGCAAGATGGGTCAGGCCACGATAAACGGCGACCCACGCAAAACCGGGATCAAGCAGGCGCACGGCCTCGCAAGCTGCCATCGCTTCGCCGGGACGGCCTGCCAACAGAAGCGTATATGCGGTCATCAGGCCGGCCCAGAGCCGCATGGGATCGCTGCTGTCCCGAACCTGGCCGTAAAACTCGAGCGCAGCGTCCAGTTCGAGCCCAATTCGAAGGTAATGGCCGAGAAGGAAGCGGGCGGCCGTCCGCTCAGGCGCCGCAAGGATCGCGGCACGCGCCTCGCGCTCAGCCTCGTCATGACGCCCCTGCGTCATAAGGATCAGGCCACGCTGGTAGTGAAGATGGCCAAGGTCCTGCGCGTGCGGAGCCGCGAGATCGCACCATTGGAGAGCCTCGTCAAGGCGATCGCGATTCCGCAATTCCCCGGCAAGCTTGACGAAGCTGTCCGGCCTATGGGCTGCGGCCTGCGCGCCCACGGCAAGCGCCTCCCGCATGAGCGCGATCGCCTGGTCCACCTTTCCGGCATCGAAGGCATCGTCCGCGTCCTCGACCAGCGCCAGCGTATCGGCGGCGGGATCATGCGCACGGGCATGCTCAAGGACCGCGCGCGCGCGGTCCGGCTGGCCATCGTCGACCAGGAGGTGGGCGAGATTCCGCGCGGACGAGAAACGCCGGGGATCCGTTGCCACGGCCCGCTCAAACGCGGCCAGAGCGGGTGCACGCTCCCCCTGGGCGAGGAGGGCCACGCCCATCTGGTGATGATAATTGCCGAAGGTGTCCCTGCGGATGGCTTCGCGCCAACGCTGGACGATATCCTGGGAGATGCCGGCTTCCGGGCCGCTTTCAGCATCACCGGAGGGCATTGCCGTGCCTTTGGTCATCCAGATGTCCGTTTCCCACCCACAAAGGGCTGCCCTGCACGTTCGCCAGCATCATCCCACCCTTCCAGGAAGGATGTTGCGCGCATCATGCCAGCAGCCCGTCGGCGCGATCAAGCCATCCGTCGCAGGAGGCTATGGAGTCGTCGACGTGAACACCGGATGGGGAGGCGACCGTCCTGCATGGGCAAGCGGCGCGGCTGCACAGGCCATCGGCATCCCGGTGCGGATCAGGATCTGCGGCCGCAAGGGGGGCTTCATCGCAATCGGGCCTCCGGGGCTGCCGAGCGTTCTTCGCTTGCCTTGGCCGAAACCCAAAGCTGATGAATGTCTTCGAGTGGGCCGGCGAAAGCCTCGTCGCTTTCATGCCAAGCGCCTCATTTCCATCCTGGTCAGCCGACTGCACGGCCAGGAAAAATACAGAAAGATAATCACTGCATTCAGTCATCCGGCCTGATGAAAAGCCTCATTTTCTGCCTTACAATGGGAATAAATATAGGGATATGCATTATAAATGGTAATGGTTCCTTCGAGGTTGGGGAACAAACGATTTATACGCTTGACAGAATCGGACACATATTGATTGGCAACAACAATAACAGCGTCAGCGATTTCCTCATTCCTTAGAGTTTCCGGCCGACGCACCGGAAGCCCCCAGGCCTCCCCCTCGTGATGGGAGTCGAGAAAACCGGCGACTGTGATCCGTTCCCACTTGATCAGCTCCAACTGTAGGAGCCGGCCGCCGCGCGACGCGCCGTAGATGAGGATGGGCCGACTTGGCGGCAAGCGGGCAAAATCATCAGGCCCCAGGAGCCGAGGCAAAGCGGCGACGGACTGCGAATTCAGATCGGAAACCCCTGTCCAGGGAATGCTTGATGCCTTTGGCGCAGACACAGCCGTCGGGATGGAGCGCGGTTTCAGAGATGCAAAATGCTTCAGCCGCTCTAGTTCTTCCGGCGGCAAGGCACTCTGACCACGCGCCCGGATTGTGGCCCTGTCGCTGCGGGCGATGCCGCGCTCGGTGGTCAACCGCTGGGCCAGCAGCCAAGCCGCGGCGGGGCCAAGTTGGGGATCCTGTCGCAGCAGCGGATTCAGTTGCTCCCGTCGGACCAGCAAACCGGCAGGATGGGCGGGTGTCTCTTCGGCCAAGCGCCAAGGCCGCATGACGCAGGCATCGGTGTGGGTGGAAGGCTTCACCTCATCCGGTTCCAAGACATCACCACGAATGACCGTCGCGTCCGGCCACATCGTGGCGGCCGCATGGAGGGACGCCAGATGCTCGGGAAATGGAAGGGCGCCTTCGGGAAGCCAAGCCACCCATCCTTGACGGGCCGCAAGGGCTCCTGCCCACAGGCTGCTGCCTTCTGGACATCCGGCGGGCTGTTCGATGACTCGTCTGGGAATCCCACCGGCGGCGGTCGGGGTGCCGGCCAAGGTTTCAGCACCGGGGCCGGCAACGATCACTTCGGCCGGCAACACCATCTGGGCTTCCAGGGCGACCAGACGCTCCTGCGCCGACGCGACGCCACCGGTCCCGATCGGCACCACCACCGAGATCGGGAGGGGCTCTGGCGAGCAGCGGTCCGAAATTCGGCCTGCTCTCGGCCCCACGCAGCCTTGCAACTCGCCCAGCAAGTCCGGCAAAGGGGCGAACAACCGCTCCAAGCTAAGGTTTTTCAGGAAGATCGCCTGGGCTTCCCGCGCCATTTCGCGGCCGGCGGCGAGGCACGCACGTGCCCAGTTCCCATGAGCGAGGATCTGCTCGGCCACCAGTTCCTCACCCAGTTCCATATCCACATAGAGCACGGTGTCGCCAAAATTCTCGACGATGAAGGGATGCCGATCCGCGACGATCAAAGCCCCCGCAGCGCACAGCTCAAAGACGCGCATATTGGGGATGCCGATCTCGAAATGGGCTGGCAAATGCAGGCACAAGCCCATCCCGCAGGCGTGAGCGGTTTCGATGACGGAACGGCCATCGAAAGGAAGGCTTCTGATGAAAGCGTCCGCCAAATGCTTCCAGCGATCCTCTTGGCCATGCAGGGCCAGCATGCGATGGCGCGCCAATGTTTGCAGCAAAGCGGGGAAGCGTCGGCCGTCCCAATTGGAACCGATGTAAAAGAACCGGCTGCCGCTGTTCAGTGCGGGCTCAAGCGCCCAGCCCTGTGAACTGGGAAAGATGGGCGAGGTCACAAATCGGCGGCCGGTTCCCCAAAGGCTGTCGCGCAGTTGACGTTCGAGAGCTGGCGCTGCGGTCAGGAAAGCGTCATGGGACAATCCGTTCCGCAAGGACACCGGATCGTCCCCGAAGATTACTGGCGGATTCCAGTGACAGCCCAGGCTGGGTATGGCCGTCATTTTCGGCACCGCCTGGGGATGCAGGCAAAGGGCGGCGTCCGGGGCAAAGGCCTCCAGCGCCTCTACGCTGTTGACGATGCGATGCTCCCATCCCATGCCCTCCAGCGCGATCGACATGCGAAGAGCCAACTCGCGCTCGGCCCAAGGCGCCTCCGGCGGAAACGGGTTGTGAAGGGCAAGGCGCAGACCGCTTCCCATGACAGTCACCCCGGAGCGTCAAAGCTGTTGCAGGCGAATTCCGGGCTGTGCATCGGAACGAAAAACAGGTCGAACTGCCACAAGGCTTCGTCATGGCTCCGCCACATCGGCTCCGACAAATCAATGGGTCGGAATCCCCGCTCGGCCATCCAGGCACAGATCTCGTGAAACAGCAGGGCCTGCTGGTTGACATGGAACACGTAGACCTCGATCACCAGCAGGCTGGTTTGCGGCAGAAGCGCCTCCGCCCCGGTCAGGATCGGCACTTCGAAACCATGGGTGTCGAGCTTGATGAGGTAAGGAGGCTTCAGCCCAAGCCGCTCGACCTCCGAAGCGAGGGTAACCTGCCGAATCTTTCCACCCCTGCTCGTCGGAGTGTGGGACAAACCTCCGCCATACGGGGCCTCGGGATCGTTGTGGAACCAAGCCTCGCCATCATGCTCACCGGCAGCCGCCAGCACATGGCTGAAGTTGTCCCGCTCGGCGCAGACCCGTTCAAGCGCACCACGCCAATGCTCGAAGGCCTCGACCAAGTGATAGCGGGCATCCGGCCAGACCGGCAGAGCCGCCACCGACCAGAGACCTTCCGCAGCACCGACATCCAGGACGGAGGCCACCGGCAGACCGCGCCGGGCCAAGCGGAACAGGGCACTGGTCGTACGCAGCCGACCTTCATCCAGATACCAGCGCAGACGGTTCAGGGCGGCATGAGCATCCGGATCGATGGCAACCGCACGACACAAAGCCTGAATGCTCTCGCTCTTGCGTCCAAGCCGGTCCAGGGTGCGCCCACGGTCAACATGGGCAGGGGAAAGCAAAGGGTTGAGGTCCAAAGCGCGGTCCAGAAAGCTCAACGCTTCGGTCGGACGCTCCAAGGCAAGAGCCAGTCGCCCGAGGTCGTAAAGCGCATCCGCGGACAGTGGCTCATCGGAAACGGACAACGCATCATATAAGGTCTGTGCGGCTGCCGGAGCACCGACTTTCGCCTGGGCCAAGGCATCTTCCACCAAACTTGCGATGTCCACGAATATCTCCTGGTTCTCTTGCGAAAACATGAGGTTGATCATATCATTCGCCGATTCCCTGGAAAATCCCTTTCAACCCTCCAACCTCGGATAAACCGAGAGGCGGAGGGTCATTTATTTCCAAGAGAATTTCGTGTGATCGGCAAATATTGCTTTCAACAAGCTGAGTTGGACAATGTAGCCGGTTCTTCCACCACATCAGCCCAATCGAGACATGGAGCCAACGGGCAATCCGGCGCGTCTCACACCGCCAGCACCGGGTACCCCTCGGGCAGATCCACCACCCGCGGCTCCGGGATCGGCCCGATGTCGGCAACCATGGCACCCCAGGACCACCCCACCCCGAAGCCGGCCATCAGCGTCCTGCGGCGGCCAGTCGACATGCTGGCGCCCAGGCCGCTGCAAATCGCCAGCGGGATGGAGGCGGAGCTGGTGTTGCCGAAGCCCTGCATGTCGATCACGAACCTCTCGGCCGGCGCCTTCACGCGCTTGCGCAGGTGCTCCAGCATGAAGGCGTTGGCCTGGTGCAGCACGAACCAGTCGATGCCGTCGACGTCGGTGCCGGCGTGCTCCATCGTCTCGCGCAGCAGCGGCGGGACGGCGCGCAGCGTGAAGGCAAAGACCTCCGCCCCGTTCAGGGTCAGACGGGAGTCGCGCTCCAGTCGTGCCTCGGCCTCCAGGTCGCGGGGGACGGCGGCCGAAGCGACCGGCGGGATCAGCGAATGGCGCTTGCCGCCGGCCTTCACGAAGATGTGGGGGGCGCCGGCGCCGTCGGTGCCGATCACCACCGGCATCGGCGGGGCTTCCGGATCGACCTCCAGCGCGGTCGCCGATCCGGCGTCGCCGAACAGCGGCAGGGTAGCGCGGTCCTCCGGGTGCAGATGGCGCGTCGCGTTGTCGCCGCACAGCACCAGCGCGCGCTTGGCGGTCGAACCGCTCAGCAGCCGCGACGCGATCCACAGCCCATAGACATAGCCCGAGCAACCCAGCGGCACGTCGAAAGCCGCCGCGCTGGTCGGCAGACCAAGCCGCTTCTGCATGATGCAGGCGGTCGCCGGCAGCACATAGTCGGCGTCCTGCGAGACGAAGACCAGCACTTCCACCGTGCCTGGATCCCAGTCGAGCTGCTCCATCAGCCCTTCCGCCGCCGCGACACAGAGATCGGACGCGCAGTAAGGCGGGAGCAGGACGCGGCGCTCGTGGACGCCGATGGTGGCGGCCAGCTTCCTCACCTCCTCCGGCGTGAAGATGCCGGGATCCTCCACGAAGGAATGGCGCTGCGGCGGCACCACGGCGCGCAGGCCCGCGATCCGGACACCGTCGACGATCGCTTTCATGATATCATGTCCTTGCGTGTTGGAACGTCCTGGGACGCTTAGCCGGAACCGGAGGTCAGCCTACGACAAAATGCCCTAACGACCGGCAAATATCGAACCCTCTATACCGTGATGGAAAGACGGGCTGTGTTAAGGTCGCCCATCCTCCACGAGACCGGATTCTGCCGCCCATGACTGCCGTTTACAACCCGATGGACCTGTCCGGCCGTCAGATTCTGGTGACCGGGGCTTCGGCTGGAATCGGCCGGGCGACGGCGGTGATGCTGTCGCAGCTGGGGGCGCGGGTCCTGCTGAACGGCCGCGACGCTGGCCGGCTGGAGGAAACCGCCGGATTGCTGGCGGGCGAGGGCCACGCAACCGCCCCCTTCGATCTTTCGGATCTGGAAGCGGTGCCCGGCTGGATGAAGGCCCAGGCCGCCGCCCACGGTCCGCTGGACGGCATCGCGCATTGCGCCGGCATCCAGACCCTGCGGCCGATCCGCATCTTCTCCGCCGCTTTCTTCGACGAGGTGATGCGGGCCAATCTGGGCAGCGCGCTCGCGCTCGCGCGCGGGCTGCGGCAGAAGGGTTGCCACGCGGAGCGGGCGGCGATCGCGCTGATCTCCTCCACCGCCGCCACGGCGGCTTCGCCCGGCAACGTCGTCTACGCCGCCAGCAAAGGCGGCATCATCGCCGCCACCAAGGGGCTGGCGGTGGAGCTGCTGGGCGACGGCATCCGCGTCAACTGCGTCGTCCCCTCCATCGTCGAGACCGAACTGATCGAGCGCGGCAAGCAGAAGCTGACAGCCGAGCAGTACGAGCATCTGCGCACGCTCCAGCCGCTGGGCTTCGGCCATCCCGACGACATCGCCCACATGATCGCCTATCTGCTCGCCGACACCAGCCGCTGGATGACGGGGTCCATCGTCACCGTGGACGGCGGGCGCACCGCCTGACCTCCCTCGCCTGACTCTTCAGAACCGGATTTCCCATGACCGAGGCCGTACCCGACGACACCCGCTGGTTCTATCTGTGCACCGAGGACGACCTCGCGGTGCCCAACGCCTTCGTCACCACCCGCGTCGGCGCCGTGCCGCTGGTGGCGCAGAATCTGAAGGGGCGGGTGGTCGCCTTCCGCAACGTCTGCACCCACCGCTTCGCCATCATACACGACGCGGCGTCGGGCTGCGGCCCGCTGCGCTGCCCCTATCACGGCTGGACCTTCGACGCCGAGGGCGTGCCGGTGGGGCTGCCCTTCAACCCGACCGACTTCCAGCTGGACGCGGAGGGCCGCCGCCGGCTGGCGCTGAACCCGGCCTCTCTGGCGCGCTGCGGCCGGCTGGTCTTCGTCCGCGTGGCGACCGAGGGGCCGGCGCTGAAGGAGCAGTTGGGGAACGATCTCTTCACCCGGTTGGCGGACCTGTCGGAGACCTTTTCCCGGTCCGGCGAACCGATGGAACCCGGCGAAGACTGGGAAGGGTTCGAGACCGCCAACCTGCGCGTCGCCCTGCGTGCCGGCCACGCCTTGCATCTGGAGGCGCTGCCCCCGCCCGGTGCCGGCGACCGCTTCGCCCGGACCGCCACCTTCTTGCCCGTCCACGCCGACACGGAGCGGCCCGCATGACCGCGCTTTTCCCCGAAGCGGGCGGCTTCCTGCCGCACCATCATTTCTGGACCGAGGAGGGCCTCGCCCTGGAGCGCGAACGCGTCTTCGGCCGCTGCTGGCTCTACATGGGCGTGTTCGACGCCACCGGCGCGCCGGCCGAACTGACCGCCGACATGGCCGGGTTGCGCTTCACCGTCCGGCGCGACGCCGCCGGCCTGTCGGGAATCTGCCGCGACGGCGACCGTGTCCGCCCGCTGGAGGTCGATTGCTGCGGCGCCCTGGTCTTCGCCCGCGTGGCCCGAGAAAGCGCGGAGGACGGCCTCACCCTGGCCGAGCATCTGCACCCCTACGCCGAGCGGCTCGCCGCCATGTCGGTCAACTGCGTCAACCCCGAGCTACCGGTCGGCATCCCCTTCCAGGCCAACTGGAAAGCGCTGGTCGAGAACACGATGGACGATTTCCACGGTTCCACCGTCCATCCCGAGACGATCCACCCCGCCGTCCATCCGGACTGGCAGACCCACCTGACAACCGAACGCTTCGGCGCCAACAGCGATTCATGCTGGCGGTTGGCCGACGGCACCGCCGGCTGGTGGGCGAAGCTGGACGCCAAGCTGCGCCTCGCCAAATTCGCCGATGAAGCGGTCTATCGCCACATCTTCATCTTCCCGAACTTCTATCTGGCGAGCTTCTACGGCGCGACGGTCATCCCGCACCGGGTCGATCCGGTGGCGCCCGACGCGGCGGTGCTGCGGTGGCAGTTGTTCCTGCCGACGACCCGGCTGGAGACACCGCGCGAGCGGGCCTTCCACCGTTCGACCGCCGCCTATCTCCTGACCTCGGCTAGCGGCGTGATCGAGGAAGACCGCCCGGTCTGCGAGGCAGTGCAGCAGGGGCGGGCGGCCATCCTCGGCAACGGCGTGTACGGCCGGCGCGAGCGGCGCATCCTGGATTTCCATGTGGCGATGCTGGCGCAGTTGGCCGGGACCGCCGCGACGGGTTCCCGCCCATGAGCGGCCTCGGCTTCATCGTGCCCACCGAGGAGCACGCCCGGATCCTCCTCGATTGGCGCACCCGGCCCGACATCGCCGACCAGATGCTGTCCGAAGTGCCCCACGACGTGGAGCGGCAGAAGGCGTGGCTGCGCCGCTGCGCCGAGCGCGACGACTATGTCCACCGCATCCTCTGCGTCGATGGGGTGCCGGCGGGCCATGTCTCGATCACCGTGACCGAACCGGCCTGGGGAATCGCCACGCTGGGCGTGCTGATGGGCGAGCGGGCCGGGCGGATGGGGGCGGCGCCGCTGAACTTCGCCTACATGCTCAACCACGTCTTCTACACGATGGGCCTGCGCAAGGTGGTCAACCACATCCTGGGCACCAACAACCCGCGCCTGTTGAAGGGCCAGCCGCTGATCGGCTACCGCCCGGTCGGGGTGCTGGCCCGGCAGGTGGTGAGGGACGGCCGGGAGATCGACCTGCACATCTTCGAGATGCTGGCCGAGGATTGGCGCGCCACGCGCGGGCGGTTCCGGATCCGCGAAGACATGGACGGCCGGGTCTGGGAGTGACCCGCCCGCCGGATCGGGCGATTCAGGCCCACTCCATCGCGTCCCGCCAGACCGCGTGGAAATGCTGGATGCGCTCCTCGCCAAGCCCGAGCATGGCCGGGAAGCCAACCTGTTGCACCCCCCGGAAGGCCTGCTCGGTCTCTTCCTGGTCTTCGCGCAGCAGGGCGACGTTCAGGTCGCGGGCGGTGTCCTCGATCATCCGGCGCGCCGCCGTGCCGCCGCCCTCCAGCCCGGCGGGATCGGCCAGGAACAGCCGCAGGCGCAGCGCGCAGCGGGCGGGGTCTAGCGGGTCGTAGGTCTGCACGCTCATCACCGCGCCGCGGGTAAAACCGACCTCCAGGTTGGGGAAGATGTGAAGGTGGTCGTACTCGCGCAGGGTTCCGCTCGGGCGGAAGCCCAGCCTCTGCGAGACCCCGTCCCACCAGCGGGCGCTCTTGTCCGAGACGGAGGTGACGCCGCGCGAGTGCGGCCCGGCTTCGCGCGCGTCGCCGCCGTAGTCGCAGCGCCAGTCGCCCTTGACCAGCTTGCGGAAGGTGGTCGGGTGGACCATGTCGGCGTGGTAGACCTCCAGCACGCTCTCCACGCCCATCTTCCAGTTGGCCTCCCACATCGTCTCCCGCTCGTCGAAGGAGCGGATGAAGATTTCCGAGGCGTGGCGCAGAACCTCGGCGTAGACGCCCAGCCACTCCTCCAGCGACGGGCCGTCCGCCGCCACCCGCAGGAAGACGAAGCGCCCGCAGATCTCCACCGCCACCGGAGTCAGCGCCCGCGCGCAGCGGGCCGCCTTGTCCAGGCCGAACTGCGCCTCGTTGCCGGGGATGCCGTAGGGCACGCCGTCGCGGTCGTAGGTCCAGCCATGGTAGCCGCAGCGCAGCATCCCATTGCCGCGCGCTTCCCGCTTCAGGATGGCGAAGCGGTGGGTGCAGACGTTGCGGAAGGCCCGCAACTCCCCTTCGAAATTCTGCACCACCACGTCCAGCCCGCCGATCCGCCGGGTCAGATAGTCGTTGTGGCGGACGAGGTCGTCGGTAAAGCCGGCGAACACCCAGCAGCGGCGGAAGAGGCGCTCCTCCTCCGTCCGGAAGATCTCCGGATCGTGGTAGGCGGCCGGAGGAAGTCCGGGGGCGGCCTTGGCCGGTGCGAAGCCCGGCGCGCGGGGGAACATGTGCATGGCGGGCAGGGTAGCGGCGGCGCGGCGGGCGGTCCAGGGCGCAGCGCCCGTCCCGGATGCGACCGCATGCCGCCCTTCAGCCCGGTCTGAACAGGCTCGCCTCGATGCCGCGCACGCCCAGCGAGTCGGCTACGTAATAGGCGATCATTGCCCGGCCGTCTGGCAGCATGCCGGTCCAGGGGTATCCCAGGTCGGGCGCCGGACCGTCGTCACGGACCAGAATCTCCGGCGCGTCGTCGATGGCCTGGGTCAGCGGATCGTAGATTCGCGCGCGGATGCCGTAGGGCTCGTGCCGGTAGCCCCGGCAGACCAGCAGCCGGCCGTCCGGCAGCGGGCAGGCGTCGTAGGGGTGTCCCGGCAGGTCGTGGCGCCGCCACGGCTCCCAGCTGCGCCCCAGGTCGGTGGAGCGCGAGGTCGCCAGGGAATCGCCCAGCCCGGTGGTGCGGTGGAAGGCGGTCAGCCCGCCCCCGGCGTCGAGATGCAGCGCCGTCTCGCAGAACCCCGCCTTGCCCTCCGGATCGAAGGCGATGACGGAGCGGTACTCCCAGCTCTCCCCCCTGTCGGTCGAGGCGAAGAGGTGGCTGGCGTAGGTTCCCGTCGCCGGGTGATGGGTGTAGCCGGTCAGCAGGAGCGTGCCGTCGGGAGCCTCCACCGCCCGGCCGCGCACCGCGCCGCCGCGGAAGGGCCGCTGTCCGGGCACGAGGTCGGGGTGGCCGGGCAGGGCGGGCAGGAAGCGGTGCGGCGACCAGTTCCGCCCACCGTCGTCGCTGAGCCGGGTGTAGCCACCCCAGAAGAGGTAGAGGTCGCCGGTCTTCAGCGGGCTGCCCACCAGCCCCAGCCCGAGGTCGCGCAGCGCCTGCCCGTCCTCCGCCGGCACGGGGTACCAGCAAAAGCCGGCAAGCAGGATGCGACCGTCTCGCAAGACCAGCAGGCTGGCGTCCTGGTCGGCCGCCTGGGGGTCGGGCGGCAGGCCCCAGGGGTCGCCTTGCGGACGCCCATCGGGACCCAGCTCCAGCAGCACGGTCTGCGAGCGGGCGTCGAGATGGTCAATGTGGTTGAAACCATCCTCGCTGCGCCGGTAAGCCTCCCCGCGCAACCAGCGGTGGTCGCGGGCGCGCCGGAAGGCGACCAGCACCGTCCCGTCGCCCCGCACCGCCACCGAGGGGAAGGAGGCGTAGAAATGCGGGTCGCGGTAGAGGACCCGATGCTCGATGTCCGGCGCGGAGGCCATGGCCAACCCTTTCCCAATCATTGCCACAGCCTTGCAAACCGGAGCGGGCCTTGCCAAGCGCCCTCTCCGTCCGGGGGCTTGTGCCGGGCGGGCCGCTCCGGTTAGGTCTCGGGCGCCTTGGAACCAAGCCGAAGGACCGCGCATGACGCGACACCGCCCCTGGACCGTGCTCGACAGCCGCGACCTGGTCGACGCCGACCCGTTCCTGAAGCTGCGGGTCGAGACGGTGGAACTGCCCGACGGCCGGCGGATCGACGACTACTACCAGCTCGACATGCCGTCCTTCGCCTGCGTCTTCGCCGAAACCGAGGACGGCCGGATCGTTGTCTACCGGCAGTACCGGCACGGAACGCGCCGCGTCGGGCTGGTCTTCCCCGGCGGCCACCTGTCGCCCGGCGAGGAGCCGCTGGAGGCCGCCAAGCGGGAGCTGCTGGAGGAGACCGGGATGGAGGCCGCCGCCTGGACCGGTCTCGGCGGCTACATGGTGAACGCCAACCAGGGCGGCGCGGTGTCGCACATGTTCCGCGCCACCGGCTGCCGCCGCGTCGCCGAGCCGCTGTCCGACGACCTGGAGAACACCGAGATCCTGCTGATGACCCGCGACGAGCTGCTCGCCGGGATCGGCCGCGGCGAGATGCATCTGCTGACCCAGATCGCGCTGGTCAGCATGGTCTGGCAGGCGGAGATCGCCCGCGCCGTCGCCAAGCCCCCCACCGCCCCCACCACCGAACCGGGAGAACCCGCATGACCCGCACCGCCACCCCCCTCCTGTTGGTCCTCCTCCTCGCGGCCGGCGCCGCCGCCGAGCCGATGAAAGGCACCTACGAACTGCGCTGCCAGGACCCGGCGACGCGCCAGTGGACCGTCGCCGGCCGCCTCGCCGATCCGGAAATCCGGGACAAGCCGACCGGCGGGCGCGAGGTTCTGGGCAAGGGACCCGACGGCAAGCCGCTGGTCCTGCCGATGCCGAACGACCGCACCTGCATGCTGAGCCAAACCTGATCTTGAACCATCACGCCCACAAATCCGAAAGGGGTAGCCCTTCCAAGAAATACTTTCACCCCAGACTTTTATGAAAGTGGTAATCACCAATGGACCTAGGACCAAAAGGCGATGTTAACGCCTCGTTAACTGGCCGGATGGCTCAATGATTTCATCGAGACCGCACCGGTCTTCACTTGAAATGCAGGGATGATGACCATGACGAAGACCACTTTCTCCTCCGAGATCTTCAGCGCCGCCACCCTGCACCTGGACATCCTCGACCAGTTCGTTGGCATCGTGCAGGGCAAGCTGGCCGCGACTGACAACGCCTTCGCCCGCGACAGCCTGACCGACCTGCTGGCCAACCTCACCGACCAGCGCGACAGCTACATGGCCTTCGCCGTCCCGATGGCAACCGCCGCCTGATCCGTCCCGCCTCCGCTCCTTCGGTCAACGCCCGCCACGCACAGGAAGCCCGAGATCATGAAGACCGCCATCGCCTCCGAGATCGTCAGCGCCG
The DNA here is from genome assembly GCF_017876095.1 of Azospirillum agricola. Lineage (GTDB taxonomy): Bacteria > Pseudomonadota > Alphaproteobacteria > Azospirillales > Azospirillaceae > Azospirillum > Azospirillum agricola. The sequence goes on from NZ_JAGINM010000034.1 coordinate 14,827, forward strand.
CCGCCCTGCACCTGGACGTGCTCGACGGGTTCATCGCCGTCGTGCAGGGCAAGCTGGCCGCGACGAGCGACGCCTTCCTGCGCGACAGCCTGACCGACCTGCTGGCCAGCCTGACCGAGCAGCGCGAGACCTACCTCGCCTTCGCCCCGCTGATGAGCGCCGCCGCCTGATCGCCCCGGCCGGCCACCGATAAGCCGCGCCGTCTGGAAGATTCGTGTTGAGTTTGCGCGCCCGGGCGGGAAATCTCCCGCCACGCCGTCTCCACTGAATCGACCGTAACCTCCATCATGACCCACCCCCGCCGGATTTCCGTCATCGGTCTCGGCTATGTCGGCCTCCCGGTCGCCGTCGCCTTCGGCCGCGCCGGAGCCTCCGTGGTCGCCTTCGACATCGACGCCGGCCGCATCGCCGAGCTGCGCGAAGGCCGCGACCGCACCGGGGAAGTCGAACCCGACAAGCTCGCCGAAGCCAAGCTGACCTTCACCGCCGACCCGGCGGATCTGGCCGCGGCCGATTTCCACATCGTCGCCGTGCCGACCCCGATCGACGACGCCAAGCTGCCGGATCTGGGCCCCCTGCTGTCGGCGACCCGCAGCGTCGGGCGCCAGTTGAAGCGCGGCGACATCGTGGTCTACGAATCCACCGTCTACCCCGGCGCCACCGAGCGCGAATGCGTGCCCCTCCTGGAGCGTGAATCCGGCCTGCGGTTCGGCGCCGATTTCGGCGTCGGTTTCTCGCCCGAGCGCATCAACCCCGGCGACCGCGAGCACCGCTTCGAGACCATCGTGAAGGTGGTCTCCGGCTCCGACGCGGCGACGCTGGACACGGTCGCGGCGGTCTACGGCAGCGTCGTGACGGCGGGCGTCCACCGCGCGCCCTCCATCGCCGTGGCCGAGGCCGCCAAGGTGCTGGAGAACACCCAGCGTGACCTGAACATCGCGCTGATGAACGAGCTGTCGGTCATCCTGCACAAGCTGGGCGTCGATACCCAGGACGTGCTGGCCGCCGCCGGGACGAAGTGGAACTTTCTGCGCTTCTTCCCCGGCTTGGTCGGCGGGCACTGCATCGGCGTCGATCCCTATTACCTGACCCACCGCGCCCAGCAGGTCGGCCACCACCCGGAGGTCATCCTGTCCGGGCGCCGCATCAACGATTCGATGGGCTCCCACATCGCGCGGGAGACGGTGAAGATCCTGCTGTCCCAAGGGCAAGGCGGGCGCGACCTGCGGGTGACCGTGCTCGGCCTGACCTTCAAGGAGAACGTGCCCGACATCCGCAACACCCGCGTCATCGACGTGGTGCGCGAGCTGGAGGGCTTCGGCATCGCGGTGGCGGTCCACGATCCCCACGCCGACGCCGAGGCCTGCCGTCACGAATACGGGCTTGAGCTGACCCCGGCCGAGGATCTGGCCCCCGCCGACGCGGTGATCCTGGCGGTCGCCCACGACACGTTCCGGCGCGGCGGCTGGCCGCTGATCACCACGCTGCTGAAGGGCGGGCGTGGGCTGACGGTGGACGTGCGCGCCTGCCTGGACCGCGCGGCGACGCCGGACGGCGTCCGGCTCTGGCGGCTGTAAGGGCCGCCGCCACAGACGATCGGGCCGCTCAGAAGGCCTTCAGCTTCTTCCAGGCGAAGATCACCATGCGGGCCAGCAGCCAGCCATGGGTGAAGCGCGAGATCTGCGTTTCCCCATAGCTGCGATCGGCGTAGCGCACCGGGACCTCGACGATCTTCAGGTTCAGCTTGGCGGCGCCGAAGATCAGGTCGAAGTCGCCGAACGGGTCGAAATCGCCGAAGTAGTGGCGGTTCGCCACGATCTCCTCGTAGTCCTTGCGCCACAGCACCTTGGTGCCGCACAGCGTGTCGGTGAAGCGCTGGTTCAGCAGGTAGGAGAAGATGCGCGCGAAGGCCCGGTTGGCCAGGAAGTTCAGGAAGCGCATCGCTTCGGCCGCCATCGGGTAGACCAGCCGGGTGCCGTTCACGAACTCGCCCCGGCCGGAGACCATGGCCTGGTAGAACTTCCCCATCGTTTCCGGCGGCACCGTCAGGTCGGCGTCGAGGATGATCAGAATGTCGCCACGCGCCGCCGCGAATCCGGCCCGCACCGCGTCGCCCTTGCCCTTGCCGGGCTGGCGCATGACCTTGATGTCCCAGTCGGGATGGGCATCGCGGACCCGTTCGCACTCCTCGAAGGTGCCGTCCTGGCTGTGGCCCTCGCAGTAGATCACCTCGATGTCGGGGGCGAAGCGGGACAGCCGGCGGATGGCGTTCTCGATGTTGCCGCGCTCGTTGCGGCAGGGGATCAGGATGGTGACCGAGGGCGGCTTGCCCTCCACGGTCACGGCGCCGTCCGGTTGCGGGCGGGCGACCACATAGCTGCGCAGGCAGAGCCGGCGGATGCCCGGCAGCGGCGCGAGGTAGCGGTTGACCAGCGTCCCCAGCCCCAGCACGCGCTTGGGCACCAGCTGGCGCCATTCGCGGCGCACCGGCTCCCAGCCGGCCAGATCCAGCAGGTTGACGATGTCGGTGGTGGACAACCAGTTCTGCTGGCCCTGCGGCAGGCGCAACCCCAGCTTTTCCGCCGCCCACAGGATCGGCTCCCAGGCGCGCGAATGGTAGCTGACGACGATCCGCGTCTTAGGCGTGGCGAAGCGGCGCAGCAGGCGCAGCGTGTCCTCGATGTCGTCGAGGAAACCGATGGTGCCCGACAGCACGATGTGGCTGAACGGCCCCTCGATGGCGTCGAGAGCCGCCGGATCCTCGGCGTTGCCGGCGTGGAACTCCAGATGAGGGTGGCGGGCCCTCGCCCCGGCCACCGTCGCCGGACTGAGGTCGATGCCGACCCCACGCGCCGGCTTCAGCGCCGCCAGCGTGTCGCCCAGCCCGCAGCCGATCTCCAGCACCGTGGCGCCTTCGGGCACCAGGAAGCGCAGATAGGCGCAATCGGCGTCGTGGAAGTCGCGGTTGTGGCCGGCCCGGCGGTCGCGCTCCGTCGCCACACGGTCGAACAGGGCGCGGATGCGCTCCTGCCGGAAGGACAGGGGGCGGGGAGCGGGACGGGCGCCCGCCTCCGCGGCGGTCCGATCGAGCATGGGCAGGGTCGGGTCGGTCATCGGGAGGAATCCGGCAGGGAAGAGGTTTCGCTCCGCAGCAGCAGCCAGAAGACTCCGCCGGGAAGCGTCAGGACGGCGATCGACAGCCCGATCATCACCGAGACGAGAAGCGCCGCGCCGGCGTCGAAGCCGAGCAGCACGAAGCCGGCGACCATCGCCCCCTCGCGCACGCCCCAGCCGCCGAAGGAGACGGGCAGGGCCGACGCGACGATGGCGGCCGGCACGATGGCCAGCCCGTCGAGCCAGCCGAGCGGCAGGCCGAGCGCGTGGGCGAACAGGATGGTCGTGGCGATGGTGGCGAGATGGACACCGACGGCGTGGCCCAGCGCCACCCAAGCGGCCGGGCGCAGGGCCATGGCGCGCAGCTCCGCCACCGCACCCCAAAGCGATCGCACCACCTTACCGTCGCGCAGGCGCGCCGGCAGGGGCAGGCGCTCGCGCGGCAGGCGGGCGGCCCCCAGCAGCGCCGCGACGCCGGCGCCCAGCACCAGGGAGGCGCCCAGCACGCTCCAGGCGATGGCGGGCGGCGCCACGGCGACCAGATGCGGCAGCCCGGCCAGCCCGATCAGCACGACGCCCAGCAGCGCCAGCAGCCGGTCGACCAGCAGGGTCAGCGTCACCGCTCCCGCCGGATGGCCGAGTCGCCAGGTGAACCAGCCACGCAGCAGGTCGGCACCGACCGATCCGGGTAGGATCTGGCCGACGAAGCCGCTCGCCATCTGGATCCGGAAGGACATCCATCGGCTCATGGTGAAGCCGGCCGCCCGGCCCACGGCCCGCCACCGCAGGGCGGCCAGCGGCAGGGTGAAGGCCTTAACCGCGAAGCCAGCGGTCAGCAGCCAGGGATCGGCGGCGGACAGCCGCGCGGCGATGGCCGCCCCATCGGCCCCGGCGGCCAGCAGCCCGAGGATCGCGACCGTCACCGCCAACTTGACCAGGGTCGGCCAACGCCGTGCGGGGGCCTTGTCCGGCGCCGCGTCCGGGCGGATGAAGGGGGGGCCGAGGGGAGGATCGAGAAGGGCCTGGGGCATCATCCCTGCGCAAAGCATGAGCGCCGCGTGAACGCGGCGCCGAACGTGCCGTTGTAGCCGCTCGGGCCCCTCCTGTCATCCCTGGCTCTTGCCCTCACATCCCACCGGAGGCGGCGAGCAGGGTGGCCGAAGCCAGCGTGTCCGCCGCCCTGGACGGCGTCACCGGCACGCTCAGCGCCCGCCCCTCCAGCCGGCCGATCAGGGCGTAGTGCCGCATGGCGGCGTTCAGGTCGCCCCCGGTCGCGGCGGCCACGTCCGCGTTGGCGGCCAGATAGGCCGCCGCGTCGAAGACGGTGCTCCGCTTCTCGGCGCGCCCGCTCGTGATGTAATGCCTCTCCGCCGCCGTCCGGTCGGTGCCGAAGACGGCGGCGAGGTCGGGGTTGGCGGCCAGATAGGCCAATGGATTGAAGCTCACCGCGCGGTTCTCCGCCCGGCCGCTCGTGATGTAATGCGCTGCCGCGCTCGTCGGATCGGTGCCGAAGGCCGAGGACAGGTCGGCGTAGGACGCCACATAGGCCAGCGGATTGAAGGTCACCGTTCGCCCTTCGGCCCGGCCGCTCGCGATGTAGTGCGCCGCCCCCGCCGCCGCGTCGGTGCCGAAGGCCGCCGACAGGTCGGCGTAGGAGGCGATGTAGGCCAGCGGATTGAAGGTCACCGTTCGCCCTTCGGCCCGGCCGCTCGTGATGTAGTGCGCCGCCGCGCCTGCCGGATCGGTGCCGAAGGCCGAGGACAGGTCGAGGTAGGAGGCCGTATAGGCCAGCGGATTGAAGGTCACCGTTCGCCCTTCGGCCCGGCCGCTCGCGATGTAGTGCGCCGCCCCCGCCGCCGCGTCGGTGCCGAAGGTCGCCGACAGGTCGGCGTAGGAGGCGATGTAGGCCAGCGGCACGAAGACCGATGCCGCCACGACGGAGGCGGCGGGCGTGACGGTGGTGGTCGCGACGGAGGCGGTCGCGCCGCCCGCTCCGCCCGGGGCGACGCCCGCCGGCGGCGTCGGGATCCCCGGCACCGTCGGGGCGGCGGTGCCGATCCGCGCCCAGTCCAGGTCATGGATGCCGAGCGACGCCGCCGCGCTCGCGCTCAGCCGGTAGTCACCGGCCGCCGCGTTCACGAACAGCCCGCTGCCCGCGGTGTCACCGCTGTTGAAGACCCGCGTGCCCTGCACGAGGTTGCCGGTGACGCTGTAGGAGCCGGGGGTCCAGAATTCCCAGTAATCCACCCCGGTGGACGAGGCGATCACGTTGCCGGTCACGCTGTTGTCGGCCAGCAGCCCGATGGTGCCGGCGTTGGGGCTCCATTCCAGCCGGATGAAGCGCTCGCGCGGGTTCGACAGCAGGGCGACGTTGTTGGTGACCCGGTTGGAATCGCCGCCATGGACGAAGACGCTGGCCCAGCCGGTGTTCTGAATGAAGTTGTCCTGGACGGTGACCCCGTTGGCCATGTCGTCGAGATAGACGCCGAAGCTCTTGTAGCGTTCGAGCCAGCCCGACGCGTTGCTCGCCAGCCCGCCGACGTTGCGGATGTCGTTGCCCCGGATGACCGTGCGGGTGTCGACGTTGGACCGCCCCAGCATCTCGATGGCGCCGCCGTCGGCGGTCTCCAGCATCGTGTTCCAGATGCGGTTGTACTCGACGACGGTGCCGGTGTTGACGGTGGCGGAGTCCCAGTTCTTGATCGACACGCCGTAGCGCGGGCTGTTGCGGATGTCGTTGCCGGTGATCCGCGTGTCGTTGGACCCGTAGACCGAGACGGCGGCGACGCTCTTCAGCACCTCGCCGATGTCGGTGATGCTGTTGCCGGAGATCAGGTTGGCGTTGCTGCCGTAGCCGACCTTGATCCCGCTGGCGCCCAGATGCTCCAGCCGGTTGGCCTCGATGGTGTTGCGCGGCGAGCCGGTCAGCGTCATCGCGGTGCCGACGTTGACGAAACGGTTGCCGGCGATGCTGTTGTCCGCGGCGTTGGTCAGGGTCAGCGCCGACCCGTCATAGACCGTGTCGGAGAAGGTCAATCCCTGGAGCGTCACCCCGCTGGCCCCGTTCAGCGCCACCAGCGTGCCGAGGCGCGACACCACGGCGCCCTGCGACAGCAGTGTCGCGGCGTCCTGCGGCTTCACCACCAGCCGGCCGTCCTCGGCCCGCCACGCGAACTCCCCGGCGTCGCGCAGGAAGGCGTCGTCGTTGAGAAGACGGAAGGTGCCGCCGGTGCGCAGGGCGTATTGGACGCCCTGGGTGAAGCTGATGGTGCGGCTCCCCGTGTCGATGCCGGCGACGCCGACGATGTTGTCGGCGAGATGCTCGGTGTCGAAGGTCTGGATCACGGTGCCGGCCTGCACCGTGGCGGGGACCGACGCGTCGCCGGCGTTGTAGCGCAGGCTGGTCTTGCTGGCCCCGCCGGACGCCGCCTCCAGGAAGGACCAGCCGGACTTGGCGTCCCCGGCGTTCCAGTCACCGGTCTGCGCCACCTTCTGGCGCACCCCGCCGATGCTCAGATCGAGCCCGGTCGCCGAGGGGACCGGGGCGGCGTAGAGCCCGCCGCCGATGTCGGTGAAGCCGGCGACCGGCTGGCCGCCGCTCAAGACCGGGGTTTCCCCCGGATAGGCCATGATCCGCACGCCGCTGTCGGCCCCGGTCAGGGTGACCGTGCGGTCGAGCGTGTAGGTGCCGCCGCGCAGATAGGTGTCGCGTACCCCCGTCGCCCGCATGGCGCTCTGGGCGCGCTCCAGCGTGGCGAAAGGGCCGTCGGTCCCCTCCGCGTTGGGAGCCGCCAGCCGTCCCGACCACGCGTCGTTGCCATTGGTCGCGACGAAGAATGCCTGAGTGCTGTCTGTCATTGCCGGATGCCTTGCCCGTATCGGGGCAATCACACGGCATAAACCTTAATAACGGATAGCCCCGTTCCTTTCGAGGCACCACTTTCGCCAAGACAGGCTGTGCTCTTTTCATGACAAAGAGTTGTCGGGTCGATTTGTCACTTGTTGCTTCCGAAAAGAAGGCTCATCGCAACTCGACGCTGCGCTCCTCGCGGACCACGACATCCTTCCCGTGCGACAGCGTCACGGTGACCCGGTAGAAGCCGGGAGGCCAAGCCTGGGCCGGCTTGGGAACGGTGGCGCCGACGAACAGCACGGCAAGCGGCCTCGGCACGACGCCGTTGCTGGCGTGCAGCCGGCGGCCGTCCGGTCCGGTCACCTGGAGCGACATGCGGTCGCCCTCCCGGCCGCCGAAGAACTCCGCCCAGACGCCGAGCGCGGGGGTGTCGGCCGGCAAACGTTCGGCGTTGTACGCCCCGTCGCGCGCCTTCTCCGCCTTGGGCGGTTCCGCCGCGAAGCCGGCGCCGAGCAGGCCGCTCGGCCGGTAGGCCAGGGTCTCGCGGGCCTGCGGGCTCCAGAGCCCCTCCACCTCCGGCGCGGTCTTGGCGGCCTTCTCGCGGACGCCATCCTCACCGACGAAGGGATCGACCACCCGCCCCTCGTGGCGGACGGAGAAATCGACATGGGGGAACTCGGTGTTGCCGGACAGGCCGATCTCGCCCAGCGGCGCGCCCGCGTCCACCCGGTCGCCGGGCTTGACCGCGAGGCTGCCGCGCCGCAGGTGGCTGTACTGCGTCTCCCAGCCGTCGCCATGGCCGATGACGACGGCGTTGCCGGCCTCGCGGCCGGGCTTCGCCCCGCCGCTCTGCCGGATGCTGACATCCTCCTCCCCGTCGCGGATCCGGGTGACCACACCGGGAGCGGCGGCGACCACGGCCACGCCGCGCCGCATCGCCCCCAGATCCGGCACCCGGAAATCGGTCCCCTTGTGCCCGTCATAGGTCAGCCGGCCCTCGGCGAAGTCCCGCGCGCCCGGCCCCGGATCGCGGTCGACGTAGTTCTGGACGAAGCACTCCACGCCGATCCGGCAGCGCACCGGCACCTGAAGCGAAGGCGGCTCCGCCTTCGCACCGGCCGGCAGCGCCGCGAAGGGCAGGAACACCGCGCCCCAGCGGAACACAAAGGACAACGCCATCCTCGACCTCGACACGCCGTTTCTCCTTCCAGGGCAACAGGGCGGATCGGAAAAGAGCACCGAAACAGCCCCGCCGCCAGCGGAAGCGCCACGGTGGACGGGGATGGGGCTCACGATTTCTCCGCGCCGCGCCCGCTCGTCGTTCCTTCCTTATCATCCGAAGGCCACACCCGTTTGGCGATACTGCGCCCGATACGAACAGGGTAAGACGAAGGGCGAAGAGCATGGCGAGCACCTACACCGGGGCCGGCGGAACGATCGTCGTCATCGACAGCGGCTGGTCGTCCAGCTGGAACGTCGGGCGGCTGGTCTACCAGTACGACTTCGCCAACGGCGACGCCGACGCGCGCAACCCCAACGCCGACGCCCACGGCGCCCTGGTCACCTCCTCGATCCTGTCCCAGGCCCCCGACGTGGGGATCATTTCGCTGAAGGTGATGCCGGACGGTTCCAACACCGCCGAGGGCGCCACCATCGAGCAGGCCCTGCAATGGGTCGCAGCCAACGCCTCGGCCTACAACATTGTCGGCGTCAACCTGTCCCTGGCCGGCGGATCCGCCCCGGCGGAGACCACCACCATCCTGTCCGACGAGTTGGCCAGCCTCGCGGCGCAGCGCGTTCTGGTCTCGGCCGCTGCCGGCAATGCCGGGCAGAACGGCACGGCGACCGACGTGTCCTATTACGCGGCCGACCACAACGTGATCTGCGTCTCGGCCTCGACCGGGGACGGCGCCCTGCCGGGCTGGTCCCAGCGCAACGCCACGATGACCGACCTCTGCGCCGACGGCACCGGCATCGCGCTGACCGACCTGACGGGGCGGACCCTGACGGTCAACGGCTCCTCCTTCTCGACCCCGGCGGTGACCGCGGCCGTGGCGCTCGCCCAGCAGGCGGCGATCCAGCTGCGCGGCAGCGCCCTGACCCAGGACGAGTTCCTGTCGCTGGCCCACCAGACCGGGACCGCCATCGGCACCACCGGCTACACCGACCTTAACACCCCCGCCCTGCTCGCCAAGATCGCCCAGCTCTACACCACGCCGGCAGCCGGGACGACGACGGGAACGGCGACCGAGACGGCAGCGGCGGCCACGCCCGTCACGCCGGTCTCCGCCAACCCCGCCCCGACCACCACCGCCTCGACCATCGTGGTCAACGCCAAGGGCACGATGGCGGGGGGCGTGAACGCCCACTTCACCGTGCTGGTGGATGGCCACGCGGTCGGCGAGGCCACCGTCGGCACGGCGGTGAAGAACTACAGCTTCACGGCGGATCTGGCCGCCGGCACCGGCCACACGGTGCAGATCCAGTACGACAACGACGCCTACATCGGCGGCCAGGACCGCAACCTGACGGTCAACACGGTGACGGTGAACGGCCATGCCTACGCCGCCACCGACAGCGCTGTGACCTACGACAAGGGCGCCTTCGACGGCAGGGATGTGGTCGCCGGCCAGTCGAACCTGTGGTGGAACGGCACGCTCGCCGTCCACGCCGACAAGAGCCTGTTCGGCACCCAGGCCGCCGCCCTCCAGACGGTGGAGCTTCAGGCCGCCGACAGCGTGTGGAGTCACGCCGTCGCCGGCCACGCCGCCGTCGATCCCGCCCCCGGCTGGTCCGGGATCGCCGACATCCATGCCCAATACGCCGCGCATGACGGCCTGTTCTTCGACGCCTCGACCGTCCACCACGATCTGGTGGGCTGAACACCCTTCCTCAGCGCTCGTGCATCGCCTCCTGGGCGCGGCGCGACAGGGGGGAGAGCAGGTAGTCGGCGATGCGGCGGCGGCCGGTCTTGATCTCCGTGGTCACCGTCATGCCCGGCGCCAGCCGGGTGGCGCGGCCGTCCACGTCCAGCGTGTCGCGGTCGAGCGCGATCCGCGCGGCGTAGACCGAGCCGGTCTCAGCCGCCTTGGCCGCCGTCTTGTCGGTGTTCTTCTCGGCCGAGGCCTGCTGCACCGCGTCGCCCGACAGCGAGGCGACCCGGCCGGGGATCAGCCCGTATTTGGTGAAGGAGAAGGTGTCGACCTTGACCTCCGCCACCTGTCCGGGCTCGATGAAACCGATGTCCTTGTTCTGGACAAAGGCCTCGACCTCCAGCCGGCTATCCTCGGGCACCAGCACCAGCAGCGGCTGGGCGGTGGTCACCACGCCGCCGACCGTGTGCACGGCTAGCTGCTGGACGTAGCCGTCGACCGGCGCCGTCAGCCGTTGCAGCGAGACGCGCTGCTCGGCCTTGGCGAGATCCTGTTCCAGCGAGGCGGCCTTGCGTTCGGCCTCCGCCAGCCCGGTGTAGAGGGAGCGGCGGAACTCCGCCTCGGTCTGGTTGCGCTGCTCGGCGTTGGCGGCGAGCGAGGCATCGGATTCGGTCATCCGGATCTTCTGGACCAGCAGCTCCTGCTCCTGCCCGACCAGATCCTGCTGGAGCTGAAGGTACTGGAAACGCGAGGTGGTGCCCTGCGCCGAGAGCGAGCGCAACGCCTCCGCGCGCTCACGGATCAGCGGCAGGGTGACGGTCAGCTTGTTGACGGTCTGCACCACGGTGGCACGGTCGGCCTCGCGACGGGCCTGCTCGCGGTCGATGGCGGCGAGTTTGGCGCGCTGCTCGGCGATCTGGCTGTCGAGAAGCTGGCGCTGCATCTGGGCGAGCGCAGGCGGCAGCCCGGCCGGGGGCACGAAGGCGCGGGCGGCGTCGGCGTTGCCCCGGTCGATCTCCAGCGCGGCACGCAGCCGCGCCGCCTCGGCCCGCGCGGCGGCCAGATCGGAGCGCAGGCGGTCGCGGTCGGCGGTCGCCTCGGTCGCGTCCAGCTCGATCAGCAGATCGCCGGCCTTGACCAGCTGGCCGTCCTCGACGCGGATGGCGCGGACGACGCCGGCCTCCATCGGCTGGATGGTCTTGGTGCGCCCGCTCGGCACCACGCGCCCCTGGGCCACCGCGACCACGTCGATCTCGCCGACCCAGGCCCAGGTCACCGCCGCCGCGAAGGCCAGCATGATGACGGCGCTGAAAGTCCGCGCGGTGGGCGAGGGCGGGCGCTCCATGATCTCCAGCGCCGCCGGCAGGAAGTCGATCTCGTCGCGCCGCCGCGTCGGCAGGCGGCGGACGTTGTTGGTGGGAGCCGGGACAGGAGCGGTGGCGGGCTTGACCGCGGGGCCGGGAGCCGCCTTGGCGGTTGCGGGAAGGGTCGCGCCCTGGGACTTGGTCATGATCGCTCTCCTCAACCCGCCGCCTGGCTGATCAGACCGCCCGGTTGGGCGGCCACCTGTTGCTGCGCCACCGGAGCTGGCGCCACCGGCTGCCCCATCTGGCCGCGGAACAGGATGGCGTAGCGCCCGCCCCGCCGCAGCAGCTCGTCCGGCGCGCCGTCCTCGACGACCCGGCCGCGCTCGACGGTGACGATGCGGTCGGCGATGGCGACCGTGGACAGGCGGTGGGCGATGATCAGCACCGTCCGTCCGGCACAGATGCGGCGCATGTTGGCCTGGATGATGCGTTCGGATTCATGGTCGAGCGCCGACGTGGCCTCGTCGAAGATCAGGATGCGCGGGTTTGTGACGAGCGCGCGGGCGATGGCGACGCGCTGCCGCTGGCCGCCCGACAGGCTGGCCCCGCGCTCGCCCACCACCGTGTCGTAGCCGTCCGGCAGCTCGGCGATGAAGTCGTGGGCGCCGGCCAGCTTCGCCGCCGCGACGACGCGGGCCATGTCCATGGTCGGGTCGGTCAGCGCGATGTTCTCGCGGATGGTGCCGGAGAACAGCACGTTGTCCTGGAGCACCACGCCGATCTGGCGGCGCAGCCACACCGCGTCGGCGGTCGACAGGTCGGTGCCGTCCACCATCACCCGGCCGCGCTCGGGCATGTGGAAGCGTTGCAGCAGCTTGGCCAGCGTGCTCTTGCCCGAGCCGGACGTGCCGACCACGCCGACCACCTGCCCGGCCGGGATATGCAGCGACACGTCGCTCAGCGTCTCCGGCCCGTCGTGGCGGTAGCGGAAGGTCACGTGGTCGAAGGTCAGGTCGCCCTTGATGGCCGGCATGGCACCCTTGCCGGCGCTCTGGAGCGGCTCGGGCGCGGTGTTCAGGATGTCGCCGATGCGCTGCATCGACAGCCGCACCTGCTGGAAATCCTGCCAGAGCTGGGCAATGCGCAGCACCGGCTGGACGACGCGGCCGGCGAACATGTTGAAGGCAACCAGCTCGCCCACCGTCAGGCTGCCTTCGATCACCAGCTTGGCCCCCAGCCACAGCACGGCCATGGTCGACAGCTTGGAGACGAACTGCACGCTCTGGCTGGCGATGTTGTTCAGGTTGCCGGCGCGGAAGCCGGCGGTGACGTAGCCCGACAGCTGGTCTTCCCATTTGCGCTGCATGCGCGGCTCGACCGCCATCGCCTTGACGGTCTCGATGCTCGAGACGGTCTCGACCAGGAAGCTCTGATTCTCGGCGCCGCGCGCGAACTTCTCGTCCAGCCGGCGGCGCAGGATCGGCGTCGCGATCAGGCTGATGGCGACGTAGACCGGGAAGGAGGCCGCGACCACCGCCGTCAGCATCGGGCTGTAGACCATCATCACGCCGAGGAAGACCACCGTGAACAGCAAATCCAGCACCAGCGTGATGGTCGAGCTGGTCATGAAGTTGCGGATCGTCTCCAGCTCGCGCACGCGGGCGACGCTGTCGCCGACGCGCCGGGCGGCGAAATAGCCCATGGGAAGCGACAGCAGCCGCTGGTACAGCTTGGCGCCGAGCTCCACGTCCAGCCGGTTGGCGGTGTGGGCGAAGGTGTAGGTGCGCAGGCCCCCCAGCACCGCCTCGAACAGGATGACGGCCAGCATGCCGACCATCAGCACGTCGAGCGTGCCGATGCTGCGGTGGACCACCACCTTGTCGACGACGACCTGGAAGAACAGCGGCGTCACCAGCGCGAAGAGCTGGATGAAGAAGGAGGCGAGCAGCACCTCGCCCAGGATGCCGCGGTACTTCCAGGCCACCGACCCGATCCAGCGCCCGTCGAAGCGCGCCTGCCCCATGCCCATGGCGCCCTTGCGGCCGAGGCACAGCAGGCGGCCCGACCACAGCGGCTCGAAGGCGGCGCGGTCGATGACGCGGGTCTGCCCGCTCACCGCGTCGTGGACCAGCACGCGGTCGGCGTTGGCCTTGGCCAGCACCAGGAAGCCGCCGTCGGGGCCGGGCACCAGGGCCGGCAGCGGCGTGCGCTCCAGCCGCTCCCACGAGGTCTTGACCACCCGCGCCTTGGCGCCGAGGCGCTGTGCCTGCCGGACCAGCCCGGCCAGATCCGGCGCCTCGCCGCCGCAGGCATGGCGGATGCTCTCGTAATCGGCCGGAACGCCCAGGATGCGCAACGCCGCCACCAGCCCGGCGATGCCCGCGTCGATCTTGGGACCGATCGCGGGATCCGTTCCAGCGTCGCTTCGCCCAGGGTGGGCCGGACCGTTCTGGGTCGGACCATAGGAGGTCGGTTCGTTCGCCGGCCCGTTCTGCGTGTTTTCCATGAGGCTTTCCGGTTCCGAAAACTTTATGGGAGGCGCCGAAAGGCTGCACCGTACCGAAAATGCGCATCCCGTCACCTTGTCACCACCTCGAACGATGGAGTAACACCCAGCGGTCATCCCGGCTTTTCCTGGACCTGGACATACCGATAGGAGTACGCATTCAAGCGCAACGTCGTCGCCGGAAAGGACAGCCCAGAACGTATTTGCAGGGTCTCCGAACCTTGTTTGCCCCGCCAACCGCCGCATGCGTCCGATCTTGTCTCTTCTGCCGAATATCCTTCGCCTTCTGCTGCTGTTGCTGACACCGCTGTGGCTCTCCCTGGCGGCTCAGGGACTGGGCCTGCGCTGGTCGCTGCCCACGGTGCTGTCCGACTGGCTGCATCTGGAAAAGACGGTCGACCCGGCGACGCTGCCGCCGCCGGGCTGGCGCGAGTCCGGCTACCTCGCCGCCAACCCCGATGTCGCCGCCGCCGTGCGCGACGGCCGGATGAGCAGCGGCTACACCCATTACTTGCAAAGCGGCCGAGCCGAGAACCGCCCCGGTGGCTTCCCGACGGCATCCGCCCCGGTGCCGGCGCCTCCTCCCGCGCCAGTTCCAGCACCGCCCCCCGTTTTACCGTCGCCCCGGACGACGGCCAGCGTCGAACCGCCGCCCGCCTCACCCGCCGCCGCGCCGCTTCCCAAGCCACGCCCGGACGCGCAACCGGATCCTGCCCTGCCGCCCCCGCGTCCCGTGCCATCTCCGGTACCGGAGGCGGCGGCCAGCCCGAAGCCGGCAGCCACCGTTCCGGCCGCCCATGTCGCCCGGATCCGGACCGGAAACAGCGACGGCGCGGTGCGGATCATCCTGGATCTCGACCGCGCGCCGCGCTTCGAACCACCGGTGCGCCGGCCGGACGGATCGCTGGCGGTGACGCTCCCGGGCACGGAGTGGCGAGCCACCCCCAGCGGCCGGCTTCCCGCCACGGAGTTCACCTACCGGGTCGAGAGCACCGGCGCGTCCAGCCGCCTGATCGTCAAGGGGCCGAAGCCCCTGGCGCCGAAAGCCATCGCCGCCCTGCCGCCGGACGAGGAGCGGGGGCATCGACTGGTCATCGACGCCGTCGCGGCCACGCCCGTCCAGGGCAAACCCGCCCGGCCATGACGGAAAACGGCGCCGGGAAACCCCGGCGCCGTCGTCACGTCCTGCGCATCGATGAAATCGAACCCTGCCGTCAGGCCGGCAGATCCGGCCGGCGCTGACCATTGAGCCCGCCGTCGGCGGCCACCAGGATGCCGAGGGACGCCGAAGCGGCGCTCTGGTCCTGGTAGGAACCGTCGATCCCCAGCGAGGCCGACCCGGTCATTCCCGCCGCCAGCATCGCCACCGCAACCGGCGCCGCCGTCGAGGTGCTCTGCTGGATGTAGGCCAGTTCCACGGCCCCCGGCTCGGTACCGAAGACGGCGCCGATGCTGGGGTTGGCTGCCAGATAGGCCGCCGGGTCGAAGGCGGTCGTCGAGCGGTTCTCGGCAAAGCCGTGCTGGATGTAGTGCAACTCGGCCGCCGTCGTGTCCGGACCGATGGCCTGCATCAGGTCCGGGTTGCTGGCGATGTAGCGCAGCGCGTCGAAGCTGGCGGTGCGCCCCTCGGTCATGCCGCTCTGGATGTAGTGCTGAGCGGCCGCCGTCGTGTTTACACCGAAGACCTGCACCAGATCGGGGTTCGCCGCCAGATAGCCGTAGGCGTCGAAGCTGACGGCCCGGCCCTCGGTCCGCCCGGTCTCGATGTAATGCTTGGTCGCCGCCGCCGTGTCGGTGCCGAAGGCCGCCGCCAGATCCGGGTAGGAGGCGATGTAGGCAAGCGCGTCGAAGCTGACGGCCCGGCCCTCGGCCCGCCCGGTCTCGATGTAATGCTTGGTCGCCGCCACCGTGTCGGTGCCGAAGGCCGCCGCCAGATCCGGGTAGGAGGCGATGTAGGCAAGCGCGTCGAAAGTGACCGTCCGGCCTTCCGCCGCACCCTGCGCGACAAAGTGCTGGGCCGCCGCCGCCGTATCGGTGCCCAGCGCCGCCGCCAGATCCGAGTAGGAGGCGATGTAGGCAAGGGCGTCGAAGTTCGCCATCACGGCGGAAAGCGGAGTGACCTGCACCGCGACGCTCTGGGCCGCCACGCCGCCCCGGCCGTCGCTCACGCTGTAGGAGAAGGCCCCGGCGCCGCCGGTGACGCCATCCGCCGCCACGAAGCTCAGGCCCGGCAGATCACCGGCCGTCAGCGTCTGGTTGACGGCGACCGCCGAACCGTCGGCCAGACGGACGGTGCCGCCGGCCGGCACGCCGGTGACCGTCACTGACAGCGCGTCCCCGTTGATGTCCGTGGGGGCGGCGATGCCGAGCGACACGGCGGCGGTCTTCTCCCGCATCGTCACCGTCTTGTCGGCCTGGACCGTGGGGGCGTCGTTCACCAGTTCGACCGGCTCCAGCGTCGGCGGGGACACTGGCTGCGTCACCGGCGGCGGCGGGGGCGGCGGGGACACCGGCTCCGATACCGGCGGGGGCGGAGGCGGCGGGGGAGAGACCGGCTCGGTCACCGGCGGAGGAGGGGGAGGAGGGGGAGAGACCGGCTCCGTCACGGGCGGCGGCGGGGGAGGGGGCGGGGGAGGGGGCGGGGACACCACCACCTCGCCCAACGTCACGCCGCCGCCGGTCAGCTGGAATTGCGTCGGGTCGAAGGTCCCGGCCAGGGTGACGGTCAGGTCGGCACCGGCCACTGCGTCGCGGCCGAAATGCAGGACCGTGTTGCCGCCGACCGTCTCGGCCTGGACGCCGCCGGCCAGCAGGTCGGCGCCGTCGCCCAGACCCAGCGTGCCGTCCAGCGTCAGCCCGTCGATCACCAGCCGGTCGCCGATGGCGGCGTCGGTGATGGTGACGCTGCCGGTGGTGCCGGCGGCGATGTGGAAGACGTCCGCCCCGGCGCCGCCGGTCACGGTGGTGGCGCCCGTGCCGCCCACGGTGATGGTGTCGTCGCCGGCCGAGCCGGTCACCGCGACTTGGCCGAAGCCGGCCAGCCCGGCGCCGCTCACGTCGATGGTCGCACCGGTGCCGGCGGCGCCGACCACCAGGCTGTTCCCGGCCCCCGCGCCCGTCACCGACAAGCCGGCGAGTTGAGCGGAGGACAAGGTCAGGGTGGAGGCCGCGTCGGTCAGGGCGATGGTCTCGATGCCCGACACCGCCACGGCGGACAGATTGGCGCTACCGCCGATGCGCAGCACGTCGGTGCCGGCGCCGCCCGTGATGGTCGCGAAGCCCTGGGCCTGCGCGCCGGTCAGGGTCACGTCGTGGCCCCGGGCCCCGGTCAGCTCCAGCGCCTCCACGCTGGTCAGCGTCATGCCGGTGATGTCGATGGCTGGCGAGGCGGCGATGGTGGACTGGTAGATGTCGGCTGCGATGTCGTCGTAGGTGAGGTCGTCGCTGCTGATCTCCAGCGTGTCGGTGCCGGTGCCGCCGTCGAAGCTGACCGTCCCGGCGTCGTTCTGGTTGACGACGAGGTAACGGTCGTTGCCGGCGCCACCCTCGATCACGTCGGCCTGGGCCTCCGAATAGCCGCCCGAAACGTTCTGGCCGGCCATGAACAGATCGTTGCCGGCGCCGCCGCGCATCGTGTCCACGCCCCAGCCGCCGATCAGCGTGTCGTTGCCGGCTCCGCCCACCAGCAGGTCGGCCCCGCCGAGGCCCCAGAGGCGGGCGCCGCTGTCGTCGGCGGTCAGCGTGTCGCCGTCGTTGGTGCCGGCCACCACGCCGCCGGTGCCGCCGGGCACGGTCTCGCCAGGGACGGTTTCCTCGCCGACGGGCGGCGGGGGAGGGGGAGGCGGCGGGGAGACGACCGGGCCGGTCGGGGTGACGCCGAAGCCGATGCCGCCCTCGCCGAGCAGGATGTCGGTGGCGGTCAGGGTGCCGGCGATGGTGATGCTGAGGTCGGCGCCGGCCGTGGCGTCGGTGCCGATGTGCAGGACCGTGTTGCCGTCGACCGTCTCCATAGCGACCGCGCCGGCCGCGAGCGCGGCTCCGGTGCCTTCGCTGACCGTTCCGGTCAGGGTCACGCCGCTGATGGTGAGGGTGTCGCCGGTCTTGACCCCAGTAATCCGCTCGAAGCCGGCGGCCTGCGCGGCGGTCATGACGATGTGGTGGGGGTTGGCGCCGACCAGATCCAGGTTCTCGACGCTGGTCAGCGTCATGCCGGTGATGTCGACCGTGGCCGACGCCGGGGTGACCTTGCCCTCGTAGTTGGTGAGGGCGACCGAGCTGACGCGCAGCGTGTCGGTGCCGGTGCCGCCGTCGTAGGCGACCGTCCCGGCCTCGAGTTGGTTGGCGATCAGGTAGACGTCGTTGCCGGCGCCGCCGTTGATGATGTCGGACTGCGTCTCGGCATAGCCGCCGGACTCCACCTCGCCGGCCTCGAAGGTGTCGTCGCCGTCGCCGCCGTTCATCGTGTCGCGGCCCCAGTCGCCGAAGATGCGGTCGTTGCCCGCCCCACCCTCGATCAGGTCGTCGCCGTTGCCGCCGCCGATGGTGTCGTTGCCGGCCTCGCCGTGCAGCACGTCGTTGTCGGCGCGGCCGTAGATCAGGTCGTCACCGGCACCGCCGAACACGGTGTCGTCGCCGTTGCCGGCCTCCAGCGTGTCGTTGTGGGCGCTGCCGTGCTCGACGTCGTTGCCGTCATGGCCCCAGAACCAGACCGGGCCGTCGCCGGCGGTCATGCTGTCGTCGTGGTTGGTGCCGATCCAGCGCTGGATGTCCTCGAAGGTGTCGCCGGCGGCCTCGCCGGTGTTGTTCGACGGATTGCCCAGGTCGAGGGTGATGCCGGTCGTCGCGTCCTCGTAGGTGACGGCGGTGAAGCCGTTGCCGCCGACGTAATGGTCGGCGCCGAGGCCGCCGTTCAGCGTGTCGCCCGCCAGACCGTCGTTGCCGCCGCCCACCAGCGTATCATTCCCGGCGCCGCCGATCAGGCTGTCGTTGCCCGTGCCGCCGACGATCGAGTCGTTGCCCGCGCCGCCGTTGATGACGTTGCCGGTGTTGTCGCCGACCAGCGTGTCGTCGCCGTCTGTGGGGGTGCCGGTGTAGGCCAGCACATGCACCCAGCCTTCGGTGGTGGCGAAGGGGGCCTTGGCGGCGACCGGCGCGGTCATGACGTCGAGATCCCAGGAGCCGCCCAGATCGGCGTGGCCGACGGCCCGCGAGGAGGCGGCGACCCGCGCGCCAGTCGCCTGGGCGAGCGCCTCGACGAAGCGGCCGCCATCGGCGCCGGTGTCGCAGGCATGGATCAGGATCGCGGTGTCGGGGGCTTGCGGCCAGACGCGGCCGGCGAGAGACGCCGTGTCGAGAGCCTGCGCGCCGATGCGGACCGCGCCCGGTTCGCCATGCGCCAGAAGATGAATGACCGCCGGGCGCTGGGCGAGCGCCTGGGACAGGGCGTCGTGGGCATCGCCCGCCGCCGCGACCGGAACGACATGGACATCCGGCCCGCATTGGTCGAGCAACAGGGCGAGATCGTCGAGGCCAGCATCCGCAATCAGTACGTCGCGCACAGGTCTTCCTCCTTGGGATGGCGGCCGACCGGACTGCGGGCAAGCAAGGGCCCGTTCCGGTCTGGTATTTCCGCCGGTCGCTGCTGACGAGTGTGTGTGAAAGGCGTTCGTTGACCCTAATGTGGCCAAAAAAATGACCTTAACAATTCATTAAAGCGGGCTAGCCATGGCAAGAAGGGGGGAGATGATTTTCAACATGTTCGGGGTATAATTTCTTGTTCCCGCCGTGACTGGCCGATTCGGGATGGCTCTGAGGTGATTATTCGAAAGGATGATTTGCATGCGGAACAGGCCGAAAAATCCCGCGAAAAAGGGGTGGCTCTCACTATTTGGCGAGCGCCCGTTCCTCTGAAATGAGGGGTTGCAGAAGGGTGATCAGTCCCCGCGCCGGATCGCCCGCGGATCCCAGATCATCGCCGCCATCAGTGCCCGCTGAGAAACGCAACGGCCGGCCTGAACGACGCGGCGTCGACGGAGCACGCCACCCAGTCCGGACAGGGCCGCGCGCAGCCCTCGCCGCACGGTGCGGGCCGACTCCCCCCGCCAACGAAACAGCAGCAGATAGGTCGTGGCCAGGACGTAGAGCGGCGCGCTCGCCAGGATCAGGGGGAAAGGCATGTTCTTCGCCAGGATCCACAGCCCGTTGCGGACGGTGTGGAACAAGCTGAAGTCGCCATACTCCTTGGTAATGCCCGAGCCGACATGGTGGACCACCGCCGCCCCAACCTGTCGGCACCCGCCGCCGACCAAGCGGATACGGAAACCGAGATCGACATCCTCGCCGTAGCAGAAGAAGGCCTCGTCAAAGCCACCCACCCGCTCGAACAGGTCGCGCCGGTACATGGCTGCGGCGGCGCAGGGCGAGAAGGTTTCCCCATCCGCAAAGGGCCGCAAGGCGGGACGTCCGACGCCACCGCGCCAGAACACCCCGAAGCCGGCGTAACGGTCACCCACCCCGTCCAGCCGGGTCGGATCATCGGCCGACAGTTGGGTTGAACCAAACATCGCCACATCGGGATAGGTAGCCGCCGCATCAAGCAGCGCGCGCAGCCAGCCCGGCTCTGCGAATGCATCCGGGTTGAGCGTGACGATCCAGGGGGCTTCGGCCCCACGCGCACCGGTGTTGTTGGCGGCGGCAAAACCGGTGTTCTCCGACAGGCGGATCAGGGAAAAACGCGGGTCGTCCGGCAGTTGGATAGCGTCAGCGTCGCGCGAGGCGTTGTCGACCACCACCGTCTCGAACCGCTCCTCGGTCTGAAGAGCCAGAGCAGCAAGGCAGCGGTTGACGTAGGCGGCCGAGTTGTAGCTGACAACGATCACCCGCGCCAGCGGCCGCGTATCGCAATTGTTTATTTTCATGATTTAATGGCTTCAAAGAATGAAATCAAAGGCCGTGAAGCCATAGTTGGCGATGTTCACCTGGATGCGGAAATCGGCAACGCGATCGCCGTCCACGTCGCCCTCGATCAGGGTGACCGCACCGGACACCGTATAGCGCAGTTGCCCAGCGGCCGAAAATCCTGCTGTTCCGATGAAGGTGAAGGTGTCGTTGACGGGCGTGGCGGTGATGGCGTCGATCTCCGACACGTCGATGCGGTCGCCCTCCGCCCCGATGGTGCCGTAGCCGGCCATTCCCAGCAGTGCCTGGGCGGCGACGGCAGGGCCGTTGAAGTTGATGATGACGTCGGGGCTGGCGAGCGTCGATTCGTTGAGGTTGCGCACCGAGAACCAGTCGGCGCCGGTACCCCCATCCAGCAGGTCGGCCCCGTAGCCGCCGATCAGCGTGTCGTTGCCGGCCCCACCCAGCAGCACGTCGTCGTGGGATAGGGTCGAAGAGGCGGGCACCGCGATGGCGTGGGTGCGGTCGGAATAGACGTCGCCGAACAGGATGTCATCGCCCTCGCCACCGCGCAGCACGTCGGCTCCCATCCCGCCATAGAGCGTGTCGTTGCCGGCACCGCCGTCGAGCCAGTCGACCCCCTCGCCGGCGTCCAGCCAGTCGTTGCCGGCCTCGCCCAGCAGCGTGTCGTTGCCCGACACGTCGATGATGTCGCCGTTCAGCCGGTCGTCGCCGGCACCGCCGAACAACAGGTCATTGCCGGCGCCGCCGTCAAGGGTGTCCATCCCGGCTCCGCCCAGCAGCGCATCGTTGCCGGTTCCACCAAACAGTTGATCGTTGCCGGCCAACCCGCTGATGGTGTCGTTTCCGGCCCCGCCGCCCAGCACGTCGGCGTTGTCAGTGCCAACCAGATAATCGTTCCCGGCGGTCGCCGCCGCCGACACAGGCACACCGCTCAAAGCGGGAAAGGAAAAAGTCACCAACGAACCCACCGGGAACAGCCCGTCGGTCGCCTGGAGCATCTCGACGCCGCTCAGCGTGTCGGCGCCGTCGGCGCCGGTGACCACCAGATCGCCGCTGCCGTCGAAGGCGAGGGCGTAGGCGCTGAGGGCGCCGGCCAGAACGAAGGTGTCGATGCCGTCCAGCCCCGTGACGCTGTCGTTGCCAACGGTGCCGCTGAGGGTGTCGTTGCCGACGGTGCCGGCGACTGCATCGGCCCCAGGCCCCAGTGCCGACGCGGCGCGCAGCGGTCGGCGCTCGACAAAGCCGTGGATGATGTAGTGCTCCAGCGCGGCGGCGGCGTCGCCTCCGACCACGGCCGCCACGTCCGGGTTGGCCGCCAGATACGCAGCCGCGTCGAAGCGGATGCTCCGCCCTTCCGAGGCGCCGAACTGGACGTAGTGCCGGGCACCCGCCGCCGCGTCGAAGCCGAAGACGGCCACGAGGTCGGGGTTGGCGGCCAGATAGGCGCGCGCGTCGAACCGGGTGGTGCGCCCTTCGGCAAAGCCGCACCAAGCGTAGTGGAGCAGCGCTGCCGCCGGATCGGCGCCGACGGCGGCGCGCACGTCCGCATTGGCCGCGAGGTAGGCGTAGGGATCGAAGCCGCCGGTTGTCCGCCCCTCGCGCAGGCCGTTGGTCAGGTAATGGCGTTCCGCCGCCTGGGCGTCGACCCCGACGGCGGCCAGCACGTCGGGGTTCGACCCCAGATAGCCGTAGACGTCGAAGCCCGTGGTCGTGCGCCGCTCGTTCCGCCCCGACTGGGCGTAATGTCGGGCGGCGGCGACGGTGTCGGTGCCGAAGGCCAGGGCGAGGTCGCGGTTCCCAGCCAGATAGCCCAGCGCATCGAAGGCGACGGCGGCGGTCGCCGTGGTCCGCCCGTCGATGGTGACGGTCTCGACCCCCGCCAGGATGTCGGTGGCCCGGGTGGACACCACCGCGTGGCGCCCGTCGCCCAAGGCGACCACGACCGGGATTTCCGCTTGGTAGGCACCGTCGCGCAGGGCATAGCGCCGGGGGTCGGCGCCGTAGATGGCGCGATCGCTCCCCGCCCCGCCGTCAAAGGAGCGGCCGGCCGGAACACCCATGTAGAAGACGTCGTCGCCCTCGGCGCCGACGATCTCGGTCAATCCCTGGAAGACGCGGACGCCGAGCCGGTCGAGCTGGCCAGCGGGCAGGACGACGTCGATGCCCTCGATCCGGTAGCGCTGGGCGCCGGCGCCGTCGCGGTCGGTCAGACCGGTGAAGCGCGCGGTCAGGGCGTTGCCGCTTCCCGTCGCGGTGTAGGTCAGGCTGGTGTCGTGCCACCGGCCGTCGACGACGCGCGCGACGGTGACGCCGGTCGCCCCGGCAGCGAGCCCGCGGGCTTCGGGCTGGGTCGTGAAGGCGTCGTGCACGAAGCCGTTCGCCAGCCGGGCCTCGTCGAAATCGAGCGCGAAGCCAGAGCCGGCCACCAACCGCGACATGCCTCAGCCCTCCCCAGGGACCTCCCGAGACCCACACCCACGAGGCCGCTCCCGGACGGAGGAATCGGGAGCGGAAACGGGTCAGACCACCTGGAGATAGGCCGGGTCTAGCGCGCCGTGGCGGAACGGGATCCAGTCCTTGTGGTCGGCGCGGTACTGCAGACCGTAGGGGTTCTTGAAGAAGATCTTCTGGAGCGGCTGGCCGCCCTCGGCGCGGGTACGGTCGATGTCGAGCAGCGGCGACGGCGCGAACACCTTCTCCCACAGCTCGGTGTTGTCGACCTCACGGCCGGCGTTCTTCACATAGTCGCGGGCGGTGTCGCTCAGCTGCCACGCCTCTTCGACCATCGCGTAATAGTCCACAGTTCCCTCGGCCATGGCCTTGCTCCAAACAAGCGTTGCAAAAGAGATCGCGCTGACATAGCGCATTTCCAGCGGCAAAGGAACTCCCTGCCGCCGCTCCAGTGTTCCGGTCCTTGGATCAGACGGTATCGACCAGCCGATCCGGCACGATGTCCCGGCGGGACTGGCGGATTGGCGCCGACAGCCGGCTCGCCGACAGGTGCTTGCCCGACAGACGCCTCCACGACCGCGTGCCGAGCAGCCGGCGGACGACGCCCCATCCGACTGCGGCCAGCCCCAGCAGGCCGACCGCCGCACCGAGCGGACCACCGATCAGCAGCCCCGCCAGCCCGGCGAGACCGGCGGTTCCGGCGCGCAGCCCGATGGTCCGCGCCGCGGCCCCGGTCCCCGGCGCCAGCCGGGGCAGCAGAACCAGCAGCAACCCGCAATCGGCGGCGGTCCGCAGACTCCAGGCGATGGCGGCGCCGGTGGCGCCGTAGCGGTCGGCCAGGAACCACAGAACACCGAGATAGACCGGCAACTCGGCCAGTTGCAGCCTTGCCGTCACGTCGACCCGCCCGACCCCTTGGATCAGGGTGTAGGGCACATAGGCAGTCGCGTTGAAGAAGACTCCCAGCGTCAGGATCGACAGGATCGGCCCGCTGTTGGCGGCGAAGGCGGGGCCGAGCCAAAGCTCCAGCACCGTGTCGCCGCCGACGATCACCCCCGCCTGGACGGCCAGGAACACGGCCAGCGTCAGATGGCCGGCGGCGTCGAGCATGCGGGGCAGGGCGGCGGGATCGCGCCGGAACAGGCTGGAGGCCAGCGGGAACAGCGCCATCGACAGGGCGCCCGGGACCACCATCAGCCGGGTCAGGATCTCGAAGGGGGTGGTATAGAAAGCCACCAAGGCGGCCGGCACCAGGCTGAGCAGGATGAAGCGGTCGGCGTACAGCATCGCCGGGCCGATCAGGTTGTTCAGCATCATCCAGGCGCTCATGGTGAACAGCCGGCGCAGGGATTGCCGGCCGTAGCGCGCCGGCCGGACCAGATCGGGCACCAGCCGGACCGCCAGCACCCCGTAGGCGACCATGCCGATCAGCCGCCCTACCGCGATGGCGGCGATGACCGGGACCAGGCTCTGGCTGAACGGCAGGACGCAGAGCGGGCTGAGGTAGTTCAGGACGCCGACGGTCATCCGCACCAGATTGATCGGCCGGAAGCGCTGGTAGGCCTCCAGCACGCCGCGCAGCCCGGCCGACACCAGGGCGATGGGGACGATGGCCGCCACCACCATCAGGCTGTCCCGGATTTCCTTGGACGGCGTGCCCGATCCCAGGAGGAAGCGGTCCGCCAGCCCCCCGGCGAGCGCGGCGACGACCCCGCCGGTCAGCAGGCCGAGCAGCGCCATGATGGCGATGGCCGGGCCGGCGATCCCCGCCGTTCCTTCCGCTCCGCCCCCCTTGTCGAGCCCGGGTCCGTCCCGTTCCGACCTTGCACCGCCCCGCCCGACCCGTTCGGCGACGATCTGGACCAGGGAACGCCCCAGCCCGAGGTCGAGCACGGCCAGATAGCCGAGCAGCGCCCAGATCAGGGTCAGGGCGCCGAAGCGCTCCATGCCGACGGCGGCGAGAAGCCACGGAATCGACAGCAGGGCCGCCAGCATCGGCAGCCCCTCGCCAAGCAGATTCCAAAGCGTGTTGCGAAACAAGGGCGGGTTCCGTACGCAGCGCACAGAGGGAGAGCGGGCATGGCCGGGACCATCACACCTCTGGCTTTCGGCTTAGGCACTATAGCGTCCCGGATAACAATTCTTATCCGTCCATCCCGAAAAAAAGGCTAACGGATTCGCCATCCTGTCACGAGATGGCACCGGTCAGCGCCCGTTCAAGCCCGGCGGCGACCCGTTCCACGTCGGCGTCGGCCATGCCGGGGAACAGCGGCAGCGACAGCGTCCGGGCGTAATGCATCATGGCCCCCGGCAGATCCGCGTCGCCGTAGCGGCGGCGCCAGAAGGGTTGGCGGTGGACCGGGATGTAATGGACCTGGCTGCCGATGCCGTCCGCGCGCAACGCCGCCATCACCCGCGCCCGCGAGCGGCCGGCGGCGGCGAAATCGATGCGGACCGCGCAGAGATGCCAGGCCGGGTCGCACCAGGGCACGGTGGCCGGGGACTCGACCAGCGGCGCCAGGGGCGCCAGCCACTCGGCGTAGAGCGCCATCAGCCGGCGACGGCGCTCCACGAAGGCGTCGAGGCGCCGGATCTGGCTGAGCGCGAGGGCTGCATGGATGTCAGACAGCCGGTGGTTGAATCCCGGCTCCGGCATCTCGTAATACCAGGGGTTCGGCATGCCGTCTGCGTCGAAGGCCGCTCCGGGATCGGCGAAGGCATGATCGGCGGCGGGATCGCCGCCCGGCGCCCGGCGCATGCCGTGGTTGCACAGGCTGCGGACCCGCGCCATCAGGCCTGGATCGTTGCCGGTGACCGCCCCGCCCTCGCCGGCGGCGATGGTCTTGACCGGATGGAAGGAGAAGACGGTGAGCGCGCTTTCGCTGCAGGCCCCAACGGGAACAGGCGCGCGGCCGGTTGCCAGCTCGACGCTGCCGACGGCGTGGCAGGCGTCCTCGACCACCGCCAGCCGCTCGGCACGGGCGAGCGCGCCCAACGCCGCCATCGGGGCAGTCTGGCCGGCGTAATGGACCGGCACCAGGGCGCGCACCCGCCATCCGGCGGCCCGGCCGCGCGCGATGGCGGCCTCGGCCTGCTCCACCCCCATCAGCCCGGTGGCGGGATCGACATCGGCGAAGGCGACCTCCGCCCCGGCGTGATGGGCGGCCGAGGCCGTGGCGAGGAAGGTGTTGGCGGGCACGACCACCGCGTCGCCCGGCCCCAGATCCAGCGCCGTGTAGGCCAGCCGCAGCGCCGCCGTGCCGTTGGCGCAGGCCACCGTGTCCCGCGCCCCGACCCGGCCGGCGAGCGCCCGCTCGAAGGCGGCGACCGCTGGCCCCTGGGTCAGCCAGTCGCCGCGCAGGACCGCCGCGACGGCGGCGATGTCCTCCTCGTCGACGCTCTGCCGACCATAGGGCAGAAAAGGGGGCGGGAAGGGCAGGGCCGCGGCGGTCACGACGCCTCGCCCAGCAGGCTGCGCAGCCGGTCGCCGTCCAGCCAGTCGTCGTTGCCGTCGCTGGCGTAGCGGAAGCCGTCGGTGACCGGGCGGGCGTCCAGCCGTTCGTAGGGGGCGTGCTGCCAGAAAGCGAAGGCCGGCTCGATGACGTAGCGGTCGGACAGCTCGTAGGTCTGGCGGGAATCGTCCTCGGTGATCATCACCTCGTGCAGCTTCTCGCCAGGCCGGATGCCGACCAGCCTGAGTGGCAGATCCGGCGCCATCGCGCGGGCGAGGTCGCCGATCCGCATGCTGGGGATTTTGGGCACGAAGATCTCGCCGCCCTGCATCATGGCGAAGCAGGACAGCACGAAATCGACGCCGTGCTGCAGGGTGATCCAGAAGCGGGTCATCCGCTCGTCGGTCACCGGCAGATGGTCGGCGCCCTGGTCGATCAGCTTGCGGAACAGCGGCACGACGCTACCGCGCGAGCCCACCACATTGCCATAGCGCACCACCGAGAAGCGCGTGTCGAGCGTCCCCGACAGGTTGTTGGCGGCGATGAAGATCTTGTCGGCCGCCAGCTTGCTGGCGCCGTAGAGATTGATCGGGTTGGCCGCCTTGTCGGTGGACAGCGCGATGACCCGGCGTACCCCCGTCGACAAGGCGGCGCGCATCACGTTCTCCGCCCCGTAGACGTTGGTGTTGATGCATTCCATCGGGTTGTATTCAGCGGCCGGCACATGCTTCAGCGCGGCGGCGTGGACGACGAAATCGACCCCGCGCATCGCCAGCTCCAGCCTTTCGCGGTCGCGCACGTCGCCGATGAAGTAGCGCAGGGTCGGCGCCCAGTCCGCCGGCATGCGCTGCTGCATCTCGTACTGCTTGAACTCGTCGCGTGAGAAGACGATGACGCGGCGCGGCTTGGCTTGGCGCATCACCGTGTCCACGAAGCGCCGCCCGAAGGAGCCGGTGCCCCCCGTCACCAGGATCGATTGCCCGTCCAGCATCCGCAGGCCGGCGGCGAGTGAGTCCTCGATGGAGGTGCCGATGGGGTCGTTCTCTCTTGTCTTCACCATCGGTTCCGCCTGTTGGTCGTGGACTGGATCGAGTCTGGGGTGTGTCTGGAAGGGATCCGATCGACCGTAACCGGGGCTTCCTGATCAGGGGGTTAATTCAGCCGGACGGCGCGCGCAAGGCGCGTCTGCCGCGCATCCCCCTCACGCTTGGGAAAGCGGCGGCAGGCGGCCGGCGTACAGATCCTCCAACAGGTGGATCTGGGCAGGCAGGCAGACCGTCTCCAGGTCGAAGCGCTCGACCACCGTGCGCCGCGCAGCGGCGGAGATCCCCGCCATCCGGCCCGGATCGTCCAGCGCCTCCTCCATCCGGTCGGCGACCACCTTGGCGTCGAAGAAATCGACCAGCAACCCGTTGCGCCCGTCCTCGATCACCTCGGCGACCGGCGGGGTGTCGGAGCCGACGATCACCGCCCCGCAGGCCATCGCCTCCAGCATCGACCAGGACAGGACAAAGGGATAGGTCAGGTAAACGTGGGCGCGCGAGATCCGCAGCACCGACAGGAAGGCGTCGTAGGGGATCTTGCCCAGGAAATGGATGCGTTCGGGATCGGGCCGGGTCTCCGCCGTCAGCTGCTCGCGCCAGGTTCCCCCTTCGGCCGGCTTGGTGCCGTAGCTGACCTCGTCGCCGCCGACCACCAGGATGTGGGTGTTCGGGCGGCGCCGCAGCAGATCCGCCGCCGCCCGCATGAAGGTCGGGAAGCCCCGGTAGGGCTCCAGGTTGCGGGCGACGTAGGTGACGACCTCGTCGGCGCGCGACAGGACGCGGCCGCCGGGCAGGGTGACCGTCGCCGCCGCGTCGGGACGGCACAGCGCGGTGTCGACACCGTCGTGAACGACCGAGATGCGGGGGCGGAAGACGGCGGGGTGCTGACGGCGCTGCCATTCGGTCGGGCTGACGCCCCAGTCCGCCGCCTCCAGCCCGGCGAGCAGCGCCGCGTTCTTGGCGCGAATCCGGCAACGCGTGTCCAGCGTCACCGGCTTTTCCGGATCGAACCCGACGTCGGAGCCGTCGGCGCGGTAGAAGAACTCGCAATAGAGCATCAGCTTGGCGTCGGGGAACACGTCCTTCAGGAACAACGCCTCGCCCCAGCCGGGATGGGCGCAGATCACGTCGGGCGTGAAGCCCTCCTTCTGCAACGCTAGCCCGGCGCGCACCGCGCCCTGACCGTGCAGGATCTGCCCCTCGAACAGGTTGATGTAGGGGTGGGTGGCGCTGCCCGGTTCGCGGGCCGGGCGGTAGACGACGCTCCGCACCCCCGGCATGCCGCGCTGGACCTTGCCGATGAAGGCGACCTGATGCGCCGGGTCGGCGGCGAAGCGACGGACCAGATGTTTGTATTGGCCGGGCGTGTTTTGGTGGACGAACAGAATTCGCATGGAGAGGCTGCGCGAAAGTGGTGGAGGCCCGACAGCCTGCGTCCTTCGGGCGTGCTTGTCGATGCCCCAAAGGGGAGGGAAGGCCTTATGATGGAGGTTCGAATCGTTCCCCGTTCCTTACCAGGGCCACAGCCATGGACCGTTGCCACCGCATCCTCGCCCGCCGGATCGGGCTTTCCAACAGCCGCTTCGACGTGATGCTCGACCATGTGGCGGGACCGGACGGGGGAGAGGTGCCGGATTTCCTGATGGTGCGGCCGAAGGTCCGGCTGGCCGGCGGCGTCGCTGGAGTATGCGTGCTGCCGGTGCTGGAGGATGGGCGCGTCGGGCTGATGCGGGTCCACCGCCCCCATTTCGCCGAGCCCCTGTGGGTCGCGCCCTCCGGCTTCGTCGAGCCGGACGAGACCGCCGAAGCCTCGGCCCTGCGTGAGTTGGAGGAGGAGGCCGGGCTGACCTGCTCGCCTGCCGACCTGCGCCCGCTGGGCCACCTGCTGCTCGACCCCGGCGTGCTGGAGGCGAGCCTCGCCCTGTTCGCTGCACCCCGGTGCCGGCCTCTGCCCGACGGTGCCCTGGCCACGCTCGAGCTGGGCGCCGGGCGCCTCATTGTGATGAGCGCCGGGGAAGCTGAGGAGCTGGCCCTGACCTCATCGGCGATGGACGGCGGCACCGTCGTCGCCTGCCTGCGCTGGATGGCCTTGCTGCGCCGGGAAGGGCACTGAAGAACGGGTAAGCTGCCTGGATTCTTGGCGCTCCCGTTCGTGGGAGCATGCCCCGTCGAATGCATGCCGGAATTCACGCAGGTATCTTATCCTGGCCCGGTGGAGCGTCTGATGTCCGCCAAGGCAATCTTCCTTTCCCCGCCGCTTCGCGGCGGGGTCACTGCCGGGTGGGCGCTTCGAACCAACCGGTAGAGCGTTTCTCCACCGTCCGCGCATCGGACTGGCCCGCTGCAGGGCCTCGGGTTTGGAGTCTTGTCGCAGGCCCCGGCGCACCCGGGTTTGGCTGACGGACTCAGCGGCAGAGCTGAGCGAATTTCCGTTCCGGGATCGGCGGCGCCGACGGGTGCAGCAGCAGCCCCTGCTCTTCGATCTCGACGCGGGCGTCGGGATAGACGGCGAGCGCCAGCTGGAGCGCCTCGATGAAGCGCTTGCGGAAGTCCCGCAGGCGGCTGTAGCCGGCGCCGAACTGCTCGAACACCGCTGGCCAGGTGATGGTCATCGAGCGCGACAGGCTATGCAGCCGGTAGGCCAGCCAGATGTAGATGTCGATGCTGGTGCTGTTGTTTTGGATGTGGCGCAGCGCCGGCTCCCAGATCGGCACCGGGTGGGCCTTCAGCTCGCGGAAGAAAGCCTCGGACAGCAGAACGCGGTCTTCCCAGAGTGACCCCTGGTCCGTTCCGGTGTTCGAGGAGAAGTGGATGCCGCCCTTGACGATGGAGCCTTTCTCGAACCCGATGCTGTGGGCGTCTTCCCAGGCGAAGGTCAGGTTGCATGCGGCGATGCGCGACGCCTGCTCACGGATGTCGCGATAGGTCTGGCCGCCCACCGACAGGCCCATGCGGTCGAGCCACTCGTGCATGCTGCGGCCGAGCTCGACCTCGCGGCTGTCGGTCTGGATCGCGCGGGTTTGCAGATAGAGGAGGATCATGCGCGCGCGACTGCCGTAGGGCACGCCGTAGAGCTTGAAGCCTCCGTTGCGGATCGGCAGTCGTCCAGGCTCGATCAGCAAGCGGATCTTATGACCACGGCGCTCCCAGGGCTGGTCATCGGGAAGACGACGATGGGGAAGAGCCGTCAGTGCGAAGCCTGAATAGGTGATGCCGAGCTCTTGGCGCTCCTCTTCCATGACCGCGGCAGCGACATCGACCAGCGACCGCTTCTCCGGATCCGGTTGAAGTGCCCTGGCTTGGTCTCGGCCAAGCTGGCTGATCAGATTGTGTATCTGCCCCATAGCGGCTGACCTTGGAACGACTTTGTGGAAAACGCTATATCACGGCGGGTCGACCTCAGCAATTTGGAGTCTTGTCGCTCAAACTATTTGTTAGATTATTTGATTCAGTTATTAGTTTGCGCGACAAGACTCCAGTGGCGAATCGCGAGTCGCGCGACAAGACTCCAGAATTGCCGCGACAAGACTCCAGCGGATAGCCCACGCGGCCTGTGGATTTTTCCTGGCACGCGACAAGACTCCAGGGGAAAAGCTTGGTTCTATGGGCGAATCGCTTGTAAAGAGCGGTTTTCCGAGTCGCAACGCTGTTTGGTGCACCCTCCGTGTCTCTGTGAATCGGGCGATGCTTGGAGTTCTGTCGCGCCCTCCTTCCGCAGAAGGGCCGGTGGGGGGGATCTGGCAGGGGGGGCGCGACAAGACTCCAAGCCTGAGCGTAGCGATCGGTGGGAGGTTTGGAGTCTTGTCTCTCCCCCTTCGGTCGGGCGGCACCGTCTGTTCCGGCGGAGAGTCCCGGTCGGGTAGCCGCCGGAGGGGTGCTTGTGGTCGCGGAAGAGCGCGGTCTATAAGGGAAACTGCTTGGGTTGCGGGGCGGTGTCCGCCGTGGCGGCCATGGCGTTCCTTGGCAAAACACGTTTCAAGGCGGCAGGATGAACGGCGTTTCCACGCAGAAGATCGTACCGGTGCTGCTGTCAGGCGGCTCCGGCTCCCGTCTCTGGCCCTTGTCGCGGGAGCTGTATCCCAAGCAGTTCCTTCCCCTGTGCTCCGATCGCTCGATGCTTCAGGACACCGCGCTGCGGGTCGGCAACGCGGTCGCCTTCACGGCGCCGCTCGTCGTCTGCAACCAGGAGCACCGTTTTCTCGTGGCCGAGCAACTGCGCCAGTCCGGCGTTGCGCCGCGCGGCATTGTGCTGGAGCCGGTGGGGCGCAACACGGCGGCGGCCTGTGCTGTCGCGGCGCTGAACATTGCTGCGACCGATCCCGACGCCCTGCTGCTGGTGCTGCCGGCTGACCACCAGATCCGCGATGTCGCGGCCTTCCACGAGGCCATCGGGGTCGCGGTGCGCGCGGCGCGGACGGACCGGCTGGTCACCTTCGGCATCGCCCCGACGGTGCCGGAGACCGGGTACGGCTACATCCGTCGGGGTGGCTTCCTGAACGACGCCGACGGCGCCTTCGCGGTCGCGGCCTTCGTCGAGAAGCCGACGCTGGAGGTCGCCAAGGGCTATCTGGCCGACGGCGGCTACGCCTGGAACAGCGGGATGTTCCTGTTCCCCGCCGCCCTTCTGCTGGCCGAGCTGGAGCGCCACGCCCCGGCGGTGGTCGCCGCCGGACGCGAGGCGCTGGAGAAGGGCGTCTCCGACCTCGACTTCTTCCGGCTCGACACCGACGCCTTCGCCAAGGCGCCGGGCATCTCCATCGACTACGCGGTGATGGAGCGGACCGACCGCGCCGCCGTCGTGCCCTGCGACATTGGCTGGACCGACGTCGGCGCTTGGTCAGCCCTGTGGGACGTCGGGGTCAAGGACGACCAGGGCAACGTCGTCGTCGGCGACGTGCTGCTGGACGGCGCGCGCGATTGCTACGTGCGCAGCGACAACCACCTCACCGCCGTGGTCGGGGTGGAGAACGCCGTGGTGGTCGTGGTCGACGACGCCGTCCTGGTTGCCGACCGCGACCATGCGCAGGACGTCAAGCGCATCGTCGACCGGCTGAAGGCGTCGGGGCGCGGCGAGTCGGTGAATCACCGCAAGGTCCACCGGCCCTGGGGCGCCTACCAGTCGCTGCACACCGGCGAGCGGTTCCAGGTGAAGAGCCTGACCATCGCCCCCGGTTCGCGGCTGTCCCTGCAGAAGCACCATCACCGAGCTGAGCACTGGGTGGTCGTCAACGGGACCGCCTTGGTGACGCGCGACGCGGAGCAGGTCCTGGTCTACGAGAACCAGTCCATCTACATCCCGATCGGGACGATTCACCGCCTGGAGAATCCCGGCAAGGTGCCGCTGACCATCATCGAGGTGCAATCGGGATCCTATCTGGGCGAAGACGACATCGTCCGGCTCGAGGATTCCTATGGGCGGAACTGACGCGCTTCCCGCCTGAGCGCGGGAAATGGTCCTTCCCAACGCCGCGCGGGACCGCCGGGAAACCGGCGCGTGTCCGCGTCGGCGATTCAACCGGAAAATCCAGCGACGGCCCCGCCGAGTCTCCGGGGCGAAGCCATGTGCGAACGGCGCCGCCCCGACGGACGGATGAAAAACACGCGCTCCCGTCGGGAAAATCCGGGATTCGCGCGGCTCTCCAGAGCCGGTGCGACATTATTTCCTGATTTCCTTTGCATGAGTTCGAAGATGGCCTTGGTTTCGGCCTGGTCCTTGTTGACGTAGGCGAAGTCGTCGAAGATCAGCAGGTGGTACTTGTCGAGCTTGGCGATCGCCGATTCCAAAGCGAGGTCGCGCCGGGCGATCTGCAGCTTCTGTACGAGATCGGTGGTCCGGGCGAACAGGACGCGCCAGCCGTTTTCCACCAACGCGTAGCCGATGGCGGCGAGATGGCTTTTGCCGCCGCCGAGCGGCCCGAACAGGATCAGGTTGGCGCCCTTTTCCAGCCAGCTGTCCCCGGCGGTGAACGCCATGACCTGGGCCTTGCTGACCATCGGCAGGGCGCCGAACTCGAAGGTTTCCAGCGTTTTGCCCGGTGGCAGGCGGGCCTCGTCGAGGTGGCTTTCGATCCGGCGCCGGGCCCGTTCGGCCATTTCATGCTCGGTGAGCGCGGCGAGGAAGCGGGCGGCGGCCGACAGGCTGTCGCTGCGGTGCTCGGCCGGCACGCCGCCGAGCGACCACAGCGCGTTCTACAGCCCTTCGGCCAAAGCGACGAATCTCTCGCCACCCAGCAGGACATGGGCGTGCTCCCAGCTGGAATAGGCGAGGCGGAAATGGTGGAGGCGATGGTCGAGGAACTGCCCGGCGACCGTGACGGCAAGTTCAGCCATGTCGGTGAAATCGGACAGACCCATGCGGCCGGGCACATGCTCCTGCCGGAAGACGACGTCCTGCTCGGGCCCGTTGACCGCCCGCCAACACGGATGCGCCGCTCCAGCGTGCGGCGGACGCCCTCGCTCAGTTCGGGATGGCGCCGGCGTATTTCGGCGAACACGGCGATCGCCCGCAAACCGGGGGCGGCCTTGAGCATCGGCACGACCTCGCTGATCGAGTACACCCCGACCCAGTCGGGGACCTACTACCTGTTCGCAGGCGCCTTCGGGAACAACGGCACCGGCACCTACCGGGTGGGCGTGATCGCTCCGACCCGGACGGTCGTCTTCCCGTCGACCCGCGGGACGATCGCCTACGAGGGCGAACAGGACGAGTTCACGGTCTCCCTGTCCGCCGGCAGCCGTTATCAGATCGACCTGGAAGGCAGCGCCACCGACCAGGGCACGCTGAGCAACCCGTATCTGCGGATCCTGAACAGCAGCGGCGCCCGCCTCAAATACGACGACGATTCGGGTAAGGGCCTCAATTCGCAGCTGGTCCTCTCGCCGACCTCCTCGGGCACCTATCGGCTCCAGGCATCGGGTTACGGCTCGTCGCGCGGCAGCTACACCTTGTCGGTGTCGCAGATCGGCTGACCGGGGAACGCGGCGGCGGCCCTCCGCGACCGCCGCCGTCCACCCCCGGCCGCCACCATCGGGTGTGATTTCGGTGGGGCCGGACACCCTGTCCCGATGACCGGGCTTGGTCGTCCCCCACCGATTCGGGTACAAAAAACGGGTGGAACCCGGCGATGGACGCCCGCTCCGCAGCCTCTTTGCCTTTCCGAGAGCGTGTGATGATTGTCGACCCGCAGGGCGGCCTGGACGACCGCATTCCCGAACTCTACGCCGACGGGGTCCTCGACATCGGTTTCGGCAACGGCATGGTCCGCATCGACCTGTTCAGCCTGTCCCCCCTGCGCAAGGACGAGAACGGGCAGCCGCGTCCCGCCATCCGGCAGCGCGTCGTCATGAGCCTCCAGGGCTTCCTGTCCAGCCTCGGCGCCATGGACGGCATGCGCCAGCGTTTGGAGGCGGCTGGAGTCCTGGTTCCCAACGGGGTTTCCGGTGGTGTTCTTGGCGGCCCGCCCGCCGACGCGGTTCCGCCCCCGCCCGTTCCGTTCGCGGCTGCGCCGAAGGAGGGCGGGGCGCTGTCCTCCCCGGTTGCTGCTCCTGCGCCGTCGGTGCCGTCCCCGCCCAAATCACCCAATTTCGGTTGACCGCCGTGCCGGACGCCAGCTCATCGCCGCTCGACCAGCGCGCCGCCGCGTCCCGGGACGCTTCCGCCTCTCCGCCTCCCCGGCAGGACAGCGCGTTGCGTTGCCTCGCCCTGGTGACCCGCCACCACGGGCTGCCGCCGCCGGCCCCTGTTCCGGCGGCCGGCGGCTCCGATGAACCATCCACCGCCGAGCTGCTGCGCATCGCCGGCGAGGCTGGCTTGAAGGCGAGCGCACGGCGTCTGGGCTGGAAGGATTTGCAGGCGCTTCCGCCTGTCTTTCCCCTGCTGGCCCGGCTGAGGAATGGCAACACCGTCATCCTGGTCGGCGTCTCCCGGCCGGCCGGGGACGCCGACCCGACGGTCGGCGTCGTCGACCCGCTGGCCGACCGGCTCGACGTGATCGACGTGCCGCGCGACCGCTTCCTGGAGCGCTGGGATGGCGAGCTGGTCTTCCTGAAGCCGCGCCACGGCATCGCCGACCCGCGCCAGCCCTTCGGCCTGCGCTGGTTCGTTCCGGAAATCCTCAAGCAGGGTGCCGCCTTCCGCGACGTGATCGTGGCGGCGCTGGTGCTGCACGGTCTGGCGCTGATCGTTCCGGTCTATTTCCAGATCGTGATCGACAAGGTGCTGGTGCACGAGGCGATCACCACGCTCCAGGTGCTGACCGTCGGCGTGCTGGCGGCCCTGCTGTTCGAGGCGGCCTTTCGCTTCCTGCGCCAGTTCATCCTGCTGTCGGCGGCCAACAAGATCGACATCCGGCTGCTCAACCGCACCTTCGGCCATCTGCTTGACCTGCCGATCACCTTCTTCGACGGCAATTCGGCCGGCGTCACCGTGCGCCACATGCAGCAGGTCGAGCGCATCCGCGAGTTCCTGACTGGCAACCTGCTGTCCACCGTGCTGGATTCGCTGGTTCTGCTGGTCTTCCTGCCGGTCCTGTTTTTCTATTCGGTCAAGCTGACGCTGATCGCGCTGCTGTTCGCGGCGCTGATCGCCGGGGTGGTGGTGGCGCTGGTGCCGGTCTACCAGAAGCGGCTGCGCGACCTCTACAGCGCCGACGCCGAGCGCCAGGCCATGCTGGTGGAGACCATCCACGGCATGCGCACCGTCAAGTCCTCGGCCCTGGAGCCGACCCAGCGCCGGCTGTGGGACCGCAAGGCGGCGCGCGCGGTGACCAGCCATTACCGGGTCGGTCGCATCTCCATCGCCGCCCGCACGGTGACCGAGTTCCTGGAGAAGGCGATGCTGGTCGCGGTGGTCGCGGTCGGCGCCTTCGACGTCTTCGACCGCCAGCTCTCGGTCGGCGCGCTGATCGCCTTCCAGATGCTGTCGGGCCGGGTGGTCACGCCGCTGGTGCAGATCGTCTCGCTGATCCACCAGTACCAGGAGACCGCTCTGTCGGTGCGCATGCTGGGCGAGGTGATGAACCACCCGGCCGAGCCCCGGCGCGAGGGCATCGGCGCCCACCCGGTGCTGGCCGGGCGGATCGACGTCGCCGACCTGGGATTCCGCTACGACCGCCACCGCCCGGCGGCGCTGAAGGGGGTGTCGCTGCCGATCCCCGCCGGGTCGGTCGTCGGGCTGGTCGGGCGCAGCGGTTCCGGGAAAAGCACGCTGATGCGGCTGCTCCAGGGCTTCTACCCGGTGCAGGAGGGCTCGATCCGCTACGACGGCGTCGACATCCGCGAGATGGACCTGTC
This sequence comes from Azospirillum agricola, assembly GCF_017876095.1. GTDB lineage: Bacteria > Pseudomonadota > Alphaproteobacteria > Azospirillales > Azospirillaceae > Azospirillum > Azospirillum agricola. The sequence continues at coordinate 51,638 of NZ_JAGINM010000034.1, forward strand.
GCACCTGCGGCGCTCCATCGGCGTCGTGCTCCAGGAGAATTTCCTGTTCCGCGGCAGCATCCGCGAGAACATCGCCATGACTCGCCCCGACGCCACCCGCGAGGAGGTCATCGAAGCCGCCACGCTGGCCGGTGCCGACGAGTTTGTCCAGAACCTGCCCGACGGCTACGACACCATCGTGGAGGAAGGCGCGTCCAACCTGTCGGGCGGGCAGAAGCAGCGCATCGCCATTGCTCGCGCCCTCCTGCCGCGGCCGCGCATCCTGATCCTCGACGAGGCGACCAGCGCGCTCGACCCCGACAGCGAGGCGGTGGTGATGGCCAACCTGACCCGCATCGCCCAGGGGCGCACCGTGCTGATCGTCACCCACCGGCTGTCCACCTTGACCGGCTGCGACAGCATCGCCGTGCTGGAGAAGGGCCGGGTGATCGACCGCGCCCCCCACGCCGTCCTGCTGGAGCGCTGCGGCGAGTACCGCCACCTCTGGCAGCAACAGAACCGGCGGGGAGGCTGAGCGCGATGAGCCTGTTCCCCCGTTCCGAAACCAGGCTGCCCGCCGGCTTCGCCGTCGATTTCCTGCCCGACGGGGCGGCCATCGAGCACGCCCCGCCGCATTGGCTGGCCCGCTCCACCCTCTACGTCCTGGCGGCGCTGCTCGGGGCCGGGCTGTTGTGGTCGGCGCTGTCGCAGGTCGACCGCGTCGTCACCGCTGGCGGGCGGCTGATCACCACCGCCCCCACCATCGTGGCGCAGCCGCTGGAGACCGCCATCGTCCGCTCCATCGACGTGGCGGCGGGCGACGCGGTGCGGGCCGGCGACCGGCTGGCGACGCTGGATCCGACCTTCGCGGCGGCGGATCTGGCCGATCTCGCCGCCCGGCTGGTCAGCCTGGACGCCCACATCGGCCGGTTGCGCGCCGAGATCGACGGCGGCGTCTTCCGCGCCGAGGCCGGCAACGCCGACGCGGCGCTGCAGGACACCATCCTGGAGCGCCGTCGCGCCGAATACGTCGCCCGGCTGACCGCGCTGGACGAGAAGGCGGCCCAGGCCCAGGCGGTGATCGCCACCAGCCGCCGCTCGCAGAGCGGGCTGGCCGAGCGGCTCTCCGTGATCGAGGAGGTCGAGACGATCCGCCGCCAGTCCCAGCAGCGCCAGACCGGATCGCTGCTGAACCTGCTGGAGGCGCGCAGCGAGCGCCTGCGCGTGCGCGACGATCTCGCCGCCCTTCAGGACCGCGAGCGCGAGGCTGGGCACGAGCTGAAGGCGGTGCAGGCCGAACGCTCCGCCTTCGTCGACGAATGGCGCCGCAAGGCGTCCGAGGAACTGGTCGAGCAGACCCGCCAGCGGGGCACGCTGGTCGAGCAGATCGCCAAGGCCGAGCGCCGCCGCTCGCTGGTCACCATGACGGCGCCGGTCGACGCGGTGGTGCTGGAGGTGGCGAAACGCTCGGTCGGTTCGGTCGTCAAGGAGGCCGAGCCGTTGGTCACCCTGGTGCCGAGCGACGTGCCGCTGGAGGTCGAGGCCGACATCCCGTCGCGCGACGTCGGGCTGGTCCGGGTCGGCGACGTGGTGCGGGTGAAGCTGGACGCCTTCCCCTTCCAGCGCCATGGCACGCTCGCGGGCGAGGTGCGCACCATCAGCGCCGACGCCTTCCAGCGCGAGGCCAAGGACGGCGGCGGCGCCGTGTTCCGCGCGCGGGTGCGGCTGCTGGCGACCCGGCCGGACGGCGTTCCGGAGGGCACCCGCCTCAGCCCCGGCATGGTGGCCTCGGCCGAGATCCGCATCGGCACGCGCTCGGTGCTGTCCTATTTCCTCTACCCGGTGATCCGGGCTCTCGACGAGAGCATCCGCGAGCCCTGAGGGCGGTTCCCCAAGGGAACGCCGGAGGATCGCCTCAGGGCGTCGCGGCCTGCGCGGCGCGCGGCAGACGATCGACCAGGAGGGCTTCCAGCCGGGTTTTCAGCCAGCGGCGCGCCGGTTTTTCCAGACAAACGAAGGTCACCAGCGAGGCGGCCACGGTGACGGCGAGATAGAGCGCCAGTTGGAGGCCGTGGGGAAGGCCGAGTCCGGCGAGGCGCGGCTGCAGGGCCCTGAGCAGGAAGAAGTGCAGGATGTAGGTGGCGTAGCTGGCCTCCCCCAGCCAGATCAGCGGGCGGCTCGCCAGAACGCTTCCCAGCCAGTCGCGCCCGCCAGCGACCGACAGGATCAGCAGTGCGAAGAGGGGCATCAGCAAGCCGTTGCTGACCATCAGGTCGGGCGTGCCGAGCGTTCGCCAGAAGCAGCCGAACAGCACCGCCAGCCCCACCGCCGCCACGCCGCCCCAGGCCGGAACCCGCACCCCCATGGTGAAGACGCGGGCCAGCAGGATGCCGGCGATGAATTCGGGCAGGCGCAGCAGCGGCGTGTACTGGATGAAGGCGTTCGCCAGGATCAGCCGTTCCGGGCTCTGCGCGACCCAATGCTGGACCGCCGGGCTGTAGCTGTAGAGGGCCGGCGCCAGCAGGGCCAGGGGGTAGAGCAGCGCCGCGACGGCGACCAGCCGGCCGGTGCCGAGCCGTGCGACGGCGGCGGCGATCAGGGGGAAGCCCAGATAGAAGAAGGCTTCGGACGACAGCGACCAGCCCGGGCAGTTCCATTGGCAGGAGGTCCAGGGCGTCCATGCCTGTAGCAGGGTCGCGTTGCCGAACAGCGTCCCCAAAAGCTGCGCCTGCGTCCGCAGGCCGACCGAAATGAGATCGACGCTGTCCTGCCAGAAGCTCGGGAAGGTGAGCGCGAGGCCGAGCAGGTAGACGGGGTAGATGCGGGCGAAGCGGGCGATCATGAACCGTCGCCGTCCGGCCCGGCTGGTGCTGTCGCGGTCCGTGTACTGGTAGCCCAGAACGAAGCCCGACAGCATGAAGAACAGCCCGACGCCGACGAACCCCATGCTGACGAACTCGAACGCCGGCAGCGGCACGTCGGGTAGGAACAGCGGCCGGACGTGGAACAGCACCACCCAGAGGGCGGCGAAGAAGCGCAGGCCCGTGAGACCGTCGAGGCTGGGCTTGGAATGGGCGTTGGTCATGGCGGAGCCTGCGGTGGTGGGCCTGGGGAGGCGGCGGGCGGTGGGGGCAGGGCGTCGGAAATCAGAACGGTGCGCGCCTCACGCCATCTCGCTGGCGGGGGTCATGCGGCGTGGCAGAAGGATGGATTTCAGGCGCAGGGCCGGCTGCTCCACCAGCTTCCAGGACACCACCGCCATCGCCAACGTGGCGGCGAAGGACACGGCGATGAAGGCCGGTAGGCTCAGCCCGGGGGCGTGGTTCATCACGGTCTGCTGGATCGGAAAAGCGAAGATGTAGATGCCGTAGGACACGTCGCCGTGCTTGGCGAAGATCCCCAGGCCGGGGATGCGGGCAAAGGCGACGAAGTGGACCAGATAGGGCAGCAGCAGGAAGAACACGGTCTCGCCGGCCGGTGTGTAGCGGCAGGCGACGATGGCGACGACGCAGAGGAGCGCCAGATCCCAGCGGACCGGAACCTTGTCCCGCGCTACGTAGAGCAGGCTGCCCATGAAGAAGAAGAAGGCGAGCCGCAGCGTCGAGTAGAGCGGGATGGAGCCGAGCAGGACGCCGCCCTGCTTCTCCCAACGCCAGCCCCAATGGACGGTGAGGTTGAGGCGGAGAAGGAACAGGACCGCAACCAGCGCGATCAACCAGCGCACTGTCAGGACGCGGGCCAGCCCGAGCCCGACCACCAGCGCGTACATGAAGACTTCGACTGGCAGGGTCCACAGCGAGCCGTTAACCATGAAGGGGTCGGGCAGCGTTTCGAACACCCCCGGCAGCACCGCCGAGGACTGGAAAACCGTCGCGTTCAGCAGGTAGGCCGAGGTCAGCGGATGCCGCCAGTACTCGGCGAGCGGCAGCGTGGTGTTGAGCGGCCCGATCACCAGGATCGTGAACAGCACGGCGAAGACCAGCCCCGGCAGGATGCGCAGGACGCGCGCGAGCGCGTAGGCGCCGAGCGAGCGCGCGTTCTGGAAGGAGCCGGTGATCAGGAAGCCGCTGATGACGAAGAAGATGCAGACCGCCAGCCCGCCGCCGGTGTCCACTCCCCCGCTCCAGGCCGCGAAGAACTCGTTCGGCGTGCCGGAGAGCGGCCAGGAATGGCTCACCAGCACCAGCGTGGCGGCGGCGAAGCGGATGAAGTCGAAATTGTTGTGCCGGCTGCGCAGGGAAGCGCCGATCGCATCGTATTTGGAAGTGTCCGGAGAGGTCTGCATGGGGCGCTCTGACTGGCAGCGGCAAGCCCGCAGCTATAGCACAGGCTTGTCCACCCGCGAACCTCTCCCAAGAGCATCGGACAACGCCGGGCTGTGGCGTGGCGGCCCGCCCACACTGCCCCGTGGGCGGGCGGACGGATCAGGCGAAGAAGCGCTCGTGGAAACAGGCGATGGTGCGCTCCAGCATGGTGGACACGCCGGGATTGCCGAGGTTGAGCGGGCCGAGTTTGTCCTTGCGGCATGGAAGCCGGGTTGGATAAACCTTCCTCCATAAGGGGAAGACCATGCGTATTGCGATGATTGGCACGGGCTATGTCGGCCTGGTGTCGGGTGCCTGCTTCTCGGAGTTCGGCGTCCACGTCACCTGCGTCGACAAGGACGCCGGCAA
>NZ_JAGINM010000035.1 GCF_017876095.1 Azospirillum agricola
GTCGCGGCCTGCGGCGGCAGCGTGGCCGGCAAGACGGTGGCGGTGCTGGGCGTCGCCTTCAAGCCCAACACCGACGACATGCGCGACAGCCCCTCGCTCGACATCGTCCCGGCCCTTCAGGCAGCCGGCGCCACGGTGCGCGCCTATGACCCCGCCGCCATGCACGAGGCCGAAAAGCTGCTGCCCGGCGTCGAATGGGCCAAGGACGCCTACGGCACCTTGGAGGGCGCCGACTGCGTGACGATCCTGACGGAATGGAACGAGTTCCGGTCGCTCGATCTGGCGCGGGTCAAGGCCCTGCTGAAGGCGCCGGTGATGGTCGACCTGCGCAACATCTACAATCCCGACGACATGGCGCAAGCTGGTTTCGTCTACACGTCCATCGGGCGGACGGCGCCCACGCTGTCCTGAACCCTTCAGATAGGATCACCGTTTCCCATGCGCAGTTTGACCCGTAAGCGTGTCCTCGTCACCGGCGGCGCCGGGTTCCTCGGTTCGCATCTTTGCGAGCGGCTGCTGGACGCCGGGAACAACGTGCTGTGCATCGACAATTTCTTCACCGGCAGTCGCGACAACATCGTGCACCTGCTGGGCAACCCGCAGTTCGAGGTGATCCGTCACGACGTGACCTTCCCGCTCTACGTCGAGGTCGACCAGATCTACAACCTCGCCTGTCCGGCCTCGCCCGTGCATTACCAGCACGATCCGGTGCAGACGACCAAGACCAGCGTGCTGGGCGCCATCAACATGCTGGGCCTCGCCAAGCGGCTGAAGGCCACCATCCTCCAGGCCTCGACCAGCGAGATCTACGGCGATCCGATGGTCCATCCGCAGCCCGAGGAGTATTGGGGCAACGTCAACACGATCGGCCCGCGCTCCTGCTACGACGAGGGCAAGCGCTGCGCCGAAACGCTGTTCTTCGACTACAACCGCCAGCACGGGCTGCCGATCAAGGTGGTGCGCATCTTCAACACCTATGGCCCGCGCATGCACCCCGACGACGGGCGGGTCGTCTCCAACTTCATCATGCAGGCGCTGCGCGGTGAATCCCTGACGGTCTACGGCAGCGGCAGCCAGACGCGTTCCTTCTGCTTCGCCGACGACCTGATCGAAGGCTTCCTGCGCTTCATGGACACGCCGCCCGAGGTGACGGGGCCGGTCAATCTCGGCAATCCCGGCGAGTTCACCATGCTGGAGCTGGCCGAGCATGTGATCCGCCTGACCGGTTCGAACTCCCGGATCGTCCACAAGCCGCTGCCCCAGGACGACCCCAAGCAGCGCCGCCCGGACATCACCAAGGCCAAGGACCTGCTGGGCTGGGAGCCGACGATTCCGCTGGAGGACGGTTTGGAGCGCACGATCCGCTATTTCCGCGACCGTTTCTTCGCCTGATGCCGACGCCCTTCGGGTCCTGACCGGTCAGGACCCGAGGATTGCCGTTCAGCCGAGCAGGCTCAGAAGGTAGCGGCCATAGTCGTTCTTCTTCAGCGGTTCGGCCAGCTTGGCGACCTGCTCGCCGTCGATCCAGCCGGAGACGTAGGCGATCTCCTCTGGGCAGGCGATCTGGATCCCCTGCCGGTTCTGGATGGTGCGCACGAACTCCGCCGCTTCCAGCAGGCTGTCATGGGTGCCGGTGTCGAACCAGCCGTAGCCGCGTCCCATCAGCTCGACGTCGAGCTGGCCCATCTCCAGATAGGCGGCGTTGACCGAGGTGATCTCCAGCTCGCCGCGCTCCGACGGTTTCACCGAGGCCGCGATGTCGATCACCTGGTTGTCGTAGAAGTACAGCCCCGTCACCGCCCATTTGGAACGCGGCGCCGCCGGCTTCTCCTCGATGCTGAGCGCCCGGCCGTTGGCGTCGAACTCGACCACGCCGTAGCGCTCCGGGTCGCGCACGCCGTAGGCGAAGACGCGGGCGCCGCTGGTCTTCTCGCCGGCCGCGCGCAGCAGCTGGGTCAGGCCGTGGCCGTAGAAGATGTTGTCGCCCAGCACCAGGGCGCAGGCGTCGTTGCCGATGAAGTCGCGGCCGATGATGAAGGCCTGGGCCAGTCCGTCGGGCGAGGGCTGGACCGCGTAGGACAGCGAGACGCCCCATTGCGAACCGTCGCCCAGCACGGCCTGGAACAGCGCCTGGTCGTGCGGGGTGGTGATGATCAGGATGTCGCGGATACCGGCCAGCAGCAGCGTGCTGAGCGGGAAGTAGATCATCGGCTTGTCGTAGATCGGCAGCAGCTGTTTGCTGACCGCGCGGGTCACCGGGTAGAGCCGGGTGCCGGATCCGCCCGCCAGGATGATGCCTTTCATGTCCGCCGCCTGCCTGTTCGTGAAATCTGGGTCTGTCGGGAAGGGAGAGTAGCGGAGGGCCGTGGGCCGGCCCCCGCGTCAGGATGCCGCCGTCACGGCGTCTTCGCGGAAGTCGCGGAAGCGTCAGCGAAGAGCGCGTCGAGGACGCGCTCCAGGCTGTCCTCCCAGGCCGGCGGCGTGATGCCGAAGGCGGCGCGCAGGCGCCCGCAGTCCAGCCGCGAGTTGGCCGGGCGGCGCGCCGGGGTCGGGTAGGCGGCGGTCGCGATCGGCTTCAACGCCGGGCGGCGGCCCTCTTCGCGCTCCAGGCGCTGGAAGATGCGCTCGGCGAAGCCGAACCACGTCGTCTCGCCCGATCCGGTCAGGTGGTAGGTGCCCCAGGGAACGTCGTCCGGCCGGCTTTGGATGCGCGCGGCGATGGCGATGATGGCATCGGCGATGTCGGCGGCGGCGGTCGGCGCGCCGGTCTGGTCGGCGACGACCCCCAGCTCCGGCCGCTCACGGCCCAGCCGCAGCATGGTCTTCACGAAATTGGCGCCATGGGCCGCGTAGACCCAGGAGGTGCGCAGGATGACGTGGGCGGCGACGGCGGCGCGCACTGCGGACTCGCCGGCCTCCTTGCTGGCGCCGTAGACGTTGACCGGGTCGACCGGGTCGTCCTCGGTGTAGGGGGCCGGCTTGCTTCCGTCGAAGACGTAGTCGGTGGAGATGTGGACCAGCGGCACGCCGCGAGCGGCGCAGAGCGCCGCCAGCCGGGCCGGGCCGTCGCGGTTGATGGCGAAGGCAGCCTCGCGGTCGTTCTCGGCCTTGTCCACGGCGGTGTAGGCGGTGGCGTTGATGACCAGATCCGGGGCGTGCTCCGCCATGGCGCGGTCGATGCTGGCCGGATCGGCCATGTCCAGCGCCGGACGGGCGAGCCCGGTAAGCGTGGTGTCGGCCGGCCAGGAGGCGCGCATCAGGGCGTCGCCGACCTGTCCGCTGGTGCCGAGGACGAGAACCTTCACGCCACGCTCCCGGTCTTCGCCGCGCTCTCCAGCCCCAGCCGTTCGCCGGAGTAGGAGCCGTTCTGCACCGCCTCCCACCAGGGCCGGTTGGCGAGGTACCACGCGACCGTCTTGCGCAGTCCGGTCTCGAAGGTTTCCTGCGGGCGCCAGCCCAGCTCGCGCTCGATCTTGTCGGCGTCGATGGCGTAGCGCTTGTCGTGGCCGGGGCGGTCGGCGACGAAGGTGATCAGGCGGTCGTGGGGCGCGCCGGCGGGCGCCATCTCGTCCAGCAGAGCGCAGATGCCGCGGACGACCTCCAGGTTGGTGCGCTCGTTGTGGCCGCCGATGTTGTAGCTCTCGCCGACGCGGCCCTTCTCCACCACCAGACGCAGGGCGCGGGCGTGGTCCTCGACGTAGAGCCAGTCGCGCACGTTGTCGCCGGCGCCGTAGACCGGCAGCGGCTGCCCGGCCAGCCCCTTGAGGATCACCAGCGGGATCAGCTTCTCGGGGAAATGGTAGGGGCCGTAGTTGTTGGAGCAGTTGGTCAGCACCACCGGCAGCCCGTAGGTCTCGTGCCAGGCCCGCACCAGATGGTCGCTCGACGCCTTGCTGGCCGAATAGGGCGAATTGGGGCTGTAGGCGGTCGTCTCGGTGAAGAAGCCCTCGGCGCCCAGCGAGCCGAACACCTCGTCGGTGGAGATGTGGTGGAAGCGGAAGCCGGCCTTGCGGTCGTCGGGCAGGGCGGACCAATAGCCGCGCGCGGCTTCGAGCAGGCGGTAGGTGCCGACGATGTTGGTCTGGATGAATTCGCCGGGCCCGTCGATCGAGCGGTCGACGTGGGATTCGGCGGCCAGATGCATGACGGCGTCCGGCTGGTGCCGGGCGAAGACCTGGCGCAGCGCCTCGCCGTCGCAGATGTCGACCTGCTCGAAGGCGTAGCGGGGATTCTCCGCGGCGCCGGGCAGCGAGGCCAGATTGGCGGCGTAGGTCAGCTTGTCCAGGTTGACGACGCGGAGGTCGGTTTCGGTCAGCAGTTGCCGCACCACGGCGGACCCGATGAACCCGGCGCCGCCGGTGACGAGAATGCACTTCATCAAAACACCTGCGCCCTATCGTGAGACGAACAGCCAAACCGGAAAAGACGTCGCGAAGCAAGGATCGTTTCGGGGCCGGTCCTTGGACCAGCCCCGTCAGAACAACTCGGCCGCGCCGGCCAGACGGGGATGGACGAGATCCTTGTCGGACAGGCGGGCCTTGCCGGCTTCGACCGGCCAGTCGATGCCCAGATCCGGGTCGTTCCACAGGATCCCGCGGTCATGCTCCGGCGAGTAGAAATTCGTCACCTTGTAGATGACTTCGGTGTCGGGTTCCAGCGTGCAGAAACCGTGGGCGAAGCCGGCCGGGACCAGGATCTGGTTCCATTCCGCCGCGCTGATGATGGCGCAGACGTGCTGACCGAAGGTCGGCGATCCCCGGCGGATATCCACCGCGACGTCGAAGACCGCGCCGCGCACCACGCGCAGCAGCTTGTCCTGGGCGAAGGGGGGCAACTGGAAATGCAGGCCGCGCACCGTGCCGACCTCGGCCGACAGGGACTGGTTGTCCTGCACGAAGTCGAGATCCAGACCGGCCGCCGCGAAGGCACGCTTGCTGTAGGTCTCCGAGAAGAAGCCGCGGTGGTCGCCGAACTTCTTCGGGTGGATGATCTTCACGTCGGGAATGGCGAGTGCGGCGATATCCATGCTCTAAGGCTCCTCCTGCCGGTCGGTGCGGCGTTTGGGTGACTTGGTATCGCCGGGCGCGGCCGAAGTCCATGGCCGAACGGTGTGCCCACCCTCTCCATCGGCGAGGAGGCCGTGCTTTTCGGGGTTGCGCGGAAGCGCCGGGCGCGAACGCGGAAAAGATGGGGGGACCGCGCGGGGACGAACGATATTCTGGATCGCCCCCGCAACGCAGCAAGACTGGATCGTCATGGCCGACCCGACCTCCCGTGAAACCGCCTCGCGCGAGACCGTGCTCGTGACGGGCGGCGCCGGCTACATCGGCTCCCACGTCGTGCTGGCGCTGCGCGATGCCGGGCGTCCGGTGGTGGTGGTCGACGACCTGTCCACCGGCCGCCGCGCCGCCGTGCCCGACGGCGTCCCCCTGGTGGTGGGCAGCGCCGGCGACGCCGATCTGGTGGCCGCGACGATCGCCGCGCACGGCGTCGGCACCGTGATGCATTTCGCCGGCAGCATTGTCGTGCCGGAATCGGTCGAGAAGCCGCTCGATTACTACCGCAACAACACGGTCAACAGCTTGGCCCTGGTCGGCGCCTGCGTGGCGTCGGGAGTGGAGCGCTTCATCTTCTCGTCCACCGCCGCCGTCTACGGCATGCCCGACACCATGCCCATCGACGAAGAGGCCCTGACCCGGCCGATCAATCCCTACGGCCGGTCCAAGCTGATGACGGAATGGATGCTGCGCGACACCGCCGCCGCCCATGGCTTGCGCTACGTGGCGCTGCGCTATTTCAACGTGGCGGGGGCGGATCCGGCGGGGCGTTCTGGGCAGAGCTCCCGGTTGGCGACCCATCTGCTGAAGATCGCCGCCCAGGCGGCGACCGGCCAACGGGCGGAGATCCATGTCTACGGCGACGATTACCCGACCCCGGACGGCACCTGCGTGCGCGACTACATCCACGTCAGCGATCTGGCCGCCGCCCATGTGGCAGCGCTTGTCCATTTGGAGGCCGGGGGGGACAGCCAGATCCTGAACTGCGGCTATGGCCGGGGCTATTCTGTCCGCGAGGTGCTGGACATGGTGGAGACGGTGCTGGGCCGTCCGCTGCCGATCCGGATCGCCGGGCGGCGGGCCGGCGATCCGCCGGCCCTGGTCGCCGGAACCGATCGGATCGGCCGCACCCTGGATTGGTCGCCGCGTCACGCCGATCTGGAAACCATCGTGCGGACCGCGCTCGCCTGGGAGGAAAAGCTCGTCGTTATGGCTTCGTAACGATATTAGTATCGGAACCGGAACATTCCGGTTCCGATACCATGGGGATCAACGTGCCCCGACCAGCTCCGCCAGTTTGCGCAGACCGGGGCTTCCGGTGCGCGACTGCTTCAGCGTGTCGTGGATCGACAGCCCTTCGCGCGGGTTGGGCACGCCCAGTGCGGCCTGGACCTTCGGCGCGACGGGGGTGCTCTTCTTGCGGGCGCGGATCCGGGCCTGAACCTCCTGATAGAGGGCCAGCTTTTCCCCGTCCAGGCCGGACTGGGTCGCCACGGTGTTGCTGCCGTCGGTCTTGTAGAAGTAATAGCCGACCGGCGTTCCCACCAGGGAGAAGTCCGACGGAAAACCGGCGCAGATCCGCAGAAGAAGATCGTAGTCCTCCTCGATGGTCAACCCGGTGTCGAAATGCAGTAGATCGGCCGGAAGCTGCGACCGGTCGATGACGTAGCTGTGGATCGGACAGAAGTTGCTCTTGAAGAGGTCGGCCAGATCCTGCCCCTTGTAGGGTGGAACTTTGGAGCCGACCATGTAGAAGAAATGGTCGTGGACCTCGACCTGCATCACCTGGACCGAGGCGAAGGCAATGGCGGCCCCGGTCTTGCGGAGCTGGCCGACCAGCATCTCGTAGGCTTCCGGGAACAGCACGTCGTCGTAGTCGAGGAAGGCCAGATAACGGCCCTGCGCCACGTCGAGTCCGCGATTGAGCAGATAGGTCCGGGCGTCCACGACCCCGGTCTCGTCCCAGTTGTGGATCGACAGCGTGGGCGCGCCGGGAAGCTGGAGGACCGGCGTCAACGCCGCTTCAGTTGCCGCGACCTCCTCCGGCGAGAAACGTTGCAGGACCAGAACGATGTTCACGGGCCGGTAACGCTGGCCGACCAGCGAGAACACGCAGCGCTCCAGCTCGGGCAGACGGCGGGGGTCGTGGAAGCGGACGACGCAATCCAGCCTGTCGGCGGACTGGGGATCGCCGGACCGGGCGGTGCCGGAAAGGGAATGGTCGGTCATGGCGGGGGCTACCAACGGGGCTTCGCGAAGCTGAAGTGATGCGAGAAATCGGCGTAGCGCCGCCACGCCTCGGCCACCGGCTTGGGCCGGACGGCGGGAAGCGGATGGCCCAGCGCCTTCAGCTCCGTCGCCAGCCAGTCCTCGAAGGAGGACGATCCCCATTTGCGGGCGAGCAGAACGCCGGATTCGAAGATCATGCGCAGGACCGCCGGGTTGCGTGGGCGGTTGGTGACCTCGTGGAGGAACAGCGAGGCCGGGCAGCTCAGCAGGGCGAAGCCGTTGGCGCGCGCGCGCCAGGACAGGTCCACGTCCTCGCAATACATGAAGAAGGTCTCGTCGAAGCCGCCGACCTCCTCGTAGGCCGCGCGCGGGATCATCAAGCAGGCGCCCGACAGCCACGGCGTCTCGAAGGTGTAGGGGTCGTAGGGCTTGGGATGCTCGGACGGGAATTGCAGGCTCTCGATCAGCGCGCGGCCCTGGCTGGCCCGCATCATCCGTACGAGCGCCGCGATGGCGTCGGGGTGCAGGGCGCCGTCCGGGTTGGCCGCGAGGTAGTGATCGGCCCCGTGCTCGAAGGCCTTGGCCATCAGGCGGTTGTGCCCGGCGCCGAAGCCGATGTTGCCGGCACCGGCGACGCGCAGGATGGCGGGATCGCCGGCCGTCATCGCGTCGGTGGGAGCGCCATTGTCGATCAGCAGGATCGCGGAGTCGGTCGGGCAGCCGGCCCGCGTCAGGGCGATCCGCGCGCTTTCGACGATGCGGCGGATGGTGTCCTCGTCGTGGTTGTAGGTGACCACGCCGACGGCGACCGCCGCCGCTTCGATGGGACGGTCCAGCCCCAGGGCGGTGACGTTGCGGCGCGCGAGCAGTCCCTGGGCCGGTTGGGCGACCGGGGGCGGGTGCACGGCGCGGGGGGCCGGCAGGTCGCGGCCGGACAGCAGCAGGCCATGCTCGGCGATGAAGCGGTCGAGCCCGACCGGGCCGTCGATTGCGTCGATTGCGGGCGTGTGGGCGAAAAGCGGCGGGTGCGCCACCTTGATCCAACGGAAACCGGCCCGCTCGCAGACATGGTAGTAGAGCCGCTCGACCGCGTGGGCGACGGTGCCGTCGATCTGCCCGGTCTCCTCGGCGAAGTCCGCGTAGGACAGGTCGAGGTCGAGCAGCGGCTTCAGGGCGGCCGAGCGTGCCCAGAACATCGACCCGGAGGGGAAGTCCAGAACCTTGTCCTCGGACAGCTCGATGTCCATCCGCGTGGCGAGGGCTGCGGCCGGCGGGAAGTTGCCGCCCCAGTTGATCCAGTGGCGGACCGGCTCGAAATGCTGGGAGGCGACCATCCCGAGGTCGCGGCGCTGCTGGAAGGCGGCGATGATGCTTGCCACGATCTCCGGCGAGCCCAGCATGTTCTCCAGCAGGAAACCGCGCCAGTTGGCCAGCACCGAGGCGTGGTGCGACTGCTTGGAGTGGAGGTGCAGCACCAGCTCGTGGCTGTCGTAGACGTCGCGGAAGCCCAGCAGCTTCGGTGCGATGTCGCGGCCGCGGTTCTCGGTGACGCGCACCTCGACCCGGCCGCGGTCCCAGCCGTGGAAGGCCTTCTCGATGACCGTCTGCTTGGCTGCGCTGTCGGTCGAGATGAAGATATCGAAGGGAACTGGGATGTTGGCGAAATAGCGGCGGAACTCGACTGCCAGGGCCTCGTAGAAGATGTGGCAGATCACCGCCAGCGTTGGTGCCGGGGCGGACACGGCCGGCTGATGCGCGAAGGGTACGGCGGCGCTGTGGTCAATCTCGATCGGTCGGGCGATCTCGCGCGGGGGCGTGTCGGAGGGAACCGACAGCAGCGGCGCGTTGTCCGGGGCGGTGGGCCCGTTGCGTTCGGCCACCTTCTGGATGATGCGGCGCCAAGTCTGGCGCGGCCCCTGGCGCAGCAGGAAGTTCAGGGTGCGGCGCGTGTTGACGGGATCCCGGACCAACATCGGCAGGGCATGGCGGGCGATGCGGGCTATGAAGCGGCCCTTCGCGGCGGCGCTTCGTGCACGGGTCTGTCCCGTTCGCAGGCCGGCGGTGATCCGCCAGGAGCGCGAGGCGTAGACGCCGGCCAGCTCCGCGTTGACGCGCGCCAGTTCGGTCCTGTGGAGATCCAGCGCGTGGCTCAGCGTCTGGATATGCTCCTCTTGCTGCGCGACCTTCTGGTCCAGCTGGGCGATGGTTGCGTGGGCGTCGGCGAGGGCACCGTTCAGCCGCTGCATCCCCTCCTCCAGCGCCTCGCTGTGCTCCGTCAGGGCCTCGGCGTGGGTCTGGAGGTTGGCGAGGTCGCGGTCGCGGTCGGCGATCCAGCCGCGCAGCGTCTCGACCGTCTGTTCGCGGTCGGCGACCTGGAGCGTCAGTCCGCCGATGTGCTCGTCGCGGTCGGCAATCCAGCCGCGCAGTGTTCCAACCGTCTGCTCGCGGTCGGCGACCTGGACGGTCAGGGCTTCGGCGTGGGTGGTGAGGTCGGCAACCACCGCGGCGCGGTGCTGTGCCCAGACATGGTCGATGATCCCCTGGCCGAGCCGGTCGAAATAGGCGCGGATGCGGGCCAGCCGCTCGGGGTCCTGCCCGACGCCCATCAGCCAGCGGAGGCTTTCGGGCATCTCCTCGGTGCCGACATAGGCAACACCCAGCCCATTGGAGTGCAGGAAGGTGAAGGTGGGGTATTGGGCGCGGATCTCGTCCCATAGCCGCCAGACGCCGAAGTCGCGCTCGCGCACGTTGGTGTCGTGGAACAGCACAACGCCGCGGGCGCTCATCTTGGGCAGCCAGCTGTGGAAGTCGTGCGACACCGCGTCGTAGGTGTGCAGGCCGTCGATGTGCAGCAGGTCGATGCCGCCCCCGTCACCGGTTTCCTTTGCGACGGTCCGGTCGATATCGGGGAAATAGCCCAGCGCCTCGTCAAAGGTCATCCGCAGCAGGCGGGAGAAGCCGGCATAGAGCGGGTCGTGGTGGGCCTTCAGGTCGTTGATGATGTCGTCGCCATAGACGCCGGCGTGGGGGTCGCCTTCCCAGGTGTCGACTGCGTAGCAGGCGGTCGACAACCCGCACTGCACGATGGCCTGGAGGAAGGCGCAGTAGGAGTTGCCGCTGTGCGTGCCCAGCTCCACCAACGACCGGGGGCGGAGGGCATCGATGATCCAGAAGGCGAAGGGCAGGTGACCGGCCCAGGGCGGCGGGAAGACCAGCCGGTTTGGTGCGGTCAGGGCGATCGGCCGGTGCAGCCGCGCCAGATCGTCATGGGTCACGTCGGTCTGGCTCCGGTCTGGCTGGGTCATGTTGGTCTGGCTGAAATCGGGTGGCGGTGTCGGGAGCGGCGCGTCCGACCGACCGCCGCGGTCCTGCGGGGGGGCGCCGTGCTTGATGGCCTTCTTCCCCGCGCCCTTTCGTCCTGGACGGCGGGCGTGGTCTTCCATCCTGCTTGCGGGCGGCGTGGTCGGGCTTTCCTGTTGCGTTTCCATCGCGATGGGAAGCGTGGTGTCGTCCCGTGACGCCATAGCGGTTCGGATGCCCACCCGTTCGGAATTGAAACTTCCGGCAATGCGCCAAATGGCAAATCATCGACAGAAATGGCGCAGAAACGCAGCCGTCCGTGGTTTATAGCCTTGAGCCCACAGCTGTCAACACGCTTGCCGCACTGCATCGGAACGGGTGTGGCGATGTCACGGTCAAGCTCCGATATTCTCCGGATCGCGGTTTTTCGCCTTTGTAGCCTTGACGTTTCACTGTAAGCGGGAAGAGCCGATCCTATGATTTTACGTCAGGCTGCATCAGCCGGCGGTTTCGATGGCGATGCCCAGCATCGGGATGCCGACCAGCCCCTGCACGACGTGGCTGGAATGGACCTTGAAGAACAGCGCGTCCTCGATCCAGTGGTGCTGCACATGGTCGGCCTGGGTGCCCTCGGCGATGGCGACGGTGACGGAGAAGTCGCCGCTCGGCAGATAGGGCAGCTGGAAGCGGAAGCCGGTGACGAAGTCGGTCCCGGCCGGCACGCGGACCGGGTCGAGCTGGTAGGTGAGGTAGGTGTTGTCGCCGAACAGGTTCTGGCCCAGCCGGTCGCGGACGTAGAAGCCGACGATGGGCTGGAACAGCGCCTTTTCGGCGCGGCAGACGACCTGGAGGGTGACCTCCTCGCCGCCTTCCAGCGTGTTCAACGGGTTGCGTTCGGCGTCGAGCAGCCGGACGTCGGTAATGCTGGCGCCGCGCTCGCCGAACCAGGGGGCGTTGAGGTCGAAGTCGAAGATCTCGATCTCGTTGCGGTGCTGGGAGTTCTTCAGGACCTCCGCCCGGCTGTCCTGCACCGGGGCGTCGGCCGTCCGGTCGGCGGCGCGCTTGCGGCTGCCGCCGATGCGGAAGCTGCCGGCGCTCTCCGGCCCGTTGTAGAGGTCGGCGAGGTAGTCGTGGCAGACGTCCTTGGCCGGACCGATGGCGCGCACCGTGCCGCTGTCCAGCCAGACCACCCGGTCGCACAGGTTCACCACCTGCCCCGTGTCGTGCGACACGAGGAACAGGGTCCCGCGTTCCTTGAAGCGGTGGATGAAGCGCATGCACTTCTGCGTGAACGCGGCGTCGCCGACCGCCAGGATCTCGTCCACGATCATGATGTCGGCGTCGACATGGGCCACCACCGCGAAGGCGAGGCGGGCGTACATGCCGCTGGAGTAGAGCTTCACCGGCTGCTCGATGAAGTCGCCGATGCCGGCGAACTCCGCGATGGAGGCGTAGCGCTCGTTGATCTGCTCGTTGGCCAGCCCCAGCACCGAGGCGGCGAGGTAGACGTTTTCGCGGCCCGTGAACTCCGGGTTGAAGCCGGCGCCCAGTTCCAGCAGCGCCGCGACCCGCCCGTTCACCCCGATCCGCCCGGCGGTCGGCGTCAGCGTGCCGCACAGCAGTTGCAGGAAGGTCGATTTGCCCGAGCCGTTGCGGCCGATCAGCCCGACCGTCTCGCCCCGGCGGACCGTCAGGTTGACGTCCTGGAGCGCCCAGTACTCGTCGTAATACTTGCGCCGGCCGCGCACCAGCATCTGTTTCAGCCGGTCCTGCGGACGCTTGAAAATGGCGTAGGCCTTGCCCAGCCCCTCCGCCTCGATGGCTATCTCGCCCAAGGAGGGGGCGGCTTGGGCGGCGCCGGAAACCGGATCAGACGACATCGGCGAACCCCCGGCGGGTCTTCATGAACCAAACGTAGCCCAGCCACGCGCACAGCCAGCCGGCCAAAGTCGCGAGCGCCCATTCCAGCGGCGCCGGGACGTTGCCCCAGAACAGAAGCTCGCGCGCCTGCTCCAGGATCCCGGTCAGCGGGTTCAGGTGGATCACCCAGCGGAAACGGTCGGGAACGGCGGAGATCGGGTAGAAGATCGGGCTGAGGAACATCAGCACCGACACCGCCACCCCCACCACCTGCCGGATGTCGCGTAGGAAGATGCCGGACGCGGCCAGGAACCAGCTGACGCCCAGCGTCATCAGGCAGAGCGGCGCCAGGACCAGCGGCAGCAGCAGGATCGTCACCGGCGGCAGCCCCAGCACCATCAGATAGAACACCAGCAGGATCGTGAAGCTGAGTCCCGCGTTAAACAGCGCCACCACCAGCCCGACGACCGGCAGGATCTCCAGCGGGAAGACCACTTTCTTGATGTAGCTGACATTTTCCAGCAGCAGGCCGGGCGCCCGGTTCACGCATTCGGAAAAGACGGTGAACAGGATGAGGCCCGAGAACAGCAGCAGCGCGAACTCTCCGCTGCTGTCGCCGGCCTTGCCCCAGCGGGCTTGGAAGATGGTGGTGAAGACGAAGGTGTAGACCGCCAGCATCAGCAGGGGAGTCAGGACCGCCCACACCACCCCCAGCATCGAGCCGCGGTAGCGGGCGTCGACCTCGCGCTTGGAGAGCCGCAGGATCAGCCGGCGGTGTTGCCAAGCGGTCTTGAAGAGGGCGAGAGGCCCGGCGCCATGCCCGGCGTTTCCGGGCTGTGCCAGAGTGGATCCAAACACGTGAGGCTGTTCCCCGTCTGCGGACGGGGGACCATAGTCGGCGCCCCCATGGCGTTCAAGGGCGGCGTTCAAAGGTTGGCATCTGGGGCGGCGCTCAGGCGAGGCCTGCCGCCCCCCCGGTGGCCAGCAGGGAGGCGCCCAGGAGCGGGCTGGCGGCGGCGTTTCCGGACGCCGCCACGGAGAGCGGCGACAGGGGCCGCTGCTCCATCCGGCCGTACAGGATGAAATGCTCCGCCGCCAGGGTCGCGTTGCTGCCGAAGGCGGCGGCGAGGTCGGGGTTGGCGGCGAGGTAGGCGGGGGCGTCAAAGCCCAGGCTTCGTCCCTCGGTCCGGCCCAGCGTCGCGTAATGATGGGTGGCCGCGGCGGTGTCGGTACCGAAGGCGGCGGCGAGATCCGGGTTTGCCGCCAGATAGGACAGCGCGTCGAAGTCGGTCGTCCGCCCCTCGGCATGGCCCAGCGTGATGTAATGCCGCAGGGTGCTCGTCCGGTCCGTGCCGAAGACAGCGGCGAGATCCGGGTTTGCCGCCAGATAGGCGTCGGCGTCGAAGGCGATCCCGCGCCCTTCGGCAAGGCCGAGGCTCAGATAATGGCGGGTCGCCGCCGTGGTGTCGGTTCCGAAGGCGGCGACGAGGTCGGGGTTGGCGGCCAGATAGGCCAGGGGATCGAAGCTGGACGGGCTGCGCCCCTCGAAACGGCCGGTGCTGAGGTAATGGCGGGCCGCCGCCGTCGCGTCGATCCCCAGGGCGCCGACGAGGTCGGGGTAGCGTACCAGATAGGCCATCGGGTCGAAGCTGGCGGTCGCCCGCCCCTCGAAGCGGCCGTAGCGGATGTAGTGGAGACGCGCCGCCTCGCCGTCCAGCCCGAAGGTGGCGGCCAGATCCAGGTTGGAGGCCAGATAGGCGAAGGGGTTGAAGCCGGCCAGCTCGCTGTTCAGGGAATCCACCGCCAGCGTCACTGTCTGGCGGCTGGCCGCCCCTTGCGTGTCGGTCACCGTATAGGCGAAGCGGCCGGCCGATCCCGCGAAGCCGGCGGCCGGGGTATAGGTCAGCCCGGCCAGATCGGCTGTCGTCAGCGCCGACCCGGCGGTGACGACGCTACCGCCGGCCAGCCGGACGGTGCCACTGCCGGGCAGAGCGGTCAGGGTGACGGCCATCGCGTCGCCGTCCGGATCGGCTGGGGTGGCGATGCCCAGCGCCGTGGCCCCGGCGCCCTCCTGGACGTGCAGGATCTTGTCGGCCTGGAGCGCCGGCGGGCGGTTGTTCGGGACCGTCGCGACCGTCAGGCTGGTCCAGCCGCTCCATAGTGTCCCGTTGTTGACGCGGACCTCGATCCGGTCGGTGCCGAGGCCTGAGCCGGCGAAGGCGACGCCGCCCAGCCCCGTTCCCGAAACCGCGACGACCGTGTCGGCCGGCTGCGCGACCCCGGCCAGGGTCAGGTACCCGCCGCCGGCGGTCCGGTCGACCAACTCGTAGACGGTGACGGCGGCCGGATCGCTGACGGTCAGCAGCGCGCCCGCCGCCACGGTGGAGCCGAGGAAGACCATCCGCCCGGTGCCTGTCACCACCGGGGCCAGCAGGCTGACGCGTCGGTCGGCGAACTGGGCGTATTCGACGCCGGTCAACCGGTCGGCCCCGTCGCCGCCGCCGTTGCCGTGGGTGACGACCACGGCGACGCCGTTGGTGGCGCCGTCGGCAGCGATGGCGTAGTCGGCCCGGTTGCCGGAAAAGACGGCCGTGTCGGTTCCCGTCCCACCGTCCAGCGTGTCGTTGCCGGCGCCACCGGTCAGGGTGTCGTCGCCGACCCCGCCGATCAGGACGTTGCCGGCGTCGTTGCCCAGCAGAACGTCGTTGCCGGCCCCGCCGATGGCGTTCTCGATGACGACGCCGTAGGCGATCGACAGGTTGTCGACCGCCCGTCCGCCGCTTCCGTTCGGCCCGATCGAGCTGAAGGCACCGCCGTTCAGGTTGATGGTGACGGCGGCGGTCTGCTGGCTGGCGTCGATGGTATCGGTGCCGCCGCCGTCCCAGATGGACAGGCTGAAGGCGGTGGCGGTGCTGGCGTAGACGGTGTCGCCGCCGCGGGTCTGGGTGTTGGCGCCGTACAGGTACTGGACCGCCGCAATGTCGTACAGCGCCGGGGCGGTCCCCAGCCCGTTGAAGCCCAGGCTGGGGTGGCTGTTGTAGGACATCAGCGTGTAGCGGTAGTTGTCCTCGGCGTTGGACAGATAGGGCCCTTCGCTGCCGCCGCCGGCCGCGTTGTAGTTGCCGGGGTGCTTCAGCCCAATGGCGTGGCCGATCTCGTGCAGAATCGTCTTGAAGCCGTAGCTGCCCGGCGTGGCGCTGCTGTTGGTGGTGGCGTCGTTGGCCAGATAGACGTCGCCGCCGGTGCCGTAGAGCGTCCCGCCGGGGTAATAGGCGTAGGCGGCGCTGGAGCCGCCCTGCCGGTTGGTGCCGAAGCGGATCGAGCCGCCGTTGCCGGTGTCGGCGACCTCGGTGAAGGTGATGTTGGCTACCTCGCTCCAGGCGGTGAGCGCCTGACGCACCGCCGTGCGCTGGGCGGCGGACATCGCGGCGAAGCCCAGCCGGTCGGAGGCCTGGGCGTAGGACGGCGACGCCGTCATGAAGCTGTAGGTGACGGTGGTGGCGCTGCCGATCCCGCCGCCGCCCCAGCGCGGCGTTCCGGACGGCAGCAGGGCCGCGACCGCGCTCGACGGAACCGTCGCCGCCGCGAACTGGGGGAAGGCGGTGCCGTCCGCGAAAGCGGATAAGACATTGCCGTCCGCGAAAGCGGACAGGGCGCTTCCATCCGTGAAGGAGGAGGCGAGCAGGTCCACCGGGATGGACGACGCCGCCTGGCACAAGGGGCATCCGCAGCTCGGGAACGGGTTCGCGGCAGAAAGGCGGCCGGCGGAGAGGCGGCTCTGGGAGGCTTCGGCGGTCATCGCACCCCGGTCATGCCGCGGGATGCGGCGGGCATCAGTATAGGTTGCCCACTCTTTCGGACAAGCCGCCCAACGGGGATCAGCGGGCCGCGCCCATCAATGTTTCAGCCAGCCGGGGGGCGACGGCCTGGAGGCTGTAACGCTCCTCGACCAGACGGCGGCCGGCGGCGCCCAGGCGGGCGCGCAGGGCCGGATCCGCCGCCAGCCGGGTCAGCGCCGCCGTCCATTGCCCCGGATCCGCCGCCAGGAAGCCGTTCCCGCCGTCTTGCACCAGCACGGTGTTGACCCCGACCGGCGAAGCCACCACCGGCAGCCCGGCGGCCATGTACTGGATCAGCTTGTAGCCGCATTTCCCGCGCTCCCACGGGCCGTCGGCCAGCGGCATGATGCCGGCGTCGAAGCGGGCGAGCAGGGCGGTCTCGCGCTCCTCGCTCCACGGCTCGTGCTGGATCGCGATGCGGTCGGCGAGTCCGGGCGGTTCGGTCCCGTGCGCGCCGACCAGCAGCAGGCGGGCGTCCCCGCCCAGCGCCGCAAGCGCCTCGGCCGCCTGGTTCAGATAAGGGGCGGAGGAGGGAGAGCCCATCCAGCCGACGGTGAAGGGGCGCCCCTCCGCCGCCGGGACGGGCGGCGGGTAGCGGTCGAGGTCGATCACCGTGGGGATCTCGACCACCGACCGGGCGCCGCTGGCCTGCGCCCAGTCGGCCAGATGCGCGTTGCCGGCGATCACCAGCCGGGCGTGGCGGGCGAGGCTTTCCAGCTTGCGTCCCAGCACCGCGCGCACCGGCGCCGCGCGGTGCCGGTCGTAGCGGTGGAACCACGCGTCGTCCAGATCCATGACGTAGGGCACGCGGCCGAGCAGGGCGCGCTCGATCCCCGCCGGCAGCCAGGGCAGCGCCTCCTTCTCCAGCCAGACCAGGTCGAAGCGCCGGGCGCCCAGTATTTGCCCGACCCGCCGCGCGTAGGCGGCGGCGAGGCGGGCGGGGCTTTGCCGCCGCCCGGCGTAGAGGTCGCGCAGGTAGGAATCGTCGAACAGCGGCGCCGCCGTGACCGTCAGGCCGGCGCGTTCCAGAGCGGGCAGGAAATCGAGGAAGCGCAGCCGGCTCGACGCCCCCAGCCGGTCGTAGCGGTTGAGCAGCAGGACGGCGGTCACGCGCGCCCCCGCAGCAGGCCGGGGATCCAGCGCGGCAGGTCGGCCCACAGCCGGGCGGTGCCGCGCAGCACCTCGGCCATGTCGCCGGGCCTGCGGCGCAGCGCCGCCTGCGCCAGCCGGGCCACCGGCTCCAGCAGCAGCGTGGCGGCGCCGACGGCCAGCAGCGCCAGGGGCCCGTGATGCTTGGCGACGAATTGCAGGCGGCTGCGCAGCCCATAGAACAGGCGGGTGGCGCGCACTTGGTCGGTGGTACCGCCGCCACGGTGGTAGGCCTCGGCTCCGGCGAAATGCACCACCCGCCAGCCGGCGCGGCGCACCTGAAGGCAGAGTTCGACGTCGTCGTAATAGACGAAGAACCGCTCGTCGAAGCCGCCCACCGCCTCGAACAGGGAGCGGCGGACCAGCAGGAAGGCGCCCATCACCTGATCGACGTCGCGGGTGTCGGCGTGGTCCCATCCGGTCATGAAATGCGGTGGGAACAGGCCGGGCAGGGCGCGGTCGAGGCCGAGGCTCTGGGCGACCAGCCGGCCGGGGGTGGGGGTGCGGGCGCAGCAACGCTGGGTGTGCCCCGCCTCGTCGACCAGCCGCACGCCAAGCGCGCCGACGCGCCCGTTGGCCGGGTCGGCCAGGAAGGCGAAGGCCGGGGCCAGCGAGTCCGCCGACAGCCGGGTGTCGGGGTTGAGGAACAGCAGCCAGTCCGCTTCCGACTTGGCCGCGCCCTGGTTGCAGGCGGCGGCGAAGCCCCGGTTCTCGGCGTTGCGCAGCACCGTCACCGGCAATCCGGGCGCCGCGTCCTCCAGGGCGTCGGCGGAGCCGTCGGCCGATGCGTTGTCGACCACCACCATGCGCTCCAGCGTGAAGCCGCCGGTCGGCGTTTGGGGTAGCGCCCGTGGCAGGGAGCCGACGCAGTCGTGCAGCAGGGGGCCGGCGTTCCAGTTGACGGTGACGATGCGCAGGCTGGGACCGGTCATGGCTGGGCACCATTGTGCGGGCGTTGGTAGACCATGACGCCGGGAACGTCCCGCCGTTCGTAGCCGTCGGCGATCAGCGCGTCGATATAGGGCTTCGCCCAGTTCTGGAACCGCGAGATCTCGGTGCCGTGGATCGCCCAGTCGACCACGATGACGATCGGGGGCCGTGCGTCGCGCGTCGTCGCGATGGTCCGGTCGATCCAGCCGGGGTCGCGCAGCAGGAAGGAATCGTCGACGAAATACTCCCGCAGCAGCATCCGCCGCCCGGTCATGAAGGCCATGCCCGGACAATAAGGCACGCAGACGATGCGGTCGCCGGGGGCGGACCCGGCCTCGATCAACTCACGCACGCCTTCCAACTGCTGACGCTCGCCCGGATTGAGGCGCACACCCGCGACATTGCGGGCGGTGAAGGGCTCGGTCCGGGCGAGGGAGGCGGCGATGGAGCCGGTGCCGGGCGTCGTCAGCCCGACCCGCAGATAGACCGCCGCGATGGCCAATGGCAGGACGGCCAGGATGCCGGCGGCGAGCCGGCCCCCGCCGCTTGGGGCCAAGGCGCGAAGCTCCGCCACCAGCGTGCAGCCCAGCACCAGAAACCCCGGCATGAAGTTCGCCACATGGGCCAGATCGGGCCGGAAGACGAAGTAATGTGGCCAGGTCGCCAGGGCGCCGGCCAGCACCACCAGCAGGACCGGCAGTCGCTCGACCCCGCCCGGCCGAAACAGACGCAGCGTGGCGATCAGGACGAAGAGGCCGATGATCAGCACCGGGCCATAGACCAGGACCGCCATCGGGGCGTCGGACGGCCCCGACCAAGGACCGGACCACAGCGCCGACAGCGGCGGTCGGGGCAGGAGAGTGCCGGCGCCGCGGGCATGGGCCGCTACCGTTTCCGACACGGTCACGGCGGGGTGGAACACGGCCAGCAGGTAATCCAGGATGATGACCGGGTAGCGCAAGGTCTCCATCGCCACGAGGTCGAGATAGCCGCGCGCCGCCGCCCGGATCAACACCGGAGCCTGGACGGCCAGGATCGTGACCAGCGCCGCTCCGGTCAGGAGCGCGAAATGCCGCAGCCGTCCGGTCTGTGCATGCCCGCGATCCCGCCTGCCCAGGCCTCGTCCGAACAACGCCCCCAGCAGCACCAGCCCGAACAGTGGCATGGCGAAGAGGAAGCCGAAATCGGGCCGGATCTGGAAGGTGACCGACAGCGCCGCCGCCGGAAGCAGCAGATCGGCCGCCCGCATGCCGCGCCAGCGTTCGGCCAGCCGCACCTGGAGGAAGACGTTGAGAAGCGTGCAGAAGGCGTAGAAGGCGGTGGGCGGGAAGGCCGGCGCCGTCACCGCGACCGCCGCCGCCGCCATGGCGAGGCCCTGGCTGCGGGTGACCCGCGCGACCGTGGCGTAGACCAGCAGCGAGGTGGCGGTGATCAGCGTGTAGAAGATCAATTGCACGGCATGCCAGTCCGGCCCGCTCACCGTGAACAGCAGTTGGCCGAGCTTGAACCACATCAGCCCGTAGGAATAGCTCATCGCGTGCGGGTCGGTGCCGAGCAGCAGCTCGTAGGCGACCTGGGCGTAATGGCCGTCGTCGGCGGTGTTCAGTCCGCTGTCGATGAAGAGCTGGTAGTAGCCCAGCGACGCGGCCAGCACCGCCAGCAGCCCGGCGGCCGTGGCGAGGCCTGCCGGACGGGCGGCGCGCCGGATGGAAAGGGCGTGGGTCATGGCGTGCGGTCGGCTCCGGGCACTGTCTTGGGGAAGGCGTCGCCTCGCAACATGCGCTTGATAACATCCCCGGACATCCGGCGCCGATCCTTACGAGCCCGGACCGTGAAGCCGGGGGAACGCTGCGGGAAGGTTCGGCGGGACGCTTTCGAAGGGCCCGCATCCTATACGATACCGCTTCATGGCGGGTCAATTGCGGGGCCCCGACGGTCGGCCCTTGCGCGAAGTAACGCTTGATCCGTCATCGAAACCACCCAACGATGCAACATTCCTCGCCCTTTCCGACGGGATTCGGCCGAGGGGCTGCGGCCATCCATCCCAGAGCGTCGCGTCGGGGTGGCAGACTCTGAAAAATTGACAGGAAGCATTGAACCATGTTGGCGAATATCGCGAATTCTCTTTTGCAGAGCGGCAAGGAGAGGGAGGCGGCTGTTCTGTACAAGATTTCACTGTGCTTCGACCCTCAAGATGGGGAAGCGCTCTATCGTCTTGGTCTTCTTCAGTTGAAGGACGTATCTGATAGTGCCGGTGCTTGTCTAATCCGGCGGGCGATTTTGTTCAGAGGTGTCGATCCGGTTTCAATAAAAGAAATAATGCTGTCTGTTAACGATATTTATGTTGCTTCTATAGGGAATTGCACGGAAAAAAATAGCGAAATACAAAGAATAAATAATCTCAATAAAATTGAAATACTGATCAGTGTGATAAAGATCGTACCAATACTGTATGCTGCTGCCATATATTTGGCGGGGAAAATTGGGAAATATGATGTTGCTCGAAAGTATGTTATGGAAAGCCTCTCAATTGAATTGCCAATCGATAGAGGTAACTTGCTTACCTTGATGCGCTCAGGACTTTATCTGATTTCCATGGCGGAGGCTGATGATGAGGTTATTGATTCTCTTTATAAAAAATCTCAAGTCCTTTTGAGGGGAGGAGAGAATAGCGATGTGGCATATTTTTGCGTTCTCTATAAAAAATATCATGATGGAAAGGATCTATTGTCACAAGGCTTGGCAAAAAAAGCCAGGAAGAAACTTGGAGATAAAGAATTTTTCGGAAGTAACTTAATGAATACGTGGCATATATGCCGATATGACGATGCTTTCTTTCGGAATGTTAAATCCTATGATGTGATGGCCGCGTTAATCGGGCCGATCAGGCATGAGAAGCGCCTTCCTGAGAGCGACAAGCCGGTGATTTTGGTCAGTTGCGATGCGCGGTATCTCGAAATACTTGGCGTGAAGCTTCTTGAATCCATTCGTCTGGTCGGAGCGCATGGAAATGTCCATCTCCATGTCATCAATGCGACGGAGCGTTCGCGCGACATCGTCGCGGAGATCGAATCATCGTCCGGAGCCAGTCTCGGTCTTTCCACCGAGGAGACGTCGAACATATGGAAAGGCTCCGCCCTTCATAAGCAGGCCGCTTTCATCAAAACCTACTATGCGTGCGCCCGCTTCATCCGAATTCCGGAATTCTCCCGCTTTTACGGCCGGCCGATTGTTCAGATCGATACGGACTGCCTGCTGACCTCCGACCTGCTGGAACTGCCCATCTGCAACCATGGGGCGGATGTGGGCTTCTTGTTCGACGGTATCAGGACGGGGCCGGCAAGGCAGTTCAACGCGACGTTCTTCTTCCTGAACAACCATGCCAAGTCCCTGGAATATGCGGAACTCGTGGCCCGCTACGTTGCGCATTTCATTGTGTTCGATATTCCGCTTTGGGGCCTCGATCAGGCGGCCCTGTATTGCGTCTACAAATACATGCAACGGCACGGGACCGAACCGACGACCGCCAGCATCCCGTCCTGGGAACTGTTCCAGCATCTTGTCGCGTCCGGTGAGGACAGCATGGAGGGGAAGATCCGCAGACTCGACGAGCGGCTCGCGGCCCTTCGCACGGAGGTTGCGGCCGGCCGCGTGCCGGCGACCGCCCTGTCCTGAGCCGTGGAGGCTGTTGAAGCCTTTGGAACATCGGGATAGGGTGCCGCCCGCGTCGCGCGGCGCATTCCTCCAGTCCGATCGGGTCGTCATGGCAACCGTCGCCGAAGCCTTGCAGGTCGCAGTCGATCACCATAGGGCGGACCGTCTCGACCAAGCGGGGGAGATCTACCGCCGCATCCTGGCCGTGGACGCCCGCAACGGCCAAGCCCTGCATCTGCTGGGGCTGGTCGAGCGCCGGCTGGGCAACGGCGAACGGGCGATCGAATTGATCGCCCAAGCGGCCGGCATCCTGCCCGACGTCGCGGAGATACCGGCCAACCTCGGCAACGCCTACCGCGCCGCCGGGCGCATCGACGAGGCCGCCGCCGCCTACCGCCGCTCGATCGTGGTCCAACCCGACCTGTCGGGTGGTTATTACAACCAGGGCGTCCTGCTGTGCGGCCAAGGCGGTCCCCGGGCTCAGGCGGAGGCGATCGTCGCGCTGCAGCGGACGCGCATCCTGGTCCCCGACAATCCGGACGTCCATCACGACCTCGCCATCGCGCACAAGCAGGCGGTGCGGTTGGACGAGGCGATCGCGGGCCAGCGGCGTGCCCTGGCCTTGCGGCCGGACTTTGCGGCGGCCTGGATGACCCTGGGCAACGCCCTGACCGAGTTCGGCGACATCGACCGGGCGTTGGCCGCCTACGCCCGGTCCTTGCGGGTGCAATGGTCCTCCGGCGACGTCCATTACAATTACGGCAACGTCCTGTACGCGGCCGGCCGGCTGGAGGCCGCCGCGGTCCATTACCGGCACGCCATCGACGGTGGCTTGGCCGCGGCCCTGGTGCGGGAGGCGGCGGTCCTCATCGACCTGGGGCGGGACGCCGAGGCGGAGGCCAGCCTGCGCGCCGCCCTGTCGGTCCCCGGCGGCGACGTCCCGACCGCCATCGACATGCTGGCCGCCCTGTTCATCCGGCAGGAACGGCTGGACGAGGCTCGGCATTTCTTCAGCACCTTCCGCCATCCCCATTCCAACCCGCCGACCATCTTCGCGGCGGAATGCCTGACCGCCCTTGCGGAAACCTATCTGGCGGAAGGGCGCGACGCCGATGCCCTGGCGCTGCTGAACCGGGTCAACAGCCACGGCAGCCGCTATTTCACGGTGAAGTCGGTCGCCAGCCTGCGCCGCACGCTGGCCGGGATGAGCCTGGAACTGAAGCGTCCCGTCAACCCGGATCCCGATCGGCCGCGCGTCGGCTCCTCCTCGCTGGCGACGCATGGGCGCTTCGCCCACAACGTCTTCGAATACATGCTGGTGCGGCTCTACGCCGAGACCTACGGCCTGACGGTCGAGACGCCGGACTGGGTCGGCGGCTATTACTTCGAGATCAACGACCCGGCCCCGAGCGGCCCGCTACGCCCGCGCTTCTTTCCGCGCCGGATCGTCAACGAGCTGGTCGAGCGGCCTTCCGACACACCGCTGATCGACTGCGACATCCTGTCGCCGCTCGGCCCTTACCAGTATCTGGAGCGCCACCGCGCGCGCATCCAGTCCTGGTTCCGGCCCCGGTCGGTGTGGACGCCCTGGATCGCCCCGGCGGTGGAACGGCTGCGGGCGCTGGGAAACACGGTCGTCGCCCTGCACATCCGGCGCGGCGACTTCGTCCTCTTCCGCTACACCATCACCGAGACGGATTGGTATGTGGACTGGCTGCGGACGATCTGGGACGGGCTGGACAAGCCGGTGCTCTACATCGCGTCGGACGATCCCGCCATCGTCGCGGACTTCGCCGCCTTCAACCCGCTGACCCTGGCCGATGTCGCCGAGCCTTGGGCGGGGCTGGAGTATCTCCAGGACTTCCATGTGCTGGCCAACGCCGACATCCTGGGCGTCAGCGCGCAGAGCGGGTTCAGCCGGCTGGCGGCCCTGCTGAACACTCGCGCCCACCTGTTCGTTGAACCGGAGGCCGAGGCGGGGCGCGTACAACCCTATTCCCCCTGGACGCCCGACGATGTTCCGGGTGGCGTTGCCTGACCGGGCGGATCCGAAGAAGACGGTATGGATGATGGAACACACCACGCAGCATGCCGCCGGGCTCTACCGGGCGGGACAGATCGAACAGGCGCTGACGGTGCTGGACACGGTCCTGCGGGCGGTCCCGCAGGACTGGATGGCGCACAACATGCGTGGCGTGATCCTGTGCCGGCTGGGCCGGTCCGCCGAGGCGGAGCCCATCTTCAAGCGCATCCTGACGGTCGATCCCGGCTTCGCCGAGGGTTGGTTCAACCTGGGGCTCGCCCGCCGTGCCCTGGGCGCGGTCGAGGGCGCGGTGCGCGGCCTGCGCAGGGCCGTGCTGCTCCAGCCGTCGCAGCCGGCCTTCAGTTCCGAGCTGGGGGTTTTCCAGCACGGGCAGGGCGTCCTCGACGATGCCGTCCGGCATCTGGGGCGTCTCGTCCTGCTCCGGCCCGATCAGGCTCCGGATTGTCTGAACGTCGCCGTCTCGCTGATGTCGAACAGCTTCTACGCCGAGGCGGAGCGGTTCCTGCGCCGTGGGCTGACGCTCGATCCCGACGGGGTCGACCTCGCCATGCGGCTTGGGCAGGTCCTGCTGTCCCAGGGCCGCAGCGGTGAGGCGCGTGACCTTCTGGAACCGCTGGCGCGGCGGGTCTCCGGCAACGCCGAGGTCGACCGCACCCTGGACCGCGCCCGTCTCGCTTGCGCCATATCCGGCGACGAGGAACGGACCGAGCTGCCCGGCGGGGTGGTCGTGCGTGGCCCCTTTTCGGTCCTGTCGGGCTACGGCGACCTTGCCCAGCGTTTCGTGCGCAGCATGGCCGGGCAGGGCATGCCCCTGCGGCTGTTGGGCCTGACCGGGACCGAGGACTGGCGTCCGCCGGAAGGCGGGGCCGATGCGCCCATCCGTCCGCGCGCCGCGCTGAGCTTCCTCACCCCGCTGCTGGTCGAGCCGATCCCCGGCGTGCCGACCGTCAACTACACCATGTTCGAGGGCACCAGCATCCCGCCCAGCTGGGCGCGCGCCAACGCCGCCCACGATCTGGTGGTGGTGCCGACCGAGTCCTCGCGGCTGGCCTGGATCGAGGCCGGGCATCCCGAAGACCGGCTGCGGGTCTGCCCGCCCGGCATCCAGCCCCATCCGGGCGACGAGGCCGAGGCTCCGCGCGGGGTCATCGGACCCGGCGGGCGGCCCATCGCCGATTTCCGTGTGCGGATCCTGAACATCTCGGATTTCATCGCCCGCAAGAACATCGATGGGCTCCTGCGGGTCTGGCTGCGGGCGACGCGCGCCGACGACGACGCGATCCTGATCCTGAAGCTTGGCAAGGGCGGCCCGACCCTGAACCAGGATGTCGGCCACCTGCTGGAGCGGACGATGCGCCACGTCGGCCGCCGTTTCGATGAGGCGGCCCCCATCGCCGCGATGATGGGGCGTTACGACGAGAACGGCATTTCCAGCCTCTACGCGCTCGCCACCCATTACTGGAGCCTGTCGCACGGCGAGGGCTGGGACCTGCCGATCACGCGGGCCGGGGCCAAGGGCTTGGGGCTGATCGCACCGAGGAACAGCGCCTACACCGCCTATCTCGACGACGAGATCGCGCATCTGATCCCCTGCACGACCGGTCCGGCCCGCATGCCCTACAGCGATGCCATCTACCCGCCGTTCCAGGGAATCGACTGGTGGCATCCCGACGAGGACGTCGCCGCCGACCTGCTGACCAAGGTTGTGCGCGGCGGGCTGGAGCCGCGCGACCCGCGCCCCCGCCTTCTCGAACGCTTTGCGTGGGAACGTCGGACGCGCGATCTGCTCGGCGTCCTGGACGAGGTCTGAGCGGGCTTGGCGGGTGGGGCTTGGAGCGGCGCGGTCGGGATCAGGCCGCGTCTTCCCCATGGCGCCGCCGCATCTCGGCCTCGACCAGCCGGGCGACGACCCCCGGCATGCAGGTCTGGGCCTCCCAGACCAGCAGGCGGCGGGCCTTGCCGGGGTCGCCGACGCTGCGGCTGATGTCGGAGGGGCGCAGCAGCGCCGCGTCGGTCTCGACATGCTGGCGCCAGTCCAGCCCGAACTGGGCGAAGACCTGTTCGACGAAGGATTCCAGCGTGTGGAGTTCGCCGGTGGCGATGACGAAATCCTCCGGCCGGTCGAAGGCCAGCATGCGGTGCATGGCGTCGACGTATTCCGGCGCCCAGCCCCAGTCGCGCGCGATGGCCAGGGCGCCCAGCGTCAGGGTTTCGGCCTTGCGTTCGGCAATGTCGGCGGCGCCGCGCACCACCTTCTGGGTGACGTAGCGGGCCGGGCGCAGCGGCGATTCATGGTTGAACAGAAGGCCGGAGCAGGCGAACAGCCCATAAGCCTCGCGGTAGTTCGCCACCGCCCAGAAGGCCGCCGCCTTGCCGACTCCATAGGGACTGCGGGGATGGAAGGGCGTCGCCTCGTCGCCCGGCCGGTCATCGGTGTTGCCGAAGCACTCGCTGGACGAGGCATTGTAGAAGCGGGTGTCGAGCTTCAGGAAGCGGATCGCTTCCAGGATGTTGATGGTGCCGCCGATGCTGCCGTTCAGGGTTTCGACCGGCTGGTCGAAGGACAGCCCGACCGACGACTGGCCGGCGAGGTTGTAGATCTCGTCCGGCCGGACGCGGGCGATCACCTCGACCACGCTGCGGAAGTCGGTCAGCACGGCGGAATGGAGGCTTGCCCGCCCCCGGATGCCCAGCCGCGCCAGATTGCCGAAGCCGGACATCTCGCGGTCGCGCGAGGTGCCGTGGACGCTGTAGCCCCGCTCCAGCAGATGGCGGGCCAGATAGGCGCCGTCCTGGCCCGAAATGCCGAAGACCAGAGCGGTCCTCGGAGTCTCCCGGAGTGGGCCGGCCATGGTCAGCGGCCGGCAGTGCGGCCGTTGTCGGAGGCGACGGCCTTCAGGTCGGCGTCCATCATCTCGCGCACCAGATCGGCGAAGGCGGTCTTGTGCGACCAGCCCAGCTTGGCGTGCGCCTTGGACGGGTCGCCCAGCAGCAGGTCGACCTCGGTCGGGCGGAAGTAGCGCGGATCGATGCGGACCACCGTCTTGCCGGTCTTGCCGCAGACGCCCTCCTCCTCGACGCCCTCGCCACGCCATTCGATCGGGCGGCCGACATGGGCGAAGGACAACTCGACGAACTCGCGCACCGAATGGGTCTCGCCGGTGGCCAGCACATAGTCGTCGGCCTGCTCCTGCTGGAGCATCAGCCACATCCCTTCGACGTAGTCGCGGGCGTGGCCCCAGTCGCGCTTGGCGTCCAGGTTGCCCAGATACAGGCAGTCCTGGGTGCCGGTGTGGATGGCCGAGACGGCGCGGGTGATCTTGCGGGTGACGAAGGTCTCGCCGCGGGTCGGGCCCTCGTGGTTGAACAGGATGCCGTTCGAGGCGTGCATCCCGTAGGCCTCGCGGTAGTTCACCGTAATCCAGTAAGCGTAGAGCTTGGCCGCCGCGTAGGGACTGCGCGGGTAGAAGGGCGTCGTCTCGCGCTGCGGGGTCTCCTGGACCTTGCCGTACAACTCCGAGGTCGAGGCCTGGTAGAAACGCGCGGTCTTCTCCATGCCCAGGATGCGGATCGCCTCCAGCAGGCGCAGCGTGCCCAGGCCGTCCGAGTTGGCGGTGTATTCCGGGGTCTCGAAGCTGACCTGCACGTGGCTCTGGGCCGCGAGATTGTAGATCTCGTCGGGCTGGACATGTTGGACCAGCCGGATCAGGTTCGTGGCGTCGGTCAGGTCGCCGTAATGCAGGAAGAGCCGCACGTCCTTTTCGTGGCGGTCGCTGTAGAGGTGCTCGATCCGTCCGGTGTTGAAGGAGGACGACCGGCGCTTGATGCCGTGGACGATGTAGCCCTTTTCAAGCAGCAGTTCGGCGAGATAGGCGCCATCCTGACCTGTGGCACCCGTGATCAAAGCGACCTTCGACAAAGCAGAACCCCTTTTTCGCATCCTACGGCCGGCCGGCCGCGCAACGGCGCGCCATCAATGTCCAAGGACGGCGGGTGAAAAGCAGCCTTACACCGTGCGCCGCACTATCATCAAAGGACAAAGGCAAGGCAAGACTTCCTTGCGGTAAAGGCGGTGGACCATATTCCGGAGAATTCCACCCTGAAAAGCCTGCGCCCTGGTCGGGGGCCGGCATCCTCCCGCCGGCGGGCTGCGTCAGCCGGTCCGTTCCGCAGCGAGGAAGAGGGTGGAGGCGACCCCACGCGCGACCGACAAACCACGCTCCAGCGTGGTCGACAAGGCCTTGTTGCCGAGCGCGAGATGCAACCCGATGGGCAGGGTGAACATTGGCGTCGCGTCGATCGTCCGAAACCCTTGGCGGGTGACGGAAGCGGCCAGGGCGCGGTCGTCGAAACAGCGGTACACCTCGCCCCCGGTCAGCGCGCGCGCCTTGACCAGAAGCAGGTTCGGGCTGGCCCGGCGGGGAGCGTCCAGCACGATCCCCTTGCGGGACAGCGCCGCCATGTGGCCGATCATGGCGTCGGGGTCGGCGACGTGCATCAGCACGCGCGACGACACGGCGACGTCGTGCGCCGGTTCGACCGGATCCTGGGGCGCGTCGGCGACGATGTCCCCCAGGCGGCAGGCGATGGTCAACCCTTCGGCCCGCGCCTTCGCGTCCAGCCGCTCCAGCATGGCTTCCGACTGGTCGAAGGCGGTGACGGCGTAGCCGAGGCGGGCGAAGGCCAGCGACAGCTTTCCGGTGCCGGCCCCCATGTCGATGACCGAGCCGGTTGGTCCGGTCAGGCGTTGGACCTGGGCGGTGAAGTAAGCGACTTCGAGACTGTTGACGTAGTCGTCCTCGCCGATCCGCCGCTTGGCGTCGTAATCCGTCACCAGCGTGCGTGAACGGTAATTGGCCTTATTGTCGATCGAGTCCATCACCAGGCCTGCCGCTCGTTTTATCCACGCTGTCCGCACCGGAACAAACAACAGCCGGGCGGGCGGGTCAAGGGTGCGGGTCAAGGAACGGCCGGCAGCCCTCTTTACGGTGGGATGCAAGCCTGTTAAACCAAAAATCAATGCCTGCCGATCGGGGATGTTATGACAAGGACGTTGGATCTTGGGTGTGGCAAGAAACCCAAAAACCCTTTTTCGGCTGACGAGGTTCACGGAATCGATGTCATGGAGGGCGATGGCCTTCTCATAAAGAAAGCCGATCTTGCCGTTGAAAGCATACCGTATGAAGACGAATTCTTTGAATTCGTTACGGCACATGATTTTATTGAGCATATTCCAAGGGTTATTTACATACCCCACAGAAGAAATCCGTTTGTAGAGTTGATGAATGAGATTTATCGCGTTCTGAAAGTCGGCGGGCTCTTTTACTCATTCACGCCGGCATTTCCCCATGCGGCGGCTTTCCAAGATCCCACGCATGTCAACATCATTACGGAAGGGACATTCCCTTCCTATTTCGATGATAAGAACAGATGGGCGGAAATGTACGGCTTCAAGGGTTCGTTCCAGATCGTGGAGCAAGCGTGGCGCGGGCCGCATCTTGTCTCGGTTCTAAGAAAGACTCCGGTGGCGTGATCATCCGCTTCATCGCAAGCGGCGTGCGTTGGGGCGGGAACCGGGCGTGAAGCCTGCCCGCTTCAGACCCGGGCGTGACCCCAGAAATTGGGGTAGAGCACCATCGGGAAATGGTTGGAGGCCTGGAGGATAAGCAGGCCGGGCCAGCCCAGCGACTGGCGGACCAGGGTCTTCTTGAACTCGGTGTCGCTGCGGTTGCGCTCGATCCGCACGTCGCGGAAACCGGCCCGGCCAAGCAGGCGGCGCAGGCTGCCGTAGGTCTGCAACGAGCAATGCTCGCGGAAGATCATGGCCAGCTTCTCGCGGTTGAACGCGCGCAGGGCCAGGATCCAGTAGGGCGCATCGACCAGCAGGTTCGGCGTCTGGAAGACCAGCCGTCCGCCCGGACGCAGCAGGGTGCACAGCTCGGTCAGGTAGGCCTCGACGGGGGGGATGTGCTCGATGACGTCGAACATGGTGATGACGTCGAAGCTGCCCTTTGCGAAAGGGAAGATCGTGCCGTCGTAGACCTGCATCCGGTCCTTCAGGTCGGGGTAGGCGGCTTCGCCCTTGGCGATGGCGGCGGCGTCGATCTCCAGCCCCTGGACGTTCGCGTAGCCCTGCCGGCGCAGATTCTCCAGGAAACTGCCGTGGCGGCAGCCGACGTCGAGGATGCGCGCGGCCGCATCGATGCCGAGCGATTGGAAGTAGCTCAGGCACGAGGCCGTGTCGCCCCGCTCGCCCTCAAGGGAAACCACATCGGTCGCTGTCATATCCCGCCGCCCGTCCGTTTGCCCTGGAGATCCGTTGATACGGACCGCGGCCCCCGATTGCAATGAGTTGTGACAGGAGTGCGGAGCGCGCCGGGGCAGCCGTTCCAGCCGTCGTCGGGGTCGGAAGCAGGGGCCGGACAATGAAGCCGTTGCGAATGAGACACCACGGGAAAGCCGCCGGAGTGGTGAAGGAGAGTGAGGCGCCGACGCCGCGCGGGCTTGCTCCCGGTTCCCGCATGAGCTAAAGCATGGCAGGATTTCATCCGCATGTTTTGCCGATGCCCTAATTATTCTTCGGGAGTGCCGCACGAATGTTGTCTTCATTGGTCGGACAGCAGGACGGGGTGCGCGATCCCGCCGGTGTTCCGCGCTGGATGGCGCCAATTCTTGTTGCGGTGCTTTTCCTGTTCTTTGCCGCCGGGTCGTTTTCCTACTATGCCCAGCACGCCTTCATCAACGCCGACGCCTGGGCCGTCTACGACATGGCGCGCAGTTTCGACGAGCGTTTCTACCATGGCATGCTGATCCGGCAGTTCCAGTTCGATCTCGACTACGGCTCCAGCTACGCGTTCCTGGGTCCGGTCCTGGTTTACGCTGCGGATGCGCTGACCGGACTCGGCATCTACGGCCACTACATCGTGACCGTCCTGGCCGGGCTGGGCTCTCTGCTGCTCGGCTGGGTGATCCTGGGCAAGGCGGCAGGGGGGATGGCGGGCGAAGGGCGGACCCCCGCCGTGGCGCTGTCGGCGCTGCTGCTGGCTGTCGTCGCCTTCAACATCTGGGAGCTGTACCGGGACATCTACCGGGCCTCGACGATCCCGATCGCCCTGTTCTTCATCCTGGCGGCGCTCGCCCTGCTGCCCCGGCGCGGCGATCTGACGGCCGGCCGGGCCTTCGCCGTCGGGATGACG
This sequence comes from Azospirillum agricola, assembly GCF_017876095.1. Taxonomy (GTDB): domain Bacteria; phylum Pseudomonadota; class Alphaproteobacteria; order Azospirillales; family Azospirillaceae; genus Azospirillum; species Azospirillum agricola. The sequence continues at coordinate 31,259 of NZ_JAGINM010000035.1, forward strand.
ATGGGACTGGCGGCGATGACCCGCTTCGACGTCAACCTGCTGGTGCTGGCCTTCGCGGGCGTCGTGCTGGCCACCGCCGGCCGCCGCCGGATCCGGGCGACCGTGCTCTATGTGGCCGGCGTGCTGCTGACCATTTCACCATGGATCGTCTTCTCGCTCGCCGTGTTCGGAAAGCCCTACGCGTCCGACAACGCCATCGTCGCGGTCGCCGTCAAGCAACTGCATTCCCTGGACCTGATCCTGCCCGGCGAGCCGACGCTGTTCAGCGACTTCGATGGCTGGCTGGCCCGCGTCTCGCTGACCGCCGCCGATTTCCTGAACATCCTCCACGTCATGCTGGCGCGCAGCCCTTTCGCCTGGGTGTTCCTGGCCGGCGTCCCCGCCCTGGTGCTGCTGCTGACGGCGTGGGGGCTGGCCGGTGGCCGGCGTGGCGGGACGGCGCCGGTGGGGGACGGCGCGGTTGCAACCCTGCGCTACCCGGCTGCCCTGACGCTCACCGCGCTCGCCGGGCTGCTGCTGTTCGTCGGTCCGGTGGCCACCGGCTACCAGATGAACACCCGTTACTATTCGATGACCTTCCTGCTGGTGGCGCTTGCGCTGCTGGGCTGGACCCTGGTCGGGATGGCGGCGGCGGAGCGGCGGTTGGGAAGCCGTGGACCGCGCCTTCTGCTGGAGGCCGGGTTGGTTGTCCTGTGCCTCGCGGGCTTCCCGACGATGCTCCGCGAGGCGTTCCAGGAGGGCTGGCCGCCGTTGCGCTTCAACGAGGCCAACCGCCACGCCGAGGCTCATCCCGACCTGATGCGCTGCGTCCCGGCGGACGGGCGGACGCTGCTGTTGTTCCGCTACACCAGCCAGACCTTGCAGGACGGCATCCGCTTCGGCGTGCTGGCGCGCCGCGTCGTCCTGATCATGCCCAACAACTGGCCCGAGGTCCCGGCGGCGCGCAAGCTCGCCTTCCTGAGCGAGGCCCGTGTCAGCCATGTCTGGCTCGACGAGGCGGAGTCGCGCGCGGGCTTGGTGGATGAGGGCATGGTCCTTCGGCCGGTGGCGGGTTGCACCGGTTTCTACAGCGTCGGCACGCCCTGATCCCCGCCGGGAAACGGGTCGGAAAGAGGGGAAGGGGAAAGCCATGAGGCACATCGTCATCGGGTCCAGCGGCTTCGTCGGCCAGCGGCTGGTGCAGGCCCTGCTTGAGGCGGGGGAACCGGTCGTGGCGTTCAGCCGCACCCCGGTGGCGGGTGGTCCCACGCCGGAAGAAGAGGGGGGCGGCGTCTTTGTGCCGGGCGACATCCGCAGCGCGGAGGATCTGGCCCGGCTCGATCTGCGGCCGAACGACGTGGTGCATCATCTGGCGGCCCGCCATTTCGGCAACGGCGTTCCGTTGCAAGGGCGAGACGCCTGGTTCGAGGAGGTCAACGTCGGCGGGACCCGCCAACTGCTGGCGGCGATGCGCCGGGCCGGCACCGGGCGGATGGTCTTCTTCTCGACCGACATGACCTATGGCCTGCCGGAACGGCTCCCGGTCACCCCCGATCATCCGCAGAAGCCGCTCGGCCCCTACGGCCGTACCAAGCTGGAGGCCGAAGCCCTGATCCGGCGGGCGTCGGCGGAGGACGGGCTGCGGGCGACCATCTTCCGCCCCCGGCTGATCAGCGGCCCCGGCCGGCTCGGCACCCTGGCGACCCTGTTCACGCTGATCCGCAAGGGCCTGCCGGTGCCGATGATCGGCAGCGGGAGGAACCGTTACCAGATGATCTCGGTCGACGACTGCGTGCGCGCCGATCTGCGCGCGGTCGCGGCGGGCTGTCCGCCCGGCCCCTTCAACCTAGGCTCGGAAAATCCCAAGACCGCCCGCGACCTGCTGGGCGCGGTGATCCGACACGCCGGCTCCTCTTCCGTCCTCGTGCCCACCCCGGCCCGGCTGGTGACGGCGACGCTGGCCCTGCTCGACCGATTCGGCCGCCCGCTCATGTACCCCGAGCAGTATCTGAGCGCGGACGCGGACTTCGTCTTCGACACGCGGACGACCCGGACGGTCCTGGACTGGCGGGCCGAGGACGACGACGTCGACGTGATGATCGCCGCTTACGAGGCCTTCCTGCGGCTGTGATCCCGTCCCGTCAGGCTGCGCCCTTCAGGACGCCGGCGCAGATGCGCAGGGCGTTGGCCATCACCGTGTAGGTGGTCGGCGTGCCGGGGATCGACGGCAGGACCGAGGCGTCGACCACATGCACCCGGCCCGAGCCGAAGGGACGGCCGAGCACGTCGGTCTGCCCCGGTTCCGGCGTCCGTGCCATCGGCAGTGACCCGCCGAAATGCAGGCTGTGGCCGGGCGGGCTGCTTTCGGCCAGGAAAGGCAGCGGTCGTCCGCCGAAGACTCCGCCGAAGCGGCCGAGCCGCCCCATGAACTCCTTGAAGATCGGGCGGGTGTCCGGACGCGGCCCGGCCTCGACATGGCCGATCCCGTCCTCCTCGTTCGCCGAGACGCGGTAGCGCAAGGTACCGGAATCGTTGGAGTGGAAATAGACCATCCCGATCATCATGCGCTCGAACATGGGCGTGCCCAGCCGCATCATCGGGTGGGCCAGGGGGCCCAGCTTCGCCTTGAGGGATTCGAAGAACAGGTCGTTCACCCCGTAGAGTTGGCAGTGGAGCGTGTGCGGGGTGGAGCGCAGGCCGACGTCCTGGATGTAGACCTGTGCCAGCGTGTTGGCCCGTTCGTCCACCGCCCCCTTGACCCGCCGGTAGCGCAGATAGGGGAAGTAGTATTTCTGGCTGTCGTGGATGATGAAGTCGCGGTCGCACAGCCCCTGCGACCGCGCCACGATGGCCGTGGACCCCATGACGCCGCAGGCGACGAACAGGCGGTCGAAGCGGTGCTCCTCGCGGGGGCCGCCCTCCGTCGGCCGGCAGACCGCGGTAACGCCGTCCGGCCCCTCAGCGTAGCGCAGGACGTGGCGTCCGTCCAGGTAGCGGAAATTGGGCCGGCCCGACAGCGAGCGGATGACGTCGGCCGCGTTGAAGATGGCCCGGTGCGGGCAGCCGTGCATGCACAGCCCGCAGGAGGTGCAGCCCATGCCGCCGACCGAGTGCTTCGGCCCGACGGCGATCTTGGCGCGCCCGCAACGCAGGCCGGCGGCCGCCAGCCGCTCCCGCCCGCGCGCCACCCCGGCAAGGATGCGCTGTCCGTGCAGGCCCAGCGGGTAGTTGGGCCGGGCGTCGAGGCGGGCGTCGTACAGCTCGTCGATGCCGTCGCCGGCGTCGCCGCTGACGTCGAGGATGGCGTCCAGCTCGGCGAAATGCGGCGTCAGGTCGCCGGCCGGGAAGGGCCAGTCGGCCATGTCCCGCTGCGCCACGGCGCAGACGTTGGCGCCCCAGGCGTTGCTGAGGCCGCCGAGCGCCAGGGAGGTCTCGACGTGCAGGCCGGCGCCGCTGGACAGGCGGTTGGGTGGGATCGACCGGTAGACGAAATCGGAGCCGAAGGGCAGCTTGGGAGGCAGGACGGCGGTCTCGCCGACCACGCTCCTGCGCTGGGCGGTGACCGCCTCCATGAAGCGGTCGCGGTCGACCGCGTGGTCGGCCCGGGTGAAGGGCGCCAGATGCGGCTCGATCTCGAAGCCGACGTCGATGACGGTCACGTCGAAGCCGGCCTCGACGAAGCGGTGGGCGGCGGCGGCGCCCGAGGGGCCCGAGCCGACGATGCCGATTTTCCGGCCGTTCACGACGCGTCTCCCCGAATGAGCCAGCCGGTTTCGGCCGCGCGGGTGTCGGGCGGCGCGATGTGCTGCTTCATGCAGATGTTGTTTCCCCGGCAGGGCGCGGTGTCCATCGTGTGGACGCAGGGCGAGCAGAAGCACTTGCGGTAGAGCACGGTTTCGCGCGTCGTGTCCGTGAAGGCGGCCAGCCGGCGATACGGATCGGTCGGCCCCCAGTAGGAGGTGATGGGGACCGGCAGCAGCCGCGCGATGTGGTTGACGCCGGAATCGATGGTCAGCAGCTCGTCCGCCATCGTCAGCCAGCGGGCGGACCCCGTGAGGCTCTCCTTGCCGGCGAGGTCGATCACCCGCCAGCCGGGCAGCGCGGCGCCGAGATGGGCTTGGGTGCGGGCGGCGCGGGGCTTGTCGGCGGGACCGCCCAGGACCAGGATCGTGCCGGCCGCTCCGGGATGGCGGGTCTTCAGCACGACGGCCCATTCGGCATCGCTGAACTCGCGCTCCGGCACCAGGTCCGAGCAGTAGGGCGCCAGGGCGACGATGGGGCGCGGGCAGTCCGGCGGGGCCGGCGGCGCCTCCTCCAGCCCGTTGCGGGCCCGGAAGCGGCGGGCGGTCTCCTCCATCGACGGGATGGTCCCGCCGAGCGCGCGGGCGATCTGGAAATAGGCGAGGTAGATGGGGGAGCTGTCGTTATAGAAGAAGGAGTGGGTGCTCAGATTGTTCTGCCACTGGTTCCAACTCAGTGTCAGCCCGATGCGGTTGCGCGCCAGGGTCAGCAGGCAGAAGACGCTGGTCAGCTTCGAGTGCATCTCGAAGTTGATGATCGTGTCGGCACGGAAGACCATGCGCAGGATGTGCAGGCAGCTCAGCAGGAATCCGCCGGCCCGGTCGGTGGAGATCACCGCGTAGTCGTCGAAGACCCCCGCCAGCTCGGCGAACTTCTTCACCGCCGGGGAGCAGAGCAGGGTGATGCGCGTGTCCGGGTAGCGGTCGCGCAGGGCCAGCAGGGCCGGCAGGGCGATCAGCAGGCTGCCGCCGCCGAGAATCTTCACGACCACCAGCTGGCCGCGGATCTCGGGGGCGTGGTCCCGCCGCGCCACCTTGCGCGCGACCCAGGCCAGGGGGGTGAAGAGGATGGCGAGAACCGACCCGATCCAATAGTCGGCCTGCTTGAGAGCCTTGAGATTCATGGCCCACGCTCATAGCACGGTGGAAAGGGTCGCCACAACGGAGGCGGCCGGAGGGACAGAGGGCGCCGGAAACAGCCGGGGGCAGGGCCTATGACGGGCGTTCCGGCGGCTTGAAGAACCACAGGAGTCCGCCGGGCAGCGAGGCCAGGAGCAGCGCCGTGCCCAGCAGCACGGACACCAGGAAGGCGTCGTCGACGCTGACGCCATGGACCTGCAGGCCGGCAACCATGGCGCCCTCCCGGATGCCCCAGCCGTTCAGCGAGATCGGCATCGAGGCGAGCGTCAGCGCGATCGGCACCACGGCGAAGCCGGCCTGCACGCCGATCGGGGCCCCCAAGGCGCGGGCCAGCAGCAGCACCGCCCCGACGAACAAAATCTGGACCAGCAGGGACAGAGCCAGGGCGTTGAGCGAGGCCGGGGTGGTCAGGCCCTTCTCGGCGCTGCGCAGGATCGTCCGCATCGTCTCGAACAGCCGCAGCCTCAGGCGCGCCGGCAGAGGAATCCGGTTGAGGAAGAGGACCGTGCCGAAGCCGCCGACCATCACCGCGCCGGCCAGCAGCCCGGCCAGGGCGAAATCGGGTGCGACATGATAGAGCAGGGCGACGGCGGCGACGATGTCGAGGAGGAGAAGGCCGAGCAGCCCGGCCAACCGGTCGACCAGCAGGCTGGCCACCACCCCTTCGGCGGGGTGGCCGGACCGGTAGGCCAGCCAGCCGCGCACGGCGTCCACCCCGACCCCGGCCGGCAGGACCTGCCCGAAGAACTGGCCGACCAGGCTGTGGCGGACGGCTTGGCCCAGCGGGAGCGACAGACCGACGGCGGCACCCGCCCATTGCCAGCGGATCGTGGTCACCAGCAGCGCGCCGCAGACCAGGGCGAAGCCGCCGAACAGCCAGCCGGCGTCGGCGTGCCGGAGCCGGTCCGCGGCAAGCAGCCAATCGACGCGGCGCAGCAGCCACGCCACCAGCAGGACGGTGACCGCCCCTTTGGCCGCGAGCATCCATTTCGCCCGCCCGGTGAACTGCCCGAGCGGAGGCGCGCTATTCTCGAAGGAAAACGGCATCCTGGGTCTTCCGGCCTGGGTGGGGACGGGGTCGGCAATATCCCATACCCTGTGGTTTTGCAAGATTCCCCGCCCCGCTTGCGCACCCGGCCCGGTTGCGGGCGGTGGCGGTCAGATCGGCCGGGTCATGGAGCGAGTCGCCGGGCGGTCGGCTTCCAGACGCGGCCGGAGCGCTTCGGCCATGCGGTCGAAGACCGCCGACCAGGGCTCGTCCGGGGCCTGCCGGAACAGGGTGGCGCTGTCGTAGAAGGGCGTGTCGGTCCGGTCGACGAGCCAGCGGCAGTCGGGCACCGGCTTCAGCGCCACCCAGGTTGTGGCCCCGACCGCGCCGGCCAGATGCGCGATCACGCTGTCCGCCGTGACCACCAGATCCATCTGGTCGATGACCCAGGCCGTGCTGACGAAAGCATGGGCCGGATCGGCGAAATATGGATCGAGCGGCCGTTCGACCGTCAGCCCGCTCTCCGCGTCCGGCGGTTCCGGCTGGAGGCTGACCAGACGGATGCCGTCCCGCAGCAGCAGCTTGGCGAACAGGGCCAGCGGCAGATCCTTGGTGGGGTCGGTCGTCGTCCATTTGATGCCGATCAGGACGTCGCCGTCCCTGCGTTCCAGCGTCGGCGCCCGGCGGGAACTCTTCGCGATCTCGATGTAGGGACCGCTGCCGAAGCAGCGGGCGGCGTCGGTTTCGAGCGTGTAGAAGAGGTCGAAGGACTGCGCGCGGAAATCGACGGGAGGAAGCCGGTCCCCCGCGGTGAGGACGCTCGTAACCCCTTTGCCCAGCGCGCACAGGGCCTTCAGGGCGGGAACGCAGACGATGTGCACGATCATGCCACGCTGGCTGAAGTAATCGGCGTAGCGCAGGCATTGGATGACGTCGCCGAAGCCCGATTCCCCGTTGATGAGGATGCGTGCGCCTTCCCGAATGGTGCCGTCCCAGATCGGAACGGGCAGGTGGGTCTTCCACCAGCCCACCACGTCGTAGTCGTATTTGTAGGCCAGCAATCCCTTGAATTCCGACCAACGGCCAAGCCGGAAGGCGAGATGCATCGACATCATGCAGGCGTGCGCGTGCTGGCTGCGGTCACCGGCCGCAGCCGCATGCCGGTACGCCGCCGCCGCGCCTTCGAAGTCCCCGTTTGCTTCCAGGAAAAAACCGAGGTTGAAGAGGATGTCGAAGCGGCCCGGCTCGATGAGCGTGGCGACCTTGGCGAAGCGGGCGGCGGTCCGGTAATGGCCTTCCCTGCGCAGCTTCGGAGTGGCGCCGCCGAAGTGGAAGAACAGCTGTTCATAGGCGGCGGGCGATTGCCGGAGTTTCGGCATCAGGGGGGCGATCACGTCGATCCGCCGGGAGAGGCTGTCCGTCGGCTGGACGAAACGCTCCAGGTAGAACTTGGTCAGGCGGGCCAGCGTGCGGTCGAGATCGTTGGTCATGCCGTGGCGGTCCACCGCTCGGCCGATCAGGTCGAGGCCACCCTTCACGTCGCCCCACTGGACCAGGAGAACGGCAAGGCCATGCAGGGCGTCGTGATGCGTCGGCTCGACGGCAAGGATCGCGTCGTACAGGAGGCGCGCGACGAACAGACGCCCCTCGCTGTGATGGTGCCGCGCGTCCAGCATCGCGGTCGCCGCATCCAAAGCGCCGCGGCCCAACGCTTCCAGGCCCCGGGGCGGGGCGTCCGTGCGGAGGGCGGCCTCCATTGCCTCTCTGGACGGGAGGGCCTCCACCGTGATTGGCAAGGAAGGTGTTTCGTTCGACATCATGCACCGTGGCAGCAGCCGCGTTCGGAAAGGCAAAAGCGTGTTTTCGCAAGAGGACGCTCATATCATCGCCGAACGTCAAGGGCGAAGAGAAAGCGTCCGCCGCTTCGATGCCGACGCCCGACGGCATGGACGGCAGGTGACAGGCCGATCCGTCGTGGTCTAGGATCGGCGGCGCTGGGTAGGATTTGAATAAACGCATGAATTCGGACTGTCGTTCCTGTGCAGGATAAAGACGTGATCGACCGTATATCAGCATTGACCCACGCCTCCCTGGCGGAAAACATGCCCTTTCGGCTGTTTCGGCGCGCCTCCATTCGGCGCCGGGCGGAGCAGGGGCACAACATCGGTTTTGACGCACCCGTCCCGTTCTTTCCCTCCATCCCGGATGCCGAAGCGTGGCGCGACGTCACCTTCCTGGTGCATGACCCGAACTACATCGGCCATTATTTCCACTTCATCGAGATATTCCTGGCCCTCCATGCCTTTCACCGGACCTATCTGCCGGACGCGGCGGTGGGCCGGATCGTCTTCACCAGCCGGAACTGGACAAATCCGGCGCAGAACAACATCCAGCAGGAGCTTCTGTCCGCCATCTACCCGAACGCCGAGGTGATGACCCCGGCCGACATGACCGATGTCGATCTGACGAACGTGGTCCTAATCGACCGCACCCTGGCCATGACCCGGATCAACAAGTTCCTGGAGCCGGTGCTGCCGATCGCCGGCGCCTGGACGGGCGGGCTGGCCGACGTGCTTTTCCGCCACGTCGCGGCCCTGCCGAAGCCGCCGCCCGCGCCGGGGGAGAACCGCCGCGCCCTCTATGTGAAGCGGAAGCCGCCGCGCTGCCTGTCCGACCCGCTCGAGGCGGAGCTTCTGCGGGCGCTGAAGGAGGGCGGCATCCAGGTGGATGTGGTGGATTACGCCGAGCTGCCCTGGCACGAGCAGGTGCGGAGAACCGCGGGTTACGATCTTCTCGTCGGCGTGCACGGCAACGGCATGACGAACCTGCTGTGGCTGCCGCCGCACGGCGCCGTGCTGGAGATCTTCCCGGCGGGCGCGCATCATTATGATTACCAGATCCTGGCGGAGCTGAAGGGGCACGCCTATTTCGGCGTCGAGGGCCGTCCCGACGGCTTCGTGTTCCGTGAGCACAGCCGGCATGGCGACGCCTTCGGGCATGGGGCGGACAACAACAAGGAGATCGCCGAAATCTCCTGGTCCGCCGTCGCCCGGTTCATCGACGCCGCCCATGGGCAATGAGGCGCCGGGCGGCCGTTCCTCCGGCTGGCCGGGCCTTGTCCGGTCCCAGAGATTGCGGTTGACTTAAGGGGGGGAGCCGCTAGGAAAGGGCGGCGGCGGGTCTCTCATTGCCGCACAACGGCCGGATGGGACCTGCGCTGCTCCGGCGGGAAGCTGGTGAGTTCATGAACACGCGGATGGTTTCCATCATCGCCCCCTGCCACAACGAGGAAGGGGTCATCGCCGAGTTCCACCGGCGTCTCTGCGCGGCGCTGGACGGCATCGAGGAGGAGTTGGAGGTCGTCTACATAGACGACGGCAGCACCGACCGGACCCCCTTCATCCTCAACGAGATCTGCAAGCGCGACCCCCGCGTCGTCGTGCTGCGCCTGTCGCGCTGCTTCGGCCATCAAATGGCGCTGACCGCCGGGCTCGACCATGTCGAGGGCGACGCTGTCGTCATCATCGATTCCGATCTCCAGGATCCCCCAGAAACGATCCTTCCCATGCTGGAGAGGTGGCGCAACGGCGCCCAGGTCGTTTACGGGCAGCGCCTGTCGCGCGACGGCGAGAGCCGGTTCAAGCTGGTCACGGCCAAGGCCTTCTACTGGCTGATCAACGCCATCTCCGACGTCCACATCCCCTCCAACGTCGGGGATTTCCGGCTGATGGACCGCACCGTCATCGACGCGTTGCGCGCTATGCCGGAGCAGCACCGCCTGCTGCGCGCCATGATCAGCTGGCTGGGCTACCGGCAGGAGGGCGTTCCCTATCACCGGGAGCGCCGTTACGCCGGTGTCACCAAATACCCGCTGCGCAAGATGATCCGGCTGGCGCTGGACGGCTTGGTGTCGTCCTCGGCGATGCCCCTGCGCATCATGTCGATCGTCGGGCTGGTCACCTTCGTGTCTTCGATCGTCGGGGCGGTCTCGGCCCTGACGTGGTGGGCGTGGACCGGGACCTGGGTGCCCGAGCCGCTGTCGGTCTTCCTGATCGGCCTGCTGTTCACCGGTCTGCAAATCTTCTGCTTCGGCATCATGGGCGAGTACATCGGCCGCATCTACGGCGAGGTGAAGAGCCGGCCGCTCTACCTGATCGGCGAGCGGTTGGGCAAGGGCAGCGCGGCCGCCAACCGTCCGCACGCGCGCCGAGGCGCCGGCCACGCGGCCGGGGACGTGCATTCGATGGCCGTGGTCGACCATGGCCGGTGAGGGGGCGTTGACGGGCGCCACGACGGGGGCTGCGCCGTGAAGCTGCTTTTCCTCAATTACGAGTACCCGCCGATCGGCGGCGGCGCCGCCACGGCGAGCCGGCACCTGATCCGCGAATGGACGGCCATGGGCTGCGAGGTGCGGGTGCTGACCACCCATTATCCTGGCCTGCCCTGGCGCGAGGAGACGGACGGCGCGATCATCCACCGCCTTCCGGCCTTCCGCCGCCGGCCCGACCGTGGCCGCATCGGCGAGATGGCGATCTACATGGCGGGGGCCTCGCTGGTGGCGCCGGTGCTGGCCGCCCGCTGGCGGCCCGACGCGGCTCTCGCCTTCATCGGCATCCCCAGCGGTCCGGTCACTTGGCTGCTGCGCCAACTGACCGGGGTGCCCTACGTGGTCTGCCTGCGCGGCGGCGACGTGCCGGGCTTCCGCTGCGAGGGGGTGGACCGCTTCCACCGGCTGCTCGCCCCCATGACGCGGACGGTGTGGCGCCAAGCGGCGGCGGTCACCGCCAACAGCGCCGGCCTGGCTGACCTCGCCAAGGGCTTCATGCCCGGCCTGGACATCCCGGTCATCCCCAACGGCGTGGATTCCACCCTCTTCCACCCCGCCGTCCCGGTCCGGGCCGTTGCCGGAGGGGCCGCAGCCACACGGTCTTCCGATGGGCCGGTGCGCCTGCTGGCGGTCGGCCGGCTGGTGGCGCAGAAGGGGATCGACGTGCTGATCGATGCCCTCGCCCGACCGGGCCTGGGCAACGTCGCGCTGGACGTGGTCGGAGACGGCGAATGGCGCGACGCGTTGGAAAGACAGGCCGCCGGGCACGGGCTGGCCGGTCGGGTGCGCATCCACGGCTGGCTCAGCCGCGCGGCGCTTGCCGAAGTCTACCGCAAGGCCGACGTCTTCGTCCTGCCCTCGCGCGACGAGGGGATGCCCAACGTGGTTCTGGAGGCGATGGCGAGCGGTCTGCCGGTCGTCGCCTCGGCCGTGGCCGGCGCGTGCGATCTGGTGGTGGAGGGCGAGACCGGCTTCCTCGTTCCGCCGGAGGATCCCGATGCTCTGGCTGCCGCGCTTCGGCGTCTGGCCGGGGATGCGGCGCTGCGCGCCGGGTTCGGCGGGCGGGGCCGGGAGCGGGTCGAGGAAAGCTTCTCCTGGCGGTCCGCCGCCTCGTCCTTCCTCACGCTGGTCGAGGAACGGCGGGAGGGCGGCGGAACCATGGTCCGGAAAACCATTTGAGCCGGTTGCGGAAGCGCCGGCTCAGGGGCGCCGTGCCAGAACGAAGACGTAGTCGCCCCGGTCCCAGCGGTTGGTCAGGAACAGGGTGTAGAGCGCTTCGGCGATGAGGCGGCGGACCGGCCCGTATTCCCCCTCGGTGCCGCGCGCGCCGGTCAGCGTCAGCAGGTCGCGGTAGAGCGGCGAGAAGAAGGGAAAGCCCCACTGCACCACCCGGTCGACCACCAGCCCGGTGGCCTCGACCTTCGCCCTCAGCTCGCCGTAGCGGTAGTTGCGGACATGGCCGACGCCTTTCTCGTAGGCGCGCATGCGGCCCTGCATGGTGGCGACCAGCAGGTATTTTCCGGTCATCCGGGCAAGGTTGGCGATGGCGGTGACGTCGTCCTCGATATGCTCGACCACGTCGGTGCACAGCACGAGGTCGAAGCGGCGGTCGAGCGCCCCCTCCGTCAGGTCGAGGCGGAAGAACTCGGCGTCGGGCGTCCGCTGGCGGGCGATGCGAAGCGCGCTCTCCGAGAAGTCGGCGCCGCTGTAGACCGCCGGTTTCCCGGCGCGCAGCGCCTGGATCAGCGAGCCCTCGCCGCAGCCGACGTCCAGCACGGTCTCCGCCGGCAGGTCGGCGATGACGCGGGCGATGATCCGGCGCAGATGCCGGCCGGTCGGCCCGTGACGGCGCATGTCGGTCCATTTGCTGTCCCAGCCCTCGTCGTAGCCGGCAAGCTCCAGGGCGGCCAATGTGGGGGCTGCGGCGGGGGCCGTGGCGGGGGTGGGCGGACGATCTTGCGGCAGGGCCATCGGCCTCTCCTAAGGGGATGGCGGGCCGGCCGGGCGGGCCAGCAGCACCATGCGGAATTCGCCGAACAGGACAGGGCTGACGCTCTCGATGAGGCGCAGCGCCGAGGCGGTGACGCCCCGCGCGATGTTGCGGCGGTCGGGGTTGAACTTGACCATCGTGAGGGCGCCCGGCTCCAGCCCGGCCCGGCGGACGGCGTCGTGCAGCGTCTCCGGCGTGAAGAAGACGATGTGGTCGCAGTCGTAGATGCCGCGCAGCGGCCCCTGGACCCGCCCGAGGGTCAGCCCGTGGGCGAGCGCCGCGACGCGGGTGATCAGCCCGGCGTGGTTCGGGGTGTAGACCAGCAGGACGCCGTCCGGCTTCAGGAAGCTGGCGGCTTCGCGCAGCAGGCGGACGGGATCGAGCACATGCTCGATCAGGTCGAGCATGGTGACGACGTCGTAGCCGCCCTCGCGCCCGGCCAGGAGCCTGGGCAGGGCGAGGGCGTCGCCGGCGATCACCTCGGCCCCGCTGGCGGTGCGGGCCAGCTCGGCCAGGCCGGCGTTCAACTCGACCCCGGTGACGTCGTAGCCGGCGCGCACCGCGGCGCGCAGGAAATTCCCGGGGCCCGAGCCGATGTCGAGCAGGCGGGCGCCGGGTTGGACGCGACCGCGCAGGATCTCCAGGATGCGTGTGAACTCCTTGTCGGCCTCGGCCTCGTCGTCGCGGTGTTGGTAGAGCCCCGTGTCGGCGTAATAATCGGCGAGCGGCACGTCGGGACGCGCGGCGATCTTGAACTGCAGGCGGCAGCCCCGGCAGGTGACGACCCGTCCAGGCACGGCGCCGGGGGTGGAGGTGACGGAGAAGTCGTAGTCGTCCCGGTGGTCCGTGCCGCCGCAGGCGGGGCAGACCGTCCAGGGGCGCTGGGGGGCGGGGGCAGACACGGACAAAGGCTCTCCGGTTTCCAGCGGAACCGCCGGGGTGGCGATCATACCGCGCGAACGGTCGAAATCAACTGCGGGACGCGGACGGGGTGCTGCGCCCGCCCACCGTCGTCTCCGCGATTCCCCGCGCCAGGGCGATGAGCGGCCCGGTCGCCCGTCCCAGCAGGGGCAGCAGCAGCACTTGCGCCATGGTCAGGCCGAGCGCCCAGGCAACCCCGACCCAGGCGGGAGCGCCGTCGGCGATGAGGCGCTTCAGATGGGGTTGGACGAACTGGAGTACGAAGCCGTTGACGATCAGCAGGTCGAGAGTCCGCGCCCCGAGGGCGGAGAGCGCCGTCGCTACGCCCCCGCCCCGTTGCGCAAGGGTCTGCGCGCTCCACAGCACGCCCAGGCTGCCGAGCAGGGCCGTGACCAGGAAGGCCGGAGCGAAGCCGATCGTCCCGAAGGCCATCCAGACGGCAACCCCCCCGTTCAGCGCCGGAATCCCGCAACGCGCGACCGGATCGAGCAGGCAGCCGTTGTTGAGCGGGGCGAGCAGCAGCGTCGCCGCGATGGCGGCGGGGATCAGAAACGAGCGCAGCCCGGCCGGCGGGCCGGCGTGGCCGGAGCGCGCCAGCCAATGCCCGATGGCGTAGAACACTGCCCCGGGCAGCAGCGCCCCCATCTGGAAACGATAGGTTCCTGTCATTTGGGCGACGACGAAGGAAGCGGCGAGGAGCGCCGCGACGGCGGCCCGGCCGGCCGGGCCGCTCCGCGCCATCGCGTGATGGGCGAGCTGGACGAAAGACAGCGCGACCAGGAACCAGACGACCGAGGTGTAGAAGCCGTAGCCGTTCAGCAGGGGGAAGAGGAGGCTGTCGAGCGTTGCGCCGGGATCCCCGAGGCCCCACGTGCCGAGCCAGCCCAGCGCGTGGACCGCAGCCGCGATGAGCAGGAGGAGGAGCGCGTTCGCGATCGCGTCGCGCGTGCGCCGTTCCCGGAACAGCATGCCGGAGACGAGGAAGAACAGCGGCATGTGAAAGCTGTAGAGGAAACGCCACTGGGCGAAGGCGAAACCCGGTTCCTGCGCCCGTCCGAGAAAGGTCATCTCCAGGGCATGGCCGTAGAGGACGCACAGGATCCCGATGGCGCGTGCGATGTCCAGCTCGGGCCGGCGGTGCGATGCCGGGCCGGTCATGTCACGCCCGCCGTTCGCGCAGAACCAGCAGGTCGACGGCGATCCCGAGCATCGCCACCATGATCTGGAACGCGAAAATGGCCAGGGACAGGGCGAGGGCGCGGTCGGGCGCGACGCCGAAATGCCCCAGCATGCCGACCAGTGAGATTTCGCGCAGCCCGAGGCCGCCGATCGTCAGAGGAGCCAGCAGGACGACGGTCAGCATACCGATGATCACGCACCAGATCGCGTAGCCGAGATCGATCCCCAACCCCATGCCGAACAGAACGCAGCCGCCGACCGTCAGCGTCTGGGACAGCACCCCGTAGGCAAGGCAGAGTGCCACGGTGCGCGGTTGCATCGCCTGGGCACGCCAGGATTCCAGGAAACGGGACAGATGCCGGCCGATCCAGCCGCGCCACCCGTCGGCGTCGCCTCGGAACAGGCGCAGGAGGACCGTCTGGACCGGACGGACGGCCAGAGCGGCGACGGACAGCAGCAGGATGCCGAGGGCGGCGGCGGTCGCCCAGACGGCGCCGCCGCCGCCGAAGCGCGTCGGCTCGGTCAACAGGCCGATCAGGGACAGCAGCAGGATGGCGAAGCCGCCAACCAGCTTGTCGAAGACCACGGCCGACACCACACCGCCTGCCTCGGCACCGTTCCCCCGGCTGAGGCGGTAGGCCTTGACGGCCTCGCCGGCGATCTGGCCGGGCAGCAGCAGGGCGTAGGCCTGGGCGATCAGGGTGTAGGCGAACAGGGAGCCGACCCGCCGCTCCGGCAGCAGGACCCCGAGCTTCAGCGCGTTGACGGCGTGCGTTGCGGCAAGCAGCGCCATGGCGGCCACCGCGAGGGAGGGCTGCATGCCGCCGAACTCGTGCAGCACCTCCACAAGGTCGATCCGGCTCAGCAGAAACAGCAGGATGCCGGCGCTGACCAGAAGCTTGAGGGGATAGCCCAGCGATCGCAACGGAGGGAGGGTCAAGGCACCGTCTCTCCGCCATGGGCGACGGTGGCGGCCGCGGCCGCGGCAACAGAGGCCCAATCCACCAGTGGCGAGAGCAGCGCCGGTTCCCCGTGGGTGGAGCGGCCGGGGACGGTGGTCAGCACGGTGCGGCCGCGTGTGATCAGGTTGATGAAGACGGCGAAGTCGTCGGGGTGCCGGCTGCTGGTGAAGCGGTCGAACAGCGGCTTGTCCTGCCGCAGCGTGCCGATCCGCACCGCGAAGGTCATCGTGGTGCTGGTGGTGAACTTCCAATGGGACGAGGCGGTCAGGATCAGGCGGGTCACCTCGCCGCCATGGCTGACCACCGGGTTTCCGGCAAGGGCCGGCGCCTTGTACTTGTCGGCGTGGTCGTAGAGGCTGACGTAGTCGGCCCGTTCCAGCCCCTCCAGCAGGGTAGCGCCGGCACCCGGCAGGTGCAGATAGTCGTCCTCGATGAAATAGAAGGGCTCGGCGTCGTCGTGTTCCAGCGCCAGGTCGCGGGCGTGGATCCAGGACGGGCCGTTGCCCAGGCTGGTGCGCTGGATGCGGATGGCGTCGCTGCGTCCAAAATGTTCAGCGGCTTCCCGCTCGATCATGACCACCGTTTCGTCGTGGCAGTTGTCGGCCACCACCGTCATCCGGCCGGGCAGCGGCCCCACCGTTTGCAGGAAATTGCGCAGGCAGGTCCGCTTGTCGGCGATCTTGGGCTTGGGATAGCCGCCGTCGCTGATCCGGTAGATGACGTTGAGCGGCCCGGCGCAGGGGCCGCGCCGCCCGGCCATCGCGTCGTGGCTGGACAGGGCGCAGTGGAGGTCGGAGAGCCGGACCGGCTGGTGCGGACCCTGGCCGGTGCTGCGCCGCAGCCCCTCGATGGCGGTTTCCGCGTCGCCGCCCAGCGCGCTGAGGTTGCCCAGCGCCTTCCAGCCTTCCAGCCAGTCCGGACGCAGGGTCACCGCCCGCCGGAAGGCCATGGCGGCGTCGCGGTAGCCAGCGGTGCGCTGGTGCGCGTTCCCGACGCCGGCGTGGAGTTCGGCGGCGTCGGGTTGCAGGGCGATGGCCGAGCGGTAGGCGGGAAGCGCCGCCGCCGCCCGATTCTGGAGGAGCAGCGTCTGGGCGAGACCGAGCCGGACAGGGACCAGATCCGCGCGCACCGCCAAAATCTGGCGATAGACGGTCTCC
Organism: Azospirillum agricola; assembly: GCF_017876095.1. Classification (GTDB taxonomy): domain Bacteria; phylum Pseudomonadota; class Alphaproteobacteria; order Azospirillales; family Azospirillaceae; genus Azospirillum; species Azospirillum agricola. The sequence continues at coordinate 47,702 of NZ_JAGINM010000035.1, forward strand.
GCTTCCGCCAGCCGCCCGGCGTCGCGGTGACCCTGGGCGAGCGCCAGGGCGTCCTGGATGGTCATGGTCTGGGGCGCCCCGCCCGTGGCCGGCGACGGTGCCGCAGGGCTCTCCCGGCGGTCGCCGGAGATGGAATCGGGAACGGCCGCGGCGACTGGATCGCCGGAGACGGCGACGAAGGCCTCGGCGAAGGCGCGCCATGTCCGCTCGCCGCGGATGAAACGTTCGGCCCGGGCGCCGCGCGCCTTGGCGGCGCTGCGGTCGGCGTAGAGGATCTCCAGCCGCTCGACCAGTTCCTCGACCGAGGATTCGCCCCAGCCGACGCGGCTGCCGTTGCGGTCGGGCACTGGGCGCTGGTCGTCGAGCGTCAGGCAGACGTCGCCGACCACCAGATCCATGTGGCCGGTGTTGGCCGACAGGATGACGGGAACGCCGCAGGCCATCGCTTCCATGGCGACGAGGTTGGTGGCGCCTTCGCAGCGGTTCGGGAAGACGGCGGCGTGGCATTCGGCCAGCACGCCGGCGATCTGGTGGCGACCGAGGAATCCTAGGTCGAGGAAATTGCTCTCGTCGGCGCCGTTCTCGAACGCCCAGCTGCGGACATCGATCCGGTTGTCACGCACGCGCGGAGGATGGGGAACCAGGGTGGATTCCGCCATGCCCATGCCGACCTCGGTCCAGGCGTTCTGCCACGCGGTGACGAGCAGGGCTTCGGGGTGACGGGCGTGGAAGCGCAGGAAGGCGGCCAGCACGATGTCCTGCCCCTTGCGGAATTCCAGCTTGCCGCCCGAGAAGATGACAAAGCGATCGCCGAAACGCCCCGAAGGTGGCGGCACGACCAGTTCGCTCGCGTCGATACCCTGGAAGGCGCAGCCGATGTTGGTGAAGCCCTGGTCCTCCAGGAGCTTCCGGTTGTAGGTGGAGTGGACGATGATCCGGTCGTAGCGGCGCGCCCGCTCCAGAACGGCGGCGTCGAAGCGGGTGTCCTCGTAGGCGATGACGCCGATGTTGCGGTGGCCTTGGAAGCGTTGGCTCGGCGGGCCAGGCATGAAGCCGTTGCCCAGCGCGTGCATCACGTCGCATTCCCGCAACCTGAGCGTCCTGCCGGGATTCTGTTCAGTCAGGGCGAGTGTCTGCTCGTACGACGCCACCAGAGGCTGGAGCCGCGCCCGGTTTTCCGGCCGCAGGCTGCTCATCAGCGGCTTTTCCAGAAGCAGCGGCGGGCGGTTTTGCTCGACCAGATACAGGGCGGTGTGGACCCCGACCAAGCCCCAGCCGTGGATCTCCGAGAGCTGCCAAGTGAACGCCAGTTGAGGAAGCATGACGATGATCCCGGTTTTCCTACGATAGCGATGCTGCGACCGCCAAGGCTCGACTGTCCGGCAACCCGCGGGGGGACCATTCCGCGCCGGGTCGGCGCTTGTCAAGCTGTGTCGGGTTGGTCGGGATCTTGGTACGGAGGGGGGATAAAAAAGAAAGGGGCGCCCGAAAGCGCCCCTCCCCTTGTCTTCAGGCTATCGCCAGAGTTCAACCGAGGTTGACGTTCCCGGTGCCGAGCAGGACGCCGTTGAAGCGCGCCAGCAGGCGGGCTTCGGTAGCGGCAACCTGACCGTCTCCGTTCGCGTCGATCACCAGGTAGAGCCCGGTGTTCGTCCCGTCGTTCGCCAGCACCAAGTTGCTTGCGTTCACCGAAGAACCGGTCAGCGAACCCAGAGCAGCGCGGAAGCTGGACAGGCCGGCATCGGCCAAGTCCGCCACCGTCGTGGACAAGGCGACGACCTCGTCGGTGATCATGTTCACCGCTCCCTGCGCACGGGTCGCCCCTTCGAGAGCGCCGGTGCCGTTGCGGTCGACGAGAGTCCCCAACGGACCAGAGATCACGACTTGATCCGTGGTCTGGAAGTTGTTGATCACGTCGAAGCCGGTGTTGGCACCAGCGGCACCGCCGTCACCACCCGTCGTGAAGACAATCTGGTCGGCGTTCGTGCCAGACTGCAGCGTCACCGTGTCGGCACCCGCGCCGCCGACGAAGCGGATGGCGCCGCTCGTCACCGTCACGACATCCGAGCTGGTGCCGCCGAACAGGGTCTCGACGCCCGACACCGTGATGGTGTTGGCCGTGTCGCCCAGACGGACGATGTCCGTGCCGGCGCTGCCCACCAGCGTTTCGACACCACGGGTGATCAGCGAGCCCGCCGCACCCAGGGTGACGACATCGGTGGCCGTGCCGCCGATCAGGATCGACACACCCGACACCGTCAGCGTGTTGCCGGTGTCACCCAGGAACACGATGTCGCTGTTGGAGGCGCCGATCAGCGTCTCGACGTCGCGCAGGGCGATCGTGTTGCCCGACGCGCCCAACCGGACGATGTCGGTGCCCGCACCGCCGACCAGAACTTCGACGCCGCTGACGGTCAGGTCGTTGCCGGCCGAACCCAGGAAGACGATGTCGGTGCTGGTGCCGCCGGTGAGGGTCTCGACGCCCGACACCGTGATGGTGTTGACCGTGTCGCCCAACCGGACGATGTCGATGCCGGCGCTGCCGATCAGGGTCTCGACACTGCGGGTGATCAGCGTGTTGCCTGACGTGCCCGTCAGGCTGACGATGTCGATGGCCGTGCCGCCGATCAGAATGTCGACTTGGGAGATGGCCACCGTGTTGGTGGTGTCACCCAGGAAGACGATCTCGGTGCCGGTGTTGCCGATCAGGGTTTCGACGTCGCGCACGGCGATCGTCACGCCCGAGGAACCCAGCGTGACGACGTCGGTGCCCGCACCGCCGACCAGAACCTCGACCGCGTTGACGATCAGGTTGTTGCCGGCCGAACCCAGGAAGACGATGTCGGTGCTGGTGCCGCCGGTGAGGGTCTCGACGCCCGACACCGTGATGGTGTTGACCGTGTCGCCCAACCGGACGATGTCCACCGCCGCGCTGCCGATCAGGGTCTCGACACCGCGGGTGATCAGCGTATTGCCCGCCGTACCGCCCAGGGTGACGACGTCATTGGCCGTGCCGCCGATCAGGATGTCGATCTGGGTAGCCATCAGCGTGTTGGCGGTGTTGCCCAGGAAGACGATCTCGGTGCCGGTGTTGCCGATGAGGGTCTCGACGTCGCGCACGGCGATCGTCGTGCCGGCGGCAGCGAACGTGACGATGTCGGTACCCGCACCGCCGACCAGAACTTCAAGGGCGCTCGCGACCAGGGTGTTGCCGGCGGAGCCGAGGAACACCACGTCCGTACCCGTGCCACCCGTCAGGGTTTCCAGCAAAGAGGCCGTCAGGGTGTTGCCGGCGGAGCCGAGCACGACGAGATCGGTGAAGGCGCCGCCCGTGATGCTTTCCAGGCCGGAGGTCAGCAGGGTGTTGCCCGCGGTGCCGGCGAGGGTGATGACGTCCACGCCCGTGCCGCCGGTCAGCGTTCCGATGCTGGAAACCTGAACGACGTTCCGGGTGTTGCCGAGGATGATCAGATCGGAGGCGCTGCCGCCGGTCAGGGTCTCGATGTCACGCATGACCAGCGTGTTGCCGGCCGCACCAATCAGAGTGACGACATCGGTGTTCGCGCTGCCGACCAGGACTTCCACCTGGCTGACGAGCAACGTGCCACCGGTGCCGCCGAGGTAGACGACGTCGGTGCCGAAGCCGCCGCCCAGGGTCTCGATCGCCGAGACCAGCAGGGTGTTGCCGCTGGAGCCGAGGGAGACGCTGTCGACGCCCACGCCACCCGTGAGGGTTTCGAGGGACTGGACGACCACCGCGTTGCCGGCGGAGCCGAGCGTGACGACGTCGGTGCCCGTGCCGCCCCAGACCTGTTCGACCAGGGTGACCGCCAGGGTGTTGCCACCGGCGCCCAGGGTGATGACGTCGGTGCCGGTGTTGCCGGTCAGGGTCTCGATCGCCGAAACCACCAGCGTAGTGCCGACGGTGGTGCCGATGTTGATAACATCGGTGCCCGTGCCGCCGACCAGGGTCTCCAGAGCGACGACCAGCAGGGTGTTGCCGGTGTTGCCCAGGGTGACCAGATCGTTGCCGGCGGAGCCGGTCAGGGTCTCGAGGTCACGGGCGATGAGCGTGTTGCCGTTGCCGGCCAGCGTGATGGTGTCGGTGCCCGCACCGCCGATGAGCAGCTCGACGCCGCTGACCAGCAGGTTGTTGCCGGTGGAGCCGAGGAAGACCAGATCGTTGCCCGCACCGCCCGTGATGGTCTCGAGCGCCGAGGCCAGCAGGGTGTTGCCGGCGGAGCCGAGGGTGACGGTGTCAGTGCCGGTGTTGCCGATCAGGGTCTCGACCGACGAGACCAGCATCGCGCTGCCGGAGGTGACGCCGATGGTGACGACGTCGGTGCCGGTGCCGCCGACCAGGGTCTCCAGGGCCGACACGACCAGCGTGTTGCCGGTGTTGCCCAGGGTGACGGTGTCGATGCCGCCCGAACCGGTGACGGTCTCGAGATCACGGACGATGATCGTGTTGTTGGCGCCGCCCAGGGTGACGCTGTCGGTGCCCGTACCGCCGATCAGCAGTTCGACGGCGCTGACCAGCAGGCTGCTGCCGGCGGAGCCGAGGAACACCAGGTCGGTGCCCGCACCGCCGGTGATGGTCTCGACCACCAGGGCCAGCAGGGTGTTGCCGGCGGAGCCGAGGGTGACGACGTCGGTGCCGGTGTTGCCGACCAGGGTCTCGACCGACGAGACCAGCATGTTGCTGCCGGTGGTGACGCCGATGCGGATGACGTCGGTGCCGGCGCCGCCGGTCAGGGTGTCCAGGGCCGACACGACGAGCGTGTTGCCGGCCGAGCCGAGGGTGACGATGTCGGCACCGGTGTTGCCGGTCAGCGTTTCGATCGCCGACACCAGCATGTTGCTGCCGGTGGTGACGTTGATGCTGATGACATCGGTGCCCGTACCGCCGACCAGGGTCTCCAGAGCCGACACGGCGAGCGTGTTGCCGGTGTTGCCCAGGGTGACCAGATCGTTGCCGGCGGAGCCGGTCAGGGTCTCGAGGTCACGGACGATGATCGAGTTGCCGTTGCCGGCCAGCGTGACGTTGTCGACACCGGTGTTGCCGATGAGCAGTTCGACGGCGCTGACCTGCAGGGCGCCGCCAGCGGTGCCGAGGAAGACCAGATCGTTGCCCGCACCGCCCGTGATGGTCTCGAGCGCCGAGGCCAGCAGGGTGTTGCCGGCGGAGCCGAGGGTGACGGTGTCGGTGCCGGTGTTGCCGATCAGGGTCTCGACCGACGAGACCAGCATCGCGCTGCCGGAGGTGACGCCGATGGTGACGACGTCGGTGCCGGTGCCGCCGACCAGGGTCTCCAGGGCCGACACGACGAGCGTGTTGCCGGTGTTGCCCAGGGTGACGGTGTCGATGCCACCCGAACCGGTGACGGTCTCGAGATCACGGACGATGATCGTGTTGTTGGCGCCGCCCAGGGTGATGGTGTCGGTGCCCGTACCGCCGATCAGCAGTTCGACGGCGCTGACCAACAGGCTGCTGCCGGCGGAGCCGAGGAACACCAGGTCGGTGCCCGCACCGCCGGTGATGGTCTCGACCACCAGGGCCAGCAGGGTGTTGCCGGCGGAGCCGAGGGTGACGACGTCGGTGCCGGTGTTGCCGATCAGGGTCTCGACCGACGAGACCAGCATGTTGCTGCCGGTGGTGACGCCGATGCGGATGACGTCGGTGCCGGCGCCGCCGGTCAGGGTGTCCAGGGCCGACACGACGAGCGTGCTGCCGGCCGAGCCGAGGCTGACGACGTCGGTGCCGGTGCCGCCGGTCAGGGTCTCAAGCGCCGAGACGGCCAAAGTGTTGCCGAGCGTGCCGAGCGTGATGGCGTCGGTTCCGGTGCCGCCGACCAGGGTCTCCAGGACGGAGACGAGGAGCGTGTTGCCGGTGTTGCCCAGCGTGACCAGATCGGTGCCAGCGCCGCCGGTCAGCGTCTCGAGGTCACGGACGATGATCGAGTTGCCGGCGGTGCCCAGCGAGACGGTGTCGGTGCCCGTGCCGCCGATGAGGATTTCCGTGCCGGTGACCAGCAGGGCGCCGCCGGCGGTGCCGAGGAACACCAGGTCGTTGCCCACACCGCCCGTGATCGTTTCGATCCCCGAAGCCAGCAGGGTGTTGCCAGCGGAGCCGAGAACCGCGACATCGGTGGCGCTGCTGCCGGTCAGCGTCTCGATCGACGAGATCAGCAGGGTGTTGCCGGACGTGCCGCCGAGCGTGACGATGTCGGTGGCGGTGCCGCCGATCAGCGTCTCGATGGAGGCGACCAGCAGGGTGTTGCCGGTGTTGGCCAGCGTGATGGTGTCAACGGCGGTGCTGCCGCCGATCAGGGTCTCCACGCCGCGGATGACGAGCGTGTTGGGGCCCGCAACGTTGGTCAGGCTGATGGAGTCGATGGCCGTATCGCTGCCGACCAGGACGTCGACGAGGCCGACGACCATGGTGCTGCCGCTGGCGCCGACATACACGATGTCCGTGCCGGAGTTGCCGCCCAGGGTCTCGACACCGGAAACCAGCACGGTGTTGCCGGCGGAGCCGAACCAGACGGCGTCGAGGCCGAGGCCGCCGGTCAGGGTCTCGATGGCGTTCAGCGCCAGCGTGTTGCCGATCGTGCCCAGCGTGACGACGTCGCTGCCGGCCGTGCCGGTCAGGGTCTCGAGAGCCGAGACGAAGGTGGTGCTGCCGGTGCCGGTCAGCGTGACGATGTCAACGCCGGTGCCAACACCGATCAGGGTCTCGACCGCGGACACGTTCAGGGTGCTGCCGCCGGTCAGCGAGACGACGTCGGTGCCGGTGCCGCCAACCAGGGTCTCCAGGGCGGAGACGAGGAGCGTGTTGCCGGTGCCGGTCAGCGTGACAATGTCGACGGCGGCGATACCGCCGGTCAGGGTCTCCAGGGCGGAGACGAGGACCGTGCCGCCGCTGGTCAGGGTGACGGCGTCGTTGCCGGTGCCGCCGACCAGGGTTTCGATCCCGACGACGACCGTGCTGTTGCCGCCGGCCGCGAACGTGACGACATCCTTGCCGGTGCCGCCGACCAGGCTCTCCAGGTTGGAGACGAGGATCGTGCTGCCGACGCTGCCGCCCAGCGTGATGGCGTCGGTGCCCGTGCCCACGCCAATCAGGGTCTCAACGCCGAACACCACGGTGGTGTTGCCGCCGGTCAGCGTGACGACGTCGGTGCCCGCGCCACCGGTCAGGGTTTCCAGGGCGCTGACGAGCAGGGTGTTGCCGGCGCTGCCGCCCAGCGTGATGGTGTCGGTGCCCGTGCCCACGCCAATCAGGGTCTCAACGCCGAACACCACGGTGGTGTTGCCGCCGGTCAGCGTGACGACGTCGGTGCCCGCGCCAC
>NZ_JAGINM010000036.1 GCF_017876095.1 Azospirillum agricola
TTACTCCCACTCCCGGTGGAGCTTCAGTGAATCATGCTCGCTATAATTTGGGAATCCCATGCGGCCCGAGAGTCAGCTCAGGCGTGAGCCGGTATGAGACCATCGGTCTGGCCACCGGCGCGCCGCTGCCGGAGGGCGTCTATTTCGTCGACACCTTCGACTGGGGCGTTCGCAAGGGCGAGAACGGCAACCCCGACGTGACGCTGGGGGTCAACATCCCGGTGCTGGCCTGGTCGACCCCGGTCAAGCTGCTCGGCGCCCGCGTCCAACTGCTGGCCGCCCTGCCGGCGCTGGAGGTCGGCGTCCAGGGCCGCGACCACACCAGCGGCCTGTACAACCCGTTCCTCGCCGGCCAGCTCGCCTGGGATCTGGGGAACGGCTTCGGCGCCAGCTACCTGCTGGGCATCTATCTGCCGGTCGGCAACAAGCTGGGCTTCGACACCACCTCGATCAACCAGCGCTTCGCCGTCAGCTACACCGGCGACGACTGGAACCTGACCGCCAACGCCATCTACGGCATCGCCACCCGGAAATCGTCGCGGACCGTCAACCCCGACTTCCTCAACATCGACCTGACGGCCGCCAAGAGCGTCGGCAAATGGTCGGTCGGGCCGGTGGGTTTCGCTTCCTTCGACCTCAACCGGCCGGTTGCCGGCTACCGCAAGCAGGAGCAGGTCGCGCTCGGCGGCCTGGTCGGCTACAACTTCGATCAGTTGATTCTCCAGGCCTATCTGACCAGCACGGTCCATCAGGAGAATTACGGCGGCAACGACACCCGCGCCTGGGGGCGCCTGATCCTGCCCTTCTGAGGCCCCGGCCAGCACCGGCCGCCTGAAAGGATGGGGAAAAGCAAGGGCGGAGGGGGCGGAAGTCCTCTCCGCCTCAAGCGTCGCTTCAGGGGGCGGCGGTCCCGGAAGCGCGGAAAGCGGTGCCGGTGTCATCGCTGGCGAACGGAATCCCGCCGCTTTCTCCGGCCGGAGGCGGACAGCCGCCCGGGCGCCGGCGGGGTTGCGCGGTGAAAGCACGCCTGTCTCACGACCCGCGCTCGCCGAGGAAGGCTGTCAGCAGCGTCTCCGCCGCCAGGATGTGGTTGACCACCGCGGCGCAGGCGGCGTCGGCGTTCCCGGCGCGGCAGGCGGCCAGCAGGGCGTGATGCTCGTCCTGGGAGCGCGGGTGGTAGCCGAGGGCGGCGAACTGGAAGCGCAGGTAGCGGTCGGCCGCCGCCAGATGCTGCTCGGCCAGCGCCAGCAGGCGCGGGCGTCCGGCCCGTGCGTAGAGCGTCATGTGGAAGCGGCGGTTGAGTTCGCCCATCCGGCCGGGGTCGGTCTCGGCGTCCATCTCGCCGATCAGTTCCTCCGCCAGGGCGAAATCGTCGGTCGTCAGACGGGGCAGCGACAGCCGCAGCGCCGCCGGTTCCAGCGCCGCGCGGATGGCGCTGATGTCGGCGGAATCGCCGGCCGAGATCTCCGCCACCACGGCGCCCCGGTGGGGATGGAACTCGACCAGGGCGCGGGCCTCCAGCTGGCGCAGGGCCTCGCGCACCGGCATGCGGCTGACGCCGAAGGCCGCTGCCAGTTCCTCCTGGCGCAGCGGCGCGCCGGCCGGCAGGGCGCCGGTCAGGATCCCCTCGCGCATCGCCGCCTCGACGAATTCGGTCGCCGTGCGGAATTGCCGGCGGTTGCGCTCGATCACGGCGCTCAGGGCCATGGCGTTCAGGGCGGACGGCCGCGCGTCGGAAGCTGGAGGCATGGAGGTCCGTTCAAAAAAAGCCGCTTGCCTGGATATTGGATCCAATCTATCGATGATCCACCTCCCTGTCCAGAACACCGCGCGCAGAGGCCCGACCATGCCATCCTCCACCCCCCTCGACGATCGAGACGACCTCGCCGCGACCTCCGGCCGTGGCGGCGGGCTGTCGCCGTCGGCGGTCGGCACCGGGCTGCTGGTGGCGCTGGTCGGCTACGCCAGCTCGGTCGCCGTGGTGATCCAGGGGCTGTCGGCGGTCGGCGCCGACACCGGCCAGATCACCTCGGCGCTGGTGGCGGTCGGCTTTTCCATGGGGCTGGCGGCGATCCTGCTGGCGACGCACCAGCGCAAGCCGATCAGCGTCGCCTGGACGACACCGGGCATGGCGCTGCTGGCGGCGACCGGGCCGGTGGCCGGCGGCTTTCCGGCGGCGGTCGGGGCCTTCCTGACGGTGGCGGGGCTCGTCATGCTGACCGGGCTGTGGACCTCGCTCGGCCGCTGGATCGCGGCGATCCCCAAGCCGCTGGCCAACGCCATGCTGGCCGGCATCCTGCTGAAGCTGTGCCTGGCGCCCTTCGCGGCGATCCAGCAGGCGCCGGGGTTGGGGCTGCTGGTCCTGGCGGTGTGGGCGGTGGTCGGGCGCGTCAACCGGCTCTACGCCGTGCCGGCCGCCGTGGCGGTGGCGCTGGGGGCGATGGCGCTGAACCCGCCGGTTGCCGGTGGTTTGCCGGCCGATCTGTGGCCGGGCCTGACGCTGGTCACGCCGGTCTTCACCTGGGAGGCGCTGGTCGGCATCGCCCTGCCCCTGTTCGTCGTCACCATGGCGTCGCAGAACATCCCCGGCCTCGCCGTGCTGGCGACCTTCGGCTACACGCCGCGGGTGCCGCCGCTGTTCCTGGCGACGGGGGCGTTCTCGGCGCTGAGCGCCCCCTTCGGGGCGCCGACGGTCAATCTGGCGGCCATCACCGCGGCGATGTGCGCCGGCCCCGACGCCGACCCGCGCCCGGAGCGGCGCTGGCAGGCGGCGGTGGTCGGCGGGCTCGGCTACATCGCGCTGGCGGCGCTGGCGGCGGTGACCGCCACGCTGGTGATGCGCTCGCCGCCCATCCTGATCGAGGCGGTGGCCGGACTGGCCCTGCTCGGCGCCTTCGGCGGCGCGCTGCTGGGCGCGGTGCAGACCGAGGAGGAGCGCGTCCCGGCGCTGGTCACGCTGCTGGTGACCGCGTCGGGCCTGTCCTTCTTCGGCGTCGGTTCGGCCTTCTGGGGGCTGTTGTTCGGCGGGGCGATGCACGCCCTGAACCGCTGGAACCCCCGCAAGGCGGCGCGCTGAAGGCGGCTCAGGCGCTGGCCAGCAGGTCGGCGACCGCCTCGACCGCGGCGGCGGCGTAGGGGCGGGTGCGCGGCGGGATCTGCGACGGGTTGATCCCCGGTCCGAGGATGCCGACGCCGACCGGCTTCAGGAATTCGAGTTGCAGGTCGATCAGGCTCTTGATGACGGCGTGGCCCATGACGTTGCCGTGCTCGGTCTCGCCGCGCTCGATGATGCCGAGCGCCACGGCGCCGGCCACGTCGTCCCGGCGCAGCAGGCGCTTGATCGCCAGCGGTTTTTCCATGGAGCCGGGGACCCACACCTCGGCGACGATGCCGAGCTGGCGGCGGGCGGCGACGGCGCGCGCCTCGTCCAGCATTTCCTCGACCTCACGGCGGTGGAACCGTCCGAGCACGATGCCGATGTTGTTCACCCTCTGCCACTCCCGTTTCACTGCGACCCTGCGTCGAGGCGCCCAAAGTGTCGCCGCGCCGCGCAAAGTGCAAGATTCATCACCGACGGCCGTGGCGGTGTTGAATCAAGCCGCGCCGCGCTGTCTGATCTCGATGCATTTCAGAACAATTTCAGACCGGCAATTTCCATAAAAATTGAAGAAAATACGACGTTTGGCGAGGCCCCGCATCGGTCGGCCGCGCGTGGATGTGGGGCGTCGGGCATGAAGGGTGCGATCGAATACGCGCCGTCGACCTTCGAGGAGCGGGGGGCCGCCGTGGCCTTCACGACGCCGCTGCTGTCGCAGACGCGGGTGCGCCGGGGCGACCGTTCCAAGCTGGAGGTGCTGATCCCCGCCCTGTCGCAGGGCTCCGGCATCTACGTCGTCGCCTGGAAGTCGGTGCCGGAGATGGTCGCGATGACCATGCACGACCGCTACCTGCACGAGCTGATCGTCGGCGAGGAAACCTGCTCCCCGCACGAGATCCGGCGGGCGACGCTGCGGGCGGCGCGCAAGGGGCTGGCCGGGCCGCAGGCGGCGCAGGCGGCCCGCCGCGCGCTCGACGAGGACGAGGAGCAGGGCACGCTCACCCATTACCTGCTGATCCTGGCGATCCTGAAGGCGGTCGGGCTGGAATCGCCGGAGATGCTGAAGGCCGGCATCGGCACCGGGGAGGGGCAGCGGCTGACCCGCCAGCTGATGACGCGGGCGGCCGGCAGCCTGACGCTCGACGCGACGGTGCTCTACACCCGCCTGGCGGAGATCGCGGCGGTGGTGTCGCCGGTCGGGCTGGCGCAGTCGCCGAGGCCGGGGCGCCTGCTGCGCTGCCTGAACGACCTGAAGAGCTTCCGGCAGGCCATGCTGGACTGGGCGCGCGAGGTGCCGAGCGACACCTCCCCGGTCGCCGCCTTCTGCGCCGAGGTCGCCCAGCACACCATCGGCATCGGCGACGCGGTGCTGACCGACTTCCACCGGCGCATCGAGGCCATCGGCCCGCTGATGCGCGACTGGGACACGGAGATCGTCCGCATCCGCGACCACGCCACCCGCATGGCCTGGCTGCTCGACGGCTGGTCGCACATCACCGGGGCCTGGGAGCTGGCGCAGGGCGAGGACCGTCACCATCAGGCGGTCGCGATCAACGAGCTGTTCCGCATCCTGCCGCTGCTGCCGCGCGCGGAGAGCGGCCGCGACCTGATGGCGGATTCGCGGCGTGTCCAGTCGGTCCAGCGCCGCTCGGTCCGCATGCTGGAGGATTGGCGGACCGGCGTCATGGACGTCGAGGCGATCCGCCGGATCGAGACGCTGAAGGCGCGCGCGCCATGATCATGCCCAACCGCAACCCCGATCCGCGGGTTGGCGCGGTGCCCGGTGCCTCGGCGGACCGGCTGCCGACCCTGGAGCACAAGCTGCTCGACATTCCCGCCCACAAGTTCGTCGAGGTGGTCGGGCTGCTGGAACGGGTGCGCGACCATCCCGACGTGCGGCAGACCTTCAACATCATCCGGCCGCGCCTCGCCCAGATCCGGCCGGGCCGCCGGCCGACGCTGAAGCGCGTGCTGTGCATGCCGTTCGAGGATGTGCTGGAAAGCCGCCACGGCGGCGACGCGCCGCTCGGCCGCATCGGGCGGCGGGTGATCGAGCCGGTCTGGGACCTGATCGCGGAGATCGCCGACCGCCACCAGATCGCCCAGCTCGACCGTCAGGTGCAGGAGGCGTCGCCGGGCAGCCGCAACGCCCTGTTGAACGTCGGGCGGGTGCTGTGGCCGCTGGCCGCCCGCATCCTGCGCGACGCGCTGGACGGCGCGGCGTCCCGGCCGGCGCTGGCCCGGCGGCTGGACGGCGACGGCATGGACGGCGACGGGAAGCTGCTGGAGCAGGTGGCCGACATCGCCGCCTTTCTCGACATCGGGCCCGCCGTCGAGGCGCTGAAGGACGAGCTGTCGGCCAAGCCGCTGTTCGCGCTGGAGGAGCGGCACCTGGCCGCCATCGGGCGGGCCGCCCAGACGGTGCCTCCCGACGCCGTCCGTCACCTGCTGCTGATCGCCGCCGCGCGGCTCGCCACGCCGGCCGACCTGCTGGCGGCGTTGCCCGACCTGGATCTCGGCCGGGCGGGACGGGACCGGCCGGGGCTTTTCGCCCAGCTCGGCGCCCTGGTGGTCGGCGACCTGGAGGAGCGCAGCGCGCGGCTGGACGGCACCGGCGGAGTCGCGCCGGAGGCCGCTGTTATCGTCGCCGAGCGGCTGGTCGCCAGCGTCACCACGGCGGCCGCGGCGATGAGCCGGTTGAGGGACCCGCGCCATCGCGAACGGCTGGAGGCGGTGACCACGGCGGTGGCCGCGATGGTGCGGGGCAGCGTCCTGCAAACGGCGCCCGAGGGCATCCTCGCCGCCGTTCCCGTCGCCGACCGCCGGCAGGCGCCGGTGGTGGACGAAGCGGCCCAGGCCACCGCCGAGGATCACGCCCGCGCGCTGCGCCGCTGCGCCGGGCTGGCCGGGGCGCTCGGCCTGCAAAAGCCGGTCGACGACACGCTGGCGGCGATGGGCGCCGGCTTGCAGCAGCGGGCGCAGGCGCTGCTCGACGGCCACCGCTGGACGGCGGGCCGCCCCGACGAGGCCGAGGCGTCGGAGTTGAACCTGTTCTACGCGCTGCGCCTGCTGGAGCTGGTCGGCGGCCCCGCCAAGGCGGAGCCGCTGCGTCTCGCCATCATGGACGCCATCGGCGGTTTCACCGGCGACTGAGCGGCCGGTTTCAGCCTGCGACCAGATCATCCAGCCGGAAGCCGGCGATCCTGTAAATCTCCTCCAGCGCGCGGGCGAACTCGGCGTCCGGGTCGTTGGCGACGCGCTCGCGCATCGCCTGGAGGATCTGCGGCCGGGTGCTGAAGCGCACCGCCATGATGAAGGGGAAGCCGAAGCGCGCGCGGTAGGCGCGGTTGAGGGCGCGCTGCTCCTCCGCCTCCGCCTCGGTCAGCTCGTCGAGCCCGGCGCGGGCCTGCTCGGTCTGCGAGAAGGCGGTCAGGTTGGCCGGGCGCGTCGCCCGGTCGGCCAGATCCGGGTGCGACAGGATCAGGGCGCGCTGGCGCTCCGCCCCGGCCCCGCGGACGATGGCGGCCATCGCGGCGTGGAGTGCTTGCCTGTCGGCGAAGGGGCGGCGGTCCCAGGCGGCCTCGGCGACCCAGGGGCTGTCCTCGAACACGGCGCCCAGCGCCGCGACGAAGGCGGCGCGGTCCATGCGGTTGAGATCGTCCAGGCTGTGCGGCATGTCGGTCGGCTTCCGGTCGGAAAGGGTGGCGGTCAGGGCGTGTAGGGGTGTTCGGCGATCCAGTGGCGGGCGATGTCGAGCCGGGTCGCGACCCACACCTGCTCGTGGCCCTTCACGTAGTCGAGGAAGCGCGCCAGCGCCGCCGCCCGGCCGGGGCGGCCGACCAGCCGGCAATGCAGGCCGACCGACATCATCTTCGGGCTGTTGACGCCCTCGGCGTGGAGCACGTCGAAGCTGTCCTTCAGGTAGGCGAAGAACTGGTCGCCGGAGTTGAAGCCCTGGTTGGTCGCGAAGCGCATGTCGTTGGCGTCGAGCGTGTAGGGGACGATCAACTGCGGGCGGCCGTGGCTGGCGTCCCAGTAGGGCAGGTCGTCGGCGTAGGAATCGGCGTTGTAGAGGAAGCCGCCCTCCTCGGCGACCAGCGCCCAGGTGTTCGGGCTGCAACGGCCGAGATACCAGCCGAGCGGGCGGGAACCGGTGACGCGGGTGTGGACCTCGATGGCGCGCAGCAGATGCTCGCGCTCCAGCTCCCTGGGCAGATGCTGGTAGTCGATCCAGCGCCAGCCGTGGGTGGCGATCTCCCAGCCGGCGTCCTTCATGGCGGCGACGATCTGCGGATTGCGCTCCAGCGCCATGGCGACGCCGTAGACCGTCACCGGCATCTCCCGCTCGGTGAACATCCGGTGCAGCCGCCAGAAGCCGGCGCGCGAGCCGTATTCGTAGATCGATTCCATGTTCATGTGGCGGGCGCCGGGGATCGGCTGGGCGCCGACGATCTCCGACAGGAAGGCTTCCGACGCCGCGTCGCCGTGCAGGACGCAGTTCTCGCCGCCCTCCTCGTAGTTGATGACGAACTGCACCGCGATCCGCGCGCCGCCCGGCCAGTTGGCTTGCGGCGGCATGGCGCCGTAGCCGATCATGTCGCGGGGGTAGGTCTCGGTCGTCATGGCGCGTCTCCGGCGGGCAGGGACAGGGGCAACTCGGGGCGGCTTCACGCTAAGGCAAGCGGCGGCCCCGGTTCAACCCATCCCGTCCTGTCCGGCCGCCGGACACAGTTTCCGATTTTCCGGGGGTCGCCAAGCGCCGGCCGGCTGCTTAGTCTGGGGTCCCGAGTGCCTGATTCCACAGGATTCTTTCCAACAGAAGGGACGACGCCATGGGCCGCCTGACGACGCACGTTCTCGACATCGCCGCCGGCCGCCCGGCGCCCGGCCTGCGCATCCGCCTGACCGACCTCGGCAGCGGCGCCGTGCTGGGCGAGTTCACCACCAACGCCGACGGCCGGCTCGACGCTCCGGCGCTGGCCGGCGACGCCTTCAAGCCCGGCCGCTACGAGCTGCTGTTCCTGGTCGGCGAGTATTTCCGCGCCGCCGGCACCGTCGTCGGGGACGGCGAACCCTTCCTCGACGAGGTGCCGCTGCGCTTCGGCGTCGCCGACGCCGCGCAGCATTACCATGTGCCGCTGCTGGTCTCGCCCTGGGCCTATTCCACCTACCGTGGCAGCTGAGGCCGCTACCCCTTCCGCGCGGGCCAGGGCCGGCCCGCTTTCCAGCCTGTGAAAAAGCCCGCTCCTTGGTTTGCCGCCGGGGCCGTCCGCCGCTTAGCTGTCCTCACGAACAATTCGCGTATCAGTGAGGAGCCGAGCGATGGCGAGAATGACGGCGGCGGAAGCGGCGGTGCGGGTGCTGGAGCGGGAAGGCGTCGACGTCTGCTTCGGCGTTCCCGGTGCCGCGATCAACCCCTTCTACGCCGCGATGCAGCGGCGCGGCACCCTGCGCCACGTGCTGGCGCGCCATGTCGAGGGCGCCTCCCACATGGCGGAGGGCTACACCCGCGCCAAGGCCGGCAACATCGGCGTGTGCATCGGCACCTCCGGCCCGGCCGGCACCGACATGATCACCGGCCTCTATTCGGCCATCGCCGATTCCATCCCGATCCTCTGCATCACCGGACAGGCGCCGCGCGCCCGCCTGCACAAGGAGGATTTCCAGGCGATCAACGTGCCGGACATCGCCCGCCCCGTCACCAAATGGGCGCTGACGGTGCTGGAGCCGGCGCAGGTCCCCTACGTCTTCCAGCAGGCCTTCCACCTGATGCGCTCGGGCCGTCCCGGCCCGGTGCTGATCGACCTGCCGATCGACGTCCAGATGACCGAGATCGAGTTCGACGAGGAGGCCTACCAGCCGCTGCCGGTCTACAAGCCCACCGCCACCCGTACCCAGGTCGAGAAGGCGCTGGCGATGTTGACGGCGGCCGAACGCCCGCTGCTGGTGTCCGGCGGCGGCGTCATCAACGCCGACGCGTCCGACAAGCTGGTCGCGTTCGCCGAACTGCTGGGCATCCCTGTCATCCCGACCCTGATGGGCTGGGGCACCATCCCCGACGACCACCCGCTGATGGCCGGCATGGTCGGCTTGCAGACCGCCCACCGCTACGGCAACGCCACCATGCTGAAGTCCGACTTCGTGCTCGGCATCGGCAACCGTTGGGCCAACCGCCACACCGGCTCCGTCGAGGTCTACACGCGCGGCCGCAAGTTCGTGCATGTCGACATCGAGCCGACCCAGATCGGCCGCGTCTTCATGCCCGACCTCGGCATCGTGTCGGACGCCGGGGCGGCGCTCGACCTGTTCATCGAGGTGGCGCGGGAATGGAAGGCGGCGGGCAAGCTGAAGGACCTGTCCGGCTGGGCCGCCGACTGCCAGGGCCGCAAGCGCTCGCTGCACCGCCGCAGCGACTTCGACCAAGTGCCGATCAAGCCGCAGCGCGTCTACCAGGAGATGAACAGCGCGTTCGGCGAGGACGTCACCTACGTCACCACCATCGGCCTGTCGCAGATCGCCGGCGCCCAGTTCCTGCACGTCTACAAGCCGCGCCACTGGATCAACTGCGGGCAGGCCGGGCCGCTCGGCTGGACGCTGCCGGCGGCTCTCGGCGTGCGGGTCGCCGATCCCAAGCGCAAGATCGTCGCGCTGTCGGGCGACTACGACTTCCAGTTCATGATCGAGGAACTGGCGGTCGGCGCCCAGCACAAGCTGCCCTACATCCATGTGCTGGTGAACAACGCCTATCTCGGGCTGATCCGGCAGGCGCAGCGCGCCTTCCAGATGGACTTCCAGGTCCAGCTCTCCTTCGAGAACATCAACGCGCCGGAGATCGGCGTCTACGGCGTCGACCACGTCGCGGTGGCCGAGGGGCTGGGCTGCAAGGCGATCCGCGTCACCGAGCCCGACCGCATCCAGGACGCCTTCGCCCAGGCCGACCGCTGGATGGCGGAATATCAGGTGCCGGTCGTCGTCGAGGTGGTGCTGGAGCGCGTCACCAACATCGCCATGGGCACCGACATCGACAACGTCACCGAGTTCGAGGAAACCCTCGATCTGCCGGTGGACGAGCCGGAAACCGTCCTGGTGTAGCCAGAGGGCGTAAGCAAAGCGTTCCCGCGCTGCGGTGCGGAAATTCCCAGCGGCGGCTTCGCCGTGCTAGCGTCGGATCCGGCACAGCCGACCAACCCGGCGACCGATCCGGCAGGGAGTTTCCGCACCGATGGCGTTGCTTGAGAACATGCGCATCTTCGTCCGCGTCGTCGAGCTGGGCAGCCTGTCGGCGGCCGGACGCAACCTGCGCATGTCGCCCGCGATGGTCAGCCACCGCATCCAGCAGCTGGAGACCCATCTCGGCGTCCGCCTGCTGAACCGCACGACCCGGCAGTTGCAGACGACCGAGACCGGAGTCGATTTCTACCAGAGCTGCCTGGAGGTGCTGGAGGCGGTCGAGCGCGCCCACAGCAGCATCGCCGCCGGTTCCGGCGTGCCGTCCGGCAGCGTGCGGGTCACGGCGCCGCTGGGCTTCGGACGCCGCATATTGGGGCCGCTGGTTCCCGACTTTTGCGCCGCCCACCCGCTGGTCGAGGTGCGGCTGCGGCTGTCGGATCATCTGCTCGACCTGCTGCGCGAGGCGGTCGACGTCGCCGTCCGCATGGCCGAGCTGAAGGATTCCAGCTTCGTCGTCCGCAAGATCGCCGACGTGCGCCGCGTCCTGGTCGCCGCCCCCGCCTATCTGGAGGCCCGCGGCGCGCCGAAGAATCCGTCCGACCTGTCCGACCACAACTGCCTGCTGCTGCGCTTTCCCGGCACCCGCCAGTTCCAATGGACGCTGCTCGACAAGGGGGAGCCGGTGAAGCTGCCGGTGGCCGGCCGCTTCGACGCCGACGACGGCGACGTGCTGACCGGCTGGGCGCTCGACGGCCGCGGCATCGTGCTGAAGCCGCTGTGGGAGGTGGCCGAGCATGTCGCGAGCGGCGCCCTGGTGCCGGTGCTGCCCGACCACCCGCCCGAGCCGGTGACGCTGGCGGTGCTCTACCCGCACCGCGCCCTGGTGCCGGCCAAGGTGCGCGCCTTCGCCGACCACATGGTGCCGAAGATCCGCTCGGCGCTGACCGCCGTCTCGCCGGACACGATCCTCTGAGGGCTTCGTCATGATGGGTGCGGCCGAGGTCGAGCGGCGCATGCCGGTCTGGCTGGCGCTGGCGGAGCTGTTCCTCGACACCGAGCTAGACTCCGCCGACCACGACCGCATCCGCGCGGCGCTCGCCGCGTCCGGCTACGCCGAAGCCGTGCTCCACGACATCCTGCGGCGGGAGGTGACTCCGGCCTTCGGCCCCAACCTTTTCTCCGTCGCCGGGGTCTGGGACGGCTGGGACGAGGCGGATGCACGCCGGCTGCTGCGACCGGTGATCGCCGGGGGCGGCTTCGGCTGGACGGGGCGGCTGACGTGGCGCCTGCTGCGCCGCGACCTCGAAGCGGACTGGGCGCGCATCAATCCTTTTACGGAGCCGTCCTCCGATGATGCGGGGGACTTTTGACACGGATGAACACGGATACCGGCTGTGCCGGTTCATGGATGAACGGAATCAAGAAACAATAAAATCCGAGTTCATCCGTGGATATCTGTGTCTAGGAGCGCTTTCCCAAAAACTTCACGGCTACACCCCGCGCGAGCGCACCAGCAGGATGCGCGCCTCGTCCGCCGCGCGCAGCAGGCGGGGGAGGAACTGCACCTCCATCTCCGGGCAGGTGACGCGGGCGGCCTGGGTGCTGACGTTCACCGACGCCACCACCCCGCCCGCCGCCGTGCGGATCGGCACGGCGATGGAGCGCAGGCCAAGCTCAAGCTCCTGGTCGACCAGGGCGAAGCCGCGCTCGCGCACCCGCTCCAGCTCGCGCTTCAGGGTGTCTGGCACGGTGATGGTGCGTTCGGTGAAGGGCTTCAGCGGCACGCGCGCCAGATAGGCCTCCAGCTCCGCCTCCGGCATCGCCGCCAGAAGGATCCGGCCCATCGAGGTGCAGTAGGCCGGCAGGCGGCTGCCGACGTTCAGCCCGACCGACATGATCCGCTTGGTCGCGGCGCGGGCGATGTAGACGACGTCGTCCTCGTCGAGCACGCCGGCCGAGCAGGATTCCTGCACGGCGGCGCTGACCTGTTCGATCAGCGGGTCGAGGATCGTCGCCAGCGGCGCCGAGGACAGGAAGGAATAGCCGAGCGCCAGGATCTTCGGCTTCAGGAAGAAGGTCCGCCCGTCCGACCCGGCGTAGCCGAGCTGCATCAGCGTCAGCAGGCAGCGCCGCGCCGCCGCGCGCGGCAGGCCGGTGATCTTGGCGATGTCGGCGATGGTCAGGTTCGGCTCGCGCTCCGTGAAGGCGCGGATCACCGACAGCCCGCGCGCCAGCGAGGTCATGAAGTTCGGGTCGGCGCTCTCGTCCGGCACCGGCTGGCTCTTGTCCAACTCGCCTTTGCCCAACTCACCCTTGATGGTGCCGGCCGGAGGCAGCGTGTCGGCCATGCCGTCGATGTCCTTGTTCCTGGCGACGCGGTGAGGGGTATCATGGTGCGATTATCGCGCGATGGCGAGGAAAATCGCACCATGATACCCCTTTGCCCCGGCTTTGCCCTTGAGGGACCGGAACCCGTCCCGTGGCGGGAGCGGCGCGTCAGTGGTTGCGCGGGCCCCCGTCGTCCGGTGTCTCGTCGGGGATGAAGGACAGGGCGGTGCGCAGGATGGCCTGGATGTCCGGGCTGTCGGCGTTGGGCAGGGCGCCGCCGACGTTGCCGACGATGGTCCGCACGGTGTCCGACGGCACCCCGGCGGCCATCGCCAGCGCTGCCAGCGCCGCCGACACGGCGGTCAGGGCGACGATCTGGCCCTGAAGGGACTCCCGCGTTTCCTCCAGCGCGTCGCTCAGCGATTCATGGCTGCGGCGGCCGGTGTTGGCGATGTCCTTGACGGCGTTCGACACCGTCATGACGGCCTCGCGCAGGGCGTCGAAATCGGCGCGGGTGATGCTGTCGGTCACGATCGGAACCTCGGTGGGGTGCAGGATTGCCGGTCCGCCGACCCTAGCATGGCGCGCGGGCGGAAGCGGAAGGCTTGTCCCGCCGCCCTGCGGAAAATCCCACGAAGGTAGCGGTTCATTAACATTTCGAATGCGAACGTTCATTCCACGAACGGTCGCGCGCCGCGTAACCTTCGTTCGACCCGGCCAGCCACCGATTCGCGTCGAGGCTTCATGACCACGGACGTCGCCCGCTTTCTTGGGTTTGCCTTCGCGAACGCCGACGTGCTGGTCGAGGTCG
This sequence comes from Azospirillum agricola, assembly GCF_017876095.1. GTDB lineage: Bacteria > Pseudomonadota > Alphaproteobacteria > Azospirillales > Azospirillaceae > Azospirillum > Azospirillum agricola. The sequence goes on from NZ_JAGINM010000036.1 coordinate 13,407, forward strand.
ACGCGCGCGGCGTCATCGGTTTCGCGGCCGGTGCCTTGCAGCATGTGCTGGGCGCCTCCGACATGGAGATCATCGGCCAGCCGATCGACCGCATCATCGCCCCCGGCGACCGCGGGCTGGTCCGCCGCCTGCTGCGCACCGTCGGCGCCAACGCGCGGCTGGAATCGCGCACCGTGTCCCTGGTCGGCGGCGCGCCGGTCACGCTGTCGGGCTACCGGCTCGGCCGCTCGCCCAACGTGCAGCTCACCCTGACCCGCACCGAGACCGCCGCCAAGGGCGCGCCGCTGCCGGCGCGCGACGCCGAGACCGGGCTGCTCGACGCCGACGCCTTCCAGGCGCAGCTCGGCGAACGTTTCGGGCTGGACGTGGGGGAGGGGCCGCCCAAGCTGACGCTGATCAAGATCGCCCAGTTCGGCGAGGTGAAGTCGCGGCTCGGTCCCGACCTGACGCTGCGGCTGCTCGGCGAGGTCGGCGCGCTGCTGCGCGTCCACGCCAGCGCCGACGTGCTGGCGACCCGGCTGGGCGAGGACCGGTTCGGGCTGGTCCATGCCGGCGACGTCGACGGTCCGGCGCTGGCCGCCGAGATCGCCGAATCCGGCGCGCAGCTCGCCCCCGGCGCGCCGGCGCTGCGGGCCGACAACCTGACGCTCGACATGGCGGCGCCGGGGCTGAGCCGCGAGGACGCCGGCCGGGTGCTGATGTTCACCGTCCGCAGCTTCGCCGAGGACAGCGTCGGTTTCGAGATCGCCGACATGCACGACGCGGTCAGGCAACTGGTGGACCGCACGGTGACGCGGGTGACGACCCTGCGCTCCACCCTGACGGACGACCGGCTGAAGCTTCAGTTCCAGCCCATCGTCGCGCTGTCGACCAAGGGGCTGCACCATTACGAGGCGCTGGCCCGCTTCCCCAACGGCGCCCCCGGCCCGACCATCGCCTTCGCCGAGCAGGTCGGCATGGTCCACGACGTCGACCTGCTGGTCTGCGAGAAGGCGCTGGAGGTGCTGGCGACCGACAAGGCGTTGCAGATCGCCGTCAACATGTCGGCGGCGTCGCTGGGCAGCGACCTGTTCGTCGTCGCCTTCCAGCGGCTGGTCGGGCGCAACCCGGGCCTGCGTTCGCGCCTGCTGGTCGAGGTGACGGAATCGACCGGCCTCACCGACCTGCCGCGCGCCGCCCGCGTGCTGGAGGATTTCCGCCGCGCCGGCCACCGCATCTGCCTGGACGATTTCGGCGCCGGGGCGGCCTCCTTCCCCTACATCCAGGCGCTGCCGGTCGATTTCGTGAAGATCGACGGCAGCTATGTCCGGCGCTTGGGCGGCAGCCCGCGCGACGACGCCATCCTGCGCGCCATGGTCGGCCTGTGCCGCGAAATCCGCGTGCAGGTGATCGCCGAGATGGTGGAGACCGCCGACCAGGCGGCGCAACTCACCGCCTGGGGGTTCGAACTGGCGCAGGGCTATCATTTCGGCCGCCCCGCCGACCGGCCCGACTATCGGGCCCCCGATCTGTTCACGCCGGCCGCCCGGCGCCAGGGCGTGAAGGAGAGCTGGTCCTGACGCTCCGGCCGGTGGCGCGGGGGGCGTAGGACGAAAGCGGGATAAGATTTCCTGGAATGAAAGTCGGCGGCCCGACGTTCATCGATGCAGTGGGGAAGGAACGATCCCCGTTTGCAGGAGGACGCCGGAATGTCTGGCCGCTTTGGAAACGCTTTGAAGGCCATCGCGCTCGGCGCGCTGCTCGCCGTCCCGATGATGGGCGCGACCGCCGGCTCCGCCGCCGCCCACGACGATTGGCGCGGCGGTCCCGGCCGCGGCTGGGACGGCCCGCGGCACGACCGTGACTGGCGGGATGACCGGCGCTGGCACGGCGAGCACCGCCGGCACTGGCGCGAGCCGCGCGTGATCTACGCCCCGCCGCCGGTCGTCTACGCGCCGCCCCCCCGGGTGATCTACGCGCCGCCGCCCCCGCCGGTGGTCTACGCCCCGAGTCCCGGTTTCGGCTTCAGTGTGAACATCCGCTGATCCCGTCCCCGCCGAATGGAGGCTTCCGGCCCGCGCCCCGCCGCATTAAGGTGCCCTCCGGTCGAAACCGCCCCCCGGAGGGGCGCCGGCGAGGGAGAGGGATGGTGCGGAATGTGTGGGTGGCCGTGGCCGCGCTGGCGGGCGGTCTTCTCTGTGGGATGCCGGCCCGGGCGGCGGAGCCGCGCCTGACGGCGGCGCTGGGCGACACGGTGGTCAAGCTGATCGATGTCGGGCCGAAGGTGACGCGGGTCGTCGTCGACGAGTCCACGGTCTTCGAGGACCGCGAGAGCACGCTGGTCAGCTTCGTCAACGCCTACACGGTGCAGGGCCGCTGGATGGCGCTGTTGCAGACCGACACCGGCGCCAAGGACTGCCCGACCCGCTTCCGCGTCCTCGATCTGGGCGCGCCCAAGCCGTCGTTGTCGCTGCCCTTCGGGTCGTGCAGCGACGCCGCCCAGGTGTCGACCGCCGACAACGCGCTGACCGTGTCGATGCCGGTTCCCAAGGACGGCGGAACCGCCGCCTGGACCTACCGCGACGGCCGCGTCGCGCGCACCCGCTGACGCTGTTCCGCCCGCGCTTCCGCCTTGCGTTCCCGGCCGATTGACGGGCGCGCGCGCGGCTTCTAAGGTCCGGACCTCCGCGCAACACCGCAGTCCGGACCCGTGGTCCGGGTAGGAAGTCCGCCATGAAGCCCAGCCGCCGCCCGTCGACCCCGCTGTTCTCGTCCGGCCCCTGCGCCAAGCGTCCGGGCTGGTCGCTCGACGCGCTGGACGGCGCGCTGCTCGGCCGGTCGCACCGCTCCAAGCCCGGCAAGGCCAAGCTGAAGGAGGTCATCGACCTCACCCGCGCGGTGCTGGCGATTCCCGGCGACTACCGCATCGGCATCGTGCCGGCCTCCGACACCGGGGCGGTGGAGATGGCGCTGTGGTCGATGCTCGGCGCCCGCGGCGTCGACATGCTGGCCTGGGAAAGCTTCGGCAAGGAGTGGGTGACGGACGTGGTCAAGCAGCTCAGGCTGCCCGACGTCCGCACGATGATCGCCGATTACGGCCGGCTGCCCGACCTGTCGGCGGTCGATTTCTCGCGCGACGTGGTCTTCCCGTGGAACGGCACCACCGCCGGCGTGCGGGTGCCGGACGGCGACTGGATCCCGGCCGACCGGACCGGCCTGTCGATCTGCGACGCGACCTCGGCGGCCTTCGCCATGGACCTGCCCTGGTCGAAGATCGACGTCGCCACCTGGTCCTGGCAGAAGGTGCTGGGCGGCGAGGCGGCGCACGGCATGCTGGTGCTGAGCCCGCGCGCGGTGGAACGGCTGGAGAGCTTCCAGCCCGACCGGCCGCTGCCGAAGATCTTCCGCATGACCAAGGGCGGGAAGCTCATGGAAGGCATCTTCGAGGGCGACACCATCAACACGCCGTCGATGCTGTGCGTCGAGGACGCCATCGACGGGCTGCGCTGGGCGCTGTCGGTCGGCGGCTTGCCGCAGCTCATCCGCCGGTCGGAGCAGAACCTGCGCCTGGTCGCGGAGTGGGTGGAGGGCAGCCCGTGGGCCGGCTTCCTGTCGGCCGAGCCGGAGACGCGCTCCTGCACCTCGATCTGCCTGCGCTTCACCGATCCCGACGTGACCGCACTTTCGGAGGAGGCGCAGGCCGCCTTCGCCAAGAAGCTCTCCGCCCTGCTGGAGAAGGAGGAGGCCGCCTTCGACGCCGGCTCCTACCGCGACGCCCCGCCGGGCCTGCGCCTGTGGGGCGGCGCCACGGTGGAGAACGACGACATGGAGGCGGTGCTGCCCTGGCTCGACTGGGCCTTCGCCACCGTCAAGGCCGAGGTGATCGGGCCGAGATGAGCCGCCGCGTCGCGGCCGGACCTACAGCCAATAGCGCGGGTAGGCCCGGTCGCTGCGCAGGTTGTTGACCAGAAGCCCGATGCCGACCAGCACCGCCGCTCCGGCCAGCGCGCTGGGCAGCAGCATCGTCGCGTCGGCGCCCGGCGTGAGGGCGAGCAGCGGCATGGCGCCGGCCGGCGCGTGCAGGGTCCGCGTCACCTGCATCATGGCGATGGCGGTGCCGACCGACAGCGCCACCACCCAGGGCGCGCTGCCCAGCAGCGCCAGCGCCAGCACCCCGACCAGCGCCGACACCAGATAGCCGCCGACCACGCTGCGCGGCTGCGCCAGATGGCTGTCGGTCGCCGCGAAGATCAGCACGCAGGTGGCTCCGAAGGGCGCGATCAGCAGCGGCAGCTTGGCCATCACCGACAGCACGCTGATGGCGCCAATGCCGGCGCTGCCGCCCGCCCAGGACCACAGGACCTCCCGGTAATGCGGACGGGCCGGCGCCTTTTCCGAGCCCTTCATCTTCCCGAGGAATATGCCAACGCGCTTCATCGTCGTTCTCCGCAGCGGCGTCCGACGATGGTATGGAGTGCGCAAAAAAGCGTCAAGCCGCTAGAAAATACGGCATACAGATTTTTGTATTCCGTGCACCAAATCCCACGGAATTGCCACCCCGGCACGGCAGGGCACGGCGGCGCAGGGGAGGTGCCGGTGCCTTGCGGGGCTTTTCCGTTTGCATGATCGGCGGGGGTCGGGTATTAGCCCGCCCCGTGTGTCCGCGCATCCGTGCCCGGCATTTGCCTTTCCCTGACGAGACGACGCTGGTCATGCCCGCCGACGCCCTGAGCACCGCCCTGCTGCCCGCCGGATTGCACGATGTGCTGCCGTCCGAAGCGGCGCATGAGGCCGCCGCCGTCGAACGCCTGCTGGCGGAGTTCGCCGCGCACGGCTACCGCCGCGTCGATCCGCCTTTGGTGGAGTTCGAGGAGAATCTGCTGTCCGGCGCCGGCGCGGCGATGGCCAAGCAGACCTTCCGGCTGATGGATCCGCATTCGCAGCGCATGATGGCGGTGCGCGCCGACATCACGCCGCAGATCGCCCGCATCGCCACCACCCGGCTGAAGAACGAGGCGCGCCCGGTGCGCCTGTGCTACGCCGGCCCGGTGCTGCGGGTGAAGGGCTCGCAACTCCGCCCCGAGCGCCAGTTCACCCAGGTCGGCGTCGAGCTGATCGGGCCGCTGGAGGCCGAGGCCGACGCCGAGGTCGTGCTGCTGGCCGTCCAGGCGCTGGACGCGCTGCGCGTGCCGCATTTGTCGGTCGATCTCTGCGTGCCGACCATGGTGTCGCGCATCTGCCAGGGCCTCGGCCAGTCCGAGGAGGACACCCGCCGCCTGCGCGCCGCGCTCGACCGCAAGGACGCCGCCGGGGTGGCCGAGGTCGGCGGCCCGGCCGCGGCGCTGCTCGGCACGCTGATGGCCGCGTCCGGCCCGGCCGACCGCGCCATGGCCGCCCTGTCGTCGCTGGCGCTGCCGGAGGGGGCCGAAAAGGACCGCCGCCGGCTGACCGACACGCTGGCCCTGCTGCGCGCGGCGATGCCGGCCCTGACCATCACCATCGATCTGGTCGAGCATCGCGGCTTCGAGTACCAGACGGGCCTCAGCTTCACGCTGTTCTCGCGCGAGGCGGGCGAGCTGGGGCAGGGCGGGCGCTACCGCGCCGGCGCGCAAGGGGAGGATCGCGGGGAGCCGGCGACCGGCTTCACGCTCTATATGGACCATGTGCTGACGGCGGTTCCGGCCGCCCAGGCGCCGGGGCGCGTTTATGTGCCGCATGGCACGGGTTGGGCGGCGGCGGGCAAGCTGCGCGCCGAGGGATGGGTGACGGTGGCCGGGCTCGCCCCGGTGGCCGACCCGGTCGCGGAGGCGAAAAGGCTCCACTGCGGCCACCGGTTGACGGACGGCGTCGTCCGGCCGGTCGAGTAAGGCTTTTCGTGCCCTCATCCCCTCCGGGACGAGGGGCTATGCGGATCATTTTGTTTTTGCGGAGACGTTAAGATGGCCAACGTTGCGGTGGTCGGCGCCCAGTGGGGTGACGAGGGCAAGGGCAAGATCGTCGACTGGCTCTCGAGCCGGGCCGACGTCGTGGTGCGCTTCCAGGGCGGTCACAACGCCGGCCATACGCTGGTGATCGACGGCGTCGAGTACAAGCTGAGCCTGCTGCCCTCGGGCGTGGTGCGCCAGGACAAGCTGTCGGTCATCGGCAACGGCGTCGTCTTCGACCCCTGGGCCTTCATCCGCGAGGTCAACGCGATCAAGGAGAAGGGCGTCACCGTCACGCCCGAGAACCTGATCGTCGCCGAGAACGTGCCGCTGATCCTGCCGGTCCACAGCGCGCTGGACAAGGCCCGCGAGGAGGCCAAGGGCGCCGGCAAGATCGGCACCACCGGCCGCGGCATCGGCCCGGCCTACGAGGACAAGGTCGCCCGCCGCGCCATCCGCCTGTGCGACCTGACCGACGAGGCGGTGCTGGTCGAGAAGGTCGACGCCCTGCTGGCCCACCACAACGCGCTGTTCCGCGCGCTGGGCGCCCCGGAGATGACGCCGGCCGACCTGCTGGAGCCGCTGCGCGAGATCGCCCCGCAGGTGCTGCCATACGCCGCCGTCGTCTGGAAGCAGCTCGACGAGCTGCGCCGCGCCGGCAAGCGCATCCTGTTCGAGGGCGCGCAGGGCTCGATGCTCGACATCGACCACGGGACCTATCCCTACGTCACCTCCTCCAACACGGTGGCCGGCAACGCCGCCGCCGGCAGCGGCATGGGCCCGCGCGCCGTCGGCTATGTGCTGGGCATCACCAAGGCCTACACGACCCGCGTCGGCTCCGGCCCCTTCCCGACCGAGCTGACCGACGACATCGGCGAGCTGCTGGGCCAGAAGGGCAAGGAGTTCGGCGTGGTCACCGGGCGCAAGCGCCGCTGCGGCTGGTTCGACGCCGTCATGGTCCGCCAGGCGATCAAGACCGGCGGCATCGACGGCATCGCGCTGACCAAGCTGGACGTGCTCGACGGCTTCGACGAGATCAAGGTCTGCGTCGGCTACCGTCTGGACGGCCAGGAGCTGGACTATTACCCGGCCAACGCCGGCGCCCAGGCCCGCGTCGAACCGATCTACGAGACCTTCGAGGGCTGGAAGGACACCACGCGCGGCGCCCGCACGTGGAACGAGCTGCCGGCCCAGGCGGTCAAGTATGTCCGCCACATCGAGGAGCTGATCCAGGCCCCGGTCGCCCTGCTGTCGACCAGTCCGGAGCGTGACGACACCATCCTGATGACGGATCCGTTCTCCGACTGATCCGCCTCGGGTCCCGTTTCCCGGAACCGCCCGGTCCCGCCGTGCAAGGCGAGGTCGGGCGGTTCGCGTTTGGGGAACGGGAAGCCCTCTCCCGGAACGCCAAGGCTTTAACCAGCTCTTCACGGCGTGTTAAGTGTTTGTTTGCCGTTTTCCCGCCACCTAGAGCGGGCGACACCGCGCACGCCCTGGGGATACGCCGCTCATGCCGTCCGACGCTCAGACCGCCGCCACGGGGGCGATGGCCGATACCGTCAAGCTGGCGGAACGCTACGAGATCCAGCCGGGCGCGCCGATTCCCGCGCTGAACGCCGTCGGCGGCAACGCCTTCACCGCCAAGTCGCTGCGCGAGAAGCGGCTGGAGCCCTTCGCGGTCATCTGCCACGCCTCCACCCTGCCGCGCACCGACGTCTGCTCGACCGTCGCCGGTTTCGACAACGGCACCCACATGCGGCTGCTCGACTGGGGGCTGGTCGATTGGCCGCAGGATCGCGGCCGCCGTTATTGCCTGGTGTTCGAGAAGCCGGGCGGGCGCCGCCTGATGGGCTCGATCAACGACACGCTGGATCCGATGCCGGAGGACCAGCTCACCCGGCAGATCATCCAGCCGCTGATCTCGGCCCTGAAGGAGATGTCGAGCCGCGGCGTCGTCCACGGCGCCATCCGCCCGACCAACCTCTATTACCGCGACCTCGCCTCGGGCGGGCTGATGCTGGGGGAATGCGTCACGGCGCAGCCCGGCTACGGCCAGCCGGTGCTGCTGGAGACCATCGAGCGCGGCATGGCGATGCCGGCCGGGCGCGGCACCGGCACGGCGGCCGACGACATGTATTCGCTGGGCGTCACCCTGCTGATCCTGGCGCTTGGCCGCAACCCGGTGGCCGGGCTCGACGACGAGGCGGTCATCCAGGCGAAGATCGAGCGCGGCTCCTACCCGGCGCTGGTCAACCAGCACCGGCTGCCGCTGGCGGTCAACGAGCTGGTGCGCGGCCTGCTGGTCGACGACCCCAAGCAGCGTTGGACGCTGAACGACCTCGATTTGTGGGCGGCGGGCCGGCGGCTCAGCCCGAAGCAGCCGCAGATCTCCCGGCGCGCCGCCCGGCCGATCGAGTTCCAGGGGCAGGAGTACTGGCATTGCCGCACGCTGGCCCGCGCCTTCGCCCGCCACGCCCCGGCGGCGGCGATGGTGATCGAGAGCGGCGAGCTGGACAAGTGGCTGCGCCGCTCGATGGCCGACGAGGTGCGGGCGGAGGCGGTCGGCAACGCCATCCAGACCGCGTCGGGCGGCAAGGGCGGCAGCCAGGGCGACCGGCTGGTGGCGCGCGTCTGCATGGCGCTCGACCCGTCGGCTCCCATCCGCTACCGGGGACGGTCGATGATGCCGGACGGGGTCGCCACCATGCTGGCCGACGCCTTCATGCGCGGCGAGTCGCCCCAGCCGGTGGCCGAGGTCATCGCCAACCAGCTCCCGATGTTCTGGGCCAACGTCCAGAGCGAGTTCAAGCCGGAGTTCGTGCCGCTGGTGCAGACCTACGACCAGCTCCGCGGCTTCCTGGAGCGCGCCGCCTACGGGCTGGGGGTGGAGCGGGTGCTGTACGAGATGAACCCGACCATGCCCTGCATGAGCCCCCTGGTGGCCAAGCAGCTTCCGACCAACCCGGCCGAGCTGCTGCGCGCGCTCGACTGGCTGGGGGCCGGCGGCGAGCGGCACAAGGATCCCGTCGACCGCCACATCGCCGCCTTCCTCGGCGCGCGGCACAAGCGGGGCGACGATCTGCTGTTCACCCAGCTCGGCAGCGGCATCGAGCCGATGCGGCGGGTCATCGCCATGCTGACCATCCTGTCGGACGTCCAGGCCCGCACCGGCGTCGACGGGCTGACCCATCTGGCGAGCTGGGTGGTGGCGCTGCTCGACCCGGTGTTCCGCCGCTTCCACAACCGCCAGACCCAGGAGCTGGTGCGCAAGCAGGCCGACGGCGCCGCCCACAACGGCCGGCTGACCGAGCTTCTGAAGGTGGTGGACGACCCGGAATCGTTGCGGCGCGACCGGCTGGAGTTCGAGGCGGCGCAGATCGCCTACCGCGAGGCGGACGCCGAGATGGAGAAGATCCGCCACACCATCGCCGACCGCAACGCCATCGTCGAATCGTCGGGGCGGCAGGTCGCCGCGATCGCGTCCAGTCTGCTGTCGACCGTGCTGGTCGCCGGCATCATCCTGTTTTTCGCCTTCTGACGGGCCGGGGAGCATCGCATGGCGCGGAAGCGGAAGAAGAAGAAGGGCGGGATGCTGACGCTGATCCTGCTGATCATTCCGGCAGGGTTGATCGTGTTGCCGACCTCGATCCTTTTCGGGATCGGAATGATTCCCACCATCGTCGCCTACGTGGTGGACCGCGATCCCGACAAGTCGGCGCCGATCACGGTCGGCGGTTTGAACTTCTGCGGCTGCATGCCCTTCGCCATCGAGCTGTGGAAGCACCAGCACACCATCGGCGCCGCCGCCAAGATCTTCGCCGATCCGCTGGCCTGGCTGGTGATGTATGGCGCGGCGGCGGTCGGCTGGGGGCTTTACTACGGCATCCCGCCGCTGGTCGCCGGGCTGGAGATCACCCGCGCCGAAAAGCGGGTGGAGGTGCTGAAGGGCAAGAAGGTGGCGCTGGTCCAGGAATGGGGACCGGACGTGGCGGGGGATTACTTCGACGAATCCGGTGGTCTTTCGCCGGGCGAGGAGGCCGAGGGGGCCTGAGGGACGGGAATGTTCGTTCCGTCCAAGGAACGTTCCTGACCTGGAACGTTCCTGCCTTGCAACACCCTACTTTGCCGCCACCAGTTCGCGCGGGTTGCGGTCGGCGCCGCTGGCCAGCGGGTTCTTCGGGTGCTCGATCCAGGCGGCGATGTCGTTGACGACGATGCCGCCCTTCAGGTCGCGCAGCAGCATGTGGTAGCCGTCCGGATAGACCGCGACGACATGCCGGCCGCCGGCCTCGAAATCCTTCAGGGCGCGCTCCACCGGCTTGGGCGGCAGCACCTGCTCGTGGGCGCCGTAGAGCACCAGCGACGGCACCTCCAGGCGGGGGCAGGCGGCCAGAGCCTCGCCCATCAGGTCGGTCAGCCCCTCCAGCGCGTCGACCCGCGAGCCCTTGATGACCAGCGGGTCGCGGCCCAGCGCCCGCAGCATCTCGATGTTGTCGGAGGGCTGGATGTTCATTTCCCTGGGCGGATGGACGACCATGCCGGGGACGAGGTTGTAGGTGACCCACAGGGCGGCGCGCGGGAAGAAGCCCATCGTCTCGCGGCCCCAGACGGCGGGCGCCACCAGGATGGTGCCGTCGACGCGCGGCGGCTGCTTGTCGGCCATGGCGGTCAGCACGACGGCGCCGCCCATGCTCTCGCCCATCAGGAAGACCGGGACGCCGGGGTGGCGGTGGCGGACCTGCTCGACCGCCGTCTTGACGTCGGAGATCAACGTCGGGGTGCCGGGCCAGATGCCGCGCTCCTTGCTGGCGCCGAAGCCACGCTGGTCGTAGGCGTAGGTGGCGATGCCCTGCGCCGCGAAGCGCTGCCCGGCGCCGTCGAAGGCGTTGGAATAGTCGTTGAAGCCGTGCAGGGCCACCACCGCCGCCCTGGGCTTGCCGTCCGCCGGCAGCCAGGAGCGCAGCGGCAGCTCGAACCCGTCGGCGGCGACCAGAGCCTTGTCCGTCAGCGCGGGCTGGACGATGGCCGTCCCCATCGGTTGGAAATTGGCGGCGCAGCCGCCCAGCAACAGACCCAACCCGAGAACCGCCGCCAGCCCGCTACGCCGCATGGATTACCCCTGTCTGACCGTGTGCATTGCCCGTAAGTTGGAGGAATATATCCTCCAAATCCGATTCCTCGGTCGTGACATCGATGATCCCGATGCCGGCGCCTGCAAGCGCCGAGAGAATCGCCCCGGCCTTCTGCCGGCTGGGCTGGTAGCGGACAACCAGACGGCGCGGTTCCGGCAGCTCGACGCTGAAGCCTTCCAGCGCGGGCGGCGGCGCGGTCAGGTCGCGGTCGATGGTGAGGCACAGCGCCTTGTTGTCGACCCGGCGCAGCAGCGTCGTGGTCGGCTCGCACGCCACCACCTGCCCGTGGTTGATGATGGCGATGGTGTCGCACAGCTCCTCCGCCTCCTGGAGGTAGTGCGTGGTCAGCAGCACGGTGGTGCCGGCCCGGTTCAGCCCGCGCACATACTCCCAGAGCTGCCGGCGCAGCTCGACGTCCACCCCGGCGGTCGGTTCGTCGAGGATCAGCACCGGCGGGGTGTGGACCATCGCCTTGGCCACCATCAGCCGGCGCTTCATGCCGCCCGACAGCGAGCGGGCGTGGGCGTCGGCCTTGTCGGCCAGCCCGACGGCGGCCAGCAGCTCGTCGGTCCGCCGGTCGCGGGCCGGCACGCCGTAGAGGCCGGCCTGGAGCTCCAGCATCTCGCGCGGGGTGAAGAAGGGGTCCATGTTGAGTTCCTGCGGCACCACGCCGATCGAGGCGCGGGCGCGGCGCGGGTGCTCGGCCACCTCGTGGCCCCAGATCGTCGCCGTGCCGCCGGTCTTGTTCACCAGACCGGCCAGGATGTTGATCATGGTCGATTTGCCGGCTCCGTTCGGCCCGAGCAGCCCGAACAGCGAGCCGCGCGGGATGGCGAGGTCGATGCCCTTCAGCGCGTGCTTCGGCCCGGCCTTGCCGGTCGGCTGGTAGATCTTGGTCAGGCCGCGGAGCTCCACCGCGTTGGCGGGAAGATCGACGGGGGTGGGGGTGCCGGCGTGCGCGACCATGATCTGTTCTGGACCCATAGCGGTGGAGTTGCGGAAAAGCCTGTCAATCCCGTTGATCCGCGCCGCGCGATCGGTATCATCCCGCCCGCGCGCGCCGAAGTCCGGGAAACCTGTCCCACGATGGCGCACGGGCGCGCGCCTGTCAAAAGAGAGGATGACTGCCATGCAGCCGACCGAGACGATTACCGTGGAAACCTCGACCGTCGGGTGCGACGGCGGCGGCGGCGCGCTGGGCCATCCGCTGGTCTACCTGACGCTCGATCACGACCGCCGGGTCGAATGCCCCTACTGCTCGCGCGAGTATGTGCTGAAGGAAGGGGTCAAGCTCGGGCACGGTCACTGAGTCTCTGCGACTCGGCCGAAAGAGCCGGTTCCAAGGTTCCAAGACCAAAGGATCCGTTTGCTCCGATCTCAAGACGAGGGGGATGGAAGAGGGGCCGCGACCGGCCGGCTTCCGTCCCCTTTTCTTTTGTGGGTATCGGACCGAGTTCTTGGGCGATGCCTCAGGGGAAACCCGGATTCCCAATGGGATAGGGTCCTTCCGGATTGGTCGCGTTTCATTCCTGTTATATTTTTGCTTCAGGTTGTGTCAGTATTTGACAGTTCCGTCTTGACGGGATCCCGTGAGCTGTCATCTACTTTGTTGCATTGCGATACAGGCCAGTCCGTCCACAATTGTCCGTTCGAGTATCGAAATGCTGTTTCCAGGCGGTTCAGGCTTGGCGTCGGAAGAGGCGCGCACCATGAGTCAAGAGACGGAAGAGCAGTATCGCAGCATTTTCGAAAATGCCGTCGAAGGCATTTACCAGACGACCATCGACGGCCGTTACCTGCGCGTCAACCCGGCGCTGGCGGAGATTTACGGTTACGCGTCTCCCGACGACCTGATCGCCAACCTGACCGACATCGCCGGCCAGCTTTATGTCGATCCTGGAAAACGCGAGGCCTTCGCCGACCTGATGGCCCGCAGGGATACGGTCCACAGCTTCGAGGCGCGGGTCTTCCGCCGCGACGGCACGATCATCTGGATCTCGGAGAGCGCGCGTTGCGTGCGCGACGCCGCCGGCCGCATCCGCTATTACGAAGGGACCGTCCAGGACATCACCGAGCGCAAGCAGCACGAGGAGAAGATCCGGCTGCTCGCCACCGTCTTCGACAGCGTCGCCGACGGCATCCTGATCGTCGATCCGGAACTGACGGTCCAGGCCATCAACCCGGCCTACGAGATCATGACCGGCTTCCAGCGCGAGGAGCTGCTGCGCCATCCGCTGGTGCTGTTCGCCCCTGGCTCGCACGAGCGCAGCTTCATCGAGTCCATCTGGACCACGGCGCGCCAGTCCGGCCGCTGGCAGGGCGAGGTCACCAGCTTCCGCCATTCCGGCGACGCCTTCGCCGCCGCCCTGTCGGTGACCTCGGTCCGCGCGCCCAACGGCGTGCTGGAGCATTACGTCCTCACCATCGCCGACATCAGCCAGCGCAAGTCGCAGGAGCATCAGATCCGCTACCAGGCGAGCTTCGACCGGCTGACCGACCTGCCCAACCGCTGGCTGGTCTGCGAGCGGCTGGAGGAGGCCATCGTCCGCGCCCAGCGCGGCCACAGCAAGGTGGCGGTCGCCTTCCTCGACCTCAACCGCTTCAAACAGGTCAACGACACGCTGGGCCACCACGCCGGCGACGAGCTGCTGAAGCTGGTGGCGCGGCGCCTGCGCAACTGCACGCGGATGACCGACACGGTGGGCCGGCTGGGCGGCGACGAGTTCCTGATCGTCGCCCCCGACGCCGCCGACCGGTCGGCCGGCGCCCGGCTGGTCGAGAAGATCCTCTATTCGATGGACGAGCCCTTCGGTGTCCACAACCAGGAGCTCTTCTGCGGCGCGTCGATCGGGCTGGCCTTCTACCCCGACGACGGCGACACGGCCGACCAGCTGCTGCGCAACGCCGACCTCGCCATGTATCACGCCAAGCGCAACCCGGAGCACCGCTACGTCTTCTACGACGGCGGCATGCGCGAGCGCTCGGGCTTCACGCTGGGGCTGGAGAGCGACCTGCGCCGGGCCGGCGGCGGCGACGAGTTCGAGCTGCATTTCCAGCCCAAGATGGACATGGCGGCCGACCGGGTGATCGGGGCGGAGGCGCTGATCCGCTGGCGCCACCCGGTGCGCGGCATGGTCAGCCCGGCGGAGTTCATCCCGCTGGCGGAGGAGACCGGCCTGATCTGGGAGATCGGCGCCTGGACCTTCATGGAGGCCTGCCGCAAGCTGGCCGGCTGGATCGAGCAGGGGCTGCCCATCCCGGTGGTGTCGGTCAACCTGTCGCCGCGCCAGTTCCAGGACGCCCGGCTGGTCGGCTTCGTCCGCAGCGTCGTCGAGGCGTCCGGCATCCCGCCCGACCGGCTGGAGCTGGAGCTGACCGAGGGCGCCATGATCGGCGACATCGAGAAGGCGGTGATGATCCTCAACGGGCTGAAGGACGTCGGCGTCCGGCTGTCGATCGACGATTTCGGCACCGGCTATTCCTCGCTGGCCTATCTCAAGCGCTTCCCCATCGACACGCTGAAGATCGACCGCAGCTTCGTGCGCGACATCGTGAAGTCCTCGACCGACCCGGCGATCGTCGGCACCATCGTCAACCTCGCCGGCAGCCTGGGCTTCGACACCATCGCCGAGGGGGTCGAGACGGCCGAGCAGGTCGAGATGCTGCGCCAGCAGGGCTGCACCCGCATCCAGGGCTTCCTCATCAGCCGCCCGCTGCCCGCCGAGGCGTTCGAGGCGTTCATGCGGGCTCGGGTGGTGCCGGCCTGATCCCTACAGCGCGCTCTTGCGCCGGCCGGCCCCGGCCTCGGCCTCCAGCGCCTCCTCGCCGAGAGCGTGCAGGGCAGCGCCGGCGGCCAGATTGCGTGCGTCCTCGCCGATTGGACCGGTAGCGGTCGCCTCGCCGGCGAAGCGGACCGTCACCTCGCGGTGGGCGAAGCGGATGCCCTCGCGGCGGAACAGGGCGTGGAGTTCCTGGAACACCCGCTTGCGGATCTCCCACTGGTCGCCGGGCCGGGTCATGAACTTGACGCGGAGGATCATCGCCGAATCCTCCATCTGGATGACGCCCTGCGACTTCAGCGGCTGCAGGAACTTCGGCCCCAGCTCCGGATCGTCGAGCAGCGCTTGGCCGAGCTGCTTGATGTGCTTGCGGACCTTCTCGACGTCGGTGTCGTAGGTGATGCGCAGCGGCAGCTTCATGATCACCCAGTCGCGCGAATAGTTCGTCAGCTGGTGGATCTCGCCGAAGGGAACGGTGTGCAGCGGGCCGCGATGGTGGCGGAGTTGCATCGAGCGCACCGAGATCTTCTCCACCGTGCCGCGGATGGAGCCGATCTCGATGTACTCGCCCTTGCGGAAGGCGTCGTCGATCAGGAAGAAGGCGCCGGAGAAGATGTCGCGGATCAGCGTCTGCGCCCCAAAGCCGATGGCGATGCCGGCCACGCCCGCCCCGGCGAACAGCGGCGCGATGTTGACGCCGAGATCCATCAGCACGCTGAGCAGCACCGCCCCGACGATCGACAGCAGGATGAAGTTGCGCACCAGCGGCAGCAGCGTCGCCAGCCGGCTGGCCGAGCCGTGGCCGCCGCCCTCGTCGCCGGGAATGGTGCTGGGCGCCGGCCCTTCCTCGGCGATCTTGCGGTCGATCCAGATGCGCACCCCCTGGTAGGCGACGTAGCCGATCAGGCAGACCGCCATGATGCCGATGAGCCGGTCGGCCGCGTCGCCGTGCATGCGCGGGATGTTCCACACCGACAGCGTCACCGCGACGCCGGCGGCGGCGGCGAGGATGCCGGCCACCCGTCGGGCCAGAGCCTCGTAACTGTCGAGTGTGGCGCGCGGCGGGGAACGCTCCTCCGTGCGGCCGTCCCCGCCATCGCGGTCCGGCGCCTCGTCCAGCGGCCGCCACAGGGTGCGGCGGTGGTGGAACAACCATTCGGTGGCGTAATCGACGGCGGCGTAGACGGTCAGGATCGCCCCGGCGACCGCGTAGGCGCCGAGCAGCAGCGGCAGCTCGGTCGGCCAGTCCATGATGAGCCGGTGGGCCAGCGCGCCCCAGGCGTAGGCGAAATAGGCCAGCGTCGCGGGAAACCACAGGCGCAGGGTCAGGTTTTCGAGGGGGGTAAGGCTCCCGGCCGGGCGCCCGGCGAGGATCACCCGCTCCACCGTCCGCCGGTTGGCGCGCAGCGCGACGAGCGTCGCCAGCGCCGTCAGCAGGCCGGACAGCGCGACCAGCACCGCGTGCGGGTCGGACGGCATGCCGAGCGCCTGCGGCCACACGGTGCCGATCATCAGCACCACGCCGAAGGCGCCGCTGGCGGTCAGGTCGCGGCACAGGCGGCGGATGGCGGGATCCCGGCGGGTCCGGTCCGGCGTGCCGGTCAGCAGCACCAGCCGCCAGAACAGGGCGACGCCCCAGACCAGCAGATAGCCGACTCCGACGAGGATGACGGTCTTCTCGGTTACCGGAGTCGGTTCCTCGACCAGCGCGACGGCGAGTGCGAAGGCGGTCAGGGTGGCCAGCGCCATGCCGCCCAGCGTCAGCAGCGTGCGCAGCACCAGCGTCGGGAAGCGCGCGGCCAGGGCCGAGCCGCCGGGCCGGACCGGCTTGGCCGGGGGCGGAAGCAGGCGGCGGGCCACCGGGCGCTCGTAGAGAAGATGCTGCGCCCCTTGGCCGACGGCCATCAGGGCGATGGTCAGGCCGATGACGCGCAGGAAATAGCCGGGTGCCCCGGTCGGGCTCTGCGCGGTCATGACTGTCAGGATCGCGTCCGGGATCTCGGGTGCGGCGTGCAGGCGCTTGGCGAGGCCGCCGCGGAAATCCGCCATCCGGTCGCGGCCGTGGCTCAGCATCGTCATCATGCCGTCAGCCGCGCTGGCTGGGGCGGCAGCCTCGGCGGGTGGTGGCGCCTGCGCCCGTCCGGTGAGCGGCGACGCCAAGGCCAGCAGGACCGCCAGCAGCAGAAGAGAGGCCCAGCGCCGGACCGGCCGCCGAAGATCCGGGGGAAAGGCGCGGGGGAAGGGCAGGAGGATCGGCATGGCATGGGCTCGCGGGGCGGGCGGTCGATGGCTCCAGAGTAGCGCAGATCAGCGGGCGGGAAAGCGGTTCACGGGAATGTGACCGCCGGGTGATCGCCAGGCCGGCGACCACCCGTCCACGGCCAATTTCCGTCGGCCTGCAAAATAGTTCGAGGTTCCCGCAATTGCCCTTGCGCGGCGTCTGGCATCTGGTATACCGTATCGATAATTCAAAAAGACACAGCAACACGCTGGAACGACAACAAGCGGCGCCGCGGGCGTCGGCGCGCAAAGGGTCGGAAACGCGATGAACCGTGAACGTTTCGCCGTCGAACCGCTGGACCAGGGAATGAGTTTCAAGGCGAAGGCCTACCAGTCCCTGCGCCACGCCATCACCCAGATGAACATCTACGGACAGGCCAACGAGATCCGCCTGGACGAGCGCCGCCTCTGCGAAGCCCTGGGCGTCAGCCGGACGCCGGTGCGCGAAGCCATGGCGCTGCTGGAGCAGGAGGGTTTCATCCGGTCGCAACCGCGCCGCGGCATCTTCGTGGTGCGCAAGAGCAAGGCCGAGCTGGTGGAGATGATCACGGTGTGCGCCGCCCTGGAAGGGATGGCCGCCCGCCTGTTCGTCGAGAACGCCACCGTCGAGAAGCTGGAGGGCGTCCACCACGCCTTCGACAAATACACCAAGGCCGAACTGGCGCAGCACGTCGCCGAATATTCGGACGCCAACATCGTCTTTCACCAGAGCATCGTTCAGGCTTCGGGCTCCACGCTGATCGCGGACCTGACCGACCGCTTCTTCATCCACATGCGGGCGATCCGCCGCGTCACGATGGGCATCGGCGACCGTGCCGACCAGTCCATCCACGAACACCGGGAGATCATCGACGCCCTGGCCAGCCGGGACGCCGATCTCGCCGAACGACGCGTGCGGGAGCACACGCTTGGTCTCGCGCAGTACGTGGAAAAGCACTGCGATTTCCTCGACTGACCGATTTCGAACCTTTCAGGAGCTCGGGGAGGAGTTACCCTTATGTCAACTGCGGCTGCAACAATCGTCAAGAATCAAGCCACGGACGCATCCGAAACCGATGCAGCGCAGGCGCTGACGGATGGCTTTCAACTCGTCATCGACGCGCTCAAGCTGAACGGCATCAAGAACCTGTACTCGGTGCCCGGCATTCCGATCTCGGATCTGCTCCGCATGGCCCAGGCCGAGGGGTTGCGCGTCATCTCCTTCCGGCACGAGCAGAACGCCGGCAACGCGGCGGCGATCGCCGGCTTCCTGACCAAGGCGCCGGGCGTCTGCCTGACCGTGTCGGCTCCGGGCTTCCTCAACGGCCTGACCGCGCTGGCCAACGCCACCACCAACTGCTTCCCGATGATCCTCATCAGCGGCTCGTCGGAGCGCGAGATCGTCGATCTCCAGCAGGGCGACTATGAGGAGATGGACCAGCTCGCCATCGCCAAGCCGCTGTGCAAGGCCGCCTTCCGCATCCTGCACGCCCAGGACATCGGCATCGGCGTGGCGCGCGCCATCCGCGCCGCCGTCTCCGGCCGTCCGGGCGGCGTCTATCTCGACCTGCCGGCCAAGCTGTTCGCCCAGGTGATCGACGCCGCCGAGGGCGCCCGCTCGCTGGTCAAGGTCATCGACCCGGCCCCGGCCCAGATCCCGGCGCCCGACGCGGTGACCCGCGCGCTCGACCTGCTGAAGGGCGCCAAGCGCCCGCTGGTCATCTTCGGCAAGGGGGCCGCCTACGCCCAGGCCGACGAGACGGTCCGCGCCTTCGTTGAAACGAGCGGCATCCCGTTCCTCCAGATGAGCATGGCCAAGGGCCTGCTGCCCGACACCCACCCGCAGTCGGCCGGCGCGGCGCGCTCGATGGTGCTGAAGGACGCCGACGTCGTCCTGCTGGTCGGCGCCCGCCTGAACTGGCTGCTGTCGCACGGCAAGGGCAAGACCTGGGGCAAGCCCGGCTCGCAGAAGTTCATCCAGATCGACATCGAGCCGCGCGAGATGGACAGCAACATCGAGATCGCCGCCCCGCTGGTCGGCGACATCGGTTCCTGCCTCTCGGCCCTGCTTGACGGCATCAAGGGCGGCTGGACCGTTCCGCCGTCCGAATGGACCGACGCGGTCAACGGGCGCAAGGAGGCGAACATCGCCAAGATGGCGCCCAAGCTGATGAAGAACTCCTCGCCGATGGACTTCCACGGCGCGCTGGGTGCGCTGCGCCGCATCGTCAAGGAGCGGCCGGACGCCCTGCTGGTCAACGAGGGCGCCAACACGCTCGACCTCGCCCGCGGCATCATCGACATGTACCAGCCGCGCAAGCGCCTGGACGTCGGCACCTGGGGCGTCATGGGCATCGGCATGGGCTACGCCGTCGCCGCCGCGGTGGAGAGCGGCAAGCCGGTGCTGGCGATCGAGGGCGACAGCGCCTTCGGCTTCTCCGGCATGGAGGTGGAGACGATCTGCCGCTACAACCTGCCGGTCTGCATCGTCATCTTCAACAACAACGGCATCTACCGCGGCACCGACGTCAACCCGACCGGCGGCGAGGACCCGTCGCCGATGGTGTTCGTCCCCGGCTCCCGTTACGACAAGATGATGGAAGCCTTCGGCGGCGTCGGCGCCCATGTGACCACGCCGGACGAGCTGTACAACGCGGTCAGCGAGGCGATGAATTCCGGCCGGCCGACCCTGGTCAACGCGGTGATCGACCCGGCGGCCGGCACCGAGAGCGGCAACATCGGCAGCCTCAACCCGCAAAGCGCGGTCCGCAAGGGACCGGCTCAATAAGGCAGGGCGGCGAAAAGCCGCCGGACCATCGACCATCACGGGACATTGGGCAGAGGGGGAGAAATACATGGGCAAGGCACTCGAGGGTGTGCGGATTCTCGACTTCACGCATGTGCAGTCGGGGCCGACCTGCACGCAGCTCCTCGCCTGGTTCGGCGCGGACGTCATCAAGGTCGAGCGGCCGGGCGAGGGCGACATCACCCGCAGCCAGCTGCGCGACCTGCCGGACGCCGACAGCCTGTATTTCACCATGCTGAACCACAACAAGCGGTCCATCACCCTCGACACCAAGACGCCCAAGGGCAAGGAGGTGCTGGAGGCGCTGATCCGCACCTGCGACGTGATGGTCGAAAACTTCGCCCCCGGCGTGCTGGAGCGCATGGGCTTCTCCTGGGAGCGCATCCAGGAGCTGAACCCGGCGATGATCGTGGCCTCGGTCAAGGGCTTCGGCCCCGGTCCCTACCAGGACTGCAAGGTCTACGAGAACGTCGCCCAATGCGCCGGCGGGGCGGCCTCCACCACCGGCTTCGACGACGGCCCGCCGATGGTGACGGGCGCCCAGATCGGCGACAGCGGCACCGGCCTGCATCTGGCGCTCGGCATCGTCACGGCGCTTTACCAGCGCAAGACGACCGGCCGGGGCCAGAAGGTGCTGGCGGCGATGCAGGACAGCGTGCTGAACCTCTGCCGGGTCAAGCTGCGCGACCAGCAGCGTCTGGCCCACGGGCCGATGAAGGAGTACCCGCAATACCCGAACGGCGAGTTCGGCGACACGGTGCCGCGCGCCGGCAACGCGTCGGGCGGCGGCCAGCCCGGCTGGATCCTGAAGTGCAAGGGCTGGGAGACCGACCCCAACGCCTACATCTACTTCATCGCCCAGGCTCCGGTGTGGAAGTCGATCTGCACGGTGATCGGCCGCGAGGAGTGGATCACCGACCCCGACTACGCCACCCCGGCCGCCCGCCTGCCGCGCCTGATGGAGATTTTCGGAACCGTCGAGGACTGGACCAAGACCCTGAGCAAGTTCGAGGTCATGGACATTCTGAACAAGTACGACATCCCCTGCGGCCCGATCCTGTCGATGAAGGAGATCGCCGAGGACCAGTCGCTGTTCGCGACCGGCACGCTGGTCGAGGTGCCGCATCCGACGCGCGGCAGCTACCTGACCGTCGGCAACCCGATCAAGCTCTCCGACAGCCCGACCGAGGTGACGCGCTCCCCGCTCCTGGGTGAGCACACCGACGAGATCCTGCGCGAGGTGTTGGGCTTCGACGACCGCGACATCATGGACATCCGCGACAGCGGCGCGCTCGGCCTCGTCGAGCGCATGGCGGCGGAGTAAGACCTTTTTCCACGCTTCAAGCCCTCTCCCCCCGGGGAGAGGGTTAACCGGCCCCGCAAGTGAACGCACGGAGGGGACAGCCCCCTCACCTTGACCCTCTCCGGGGGAGAGGGGACACGCGGCGAAGACGCCCGTTCCTATTGGGAACCAAGACCACCATGAACATCCATGAGTATCAGGCCAAGGAGCTGCTGAAGTCGTACGGCGTCGCCGTGCCGCGCGGCGGTGTGGCCTACACGGCGGAAGAGGCCGAGGCGGTTGCCCGCGAGCTGGGCGGTCCGGTCTGGGTCGTGAAGTCCCAGATCCACGCCGGCGGCCGTGGCGCCGGGCGCTTCCAGGACAACCCGGATGGCAAGGGCGGCGTCCGCGTCGTCAAGTCCATTGAGGATGTGGGCAAGAACGCCGGCGAGATGCTGAACCACATCCTCGTCACCAAGCAGACCGGCCCGGCGGGCAAGGAGGTCAAGCGCCTCTACGTCGAGGAGGGCGCCGACATCAGGCGCGAGCTGTATCTGGGATTGCTGACCGACCGCGCGTCCGGCCGCGTCACCATCATCGCCTCGACCGAAGGCGGCATGGAGATCGAGGAGGTCGCCCACAACACGCCCGAGAAGATCGTCAAGGTCGCCGTCGATCCGGCCACCGGCATCCAAGGCTACCACACCCGCAAGATCGCCTTTGCCCTCGGGCTCGAAGGCAAGCAGGTCGGATCCGCCGCCACGTTCATCGCCGCCGCCTACAAGGCCTTCGTCGAGCTGGACTGCGCGATCGTCGAGATCAACCCGCTGATCGTTACCGGCGCTGGCGACATCCTGGCGCTCGACGCCAAGATGAGCTTCGACGACAACGCCCTGTTCCGCCACAAGGACGTGGCCGCCCTGCGCGACGAGGCCGAGGAGGACCCGGCGGAGATCGAGGCGGCCAGGCACGACCTCAACTACGTCAAGCTCGACGGCAACATCGGCTGCATGGTGAACGGCGCCGGCCTGGCGATGGCCACCATGGACATCATCAAGCTGTACGGCGGCGAGCCGGCCAACTTCCTCGACGTCGGCGGTGGCGCCACCAAGGAGCGCGTCACCGCAGCCTTCAAGCTGATCCTCTCTGACCCGAACGTCGAAGGCATCCTGGTCAACATCTTCGGCGGCATCATGCGCTGCGACGTCATCGCCGAGGGCGTGGTGGCCGCCGCCCGCGAGGTGCACCTGCACGTGCCGCTGGTCGTCCGCCTGGAGGGCACCAACGTCACGCTGGGCAAGGAAATCCTCGCCGAGTCCGGCCTGCCCATCGTTTCCGCCGACAATCTGGCCGACGCCGCCGAGAAGATCGTCGCCGCCGTGGTGAAGGAAGCCGCCTGATGGCCGTTCTCGTCAATGCCGACACCAAGGTGATCTGCCAGGGCTTCACCGGAGCCCAGGGCACCTTCCACTCCGAACAGGCCATCGCCTACGGCACCCGCCTCGTCGGCGGCGTCACGCCGGGCAAGGGCGGCTCCACCCATCTCGACCGCCCGATCTTCGACACGGTGGCCGAGGCGGTGGAGAGGACCGGCGCCAACGCCAGCGTGATCTACGTGCCGCCGCCCTTCGCGGCCGACGCGATCCTGGAAGCCATCGACGCCGGGATCCCGCTGGTCGTCTGCATCACCGAGGGCATCCCGATGCTCGACATGGTGCGCGTCAAGCGCGCCCTGAACGGCTCGGCGACCCGCCTGATCGGGCCGAACTGCCCCGGCATCATCACGCCGGACGAGTGCAAGATCGGCATCATGCCCGGCCACATCCACAAGCGCGGCAAGATCGGCATCGTGTCCCGCTCGGGCACGCTGACCTACGAGGCGGTCGCGCAGACCACGGCGGCCGGGCTGGGGCAGACCACCTGCATCGGCATCGGCGGCGACCCGGTCAACGGCACCAACTTCGTCGACAGCCTGGAACTGTTCGTGAAGGACCCGGAGACCGAGGGCATCATCATGATCGGCGAGATCGGCGGCGACGCCGAGGTCAAGGGCGCCGAGTTCCTCAAGGCGTCGGGCACCAGGAAGCCGGTCGTCGGCTTCATCGCCGGCCGCACCGCCCCTCCGGGCCGCCGCATGGGCCACGCGGGTGCCGTGATCTCCGGCGGCAACGACACCGCCGACTTCAAGATCGATTTCATGAAGTCGGTCGGCATCGCCGTCGCCGACAGCCCCGCTTCGCTTGGCTCGACCATGCTGAAGGCCATGCACGGCTGACCCACCGCCTGAGCGACCGGGCGCCGCGAAGGGAGCGGCGCCCGCCCTGAAACCGACACCAAACCAACCAGCCAAACCAACCACAGGCGTGGACCACGCGCCGGATCACCGAGGGAGACGGATATGAAAGCGCAAGCCCAGACGCGGACCGCCCGCCGGATCACCCACGACAATCCGCAGGACGGCGCCGCCGCCATCATCAAGACCGCCGTCGTGAAGAGCGACGACGTCAAGGCCGAACGCGGGCAGGTGGTCCAATCGCTCTGCCGCGCCCTGAACATCCTGACGATCCTGGGCGAGGCCGACAGCCCGCTCAGCCTGACCGAGATCGCCGACGCCGCCGACCTGTCGCCCTCGACGACGCACCGGCTGCTGACGACCCTGCAATACGAGCGCTACGTCCGTTTCGACCAGAGCGCGCGCGGCTGGGTGGTCGGCGTCCAGGCCTACATGACCGGTACCAATTTCCTGAAGACCCGCAACCTCGTCGACGTCGCCCGGCCGCGCATGCGCCGCCTGATGGAGGAGAGCAGCGAGGTGGTGAACCTCGCCGTCGAGGAAAACGGGGAAGCCATCTACCTCGCCCGCGTCGGCGGGCCGCGCGTGGCGCAGGCCGCCGTCCCGCAGGCCGACCGCACGCTGCTGCATTGCTCGGCGGTCGGCAAGGCGCTGCTCGCCGGCATGCCGGAGACCAAGGTTCAGGCCATCGTCACCCAGCGCGGCATGCATCAGTTCACCCGCACGACCCTGTCGTCGCTGCCCGCCCTGCACCGTGACCTGTCGCTGATCCGCAACCGTGGCTACGCGCTCGACCAGGAGGAGCGGGTGTCCGGTCTGCGCTGCATCGCCGCCCCGATCTTCGACGAGAACGCCCGCGTGATGGGCGCGCTCTCCGTCTCCGGCTCCAGCCGGCGCATGGAGGAGGCGCGGGTCATCGCGCTCGGCGAGATGGTCAAGCGCGCCGCCGCCGCCGTCACCCTGGAGATCGGCGGGCGTCCGCCGGGCTGATCGCGCCGCCGCGCACGAGTCACATGAATCACACGGACGCCAAGAGCCGGAGGGTCTGAACGGTTCCCATCCGGTGTTTTCCTCCCTGGCGCACTCGGGCCGCATTCCGCAAGGAATGCGGCCTTTTTTCCGTGTTATCATCATCATTTTTCAAGTTTTCGCGGGATGGAAAAACATCGTTTTTTCGGTTCTCCGATCCGGAAATCGTGCGAATGTGGCTTCGGGGAAGGGGATTTCCTTTCTCATCGGGCGGATGTGTTGTTTTGCATGTTCGCGCTTCTCTCGGATACTGGCCGCGCCCCTTACCGGGCGCGGTTTTTTTGTGCACCCGTTTCCGCATGGTAAAATCCCCCCGGTCCCGGCATGGACGTCGCCGCGCGCCCTCCGCACAGTGTCCGCCGGTTGTTTCGCGGCAAGAGGGACGCATGAGCGACAGCAGAAGCATGATGGCGGTCGAGATCGCCCAGCCCGGCGCGCCGGAGGTGCTGACCCCGGTCCGCCGTCCGATCCCGGTTCCGGCGGCGGGCGAACTGCGCATCGCCGTCGCGGCGGCCGGCGTCAACCGGCCGGACGTGCTTCAGCGGCTCGGCAAATACAACCCGCCGCCCGGCGTCAGCGACATCCCCGGCCTGGAGGTCGCCGGCACCGTCGATGCGGTGGGGGAGGGGGTGACGGGCTGGGCGGTGGGCGATCCGGTCTGCGCGCTGCTGGCCGGCGGCGGCTACGCCGAATATTGCACGGCGCCCGCCGCGCAATGCCTGCCGGTGCCGCACGGCCTGTCGATGGCCGAGGCCGCCGCCCTTCCGGAGACGTTCTTCACCGTCTGGTCGAACGTGTTCGAGCGCGGCGGGCTCCAGCCCGGCGAGGCGCTGCTGGTGCATGGCGGCACGTCGGGCATCGGCACCACGGCGATCCAGCTCGGCGCCGCCTTCGGCGCCCGCGTCTTCGCCACCGCGCGCGGGCCCGACAAGGCGCGGGCCTGCCTCGACCTCGGCGCCGAGCGCGCCATCGATTACGGCACGGAGGATTTCGTCACGGTGGTCAGGGAGGCCACCGACGGCGCCGGGGTGAACGTCGTGCTGGACATCGTCGGTGGCGACTACGTCGCGCGCAGCCTCGACGCGCTGGCGGTCGAGGGGCGCTACGTCTGCATCGGCTTCGTGCGCGGGGCGACGGCGACGGTGAACTTCTTTCCCGTCATGACCAAGCGGCTGACCCTGACCGGCTCCACCCTGCGCGCCCGGCCGGTCGCCTACAAGCGGGCGCTGGCCGACCAGCTCCGCGCCAGGGTGTGGCCGCTGCTGGAGGCCGGCCGCGTCAAGCCGGTCGTCCACGAGGTCTTCCCGCTGATCCATGCCGCCGAGGCGCACCGGCTGATGGAAAGCAACCGGCATGTCGGCAAGATCTTGCTGGCGGTCGGCTGGGCGGGGGAGTGAACCCGCGCCCCGGTCGTTTCAGGGGGTGGTTCCCGTCCGGTTGAAGTCCTTCAGCACGCTGGAATAATAGGGAGCTGCGTAGGGGGACTTGTCGGTCGGGTCGGCGGCTTCCCACAACTGGCCGCCGATTCCGCCGCCCACGGCGCGCCTTTGCGCCTTTTTGTCGGATCCCAGCATGGCCAGGAGGTCGGCCCCGCTGACCTTCGCCTCTCCGGTGATCTCGGTGCGGACCGATTCCCGCAGGAATTCCGTCCATTCCGCCTGCTGGCGCCTGATCTGCTCCAACTGGCGGGCGGAATAGGTCCGCGTGTCCTCCAGCGGGGCCAGCGTCATCGTCGCCGACAACGCCTTGTGGAGTTCCTTCGTCGCCTCCCAGTCGGGCACGAGGTCGAAGCTGTTCCGGTCGGTCAGCTTCAGGTCGTAGACCGGCTCCAGGATGCCCTTGCCGCTCTTGATGAAGCTCAGCGCGACATCCTGGTGGCTCGCGTTGAAGACCAGCTTGCCCGTCCGCGCGCCCCCCTGGGCGGGTTGGGTGTAGGCTTCCATCCGCGGCGCCGGCGCATCGGACGATCGGTCCACCGCCGCGCTCATCGCGTTCCCCATGCCCGTCTGGACGCAGCCGGACAGGAGGAAGGAGGAAACGGGCACGGCCGCCGCGACGCGCAGTGAAGCGGGGATTTCGTATTTCCCGATCGTGTTTGGCCTTGCCCACACGGAAAAAGGCAAATTATGATAATTCATCAACTTTTGCATTTCAAATCATTGCGTGGGATTCCCATAATGACGATGTGCATTCGCCATGGCCGGTCGCGCGGCGGGGCGGTGAAGCCCGCGAACTGGCCGTCCCGCATCGCCGCCGGTCTCCTCGCCGTCAGCCTTGGCGCCTGCGCCTCCGAAACGGTGATCGGCGTCCGCGACAGCCAGCTCGCCCAGCGGATCGACCGCCTCAACGCCACGCAGGGGGCCTACGAGCGGCAGGAGCATTCCGAGGCGGAACGCCTGATGCTCGCCGAACTGAAGGCCGCGGCATCGGCGTCGGAGAAGCAGCATCTGCTGAACGAGCTGGCCGACCTCTACAGCTACCATCTGCTGGACATCGAGCGGGCGATCGAGGCCGACGGCCAGATCCAGGCCATCGGGGTCCTGGCCGCCGAAAGCGGCTTCAAGTCGAACTCGGCGAACAACCGCATCCTGAAGGACACGGCGTACCGCGACCGCTACGTCAATGTGTCCTCCGGCCAGATCGTCGCCGGTTCCCGCGAGCGCATGGCGCGGAACCGCAGCCTGCTGTCGGGATCCTCTCCGACGGCGGGCCGTATCCGGTCGCGGAGCGAGATGGAGGACTTCCTGGCCGCCGTGAACGCCGACCTTCTCCAGACCTACCCCGGCACGGCCGACCGCAGGCAGGTGATCAGCCGGCTGATCCGGGCCGAATGGGAGCTCATCAATCTCGGCGCTCCGCCGCGCGCGCTGGCCGGTGCCGGTCTCGCCCGGAAGGAGGGAATGAAGCCGACGGACTTCTTCTTCCAGGAAATCGACTTCCTCTCCCTGTCGCGCTACTACGAGGCCGTGTTCGACCGCACCGGCGATCTGGAAGCCGAGGAGATGGCGCTC
Organism: Azospirillum agricola; assembly: GCF_017876095.1. Classification (GTDB taxonomy): domain Bacteria; phylum Pseudomonadota; class Alphaproteobacteria; order Azospirillales; family Azospirillaceae; genus Azospirillum; species Azospirillum agricola. The sequence goes on from NZ_JAGINM010000036.1 coordinate 40,901, forward strand.
GCCGTCGTCTACATCCCCTACAGCAACATCACCGATTACGCGTCCCGCTGGTCGTACAACCGGCTGGTCAACCGGCACATCGATAAACTGATCGAGACCTGTCACAAGGCCCAGCGCCTTCACGACATGCTCTATTACATCTCCCTGAACAAATCCCGGATGATCCTGGAGGAGCGCGCCCGCTACAGCGCGCAGAGCCCACGCCTGGCGGGCGGAAGCCAGATCGTCGCGATCGATCCGGTCACCCATCTGCCTGACAAGCAGGCGTTCCTGTCCCGCGCGCGGTCCGCTCCACCCTTCCTGGACTATTACATCGCCGGCGACTATCAGGCGGCGCCCGCCCGTTCGCCGCTCGCCCTGGCGTCGCGCCGCGATTCCGCAGGATCCCTGATGGAGCTGCGGGCGGTCGCCGTGGCGGCGAAGCCGGCGGGCTCCGCCGTTCCGCAGCCGGCCCGTCCCGCCGCCGACGGCGACGTCTTCGTCGAGGGCGCCCTCTACATCACCTATCTGGAGCGCGGGGCGATCCAGGCGCGCCGCCTGTCGGGCTCCCAGATCGGCGCCCTGCGCGCCAGCATCGACGAGGAGATCGCCGGCCTGGAGGCCGAGTATCTGTTGCTCGATCCGAGCCGCGCGGTCGCGGTCGCCGCCGGACCCGCCCCGGCCAGCCCGGCTGCCGCTCCCGTCGCGGCCGCTCCTTCGCCCACGGGCCGTCGGCGCCCGGCCGCCGGGGCGGCGGCGAAACTGCTCCTGCCCTTTCCGGTGGAGGCGGGCACGGTGGTGTCCCCCGACAAATGGCTGTCGAAATACCCCTTCGCCCTCGCCATGGGGACCGATGCGCCGAGGGCGCTCAACCTCATGGGCTTCGCGCCGCAGTCGCGGCTGTCCACCGCCAGCGTCCTGGGCCTGTTCAACCCGACCGGCGACCTGCTGGATTCGGAGTTGGAGATCCCCCACATCTCCCGGAATTTCCCGGGCTCGCAGCTGCTGGCGCGTGCGGAGGCGTCGAAGAGCGCGTTCGGCGCGGCCGGCGGCCGCTCCATCCTGCACCTGTCGATGCACGGACTCTACAACCCGGACGATCCGTCGGCGTCCAAGCTTCTGTTCGCGGGCAGCCGGATCGACGATTCGTCCAACGACGCCGCCGCCCTCTACGCCCGCGACATGCTGAGCTTTCCGGCGGCCCAGGGCAACGAGCTCGTGTTCCTCGCCGCCTGCGAGACCGGCCTCACCGCCAACGACAACCGGAACAGCGCGGAGCTGCTCGGGATTCTGCGTCCTCTGCTGATCGGCAACAACAAGAACATCGTGCTGACGCTGTGGAAGGTGAACTCCATGACCGCCGGGAAGTTCGTCGAGTATTTCTACGACGCCCTCGGCAAGAGCAGGGATGTCCGGCAGGCGTTCGCCTCCAGCCAGGAGCGGCTGCGGGCCGAATATCCGGACTCGCCCTACATCTGGGCTCCCTACTACCTGATCCAGTAGCCGCGGGGGAGGCGCTGGCGCTTGGTTGATGGGGCGCTAGCGCTCGGTGGTTTCGATGAACAGCGCCGTCTCGGCGTAGCGGCCGGGGTTGGCGTCCATCCACGCGGCGATGCGGTCGAGCAGGCGCTTCATCTCCTTTGGCCGCAGGCTGGAATAGGCGGTGTTCTTCGGGATCAGCTCGTTCAGGAAGGGCGGCTTGTCGAGGAAGGCGATCGACTTGATGAGGTCGGTGCCGAACGGCGCGGTGACGAAGAAATACTCGCCGCCGCTCGGCAGGGTGACGGGCTGTCCCGCGGCGGCGCGCGCGACGGGGGTGAGCTGGTTGGGCAGCAGGATGTTGACGCTGCCGTCGGAGGACGCGGCGATCAGCAGGAGATGGGCGTCCTTTTCCGATCTGAGGCTGTAGGACAGGCGTTCGTCGTTCACGAAACGGTCCTGGCCGTTGCCGGTGGACAGGCTGAGCCGGAAGCCGGCCGAACCGCGTCCCAGCAGCAGAAGGTCGCTGTTCTCGGCGATGACCTTGAGGGATTTGACGAGATCGACGATCGGCGACGAGCGGTCCCAGTTGGGCCGGGCCGAGGTGGAGACCCCGACCGCGACGGCGCGGCGCGCGAAGCTGCGCTGGCCCGCCGCCGAATTCAGCGCGGGGTTTTGCAGCTTCAATTGCAGGCCGTCGCCGACGCCGACGAACACCGCGTCCGCGAGGTCCGGTTCCACGGTCAGCCGCACGAGCGAGGAGGGGATCTGCTTTTCGATGAGCTGGCGGATCGCCGAGCTGTCGTCGACGTTGCGGAACCCGACGGTCAGGGCGCGGCGGGAGACCGGCGGGTCGCGGGGGGACTCCTTGAGCGCCGGCGGGCTGCCCGCCGCCGGAGTGGTCGCCGCCTGGGTGATCGCTGTCTGTGCCGCCGCCGGGCGCTCCGCCAGCCAATATTGGGCGCCGCCGAGGGAGGCGGAGACGAAGGGGCGCTGGCGGCCCTGGGTGGCCGTCTGGACACCGTCGCGCACCCGCTCGAACAGCGTGCGGAGTTCCAGGCCGGGGGTCGCGATGTGCTTGAGCAGTTCGGCGGTGTAGGGGCTGTGGAGCCCGGCGCCATCCTCGGCGACCGTGTTCGCCTCGCTTGCGAAGGCGACCAGGACGTCGCTTCCACGGTTGTCGGGGGGCGCGATCCGCGCCAGCCCGCGGGTGGCCACGCTGCCGACGCTGCGCCGGTCCAGAAGCCGGGCGAGCTCGGCGGCGAAAGGGTTGTCCCGGCAGGCGTCGAAAATGGCGACGCGGAGCTTGCGCGCTCCGCGCATCCGGTCGAGGATCTGGTTCAGATACATCGACGACCGGTCGACCTCGCCGAGGCGGGTCAGCCGGAAATCGACCGGCAGCAGATAGTTCCGGTCCGCGAGCTGTATGCCGTGGCCGGCGAAATACGCCAGCACAACGTCGGGTGCCGTCTGCCGGGCGGTGTCCTCGAGGCGGCGGACAAGCGCCTGCATGCCGTCGAGGTCGAGGTCGTACCCGTCGACCACCGTGTAGCCGAGGCGCCGCAGGGCGTCGGCCACCGCCTCCGCGTCCCGCCGGGCGTTGGGCAGCCTGTCGGCGTTGCGGTAGTCGCTGTTGCCGACGACCAGCGCCAGACGCTCGGCGGACACCGGCTGGCAGCTCATCCAGGTGGCGAGCAGCGCAAGGGCGAAAACCAGGAAGCGGACCGGATTGTTCATCGCTTCACTCTTATCCTGATGGAGCCCGGCCCGGTTGCGGCCGCCGGTGGAAAATGGCCGTTGGATTTCCCATTTTCACCTTATCGGGATGACGCCGAAACCGTCAAGCTGGCGGCCGGCGTTGCGGCGTGCGTGCCGGCCGGACGCCCCGCCCCTTCGCAAGGCGCTTGTCCGTGGACGTGTCCGCAGTTACAAATCCATCCGTATGGATTTGAATAAGACCGGGAGGTTTCATGGGACGCCCGCCGACGATCGACCGGGACAGGGTTCTGGACATCGCCGAAGGAATTCTGCTGAAGGCGGGGACCGGCGGCCTGACGATGGACGCCGTCGCCAAGGCCGCCGGCGTTTCCAAGGGCGGCGTCCAGTCGCGGTTCGGGACCAAGGACGACCTGATCGCCGCCATGATCGAACGCTGGGGACGCGAGTACGACGCCCAGATCACCGCCCTCGCCGGGCCGTCGCCGACGCCGGTGGAGGCAGTGCGCGGCCACGTCGAGGCCACCATGGCCATGGACGCCGACAGCCATGCCCGGGCGGCCGGCATGATGGCGGCGCTGATCGAGGCCAAACAGCACATCGACAGCACCAGGGCCTGGTACGGGGAGCGGTTCGGCGGTCTCGATCCCCGTTCCGAGGAAGGGCGCCGGGCCAGGCTCGCCTTCCTCGCCGCCGAGGGCGCGTTCCTTCTGCGCGCCTTCGGCTTCATGGATTTTCCCGACGAGGAATGGGGCAGCCTCCGGCACGACCTGCGCGCGCTCCTCGACGGCCGGAGCTGAATGGAGGCCGGTCCTCCCGGCGTCCCGCCTCCGTCACCACCAAGGATCCCCCGACTCATGGCTCCCGGCACCCGATGGCTGACCCTGGCCACCGTTTCCAGCGCCCTGTTCCTGATCGTCGTCGACATGACGGTGCTCTACACCGCCTTGCCGACGCTCACCCGCGACCTGGGGGCCACCGCCTCGCAGAAGCTCTGGATCGTCAACGCCTATCCCCTGGTGATGGCGGGGCTGCTGCCGGCCTCGGGCACGCTGGGCGACCGGCTGGGCCACAAGCTGATGTTCATGACCGGCCTTCTCGTGTTCGGCCTGGCGTCCTTCGGCGCGGCCTTCGCGCCTTCGGCGGCGGCGCTGATCGCCGCGCGGGCGGTGCTGGCGGTCGGGGCGGCGATGATGATGCCGGCGACGCTGTCCCTGATCCGCCTCACCTTCACCGACCCGGAGGAGCGGTCGCTCGCCATCGGCATCTGGGCCGCCATCGCCTCCGGCGGCGCCGCGGCCGGTCCGGTGATGGGTGGGGTGCTGCTGGAGCATTTCCGCTGGGGGGCGGTCTTCCTGATCAACGTGCCGGTGGTCGCGGCGGCCCTGGCGGGCAGCGCCCTTCTGCTGACCAACCGTCCCGGGGACGCCGGGCATCCCTGGGATCTGGCCGGTTCGCTCCAGGCCATGATCGGGCTCGGCGGCCTGGTCTATGCGCTGAAGGAAGCCGCCAAGCGCGACCCTTCCTGGGAAGCGGCCGGGTTGGCGCTGGCCGTCGGCCTGATCGCCACGCTGCTGTTCGTGCGCCGGCAGCGCCGCGCCCGCTTTCCGCTGATCGATTTCTCGCTGTTCGCCGACCCGCGCTTTTCGGCGGGCGTGGCGACCGCCCTGACGGCGTCGGCGGCGCTGATCGGGATGGAGCTGGTGTTCAGCCAGCGCCTCCAGCTGGTGCTGGGGTTGTCGCCGCTCGACGCCGGCCTGCTGATCCTGCCGATCCCGCTCGCGTCCCTGGTGGCGGCACCGCTGACCGGGCTGGCGCTGTCGCGGCTCGGCTCCGCGCGGGTGCTCTGGGGGGCGCTCATGGTGACCGGGCTGGCCCTGATCGCCTTCCTCGCCAGCCACGACGGCCCCGCCGCCCTGTGGATCACCGCTCTCGCGGCGATGGGGTTCGGGAGCGGCGCCGCGGTGACGGCCGCGTCCTCGGTCATCATGCTCTCGGCCCCCGAGGAGCGGGCCGGAATGGCCGCCTCGATCGAGGAGGTCTCCTACGAGCTGGGCGGAACGCTCGGCATCGCGCTGCTCGGCAGCCTGATGTCGGTGCTCTACACGCGGGCCATGCTGGTCCCGCAGGGGATCGCGATCGCCTCCGAAGCGCGCGACAGCATCGACGAGGCTCTCGCTCTCGCCCAGGGGCTGGCGCCATTCCAGGCGGAGCAGGTCGTCGGCGTGGCGCGGGCGGCCTTCGACCAGGCCTTCACCGGCGTGGTCGGCGTGGCCGCCCTGATGCTGGTCGCCGTCGCGCTCGTCGTTCGCCACCGGCTTGCCGGCCGGGAGGAGGCCGAAGGCAGCGGCTTGCCGGAACGGCGCGCCGATGGCTGCTGAGCGAGGGTTGCCGAGCGTGGATTGCCGGCCGGGTTGGCCGGCTTCGGCGGCCGCCGGTCAGGTGAAGACCATGCCGCCGTCGACCATCAGCGACTGACCGGTCATGAAGTCGGAATCGGAGGAGGCGAGGAAGCGCGCCACCCCGACCAGATCCTCCGCCGCCGAGGGCCGGCCGAGCACGGCGCCGGCCGCGAACATGTCGAACGCCTCGTTCTCGGTCCGGGTCAGGCCGGTGTCGCGGAAGCCCTTGTCGATGACCTTCCACATCTCGGTCGCCACCACGCCGGGGCAGATGGCGTTGGCGGTGATCCCCTCCTTGCCGAAGGCGCGCGCTGCCGCCTGGGTCAGGGCCACGACGGCGAACTTGCTCGCGGAGTAATGGGCGAGCGGCTCGTAGCCCTGCTTGCCGGCGATGGAGGCGGTGTTGACGATCTTGCCGCCGCCGCCCTGGGTCCGGAAGGTCTTGATCGCCTCCTGCATGCCGATCAGCACGCCCAGCGCGTTGACGTCGGTGACGAAGCGCCAGTCCTCCTCGGTGATGTCGAGGAAGGGCTTGGTCTGCGCCACCCCGGCGTTGTTGAAGAGAACGTCGAGCCGGCCGTACGCGCGGACCGTCTCGTCGATCATGCGGCGCACGGCGTCGCGGTCCCGCACGTCGACCGTGACGGCGATGGCGGCGCCGCCGGCCGCGCGGATGGTTTCGGCGACCTGCTCGGCCTCGTCGGCGGTGCGGTCGGCGATGGTCAACCGGGCGCCGTCGGCGGCGAGCGCGCGGGCGATGGCGGCGCCGATGCCGCGTCCGGCGCCGGTGACGATGATGCTCTTGTTCCTCAGATCGGGCATGATGGGTCTCCTTTGACCGGTGCGCCTTCCGTGGCGCGCCGGTCCGCAAGGGGTCAGGTGGCCGTGCCGGTGGCGGGGGTGCCGATGTGCTCCTTGAGCAGGGCGTTGACCTTGCCCGCCGCCTCCATCTGCACCATGTGGCCGGCGTTGGGGATCACCACGCTCCGCGCAGCATGGCCCAGCGCCGTGGCGTGGGCGGCGGGGATGACGCGGTCCTGCTCGCCCCACACCACCAGGGTCGGCAGTCCGGTCGCGGCGACCGCGCCGGCGAGGATTTCGGCCTGCGCGCCGTCGGCGAACAGCGCGGCGGACAACGCCCGCAGCGCCGCCTCGACGCCGTCCAGCCGCTTGTACTTCAGCAGGTCGTCGACGAGCTTGCGGCCGACCAGGCTCTGGTCGGCGAACAGCGTCTCCAGCACCGGCTTCAGGTCGCGGCGGGAGTTGGCCGCGGTGAAGCCCTGGATGTAGCCGTGGTCGATGGCGCTCCCCAGCCCGGCCGACGCGATCAGCGACAGCGACGCCACCCGCTCCGGCGCGTCGAGCGCCGTCCGCATCGACACCGCACCGCCCATCGAATGGCCGACGAGGTGGGCGCGGTCGATGCCGGCCGCGTCCATGAAGCCGAGCACCGCCTTCGACAGGCCCGCCAGGGTCGGATCGGCCAGGGTCTTGGCCGATTGCCCATGCCCCGGCAGGTCGAGCGCGTAGACGGTGGCGCTCTCCGCCAGCGCGTCGATGGTGAACAGCCAGTTGTCGAGGTCGCCGCCGAAGCCGTGCAGCAGCAGGACGGCCGGCCCGCTCTCGCCGCGCGTCCCGTCGCGCTTGGCGTAGCGCAGCGTTCCGGCCGGGGTTTCGGCGAAGTGGTAACGGGGGCCGGCTTCCTCCTCTTCCCCTGCGCCGCCGGTCGCCGGCGCGGCGTAGGCGTCGATGAAGGCGTCGATCTCGCTGTCCGGCACGTCGGGTTCGGCCAGCACGGCGATCAGCGCCTTCACCGGATAGACGGTGCCGGGCTCGCCCAGCACCCGGCGGAGGATGCCGCTGTCCCCCGCCTCGACGACGTTGGTGATCTTGTCGGTCTCGACCTCCAGCAGCTCGTCGCCGAGGGCCACGCTGGCCCCCGGCCGCTTCAGCCAGCCGGTGAGCTTGCCCTCCGACATGGACAGGCCCCATTTCGGCATGACGATGGGCTTGATGCGCTCGTTCAACATGAATTCAGGCTCCGGCGGAAATAAGGCGGCCCGTGGCGGCTCCATCAGGCGGCGATGCTGCGCGGCGTGGTGCCGGTCGGCGCCAGCGTGCGGAGTGCGGCGGCGGCGATGGCCTCGGCGCTGGGGACGTAGAGATCCTCCAGCGACGGGGCGAAGGGCACCGGCGTGTGCGGCGCCGTCACCATCTGCACCCCGGCCTTCAGCGCGCCGAAGGCGTGTTGCCCGACATAAGCCGCGATGTCGGTGGCGAGGTTGCAGCGCGGGTGCGCCTCGTCCACCACCACCAGCCGGCCGGTGCGCTCGACGCTCTCGACGATGCTGTCCCAATCGATCGGCGACAGGGTGCGCAGGTCGATCACCTCGGCCTCCACCCGCTCCCTGGCCAGCGCGTCCGCCGCCGCCATGGCGCGGTGGACGGTCAGGCCGTAGCTGACGATGGTCACGTCGTCGCCGTCGCGCAGGACGTTCGCCTCGCCGAAGGGGATGGCGTAGGATTCGGCCGGAACCTCGCATTCCATTCCGTAGAGGTTCTTGTGCTCGCAGAAGATGACCGGGTCGTTGTCGCGGATCGCCTGGATCAGCAGCCCCTTGGCGTCGTAGGCGTTGCTCGGGCAGACCACCTTCAGGCCGGGGATGTGGGTGAAGAGCGGGGTCAGCATCTGCGAATGCTGGGCCGCCGCGCGGAAGCCGGCGCCGACCATGCCGCGGATGACCACGGGGGTTTCCGCCTTGCCGCCGAACATGTAGCGGAACTTGGCCGCCTGGTTGAAGATCTGGTCGAAGCAGACGCCCATGAAGTCCATGAACATCAGCTCCGCTACCGGCCGCAGCCCGCAGGCGGCGGCGCCGATCGCCGCGCCGATGTAGGCCGATTCCGACAGCGGCGTGTCCATCAGCCGGTCGCCGTGCTTGGCGTGCAGCCCCTTGGTGACGCCGAGCACGCCGCCCCAGGCGTCGGCCTCGCCATGGGCGCCGGTGCCGCCGACGATGTCCTCGCCCATGACGATGACGGTGGGGTCGCGGCGCATTTCGAGGTCGAGCGCCTCGTTGATCGCCTGTTTCATGCTGATCTTGCGGGACATGGCATTTCCTCCGCGTGGCTTGTTCGTTTGGAACTCAGTAGGCGACGTAGACGTCGGTCAGCAGATCGCCGGCCGCCGGCAGCGGGGCGGCCTTGGCGGCGCGCACGGCGTCCTCGATCAGGGCGGCGACCTCGCCGTCGATGGCCTGCAACTCGGCGCGCGCGATGACGCCGGCCTCGATCACCCGCTCGCCCAGCATGACCAGGCAGTCGCGCGACGCGCGCAGGGCCTCGACCTCGCCCTTGGCGCGGTAGGTCTGGGCGTCGCCCTCGAAATGGCCGTAGAAGCGGACCATGTTGCATTCCAGCAGCGCCGGGCCGCCGCCCTCGCGGGCGCGGCGGATGATCTCGCCGGCCGCCTCGTGGACCGCGAAGAAGTCGGTGCCGTCCACCGTGACGCCCGGCATGCCGAAGCCGGTGGCGCGGTCGACGTAGCTGTCGCAGGACACCGCCCATTCCATAGCCGTGGATTCGGCGTAGCCGTTGTTCTCCACCACGAAGACCACCGGCAGGTTCCACACGGCGGCGAGGTTCAGGCTTTCCAGGAAGGTCCCCTGGTTGGAGGCGCCGTCGCCCACGAAGGTGATGCCGACCCCGCGGTCGCCGCGCACCTTGGCGGCGAGCGCCGCGCCGCAGATCAGCGGGGCGCCGGCCCCCAGGATGCCGTTGGCGCCCATCATGCCCTTGGACAGGTCGGCGATGTGCATGGAGCCGCCCTTGCCCCGGCAGGCGCCGGTGCTGCGCCCGTAGATCTCGGCCATCATCGCGTGGACGTCGACGCCCTTGGCGATGCAGTGGCCGTGCCCGCGGTGGGTCGAGGCGATGCGGTCATTGTCGTTCAGATGCATCATGATGCCGGTGGCGCAGGCCTCCTCCCCGGCGTAGAGGTGGACGAAGCCCGGAATGTCGCCCTTGGCGAAATCGACGTGCAGCCGCTCCTCGAACTCGCGGATCGTCCGCATGGTGCGGTAGGCGCGCAGCAGGTCGTCCTTGCTGAGCGGAAAGGGATTCTCGGTCACGGTGGTTCTCCCCGGTGCGGTTGGCGGTTGTTGGGAGGCGGTGCTCAAAGATCGGCCGAGACCGGCACGGGGGTGCCGGTCAGCAGCCGGTTCTCGGCGGCGTGCCGCATGCAGCCGCTCACGTTCACGGTGCGGAAGGCGTCGTCGCGCAGGGTCAGCGACAGCCGGTCCCGCGCCGTGAAGGACAGCTCGCGTTCGCCGTCGAGCGCGATGGTGCCGGCCTCGACCTCCGGGACGAAGGGCACGCCGGCCGGCATGCGGCGCCAGTCGGTGACGCCGACGGCCGCCATCATCCCCGGCGCGATGGGCGCCCGCAGGATGGTCCCGCCGGGACGCGGCCCGGACGGTGGGGACGTCTGGCCGGCGGGCGACAGCCGCACCATCAGCCCGCCGCTCTCGCCGCGCGTGACGGGCTCGAGCAGCCCGGCGATGGCCGACATGCCGATCACCTCCGGGTCGGCGAAGGTGACGTAGAGTTCGCGGAAATTCTCCGTGCGCCACAGGGCGCGGGCGCCGATGTAGCGCTCGGCGACCAGCGCCACGTCGACCAGGGCGATCTCCGACGGGGTCTCGCCGTTGATCGCCACGTCGATGCGCTTGTTGCCGGCGAAGGCGATGTGCGGCGGCACCCGGCCGGTCACCGCCAGCCCGGTCGCCAGCCCGGTGATGGTCGGTTCGCGGTGATCGGGAAAGGCGTTGTTGGTGCCGGTCGAGATGCCGGCGATCGGCACTGCGCCGCACTGGGCGGCCACCGCCCGGTGGGTGCCGTCGCCGCCCAGCACGACGATGGCGGAGACCCCGGCCTGCCGCATCGCGCGGGTGGCGCGGTGGGTGTCCTCGACGGTGCCGGTGACCGGCATCGCCACCGGGTGGATGGCGGGGTAGGGATCCTCGCCATGAGCCCGCGCCCGCGCCACCCCGCGTTCGACATGGCCGCGGATGCCGCCCTTCTCCGGCATCATCAGCACCTCGGCGACGCCGCAGGCGCGCAGCGCCGCCAGCACGCGCAGCAGGATGTTCGCCCGGTCGGTGACCTGGAGGTTCGCCGCGTTGGCGACGACCCGCCGGATGTCGCGGGCGGAAACGGGGTTGGCGACGATGCCGACGACCGGAGTCACGATGCGTCCCCTTCATGCGTGGATGCCGAAGGGAAGAGAGCAACCGGCGTGCCAAGCCGTCAGTGTGGCCGATCATCACGATTTTCAACGATCGGTGCGCGATCCGGCGGCGCGTGCCGCGTCACCTGTTGCGCAACCTGTTGCATCGGCCTGCAACAGGTGTGGCGTTCAGTCGAGCCGATGCGGCGCGACGATGCCGAAGCGATGCATCTGGCGGTGGACGGTCGATCGGTCCACCCCCAGCGCCCGCGCCGCCGCCGACACGTTCCAGTGATGGCGGCGCAGGGTCTCGCGGAGCCGGGCGGCGGGATCCTGGCCACCCTCCTCCGGCCGAACCGGAGCGGGCGTTGTCATGGTGGACGCCGCGCCGTTGGCCGGCCACGCCCTGAACAGCCCGCTGTGCTGCACCGGCTCGGGAATGTCGGCCAACTCGATCACCCCGGCGGTGCAGACGGCGCAGGCGTAGTCCAGCGCGTTCACCAGCTCGCGCACGTTGCCCGGCCAGGGATGGGCGCGCAGGGCCGCCAGGGCCGTCGGGGTCAGCCGGTAGGCGCTGGCGTCGCGCGCCGCCCGCTCGGCCAGCAGCCGGTCGATCAGCCAATCGAGGTCGCCGCGCTGGCGCAGCGGCGGCACGGTGAACACCGCGCCGTTGAGACGAAAGTACAAGTCGTCGCGGAAGCGCCCGGCCTTGACCATCTCGATCAGGTCGCGGTGGGTGGCGCCGATGACGCGGATGTCGACCGACACCGCCCGCGTCCGGCCGACCGGCGTCACCTCGCGCTCGGCCAGCACGCGCAGCAGCCGGGTCTGCGCCGTCAGCGGCATGTCGCCGATCTCGTCGAGGAACAGGGTGCCGCCGTCGGCTTCCAGGATCAGCCCCTTCTTGCCGCGCGCCGCCGCTCCGGTGAAGGCTCCCGGCTCGTGGCCGAACAGCTCGCTTTCGATCAGCGCCTCCGGCAGGGCGGCGCAGTTGACGGCGACGAAAGGCTTGCCGCGGCGGGCGCTGGCCCGGTGCAGCGCCTTGGCGAGATGCTCCTTGCCGGTGCCGGTCTCGCCGTGGATCAGCAGGCTCATCCGGGTGTTCACCAGCTTGGCGGCGCGCGTCAGCACCGCCTTCAAAGCCGGATCGCCGCCGGACACCGCGCACAGCGGCTCGGGCAGGGGTTCGGGGTGATGGGAGCCGTCGCCGCCATGGGCGCGCGGCAGGCTGACGGCCGGCGGTGGCATCGCCTGGGCGAACAGTGGCGTCCCGGTGCGTCGCAGGCGGAGCGTGCGCTGGTCGCTCGGCAGCGAGCGCACGAAGCGGACGAGATCCTCCACCTCGCAGTCGAACAGCTCGGCGAAGGAGCATCCCAGCGGCGACTCCGCATCCTCCGGCGCCAGCAGCCGGCGGGCCTTGTTGTTGAAGCCGATGATGCGGCCACCGCCGTCGAGCGCGATGACGTAATCGGGATCGACCTCGGCGAACTCCTGCGACGCCGACAGCTTCACCACCCAGTCGCGGCGGAAGTTGTTGTAGAGATTGGCGTTCTCGATCTTGTGGACATAGGTCTTGACCATCTGGAGCGCCAGATGCTGGCTGATCTTCGGTTCCGGCGAATGGAGTGCCGAGACGTCCAGCACGGCGGCCAGTTCGCCGCCGCTTTCAAAAACCGGGGCGGAGCTGCAAGTCAGCGGGATGTGGGTCGTGTCGAAATGGTCGGTCTGGTGGACGGTCAGCGCCGTGCCGGTGGCGATGCAGGTGCCGACCGCGCAGGTGCCGGCGTGCCCCTCGTTCCAGTCGGATCCCAGATAGAGGCCGGCCCGCCGCAGATGGTTGTCGAAGGTCGGGTCGCCGATGAAGTCGACGGTGATCCCGTTGCTGTCGGTCAGCAGCAGCACGTAGCCCATCCCCGCGACCTGCCGGTACAGCGCTTCCAGCCCGAAGCGGGCCGTGCGCAGGAACTCGTCCATCGCGTCGCGGTGAAGGCGCAGCCGTTCCTGCGGCAGGATGCGGGCCTCGCGCCCGACCGTCGGGTCGAGCTTGTGGTCGGACACGCAGCGTCGCCACGAGGCCTCGATGATCGGATCGCGGTTGGACGCGACGCCGCCGGAGACACGGACAAGCTCGTGGATGTGCGCCGTGCAAGCGTTGTCCATTGCCGAGCCTCCCGGTTTACAGTATGTTTTGCCAACCAACAAAGCGATGCCACACTATCAACCCGGCATCGTCCGGCGCAACCTGTGCAAAAGCATCGACCCTGGACCCGCCTCCGGGAGGGGGAACCGTGTCCGTCAAAAAAGTGCAGCAGGGACGAAAAAAGGGGTTGCGCGTGTTTGGTGGGGGCGCCTATAACCCGCTCCACCGACGGGGCGGCGCTTCACGAAGCGGCGCGGCGGCGGAGAAAAAGGAAGCGGAAACAAGCGGTTGAGCTGGTT
>NZ_JAGINM010000037.1 GCF_017876095.1 Azospirillum agricola
GAAGCCTCATCAGCCATCACGTTTCCACCCAAAGCCGCCTGAACAATGGCCACCTCAGCATCGCACGATTTTCCACCATCTTGACGGACGCTATCTTCGTCTCACGCGGATCACCAATCACGAAGATGCGCCGGTTCTGGTCCTTCGGTATGCGATCGAGCAAGTCATAAGGATCAAACCATGTCTCCGGCTTGGCCAGCCGGGCTTTGGCCCCGTGTGCTTCGAGATAAGCCCGAAAGGCAGATGCTCCAGAGGAGATAATGGCGCATCGCAGGTCGCTGCGGCTCGCCAAGAACTCGGCCACCAACGTTCCTCCGGCGCTGTGTCCACCAAGGGACCACTCGGCAATGCCGTAGCGCTTCTTGAGCACATCGAGGTGAGCATTCATCAACGCCGCTTCCCGAGGGGTGTGGCGGAGATCCCAAAACCGGCCGGAGCTTCCATAGGCGCCTGGGCGGGCCAGAAAGATGAAAGGCACACCGAAACGCTCGGACAACGCGCGTTCCTGCTCAATCATCGCGGTGACGCTGAGTCCCTCCTGATGCCCGATCTGGCTCGGCTTCCTGCCCATGATGTCGCCGTGCATCCAGGCAGCAACAACGGGGTTGGGGCCCGGGGCGGAGCGTAGCCCGGCAGCATAGAAGCGCAGGCATTCACCCTTGCCGTCCACTTCAACCCAGTTCGCAGTTTCCTGCACCTCCAGCAAAGCGCACGCCTTCCGCGTGAGGACAAGCCCAGCGGCCACGATCGCGTTCGAGAACGCTTCATTGTTCGGGCGCGACTGTGCTGATACCGGGTACGAAGGCAAGGTGTTGGCAAACCCAAGAATGCAGCCGAAGAGAACTCCCATCAGACGCATGGCTCGATGCTCCCGATACAAGGGACGATCATTTCTCGGAAGTGCTCAAGACCCGTCAAGTTCGACACCAGACGGATAACCCCGGAATCAGGGAGCGAGCCAGCTTACCAGCAGGGTGTCGAACCCTTGGGCGGTGGCGTCCTCCGCCAGCCGCGCGGCCGCGGTGGCATCGTCGCGTGGTCCCAGCGTAACGGTCAGCCAGCCACTGGGGTCGGGAGGGTCGGCGACGACGACGACCGGCTGGAAGCCCTTGGCCTGTGCTTCGGCCAGCCGGCGGGCGGCGTTGTCCTCCAGCAGGAAGCGTCCGACCGCAACCGAAAAGACCAGCGGCTCGGCTGGCGGCTCCTTCGGAGCGGGCGCGGGGGCTGATGTGGCGGCTGCCGCAGGCTGGGCTGCCGGGTTGGTGCCCGGTGCCGTGCCCGGCGCTGCGCTGGCCTGCTCCAGCAGATGGCCGCGCAAGGCCGAGGCGGGCGGACTGGACGGCGGAGCGCCGTAACCGAAACCCTTCACCTTCAGCGGTTTGATCGCCGGCGCCGCTTCCGGAGCGGCATCGCCGCCCTTGGCCGGTGGGGATGCGGGAGCCGGAGCCGCCGCATCGGGTGCGGGGGCCGTCGGAGCCGCTCCGCCGGAGGCTCCGACGGGTGCAGGGACAGGAGGAGCGGGCGCCACCGCCGCCGGGGTGCCGTTTCCTGCCTGCGGGGATGCCTGTGAAGATGCGGGAGCGGATGACGACAGGTTGAGTCCGACCAGCAGCCCCAGCAGGAACAGCAGAGCCCCGAACAGCAGCGTGCCGCCGAGAATGACGGGAAGGGAACTGCGCGGAATTGTCACTCAGCGTCCCTTTCCGCCGGGTGCGGGAGCAGCGCGTGCCGCTGCCTTCTCCGTTCCCTTGCCTTGCGGCTGCGGAGTCGGCGTCCCCGCCGGTCCGGTTCCAACGGATGCGGCCTTTGCGGGATCCGGCGATCGGGGGGCCGGCTTGGGCGTGGTGGCGCCCTCCGGCTTGGCCGGCACCGTGGAGGCCCGCTGGTCGGACAGCATGCCGCGTTGCAACCCCACCCCACCCATCTGAAGTTTCTGCCAGGGCACGAAACGCTCGTCCGGCAGATGGGCCTGTTGGCGGAAGGCGGCCATCGGCTGGTAGGTGCCGGAATAGTTGCTCCACCAGTCGAGCGAACCGCTGTCAAAACGCACCGTTCCGGCGTACAGCACCGGCCGTCCGGCGGCCAGCCCGGCATGGCCGCTGTTCGCCGACACGAAGGTGCGGGCCTCGTTGCGGGTGTTCCCCTGGACCCGGACGAAATTGTAGGTGCCGTCCGGCTTGACCCGCAGGTTGCGCTCGGCGGTGCTCAGCAGGAACTGGTCGCCCTGCATGCGCACAAGCTCGTCGCCGACCTTGCCGCGCTCCGCCTTGCCGCTGCGCAGGGCGTTGAAGGTCGTTTGCGGCTGCGCGACCTGCCGCTGGATCGCCGGCCCCGGCTGGCGCGGCGACGCACATCCAGGCCAGCTGGGCGGCGGTGGAGCGAAACGCTTCGGCGGAGCGGACATCGGTCGGCCTTGCGGTCGATGGTTTGGGGGGCGGGACCTCGCGTCATTATAGCGCCGATGCCTTGAACCGCAACCGCCGGGCCGTCCGCTGGGGTCCCGATCGCTCAATCCTGCGTCTGGAACTGCCCGGCCATGCTGACGCTGATGGAGCCGCCCCAAGCGCACATGCACTTGCAGCCGTCGTTCAGCGCCGGCATGCCGCCGATCAGCACCTGAGGAACGCCGGGCGTCCAGGGCGTGGTGACCGGGATGCAGGGCATCGGCGTCAGCACCCCCATCGCCGCCGCCGTCGCCGCGATCACCATCGGGTTGGCCGGGCTGTTGCACATGGCGAAGGGCAGGATGTTCATCATCGGAGCAAAATCCATGATGGTCGCGGCCGGCACCCCGCCACACATCACCCGGTTGGTCGGCAGCACCATCAGGCTGCTCGGCGCCGCCCCGAAGCTGCACTGGGTCATCGCCCCCATCACCACCTGAAGCCCCATGCCTGCCCTCCCCTACTTGCCGATCAGCCGGGCCAGCAGCGACGTCCTGCCCGGAGCGTCCGGATCGGCGAAGCGCTCCGGCCCCTCCACGACGGTTCCGGCGCGGAACAGGCTGCGCTCGGCCGGGCTTCCGCCGGGATGGAATTCGACCACCTCGCCATCCAGCCGGTCATCGGCGTAAAGGGCGCGTCGCCGCAGCGTGCCGTCCGGACGGTATTCCAGCATCGGCCCGTCCAGCCGGTCGTCGCGGTACTCGGCGGTCATCAGCAGCGCGCCATCCACCGTGAAGCACTCCATCCTGCCATTCTTGCGCCCGGCGGCGTAGCGCACCACCGAGAGCAGGCGTCCGGCCGGGTCGTAGCCGCGCATCTCGCCGTCGAGCCGGCCGGCGGCGTAGCCCATCTCGGTCTGCACCCGGCCGTCGCGATAAATGGTCGCCGGCCCATCCGGCTGGCCGTCGCGGTAGGTCATCCGCATCTGCACCGAGCCGTCGGGAGCGTAGGCGACGAACTCCCCGTCCGGTTGTCCCCCGGCGCCGAGCGTGACCAGCGACAACAGCTGTCCCTCCGCATCGCGGGTCTCGATGCGCGTGGGTTCGGACGGGAACCCGCTGGCGGGGGGCGTGTCCTGGTTCGTCGGGGGCATCGCCACGGGCTCAGTTCAATTGGACCAGCCCGCCCTTCACCGAGGTCATGCCGCCGCCGTCGATGGTGGCCTGGGCGCTGCCCTTCACGGTGACGGTGGTGCCGCCCTGGAGCGTGGCGCCGGTGTCGGCCTTGACCGTGGCGCTCATGCCCTGGAGCGTGGCGTCGCTGGTGGCCTTGGCGGTCAGCGCGGCCGACGAGGTGAGGGCCATGTCCTGGGTCGATTGCACGGTCAATCCCTTGCCGGCCTTGATGGTGACGGCGCCGCTGGCCGAGATGGTGATGTCGCCGTCCACCGTCAGCGTGAAATCCTTCGACACCGTCTGGGTGAAGGCGTCGCTGTTGGTGCGGGTCTCCGCCCCCGTCACCGTGACGTCGCGGGTGCCCTTGACCGAATGGGTCTCGTTGCCCTTGGCGATGCTGGAGGTGCGGTTGCCCTCGCTGACGGTCAGCGTGTCGTTGCCCTTGGTGATGGTGACCGAGCGGTTGCCCTTGTTCAGCGTCAGCGTGTCGTCGGCGGCGTCCACCGTCGTCGTCCGGCCATTGTTGACCAGCACCGTCATGTCCTTCTGCGCCTGGACGAAGATTTCCTCGGCATCGGCCTTGTCCTCGAAGCGGATTTCGTTGAAGCCGTTGCCACCCTCGGAGCTGTTGGATTTGATCGTGCTCTTGGTCTGGTCGTCGGTCAGGGTGTAGGGGGTGGTGTTGGTGCCGTTGTAGACGCAGCCGGTGACGATCGGCTGGTCCGGGTTGCCGTCGAGGAAACTGACGATCACCTCCATGCCGACCCGCGGCAGGAAGAAGCTGCCCCAGCTCTTGCCGGCCCAGCCCTGCGCCACCCGCACCCAGCAGGAGCTGTTTTCGTCGTTGCTGCCCTGCTGGTCCCAATGGAACTGCACCTTCACCCGGCCATACTGGTCGGTGTAGATCTCCTTGCCCGACTTGCCGACCACCACCGCGGTCTGCGTGCCGGCGATGCGCGGGGCCGGCGTCCGGCGTGGCGGGCGGTAGGTGGTGGCGGACGGCAGCGCCGTGAAGCTGTTCTCGTACTCCCGGAAGGTGGCGCGGTGGCTGACCGCGTGCAGCACCCACTCGGCGTTCAGGTCGCCGCGCGGGTGGCCCGACAGGGTGAAGCTCTGCCCGGCGGTGAAGGCGCGCACGACGCCGCTCCCCGACAGGCGCTTGGCTCCGGCCTGGAGGGCGGCCAGCCGGATGGCGGCCGCCGCGTCGCCCTGGTCTTTGCTGGTGTAGTTGCCGGGATATTCGTAGACCAGTGGCGTGCCGGTGACGCTGGCCTTCAGTTCGGTCGCCGGGGTGGTGAAGTTGTAGTCGTCGGCTTGGTAGCCGCCGCTGGTCACCGCCTGCTCCAGCGAGCAGGAGGTCAGATGCAGCCCGTCGATCCAGTCCTTGCCCCGCGGCAGCCCGAGATAAGGCACCGTCGACGTCCCGGCGATGGCCGCGAAGGCCGAGGAATCGTCGGCCAGCACCAGCGTGTGGGTGCCTGCCGTGTGCGTGAAGAAATAGCAGATTCCCTCCTCCTCCATCAGCCGGCTGACGAAGTTCAGGCAGCTCTCGCCATACTGCACGCAGTAGTCGCGGGTGGTGTAGGTGGCGGTCGTCGAATCCTTGAAATCGGTGTAGCCGAGGTTGCCGAACACCGCCTTGATGATGTCGACGGCGGTCTGGCTCTGATAGATGCGGTTGTCGCTGGCAAGCCCGAGCATCCACAGCCAGGGCCGCAGCTCCGCGACATAGGAGGTCGCGGTCTGCACGACGCGGGTGCAGATCCCGTCGACGACCCGCTGTGCCCCGTTGCCGTCGGTCAGAGTCACCGTCAGGTGCTGGCCGACGAGCTGCGTCAGGTCGAGGTCCATGGCGCCGGTCGCCGACTGCATGACCAGCGTGAAGTCGAACAGGTCGGAGACCGTCTCGGTGCCGCTGAACTCGCGCAGGATCAGCGCGTCCTTGCCGAGCGGCGTGCTGACCGACAGCGAGGCGGAATCCTGGGTCGTCGACTTATCGCTCATTGATCGCCTTTGGGGGTCGCCTTGGGGGAGGCCGCCGTTCAGGGCGCCCGCGATGCGGGCATGCCGAAGCTGTAGCGCAACGCCCCGGCCCCGTCGAGATCGACATGCACCAGATCGACCCCCCGTCCGTCGGCCAAGCGGTCGAGCACGCCCGCCGACAGGTCGGGCAGCAGCGTGTTGGTCAGCAGATGGTCGACGGCCCGCGCCCCGGCGTCGGTGGCGGCGCAACGCGCGGCGATGTGGGCGACCACCGAGTCGGCGTAGGTCAGCTCGGCACCATGCGTCTCGGCGACGCGGGCCTGGATGCGGGCCAGTTTCAGCCGGACGATGGCATGGACGCGCGCCTCGTCGAGCGGAAGATAGGGCACCACCACCATGCGGCCGAGCAGCGCCGGCTTGAAGTGACGCACCAGCTCCGGCCGGATCGCCTCGGCGACGCGCCCGGCGGTCAGGCCGCCGCCGCCCTGCCCGGCCAGCCGCCCGATCGTCTCGCTGCCAAGGTTCGAGGTCAGCAGGATGATGGTGTTCTTGAAATCGACCGCCATCCCCTCGCTGTCCTCCAGCGTCCCCTTGTCGAACACCTGATAGAACAGCTCCAGCACGTCGGGGTGGGCCTTCTCCACCTCGTCGAGCAGGACGACCGAATAGGGCGCGCGCCGCACCGCCTCGGTCAGCACCCCGCCCTTCCCGAAGCCGACATAGCCGGGCGGCGCACCCTTCAGGCCGGAGACGGAATGCGCTTCCTGATACTCCGACATGTTGATGGTGATCAGGCTGCGCTCTCCGCCGAACAGCAGTTCGGCCAGGGTCAGCGCGGTTTCCGTCTTGCCGACGCCCGACGGTCCGACCAGCAGGAAGACGCCGGTCGGCTTGCCCGGCTCGCCGAGCCCGGCGAAATAGGTGCGGATGCGCCGGGCCACCGCGTCGAGCGCCGCGTCCTGCCCGACCACCCGCTCGCCCATGCGGGCGCGCAAGCCGCGCACCGCCTCGACATTGTCGGTCAGCATGCGGCCGACCGGGATGCCGGTCCAACCAGCCACCACGGCGGCGACGGTGTGGCGGTCCACCGCCACCGGCACCAGCGGGGCGGCGTCCTCCTGCACCAGCTCCAGTTCCAGCCGCAGCCCGTCCAGCTCGGCCCGCGCCCGCAGATAGGCGGCGCCGTCCTGGTCCGGTAGCGAGTTCTCCAGCGCACGGATGCGGGCGACCGTTTCGGCCTCCTGGGTCCAACGGGCCTCCAACCGATGGCGCTTCTCCTCCAGGGCGGCGCGCTCGTCGGCGAGACGCTCCAGGCGCTCGGCGTGGTCGTGGCCGGCGGTGCTTTCGCGGGCGAGCTGGGCGATCTCGGCGGACAGCCCGGCGCTGCCCTGGGCGGCGGCCTGGAGTTCGGGCGGCGGCGACGCCTGCGCCAGAGCGACGCGGGCGCAGGCGGTGTCGAGCACGCCGACCGCCTTGTCCGGCAATTGCCGGTCGCTGATGTAACGGTGCGACAGCCGCACCGCGCCTTCCACCGCCGCGTCGAGGATGCGGACGCCGTGGTGCGCCTCCAGCCCCGGCACCAGGGCGCGCAGCATGGAAACGGCGGTCGCTTCGTCCGGCTCGGCCACCTTCACCACCTGGAAACGGCGCGCGAGTGCGGGATCCTTCTCGATGTGCCGCTTGTATTCGCCCCAGGTGGTGGCGGCGATGGTGCGCAGTTCGCCGCGCGCCAGCGCCGGCTTCAGCAGGTTGGCGGCGTCGCCCTGCCCGGCCGGTCCGCCGGCGCCGACCAGCGTGTGCGCCTCGTCGATGAACAGGATGACGGGACGGGGCGACGACGCCACCTCGTCGATCACCCGGCGGAGCCGGTCCTCGAACTCGCCCTTGACGCCGGCACCGGCCTGGAGCAGCCCGAGATCGAGCGTGCGCACCGCGACGCCGCGCAGCGGCGGCGGCACGGCACCCTCGGCGACCATGCGGGCGAAGCCCTCGACCACCGCCGTCTTACCGACGCCGGGATCGCCGGTGAGGATCGGGTTGTTCTGCCGCCGCCGCATCAGGATGTCGATCACCTGCCGGATCTCGGCGTCCCTCCCGACGATGGGGTCGATCCGGCCGGCACGGGCCTGGGCGGTGAGGTCGATGGTGTAGGCATCGAGCGACGGGGTTCGGGATGGCGTCGTGCCGGACGTTGCGGCGGGAGCAGGCTCCCCGGCCCCCTCCGGACTGCCGCGCAGCAGGTCGGGCAGATCGTCGGCCAGTTTGCCGCGCGGGATGCGGGCGAGCGGCGGTGCCGCCTCGACCAGCATGCCGCGCAGCGCGTCGTCCTCCAGCAGCGCCGCCAGGATGGCGCCGGACCGGATGCTGTGTTCGTCGAGCCTCAGGGACGACACCACCCAGGCGCGCTCCAGCAGACGCAGCAGATGTTCGGAGAAAGCCGGCGTCTGCCGGTTCCCGCGTGGCAGAGCCTCCAGCGCACGGGTGAGGTCGGCGGACAGGGTGCCAGCATCGACGCCGTAATGCCGCAGCAGCCGCGCCACGTCGCTGTCCGCCATGCCCGCGAGCTTGAGCAGCAGATGCTGCACCTCCACCGCGAAGTGCGTCTGCACGAGGCAGAGCTGCGCCGCCGTCTCCAGGGCACGCTTGGAAGTGAAGGTGAGTTTGCCGATCAGAGTTTTTAAGGAGGACATTGGTGGATTCATTCAGGATCTAGAGGGTACAGATCCCACCATTCGCTGCTGGGCATTTTCCAAGATGCATTACCGAGGTGTAAAGTCCGTAAGCGCCGCTTTTATGAGGTTCAGCGCCCACGATGCTGCGTGAGATGAAGCAGGCGGAAGAAAATGAGACGTCGTTGAAGCTGGTTGCAGCACCCGGTGCGGAGCAATAAGCCGGTTTTTATCATTCGGTTGGGGTGGTGGCAGAAGATTTTTCTTCATCGTGCTTCTCGGAGAGGTGGAGACATTCGTTTTGGCTCAAATCTTCCGATAGAAGTCTCGTGGTCCCCGCACCGGCCCTGCGCCGAACGCATTCACCCCCGCCGCCTTCGCCACGTCGCTGGCAAACGCCGTGCATTGGCGGTTCGCCAAGCTGAACCGGGCGTTGCCGCTCCGGTACTCGCCGATCTTCGCCATGGCGCGCTCCGCCTGCTCACGGCTGACGGCGATGCTGCGTGTGCGCACCCCCGGCTTGGAGAACGCCGCCTCGTCACGATGCACGCGCCCCGGCACGCCCGTGGTCAAGCGCCCGAGGTCGCGTTTCGGGTCCATGCCCGACAGTCCCGCCGGCGAGAAACCCCATGCCTCGCGCTTGCCGCCGGGGCGCTCCACCGCGACGAAGCCGTGGCCGGCCATGGCGTCGGGCAGCCCTTTCTCCTGGTGCAGGTAGGCGCCAACGATCAGCCGGTAGCCGGAACCTTCCTTCCTTTGGATCGGCGCGGCCAGCCTTTGCGGTGCCGGCTTTGCCTGCACGGTCGGCGGGGTGAAGTGCGAAGCCGCACGCATGCCCATGCGGTCGGCCTCGGCCTCCAGCGCGTGGTCCTGCACGACGGCCACGCCGCTGCCGAACGGGTTGCGCACGCGGCCCGCCCGCTGCTGCACCACATGGGTCAACTCATGGCCGAGAAGCTGCTGGCCATGGAGGGTATCCGGATTGTACTGGCCCGGCGCGAAATACAGGTTCGAGCCCAGCGTGAAGGCCAAAGCGCCGATGGCCGGCGCCTCCGACCCGACATGGACGCGGACGTCGGAGAAATCCGTCTTGAAGAAGGTCTCCATCTTCTGCCGCACACCGTCGGGCAGCGGCCGACCGCCGACGCCTCCCAGGCGCAGCAGGCCCGGCGGCAATTGCCGGGCGTTGCCGTTGGCTTGGGGTTGCGCGACCCGTCCCATCTCCGGTCCGGGCAGGCGCGGCCCCGCCGACAGGAAACGACCCTGGAGAACAGCGCAAGCGGTCATGGTGGCTTCCTCTCGCAATAGACGAAGTATCGGTCCGCCATGGTTTCCCCGTCAACGATGATCGGTGCGGCTACGGATGGAAACGCGAAACCGGGAGACAGAGATTTACCCGTGCGTGCCTCCTTGCCCGTCCATTGGCTGAACGATCCCCTCCGTCGTGCGCCGCCGCGTGACCAGCCAGCTCGTCCAGCCGAGCCGTGGAGCGTTCGGCCCGGCGCGCGTCAGCAACCGCCCATCCTCCGCGCCCAGCCGCACCCCCGCCGCGCGCGGCCGTTCGGCAAGAACGCGGGGGGAATGCAGATGCAGCCGGTTGGCACCCACCAGCCGGCTCGCCGGCACCCGTTCCGGCGCAAGCCGCAGGCGCAACGAGACGTCGGTGCCCGGTCCCAGATAGAAACGCGCGAGATCGCGCAACGCCCGCGCCGCGTGCCCGCCAGGCAGAAAGGCGCGGAACGCTTCCAGTCCCAACGGCCCCAGTTCCAGCGTCACCGCCGCCTGCTGGTCCCACACCCGCCGTCCCAGCACCGTCCCGTCACCCAGCGCCGAATTCAGTCGCCCCAGCCGTGTCACCTGCGTGTCGTCGAGCGCCAGCCAGCGCCCTTGCAACGGCACCGCCCGCACCGGCACGCCGAAATGATCGCCAAGCAGGCGTTCCAGCCCGTGCAGCGTGCGCGGCTGCTGGGCCAGCACCCCGGCGTGATCAAGCAGCACCCGGTCGGGCACCGCCATGCGGCCGCGCAGGCCTGGCGTCCCCAACCCGATCAGGCTGTAGAGATGCTGTGCCATCGGCCCCTGGTCGGGTGTGCCGCGGTTCAGCGCCGGCCGGTGCAGCCGCCGCGCCCGGTAGAGCAGCGAGACCAGCCGGTGGTTGAGAATGTCGAGGAAATCGCGGGTCGCCGTGTCGCCCGCCCGCACCCGCTGGACGATGGCCTCGGTGAAGGGCGCCGGCAGCGGACCGAAACCGCCGGCCAGCCCCAGGAAATTCACCAGCAGCTCCCAGCGCGGCTCGCCGGGGCCGGGCGGCGTCGCGGCGGCGAGGTCGCTCGCGGGAAAGGCGGTGGCCAGGCTGGAGCGGAACCGCACCGCCTCGTGCCGCGAGTCGGCGCCCTCGCCGACGCTGCGGGCGTCGGGCAGCATCCGCTCGATCAGGCCGATCGCCTGGAGCGCGTCGAAGCGGTGGGCCTCGGCGGCCAACTGCTCGATCACAGAACGGGTCGATCGCCAGCCAGGGGAGGCCATGTCTTCCAGTGTCCGTTGCGTTGGCGGCTGGTCAGGACCAGCTGCGTGAAGGAGTTGACGGCGGCGTAGAGCCCGAGGAAACGGTTGAGCACCGAGGCCAGAAGGAAGGGATGGCTGCCGACAAAGCGCTCCTCGTCCAGCTCCAGCGTCACCTCGGTGCCCCGGCAGAACCCCCGCCACGCCTCGTTGCCGACCCGCCGCACCACCGGGCGGCAGGACAGGCCCGACAGGCCGGCGATCTGCCCCGCCACGCTGGCATCGTCGAAGGCGGCGTAGAGCCGCAGGATCTCGCGCAGCGCCGCCAGCCCGCCCTCCCCATCCAGCGACAGATGGTTCAGCGACAGGTGCGACACCAGCCGCCACAGGGTCTGACCGGCCAGCGGCGGCGTGCGTTGGCGGGTCGGTTTGGTCAGACAGGCGATGCCGCTGAGCGGCGCGTCGACCTCGATCTCCAGCCGGGCGCCGGCCGGCATCTGCTCCGCCACCCCGCGGTTGGTGCACAGCGTGTGGGCGAACACCACCTGGGCCGGCGGACGGGTCGGCTTGAAATCGAGGTCGAGAAAGGACAGCACCAGATCGGTGCCCGGCAGGTCGGCCCGCCCGGTCGGCTGGCGCCGTGCCGTCCAGAAGGCCCGCGGACCGTCGCGGCCATTCTCCCGTCCGGTGGAATGGTCGAAGGAAAAGAAGGGTTGGAAGACCCGGCTGTCGTCCTCGTAGGCCGAGCTGGCCGAAACCTTGAGGATAGAATGGATTTCGGTCGAGCGCTCGCGGTGGCTGTCGGGCGGCAGACGGTAATCCACCTGGGTCTGGTCCAACCGCACCGGCTCCGTCGTCCGGCGGAACAGGTTGACGATCGGCGCGCAGTTCAGCCGGAAGGACTCGCGGTCGAGCGGAACGGCGCGTCGTGGCGGGTTGGACAGCAGGAACAGCAGCTCCGTCTCCTTGGCATCGCCCAACCCCTCCAGCCCTTCGATGTCGACGAACAGGTACTTCTCCGGAAAGACGAAATACTCCTGGATCAGCCGGTAGCCCTGGTGGGCGTGGCGCGGCCAGGGCAGCACGTCCTCGTCCGGCGCGAAGCCGACGGGCCGGACCTGGGCGCCCGGCAGTTCCCGCACCGCGCCGGCGGCTTCCGCCGGCCGCACCGCGATGCCGCGCACCTCGTTGAGCAGCAGCTCGTGCAGGCTCCCCGCCGCCCCGCCATGCAGGTGGAGGCGCAGCCGTTTCGGCGCCATGTCGGCGAAGGTCAGACGGCCAAGCCCGCGCAGGGTGACGCGCAGAACCGCCCCGATGTCGGTGCGCAGGTCGAGGAAGGAGAAGGCCGCCGGTGTCTGGATCGCGGCGTCCGCCACCTCGACCGGCCACAGCTCCACCGGGTAGGCGGTGCGGAAGCGGCAGGTCAGCCCGTCGAGCGCCTCGGCGAACAGCGGGGTCTCGTCGGGCAGGGTGAAGCCGGTCGCCGCGCGCGCCTGGTCGGGATCGACCGTGAACTGCGCGATGGCGAGGCTGGGCACCGGTGCCACCAGATGCGGGTAGAGCACCCCCAGCAGCGCCGCCGGGATCATCGGGAAGTCGGAATCAAGGGTCCGCTGGATGCGGGCGGTCAGGAAGGCGACGCTCTCCAGCAGCCGCTCGACATGCGGATCGGGCGATTCCGCCCCGCTGAGGTCGAGGCGCGCCGCCACGCGCGGGTAGCGGGCGGCGAAGGCCGCCCCCTCGTGCCGCAGATAGGACAGCTCGCGCTGGTAGTAATCCAGCAGGTCGTTGCGGTCCTCACCGGCCATCGACCCCGCCTCCCCCATCCCCCAGCCCGTCCCCTGGCATGTCCCCCAGCCCATCCTCGACGCTGTCGGTCAGCAGGATGGGAAAGCTCACCGGCTCGACCATGCCGTCCAGCAGGACGGATCCGGTCACCGTCGCCCGCAGCCGGCCGCGCTCGTTGCCGGCGCGTGCCACCGTCACGCGGGGATTCACCAAACGGGGTTCGAAGGCCGCGACCGTGGCGGCGACCAGCCGGGCCAGCCGGGCCTCGCTGTCGGCGTCGAAGGGCCAGAACAGCGACAGGTCGGGCAGCCCGTAGTCGAGCGTGCCGCGCGGCCGCCGGCCCAGCTCGTCAGCGGCGAGCGGCGTTCGCGTGTTGAGCAGCCGGTCCAGCTCTCGCCGGATCGAGGCCCGCAGCCCATCGCGGTCGAGCATCCGCCCGCCGCTCCCGCCGCCCTCCCGAGGGTCGGCGGCGAGGCGGTCGAACAGCGGCGCCCGGACGCCCTGCGCGATGCGCGGTCCCGGCATGGCGGGTTACGACACCGTCTGGGCGGCGAGATCGTGCTTGATCGGCTGGTTGCCGCCGGCGGTGCCGTCCGCCGTCTTCTGCTGGATGTAGGTGTACTGGACCGAGGAATAGCTGAGCGTCACGGTCTCCGTCGGAATGTCGCCGGTGCCGCCGCCGACCGAGACGTTGGAGACGATGACGTTGGTCATCACCACCTCCAGATACTTGATCGCCGTGTTGGCGCCATCCGAGCGGTAGGCGGAGAAGGTGGCGGTGCCGATCTGCTGGCCGCTCCAGCACATCTTCAGCAAATCGTCGGTCGCCGCGTCCATGTATTTGGTGAAGGAGAAGTCCGAGTGGTTGGCCTGCTCCACCGTGCCCGAACCGGCAGAGCTGCGCGTCGGCGAGGTCGGCTGGTTGAAGGAATGGCTCCAGGACAGGACCTGGATGGCGTTCGTGTTGTTGCTGTCGGCGCTTTCACCCGTGATATCCGGCGTCTTGAAGACGATGAACATATTGGAGGCCATGGCGGTCTTCCTTCTGTCGGCGGGCCTCGGTCGGCGGGCCGTGAAATCGGTTCGGTGGGGATCGGTCGAATGAGGATCGGCGGGTGTGCGCCCTCTGACGTCCGGCCGGCGGCACGGGCGTCAGAGGGGCGTCGGCGCTCAGGCGGCCGGCGGCGGCAGCTCGGCCACCAGACGGATCGACGCGGTCAGCTCCTCCAGTTGGAAGTGCGGACGCAGGAAGACGGTGGCGTTGTAACAGCCGGGCTTGCCGGGGATGTCCGTCACGTCGACGCGGGCGTCGCGCAGCGGGTACTGCGCCTTCAGGTCCTGCCCCGCGTCGTCCTTGCCCAGGACATAGCCCATGATCCAGGTGTTCAGGTAGGTCTGAACATTCTCCTTGGTCATGAAGCTGCCGATCTTGTCGCGCATGATCACCTTGATGTAGTGGGCGAAGCGCGACGCGTTCAGGATGTAGGGCAGCATCGCCGACAGCCGGCTGTTCGAGTTGGCGGCGGCGGTGTTGTAGAGCTTGGGCTTGTTGGTGGTCTGACCGCCGAAGAAGGCGGCGTAGTCGGTGCCCTTGCAGTGGACCAGCGTGATGAAGCCGAGGTCGTTCAGCTCCTTCTCGCGGCGGTCGGTGATGGCGATCTCGGTCGGGCATTTCAGGGCGATGTCGCCCTCGTCGGTGTGGAAGGTGTGGGCCGGCAGCCCCTCCACCTTGCCGCCGCCCTCGACGCCGCGGATCGCCGCCGTCCAGCCATGCTTGGCGAAGGCGTCGGTGATGCGCGTGCCCAGCATCCAGGCGGGGTTGCCCCACAGATACTTGGAATGGTCGCGCCCGTCGGTGTCCTCGACGAAGTTGATGCCCTCGACGGGCACGGTGTCCGGCCCGTAGGGCAGGCGCAGCAGGACGTGCGGCAGGCACAGCGTGACGTAGCGCGAATCCTCGCTGGCGCGGAAGGAGCGCCACTTGATCAGTTCGGCGCTCTCGAAGATCTTCGACAGGTCGCGCGGAACGCCCAGCTCGGTGAAGCTCCCCATGTCGAACAGCATCGGGTTGGCCGAGGCGATGAAGGGGGCGTGCGCCGCCGCCGCGACGTTGGAGACCTTCTCCAGCAGCGCCATGTCCTGCGGGTGGCGGCCGAACTCGTAGTCGCCGATCAGCACGCTGTAGGGGTAGCCGCCGAAGGTGCCGTACTCCTCCTCGTACACCTTCTTGAACAGCGCGCTCTGGTCGAACTCGACGGCCTTCTCCAAATCCTTCAGCAGCTCGGCCTTGGTGATGTTCATCAGCCGCAGCTTCAGCATGGTGCCGGTCTCTGTGTTGAACACCAGATGGGCGAGGCCGCGCCAGGAGGCCTCCAGCTTCTGCAGGTCGGGGTGGTGCAGGATCTCGTTGAGCTGGAGCGAGATCAGGTCGTCGATCTCGGCGATGCGGTCGGTGATGGCGGCGACGACGTCGCCGCTCACCGTGCCGCCGGTCTCCGCCAGCACGGAGGTGACGAACTCGTCCACCAGATCGCGGGCGTAGCCGCGCTGCGTCTCGTCGCGCGCCAGCTTGCCCTCGACCAGGATGCGGTCGAGGATGGACAGGGTCTGGGTTTCCGTGGCCGTGCCGCCGCCGGCGGTTTCGGTCTCGTCAGCCATGGCAAGAATCTCCTCACGCGGGCGTCGCCGGATGGGTTCGGGCCGGCGACGGTCGGGATTGTGGTCGGTTCCGGGACGTCAGCGGCTCATTCGGCCGCCGGTTCGGCGGGCGGCGCGTCGCCGGATGCGGCGGGGGCGGATGAGGCGGGGCCGGCGAGTTGGGTCTTCAGCGCCTCCTGCTCCTCGGTGCTCTGCATCACCTGCTTCAGCAGGGCGTCGAGGTCGTCGTTGCCGTCCAGCTTGGTCAGCAGGTCGCGCAGGCGCGAGCGCGCCTCGAACAGGCGCTTCAGGGTCGGGACCTGCTTCAGCACCTCCACCGGACCGAAATCGTCCATGTGCTTGAAGCGCAGTTCGACGTTCAGGACGTCGTTGCTGTCGGGCTGTAGCCTGTTGGGCACGCGGAAGGCAACGCGCGGGCCGATCGAGGACAGCACGTCCTGGAAATTGTCGCGGTCGATCTCGACGAACTTGCGGTCCTTGACCGGCGGCAGCGCCTCGGCCGGCTTGCCCGACAGGTCGGACATGATGCCGACGATGTAGGGAAGCTCCTTCTTCTCGATGGCGTCGCCGATCTCCACGTCGTAGGTGATCTGGACGCGGGGCGGGCGGACTCTGCTGAGTTTGTGCTGGGTGCTCTCGGCCATGGTTCGACCTCTGCCAGATGTTGCAGCGCACGCCCAACGCGAGTATCAGGCGCGATTATTGACCATTCGTATTAGGCTAGAATTTCCTGACGCCCATAACAAGAATGATTACGCAACAAATTCCCTCATTTTCCCGTCCTCCCTCCATTCTGTTGCGACATCTCGGAAAAGTTGAAGCCGAGCAGGTCGAACACCGCCGACAGGTCGTTGCGGCCGCGGGTGACCTCCAGCAGGACCTCGTGCAGCGGCATGTTCGCCCAGCCCAGCGCGCGCTGGATCAGGTAGGGGGTGGGACTGTGCGGTTCGGTCCGCATCAGGAACTCCGACGCCTCGGCCAGCCAGAAATACGCCTCGTCGCGGGTCTGGATCGGGCCGCTGCCGTAGTGCGGCGGAACGGCGCCATCCTCGAAGGACTCGTCGAAGGCTTCGAAAGCCTCGTCCGTCGCCGCGCCATTGCCGTCGGCGCTCAACGCTGTCGGGACGGGCATCTCGGGTTCCTCCCCCTTCGCGCGCAGCATGGTGTCGATCCAGCCCTGAAGTCCGGCGCAGGTGCCGCGCAGCCCGACCAGCCCCGGCGCCTGCCGTCCGCAGCGATCGTCGAGCAGCGCGGACAGCGTGTCGATGGCGACGACCGCCTCGGCCAGCCGGGCGTGCAGGGCGCGGTGAAAGGCGACCGGGGTGCCGGCGGCGCTCGCCTCGATGTCGGCCAGGGTTGCGCCGCCCTTGGCAAGGATCGCCGCGGCCCCGCGCGGATCCCGCGCAGCGGCGAGCTGGCGGCGCTGGGCGTTCTCGTAATCGGCGTAGGAATGGCTCACCACCGGCGGGCCGCCCGAGCGGGTCAGCGCCAGCGTGTGCAGCAGCGCCGGCAGCTTGCCGTTCAGCCATTCCAGCGGAGCGACGCGGGCGGCCATGTCGCCGTCCTCCGGGTCGATCTCCGGGTGCAGCCCGTCCCAGAAGGCGTCGCACAAGCCGGCCAGCAGGCGCAGCGCCGGCGCCAGCGCGGCGAGGCCATGGCGCTGGACCAGCGCCTCGGCCAGCCAGCACGCGACCTGGAGATCCTTGGAACGGGTTTCCAGAACCTCGCGGCACAACCGGATGGCAAGATCCCAGTCGGCGCGCTTGGCGGTGGTCTGCCAGACTCCCTGCGGCAGGCTCGGGTCGTCCTGCCGCCGCGCCTCGCGGATCGCGTCGTAGACCGGGTCGTAGCGAAGCGACGGGCCGGCCGGCGACTCCCCCGGCAGGGGCGCCAGGATCGCGGCGGCGTCGAACGGCAGCCCGTGGGGCTCCGCACCGGTCATCGCTCCGTTCATCGGCTGGCTCCCTTCGGGGCAGGCTTGCGGGGGACCAGACGCGTCGGGCGGGGGGCCAGAGGGTCGTCCAGCTCCGCGTCGTCGAACCGCGGATCCAGCGCCACCCGCGCGCCGGCCGGCACATCCAGACGCGGGGCGGCGTAGGGGAAGACCGGCAGGCTGTAGGAGGTCCGGGTCTTGCCGTCCGGATTCGCCGTGGACAGGGCCAGACGCAGGAACACGCTGGTCCGGCCGCCGGGCGCCGCCCGCGCCGGCGGCTCCTCCCCCATCACCGGAACGTTGCCGGTGTCGGCGGAGAATTTCAGCGTGTGCGGCTGCGGATCGGTCAGCTTCGGCAGGTCGGCCGGCGGCGCCCGGTGAGCCTGGAGCAGACGCACCAGCGACCAGCGGTCGGTGAAGGAAAAGGCGATGGCGCGGTCGGGCTGGACGCTGCCGTCGGGGCCGATGATCGACAGCGGCACCACCGGCGCGTCCTTGGCCCAGCGCAGCGACACCGACACCGGCTGGCCCGGGCTCCAGCGCGCCGCCTTCGCGTCGCCGCCGCGCTGAAGCCGCTGGTCGCCCACCGTCACCGCCCAGTCGATGATCTGGTTGCCGCCGCTCTCGCGCGGGCGGTTGACGCGGAAGTCGGCGGTCACGTCATAGCCCGGCGGGGCGGCCGAGCTGGCGGCGAGGAAGGGCGCCAGGAAGTCGCGCACCGCCGCCATGCGACCGACGAACTCCAGCGCCTGGGCCGTCGGCGTCCCGGGGGCGGGCGTTCCGAAGCCGCGACGGATGCCCGGCTCGGCGATGGCGAAACGCTCCAGGAAGGCGGCGACGGCGTCGGTGTCGGCCTGCGGCGTGTCCGGCCCCTGATATTCGGCGAAGGGGTAGCGCCCGGCCAGCAGGCCGTTGAAATCGGCGGCGAGCCGCGCATAATCGGTCGACATGGTGCGGGCGGCGACCCGCTGGCACTGCGCCAGGGCCAGACGCCGCAACGTGTCGCGCCGCTGGAGGAAGAAATCGGCGCCGCTGCCGAAGCCACCACCAAGCCCGCCGCCGGCCGCGAGTTGCTGGAGGCAGTTGTCCGGTTTCACCGCCTCGCCCAGATCGAAACGGATGGTGCGCTCCAGCGCCGCCAGCGAGCTGTTCGGGTTGTCGGCCTTGTAGCGCTGCTGCTCGATCAGGATGCGCTGCCATTTGGTGACGTGCGGATCGTTGCGCAGCGCGCCCGGCGTCTGTTCGCGCAGGGCGAAGGTGACGATCGGCGCCGCGATCTCGTTGCCCAGCCAGTCGAAGCGGCCGCGCGTGTTGTCGAGATACTGCGACAGCTCGACGTCGCTCAGCACCTGCCAGCCGTCGGCGTTGAGCGGCAGCGTGCCGTCCCAGTCGCGGAACTCGTCGATCGGCAGATAGGGCGCGCCCTGGTCGGCGATGCGGTCGGCCTGCTCCAGCATGCCGACCAGATGCTGGACGACGATGGCGCTGACGGTGGTGTAGCCCTGCTCGAAGCCACGCCGGCCGAAGGCGCCCAGCAGATCGCCCAGCGGGCGCGAAGCGCGGGCGAACTGGCGCACCTCGCGCAGCAGCCCGGTTTCGTCGGCGACCATCCGGAAATCCTGGCCGCGCTTTTCCACCACCCGCGCCTCGGCCACGGCGGTCAGCATGGCGCCCTGGAGCCGTTGCGCCACCAGCGCCTGAAGCATCGGCCGCAGCGCCTCCGGCACGCGGGCCAGCGATCCCGCCTCCATCGCCTCGAAGGAACGGTACTGGCGCACCGCCTTCTCGAGCGGCTCGGGCATCCACTGGATCGCGGCGCCGCGTTGCGACGGCACCTCCGGTTGGCGCACCGGGATGTCGGCCATGAAATCGTAGCGCAGGATATCGGGCAGCGCCGTCGCCAGATCGGCCAGCGCCGGGGCCAGCCGCAGCAGGCCGTCGGCCCCTTCGTCGGAGACCAGCAGCGGTCCCAGTCCCGGTGCGCGGATTCCAAGCAGGTTGGCGCGCAGGGTATCGACATGCTCGATCGCCTTCGCCAGCGCCTCGCTGGCGGCCTCCGGACCGAGGAACAGATTGCTGCGGATGCGCGGCAGCCGGTCCTGCCAGACGGCGTCCCGCTCCGGATTCCTCACGAACAGCCAGCGCAGGTTGGGATCGTCCAGCACGGCCTGGGCCCGTTGCAAGGCGGTGCCCAAATCCTGAAGCGCGCCGCCGGCGCCCTCGGGCGGGCCGAAGCGGGCGAGTTCCACCCGCTCCAGCGTGCTGGCCAGCACGCTGAACGGGCGCACCAGCGGGCCATCCTGCACGGTGATCAGCCGGGCCGCGTCACCTGACAGCCGGGCCATCGTCGCCCGCGAGGGCGCCAGATTCCGCTCCGTGTCCAGCGGCCGGATGACGACCCGGTTCATCACGTCGGCATAGAGCAGCGGATCGTTGCGCAGCGCGGCGCCCAGATCGATGCCGAGCAGCTCCTTGACCAGCGCCGCGACGTCGCGCACCGGCAATTGCTTGGCGTTGCGGTAAAGGGTGACGGCGACCGCGAGCCGGTCGATCTCGTCCAGGTAACTGCGCGCGCGCTGGAAGGCGACCATCTCGTCACTGCCGGCCGTCAGCGGCTTGGCGTTGCGGGCCTGAAGGTCCGTCCAGCGGCTGATCAGCTCGTATCGCAGGGAATCGAGCACCACAAGGCGGAAGCCTTGGACGAGCTGCTCCTTGACCTCTTCCGCGATCGGGCTGATCCAGGAGGTGGGGATGAAGGGCACCCACAGCGCGCGGTCTCCGACCGTCTTGAAGGCCCCCAGGATTTGCGGAGCCACTTCGCGCAGCTTGCGGTAGGCGGTCAGGCTGTCGCCGGCCTGCCGGGCCTTCTGCATGTCCTCGATCGATTCCTCGATGATGCTCATGGGCTGAGCCAGGGAGGCGATGGCGGCGCCAGCCATGCGGTGGGAGTGCCAGAGCCCGGCGGCAAGGACCAGGATGGCGCCGCCGATCGCCAACTGAACGTTGCGCACCGCCCGGCTGCGCGCCACCAGACTGCGCCGGGCCGGCTGCACCACCCGCGCCTCGCGGAAGATCTTGTCGCCGAACAGGCTGGTGACGAACAGCGGGCGGGCGCCTGGCGGCTCGACCATGACAGCGTCGCCCAGCGCCGGAACGGCCAGCGGAGCCGACTCCAGAGGAACCGGCAGGCCGCTCCGCCCACCGGCGCCCGCCAGGGCGCCGCCGTCGCCGGTAACGAACAGGCCGCGGAAGAAATGCGGATCCTGGAAGGAGTCGGCACGGAACAACCCGTCGGCCAGACGGCCCAGCGGGGCCGCCAGCTTCTGGAATTCGGCCGGGAACAGGAAGGCCATGTCGCTGATGCCGCCGGTCGCCGCCGCCCCGCCGATCAGGGCGCGGTGCAACGCCCGGCCCATCGCGTCGAAGGCCTCGCCGACCAGATGCGGGCCATAGGCCGTCTCCAGCGTCTGGCCGTTCGACCAACCGAACATTTCGGCGCCGCGCTCCGCCGCCAGCGGCTCGCAGAAGCTGGCGAAGCCCGGCAGCGCGTCGCATTTGGTCACCACCAGATAGACCGGCAACCGCAGGCCGAGCTGCTGCTGAAGCTCGCGCAGGCGCAGGCGCAGGCGCTTCGCCCGCGCGACCAGCATGGCCGGGTCGAGCCGGTCCGGCCCCACCAGATCGGTGCAGGGGACGGTGACCACCACGGCGTCGAGCCCGCGCTCCGCCCGGTGGCGCAGAAGAAGTTGCAGCAGCCGGCGCCAGCCGGCCTCGGCGCCGCCCTTGCGCCCGTCACCCCACAGGATGCCGCCCGGCGGGTCGAGGACGATGCCGCGTTCGAACACGTGCCAGGCGCAGCCCTGCTGGGCCAGCTCCGGATCGGCGTTCAGGTCGAAGGGCCGGTGCAGCCCGATCGCCGAGGCCAGCGCGCTCTTGCCCGAGCCATGGTCGCCCAGCAGCAGCACCCAAGGGGTATCGTATTTCCAGGCGGCCCCG
The DNA here is from genome assembly GCF_017876095.1 of Azospirillum agricola. Lineage (GTDB taxonomy): Bacteria > Pseudomonadota > Alphaproteobacteria > Azospirillales > Azospirillaceae > Azospirillum > Azospirillum agricola. The sequence goes on from NZ_JAGINM010000037.1 coordinate 21,089, forward strand.
GGAACCGCGGTCTTCAGGGTCCGCAAGGTGGCGATGAAGCTGGCGGACAAAGCCTTGATGTCGACCGGCCGCCGCGCCGCCGCCGCGTCCACCGGATCGAACCCGACCGTTCCGGCCACCGATCCGGCCGGCGCCTTCCACTCGGCGCGCCACACCGCCCAGGCCAGCAGAAGCAGCACGATGATCGCCAGCAGCGCGAGGGCGAGGCCGACCAGCAGATGGTTCTCGGGAGGAATGAGCGGAGTCCAGGTCGGCATGGTCCCGTCACTCCGCCGGCTGACCGCTGCCGGCGTGATCGATCCGCTCGATCTTCTCGATCCGGTGGACCGTCTGGTCGAGGTCGAAGATCAGCGCGATCCACAGCGTGTGGCTGCCGGCGAGATAAAGGACGAACAGCGCCGACGCCACCAGCAGCCAGGGCCGCAGATGCGGCAGCCGGACGGCGCGGCCCTGCTCGATGGTGTGACCGTAGGCTTGTTCGAACAGCGGGGCGCCCTCGCGCGCCAGGGCCGGGTCCTCCCTCGCGATGATGCGGGCCAGGGCCGTGCGGTAGACGCGCAGTTCCCCGTCATCCTCCGGCCGCCAGCAGCGCCCCCGGAAGCCAAGCGCCAAGGCCACCAGATAGATCGTCGCCAGATCGGCCGGCACCCGCGAATCATCGGCCAGCAGCGCGTCCAGCCGCTCGAAGACCCGTTCCCCGGCGACGCGGGTGCCGAACAGGGCGGTCTCCAGCAGCCGGTCCTGCCACACCGCGCGCCCCTCCCACTGCACACGCAGCAGCATCGTCTCGTCGGCCAGCGCCGCCATGACGTATTGCGCCTCGCGGTACAGCGATTCACCATAGCTGCCGCCCCAATGGCGGGCGCGCGCCGCCTGCGCCTCCAGAAGAACACGCAATCTCTGGTGGACGAGCCCGGCGAGATCCGCGGGGGTCAGCCCCCCTTCGTCGCCGTTGGCCGCACCGTGCAGCCGGCCGGCGGCCAGCGCGTATTTCAGGCGCAGCAGCTCGGCGAAGAAGTCGCCGAACTGGACCAGCAGCGAATCCCCGCCGCGGCTGCCCATCAGCAGCGATGCCATGGCGACGCCCGGATCGGCGCTTTCGACCGGCAGCGTCGACGTGTCCAGGCCGGATCGTTCCATGGTGGACGCCTCCCCGTTCCGGCGGCTCAGGCCGGCTCGCCGGCCGGGCGGCTGCCCGGCGGCATGACGAACAGGGTGATCTCGGCGGGGCGGCGGGCGCCCATCCGCTCGCCCGGGTTGGCGATCTCCAGCACCCGCCCGGCCTCGACGTAGGACGGGTCGGCGGCGATGCGGAACAGCAGGACTCCGCGCTCCGGCGTCAGGTCCAACCGGTCGTCGCGCTCGATCCGCTGGCGGGCGACGCCGCGCAGCCGGCGTTCGCGCAGCACCCCCATGTTCTCTCCCGACGCGACCAGCGCGTCGGCCATCCAGGACTCGGCCTCCGCCTCCGTCTGGCCGGGGGCGAGGCGCAGGCCGACGGTCAGGCTGCCGCCCTCCAGCCAAGCCGCCTCGATCTTCAGGCGGAAGCCGGCCTCCTCGACGGCGAAACGGACGGCGACGTAGGTCTGGCTGACCGTGTCGATCATCCGCTCGATGAACTCCATCACCGGGCGCAGGGAGGCCAGCGGGTCGCGGTGGTCGTAGCGCTCGAAGATCGGCGGCAGCAGCCCAGGCCCCAGCGTTGCGACATGACCGGCGACCCCGCACAGGGCCGCATGCAAGGCGAAGGGATGCAACGGGCCGGCGGCCAGCAGCGCCTCCAGCGGCGGCAGGCCGGCGACCATGCACTGCACGGCGTGGCGGGTGTCGGCGAGCACCGGCGCCTGCATCGCGCCGCCGGGCGCCCGCAGCCGGCCGGCAAGGAAGGACGCCTTCTCGCGCAGCCGCTTGGCCAGCGTCCGCCCGGCCTCCGCCAGGGGCGAATCCGCCGCCGCCGCGAAGACCGGCGGCACATAGTCGGTGAGTTGGAAGCTCTCGTCGCGGTAGACCACGCGGGCGATGGGCAGGGCGACGAACTTGCCCGGCACCTCCTCCCCCACCAGCAGCGACAGGCGGGGACGCAGGCGGGGCATGTCCTGCTCGTTGTCGCCGGTGTTCTCGTCGACCACCGGCGGGCCGTCGACCGAGCGGTAGCGCGACAGTTCGCCCCCCGCCGCCGAACCGGGCCGATGCACCGGCACCACCAGATGGACGGTCGCCGGCGCCTCCTTCACCCGGTCGGCGTGCGGCAGCAGGCTGACTTGCAGATCGTCCGCCCCACCGGACGGGTGGCTGACCACCAAGCCGTCGGGCAGCACCGCCTCCAGCGCCACGATGCGGAGGATGCCGACGACCAGCATCGCCTGGTCCACCATCAGCGTGCGCAAACCGTAATGGAAGGGCGACAGCCGCGCCAGATGGTAGTGGAGCAGGTCGTCCTGCCGCAGCCAGGATTGCTGGAAATGCTGCGGGGTCAGCAGCATGCCCTCGTACCACTGGATGGGGTCGGGAAGCGGGGCGGAAGGGCTCATGCCGTCTCGGGATCGCGGATCGGAAGGGTTGCGGGGCGGAACAAGGGGTCAGGAGGGTGGCGCGGCCACGGCGAAATCCTTCTCGCCAAGCCTCAGCAGCACGGCGGGAAGACCGTCGATCCGGGCACGGTGCGGGCCCGGCGTGTCGTAGTTGGCGAAGACGAAGGCACCGAGCGCGTCGCCCCCCCGCCCCTCGACGGCGTAGCGCGGCCCCTTCTGGCCGGGAACCACCTCGAAGGACTGGACCTCCAGCCCGGTCGGATTCGCCAGCCTCAACTGGTCGCGGGTCTTGAACCAGACGGCGGCGGCCATGTCGGCGAAGGCGGGCAGCAGGGTGGTGTCGTAGACCAGCACGAGATCGACGGCCACCGCGTTGTCGGCGTTGGCGTTGGGGGCGACCTCTATGTCGAGCGTCCGGGTCTTGATCCGCGAATCCGTCAAGGAACAGCCGACCAGCGTGGCCGCCAGGACCGCTCCGGTCAAAACCGCGCGCACGCATGCCTGTCGCAATGCGGCACAAGACACGCCGATTCCTCCCCATTCCCGCGTATTGACTACCCCCGATTTGCCGATGGTTGCAAAACGGGATATGCCAGGAAGGCTATGGAAGAAACGATCGCGAGTCTATTATCACGAGCATGCGATTCGAAAAAATAGATCTGGATTTATTCGATTCGACGGATTCGCCCCAGGGAGGAAAGAGGTCCGGCCGCATCAGCCTGGGAGGAGCTTCCGCAGCAGCGACTTGACGGAATCGAGCAGACGGTCGCCCAGCTTCCGGTGCTGCTCCTCGATACCGGCAAGCAGTCGTTGCTCCAGGTCCTGCAACGCCCGCTGGTGCGCGGCTTCGGCGGCAACCAGCTGCTCGACCCGGTGGAGCAACGCATGGTTCTGCGCCATCAAATGGTCGAGAGCCGGCGAAGGCCGCCCGGTGTCCGGAGGACTTGCGTCCGGCAGGGTGGCGGGCGATGACGGAACGGACGGCGCCGCCGACGGGCGCGGCGCCCCCAGACGGGCGGGCAGCGGCGGCAACGGTGGCACGGCAGCCTCCGCCCCGTCGAGCCAGCGGGAGACGGTGGCGTAGCTGATGTTCAACTCGTCGGAGATGCGGCGGTAGCTCCAGCCCTGGCCGCGCAGCCGGGCAACCAGGGCCCGCCGCTCCTCCTCCTTCAGCCGCCGCCCGGCGCTGAGCGGCAGCCGGTTCGCGGGGTCGGGCATCCCGGCGACGACCCGCATGTAACCGCCGTCGCCACGCTCCATCCGCCCCACCTCCATCCATGCGCCAGCCGATCCGCCAGCCACGACCGGCAGGCGAGCATGGTAGCCGGATTTCCCGCGAGAGCAAGCGGAACGCCGGAAGCGCTGCGCCGGTTCAGGGATAGCGGACCGGCGGCGGCGGGGTTTCCGGGAGGGGGATGACCTCGCCCTCGCCGGGCACCGGGGTGAAGCGCCCGGCCCGCCAATCCTCCTTGGCCTGCTCGATGCGGTCCTGCGAGCTGGACACGAAGTTCCACCACATGCGGCGCGGCCCATCGAGCGGTTCGCCGCCGAGCAGCAGGACGCGCGACGCCTCGCCAGCCTCGAACAGGATCGGGTCGCCCGGCCGGAACACCAGCAGGCGCCCGGCCTCGAACAGGTCACCGGCCACCGTGACCCGGCCGGACGCGATGTAGGCCGCCCGTTCCTCGTGCGCGGCCGGAAGTTCCAACCGCGCGCCGGCATCGAGCGCGGCGTCGGCGTAGAACATGTCGGACAGGGTCGGCACCGGCGACCGCCGGCCGTACAGATCGCCGGCGATCAGCCGCACCCGCGCCCCTTCGCCCTCGACGACCGGCAGAGTGTCGGCCGGGTGGTGGGCGAAGGCCGGGGCGATTTCCTCCAGCGGCCTGGGCAGGGCGACCCACATCTGGATGCCGGCGAGCGGGTTGTCGGCGTCGCGCGCCTCGGCGGGCGTGCGTTCGGAATGAACGATGCCGCTGCCGGCGGTCATCCAGTTCACCGCGCCCGGCCGGATCGTCCGCACCGTGCCCAGGCTGTCGCGGTGCAGAATCTCGCCCTCGAACAGGTAGGTCACGGTGGCGAGGCCGATGTGTGGGTGCGGCCGCACGTCCAGCCCGCTGCCGGCGCGCAGCAGCGCCGGGCCCATCTGATCGAGGAAGACGAAGGGACCGACCATCCGCCGCTGGATGGAGGGCAAGGCGCGGCGAACCTCCAGCCCACCGATGTCGCTGGTCCGCGGCACGACGATGGTTTCGATCGCGGGGTTGGGTTCGCTCATGTCTGCCCCTCCGTCCATTCGCGCGGCGGTGCACCCCGCCCATGCCTTGCGCATCCGGAATATGGGGGACGCGCCACCCGATGGGAACGGCGGTGTGCGGAACGGGTCCGCCCGACGCTGGAAAACGACAAAAAATGACAGAAATCGACAAAATCCCTCATTGGGAGTTTCCTGGAAAAAAATACTCGTTTTAGGAAGTTATCTTCGGCAAATTTCTCTGAAAAATACAGAGCGGCGCTGCCGTGCACGAACCGGATGGATGGAAATGCTGAAGAACTGGCTTGAGAAGCGCGCGATCTCGCGGCGGTCGGCCCTGCTGGGCGGTACCGCCGTTCTTGCGGCGACGGCGGTGGCAGGCGGAACGGGCGGCGCGCAGGCCCAGGTGGGCGGTCATGTCGGACACGCCGCGACCCATCCCGGCCTGCTGGGCAGCCGCATCCGCACCCCCGCCCAGCGCACCCGCGCGGCGCTCGCCCGCAACGCCCAGCCCCTCGGGCTGGTGGCCGACGCCCTGCCGACGCCGCCGGTCCTGGCGCTGGCCTCCGGCGTTCCCGGCACGCTCGGCATGAAGGCGCAGAGCTACCAGCTCGGCGACCGCGCGGCCAGGAACCTGCGGGTCTACGACAACGTGTCCGCCCCGCAATACCTGATGGGACCGACGCTGGAGATGGGGCAGACCGGCAGCTTCCGGGTCCGTCTGGCCAACGGCCTGCCGCTGAACCCGGACCAGGCCCAGCCGCATATCGTCAACATCCCCAGCCAGTTCAACACCACCAACCTCCACACCCACGGCCTGCATGTCTCGCCGCAGGGCCATGGCGACAACGTCTATCTCGAAATCCTGCCGCAGGGCACCGACGCCAAATACGCCGACAACAGCGGCAGCTTCGTCGGCGGGTTCGACTATGTCTACGACCTGAAGGACCACACGCCGGGCACCTTCTGGTACCACCCGCACCGCCACGGCTCGGTCGCGGTGCAGGTGGCGAGCGGCGCCGCCGGGGCGCTGGTCGTCCGCGGCGGACCGGGCACCGTCGACGCCGTGCCGGGCATCGCCGGCATCACCGAACAGGTGCTGCTGATCCAGCAGGTGGTTCTGAACGCGGCCGGCGAACTGCCGGATTTCGACACGCTGTGGAACGCCGCCGGGCCGGATACAGCCGCCGACTGGACGGTCAATGGCACCATCGGCCGGACGCTGGGCATGCAGCCGGGCGAGGTGCAGCGCTGGCGCATCGTCAACACCGGCTTCCAGGCCGAGGCGAAGTTCGTGCTGACGGCCCAGAACGGCTCCGGCGCGCCGACCCCGCTGCCCCTGTCGCTGATCGCCATGGACGGGGTGAACTTCAGCCCGAAGGCGGCGTCGGTGAAGGCGGTCTATCTGCCGCCTGGCGGGCGGGCCGACATCCTGGTGCAGGCGCCGGCCAAGCCGGGGCAATTGCTGGCGCAGGTCGGGCGCTACGTGCAGTTCGACAAGAACGGCGCGCCGCTGCCGGCCGGCCTGACCGCCGGCTTCGAGATCGGCGGCGTCTGGCAGGAGGCCCCCTTCAACGGCGACCCCACCACCCTCTTCGCCGTCGCCGTCGCCGGCCCGGCAAAGCCGATGCCGCTGCCGACCGCCCCCCTGCCCCGCCCGCTGGTGCCGGCCATCACCGCCGCCAGCAAGCCCGACGGTTACCGCTACATCAACTACGACGTCAACGCCTTCACCAACCCGACCAAGCCGCCAAGCGACGGCCTGCCGAGCTATCGGCCCGACGCCACGCCGACCTCCCTCAAGTTCCAGGTCAGCGGCGAGCTGTTCTGCCCCGGCCGCGTGCTGTTCCAGCCGCCGCTGGGGTCCGTCGATCAGTATTTCGTCGACAGCCCCGGCCTGCATGTCTTCCACATCCACGTCAACCCGTTCCTCGTCACCGAGGTGGCCGGGAAGACGCTCTCGACCCCGATGTGGCGCGACACCATGCTGGCCGGCCCGAAGGGCTACAAGGCGCTGACCCAATACACCGACTTCTCCGGCAGCTTCCCCATCCACTGCCACATCCTCGACCACGAGGACGTCGGCATGATGACCAACGTGACGGTGGTGGATCCGGCCGACCGGGCGGCGTCCTTCCCCAAGCACACCGGCCACTGAAGGCTGCCCCGTGCGGGCCGGCCAGGAGCGTTGACAAATTTTGCCAGCGCTCCCACTCTTCCCTGCGGAATCCGCGGGAGGGAACGCCGATGCCAACCATGAATGTCAGCCTGCCGGCGGAGTTCGTCGCCTTCGTCGAAAGCGCGGTGGCGTCGGGCGATTACGGCAGCGCCAGCGAGGTGGTGCGCGACAGCCTGCGCCTGCTGCGGCGGGAGAAGGCCGTGCAGGACGAAAAGCTGGCGATCCTGCGCCGCGAGGTCGGGAGCGGCCTGGAGCAGGCCCGCGCCGGGGACTTCTCCGGGCGGACCATCGCCGACATCGCGGCGGCCGCCCGCGAGGCGGACGACGGGCTGAATTGACCGGCCGGCCGGCTGGACGGACGCCATGACGCCCTACCGCCTCACCCGGCTGGCCGAGCGGGACGTGACCGACATCCTGCGCGAGAGCGCGCGCCGCTTCGGCCCGCTCCAGCGCGACCGCTACGCCGCCCTGATCGAACGCGCCGTCCTGATGGTCGCCGACCGGCCGGAGCGCCCCGGCTCGCGCCCCCGCGACGAGCTGGCCGAGGGGGTGCGCTCCTTCCATGTGGAACTGGCGGCAGGCCGGCGGGGGGCGGCGTCACACACGCTCTATTACGTGCCGGGATCGTCGATCGGCCTCGCCGACGCGGTGCTGATCCTGCGCGTGCTGCACGACGCCATGGAGCCCGGCCTGCACCTGACCGGCGGCGTCGAGTGAACGCCGCCGGCACCGCCGCCATCAGGCGGCGTTGAGTGAGCGCCGCCGTCAGACGGCGGCGGTGACCACCACCTCGATCTTGATCTCCGGCGCGCCCAGGTCGGCGACGCCGATGGTGGCGCGGGCCGGCAGGTCGTCGCCGTTCAGCCAGGCGAGCCACGACTCGTTCATCTCGTTCTTCAGCGACATGTCGGTGATGAAGAGCTGGGCCGAGAGCAGCTTGGTCTTGTCGGTGCCGGCCAGCGCCAGGACCTGGTCCAGCTTGGCGCAGATCTGCGTCACCTGACCGCCCATGCCGACCGTGACGTCGTCGGCGATGATGCCGCCCAGGAAGGCGATGCCGTTGTGGGTGACGACGCGGTGCATGATCTTGGTCTTCTCGATGCGCTTGATCACAGGAACTCTCCCGGTTTGTGTTTGGTGATGGTGGAGTTATGGAGTGATGGAGAAATCGACGTAGCGGGCGGCGATGCGGGCCAGCGTGCCGTCCTTGACCACCGACTGGATGGCGGCGTCGAAGGCGGCCTTCAGCTCGGCATCCTCCTTGCGCAGGCCGACGCCGATGCCGGGGCCGAACACCGCCGGGTCGATCACCGGCTGGCCGACCAGACGGATCGACTTGGCGGCGTCGCTCTTCACCCAGTCCGACGCGGTGGCGCCGGTGGTGATGGCGGCGTCGATGCGGCCGGCCTTGAGGTCGGCCAGCAGGTTCGACGCGGTGTCGTAGGTCTTCAGCGTCGCGGCACCGCCGAAATGCGTCTCGACGTAACGGGAATGGGTGGTCGAGATCTGGGCGCCGATCGTCTTGCCACGCAGGCTGCCGGGCGAGCCGTCGACGGCGGAGTTGGCCGGGGCGACGAAATAGGCGGGCACCACCATGTAGGGCGTCGAGAAGCCGATGGCCTTGGCGCGCTCCGGCGTGATGTTCATCGTCGCCATGATGGCGTCGTACTTCCTCGCCAGCAGGCCGGGGATGATGCCGTCCCAATCCTGCACCATCACGGTGCAGGGCCGCGCCATGCGCTCGCACAGAGCGTTGGCGAGGTCGACCTCCAGCCCGGCGACCTTGCCGTCGGGCTGGGTGAAGTTGAAGGGCGGGTAGGCGCCCTCGGTGGCGATGCGCACCGGCGCGGCGGCGTAGACCGTTGACGACAGGCACAGCAGGGCGGCAACGCCCAGCGCGAGGCGTTTCATGGTGGGCTCCGTGATGGGTGGAAAATGGTCGGGACGGGCCCCCGCCCTCCCCCACTCCGGCGGGGAAGGGTTGGGTGGGGGCAAAGTGGCTGTTGCTTGTCAGCGCGCCGCGACGACCAGGATTTCGACCAGCAGCGCCGGATCGGCGAGCTTCGCCTCCACCGTCGCGCGGGTCGGGGCGTTGGCCGGATCGACCCAGGCGTCCCAGACGGCGTTCATCTCGGCAAAGGTCGCGATGTCGGCGAGGAAGACGGTGGCGCTGAGCAGGCGGTCCTTGCCGCTGCCTACCTCGGCCAGCCGGGCGTCGATCTGGCGCAGCACGTCGTGGGTCTGCGCCTCGACCGTGGTCGAGCCGTCCTCGGCGATCTGGCCGGACAGATAGATGGTGTCGTTGTGGATCACCATTTCGCTCATGCGCGGGCCGGGGTCGATGCGCTGGATGGGCATGGAAGGCTCCATAATCATTCAGGATTTCAGGCGGCGAAGCGCCCGATGTGGAAGGGCTGGATGGGCAGGTCGGTTCCGCCCCGCGTGATCAGGTCGGCGGTGATCCGCCCGACGATCGGGCCGAGCTGGAAGCCATGGGCGGAGAAGCCGAAGGCGTGGAAGACTCCCGGCTGCGTGCCGCTGGGGCCGATGACCGGGATCTGGTCGGGCATCCGCGCCTCGATCCCCGCCCAGGAGCGGACGATGGTGGCGCCGCGCATCACCGGGAACAGATCCCACACCGTGCGGGCGTTGACCGAAACCTGCGAGAAGTCCAGCTCGGTCCGGTTCTCGTCGCGCACCGCCCGGCCGAGCAGCCCGCCGCCGATCAGCACCGTGCCGTTGGGGAACTGCTTGAAGGACAGGGTCCGGCCGCTCGCCCCCACCACCGGCTTGATGAAGGGCGGCACCCGCGCGGTGATCATCAGCATGGGGGCGATGACCTCCAGCGGCGCCGGCTCGCCGAGTTGGGCGGCGATGCGGTCGGCCCAGGCTCCGGCGCAATTGACCAGGATCGGCGCCTCGTGGCGGTCGCCGCCGGTGGTCTCGACGCTCCAGACGTCGCCGACGCGGACGACGCGCGCCACCCCGGCGCCCTCCTCGAATCGGGCGCCCAGCGCGATCGCCTTGCGGCGGAAGGCGAAGGTGGTGCGGAAGGGAATCGCCGCCCCGTCGCCGCGCGAGACCAGGGCGCCGACGCAATGGCCGGCGATGGCCGGCACGAGGTCGCGCAGCTCGGCCTGCCCGATCACCTCCTCGTGGTGGAAGCCCAGCGCCCGCAGCGCGGCGGCCCGCGCCTCCAACCCGGCCAGTTCGGCCTCGTTCTCGGCGACCTTGAGCTGGCCGTGGCTCTCGAAGCCGCAATCATCGTCCACCAGCTCGCCGATGCGATGCCACAGCGCCATCGAGGCGACGGTCAGCGGCACCTCGGCGACGTCGCGGCCGAGCTGGCGGACGCCTCCGGCGTTGACGCCGGAGGCGTGGCGGGCGACGTGATCCTTCTCCAGCACCAGCACCCGCACGCCGCGCATCGACAGATGCAGCGCCGCCGAGCAGCCGTGCAGGCCGCCGCCGATGACGATGACGTCCGGCTTCCAGATTGACATTGAAGGGGCTGGCGTCGGGCTGGCCATCGCGCGGCGCCCTCAGTGCTTGTCGACGGCGGCGATGTCGGCGGCGCTCTTCGGCAGCGCCGCCAGCTCGGCGAGCGTGATCGGCTTCACCGGGGGGCGCAGGCGGTAATAGCCGACCTCGGCCGGCGACACGCCGCGCTCGGCGGCGATGACCTCGGTCACCGTCGGCCCGCAGAGCCGGCCCTGGCACGGCCCCATGCCGCAGCGCAGGAAGGACTTCGCCTGGTTCGGGCCGCTGCAACCGAGCCGCACCGCCTCGCGCACCGCCCCGGCGGTGACCTCCTCGCAGCGGCAGACGATGGTGTCGTCGGCCGGCGCGCGGAAGATGTCGGCCGGGCGGTAGAGCGTGTCGAGGAAGGCACGGCCGCGGAGCGCGCGCTCCAGCGCCTCGCGGTGGGGGACGGCGGCGCGGTCGCGCTCGGCGCGGTCGATGCGGCCCAGCCGGTGCAGCACGTCGAGCGCCGCGACGCGCCCGGCATGCTCGGCCGCCAGCGCGCCGCCGATCCCGGCGCCGTCGCCGGCCAGCGACACGCCCTCGACCGAGGTGGCGCCCCAATCGTCGGTGGTCGGCCGCCAGCAGCGCTGGGTCTCGTCCCAGTTCTGGGCGCAGCCGGTGGCATTGGCGAGGTTGAGGTTCGGCACCACGCCCTGGTGCAGCAGCAGCGTGTCGGCGGCGAGCCGCTGTTCCGCTCCGTCGCCCTGGCGGTAGACGATGGCGGACAGCTTGCCCTCGCCTTCCGCGCGCAGGTCGGTGACGCCGTCGATGACCTTCACCTTGCGGCGGACCTCCAGCAGCAGCTTCGCCCCCTTGCCGAGGTAGGGCGAGCGCAGGAAGGCGGGCAGCAGCGGCAGCGCCGCGCGCCAGTTGCCGCGCGGGGTGGTGTCGAGGATGGCGTCGAGCGCCGCCCCGGCCCGCAGATACTGCCAGGCCAGCAGCCACAGCAGCGGCCCGGTCCCGGCCAGCACGGTGCGACCCGAGGGGACGAGCCCGGAACTCTTCAGCAGGATCTGCGCCGCCCCGGCCCCCAGCACGCCCGGCAGGGTCCAGCCGGGGATCGGGAAGGGCCGCTCCAGCGCGCCGGTCGCCATCAGGACATGGCGCACCGTCAGCATCGCCGCCGTGCCATTGCGCGACAGGCCGATCTGCAAGGTCCGCCCGCCGTCGGCGCCGTCCTCGCGCGGGCGGGCGACGCTCCACACGGTGGTTCCCGGCCAATGGGCGGCGCCGCTGTCGCGCAGCGGCCCCAGCAGCTCGGCGCCGTGCCAATAGTCCGGGCCCAGCACATGGCGGTCGCGCACCGGCGTCTCGGTGATGGCGCGGTAGATCTGGCCGCCGGCCTCCGGCTGCTCGTCGAGCAGAACGGTGGACAGGCCGCGCGAGGCCGCCAGCGCCGCCGCCGCCAGCCCGGCCGGACCGGAACCGATTACCGCAAGGTCGAAGTCGTGGCCGCTCATCGCTCAACCCCCCGCTTGCCGTCCTGCGTCTCCACCGCCATGCCGGGCGCCACGCGCACCTGACAGCCCTGGCGGTTGCCGGTCCCGTCGATGGTGACGAGACAGTCGAAGCACACGCCCATCATGCAGTAGGGGCCGCGCGCCGCGCCCGAGACGGGGGTGTTGCGGCAGGCGGCGACGCCGTTGGCCAGCAGGGCGGCGGCGACGCTGTCGCCGCTGCGCGCCTCGGCCGGGCGGCCGTCGATGGTGAAGGACACGCGGTCGCCCGCGATGTCAGGCAGCCTGCGGAACATGGAACCTCCGGGCGCTGAAGACCGTGAACGCGTCGCTCAATCCCCCGGCCGCGATCAGCGGCGCCAGGGTCAGCGCGTGGTTGGCGGCGAGGGTGACGCCGCTGTGGCAGGTGACGACGAAGGCGCCGGGCGCCGTCGCCGACTGCTCGTAGATCGGGTAGCCGTCGGGGCTGAGCACCCGCAGCGCCGCCCAGCTCCGCACCACGTTCAGCTTGCCCAGCAGCGGGAAGAAGCGGATCGCCCGCTCGGCGATGGCCGAGGAGACGCCGGGCCGCAGCGTGGTGTCGAAGCCGGCCTCCTCGAAGCTGTCGCCGATCATCACCCCGCCCTCGTCGGTCTGCCGGACATAGCCGGTGGGGTGGTGCAGGAAGGGGGCGGTCTTCTCGGTGACGATGACGTGGCCGCGCTGGGGCCGTACCGGCGCCTCCAGCCCGACCATCGGGGCGAGCCGGGCGCTGTCGTGGCCGGCGGCCAGCACGACCTTGCCGGCACGGATCTCGCCGGCAGCCGTGGTCAGGCGGAAGCCGCCGTCGCGCGGCTCGATCCGGTCCACCCGGTGGTTGGGGCGGTAGGCGACGCCGCTGCGCTCCAGCCCGGCGTGCAGGGCGCGCAGCAGCCGCAGCGAGTTGCAATGCCCGTCGAGCGGGCAATAGGTGCCGCCGGCGACCTCCGGCCCGATGAAGGGCATCTCCTTCAGCAGGGCGGCGCGGTCCAGCACCTCGTAGGGGTAGCGCACCATGTCGGGCTGGTTGTGCAGCCGTTTCATGGCGTTGGCGCGGTCCTCCAGCTCCTGCTCGGAGAGCACGGGCATGAAGCCGCCGGGCTTGCGGTAGGCGACGTCGATGCCGGTCTGCTGGCGCAGCGTGTCGGCGAAGCCGGCCCAGATCTCGGTCGAGGCCCTGGTCCAGCCGGCGTATTCCGGCATGCCCATGCCCTTGCCCTGGAGCCAGACCAGCGCGAAGTTGCCGCGCGACGGGCGCACCGCGATGTCGCCCTCGTCCAGCACCGCCACCTTGACCCCGGTGCGGGCGAGACCCCAGGCCACCGCCGTGCCGACCAGCCCGCCACCGACCACGGCGATGTCGAACTCCCCGCCTCGCTGATTGGCGCCCTGCCCTGCCTTGCCCTGATTGGGCTCTGCCATGCTCTCCACTCCCGTCCTCGGCCTCTCGCGGACTCAGACCGCCCACCTGATCGTGGGGGGAATCCGCTCCGCCCGCCCGAACCGCCGGTGCCGCCGGTTCTTCCGGATGATTCCGTTTTTCTGGTGGGTTTCCGGCCGCGACCATGCGGTCATTGGACGGAAGAGCCCGCGGACCGGCCCGTCATGCGCGGCGCCCCCGTCGCTGGAGACCGCCGCCAAGGGCCGGTGCCGTCCGATCCTTGCAGCAGCATCCCCAGCCAACTTATAACTGTCAAATCAGATTGGACGGGGCATTCATACGTGAATGTTATGAAAAGCCCACAACATGGCGAATGGACGGGGAACGGCGGCGATGATCAATCCACGGCAGATCGAGGCGTTCCGCGCGGTCATGCTGACCGGCGGCATCACCTCGGCGGCGGAACTGCTGAACATCTCGCAGCCGGCGGTCAGCCGGCTGATCAGCGACCTGCAATACGCCCTGAAGCTGACGCTGTTCGAGCGGCGCGGACCGCGCATCGCGCCGACCAGCGAGGCGATGTCGCTCTATCAGGTCGTCGACCGCTCCTTCGTCGGGCTGGAGCTGATCGAGCAGACCGCCCGCGACCTGACGGCGCGGCGCAGCGGCACGCTGCGCGTCGCCTCGATGCCGGCGCTCGGCGTCGGCTTCCTGCCGCGCTACGTCGCCCGCTTCCTGGCGGAACGGCCGAAGGTCGACATCGCGGTGCGCGGCAGCACCTCGCCGATCATCCTCGACTGGGTGGCGACCGGCCAGTGCGAACTGGGCCTCGCCCACACGCCGATCGACCACGCCGCCGTGCTGACCGAGAAGCTGCCGGGCCTGCCCGCCGTCGCCATCCTGCCGCCCGGCCACCCGCTGGCCGCCAAGGACGTGCTGGTGCCCAAGGATTTCCACGGCGAGAGCTTCATCTCCACCACCCCGCCGACGCTGCTGCGCTACCGGATCGACACCACCTTCGCCGACCACGAGGTGTCCCGCGTCATGCGGGTGGAGGCGCAGCTCACCATGAGCGCCTGCGCCATGGTCGCCGCCGGCTACGGCGTGTCGATCGTCGATCCCTTCACCGCCTACGACTACATCCCGCACGGGCTGGTCGTCCGCCCCTTCGAGCCGAAGATCACCTTCGACATCGCCATCCTGCGCTCGGCCCAGGTGCCGCTGTCGATGATCGCCGAGGATTTCCTGGCCGGCTTCCTGGAGGAGGCCCGGCGCTTCCGTAGCGAGCTGGGTGGCCTTGCCGAGCCCGCGAAGTGATTGGGTCCACGGAATTATAACATTGCCGGATGAATGGAGGCGGGAATTCGATTTGACGGTTATGTGACCGTCCCGTCACCCTTCGATGGGCGTCAGAACGCACCAAGGCGCCGGCCAGGATGAAGGGACCGGCGTTCCCGCGAAGGGACAGCGAAAACCGGACAGGGACAAGAGGAGATCGGATGATGCGCTCCGTGCTTTGTGGACTGATGGCGACGACGGCCCTGTGCTGCGCCGCGATGGCCCCGGCGATGGCCCAGGACAAGACACTCTACGTGGCGGCCTATGGCGGCTCCTTCGAGCAGACCATGCGCAAGGAGATCATCCCCGCCTTCGAGAAGGCGGCGGGCGTCAAGGTCGAGTATGTCGCCGGCAACTCCACCGACAACCTCGCCAAGCTCCAGGCCCAGAAGGGCAACCAGCAGATCGACGTCGTCATCCTCGACGACGGCCCGATGTACCAGGCGGTGGCGCTCGGCTTCTGCGCCGATCTTGCCAAGGCGCCGGTGTACGACCAGCTCTACGATCTGGCGAAGATGCCGTCGGGCAAGGCGGTCAATTTCGGCGCGGTCGGCACCGGCATCGTCTACAACAAGACGTGGTTCGAGGAGAACAAGGTCCCGGTCCCCTCCAGCTGGAAGGACATCGAGGACGCGCGCTTCAAGAAGAAGCTGGTGATCCCGCCGATCAACAACAGCTACGGCCTGCACGCGCTGGTGATGATGGCGCGGCTGAACGGCGGCGGCGAGAAGGCGATCGACCCCGGCTTCAAGGAATTCAAGGACAGGATCAACCCGAACGTGCTCGCCTACGAGCCCTCGCCCGGCAAGATGACCGAGCTGTTCCAGAGCAATCAGGCGGTCGTCGCCGTCTGGGGTTCGGGCCGCGCCAAGGCGCTGGCCGACACCGGCTTCCCCGCCGCCTTCGTCTACCCCAAGGAGGGCGGCGTCGTGCTGGGGTCCGCCGCCTGCGCCGTTCCCGGCAGCAAGAACGCCGCCGAGGCCCAGGCCTTCATCCAGCACATGCTGATGCCGGAGGCGCAGACCTCGCTGGCGGTCAGCGCCGGTTTCGGCCCGGTCAACAAGACGGTGGAACTGCCGGCCGACAAGCAGGTCGGCATCCCCTACGGCCCCGAGCAGGTCGGCAAGCTGCTGGTCGTCGACTGGGCGACCATCAACGAGAACCGCGAGACCTGGAACAAGCGCTGGACCCGCGAGATCGAGCGCTGAGCCAACAACATCGCCCCCTGCCTTGCCCTCTCTCCCCCGGGGAGAGGGTTGGGTGAGGGGGACGCACCGCGTGCCGTGAACGCACATGAAACGGCTTCGCGTGATTCTTTCTCCGGCCTCCGGCCGTAACGCCCCCTCACCGGCCCTGCGGGCCAGAGGTCGTTCGCAAGCCTCACGACCGCGCTCCGCCTATGAGTGCCTCTGGCACTCATCCGGCCTGCGGCCGTCGGCTTCACGCCTCCCCCGGGGGAGGAGAGGGTTGAGCTGGCGCTTTCGCGATGATGGCGACGGGAGTTGACGGTATGCCCTATCTGGTTCTCGACAAACTGACCAAACGCTTCACCTCCTGGACCGCGGTCGACGACCTGTCGCTCACCGTGGAGAAGGGCGAGCTGATCTCGCTGCTGGGACCGTCGGGCTGCGGCAAGACCACCACCTTGCAGATGATCGCCGGCTTCCTCGACCCCAACGCCGGCCGCATCACGCTCGACGGCCAGGATCTGCTGGCGAAGAAGCCGAACGAGCGCGGTCTCGGCATCGTGTTCCAGAGCTACGCCCTGTTCCCCCACATGACCGCCGCCGAGAACGTCGCCTTCGGGCTGGAGATGCGCGGCACCAGCCGCGCCGACCGCGACCGCATGGTCGCCGAGACCCTCAAGCTGGTCGGGCTGGACAGCTACGGCGACCGTTACCCGCGCCGCATGTCGGGCGGCCAGCAGCAGCGCGTGGCGCTGGCCCGCGCGCTGGTCATCAAACCGCACCTGCTGCTGCTCGACGAGCCGCTGTCGAACCTCGACGCCAAGATGCGCGAGGAAATGCAGATCGAGCTGCGCCGCATCCAGCGCAGCGTCGGCACCACCATGATCCTCGTCACCCACGATCAGTCGGAAGCGATGGCGCTGTCCGACCGCGTCGTCGTGATGAACAAGGGCCGCATCCAGCAGGTCGCCACCCCGCAGGAGGCCTACGACCGCCCGGCCAACGCCTTCGTCGCCAACTTCCTCGGCCGCACCAACCTGCTGCCGGGCACCGTGCGGCAGGACGCCGAAGGATCCAGCATCACCGTCGGCGACGCGCGCTGGCCGGTGCTGCAGCCGGTGCCGCCGGGGCCGGGGGCGCTGGCCGTCCGTCCGGAGAAGATCAGCTTCGTCGCCGCCGCCGGCCTCACCGGCGTCGTGCAGGCCCGCGTCTTCCAGGGCACCCAGTGGCTGTTCGAGGTCGAGACCGCCGCCGGCCGCATGATGGTGATCCGCCAGCACGACGGCAGTGTCCTGCCGAACGAGCGCGAGCGGGTGATGGTCGGCTGGCGGCCCGAGGACATGGCGGTGATGCCCGCCCAGGAAGCGGCATGAAAGGCGGCATGACCATGGCGGCCTCCACCGACGCCACCACCAGCACGACGACCGATGCCGCGCCCTCCGCCCCGCCGCCGGTGCGGACGGGCGCCGGCTGGTCCTGGACGCCCTACCTGCTGAGCCTGCCCGGCCTCGCCCTGTTCGCGGTGCTGCTGCTTGTGCCGCTGCTGATGACGGCGCTGCTGTCGCTGAACAGCTTCAGCTTCTACGGCGGCATCCAGGACGTCTGGCGCTTCGACAATTACGCGGAAATCCTCGCCGACAGCTATTTCCACGAGGTCTTCCTGCGCACCTTCCGCATCGCCGCGCTGGTGACGCTGCTCTGCGCCCTGCTCGGCGCGCCGCAGGCCTACATCCTGCGCCGGATGAAGGCGCCGTGGCGCGGCCTGTGCCTGCTGATCGTGCTGGGGCCGCTGCTGATCTCGGTGGTGTCGCGCACGCTGGGCTGGGCGCTGCTGCTCGGCTCGACCGGTCTGGTCAACCAGGGGCTGATGGCGCTGGGTCTGGTCGCGGAGCCGATCGAGTTCATGTACACCGAGACCGGCGTCGTCATCGCGCTGACCCATGTGCTGGTGCCCTTCATGGTGCTGTCGGTCTGGGCCTCGCTCCAGCGGCTCGACCCGCAGGTCGAGAACGCCGCCCTGTCGCTCGGCGCCGGGCCGTCCACCGTGCTGCGCCGCATCGTGCTGCCGCAGATCGTGCCGGGCATCCTGTCGGGCTCGATCATCGTCTTCGCGCTGGCGGCGAGCGCCTTCGCCACCCCGGCGATCATCGGCGGGCGGCGTCTGAAGGTGGCGGCGACTCTCGCCTACGACGAGTTCCTGAACACGCTGAACTGGCCGCTCGGCGCCACGGTGGCGATCCTGCTGCTGCTCGCCAACATCGTCATCATCGTCGGCTGCAACCGGCTGGTCGAACGGCGCTACAAACAGGTGTTCGAATGAACCGCAACGGACCGATCGCGCTGATCTTCAACGCGCTGTTCCTGGCGTTCCTGCTGGCGCCGATCCTGGTCGTCTGCGCCGTCGCCTTCACCCCCGACGGCTATCTGTCGCTGCCGACCAAGGGGCCGTCGCTGCGCTGGTTCAAGGCGATCGGCGACAACCCGGAATTCGTCCGCGCCTTCAAGGACAGCCTGCTGCTCGGCGCCGTCTCCTCGACCATCGCCATCGCCGTCGCGATCCCTGCGGCGCTGGCCATCGCACGCCACCAGTTCTTCGGGCGCGAGGCGATCCAGGCGCTGTTCCTGTCGCCGCTGATGGTGCCGCACATCGTGCTGGGCATCGCCTTCCTGCGCTTCTTCACCCAGATCGGGCTGGGCGGCACCTTCACCGGGCTGGTGCTGAGCCACGTCATCATCATCCTGCCCTTCGCGCTGCGGCTGATCCTGGCGGCCTCGACCGGCATGGACCGCTCGATCGAGAACGCCGCGGCCTCGCTGGGCGCCTCGGCCTGGACCAGCTTCCGCCGGGTGACACTGCCGCTGATCCTGCCGGGGGTGGCGAGCGGCTGGGTGCTGGCCTTCATCAACAGCTTCGACGAGGTGACGATGACCGTCTTCATCGCCTCGCCGGAGACCACCACCCTGCCCGTCCGCCTCTTCCTCTACATCCAGGACAACATCGACCCGCTGGTCGCCGCGGTCTCGGCCCTGCTGATCTTCATGACGGTCGGCGCCATGCTGGTGCTCGACCGGGTCTACGGGCTGGAACGGCTGCTGGTCGGGCGCGGGCGCGACTGAACTCTTGCCCTGGTCTTCCGCCACCAAGTCCAGATCTGTCCCTGACGGATTTTCCTGTCCGATAATCCACGTCGAGGATTTTGACCGGCCGCCCAATCCTGTGTGAAGACTGCCGCTTCCCCTGACGAAACGACTTCGTTACAGTCCACGCCATAAGGTCCCCGCCGCGCGGCGGGGACCTCCCATGGGGGGTGTTTGCCGCGTTCGCCGGTTGTTCCGGCGCGGGGTTGGGGAGAGTCGCGTGTCGGAAACGCCGGGGGAGGGCGGCGGCTGGTCCATGGGGGACGATGTGGTCACCCTGCTCGATCAGGTCAGCCGGCTGGTCTACGGGGTCGGCTTCGCCGAGGGCCTGTTCCCGGCGCAATGGGTGGCCCTGCGCTATTTCCACGATTCGCCGGAGACGGCACGGACCCTGAGCGCGCTCGCCCGTTTCCAACGAATCCACCTCGCCCCGGTGTCGCGCACCGTCTCCACCCTGGTGGACAAGGGTCTGCTCTCGCGCCGCCCGCATCCCGGATTCAAGCGCGGCCTGCTGTTCGACCTGACCGACGAGGGACGGGCCCTGCTCAACCGTGATCCCCTCCGCCTGTCGCTGGGACCGCCCATCGCCGGAATGGCGGAGGACGAACGGGCGATGCTCGGCCGCCTGATGAAGCGCATCATCGCCCACATGCAGGAACGTGCCCCCGCCGAAGGCGGCGCGGCCAGCCCCGACACGCCCACCGACACATCCTCCCCCGTCTGACGCCGGTGCGGTTCGCAGGTGCGGTGCGGGGGCGGCGCACCGCCCCCTTCCCGCCCGTGCCGGATCAGAAGGTCAGCCGCTCGATGTTCTGCAACACCAGCTGGTGCCCGTTCTGGTCCTCCAGCGTTCCTGACCACTCATGGTTGAAGGTCAGGCCATGGCCCGAGGGGTCGAGCGTGTAGCTGTTCGAGTCGATCTGGTCCAGCCAGTTCCCCACCCCTCCGGCGAAGTTGCCCATCTCCACCACGTCGGTCCAGCCGGCCCCGCCATTGATGAACAGGCTGCCATCGCGCTGCGCGAAGATGAACAGGTCGTCCCCGGCCCCGCCGTTCATCGCCATCGTCCCGGCGGCGGCGTGCAGCGTGTCGTTGCCGGCGGTCCCGGTCACCACCGCGTCGTTCGAAACCTCCACCTGAACGCTCAGCGGATCGCTGGCGGCCCCCTGCTGGTCGGTCACCGTCACCTCCAGCGTCCGTGTCCCGGCGCCGCCGGGTGTCAGTGCCAGATGGTGGAGAAGATCGGTGTAGGTGGCGGTCGGGGCGTCGCCGCTCAGCGAGAGCTTGTGGCTCGCGTCGTCCCACGTCACCTCGATCCCGGTGCCGGCCACGGTCTTCCGCCCGGTCACGGAATCGGTGGTGAGGGGCAGGCTGTCGAGGTTGAGCGTGTCGCCGCTCTGCGACCCGCCGGTGATGCGGACCGTCATGCCGGACATGACGCTGCTGTCCACGTCGTCGATCGCCACGCCCGCCACGCCGGCCGCCTGGCCGTTGGCGGTGAGGGTCGGGGCGTCGTTCACCGGATCGACCGTCACCGTCAGGGTCTGCGACACCGTGGCCGTGCTCGTCCCGTCATGGGACGTCGCCGTGACCGTCAGCGTCACCGGACCGTTGGCGTCGGCCGGCGGCGTGTAGGTGAGGCCGCTGAGCTGCGCCGCGGTCAGGCTCCAGCTTCCATCGGCGTTGTCGGTGCCGTGGTTCAGGCTGGCGCCGGCGGGCACGCCGTCGATCCGCACCGTCACCGTCTCCGACCCGTCGAGGTCGGTCGGGGCGGCGGTGATCGACAGGGCGATCGCCGTGTCCTCCGGCCCGTGGGTGGCGGCGACGGTCAGGGCCGGCGCGTCGGCCACCGGGTTGACCGTCACGGTCAGCGTATCGGCGACCGAAACCGGGGCGGCGGACCCGTCCCTGGCCGTCGCCGTGACCGTCAGGGTGAAGTCGTCCCCGCTGTTGGCCGGTGGCTTGATCGTCAGGCCGGTCAACTGCGACGGCGTCAGCGTGATCGCCCCGGCCACCACGGTCAGCGCCCCGGCGGCGTTCCGCAGGGTGGCGCCGTCCGGAATGCCCGACAGCGTGACGTTCAGCGTCTCCGACCCGTCGGTGTCGGTCAGCGCCGGGTTGATCGTCAGCGCGATCGCCGTGTCCTCGTCGCCGCTCGCCGGCTGGACGCTCAGCGTCGGCGCGTCGGTCACCGGGGCGACGGTCACCGTCAGGCTGCGGACCGTTGTCGCCTCGACCGCCGAGCCGTCCTTGGACCGCGCGGTGACCGTCAGGGTGAAGTCGGTGTCGCTGTCGTCCGGCGGCGTGATCGCCAGCCCGGCGAGCTGCGCCGGGGTCAGGGTGATCGAGCCGCCGCTGATGACCAGCACGTCGCCGTCGTCGTTGGTCAGGCTGGCGCCGGCCGGGATGCCCGACAGGGTGACCGTCAGCACCTCCGATCCGTCGGTGTCGGTGAGCGCCGGAGCGATCGACAGCGCGATGGGGCTGTCCTCGTTCCCGCTCGCCGCCTGCACGCTCAGCGTCGGCGCGTCCGAGACCGGATTGACCGTCACCGCCAGCGTCCGCACGGTGTCGGCGCCCGCCGCCATCCCGTCCCTGGACGTCGCCGTGACGGTCAGGGTGAAGTTTTCGTCGCTGTTCTCGGGCGGCGTGATCTTCAGCCCGGTCAATTGCGCCGGAGTCAGCGTCACCGTCCCGTTGCTGACCGTCAGGACGCCCCCGGCGTTGGCCAGAACCGCATGGTCCGGGATACCCGACAGGGTGATGGTCAGCGTCTCCGACCCGTCCGTGTCGGTCAGCGCCGACGCGATGTTCAGGGCGATGGGGCTGTCCTCGTTGCCGGTCGCCGGCTGGACGGTCAGGGTCGGCGCGTCCGACACCGGGTTGACCGTGACGGTCAGCGTGTCGGTGACCGTGACCGGGGCGGCCGAGCCGTCCCGCGCGGTCGCCGTGACGGTCAGGGTGAAGTCGGTGTCGCTGTTCCCGGGCGGCGTGATCTTCAACCCGGCGAGCTGGCCAGGCGTCAGCGTGATCGACCCGTTGGTGATCGTCAGCGTGTCGCCACCATCGTTGCTCAGGCTGGCGCCGCCCGGAATGCCGCTGATGGTGACGGTCAGCGTTTCCGATCCGTCGGTGTCGGTCAGCGCCGGGCTGATCGTCAGCGCGATCGCCGTGTCCTCGTCGCCGCTCGCCCCCTGCACGCTCAGCGTCGGCGTGTCGCTCACCGGCGTGACGGTCACCGACAGCGTCTGGCTGGTCGTCGCCTCGGCGGCGCTGCCATCCTTGGACCGCGCGGTGACGGTCAGGGTGAAGTCGGTGTCGCTGTTCTCGGGCGGCGTGATCTTCAGACCGGCGAGTTGGCCGGGCGTCAGCGTGATCGACCCGTTGGTGATCGTCAGCGTGTCGCCACCATCGTTGCTCAGGCTGGCGCCGCCCGGAATGCCGCTGATGGTGACGGTCAGCGTTTCCGATCCGTCGATGTCGGTCTGCGCCGGGTTGATCGTCAGGGCGATCGCCGTGTCCTCGGCACCGCTCGCCGCCTGCACGCTCAGCGTCGGCGTGTCCGACACCGCGTTCATGGCGATCGGCAGCGTCACCACGGTGGTGGCGGTCGTCCCATTGGATTCGTGGCTGATCGCGGTGATCGTCAGGGTGATGTCGACGTCGCTGTCGGCCGGCGGCGTCAGCGTCAGCCCGGCAAGTTGTCCGGGTTCCAGCGTCCAGCTTCCATCGGCGTTCCGCGTGCCGTCGGACAGCGTGGCCCCGGCTGGCACTCCGGTGATGGTCACGAGGCCGAGCCGCTCCGACCCGTCGGTGTCGGCAAGCGCCACCGAAAGATGCAGCGGGATGACCGTGTCCTCGGTTCCGGTCAGCGGGGTCCAGGTGACGATCGGCTGGTCGGCGACCGGGTCGACGGTGACACGGAAAAGCTGGCTGCTGGTGGCGGTGGTCCCCGTCGCCTGCTCCGTCGCCGTCGCCGTCAGCGTCAGGTTGAAGTCGGTGCCGCTGTTGGCCGGCGGCAGCAGCTTCAGCCCGCTCAACTGGGTGGCGGTCAGGGTGACCGCCCCGCCGGTCGGGATCAGGGTGTTGCCATCGGCATCGATCAGCTTGGCACCGCTCGGCAGGCCCGACAGCACGACGCTCAGCGTCTCCGACCCGTCGCGGTCGACCAGGGCGGCCGACAGGTTGAGCGCGATCGGCGTGTCCTCGCTGCCCGCCGCGTTGGCGACGCTGATCGCCGGGGCGTCGGCCACCGCCACCACCTCCACATGGAAGGTCTTGCTGGTGCTGGCCGTGTCCTTGTTCGAGCTTTCCAGGCTGGTCGCCGTCAGCGTCAAATCCATGCCGCCCGACATGTTGCGCGGCGGAATGACCTTCAGGCCGGACAGGTCGGACAGCTTCAAGGTCCAGGAGCCGTCACCGTTGTTGGAGCCCTGGTTCAGCACGGCTCCGTCGGGCAGACCGGACAGGATGATGGCCATGCTCTCCGACCCGTCGGTGTCGACCAGCGCCGCCCACAAGTCCAACGCGATCGCCGTGTCCTCGTTGCCGGTCGCATTGTGGACGGCGACGTCGGGGGCGTCGGCGACCGCCGTGAAGGTGACGGTGAAGCTCTTGGCCGACCAGGCCTCGGCCGCCGTGCCGTCCTTGGCCGCCGCCTCGACGGTCAGGGTCACGGTCCCGGCGTAGTTCGACGGCGGCGTCAGGGTCAGCGCCGCGCGCTCCGCCGGCGTCAGGCCGGAGAGGTCGTAGACGCCGCCGCCGAGCGCCGTGCCGGCCGACAGGGTGAAGCCGGTCGGCACTGTCAGGCGCACCGCGCTGATCGCCTCCGGGGTGCCCACCAGATCGGTGACCGCCACGTCGATCGACAGGTTGGCCGCCACGTCCTCCCGCGAGGTCGGAGCCGTCACGCTGATCGTGGGCGCGTCGCTGACCGGCGCCACCTCGACCGCCAGGGTCCGGGTGGTGGTTGCCCGGTCGGCGTTGCTGCTCTCGCGCGACACCGCCGTGACGCTGAGCTGGATGGTGCCGCTGGCGTTGGCCGGCGGGGTGAATTTCAGGTTGGCCAGTTGGTCCGGAGTCAGCACCCAGCGGCCGGGGTTGGTCGAGTCCTCGAAGCCCGCCGACAGCTTGGCGCCAACCGGCACATTGTCGATGACGACGCCGACGAGGCTTTCCGACCCGTCCGTGTCGGTGAGCGCCGCCGTGATGTTCAGCGCGATGGCCGTGTCCTCGTCGCCCGAGGCGGTCTGCACGGTCAGAGACGGGGCGTCGGCAATGGCCGTCACCGTCACCGCCTGCGTCACCGTGGTCTGGCTGTTGTTGGCGCCCGAGGTGACGACCACGCCGAGTGTGAAGTCAACGTCGCTGTTGGCCGGCGGCTTGATCGTCAGGCCGGCCAGCTTCGACGGATCGAGCGTCGCGCTGCCATCCGCCTGGACGGTGATGAGCGTGCCCAGGGAATCCCTCAGCTCGGCTCCGGCCGGAATGCCGGTCAGCTTGACGGCCGTTACGTTCTGCCAGTCCGACAGGCCGCTGTCGAGGTTGAGGGCGACGGCGGTGTCCTCGCCGGTGGTGAGGCCGGCCGGCCGCTGGTTGCCGATGCCGGTGTTCGGATCGACCACCGGCGGCGGGGGAGGCGGCGGGGGAGGCGGAGGCGGAGGCGGCGGGGGGCTGGTCGGATCGCCGTTCCCTCCTCCGTTGTTGCCGCCGCCGTTGTTGCCGCCGCCGTTCGAGGACTGCGCGACGCTCCAGCTCACGACGAAGCTGTCGGAGACGCTGGTGTTGCGGTCGCCTTCCTGCTCGATGCTGAACGGACGGACGGTCAGGGTCAGGCTGCCCTGGTCGTAGGTCTGGCCGTTCGTGGTGACGGTGGCGTGGCTGATGCCCGCCGCGTTGGCGTTGTGCACGGTCAGCTTGACGCCGCCGGCCGCCAGAGCCGCCGCGTAGTCGGTCGGCGACAGGGTCCAGGTGCCGTCGCCGTTGTCGATGCCGAAGTTCAGGAGCGAGCCCTTCGGCACGCCCTCGATGATGACCGCCAGAGATTCCGAACCGTCGGTGTCCTGAAGATGCGCGTTGAGGTTCAGCACCATGTCGGTCGGAACACCGCTCGCCGAGACCTGATCGTCGACATGGTAGGCGACCAGCGTGCCGTCCGCCGCCTTCGACATGGGCGCGTCGGCCACGGCGGTGACAACCACCGTCGGGGTGTAGGTCCTGGTCAGGCTGTCGCTGCCGTCGGTCGCCGTCACCGACACGGTGATCTGGAAATCATCGGCGTTGTGTTCGGGAACATGCAGGCGCAGGCCGCCCAGCTTGGACGGATCGACCGACCAGCGGCCGTTGCCGTTGTCGGTCAGCGCCCCCGCAATCGTGCTCGTCAGCGTCACGCCGGCCGGCAGACCGGAGATGACGATGGCGGAGATGTGCTCCGACCCGTCGCTGTCGCCGGTCAGGGCCGAGATCACCAGCGGGATGCCGCCGGGGTTGTCCTCGGGCGCGCTGGCGCTGATCGAGACGATCGGCTCGTCGGCCTTGGGATCGACGGTGACGGTCAGGTCGCGGGTCTGCTTCAGCACGCCGCCCGACGTCTCGCCGTTCACCACGATGGTCGCCGCACCGTTGCTGTCGGTGGTGATGACGTCGACCTTCAGGTTGATGGTGCCGGAGAAGTCGGCCTTGGTCGTCAGGGTCAATTCGTTGCGGTACTCGACGTCGACCGACCAGCGGCCGTTGCCGAGATAGACCAGACCGCTCTCATGCCCGGCCGCCAGCGACAGCGAGGCGCCGTCCGGCAGATTGCTGACCACCAGCGACAGCCGCTCGGACCCGTCGGTGTCGGTGAGTTGCAGGTTGCCGAGTTGCAGGTTGATCGCCGTATCCTCGGTGCCGCGCGCGCTGAGCGCGCCGGTCGGGGTCGCCACGTCGGCGACGCCCTGCACCTCGACATGGACCGTCACCGGCGCCGCGTCGGCGATCGAGCCGTTGGAGCTTTCCGTCGCCCGCGCGGTGAAGGTCAGATCGAAGCCGACGTTGGAGTTGGACGGTGGGGTGATGGTCAGACCGTTGAGGTCGGCCGGCGTCAGCACCCATTTGCCCGACGCGGCGTCGTAGGTGCCATGGTTCAGCGTCGCACCGGCCGGCACGCCACCGACCAGGATGGTCAGTGTTTCCGAACCGTCCCGGTCGGTCAGGGCGGCGTTGACCGACAGCGGAATGGCGGTGTCCTCGCGGCCGACCGCGCTCGACGCCGACAGAACCGGGGTGTCGGCGACGGCCTTGACCGTCACCGCGAAGGAAAGCGGCGCCGAGGTGGCGGTCGTCATCCCCTCCACCGAGGTGGCGGTGACGGTCAGCGTCACCGAACCCGAGTAGTCGTGCTGCGGCGTGAAGGTCAGGCCGTTCAGTTCCGCCGGAGTCAGCGTCCAGCTTCCGTCGGGGTTGTGGATGCCGGCGGACAAGGTCGCCCCTTCCGGCACGCCGGTGATGGTGATGTGGTCGAGCGTTTCGCCGGTCAGGTCGGACAGCGCGGCGGTGATGCCCAACGCGATGGCCGTGTCCTCGTTGCCCGAGACCGGTTGGACGCCGACGATCGGCGCGTCGGCGACGCCGGTCACGGTGATCGACAGGGGGACCGGAGCCGACACGGCGGTCGAACCGTTTTCGCGCTCCTCCGAGGTCGCGGTGACGCTCAGCGTGATGGTGCCGGAGAAGTCGTGCGGCGGGGTGATGCGCAGCCCGGCCAGCTGGGCGCGGGTCAGCGTCCAGGTGGTGGTGCCATCCGCCTCGGTCACGTAGCTGCCGGCGCTCAGCATCGCCCCGTCCGGGACGTTGGAGATGGTGATGGCGCTGATGCTCTCCGACCCGTCGGTGTCGGTCAGGGTCGGCGTGATCGACAGCGCGACCGAGACATCCTCCCTGGTCGTGGCGGCGGCGGCGGTCACGGTCGGGGCGTCGGCCACCGCGTCGACGGTGATGGTGCCGCTCGCCGTCTGCACGAGGCGCGACGCGGTGGCCCCGCTGCCGTCGACGGTCCCGACCTTCAGCGTGTAGTTGAGGTCGGCGTCGGAATTGTGGGCGGTGGTGACGGTCAGGCCCTGGACGCTCCAGGTCCCGGCTGTGCCGCCGACCGCGGCGAGCGCCGAGGTCGGGATGGTCCAGCTGTAGTTGCCCGAGGCATCGGGACCGCCGCGCGTCAGCTCGACCCCGTTCAGGTACAGCTTGGCGCCGCTGGCGTCCTGCTGCGAGGCCGGGATCAGCAGGGTGACGTTCTCCACCGCCTCCGGGCTGGCGGCGTCGACGTCGCTGAGCGTGATGGTCGGGGAGAGCGCGATGCCGCCCGCCTGGTCCTCGTTGCCGCGCGCGTTGAGCGTGCCGATCTGGAAGGCGTCGGCAACCGGCGCCACCGTGATCGTCTGGGTGGCGGTGGAGGTGCCGCCGTAGCTGTCCCGCACCGTGAAGGTGAAGCTGTCGGTGCCGCTGAAGTCCGGGTCCGGCGTGTAGGTGAAGCTGCCGTCATCGTTCACCACCACCGTGCCATGCGCCAGCCGCACCGGCTGGCCGTTGGTGCCCGGCCCCTGGTAGGTCAGCGTGTCGTCGGTGCGGCCGTTGGCGATGTCCGGATCGGTCGCCGCCAGCCGGCCATTGACCACGTTGTCCTCGGTGCCGGGGGTGTTGGCGGCGGTCGCGGTCGGCGGGTTCGGGTTGTAGTTCAGCACCTCACGGACGTTGACCGGCTGGCCATCGACGTAGATTTCCAGCTTCTCGAAATCAACCACGCGGAGTCCGAGCGCCGTCAGAGTCGTCGCGCTGTTGGTGGAGGTGTCGGCGTTGGCGGCGTTGGGCTTGGCCGCCGCCGCCTCGATGCTGTCGCGCAGCGTGCGCAGGTCGGCCAGGATCGCCGGGTTGGCGAGCTGCGCGCTGGTCAGCATCACCCGGAAGGTGTCGATGCCGGTGTCGCCGTCCTGAAGTTCGGGCTTGGCGGAGGTGCCGCCCTCGCCGACCACGAAGATCGACAGGTCGTCGCCAGCCCCACCATTGATGGTGTCCGTCCCGCCGCCGCCGCTGATGGTGTCGCTGCCGGCCCCGCCGATCAGGACGTTGGCGCCGCTGGAGCCGGTGATCACGTCGTCGAACCGGGACCCGGTGACGTTCTCCAGATTGCGCAGAACGTCATTGCCCTCGCCGGTTCCGACGCCGGTCGCCAGATTGGCGTTCACGGCGGTGGCGGAGTCGGCGTAGGTCACCGTGTCGGTGCCGGCGCCGCCGTCGATGGTGTCGTCGCCGAGGCCACCGGCCAGCAGGTCGTCGCCGTCGCCGCCGTCCAGGCTGTCATCGCCCGCCCCGCCGCGCAGCGTGTCCTTGCCGCCCCCGCCATAGATCGTGTCGTTGCCGTCGCCGCCGTCGAGGCTATCGTTGCCCTGCGGCGTGCCGGTGAAGGTGACCGACAGCGTCTTGGGCGTGCTGGTGGCGGTGCTGCCGTTCTCCTGCTCGATCGAGGTGGCGGTGACGGTAAGATTGATCGGGTGGGTGCTGTCGCCCTCCTTGGCGGTCAGCTTCAGGTCGTTGAGCTGCGCCGGGGTCAGGGTCCAGGTGGTGGTGCCGTTGGCCTCGGTCACGCAGGTGCCGGCGCTCAGGCTCGCCCCGGCCGGAACGCCGGAGATCACCAGCCTGTCGATCGATTCCGACCCGTCGGTGTCCGACAGGGTGGCGCCGACGTTGAGGCTGACGGTGAAGACGCCGGTGCCATCGCCGTAGATCACGTCGTCGCCGGCGCCGCCGTAGATGGTGTCGTGGCCGGAACCGCCTTGCAGCGTGTCGTTGCCGGCGGTGCCGGTCAGCGTGTCGTTCTGGCCGTTGCTCAGGTTGTAGGAGATCGGAGTCACCACGGCGGTCGGCGCGTCGGCCACCGCGATAACGGTGACGGCGAGCGTCTTCTGGACGTTGACCGCTGCGGCCGTGCCGTCCTTGGCGGTGGCGGTTACCGTCAGGGTGAAATCGACGTCGCTGTCGCGCGGCGGCGTGATCTTCAGGCCGGCCAACTGGCCGGGCGTCAGCGTGATCGACCCGTTGCCGATCGTCAGCGTGTCGCCCGCCGCGTTCGTCAGCGTCGCCCCGCTCGGGATGTTGCCGATCGTGATCGTCAGCGTCTCGGACCCGTCCGTATCGGTCAGGGCGGAGGCGATGTTCAGCGCGATCGCCGTGTCCTCGTCACCGCTTGCCGGCTGCACGGTCAGCGTCGGCGTGTCGGTCACCGGGTTGACCACCACCAGCAGCGGTTCGCTCCTGGTCGCCTCCACCGCGCTGCCGTCCTTGGCGACCGCCGTC
>NZ_JAGINM010000038.1 GCF_017876095.1 Azospirillum agricola
GCCTCCAGGTCGGCCAGCCGGGCGGCGGTCGCACTCGCGTCACCCGTCACCAGCCCCAGGGTGTTGCCCGTCGGCGCGGCGGTGCCGGTGACGGCGTGCTTCAGCGGGCCGATGGTGGCGGTGTTGACGGTCTGGCGGCTGATACCGGTGGCGTCGTTGATCGCCTTCTGCGCCGCGCTGACGCCCCGCAGGCTGGCCTCCAGCCCTTTCGCCGCAGCGCTCCACTCGGCAAAGCCGGCATGGCCGGTCCGGAAATCGGCGTTCAGCAGCTGTAGAGCGTGGACGGTGCCATTGATCCCGGTGGTGACGGATCCGGCCGCGGCGTAGACGCTGGCCATCGCCCCCGACCAGGACCCCGCCGCCGCGGTCGCGGCGGCCATGCCGGCGGCCTGGGCGGTGGCGGCCGCCTCCGACGCCCGCAGGCCGGCCATCAGCTTTTCGTGCTGCGCGGTGACCCGCTGCACCGCCGCGTCCTGCTGGGCGAGGATGCTGACCCGCAGCCGCTCCTTCTCAGCCAGGCTGAGCTCGCTGCGCTCCAGGTCCTCCAGGGCCTGGCGGTACGGTCGGGTGGCCGCCGTCAGCCGCGCGGCCAGCCGTTCGGCATCGCCGAACGCGCGAGCCAGCTGCGCCCCGGACCGGCTGGCCCGGGTGACCTTCGCCTCGGTGGCCAACGCCTCCTCACCCACCCGCCGGATGGCTTGGGCGCTGGTGTTGGCGGCCGCGGAGGCGTTGTCCTCGTAGCCGACGGACAGGCTTTCGACTTGTGACGTCATGGGCAGCCTCACAGGCGCGGAGTGATGATCAACGCCGGGCTTTCCACCGGTTTGCCTGCGCGGTTGCGCGACCGGCCGACATAGCGGCCGGACCGATGCACCTGTTCGTTTTTCAGGAGGTACTGGCCATCGAAGCGCATGGTGTAGACGCGCTTCACATCGACGAGCGACCCGTACCGGGTGCGAATGGCTTTCGCAGCGTCGTCGAAAATCCCAGGAGGCACGCTGAAGGAGAGGGATTTCCCCCCGACCTGCTGGACGTCCACCTTCCGGCTGTAGGCGTTGATGTTGTAGATGACCAGCTCGGCGCCGGCCGGCACCAGCTCCGGATCGTAGCGGGCCGCCGGGAAGGCCCGGCCGTTCACGCCGATCCAGAAGCTGTCCCGATAAGCCCCGTGCTTGCCGTTCCGCGGCCGCGCCGGCAGCCCGGACGCCGCCGGGCTGCGCTGCCGTAGGAACGACACCGCGAAGGTGCCGACGGCGCCAAGGTGATTGAAGCGATAGACGATCCGGCCGCCCGGCGCCGGCGCGACCGTCTCCTCCGCGGCGCCCTCCCGCCCGTCGACGAACCGCTGGTAGGACGGCGAGGCGTGCCCCTCGGCGACCAGCCGTGCCAGCTCCCGCTTGGCCGCCCCGGCCAGCCGGGCGGACTGCGCCGCCGGCGACAGGGTGCGGTCAACGAACAGGTCGAGCGACCGGGCGAAGGCGGCGGCTTTGGCCATGGGCTAGTCCTCCGTCCGCTTGGCCGCCGCCTTCGCCTGCTCGGCCCACCAGGCGCAATAGACATCGTCCATGGCGCGCAGCAGCCGGAGCAGGACGGGCAGCGGGTGCTGGTGGTGCGCGGCGTACCGGGCCACCACCGGCCAGGGAATGGGGCTGGGCGTCGCCGGCCCCATGCCGCCGCCGCGCCACTGGCGGCTGTCGGAGAGCGTGTGCCACGCCCGCCAGGCCCAGCGGCACCAGGCGTGCGGCTCGACCGCCTCGCCCAGCTCGGCGAGACGGTCGGCAACCAGCGCCGCCGCTTCAGGTTCCTCCGCCGCAAGGTCGGCCAGCAAATCGACGTCGCCGGCCTTGCGGGTCAGGAAATCCTGAAGGGCGGCGGTCAGTTTCCCTCCGCTTCCTTGACCTCCTCGGCCTCCGCCTCGGTCGCCATGGTGGCGGCGGTGAACGCCAGCCCGAGCAGCTTCTGGCCGCGCTTTTCCTGGATGAGGGCGCAGAACGCCTCGAAGTCCAGCGCCTGCCCACCGACGACGGCGTTCTCGATGTCCATCAGAGCGTGGTTGATCAGGCACTTGGCGTTGATCGAGCGCTTCACGGCGACCGGGAGCTTCTCCGTGTCGCCGCCCAGCCCCGTGGCGGCCTTGCGCTGCATGCGGGCCTGCGCGTCGGCGTACTCGTCGCCCAGCGGCTTGGTCTTGATGCGCAGGGGCAGGTCGGGGTCCGGCTGGACCCAGCGGCCGTCGATGTAGACGTTCTCGTCGACCAGCAGGGCGTCAAGCGAGGCGGCGGTCAGCAGGTTGGTCTTCATGGTCGTGATTCCTATGGTCGGTTGGTCGGAGTGCGCGGTGGATGGGCGGGCGCCGACCAAACGCCCGCCCGCGGCCCGCGCGAGCCGCCACGCCGCCCCGGTCGAGGGCAGCCTCTGTCCCGTTGGTCGCGGGATCGCGTCAGGGGATCAGCGCACGAACTCGAAGCGATTCAGGATGCACTGCACCCCGGTGACCGGGTCCTTGGAGGCGGTGGCCCGCACCGGCAGCATGACGTCCTGGTTCTTGCCGGACACCGTCGGGTCGCCCTCGCGCGGGGTGAGGTAGGGGGCCTCCCACACGATGGCCTTGCCGTTCTTGTCGAGCCAGGCGTTCACGGCCCGGCCGGTGCCGGTCAGGATGTCGTTCAGGATGCTGTCGTTGCCGAAGTAGCAGTCCAGCTCCACCGCGAGATCGAACGCTCCGTCCTGCACGTCCACCGGACCGGGCGCGTTGCTGTCGCCGTCCGCGATGGCGTCGAGCGGCCGCAGGTTGTTGTTGAGGGTGAACTTTAGCGCTTTGGCCCAGTTCGGCGTTCCGAGGGCGCCGCCGCCGTAGCCGACCCGCCCGCAATTGGCGCTGAAGGCGAAGACGGGGTAGTTCACGTCGTCCGGAGCGTCATCCGGCGAAGCGTCGAGCGGGACTTGGCTGGATTCGCCGCGCATGCCGACGAAAGAGAGCGAGCCGGAGGCCTTCTGTTTGGCCTGGCCACCGAACTCCAGGGTGTTGATCCGCATGCCACGCTGCGGGATGTAGGTTGGGACGGTCTGCCCCATGAACCCGCGCTCCAGGGTGACCCCCATCTTCTGGACGCCGTTGCGGATCACGTCGCCGAAGAAGACCCGGATCGTCTTGCCGTTGCCGTTGTCCGTCGCCCAGGCCGCCGGCAGATTGTCGAGCGTCAGCTTGTTGGCGGCGATGTCGACGATGCGGGCGCGCCCGTTGGCGCCGGCGGTCGCGAAGCGGTAGGCGGCCCCGACATCGCCGATCTTCACCCACTGGCCGATCGACAGGTTGAACGTCGTGAAGTCGAGCGCCATCGAGCCCAGCCCGTCGGCCAGGGCGGTGAGGTCGCTCGCGGCGCCTTCCAGGCCGATGACCTTCATCCGGGCGTTCGCGGCCGGAGCGGCCTCGTCGACCAGGCCGGCGCCGGCGAAGGCCGGCACGGTGGCGCTGCCGGTCGTGCATTTGGCGATGGTGTTGTTGGCCGACATGCCGAACTTCGTGAAGCGGACCAGATGGCCGGCGACGAAGGCCGCGCCGGCCGCCACGGTCACCACGCCGCCGGTGGCGACCACGGCCGAGATGACGGAATCGGCGACGCCGTCGTTGTCGCGCCACGGCGTGTTGACCCAGTCGTTGCAGAAGGCCGACTTGATCTCCTCGTCCAGGAGGCTGCCGGGCAGCGGGTAGTGCCACTCGATGCCGATCTGGCCGGTGTTGGACTCACCCACCATGATCGGGGCGGAGGCCATACGGTCGTCGCGGATGTCGTCGGATTCGACGTATTCCGGCTTGAGCGACAGGCCGATCGAGGTGACCCGCTGCCGCCGCATGCGCGGGTTGGCGGGGGTCTCGCCGAAGGTGGCTTCAGCAACGCCCGAGAGGCGGACGCGGTTTGAACTGGTCATGGACGGCTCCTTCCGGCCAAAGAAAAAGCCGCCTCACACGGGCGGCCTCGAAATGCGGATGACAGGGTGGATGGTCAGGCGGCGGGGTCCGCCTCGCCGGTCGGCGCCTTGCCGCCCTTGGCCGGCTTTGGCGCGGGCTCGGCGGCCGGCACCGGGTCGAGCACCGGTGCGGCGATCTGGCCCAGCGCCACGCGCTCGGCGAAGGACAGCGGGCCGGTGATGTCGGCTTCGGTGACCGGCTGCCCGACGGCAAACCGGCGGGTCGGGGTGCTGAAGGGCTTGGCGACGGTGTGCGTGCTCATGGTGGTCAACTCCTGAACCAGTCGATGGTGATGGTCATGCCCCACCAGGCGCCGGACTCGTCCTTGGTGCCGATCGGGTCGAAATGCACGTCCTGTAGCTCGAGCTGGCCGCCGAGGTCCTGGCCGCGGCACATTTCGGCGAAGGCGGTCAGCTGCGCGCGCACCGGCTGGCTGCCGGCGTTCACCGGGGCGAAGACGGTCAGCAGCAGGCTGCCGGTCTCGCCCCAGCGCTCCGCCGCCGGGTCGCCGGCGCCGATCGACTGCTGCTCCCACAGGTCGCCGTTGACCAGCACGCGGCCCCAGCACTGCGGCTGGTCCTGCGCGTCGAACGGCTGTGGCAGCGCGAAGGCCTCGTTGTCCCAGTTCAGCGGACACGGCGCCGGCGCCGCGTCTGGCCAGGTCGCGTCGACGAAGCTGCGCAGCAGCTCGAAGGCGTGAAGGCTCGCCATAGCGTCACCCCCGCGCCTGGATCCAGAAGCCGACACCGGCGCGCGGTCCCGGGTCCTGGATGGTCAGCGGCCGGCCGCTGCCGCGCTGCCAGACGCCGTCGGTGACGATCGGGCCGATCACGACGAGGTCGTTGTGCTGGACGGGCAGCGGGTAGCCGGCGGCCGCCAGCTCCTCCTCGAGGACGATCACTTGGTGGTCGCCCTGGACGATGGCGCCGGCGAGCTCGTGGACGCCGAAGGCGCGCTCCAGCCCCTGCACCACCACGGTGGCGAAGGACACCGGGGTGGTCGGCAGCTGGCGGCGCAGCACGACCGGCCGGCCGTGGCGGCGCATCAGGTTGGCGATGTTGCGGGCGTCCATGCCGTCACCCCACCGCCGGCGCGACGAGGCCCTCGGCCCGCAGCGCCGCCATGATGTCGGCCGGGATGCCGCTGCCCCCGGGACCGGTGCCGCCGATCCAATATTCCTCGCGCACCGACCCCTCCAGGCTGATCGCCTTCAGGGTCAGATCCCGGCTCCTGCCCTCCCAGCGCAGCCGCACCAGGCGCAGCACCGCCTGGCGCAGCGCCGCCGGCACGTCCCCGGGCGCCCACCCGGCGGTGCCAGTCACCACCACGCCATCGCCCCAGCTGCCGCCGTCGCGGCGCGACAGCAGCAGCGCATCCGGATCCAGGTCGTAGGCGCCGGCATCGAGGAGGGCCCCGCCGACGCGGACCGCCACCGTGGTGCTGTCCAGCGCCAGCCGCCACGACAGGAGCAGGCGGCGCGCGCGGGAGGCCTCGGCCGCGCTGAAGGTGATGGTCACGTCCTCGGCCAGGAAGGTGCGGCGGCGCTTCTGGTCGGCCGCCGCGCCGCAGGCGGCGCACACCGCGTCGCTGTCATCCCGGATCCAGCCGGCCAGCACGTCGTCCGCCAGGGCCGCCGCGCTGATGCCGAGCTCGGCCCGGACCCGCGCGACGTCGACCAGCGACCGGTCGGCCACGGCGGCCGCCACGGTGAGCGCCGGCATGGGTCAGGCTGCCGGGTCGGCGCCGGCGGTCCGCGCCGCCTTCTTCGGCGGTTCCTTCGCGGTGTCCTCGTAATGCTCGGCGACGCCGCGGGCGACCAGGTCGGCCGCTTGATCCGCGGGGAAGCCGGCGATTTCGCCGGCGAGATAGGGAGCGGCCGTCTTCAGAAAGCGGACGGGGGTTTTGGTGAGAGTGGTCATGGCAGGCAGTCTCCCAAGGGACAGAAGAGCAGAAAGGGAACCGGGCGCGCCGGCCTGGAAGGTCAGGCCGGCGACGGCAGCACGCTGAAGCCGCCGAAGGTCCAGGAGGCCGCCACCGACGCCGTGTCGGTGTCCGCCGCCGACAGGTCGGGCTGGAACACCACGCGGACATAGCGGCGGGCGCCGGTCAGGCAGACCTTCGCGGAGGTCTGGCCGGAGCCGCTGGTGGTGGCCACCACGCCGGGCGCCGTGAAGGCGGTGAAATCGCCCCAGCTGGCACCATCGCCGGAGTCCTGGATCTTGAAGGCCGGAACCGACAGCGTCTTGCCGGCGCCCAGCGTGGCCGTGAACAGCAGAGTCACCAGGGCGGACCCGGGCAACCCGAGCGCGTTGCGGTCGATCGCCAGGCCGTTGACGGCGACGTTGTCGCTGCCGCTGCCGGCGGTGATGGCGGCGATCGCCGAGCCGGCGCGCGCGGTGATGACCGACCCGATGTCGGTCTGAAGGATGCGTTGCATCAGGGAACACTCCCGAATGTGAGGGGGAACCGGCGGCCGGCCGGGGACGGTCCGCGGGGGCTTACTTCCACTTGACCCGGTGGATGACGGAGACGGCGCCGTCGTGGCGCATGTGGAAGTCGTGTTCGGCGATGCCGCGGAAGAGGGTCTCGTCCCGCTCGAAGGCGTTGCGCTGCGTGCCGTCTTCCGCCGTGTAGGTGCCCTCGTTCGACATGGCGATCGAGAGCGCCAGGGCGTCGAAGATCATCGCCTGCGCCATGTCGCCGAAGTAGATTTCCGTCTCGTCGCCGCCGACGCCCAGGTTTTGCGGAATGCGGGTCGTGGTCTTGTACGGGTAACGGCGCAGCTTGCCGCTGTTCATTTCATCCCGGTAGACATAGAAGCCGTTGTCGTTCTTCAGGTTCCACAGGAACTCGGCCGTGCGCGGGTTCATGAACCAGCACGGGTTCAGCATGGGAATGTCGCGCAGCTCCAAGGCCAGCTTGGCGGAGCCGAGCTCGCTGTCGACCGTCTCCAGGGTGAAGGTCGGATCGGACGCGATCAGGTTGCCGGGCAGGACGGCGTTGCGCATGCCCAGCGGCCACTCGCCCGTGCCGTCGCCGCGCAGGAAGGCGAGGTCCTCGGTGCCGGCGAGCCCCTGGAGGATGTCGTCCTGGACCATGGAATCGGTGGCGGCCGAGGCGTAGCGCAGCCAGTCGTTGCTGACCGGGGTCAGCACCGTCAGCTTCTTGAAGGTCGCCGTGATGCCGCCGGTGCTGCCCTGCTGGGTGCCGGCCTTGGCGCCTTCGCCGCCATAGGTGCCGGTGACGCCGCTGGTCTGCTTGGGCATGCGCATGGTGCCGCGGGGCATGGGAACGACGCGGGCGCCGGAGGAACGGACCACCGTGCGGGGCCGAAGCAGCTCCACCACCTCGTTGGCCATATCCTCGGCCAGCAGGGCGCCGCCGGCGGTGGCGGTGGCGGTGTTCAGGGCCTTGGTGACCGGATGGGACTCGCCCATGTTCTCGGTCGCCCACTGTTTGGCCAGCATGAAATTGCCGCCGGCGTTGTAGAGCGACTTCACCAAGCCGCCGATCTTGGCGACCTTCTCCTGCGGCTGGGCGGGCGTGGTGGGAATGACGGGGGTGGTCGGCTGGCCCGGGCTGGGCTCGGCGGTTTCGGCGGCGAGCAGCTGCTGCTTCTCCATCCGCTGGATCTGGCCCTTCAGCTGCAGGGCCTCCGCCTCCTTCTTCTCGAAAGCGTCCTTGTCACCGGTGAGGGTGGCGAGATCGTCGACCGCCTTGGCGTACTGCTGGCGGAGCTGGGTGATGGTCATGGTGGACTCCTGTGGACATAAAAAATGCCGCCCCAAAGGCGGCCGCGGCCCTTCGCCAGCACGGGCGGGGGAAATCAGTCGATGGACAGGCGCATCGCCTTTACGCGCCGTTCGCGCTCCTCACGGGCGGCCGCGTCCGCATCGGCGGCATCGTCCGGCGCCGCCGGCGTCGTGCTGGCCTTCGTCGCGCCGATCAGGTCGACCACGGCCTTGATGTCGGCTTCGCTGGCGGCTGACAGCGTGCGGCCGGCCTTCACGATCGCCCCGAAGCTCTTCAGCTGCGCCGCCGTGGCCGCCTTCTCGCCGCCGGCTTTCGCCAGCAGCTCGGACACCTCCTCGGCCGTCATGGCGATCAGCGCCTCGCCGAGCTGGCGCATCGCGTCGGCCAGCATGCCGGGGACCGCGCTGCCGTCGCCCTCGTAATCGGCCTCCCAATCGGCGTTGCTGTGGATGTAGCCGAGGCTCGACAGCAGGTTCGCGAGGCTGGCGACGTCATAGAGGCCCTTCACCGCCAGCTTCGGGGCATCGCGCGTCACCAGCTGCTTGGTGACGAGGCCATCATCCTCGAGCTGCCAATCCCGCCCGACGATGAACAGGCCACCAGAGGCCCGCGCCTCCAGCCAATCCTTCCGGATCTGCGCCACGGCGTCCTTGGAGAGCTCCGCGGGCACGCGCAGGACCGCCGGCCGGCCCCACACTCCGGCATCCAGCGCGCGCTCCACCACCAGCGCGTCGGCGTGGCAGGGGATGGTGACGAAGCTGAACTCCATCAGGTCGCAGCGCGTGAACTCCACGCCGCCGTCCTTCCGCGGCTTCGCCTCCAGCGGGTCGAAGCCGATCGACACGCCCTTGATCCCGCCGGATTTGACCATCCGGCAAATGCGGTCGGCCGTTTCATCGACGCCTTCTGGGAAGAACTCCACCAGGGCCTCGGTCAGATCGCCCTTGGGGATCAGCTCAATGGCGTTGCCGACCGGGAAATCCTTCTTGTGATTCCACAGCACCACCGGGTTCTTCTGGTAATTGTCGAACCCGATCCCCTTCTGGACGACGACGTCGCCGGCGCGGTCAACCGTGCCGGCGGAAATGACGACGCGGACCTGGCGCGGGCCGAGGCCGTCCCCGCTGGTGACCGTGCCCCCGATGAATTTGCGCTTCAGGTCCATGCCCTACCCCTTTCCCAGAGTTGCCCGTGACCGCCGGCGGAGCTATGCTGCACACGCGGTCCGTGAAATCGGTTCGGCCGTTCAGTGACGGGGGGACCTTCGGGTCCAGCACGCTCACGTCACGGGCCGCGAATACATCGTCAGCATCGTCTCGCGCTTGCGCCCGGTCAGCACCTCGGCGACGTAGGTGTATTCGACCCCGTCGATCCTCTTCCCGTAGCGCAGCACATCCCGCCCCAGCTTGCTCTTGCCGGCCGCCTCGATGCTGTCCGGCTTGGACACGATCGCCGGAATGTGGCGGAAATCCTCCTGGACGATCGCCCGCTGTCCGCGCTTCGCCTCGGATTTCGCGTTGCCATGGTGCTTGATGGCGTGGCGGACGCCGTAGGTGTCGACCGTGCGCTGGTAGCCCGCCAGCGACAGGCCGGTGGCCTTCAGCACGTCGTCGGCGTTTCCGACCAGGCCGAGCTCGACCACCGCCTGGCTGTTGCCGGGCTTGGCCGCCGCTTCGAACAGATCGAGGAGCGCACCGCCGGTCCGGGCCCACCGCCCGCGCTCATCGCGTGGCTGGTCCTCATGCCCCTTGGTCACCCCGCCAGAAAAAGGGAACTGCGCCACCCCCGAGGCGCCCTTGTCGAGCCGTTCGCTGTCCGCGGGGCGGCCGGCGCCGTCGGGTGCCGAGCCGGAGGCGTGGCTGCCGGTGGCCGCCATGTTGGTCGGCGCCATCAGGACGTCGCCGCCCTCGATCGGCGGCAGCGACCGATCGAAGACCCACCGCGCCTCGTTCTGCGTCAGGATCCCGCCGTTGTAGCCCTGGCGCGCCGTTGCCATGCGGGTCGACGGGTCGGCCCGGAACAGGTCCGACAGGTCGAAGTCCACCTCCAACCCCTGCTCCGCCAGCTGGAAATGGAAATCCAGCCGGCGCTCCCACCGGGTGAAGCGCGGCGACAGCGTGTTGTCGAGATAGTCGCTGTCCTGCGCCTGCATGTTGCTGTTCGTCGCGCCCTTCACCTGCGCCACCTTGTGCGGCGGCATGCGGAAGAACCGGCAGATATCCTCCACCTGGAAATTGCGGCTGGCCAGGAACTCCATGTCGGTCGACTTCAGCGACAGGGTTTCCGGCTTCAACCCCTGCTCGAGCACCGCGGTGCCGCCTTGCCGGCCGAGGCCCCCGTTCAGCTCTTCCCACTCGGCCTTGATGCGCTTGGCGGCCGGCTCCGACAGCTCCTTGTCGGTGACCAGCACCACCGACGGCTTAGCGCCGTTCGCCATCCAGGCCGAGGCCACCTGCTCCTGCGCCATCGACAGCCCGATGGCGTCGGCCGCGAAGCCAATTCGCGATGAGCCGTAGAGCATGCTGAAGCCGACGTCCTGCAGATGCAGCACGTATTCCGCTGGCACCGTCAGGCTGCCGGTCTGGCGGAACAGCCGGTCGAAGAGCGACCGCTCGACGTTGCCGGCCGTGGCGAAGCGGTAGAACACCGAGCCGTCGACCGCCTCCAGCACCGTCACCTTGTCGGCGTTCATCGGGATCCACTGCGCCGGATTTCCGCGCCGGTCGGTCAGGATCACCGCGTAGGCGTTGCTCTTCAGGCCCAGGCACCGCTCCATCATGCCGGCGAACTGGTTCCAGTCCTGGTACTGGTTCGGCCGGACGAAGCGCCGGGCGACCGGATGGTCGGTCACCTCCACCCGCCCGCCGGGCAGGACACGGCCGTCATCCAGCACCCGCGGCGGCAGCTTGCGGTACAGCTTGGGCACCGCGCGGGCCACGTCCTCGGCCGGGATGTTCACGCAGGCGAACACCGTGCTGACCTTCATGGCGGTGCCCTGAGACACCGCCAAGCCCACCGCCGACTTGGTGGTCAGCAGCGGCATCCAGCCGGCGGTGCGGCCGGCCGCGACCGCGCTGCCGTCGGCAGCGGCCGCGGCCGACTTGCGCACCGGCGCCACCATGCCGCCGAACAGGCCTCGCATCAGCCGTCACCCCGCGCGGCCATCGTCCGCGACAGCTGGGAGACGCCGGCGATCACCAGCCCCCCGCCGACGATGAAGCCGGCCGGCGGCCAGGCCAGCCACGCGCCATAGGCGACCGAGGCGGCGCCGGCGACGCCGGTCAGGTCGAGCAGGATCACGCCCACCGCCGCGGCGGTGCGCTCCAACAGCTTCTTCATGACGATGTCCCCTAGAACTTGCGGAGGCCGCGGTCCTCGTAGACCGACCGCTTCGCTTGCGGGTTGCGCTCCATCAGGACGGCGGCGTTCAGCATCGCCATCAGCGGATCGATCTTCGCCTTGCCCGAGGCCTGCTTGGTGATCAGGAAGGCGTTGCGGGTCGGCTCCACCTTGGCGTTGCTGACGGACCAGTTCAGCAGCGGCTGGCCCGCGTGGACGAAGGAGCCGTCGATCACCTTGCGCTCCACCGTCTTGATGGTGCCGCTGAGCTTGTAGCCCTGCGAGATGCCTTCGATCAGCCCGTTTTCTTGGGTGACGTCGATCACGTCCAGGGCGTCGACGAGGGCGCCGATGCCGATCACGTCCAGGCCGATGCCGGCGAAGAGCTGCGCCTTCTTGACCAGCTCGACCAGCTCGACCACCCCATCGATGTCCTCGGGGTAGTCGGTGATCACCTGTAGGTCCTCGTCCTTGACGAACCCCTCGTACCAGGTGGCGTTGATCTTCCGGCGCTCCAGCGCCACCGGGTGCGCCCACGCCTTGCACCAGGCCAGCCAGCGGCGTGTGATCTTCTCGCGCCCGATCGCGCCGAAGCCGAACAGATCGTCGGCGCCGCCGCCGTCGGCGCCGCAGGTCACCACGTCGCACCGCTCCAGCATGCGCCGCAGGGTCAAGGCGCGGTCGACGTTCTGGGCCCGCAGCCAGTAGTCGGCGCCGGCCCAGCGGTCCGACCGCAGGGCCATGCCGATCTCGACGTTCAGGTGTTTCGCCAGGAAGCCCCGGACCGAATCCTCGCCATCCTGCAGCGCCTTGGCGTACTCCCGCTCCAGGAACTCGACGTCGACCGAGGTGCCGAGGTTGGGGTTCGTGATGTAGAAATACGCCGGGTCCTTGTGCTTCTCCTCCTTCAGCAGGGCGTCCGGGAACTCGTAGATCACCGGCAGGAACTTCCGGTCGGTGATCCGGCCATCCCGCACCCCGCGGGCGTAGAGGAGCTTGGTGCGGAAAACCCCGCGCGGCGGTTCGTCCGACTGGGTGGTCAGGTAGATGACGAACCCCTCCGGCCGGCTGGCCAACCCGCCGGTGGCCTCGCGCAGCATGTTCTCGGCGCCGTCCCGCTTGCCGAAGATCCAGAGCTCGTCGACCAGGATGCCCACGGCCTTCTTGCCGCCGACCGTATCGTTGTCGGCCGCCACCACCTTCAGCGTCGCGTTCGTCAGGCGGTGGGTGACCGTCCGGGTGTGCTCCTGCACCAGCAGCAGGTCGGAGAGCTCCGGATCCTTCCGGATCATGTCGCGGACCGGGTCGAAGCTGTTCTTGGCGATCTCGATGGTGGGCGCGAGAATGATGAACTCGGCCGATTCCCGCCAGTTCAGGATCAGCGCGGTCAGCATGATGCCGGCGGCGGTGGTCGATTTCGTGTTCTTCTTGCTGATCAGCAGGAAGAACTCATTGACCAAGCGGCGGCCGCTGTCCGGATCGTAGGCGCCGAAGATCGACGCCACGAAGTCCTTCACCCACGGGCGGGCGGCGTCCGCCATCATCGGGCTGCCCGGAGCGTCGACGACGCGCAGGCCGTTGAAGACGTCCATGGCGGCCGCGGCCTCGCCTGGGAACAGGGGCGCGAACGGCACCAGGCTCTCCGACGCCACGATGCGCCGCTCCCAGTCCGGGCACGCGGTGCTCCAGACCGGCTGACCGTCGAAGGGCGCCGTCATCAGCCGTTGTCCACCACGAGCTTCGGCGGTGGGCGCGGGGCGTAGCGGCCGCGGCCGGCCTCCGCCGCCGCCTCCTGCCGCTGCTCCTTCTTCCCGACCTTCTTCTTGCTGGCGCCGGCCTCGCCGAGCAGCTCCAGGACCTGGGCGATCGTCTTCAACGTCAGCGACCGCGCCGGCAGGCTGACCGCCTTCAGCATGGCCGAACGCCGCCGCCCGCTGCGATCGCCCTGCGTCTCGTCATGGATCGCGTCCTCGATGTCGTCGAGCTGCGACGTGGTCGTGTCCAGCTCGTGCAGCTGCCGGCGCACGAGCTCGCGCACATGGTCCGCCAGCTCGACCGGAACGACCGGCGCCGCCGCGGCGGAGGAGGCGGTGCCGTCCGCCGGTGGAAGCTGCGGCCGCACCGGCGGCAGGATCTCGGGTTCCGGCTGGCGATCCTGCTGGTGCGCACCGTGGTGCGCGGGTGCGCACCCGGTGCGCACCCAGCCGGCCTCGCCGGCCTTCTTCCGGATCGCCGCCTCGGACACCCCGTGCTTCGCCGCCAGGGCCCGATTGCTATAGTTCCCAGTGCGATAGTCGGCCTCGATGGCCGACCAATCGATGTCTTTGCGCTTCGTCATGGGCTACCGCGCCCCCCGCGAAAGTGCGCACCTGGAATCGCCCAGGGGAAAAATAATCTGCGCGTGAGACCCATACCGGTAGGGCGGGCAGGCCCCTCGGTCCGGATCCAAACCCCCTCCCCCCTCAGAGCCCGCCCAGCCGCCGGCGGCGGGCCTCTGAGGTCTTGCGGGCATGGCACCCACCCGACGCCCCATCCGCGTGCTGGCGGCCGTCGCCGCCCGCCCTGGCGCACAGCAGCTGGACGTTGGCCGGATCCAGCTCGGCGCCGCCGTCCCGCCGCTCGTGGATGTGGTCGCCGATCAGCTTGACCGGCGCGCCATCGTCCTCGTGCGTCTTGCCGCAGCGCTCGCACCGGCGGCCGCGCACCTGGATGGCCCGCTCGACGAGCTGCTGCCACGCCGAGGACACCAGGACCGCGTCGGGCTGCTTCGGCGCCGGGCGCGCGGTGCGCACGTCCATGGGCGTGAGGCGCGGCTTCAGCACTATCAGGCGCTTGCTCATGGTCACACCCGCCCGCCGAGCTGTCGGTCCGTGGCATAGAGCGCAGCGTGCGCATCCAGCCGGGCCTCGAACGTGTCGATCGCGGCCTGCCGGGCCGCCTGGATGCGAGCCGGATCACCCACGGTCAGCGCCGCCTTGAACAGCAGCAGATGTGCGTCGAAGGCGAGATCGCTGGCCACGCTGGCGTTGGCCGCCTGCTGAAGGATGGGGTTGATGGTGGGGGTGGTCATGTCAGGCCTCCCGATCCGGCCGCCACCGGCGATAAACACGAGGGACATGGTGCGCACCGAGCTGGTGGTGCGCACCTGCGCACCGCCCCAGATGGATGGCCAGAGCGACCAGCGCGCCAACGCCGACAGCACAGACCAGCGCCAGCGTCAGGATGGCTTGGGTGAGGGTCATGGGCAGCCCCGAGTTTACGATAATGACGGGATCCGGCGGGTGAGGTCAGGCGTTCGCCAGATCCAGCGTGACCGATCGCCACGACGATTCCGGCGTGTCCCGGTGGTAGAACCGGACGTAGGTCTTCGTGCCAGCCACCCGGATGCTGTCAGCGATGGCCTCCATTGCCCGCGCCCACCGGGCATCGGCAATGGAGACACGGCGCAGAGCAAAGACACTTTCACGGGAGACTTGGCCTTCCTTATCAACGCGGAAAGCGTGATCGACAAGAACGCGGATGTTATCGTTCGCGTCCTTGCCCCATTCACCAATGCATTCGTCAATCAGCTGCTTGGCGACTTGGAGTTCAGGGCCAAACGTCAGGTGATCCGCAACGGCGACTTGAACCTTGAGCTTGCCGTCGAAGCTGGTGAAGGTCAGGTTTCCCTTCTTGCCGCCGCGCTTTGCGTCGTACTGATCGGCCAGGATCGCCAGGAAGGCGCCGACGTCGTTGAAGACGCCCGCCTTGAAGGCGGCCAGCGTCGCAGCGAGGGATTCCGCCCGCTCCAGCAGCTCACGGACGAGCTGGTCCTCCAACAGGTCGGTGGCCTTCACCAAGCGCGCCGGGATCATGCGTCCCTTGGCGTCCTCGTAATACGCCGGCGGATCGGCGGTTTCGGCCGGCTTCTGAGCGTCCTGCGTCATGGTGCGCACCAGTTCAGAGTTTACGATAATGCCCATTTTCGTAAGCTTCAGACCGCGCCGGCCGAGGTTTTGCCGTGCTGCAGACCCTGCTCGTAGCCCGTCTTGAAGTCGAGATCGGCGGTGCCGCCACAGACCGCACAGCGATACTTCGAGAAGATCTGCCCGGGCGCGATCCGCTCGAAGCGGTGGCCCGGGCAGCCTTCCAGCGCCCCGAGATTGGCCTTCACGGCCGCCATCAGGGAGCGCGCATCGAGGGTCATGGTGCGCACCTTACGGCTTGGGGGGCCGGCCGGCGCGGAAGCGCGCGACCAGGTCCAGCACGAACCAGGCGAAGCGGCCGACGGCGAGCAGGACGCAGGCCCAGAAGGCCAGCTCCGCCGCGACGCCGTGCAAGGCGCCGTACCACGCCGGCATCGTCCACACGGCGGTGGCCACGCCGCCATCGAGGACGGCTTGGCGGGTGTTGTAGACGTCGAACGGCAGGGTGCC
Source organism: Azospirillum agricola (assembly GCF_017876095.1). Lineage (GTDB taxonomy): Bacteria > Pseudomonadota > Alphaproteobacteria > Azospirillales > Azospirillaceae > Azospirillum > Azospirillum agricola. The sequence goes on from NZ_JAGINM010000038.1 coordinate 15,478, forward strand.
GAAGGACGAGCCCAGGCCGTCGGCCGGGGCGCGGGGGGACAGGTCGACCATGGCGGTCCTCATCGTCAAGATCCTGGAAGCCACCAGGTGTACGAGCCGGCGGCGGCCGGCGGCGGTGCGGAGGCCCGTTCGGGCCGTGGCGGGGCAACCTCACCGCCGATCCAGACCAGGCCCAGCGCCGCGACGCCGCGCGCGCGCAGCGCCGTCAGGCCCTCCTCGATGTGCCAGCCGCTGGTCGCCACGTCGTCGATCAGCAGCATCGGGCCCGGCGGGTCCGCCTGCCACTCCAGCGGCGGCAGCTTGGCAAACTCCTTGGGGTGGCTGACCCCCGAGACGAAGCGATCCGCCCAGACCTGCAGGAAGGGCAGCCCGAGCCGACCGGCGCAGCGCTGGGCGAGCTGCTTGCCGAAGCAGTCCGGCCGCCGGCTGTGGCCGCAGGGCACCGTGGTCACCGTCCAGCCGGTCAGCGGGCCGCCCAGCGCCGCCGCCACGAGCGCCACGTCGGCGGCCGCGGCGTCCAGCACGTCGGGCGCGCAGGTCCGTTTCGCCGCCTTCAGCGCGCCGATGTCGGCGGCCTTGGCGTCGGACCGCCAGGACCGGCTGACCAGGTAGGCGACGGCGTTGCGCGAGCGGAAGGCCGGCCGCCAGACGAGCGAGCCGACGGCGGCCGCGCCCGGCGCCGCGACCATCAGTCGTCGTCCCGGGCGATCCGGTCGGCCATCTGGCCGGCGAGGTCCTCGCGGGAATCGTCGTAGCGCTCCAACACCCGCACGTCGCGGTGCCGGCTGAACTTCTGCGCCGCCCGAATGTCGCCCTTCGAGCGGTCGAGCACCGTGGTGATCGCGGTGTGGCGGAACCCGTGCGGCCGCGCCGTCACCCCGACGTCCTCGCCCAGCGCGCGAACGATCTGGTAGACGGCGGTGCCGGTCAGCCGGCCGTCGCCCTTCCCCGCCGGATCCAGCGAGCGGAACAACGGGCCGGGAACCGGCCCCCGCCGCTTCACCCAGGTCATCAGCACGGCCAGCGTCGCCGGCGGCACCGTGACCAGCTCCTTCTGCGTCCGGCCCTTGCCAAGCACGGCCAGCGTGCCGGCGATCGTGTCAAGATCAGCGAGGTCGAGCGCGACCACCTCGCCCCGCCGCAGCCCGAGATCGTGCAGCAGGCGCAGGATCGCCGCGTCCCGCAGGCCCTTCATCCCGCCGCGGCCGGCGGCCATCCGCGTCATCGCCTTGACCGCCGACCGGCCAGGCCCACGGGTGTCGCGGTACAGCTCGGCCCGGACGTTGTCGACCTGGAGCTGCCACTGGATCAGGCCCAGCTGGTTGCCGAGCTGCACCAGGCTGCGCAGCGCCGACAGGCGGCGGTTGACGGTCGCCGGCGCCAACTTGCGCCCGATCAGGTCGGCACGGTAGGCCATGGCCAGGCCGTTGGCGTCGCCGTGCGGCGTGGCGAGCAACCGCCGGGCGGCCTCCTCCGGATCGGCCACACCGACGAAGCGGGCGAAGTCGGCGACGTCACGCTGGTAGGCCGCCTGCGTGCGCGGCGTCCGGCCGGCCAGAAAGGCGTCGAGGAGGCGCTCCTGCAGCCGGGTCAGGGGCAAGGGCGCCGCCGGCGCCGATGAGGCTGCTGGCTGTGTGGTCAGGTCCCCCATGCACCCTCACAAACCGGCCGGGTGGTGTGTTCCATGGCGAAACCTATCGGTGCCAACGCCGCCACGGCGGCGGCCAGGGACTCCCGCTGGTGCGAATGCGTTTCGCACCGCAACGCGGGCATTTGCTCCAATTGGCCGGCTGGGCGGGTCAGACTCCGCCCGGGACGATCTCGGAGCCGGCCGGCTCGTACGGCCGGCCGGTACGCGCGCAGTCGACCAGCGTGTGCAGCTCCGCCACGAGCTCGGCCGTCGGCTCGCACCCGTGGGCGCGGCTGAAGGCGGCGTGGAGGGCCAGATAGGCGGCGGCGAAGACATCCGCGTGGCCGCCGTCCGGTCCCGCCACAGCGTGCGCCAACTCGTGCGCCAGGATGTCCGGCACCGCGTAATAGGGAGCCGATGCGTCGATCAGGATCAACGCCGTGATGCCGTCCTCCCAGTCGGGATGCAGCTCGCCGGCGCCATCCGGCCACCAGGTCATTCCCCAGGCGCCGTCCGCGGCGTGCATGCCGTCGACGAGCACCACCTTGGTGGCCAGAGCCGGGTACAGCTGCTGGGCACACCGGAGGAGCACCGAAACGGGTTCGTCGAAGCGGATCATGGACGGGTCACCAGCGGTTGGGACGATCGGGCGCGTGCGCCAGAAACAGGAACGCCCGCCGCGGCGGAAGCCGGGCGGGCGTGATGAGCGCATCGTGAATCACACGATGGAAAATAATCCTAGGTTTGTAAAGCGACATGTGCAAACGCCCCGCGGAATCCAGCTACAGCCGGTCGGGGTGGGGGATTTGGTGACGCCCCCTCGTCAGGCCGATCGGGCGATGGGCGGGCGGCTGGGGTAGAGGACGATCTCCTTGTCCTCGATTGTCACGACGGCCTCCGGGTATGCCGCGAGGGCGCGGCGCAAAGACGGCCCGGCCTTGTATTTGAACTGCCGGACGGTCTTGTAGCCGCCGCCGAACTGTTCCTTGAGGGCCGCCCAGGACATGGGCGTCGGCCGATCGAGGCTGCGCAGCCGGTAGGCCAGCCAGACGTACATGTCGAGCGCCACCGGTTCGTCCGCGAGGGCGCGGACGGCGGCGTCGAGAAGCGGCACCGCGTGTAGCCGCAGGTGCTTGTAGAACTCGTCATCCAGGGTGACGGAATCGTCCCACAGGCGCGCCTGGGGATCGTCGGCGGCGCCGGCGCCGGCGAAGGAGCCGCTGCGGATGAGCCGCGGGCACTCGAAATGGTCGCTGCGGGCGGTGGACCAGAAGAATTTCAGGCTGCAGGCCGAGAGGCGGTAGATCTGATCCTGGAGAGCCTTGCCGGTCGACCCGCCCCACTCCAGCCCCAGCCGTTCGGTGGCGAAGGCCCGCAGCGACCGGCCCAGCTCGACCGTTGGACAGGAGGTTCGCACCGCCTCGCTCTGCAGGTAGATCATCACCAGACGGGCCGAGGCTCCGTAGGGCACGCCGTATTTTCTGACCTTCCCGGCCACTTTCAGGCTGCCCGGGTCGACCGTCATGGTCACCTGGTGACCGTCCTTGGTCCAGCTGGCGTCGGTGGGCAGCTTCTTGTACGGGAAGGCCGTCAGCGCGAAGCCGGAATACGAAAAGCCGGTGTCACGGGTCTCATCGGCGAGCACAGCAGCCGCGATGTCGGCTTCGCTGTGGGGGAATTGAGATCGAGCGGCATTATGCCCAACCTGCAAAACGAGTTGATGTATTTCACCCATCGCATTCCCCATCAGCCCGGTCGATCTTCAATTTTTCGTCGCTGCCGTCAAGGTGGGGGATTTGGTGACGGAGCTATTTGTTTTTTCTTTTGTCCTTACCTTTTGACTCGTCACCAAATCCCCCGGGATAAGTCGAGTCGTGTCACCAAATCCCCCACCTTGCGTCACCAAATCCCCCGGGATAAGTCCGGCGTTGTGGACAACAGGGGGGTGTCACCAAATCCCCCACCCCCCGAATCGGAACCATGAAGCGGTGGCGTCACCGACGCGATGACGCCAGGAGGCATAGCGCCATTCTGACGCTACCATGATGTCATTATGGCGCCTTGTTGGCGTCATTCAGGCGTCGTCACTCGGAGCCCGCCCGGCCTAGCTTCTCGTAAGCCGCTTCGAGCAGCCAAGTGTTGGCGGACACGGTGCCGGGACGCTTCTTCGCTTCGGCCTCGATCCGCTCCATCAGTTCGACCGGTGCCCGGAACGAGAACCGGCGGACCTTCCCTTCCGCGGCCGGCTCCGTATCGGCCCGGGCCAGACCCCGGTTGATCACACGGTCCACGGCGGCTTCATCCACCGGAGGCTTGGGGGCTGGTTTGACGCGAGGGGTGATGGCCATGGCTGCTATCCTTGATGTCGTTATGGCGCTTCTTTGATGTCACGATGACGCCATTATGGCGTTACGGTGGCGTCACTTTGGCGGCTGTCTGCCGTCACCGAGCCGAACGCAAGGTCGTAGAGCTGCTGCATCTCGGCCGAGGCCTGCGCGATCGCTTTGCGCTCCGAGCTGCTCTTGGACGTCAGCTCTGCGACGGCCAACCCCTTCCCAGCGGCGGTGTTGAAGACCTTCCGTCCCATCAGCGTCACCGGCGCGAAGCGGATCACCTGAGACTGCCGCAGCAGGTCGGCCGCATCCTCGTTGTCGGATCCGACGGCAAGCCCGCGGGAGATGTAGGCTATGGCGTCGAGCTCGGGGTTCACCGCCCGCACGTCCTCGATGATCCCTTCCACCTTCTCCAAGGTCCACAGGTCGAAGTTCCCGGGCTGGAATGGCAGCAGGACAACGTTGGACACCGTCAGCGCCGCACGCTGGCTGGCGGTGTCGCGGCCGCCGGTGTCGATGATGACGTCGGTGTACTTGCCGGCGAGCTGGCGGACCTGGTCACGCACCGTCTTGCCGGTCAGCTGGACCAGGGGAAGCACGCCGTGGCCGAGCGCCTCGCGCTGGTCGGTGAACTCCTTGGCGGTCTCCTGGTCGTCCGCGTCGACCAGCAGCGCATCGACGCCAGCGGCGCGGCGCAGCACCATCAAATTGGTGGCGGCAAGCGATTTCCCGCTGCCGCCCTTCATGCCACCCACTGTGATAATCATGACGCCACTCCGATGCCATTATGGTGCTGGATTGCTGTCATTGTGACGGCACATAGGCGGCTGAATGCCGCCTGATTGACGCCAATGTGACGTCATGATGGCGTCATGTCAACGCCATCATGCCGCCCATATGGCGTCATCCAGCTTGCATCGTGAGTTTGCAAGCGACACCGGCAAGGATGGCGGCGGCACCACCCCCCTCGCCAGTGCTGACCCCTCGGCGCCGTCTTACGGAAAAACGCTGCCGTAGCGGGTGAGTTGCCCGAACCAGTGCGGGGTCGGAAGCGGCGCACCCTCACCAGTGCGGATCGGATCGTCAGCCGCCGGGGACAACGCGATGGTCGCATCCTTCACGATCTGGCGCGCAGCATCCCGAGCATCTTCCCGAGAGCCATAGCTGGGGACGGTGACCGTGACGTCCGGCCCGTCAGCCAGAGCCCAACGGACAGTCGAACGCCAGCCTTCGGCGGTGCGCACCGCCGTGAAATCCGTTGCCTCCACGCTCGCCACAGCCGCCAGCTTGCGAGCCAGGTTCCAACGAGCGGCCCGCGCCACCACATCGGCCTCAGCTTCAGAGAGCGACGTGTCGCCCCAAGAGGTGATTACGGGACGGGTGGTCACATTGCCTTCAAGGTGCACTGAGACCTCAGCCTCCGGGCGCCAAACCCGACGTCCACTGGTGCCGATGATGATCTCCTTGTGGGCCAGCGTGACAGTCTCAACAATTTTGAAATTACCGCTCATGCGCTTCCCCTTCGCTTGCATGCATGAGGCGGACACGTAGCGAGTCGGGTAAATCGCTTCAAGAGGACTATTATTTTTAAACGTGCAGCGAAGGGCGACGCAGCAACCACCCTCCCAAGGGTGATTCCGCAATCACCCTCGCCCACGAGGTGGCGGCCGCCCAAGGGTGACAGAGGAATCACCCTTGACCACCCTTTGGCATGCGCTTGCATAGGGGTGGCGACCGCCGCCGTAAGGGTGTCTCTGGAATCACCCATCAGCCGTTCAGCGTGGCGACGAGCAGCTCGACCGCCTTGCGCTCCAGCGTGGCGACGTGGGTGTGCGAACAGTGCAGCGCCTTGGCGACCCGCCGCAGCGAGATGCCCATGGCCACCGCGGTGACCGCCTTCCGCTGGTCGATGCCCTCAAGGAGGAACAGCCACTGCAGCACCACGTCGAGCCGGCCGAGCTCGGACGGCGTGGGCAGGATCCGGATCCGCGCCTCCGACCACCCATAGGCCAGGGCGGCCTGGTGGATGACGTCCGGCATCGAGCTACGCCAGCCGCCCGGGTGGTCCTTCGGGCAGGCCCGCAGCGTCTCCATCGCCTCGGCAAGCCACTCCCGCACCGTTTCCACTGTCCAGCCACCGGAGCCGCCCCACGGCCCCTCCAGGAGCTCCTCGCCCGGCGCCGGCTGCCAGGGCGGGATCGCGGCCGTCGCGGTGTGCGGCGCGCGGCGGTAGTCGTCGTGGGCGCCGCGGCGGCCGCCGACCGGGTAGGACACGGTGCGGGTGGTGGTGGGCATCGTCGGCATCGGGATGTGGCGGGTGTCGCTGATCGAGAAGCGGAGGGATTCGGCCTGGGCCAGCAGGCTGCGCGTCGCCCGGTCTTGCTGGCGCACGGCGCGCTCGCGCAGTTCCCTGGCCGTCAGCTGGCGGGCGGCGCGCCGGTCGCGCCCCTGCTTCTTCCGGCCCATGTCAGACGCCGGCGAGCGGCTGGGTGTTGGTCAGCGCCGACAGCCCCGCGATCAGCGCCGGCACCAGCTCGGGATTGACCATGGCGCCATCGTTGCGCTGCCCGTGCAGGACCTCCTGCGCGATCGCCATTACGTCGCGCGCGTCGACGACGGTGCCGCGCACCAGCTGCTCCTCGAGGAGGCCGAGGGTGGTGTCGTAGGCCTCGGCGTCCAGGCCGATGGTGCGCAGCTTCTCGCGCAGGCCCTGCAGCGTGACAAAGGCCTCGGCGGGCCGCATGGCTTTGATTTCGGCACGGCTGAACGACATGGCCACCTCGCCCATCATGGCTCGTGCCGCTGGAACGGACGGCGCGCCGGCGGCACCGCGGCGGCCGCGACCACGAAGGCCTCGCGCCCCGGCCGGATCGTGACGCCCGGCAGGGTGGCTGCGGCGTCCGGATCGGCCAGGATCGCCGCTTGGTCGATGGAAACATTGTTGCGCAAAAGGGCCGGCCGGTTGCTCTGCAGCCACCGGACCAGCGCCGCCTCGTCGGCGATCGCCAAGCTGTCCGGGCGCGGGTGCCAGCACAGCCGGCCGGTGGTCAGTGTGATCGACCGGGCCCGACCGATGCGGCGCCGGGTCGCCCAGCTCTCCAACCGCGCGGTCAGCGCCTCGATGCGGGCGCGCAGCGGCGCCGCCCGCGTCTCGGCCGCCGCCTGCAGGGCCGCCACGTCGGTGACCAGGTCGGTTGTGACCGCTGCCAGCTGCCGTTCAGCCGATGCGATCGCCACCAGCACCCTGGACGCTTCAGCCGCGTCCTGGATGTCCCCTTCCACCGCCTTTGGCGTGCCCCTTTCGGCCACCCTACACCCCCAAACAGGCGCAGAAAGGGCGCCCCGAAGGTAGGAGTAGTATCACACGATAGGGGTAGAGAATACCACCTTGGAGGACAATTATCCTATCATGCTGCTGCCGCCTGCTCGCCCCGGAGGGCCGCAAGGGTGGCAGCGACGAGGGTCGGTGCCATGGCAGCCAGCACCTTGGTGACCGTCAGCGCCACAACCTCCTCCGAAACGCCCAGAGAAGGCGCGGGAGGGGCTGCTGGGGGCGGTGCCAGGGGGGCGGAGGCCGGCACTGCCTCCGCCCCCTGGCAGGCATCCAGAGCCGCCTTCAGGGCGGTCCGGAGTTCAGGGTCACCGAGTTCCTGGCCGCGGATCAGTCCCTGGAACAGAATCGGGTTGGTCGACTGGAGGGCGCTGACGGCGAGGTTGCCCTTGCCACGATCGCCGAGCAGCCCCCCTGCCCGTTCCAGCAGCGTCTCCAGGTGGCCATCGCTTCGCGCTGCAGCGGCCGCTCGGCTTTCGGCCATGGCACGGCCGACCGGACCGCAGTCGATCGGCAGCATGATGTTCAGCTGGGCGGAGGGGATGGGTGGCTGACCCGGCTGGCGTGGGCCTCGCGTGCGCGCACGCGCGGGGTTAGATCCCTGTTTAACTATATGTTCGGGTGATTCCACGTTCACCCTTATCGAGGCCTCGCTGCCACCCTTATCGGCAGCGATTGCCACCCTTGCCGTGTCCTGGACCGTTTCGGAGCCGGATTTATCCACAGAAAGGGGGCGTGCGGCCGGATTGTCCACAGCCTGGGGGTGGGATTCTTGGGCATCAGGTGCGACAAGAGTGACAGAGGAATCACCCATCGCGTCCTCGCCACCCTTCACGCCCGCGAAATCCGCGCTGGAATGGGTGGTCGTCCTGTCACCCATCCCGCCATCCGCCGTGCGGTCGAACAGGCCGGGAAGGGTGGCCGTCCGGTCACCCTTCTGCCCCTTGCCCTTGCCGAGCTTGGCGAACTGACCACCCTGACGCAGCTTCGCCTCCATGTCCTCCAGCCACCGCATGGAAAACTCCACGCACTTGGTGTCGCCGGCCCCGCGGCCACCCTCGTGGCAGTCGACCAGGATCCCGGTGTCGAGCATGGTGGTGCGCGCGGCCTTGATCGTGCGCGGATGCAGCCCCAGGACCGCCGCCATGGTCGGGACGCCGATCCAGGTGACCAGCGATCCATCGCGCCGGCCGGTTTCCCCGTGCAGATGTTCCAGCATGAGGCCGGCGACCACCTTGTGAGCCTCTGTCAGGTCCGACAGAAGCACCGCGAGACGAAACCGCGCAGCGGTCAGCCGAAAGCCATCGGTCTTTTCCGTCGTCATGGTGTCCCTGCTGCTGCCGGATTCTCCGGCCGCCGGAGTCCCCGGACGGTGGTCAAGTCCCGCTCCATGGCCGCGCAGACGCACTCCGCATCGGACAGGGTCAGGCGCTGGGGATCGAGGCCGAGTGCGCGGCGGACCCACAGGTCCGGCCGCGACCAGGCCGAGCTGATGGGGGCGATCCGGCAAGCGGCCCGCAGCCGCAGCCAAGCCGCGTCCACGCGCTCGTAGGGCGTGCCGCATAAGCGCTGCATCGACTGGTCCATCATCCTCGCTCCCCCTGCACTTCCACCATTCTTGCGGCCGCCGCGCGGCCGTGACCTGTGAACCGCTGCAGCCGGATCCAGCCGCGCAGCTGCCACCCCCGCCGGATCGCCGCGATCGTCTCCGGAGCGGCTGGGTAGCGCGCAAGTGCCGGGTCATCCTGGTCGACGGCATGGCGGAGCGCCGCGAGGATCGCCCCCTCGTCCGGTACGGCGGGCGGCACGTAGCCCCGACCGCCCCGCCGGGCGGATGGGTCGACGAGCCGCGCCGCCCGGGCTTCGCCCTGCTCGGTGAGCCGATACCAGCGGCCAGGGGCGTTCATCGGAGCGGTGCGGATCAGCCCACGGCGGCACAGGAACAGCTCCGGGGCCTGGTAGGCCTGGATCAGCACGCCGTTTTCGGTGACACGATACCCGAACGTCCGCGTTCCGCCGGCGAACGACGCCGGCCCATGCGTGCGCATGAGCAGCAGGATTTTCCGCTGCGTCCGGGAAAGCGACCCGGTGTCGAGCGGTTCAGCCATGATCCGCCGCCTTTCGCCGACGCCGTAACGGCGCTCCAGCCGCCTACCGTCCCCGCGTTCGTCCACGGCATCGTTGCGGGCCGCGTCGCAGCACGTCGAGCAGATCAGGAACTCGGTCCGGGTCCGCTCGTACTCGGCCATGTCGGCGGCGGTGACGACGCCGGCGTCCTCGGCCGGCATGCCCTCCAGGTCGGCGCGGGTCTCGACGATGCGGCGCACCTTCGTGCCGGCATGGATCGGCCCGGCGCACACATGGCACCGGATGGGCGCGGGGGCGTCGACGATCGCGTCGACGACGCGGGTTTCCCGGTCGCCGAAATCGCCGTCGAACGGATCGAAGGACAGCGCGTCATCCTGCTGTTCGGTCGTCTGGTCCATGGCCTCAGCCCTTCCTGGCGGCATTTGCCAGCCGCTTCATCTCGTCCCCGACGACCTTCCGCCAACCCTCGTCGTGCCGGAGCGCGAGCTGGATGAACCAGTGCAGGACGTGGGCCTGTTCGTCCTCGCACCGTCGCTTGATGTCCGCACCGCCCGCCCGAAGAGCATGGGCAACCGGTCCGCTCTGGAAGTTCATGACCCCGAGCGCATCGTGCAGGGCCGGCGTCATCACGTCTGGATAGATCAGCGCTTCCGCCGGCGGCTGAAAGCGCTGGTTCCAGGCGGCGCGAGCGGCTTCCTGGCCGCGACCGTCGTCCGTGATGTAGTCGCCATGCTCCACGATGGGCCCCCGCGCGCCGCAGCCGTCGCAGCGTGCCTGATAGGCGCACAGGTCTTCGCGCTCTACGAAAACGTCGGTGCCGCCGCAGTGCCCGCAGGGGCGGCTCGCCGGAATGGTTGGCTCAGCCATGGTCAGTCCCCCTTGGTCACGACGGCTGGACATGCGGGTCGAACCACAGGCCCTGGCTGGCCAAGGCGTGGGCCGCGTTGTTCATGGAGAGCTGCAGCAGCGACAGGACCAGATCCGCGTTCCCCGGCTGTGCGTTGCTGCCGACGATGGCGGCCGAGAACAGCGCGACCGCCTCCGTCAGCTCCGAGCCGGTCAGGCCGTGCTCCTGGCGGAGGGCCTCCGCCGATGCGCCGAGGGCCATCGCGAAGGCGATGGAGCGCGGGCTGAAGGACGTGGCGTCAGACATGGGCGACTCCATCCAGCGCGTAGTCGGCGGCGTGGGTCTCAAGCAGGGCGATCAGCTGCTCGAGGTGGTCGAGCGGGCCGAGGGAGGGCCGCCGCTTCTGCCCGCCCAGCTCGGTGAAGAGGGCGGCCGCCTCCAGGATGTCGCGGCCGGACAGCACGGCGCCGCCGTTCTTGAAGTGGCGCAGGACCGCACAGTCGGCGTCCAGGTCGGGGTGCAGGCCCTCCGCGATGGCGGCGAAGGGTTGCAGCACCTCCAGGAGCCGGCGGCGGGTGGCGGGGCGGAGCACCAGGGTCGGGGCGGCCATCATGCTTGCCCCCCAGCTGCGGGTGCGGGCGGCTTGGCGGTCACTGGCGCCAGCCAGTCGCGCACCGGCTCGGCGGGCTCGTGCCCGACGATGAAGTCGCAGTCGCTGCACCGGCACAGTTCGTCCGGATGGCAGATGCGGCAGGCCTTGGCGAAACGCAGCCCGACCCAGCCGTCCCGGCCGGTGCCGCGGAAGGTCACGGCGAGGTAGCGATCGCCGGTCCGGATCGGGTGGCCGCACAGGTAGCAATGGTGCGGCTGGCGGGCCTGGTGGAAGCACTGGCGGAGGACGCTGGCCATGGTTCACGCCCCCTTCTTCGGCGGCGCCGGCAGGCGTCGGACGGCGGGGACCTCGCCGATCGGCACGTCCAGCGCGGCGGCGACGGTGCGCAGGGCCTCCTGCCTGATCCGTTCCGCGCCTTCCTTCTGAGCGATCCGGAAGGCCGTCATAAGGCCGATCTCCAGGTTGGTGATCGGGCCGCCCAGCATCGGGAAATGCTGAAGGTCGGCGTAGGTGGCCGCCCCCGGAGGGCGGGCGGCGGCGCGCTCGCGCAGCTCGGGGCGCGAAAGCCATTCGCGGCGGACGGCGCAGTCGGTGCAGAAGAACGGCTCCGGCGCCGGCGGCGGGAGGGTGGCCGCGCCGGGGGCGCTGGCGGAGCCCTGGGACTTCAGCCCGCCGGCGACGGCGGCCGTGCGCAGACGCTCGCGCTGCGCCGGCGTCATGCGGCGCAGCTGGCCGACGACGTCCGCCTCGATCTCGGACAGGCCCGGGACGGCGCCGGCGGCCGCGGCGTCGAACACCTCCACCACCGCGATGGTGATGTCGGTGGCGCGGTCCGTCTCGGACTTGGTGGCGATGTAGATCGCCTGTTTCTTGGTGAGCCAGTATTCGGTCGCGGGACGGCCCCTGCCGCGAATTTGCGCCACCATGGCGCAAATTCGGCCGAGCCGTTGCAGCGCCGGCAGATGGCGCTCGATCAGCTTCCGGATGTCGCGAGGTTGGGCGAACCCCAACCCTTGAGCCAACCGCAGATCCAAGATGCGCGGCTCGTGGTTGATGGTGGTGTTCAGGTCCGTCGGCATAAACGCAGCCGGATCTGTGGCGTCGTCGGCTTCGGCCATGGCGCAAGCTCCCTTGAGGGCGTTGACCACGCCACCCGGAAAGCCTGCTAGAGCCGCCCTGGTGGCGGGAGCTAGCACATGTTCAAGGACATGCCGGGGCGTTACCGCTACCCGACTCCCGCCATAGGGAGACACGCGCCGGACAGAGTCCGAGCGTGAAAAAGGCCGCATCGCAAAAATGCGCGGGCGGCCTGCCGCCTTGAAGGAGTTGCTAGCTCCATAAGGCAACATGGAGAAACCCGTATGCCGGGTCAAGTGGCCGGACCAGGAGACGAAAGAACCTGACTGCGGCACATATCGCTGTATGCAATCGAGGCGCGAGCGGGATCGACTCCCGCTCGCGCGCTGCCTACCATGGTCAACGCCAATCAACCCATGGAGGCAACCTCTATGTCTGAAGTTACTGCTGAACAGAAAATAGATGAACTCGCTAGCCAATTCACCAAATTGAAGAATGAACTTGATTTCCTCAACCATCTTGTTGGAAACACGGAAAAAATCAGGATTGAGGAGAGTTATGGTGATCCAAAGCTCCCCAATCTTCTGAAGTATTCCAAATCCTCGAATGATGAAAAATCGCCAGTCCCGCGAAGTTTGAGGAATGCATATATATCCATCTATTGCCATAACGAAGAAATCAAGAAACTTCAGACCGAAACGGACATTCTCTCCCAATTCATCGTCAGAGCTATAGGTGTCTTGGAAGCCAGAAAAGCCATTCCGCAAGGGGTCATGGGGGCGCTTGCAGAATCGTTCGTCAATGAACTCAACGAGGAAGAGAGGGAGGCGGCCCTTCGCGTCGTGAGCACGCTGGAGCTCTTGATGTAACTCACCGTTGGCCCGCAGTCCGAAAAAGTCCCCCACCAGCTTGCGGGCTGGCGGGGGGCAGGCCCAGGAGGAACCCAAGGAATTCCGGAAACCGCCTTCAACCCGGTGAGCGAAAAATTTCGCCCGGCCCGTTTCTGGATAATGTACCTTCGAGGGGTATTTCTTACCCTCGTACCGTCTCCGGAAACCCCGAGCATGAGCAAGGACACCGAACTGTTTGAGAAACTGGACACGCTGATCGGCATGGTCCGCGACGTGCAGGCCGAACAGCGCCGGCACGCCGAGGCCATCGCCGAATTGCGTGGGGAAATGCGCGGCCTGTCGTCCTGGCTGTCCAGCATGGACCAGCGCTTCGTGGCGATCATGCGGCCGTACGAGCCCCCGGCGGCACGGCCGGCGCCGCCCGCCGTGAGCGGATAGGCCTGAGAGGGCGCGATGACCAGCAACGATAAAGCTGACGAACTCGACATCGCCGAAGAGACCGCCAAGCTCGCCGCGAATGTGGCGGTCCTGGAGGACCGCATCGGTCGTGGTGACCGTGCCCTTGAGGGCGGCCCCGCGGCTTCCGATCACGCCAGCCAGGACGAGCGGATCGCCTACCTGGAGGGGCGCGTGGACGAACTGTCCCGGACCCTGAACGCCCTGATCGCCGCCTTGGCGGGGTCGCGCACCGCGCCCGAATAGTCCGGCGCCGGTCAAGACACCAACTCCCCATCATCGACGCGCTGGGCCGCCCGCACCTTCGCCGGCAGCGTCTCCACCAGCTGGCCCACCAGCTCGGCGATCCGGTTGCTGGGCAGGTCGTCGAGCTCGGCGGCGCCGGACGGCAGGTTGCTCAACCCGTCGCCGTCGACGAACCCGCCAACGGCTTGGCGCGCGGTGGCCAGGGCCGCGCGCAGGGCCTGCACCTCGGCCTCGAGCTCGCCGAGGCGGGCGTCCTCGGCGGCGTAGGCCTCGGCGAAGACCGAGCGCAGGAACTCGCCGTCCCACCGCGCCACCATCTCCTCGAACAGCCACATGCGCGGCGCGTAGCCGCCCAGCAGCTTGTTGGCCAGGGGGACGCTGATCCCGAGTTCGTTGGCGACCGCCTTGGCGCGCGGGGCGTCGAACCGGGCGCGCAGATAGGCGCGGGTGCGCGGGCCAACTCCATGAACTGTATCATTCATGGCGCTTGGGTCCCCCGTGCCGCCGACAGTACGGTCGGGCCTCTCGCATTGCGCGTCGACCATGGCCCTGGATTCCCGCACCCCGCATACCCCAGTATGTCGGCAAGGCGTACAGCCAAGCCCGAGAACCGGGCTCTGGCGGGATCGACGCGGCACGCCGCACGCAGCCGTCGCGTGAGGCAGAGGGGAGAGGGCGGGAATGGCGAGCCGTTATCGATGGGGAGACGTGCAGCATGGATCGTCAGCCCTTGACGCCGGCGTGCTTGGTGGAGCGGCGCGGTTGACCGCGCGGTCGGACCGGCAGCCGGTGCATATGGAACCGCTTCAGGACGGTGCGCCCGGCGAGGCCGCACTCGGCGCCGAGGACATCGAGGTTGGCGCCAGCCAGATAACGGCGGTGCAGCTCCAGGAGCTGCACCACGCGGTCTCCGGGCGCGACAAGGTGTGTTTGCGTCATCCGCAGCCTCTTCAACCGGAACACAAACAAATTAATAGCTTTGAAGAAGCTATTAAGCAACCTGGGATTATAAGCGCGCCAAGTGCAAATACGCCGCACCGCGATAAAGCCATAATCCCGGCCATGCCGATCCGTTCCAAGTTCCCCGAGAGGCCGTACCTGGAAGTCGGCCAACGCGTCGAAGCCACGCGTCTGCTTGCCGGCCTCACGGTCATTGAGATGGCCGAGCTGATGGGCGTCTCGCAGTCCCGCTACACCGTCCTTCAGTACGGCCGAGCTCTTCCCGACGCTGAAAAGCTGGAACCGCTGTGCGACCACTTCGGCTTGTCGCTGGACTGGCTGTATCGGGGGATCACCGCAATGATTCCGCTGGGCATCCACCGCCAGTTGGAGCAGCACCTACAGTCGCTGGTCGACGAGGAGGGCCGTCCCCACCAGCGCAAACCCGGCCGGCCTTTCGGCACCGGCGGCACCCCACGCAAGAAAGCGGCGAAGGACCCGACCTGACGGACGGAGCCGCCCGATGGCGGCGTCCGACATTCTAGGTCCTGCTTAGCATTTCCGTTATGGAAACACTGCCCGAACTCTGGAAGAAGCGGCAAGCGGCGGTGCGCCGGATCGAGCGCGCAACCCAGCCGGCCCCCCCTGCCCTTGCGGCCGAAACCCACGCCCTGACCGTCGCGGTCGCCGGCCACCCGATCGGCAGCGACGCCGACATTGACGTGAAGCTGACCCTGGCGCGCGAGCTGGCGGCGCATGCACCGGACGCCGCGCTCCTGCTCAAGCTGCTCGACACGCTCCAGGAAGGGCTCCCCGCTACACGCAGCGCGCGACTGCCGGGGGCAAGGGTTGCGGAACTTATTAGCGCAAAAAAGGCCAATAAGGCGAATTTCCCACTTTAATAATAGCTCTCATGATGTAATTAATTGAGCGGATCACAACCGCCGAATTGCCATCATGACGGCTATTCCCGAGCATCTCAAGACCGTCCAGGACCTGTGCCGGATCGCGCGCCGCGTGTATCAGCCAGCCCCTGTGCCCAGCGCCACCGAGCGGCAGGACGCTGTCCGGCACATGGTGGCGACCGGCCGGGTGACACTGGACGGATACCCCTGCGCGCCGGATCTGGCGGATGGAATCCTCGCCATCTGCCGCCAACGCGGCTGGATCGTCCGGTCCCGGCTGACCGCCGCCGCCCGGCGACAGGCGGAGGAGGGCCACCACCCCGCCCGCCTACAGGAACTGGGAGCGGCCGATGCCTGACACCACCCTCCTCCTCAGCCCGCTGGCCACCAACCTGCACAGCCGGATCCAGGCCGCTGGGTTGGACCGTGCCGCCTTCGCCAGGGTGACCGGGATCCGGCGGGACACCCTGGACCGTCTGTTCGCCGGCAGGATCGTCGATCTGCCGCATGTCGACTTGGCTGCAGCCGCGGACTATTTCGGCGTGGCGCCGACCATACTGACGGCCCGCATCCGCCCAGAAGCGACTGACGTTCCGGCGGGTGCGAATGCGCTTCACGGTCATACCCTCCTGCCGCTCCGGAGCATCCGCCGCTCCGACCGGAATCCCCGCAAGCACTTCGATCCGGAGGCCCTACAGACGCTGGCGGACTCCATCCGGACGAACGGGATCCAGCAGAACCTGGTGGTGCGCTACGATCCACAACCCGGTGAGCCGGATTATGCAATCGTCGCCGGCGAGCGGCGGTTCCGGGCCGCGCATCTGCTGGCCAACGTCGGCGAGCTGGATCCGGACGCGCCGCTGATCCCGGTCAAGATCGTCGACGTCGACGACGCGCGCCACACCGTCCTCGCCATCCTGGAGAACCTACAGAGGCAGGACGTCAACCCGCTCGAGGAGGCGCAGGCCTTCGCCGACCTGATCGCGCTGGATCCGGATACGTGGGGGCCGAGCCGAATCTCGAAGGAGGTCGGTTGCAGCCGCCGCCATGTCCAGCTCCGCCTTGGCCTGCTCGAGAAGCTGTGTGGTGAAGCGCAAGACCGCCTGCGGTCCGGCACGATCACCATCATGCAGGCTTACGTCCTCGGCACCACCACGTCCCAGCGCCAGCGGGAGATCCTGAAGAACATCGACCGCTACGGCACGTTACAGCAGCTACGCGACGCGGTGACCGACGGCTTGGTCCCGACGACCCGGGCCAAGTTCGACTTGGAGACCTTCACCGGCCGCCTCGTCACGCTGGACAACGGCGCCCGCTACTTCGCCGACCGTGACGAGTTCCTGGCGGCGCAGCGCGCCCATGGCCAAGCCCTGGCCGAGCGGTTGAAAGAGGGGTGGGCATGGGCGGAGTTCCTGGAGGACACTTACTTTCCGTCCGCCCGTTTCGAAGCCGAACGCAGCCATGACGCCGGCGCCGGCGTCCTGGTGCTGATGCACCCGGTCACCGGCGTCATCACGGTTCATGACCAGCTGATGCCGCGCGCGCCCAAGCCGCCGGCGCCGGTGGCGCCGTCCCGCGCGGCGGCCGCCAGCCCGGCCGGGCAGACCAAGCAGCTGCTGGTCGACTTCCTGGGCACGGATCCGGACACCGCCGACGGACTGGTCCGGACGGCGGAAGCCGTCGGCAAGGCGGTCGCGCACGTCAACGACCAGACCCGCCGGGCCCAGGAAACGGAGACGGCGCGGTTCCACACCGCTCTGTCCGACCGGATCAAGCGCGACAGCCGCACGGCCATCGCGGTGCTGCTCGCCGACGCGCTGCGTCTCGACGAGGGCGGCTTGCTGGAGGGAACACCCAGCGATGATTACGGGCTGCCGGCGTCCGTGTTTCGGGGGCCGGACGGACCGCTGAAGCATCTGGCGCAGCACGTCACCAACATCGGCCGGGGCCGTGTGGCGCTGATCGAGGACACGGCTGCGGCGGAGGAAGCGTTGCACGGTCTGATGGGCACGCCGATGCTGCTCCTCCTGGAGGCGCTTGCCCTTTGGACGGCGGACCACCTGATCATCCCTGAAGGCACCGAGTTGCCGATCGCTATGCGCGAGCTGGCGGTGGCGCACGCGATTCCGATTCCCACCCATCTGCGGGGTGGATTGACGGGGCCGGACCACGCGGTGGAGGAGTTCCGCCAGGACGACGAGGCGGAGGAGCCCGAGGAGGACGTCCCCGCGTGGGCCGACCGTGAGCGGCCGGTCCGCACCTGGGACGCGCCCCCCGCCCCGGCGCCGGCGGCCACCCCGCGCGTCGTCTGCAGCTCGACAGGGCCGATCGACGCGAAGCTGCTGGAGCGCTTCGCTGTCGCGGCCGCCCCGCTGCTGACCGGCAAGGACCTGTCGGTCAACCTCGCTGACAGCAAGGTCGGCCTTCGGCTGTCGCTGAAGCGCGGCGAAACGGCGGTCTACGACGTCAGCGGCTACTACGATGACCGCGGCTGCTGCTTCTCGTGGGGCTGCATGTCCAAGACACGCGTCACGGCCTTCCTGCGCGCCTGGCTGCGCCAGAAGGGCGGCTGACCCCCGATCCGGCCCGGCATCGCCGGGCCTTCCTCCTGTGGCCCTGTCCCTTGTCCAGCAGGCGCCCCAGGGTCGGCCGCCGGTCTCCACCTTGCCCCGCCGACGGCCGTCCACCACCCCCCAGACCTTTTGGAGGCCCTGCCATGCCACCCGCCCCCACGCACGCCGCCCTGAAGGGCAAAGCCCAGCTGGAGCCCTACTATCACGACTGCCTGGACGAGATCGCCAAGCGCACCGGAATCGCCGACGGCGCCACGCTGCTGGACGCGCTGCTCGACCAACCCGGCCAGACGGCCCACAGCATCCGCTCCTTCGTGATCGGTTACTACCGCGGCCAGCCCGCCCGCATGCCAACGACGTCGTCGGCGGCATGACACCCGCCCTCCCAGCGCCGGGCGAACCCGGCGCCGCCACCCTGCCCCGAGCCAGGATGCCCCATGGCGCGCGCGCCTGACCTGCCCCAGCTGTTCGACGAGGCCGAGCTGACGCGCCGGATCGGTGTGCCGCAGGACCTGCTGCGCGCCGAGCGTGACGCCGGCCGGCTGAGCTATTACACGATCGCGGGAAGCTGCTGGTACAGTGCGGACATCGTGCAAGCGTGGCTTGCGAGGGTGAGGGAATGCCCAGAAAAAACTCCGGCCCCCACCTCGTCTGGCTCAAGAAGCGCAAAGCCTATTACATCTCCTTTACCGAAAAGGGACGCTCCCGCCTCGTCTCCACAGGTCAAAGAGATCGCGGACTCGCTCAAAAGGCGCTCGCGGACTTCCTCGCGACCCGATCCATCGCAACGGACCCCGCTGCTGGTCGTCTCCGGGGGCCAGCCGAGTTGAGCATCGAGCAAGCCCTCGTCTGGTACGGACTGGAGCACGCGCCCGACGTGGAGGCGCCGCGCGCGATCGGCACGGCGATCGACCACCTGTCGGCCTGGTGGGGGACGCGGGTCGTTGCGGAGATCACCAAGGCCACCGTGTCGGCCTACCGCCGGCATCGGGAATCCACCGGCCGCGGCCGCGGGCTGCGCAAGGACGAGCCGTCCGCCGGCGTCTCGCCGGCAACGGTCGACCGCGAGCTGGTCGTGCTGCGCGCCGCGGTCAATTGGGCCCACGAGAACGGCCGCCTGACCACGCCGCTGAAGCTGGAGACCGGTCCACAGCGGCCGAGCCGGGATCGTTGGTTGACCGTCAGCGAGGCGGCCCGGCTGCTGTGGCAGTCGCGCCAGTCGCCGGCGCACATCCAGCTGTTCACCGCTCTCGCCCTCTACACCGGCGCACGCCACGCGGCGATCGTCGACTTGACCTGGGACCAAGTCGACCTACAGGCCGGCACTATCCGCTACCTGCCGGTCGGCCGGACCCAGACGGCCAAGCAGCGCCCAACCGTCCCGATCCCGCGCCCCCTCCTCCGGCTGCTGAAGAAGGCCCGGAATACAGCCAAGAATCCGTACGTCATCACTTGGCGCAACAAGCCGGTGGAGAGCTGCCGAACGGGCTTTCGCACACTGGTGACCCGCGCCGGCCTCGCCGGCGTCACACCGCACGTCCTCCGCCACACGGCCGGGACCTGGATGGCCCAGAGGGGCGTCGACACTTGGCAGATCTCCGGCTTCCTCGGCCATTCGGAGGCCCGCACGACGGCGCTCTACAAACACCACAGCCCCAACTTCCTCGGCCAGGCGCGGGCGGCCATGGAGGGCCGCCGCCGCCGGTAGGCCTCCCATCGCTGAACCTACCAGGGGGCACGCCATAGAACGGGCGAGAATATACGCTAAGCGGACAAAGCCGGAACATCATGCGGCCAAGAGTTCGGTTGGCGCGCGCAATAGGCGATAGCCGACCGTGCTTGGCACACGGTTCGCGCTCCAGAGATAGTCGCCGGTCAGGTTAATGTGTTGCCATCCAAGGGGCGCGAGATGGCTCAGCATCTCGTCGGGAATCCGCTCGCCCCCGGCGCGCAGGGAATCGATGGCCAGCTCCATATAGACGGTGTTCCAGAGGATGATTGCGGCCACGACCAGGTTGAGGCCGCCGGCACGGTGCTGCTGGTTCTCCGGCGTGCGGTCGGGGATGCGCCCAAGGCGGTGAAAGCACACGGCGCGGGCGAGTCCGTTGCGGGACTCCCCCTTGTTCAGTTCGGCTGTGGCTTGGCGGCGAAGTGCCGGATTTTGCAGCCATTCCAAGGTGAAAGCTGTTCGTTCAATGCGCCCCACCTCCCGCAACGCCAATGCCAGCCCGTTCTGCCGTGGGTAGGAGCCCAGGCGCTTCAGCATCAGCGAGGCCGGCACGGCGCCGGTTCGGATCGAGGTGGCCAACCGCAGCACGTCGTCCCAGTGCGCCTGGATCAGCGCCTCGTTGATCCGCCCGGCGATGAATGGCTCCAGACGCGGCCAGGCCGCCGCCGGCCCGAAGGTGTAAAGGCGCCGGTCGTGCAGGTTCGGAATGCGCGGCGCGAAACGAAATCCCAAGAGACTGCATAGGGCGAAGACGTGGTCAGAGACTCCGCCACCATCGACATGATGGACGGCGATCCCGGCATCCGTGCCATGGTAGAGAAGGCCGTCGATAACGTGAGCCGCCTCGCTCTCCGCCACCGAGATGGCCTTGGTGTGGTAGGGCGCGTAGCGGTCGGAGATGTGGGTGTAGAAGGAGATCGCCGGGCCGGTCCCCTTGTGTGGGTTGACGGCCCCGGTCACCTCGCCCCGCCCGCTGAGCGGGAAATGCTGACCATCGGAACTGGACGCCGTCCCGCTGCCGAAGCGGGCGGCAAGGGGCTGCCCCTGCTGAGCTGCCACGATCCGGGCCAGAGCCCGGCCATAGGCATCGGGGGGCGAGTAGCAAGCGAACGGAAAACCTAGGTAAGCGCTGCATGCTGGCCTGCTACTTCGGCACTGAGTGTCGGCGTGCACGGAGCGCCATTTTAATAGCCCTTCCTAGTCACAAAAGACCAGGGGGAGGTCGTATAGGACTAGGGAAGAAGTAAGAATAAACATTTATAAATTCAATGACTTACTCCCCCCAGTAGGAATTGACATCCCATGCTAGACATATCATGTTTGGGGTGTAGGGTTCTTGAGGTGAGAACAGCCTCCTCACACACGGCCCTGTCGCGTGGCGCCAGTTTCGCGATGGGCAGTAGAGTAGCTTCCCTTCTGGGGGAGTGAAGAGATCCGGAGTTGGGCAGCCCGGCAGGAACCCCACCAAATCTCAAGGCTCCGCTTGTTGCGGAGCCTTTCCCTTTGCAATCTTTAGTGTTCCAGCTCCGCGTCGCTGGTCAATCTTCTTATCCGATATCGGATACATTGATGCAACGCGGTATCGTCCCTGTTCGTCTGGAATAATTTCAACTGCTATTAGAAGTCCATTTCCAAGGGCGGGAACACGTGAAATTAATTCAATCTTACCGTGATTCTTGAAATCGTCGCGTAAATACGTTGGCTTAGCCACAACTGTACCAATGTGGGGAAGGCATCGGCCGAAATCTTCTGGATGTTTATTAAGTGCATGCTTTTGATTGCTGACCGTAAATACGACTGGGCCAAGCTCCACCTCGATTCCCAGGGTAGCTTCTATAATATCGACGGGCAAAGGGCCTAGTTCGAGGAGGACAAGACTGTTTTTTCTGGACATGGCGTGAACTCAAATGAATAGTAAACAGCACAAATATCCAAAACATTATACTGCAATGATATTTTAAGTTAATGTTTTGGATACTGGTTTAAGTTGCTTTCGGCGCTCGACTGCCGCCCGCTTGCGCTTATTATCCTCTCTTACTTCGCGAAACTCAGGTTCCAATTCCTGGAGCTTCTTTACCAAACCATCCAGATGATAGAGATTGCTGGTTTGCCCCCCTCCCCCAGCGAGAAAGCGCTCTTCACGGCGGATAAGTCCAGCCTTTTCCAATTCGGCAATGTACCGCTGGACTTGGCGTTCCTTAATGCCTAGCCGCTGTGCCAAGGCAGCTTTGCTCGGATATGGCTTCCGTCCACTCTCCCACCAGAAATCGGCAAGTTGTAGCACGACAGCAAGTTGGGTGGGGTTGAGGCCGAGCCGATGCTGGGCACGAAAGATCAGCGACGGAATAATGCTGAACCCAATATCCATCACTGCCTTGCCCCACTTGTCGTCAGCAGGGCGCCGCTCCTTCGCTTTCTCCAAGCTAACAACAGTTCCAGTGGTGACGACACTCATGGGGCTCTCCTTCATCTCCTGAGATGAAGGTACGGGCGACCGAGGCGTTACGCAAGGAGGCCCCGGTGGTCAAATCTGACCAGGACTCGCTACGTCCTATGAGTATGTTATGGGGTTTATGTCCTGATAACGATGAGTCGTATTTCGGCAGTCGTCTGAGACTAGGAGGGGGACGTCATAAAAGGCCAGGACGGGGCGTCATAAAAGTCTGGGGTATGGTAGACATTTTATATGAGAAATCTGTCCCAGGTACACATGAGCGTACCATGCACCTCGGCTCTCCATGGCTACAAAAATAATTAAAGGGGCCAATCGCCTTGGTGAGCTTGGGCACAGAAAGCGCAGGCCATTTTCCATAAAATCCGTACCCTGCGCGAACGGCGTTCGGGGTGGCCGGCCGGCCAGCCACCCCGAACGCCGGGCCGGCGCCGTCGGTCACCCGGCAACCGGGATCCACGCGATCGACAGCAGCGCCAAGACGCCCGCCCACGCGGACCAGAAGGTCAGCTCGCTGCCGTCACGCGTCTGGTGGCGGCGCACCAGGTCAGCGGCCAGGGCGGCCGCCAGCAGCAGGAACGGGACGAGCCACCACAGCTCGGTCCAGAGCGGATGGGGCTGGGGAACAGGGTCGAAAGGCGACATGCGCGCTACTCCAGTTCGGGGGGCCAGCCAACCCGGCCCCGCCCTCTCCACGCTCGCCCGGGTCGCCCGCTTCCGCAAGCAGGAAAAATCCAGCAAGATATTGAAATTGTTGACAAACAGGACGCATCGCGGGGTTGAAGCCCGCATGGCGTATGGGCTTGTCAACGGATTTGTTCGGTTCAAGAAAAGTGAAAGGCCGCCCTGGCAAACGCCGTTCACGGGCGGTGGGCTGGACGCGGCGTCCGCATAGTTCTAGTTTTGTTCCCATGAGCCGCGCCGCCACCGTCCTCTTGCTGCCGACGCTCCGCCTCCGCGATCTGCTCCGCCCGGTGGTCGAGGCGGAGATCGCCTGCTGCCTCTGCCGCCACCGCGGGCCGCTGGACGCCGTCGACCTGCTGTGCCGGACCGGCCGGCACGAGCGGCTGACCAAGGCGGTCAAGGACACGCCGTGCCCGCGCTGCGGCGCGCAGGACGCCCTGGACTGGTGCACCCGCCCGCAGCTCCTGCGCTACGCCGCCCGCGTCAGCGCTCTGGTCGGCGCGCGCGGCCCGCTCGGCGGGACCTGCGGGGCCTGCCGGCGGCGCTGGGCGGTCGATGTCCTCGATGCCGTCGAGCGCCTCGGGCCGGACGTGACGCTGCGCGAGCTGGCCGAGCGGTTGGTGTGCCCGGCCTGCGGCCAGCGGGGCTGGGCGCGGCTCGCCCTGGCCGGCCGGGTTGACGCCGCTGGCCAGGGCGGGGAGGATGGCCGCATGTGCGGACGCTACTCCATCCACTCCGGCGGCGAGCTGCTGGCCAGCCGCTTTGGCATCACCCACCCGCTGCCCGGCGACCTGACGCCGCGGTGGAACGCCGCGCCGACCCAGCAGTTGCCGGTCGTACGCCGGCACCCCGACGGGGGTCGCGCGCTGGGGCTGTTGCGCTGGGGCTTGGTGCCGCGCTGGGCAAAGGACCTGTCGATCGGCGCGCGGATGATCAACGCCCGGGCGGAAACCGTGGGAACGAGCAACGCCTTCGCCCCGGCCTTCGCGAAGCGGCGGTGCCTGGTGCCGCTCGATTCCTTCTTCGAGTGGCGGAAGGAGGGGAAGACGAAACAGCCGATCGCCTTCGCCACCACGGAGAACGGCCCATCCGCTTTCGCCGGCCTGTGGGAAGGCTGGCAGGACACCACCGGCGCCTGGGTCCACACCTACACCATCATCACCACCACGCCCAACGATCTGGTGGCGCCGGTGCATGACCGCATGCCGGTGATCCTGCCGACGGAGGCCTGGGCGACGTGGCTGGGCGAGGAGCCGGCCGGGCCGGCGGACCTACAGGCGCTGCTCGTCGCCTACCCCGCCGACCGCATGCGCGCCTGGACGGTCGACCGTGCGGTCGGGAACGTCGCCAACGACCGGCCGGAGCTGGTGGCCCCGATTTCCCCTGCCTGAGAGAGAAAATGTGGCTGAAGGACGCTATCGCAGTCGCGCCGAACTGTACGGCAACCACGGCGGCGGACCGGACTTTTGGGGCGTGCGGGGCTATCCCACGCCGGAAGACGAGTTCCCGACGCGGGTGTATCGGGTCTGGGCTTACGGGCCGGAGCAGGCACACCAGGTGATCCAGGCCAGCGGACAGGCGGACGGCGTCCACCTTGGCGAGCCGCACTGCCTATCACAAGGTGGCGGCAGCACGAACAAAGTGCCGCATCTGGACTATGCCGGGCCGTGGCCGTGGCCCGGCAAAAAGACCTGACGCGCCGACCGCGAAATCGTTTCGCACCATCCCCACCGATCCTCTCATTCCTCTGACGCCTGGACCACGCCGTTGACGCTTCGCCGCACCGCCACCGCCCTCGTGGTCATCCTCCCCGCCTTGGTCCCGTTGGCTGCCGGCGCCGGTGAGCGGATCCGCATCGCCACCGAGGGCGCCTACGCCCCGTGGAACGCCACCGACCCGTCGGGCGCGCTGGTCGGCTTCGAGGTCGACCTGGCCCG
The DNA here is from genome assembly GCF_017876095.1 of Azospirillum agricola. Taxonomy (GTDB): domain Bacteria; phylum Pseudomonadota; class Alphaproteobacteria; order Azospirillales; family Azospirillaceae; genus Azospirillum; species Azospirillum agricola. Next base: position 40,169 of record NZ_JAGINM010000038.1, read on the forward strand.
GGAACTGTGCCGGCGCATGGAGGCCGAGTGCGAGATCGTCGCCCAGGACTGGGACGGCCTCCTCCCGGGCCTGCTACAGCGCCGGTACGACGCCGTCATGGCCGGCATGGCGATCACCGCCGCCCGGCTGGAGCGGGTGGACTTCGCCGGGCCCTACGCGAGCGAGCCGACGGCCTTCGCCACGATGCGGGGGGCCAGCCTACAGGCCCTGCGGCTTCCCGCCGATCGGCTCGACCTCGATGCCGCCGGCGCCGAGACCGCGCCGGCCCTGCTGGCCCTGCGCGCCGCATTGGCCGGCCGGACCGTCGGCGTCCAGGTGTCGACCGCCCAGGCCGCCCTCCTCGAGCGCCATGTTCCCGGGGTGACGGTCCGCGGCTACGGCAAGCTGGACGAGGCGGCGCTCGACCTCGCCGCCGGCCGGGTCGATGCCCTGGCCGGCACCCGCTCGGCGATCGGCGCGCTCGATCGCGGGGACGGCGCCGGCGGGCTGGCCTTGCTCGGCCCCGACATCGTCGGCGGGGTACTGGGGCGCGGTGTCGGCGTCGCCGTGCGCAAGGGCGACGCCGGGTTGCGGGCCCGCCTCGACCGCGCCATCGCCGGGGCCGCGGCCGCCGGCGTGACGGCCAGGCTGGCCATGACCTGGTTCGGCTTCGACGCATCGGTCCGCCCCGCCGGCGCCGGGCCGGACGCCGCTGCCACAAGGGGGGAATGATGAGCCGGAGCCGCTTCCACGACCGGGCATGGCGCGCCGAGGCGGCGGCCTTCCTGGTCCGCCTCGCGCGGGTGCGAATCCGCAACGCCGTCCTCTACGTCGGCGCGGCGGCGCTGCTGGTGATCCTGCTGGCCAGCCTGCCGGTGCTGGCCGTTCTGGCGGCCGCCCGCCTCGATGTCGCCCACGGGGTGTCGCGGCTGCAGGATCAGCTCCGCGCCATGCGCGACCGCCTTCAGGCGGAGGGTGACGAACTGGACCGGCAGCACAGACGGCTGTTTGCCTGACCGCAGGCTGGCGGGCTCAGCCCCGCCAGACCATCTCCCTCGGTGCCGCCAGCAACGTGTCGACGCGCTCCAGGCACAGATTCGGGAGCAGCTCAATCAACTTGCATCGCCCCCCCATCGTCGACGTCGTCAGCGGGCGGGGCCAGCTTGGAGAGCAAGGCCTGAACGTCGTCGTTGAACCGCTGCTCGCTGGTGGCCGGCTGCCGTTGCGAGGGATCGACCCAGCGGCCGTTCTCGTAGAGATCGAACACGGACAGAAGAACCTGATGGAGCCGTGTGATCAGATCGAGAACGTCGCCCACGTTCGTTTTGGCGAACAGCGCGGCCTGCTGATCAAGGGCGTTGACATCGCGGTGCGCCATGACCTGGTTGCGGATGGCGTTGTATTGTCCGGCCTCATACACCTTGCGGCATTGCTTGACGGCACTCTTCAAGGCCCTGAAATGGGCGGCCGTGGCATCCTCTTTGCCGACCATCCAGTCGTCAAGGTACGCGGGACGCTGCCCGCCGTTGTCGCGCACTTTCCGCTGCTCGAGAGCGTTCCGGCTGAAATCCGGCAGCGCCTTCTCACAATCCTTGAGGAAGCGCGACAGGGAGAGCGCGTCGGAATCCGTGTCGAACAACCGGCCCAGGGCGATGAAGAAGGTCAGCTGGAGGGAGTGGAGGACGATGTTCCACGTCAGAGCGTTCCCCTGCAGCCCGCGTTGAAGCCGCCGGTCGGACGCCGCCAGCTCGTTGATGGCCTTCCACGCGTAAAAGCTGGACGACATCGCCTGCACTTCCGCTTCGATATGCTTTTGAAGATCGCGGACATCGGTCATGGGATCGCACCTGCTTGGGCTTGGCTGGAAGCCGAGCATAGGCGGCCGCTGCGGGCGTGACACGCAAATGATCGACGGTGCGGTCCGCGACCGGCGTCGGTCGGCCCTTCGGCACCGTCCCGCTGTGGCGAACGGGGCGCGAACGGTCCCTTGGAGAGGGACCGTTGATTGCCAAAAGCGCTTTGAAACGCATCACTTTTTTGGAAAGTGTCCGCGTTACCGTCGGCGCATCAATCGCGCCGGAAGTGGCAGAACGGCGACGCTGCGGCGGCGCCTTCCGCCGCTGGCCATGAGCTGGGCGCCGGGCGGCGCGGGCGGTGGGCGACGCGCGACCGGCGGTGACATCACCACGAAATCCGTTACGGACCGGCCACGAGGGCGTGCAGAGCGCCCCCGCAAATATGCAGACATGGGAGGCCAATCGGCGCGGGGCAGCCAGTTCCGCGCCGATTGCTTTTTCCTCGCAAGCCAAGAGGCCTTCCATGACATCGGTTTCTATTTCCACCGCCATCGAGACCCTGCCGCACCTCCCCAAGCTGCCGCCGGAGATCGCCGCCGCCGCCGCCGCGCTGACCGCGCGGCTGGAGACCAAGGGCGTCCGCGTCTTTCTCAGCGACGACTGGTCGGAGCTCGAGGCGCTCAACGCCCGCCACGCCAACAGCTGGTTTCCCCTTCTCCCGCACCCGAAGTCGGCGCGGACGATGTGGGTCGGTGTGGCCGACGACGCCGGCGACGTCATCGGCAGCTACGGCGGCGTGCTGATCGACTGCGGCGAGCGGAGCTTGGGCGAGAAGCTCGGCGACCTCACCGTGTTCCACGACGCCGGCAACGCGCCGTCCGAGGAATGGTGCTTCTGCGCCTCCGACGCGGCGTTCGACACCCAGGGCCGGGTGAGCTGGATGACCGCAGGGTGGGTCGCCCCGGCCTGGCGCGGCCGCGGTCTGTTCCACCCACTGGGACACTTGCTGCGGCTGACGAGCTGGGCCGCGTGGGACGTGCACTGGTTCGCCGGCGTCGTGGAGGAAGAGACCGTCCCGGTGTGGAACGCTCCCGGCGCCGGCAAGCGCCGGCTGGAAACGCGGCCGACCATTCTCTACCAGCAGGCGGGGGTGCCGCGCTGCCCGCTCCACCTCTGCCGTTTCAGCCGGCCGGCGGTGACGCTGGACGCCGGCGCGATCCTCAGCCGGCTGCGCCAAGCGGCCTAGAGAAGCTCCAGCGCTGACAGGACTGCGCGCCGGCCGTCCGGCAGGCGCCAGCCCACGAGCATGTGCGTGTAGCTCAACGGCGTGTCCATCACATCGGTGACAAACACGCGGTTGTAGACGGGCTGGCCAGCGTCGATCGCCTCGCGGTATTGCGCGTCGACGCCGTTGACCAGCCCGTCGCTCGGCGCGGTGTCCGGCTTGCCAAGGTTTGCACGGGCCCAGTCATCGCCCAGGCAGGTCCGGGTCGGCACGCCGATGTACCGGAAGAGCAGCGGACCGTCGGCGGTCTCGGACGAGAGGTAGAGGCAGCGGGTCAGCAGGTTGCTGGCCTGCAGATAGTGGAACACCGCCGGGCCGAGGGTCTGCTGGCGCCGGCACTCCTCGGCGATCGCCAGCTGCCAATCGGCAGCAAAGCGCAGGGGCTGGCGGTTGATTTCGACCAGGCCCGGTTCCGGCGGTCCCGGATCTGGCAGATCGCCACGGCGCGTGATGATGGCCGGAAAGCGCAGCCGCGGCCGCGGCACGGTCAGAAGGCCGCCGGTCGCAGGCAGCACCAAGGCGATGCTCATGCGTTGCCGCCGATGAGCCGCATCATCGTGCTGTAGACGCGCTGGACCGTCAGCGCCGACAGGCCGGTGTCCCGGCTTGCGTCTTCGATCAGGGCGGGCGGCGGCGTGATCGGCGCCATGACATGGCCCGCTGCGGTGAACAGAGCGTCTACCTCGGCCGCCTTGCGCACGCCCTCGGCCGCGACGAGGCCCGCCGCCAAGCGCTCGACGGCGGCCAGCGTGGTCGCCAGCAGGCGGAATTCGGGACTCTCCGGGGTCGCCGTGTCGGCCAGCACGCGCACCAGCACGCGCAGTTTCACCAAGGCGCCAACCAGCCCCTGCGCCGGCGCATCGGCCACCGCTAGCAGCGCGGACCACAGCGCGTCCGCGTCGGCCTGGCTGGCGCCGGTGCCGCGCTCGACCTGCGCCAGCAGGGCCAGCCACTCCCGCTCGAGCAGCAGGAGTTCCCGATCGGCCGCCGTTGGCCGCACCGCGGTGGAGCGCCCCGCACGCACCAAGTCGGCAAGCAGGTCGCGGACGGAATCCAGAACGGCAATCCGCCAGATCCGGCCACAGCCCTCCGCTTCCAGCGCCGCCGCCTCGACATCGAGGACACGGGCGGCGTCGTCCAGCGTTCGCACGGGGAGTAGGGCCAGCGTGGTTTCGCAGGCCGCGACCAGGTCGGCGGTGGGCGCGCCCAGGCACAGATCCGAGATCAGCCGGTCGAGCGCGAGACCCAAGGGCGTCCTGCCCACCGACAACGGTCCGCACCCCCCTGTGCCCGCACCAGAATCACACCCATCCATGCCCAATCGCCTTTTACGAGATCTGCATATCCCGGTATGAGGGTGCCGGGAAGCTAGTTGTTCAACTTTACAGATTGAGCCTCCCCTTGTCTCGCACAACGGCACGAATCATTAATTTTGCAAGTGCAACCATTTTGGGTGGGCGGAGCCCGCGCCCCGCCCACGGCCACCGGCCGGCGTCAGTCGAAGCTGATCAGCGCCCGCGCCCCCGCCAGCCGCACAGCCGCGCCCCCGTCGCGTTGTGCGCGAGCAGCTGCTCGGCGGTGCCGTCGGTCAGCGCGTCGGCCCGGCTGATGTAGACCGGCCGGAACGCCGCGCAGGCCCCCTCAGTCCCGGGCCCAGCGGTCGCGCAGCCGGTCAGCAGCACCAGGGCCAGCCCGGCGCAGATCATCCTCAACGTCATGTCGAACCTCCGCGGCGCGCAGCGCCTCCCGGGTGGATTCCGCCGCCGCCTGCTCGCGGCCGGCCCGGCGCTGGGACGCGCCGAAGGTGGCGATCGCCACCAGCATCACGCCGGCGGCGATCAGGGTGGGGCCGATCCGGGCCCACAGCGTGGCCAGCACGCCCATCACGCTGCCTGGCGCTGGTCGGCCCGCTGGCGGATCAGCAGCGCGACCACCGCCACCGCCAGCACCGCCGCCACGCCCCAGCCCAGCACGCCGTGCGGCAGGACCTCGAGCAGGCCGCGGGCGGCGGCGGACACCTCGCGCGCCTGGTCGAGCGCCACCGCGACGCCGCCAAGGCCCAGCGTGCCCAGCCCCGCCAAGCCGGACGCCGACCGCGTCACCGGCCGCGCCGCCGGCGCCGGCTCGGCCGACCGGGTGGCCGCATGCACCTCGCCGGCGAGGAACAGCGCCGCCTCGGCCGCGCGCCGCTTGACCAGGCCGGACATCACCTTGCCGTCGCCGCGCGTCCATTTGCTGAACTCGGCCGCCGCGCCGGCGTAGTCGCCGGCGTTGAGCTTGACCAGCATCGTCGACGGCTTGCCGGTGCGCAGGGTGACGAACCCGTCCTTGCCGGTGTCCTTGCCCCGGGCCTTCCGCCCGGGCCCGACGTTGAAGACGAACGAGATCAGCGCGCCGCGCTGGTCGTCAGTCAGCGAGACGGTGACGACGCGATCCACGATCGCGGCGGCGGCCTCGAGGTCGGCGCGCAGCAGCTCCTCGGCGTCGGCCTTGGTAATCTTCAAGCCGCGGTGGACGTCGGCGCCGGTGTGGCCGTAGCCGATCGTCCACGGGTCGGCCTTGGTGGCGGCGTCCGGGTAGGCGGTGAGGCGCAGGCCCTCGGCCTGCATGACCAGGTCGATGGCGGTTTGCGGAATGGCACGCATGGGAGTGGCTCCTGTGATCGTGGGGACAAGCGGGAGAAGGGGCAGACGACGAGCACTGCGGCCGGTGCCCCGACCGGTCGCCCGTACTTTTTGCGGGCACGAAAAAGGCCGCTCACTGCGGCCGGGTCGGTCAGGTTGGAATGTTGTCGCGGGGCTATTGAAGGTAGGTGAACACCTGCTTGCCGGTCACGTTGACCGGGGCGATGGTCGCCAAGGTCGCCCAGGCCAACGCATCGAACGAATACTGCACGAACACCGTCCCGCTGATGCGGCTGGGTTGCGGCGTGAGCGACAGGGCTCGCACCGTCACTGCCGTCCCGAAGTCCACGTAAATCCAAGCGTTGGACGCTTGTCCGTCAGCGGTGGACCACTCCGTGGAGGGGTTGTCATCGATCGCCCGCCCAGCTGGGAACCCGGGGTAGGCGCTGCTGGCGGTCGCCGTCTTGCCCGTGGTGAGATCGGTTCCGGTAGCGTCGGCCGCACCGAACATCTCCAGTTCGTAGAGGGCCGTGTAGTCGCCAGCTCCCGTGTAGGGCGCGCCGCTGGAAAACAGCCGCCAGTACCGCGCCGCCACCAGTCCGTGGCTGGTCACGTCGAAAGTCAGGGTGTTGGCCGCGTCGTTGTGGACGATGCTCACGCCATTGCCCGGCACCACGAAGGCGGCCACCGTGTCGCGGATGAATTCGGCCAGATCGGGCAGATCGGCCACCGTCAAGGTGACGTCCCCGGCCCGGCCGGCGACGGAGCGCACGCGGTCGGTGTTGTCCACCTTGCCCCAGCTTGAGCCAGACGAAACGATCCAGTCGCCGACCTGCCAATCCGACTCGCCGTTGATCGCGGTGGTCCCGGCCACCGAAACCACGTAGTAGCGGCCCTTGTTGCCCGCCGCCGCCGTCGGGATGGCCGGGCTGTTGGTTGCGGCGTTCCACCCGCCCTGATAGTTGAGAGCGCCCAAAATTGCCGCCGGCAAGCGGGCGGTCGGCACCTTGCCGTCGCCGTCCAGCTCGCACACACCGCCCGGCTGGCCGGGCAGGACGGATGCAGCAGCGGCCTGCGCCGCCGTGCGGGCCGTCTCGGACAGCACCCGGTCGGCATGAGCAGCGGCGGCATCGGCCGCGGCGTTGCCCGCGCTGCCGGCGGCGGCGAGAGCGGACGCGGCGGCAGCACTGTCGCTCGCAGCCACACTTTCAGCGATGCCGGCGATCGTCTCGCCCACCGCCGCCGTATCGGTGGAGTGTCGCCGCCAGTTCGCTGCCAT
>NZ_JAGINM010000039.1 GCF_017876095.1 Azospirillum agricola
TGGAACCTGTCCGTTTTCGCGAAGTCCCCAAAGCACCCCATTGACCGGGCCGGGGCGGCGCGCCTAACTGCCGCCATGCCGAAAGCCTCCTACCTGAAGAGCTGGTACGCCGCCAGCGCCCACCCCCACCCCGCCCACCCGGCGCTGGAGGGCGAATTGCGCTGCGACGTCTGCGTCGTCGGCGGCGGCTACACCGGGCTGACCACCGCGCTGGAGCTGGCCGAGCGCGGCTTCGACGTGGTGCTGCTGGAGGCCCACGGCTGCGGCTGGGGCGCGTCGGGGCGCAACGGCGGCCAGATCATCACCGGCTACAACAAGCCGATGGCGACCATCGAGCGCTGGGTCGGCGCCGAGGACGCCCGCCGCCTGTGGGACTTCGGCGAGGAGGCCAAGACCCAGCTCGCCGAACGGGTTGGGCGCCACGCCATCGCCTGCGACCTGACCTGGGGCTTCGCCTACGCCGCGCTGAAGCCGCGCCACATGGACGACGTGACGGCGATGGAGCGCGAGATGCGCGACCGCTACGGCTACGACCGGGTGCGGCGCCTCGACCGCGACGGCATCCGCGAACAGGTCGGCACCGACGCCTATGTCGGCGGCCTGCTCGACGAGGGCAGCGGGCACCTCCACCCGCTGAACTACGCGCTGGGACTGGCGCGCGCCGCCGCCGCCGCCGGGGTGCGGATCTTCGAGAACAGCGCCGTCACCGCCATCGACAGCGGCGCCGAGCCCTGGGCGCGCACCGGCAAGGGCCTCGTGCGGGCCAGGCACATGGTGCTGGCCGGCAACGCCTATCTCGGCGGGGTGGCGCCGCCGCTGGCCGGCACCGTCATGCCGGTGGCGACCTATCTGATCGCCACCGAGGCGCTGGGGGCGGAGCGCGCGGCCGCGCTGATCCCGACCAACATCGCCGTCTCCGACATGAACTTCTCGCTGAACTATTTCCGCCGCTCCGCCGACCACCGGCTGCTGTTCGGCGGAGGGGTCAGCTATTCGGGGATGGACGCGCCGGGACTGCGCCACGCCATGCGCAACAAGATGCTGGCGGTCTTCCCGGCCCTGCACGACGCGAAGGTCGAGTATTTCTGGGGCGGTCAGGTCGCCATCACGATGAACCGCATGCCGCATCTCGGCCGGCTGTCGCCGACGGTGCTGTTCGCCCACGGCTATTCCGGCCACGGCGTGGCGCTTGCCGGCATGGCCGGCCGGGTGATGGCCGAGGCGATCCGCGGCACCGCCGAACGCTTCGACGTCTTCACCCGCATCCCCAACATCCCCTTCCCCGGCGGGCGGCGCTTCCGCACCCCGGCCCTGGTCCTCGCAATGCTCTGGTTCCGCCTGCGCGATCTGCTGTAGGGTTGCCCGGTGCGGCGACCGGCCCGGCGGCGGGCGGCAACCGCGACACTCTCCGCGCCGCCGTGTTTCCCGTTGGGAAACGTCATTCCAGAGACGATGCCAGCAGGGACGATGACCGACGTGTCCAGCGACGACGACCAGAACAGCCCCGAACCGGCCGTCTCCGACGGGGAGATCAACGCCGAGGCGACGGCCAAGGCGGCCGACGAGGACCGGCTGGTCCAGCCGATGCGGGACACCCATTTCGATTTCCAGCACAAGGTGTTCAGCCTGCCGGGCGCCTTCTTCTGCGCCGACCCGACCAGCAAGGACCCGGTGCTGAACATCACGCTGGGCGATCTCAAGGCGGCGCTGGCCTTCCCGACCATCCAGGAATCCTTCCAGATCGAGGAGGGCAGCCACGACGACCGGCTGCTGGAGGTGGTCGAGCAGGGCCTCGCCTACGTCAAGCAGATCCGCCCCGGCGAGCAGATTCCGGGAGAGCTGCTGGACGGCCGCGCCTCCTGGTCGGTCGAGGAGCGCCACCGCAAGCTGGCCAAGGGCCGGCTGATGATGCAGGTCGCCTCGTCGGTGAAGGGCAACGAGATCATCGTCTCGGACGCCGACCAGCTCGAGCAGCTGCTCGACGACCCCCAGACCCAGGCCCGCATGAAGGCCGCGATCGAGCGCATCGCCGCAAGGCTCAAGATCACCGAGAAGGCCGAGGAGATCGTCCAGGGCCGCATCGACGATCTGGCGCAGGAGCTGTCCTACATCGAGGCGCTGCGCGACCGCTTCAAGCACATCGGCAAGATCGAGACCAAGCTCGGCAAGCTGACGACGGTCTACCGGACCGACCGGACCTTTTGCAGCGAGGTCAACCGGATGCAGGGGCTGATCCGCAAGCCGCTGCGCGAATACGACATGATCTTCGACCAGGCCGACGCCCAGACCGGCGACATCGTCGGCGCCCTGAAGGACTTCCACGCCACGGTGCAGTTCATCCGCAAGATCCGCGACGATCTGCGGGCCAAGCTGCTGGAATGGGAGGATCTGCTGAACGGCTGGGACCACATCGCGATGGAGCGGTCCAGCCAGATGGAGCAGTTGCAGAAGCAGACCTACCGCTTCCTCGCCAGCCGCTTCATCGAAACGACGGTGTGGAAGCGCGGCTGACGGCCGCCCGGCCCGCCGGCCCTACTCCATGTCGGACAGCGCGTAGAGTTCCCGGTCGACCCGCCGGCGTTCAGCCATCACATAGTCGTAGAGCGGCTGGCAGGCGCTGGCGATCCGCTCGCTGGCCGGATCGACGGACACGTTGTTCAAATACTGGAAGAGGATGATGTCGGCTGCCCGGCCGGGATCGGTATCGGTATCGGGGCCGGCCGGCCCGGCGTCCTGCCCTGGGGCGCCGGCCTTGGAAACCGCCTGCGGGAAGATGCCGGCGAAGCTGAACCCCAGCCTTTCGAGCCGGTCCGCCATCCCGGGCGTCGCGGGGTCCCCCAGGGGGAGTTGCAGGAGCACGGTCGCCACCCCGTCCTGGCAAAAGCGGCGCAGGAAGGCGGCGACCGACGAAATCAGGTCCTGCCCATAGGCCCGAACGTCGATCAGGACATGCCCCCAGGCGAGCAGGCCGCTCTCGACGAGCAGATCCGACGCCGGCGGAAGGGAGGCCGGTTCCGGCGGCGCCGCGTCGGCGATGGTCACCGGCTCGCCGAAGGCGGCGAAGATCGACCGCAGCATGGCGCGATGCCTCTCCGGGCAATGGAGCAGGCGCGGCTCGCCGATCCGGTTCCGGCAGTAGAGCGCGATCTCCGACTGGCGGACGGCGGCCTTTCCCCCGGCGCCCGCCCCGTCCTCCTTCCCGCTGCCGGCCGTGAGGTCCCACTCCGGGCTGACGCTTGCCAGATGCACCTGGATCGGCACGCCGCCGAACCGCAGGGCGCCGCGCTGGGAGACGGTGTGCGCCGTCACCGCGTTGACGAGCACGCCCAGGCAGCCGCGGGCGACCGCCGTGTCGTAGCCGAGTTGCAGGATCCGGCCGAGCAGCATCGGGTTGCCGCGCGCCGCCGGCGCGATCACCAGATCCGTGAATTCCGGAACCAGCGGGTTCTCGGACAGGTCCAGGCACGCATGGGCAACGACCCCGCCGTCGCCGCCGACCGCGACGATGCCGATCATCAGCCCGTCACGGTTCAGCCGCGCCAGTTCCGTCGGATCGTACAGATGATCGTCCGGCTTGCTGTAGCCATAGGCGAGCCACGCGCAGCGGGCGACGCCGGGTGCGTCCGCGGGGGTGAAGAGGCGCACGTCGGCCTCCACCCTGCCCGCTCCACGCGCGGCCGGCACGGCCGGCTCGGGAACGGGCACCGGCGACGGCGGCAGGCGGAAGCGCAGGCTGAAGACCTTGCCGTCCCGCCCGAGATTCCGCAGGACCGCCTCGTCGCAGCAGCACCATGCCAGATGCAGGCCGAGCCCCCGCAACTGGGGGTCCTCCACGGAGAAGGGCGTGATCTCCGACGGATCGTAGGGAAGCCCCCAATCCTGGACGCGGACCGTCAGCACCGCGCCCTCGACCGAGGCCGTGACCCGCAACAAGCCGGACACGCCGGGCGGATAGGCGTGGCGGACGGCGTTGACCACCACCTCCTCGACGGCCAGCTCGAGCCGAATCCGCTTTTCCGGCGCAAGCCGAAGCTGGTCGGCCGCGCACAGGCAGGCGGCCTGGGCGATGGCGACGCTGCCATCGGCGTTGGGAAGGTCCAACTGGAACAACACGCGCATTCAGACCCTCTGCCGATCGACCCTTTGCGGACTTTTGCCCGTCCACAATAGCGGATTGCCGACCCGGCATCGACCCGTCTTCCGGCGCGGCACGGCGGACGGCCCCCTCCGGACGGTCAGAACCGCGCCGAGGCGCTGAGCAGGAACGAGCGGCCCGGCTGGTGCAGCGGCGTGACGGTGCCGAATTCCTGCCCGTAGGTGGCGCGGTCGGCGTAGGAGGCGTCGAACAGATTCCGCACGTCGGCGCGCAGGGTCAGGTTGGAGAACTGCGGCAGCCGGTGCTCGACGAACAGGTTGACCACCTCGTAGCCCTTCAGGGACTGCTGCCCGGCCTGGACCTTGGTGTGGTCCAGCACGAACTCCGCGTCGGCGCCGAAGGTCAGGTTCCAGCTCCGCACCGTGTGGGCGCCGCCGACGGTGACGACCCGGCCCATCGGCGTCGCCAGATAGGTGCCGGTGTCGGAGTCGGCCGGCAGCCCGTCGATGGTCACGTCGATGTCGGCGTATTTCGCGCGGACGAACCCGTCGTCCCAGGCATAGCCGGCCCCGATCTCGTAGCCCTTGGACTTCACGTCATGGGCCAGCGTCGCGCTGCCCACGGCGTAGCGCGCGGCCCGCGCCTCGTCGAGCTTGGTCTGGAACACGCGGCCCTCGACCGTGAAGCCCTGGTAGCGGGCCTCCAGCCCGGCGGTCACGTTGTCGGCGGTCACCGGCTCCGGCCCGCCGGCGCCGTAGCGCCAGGCCGGGTTCAGGATGAAGTTCTCGGCCAGCGGGATGCCGGCCCAGCTGTGGGAGTAGCCGGCCTTGGCGGTCAGATGCCGCGGGATCAGGTCGAATTCGCCGGAGACGTTGTGGCTGACCCCGCTGTTGGTCCATTCCTGGTCGGTCGTGCCCTCGAAGACCTGCCGGTCGCCGCGCAGCCCGAAGGACAGGCGCAGCCGCTCGAACGGCGTCAGCCGCGCCTGGGCGTAGAGGCCGGCGTTGCTGGCGCGCTCGCGCGCCGACATGGTCCGGTCCTCGTAATTCCCGCGGTCGAAATAGAAATCGGTGCCCGCCGTCAGCGTGCCCATCGCGAAGGTGAAGACGTTCTCGGCCTTGCCGTTGAAGGAGCTGGTGCCGCCCTCCCCCGGATAGCTGCCCGGCACGGTGCTGGGCGCCACCGGGCGCAGGTAGATCGGCGTCTTCACGTCGGTGCGCCCGTAGGCCAGCACGATCTTCGGATTCCACAGGTCGGTCGGCTGGGTGGTGGAGTAGGTCAGGACGACGTTCTGCCGGTCCATCCGGTAGTCGCGCACGCGCGGCTCCCAGGCCGGGCGGCCGGAGATGAAGCCGACGTTGGCGCGGAAGGGCCGCGGGGCGTCATCGTGGATGCGCTCGTAGCTGATTTGCAGGCGGTTGCCGTCCGTCGTCTCGAAACCGCCCTTGAACAGGCCGCTGAGCATGTCGGTCTCGGTGCCGTCCACCTTGCGGCCGCTGCCGTCCTTGAACTTGCCGCCCTTGCCGTAGGTCAGGTAGGCGAGGCCGTCGAAGCCGCCCTGGCGGCCGTAGCCGGACAGGCCGGTGGTCAGGCCGGATCCGTTGGTGTTGAAGCTGGACTTCACATAGGCGCCCACCCCGTCGCCGCTCAGGAAGTCGCGGGCGTCCTTCATCTCGTAGGCGATGGAGCCGGCCAGCGCGCCCGGCCCGGTGTCGGCCGGGGCCACGCCGGCGTCGACCCGCGCGACCTTCAGGAAGGCCGGGTCGATCAGGGTGGTGCCGTTGTGGTGGAAGACCTTGTTGTTCTGGCGGCTGCCATCGATGGTGACGGCGAGGTTGGTTTCCTCGATGCCGTTCACATAGACCTTCTGCGACATCGGGATCGAGCTGCCGACCCGGATGCCCGGCTCGCCGGAGAAGACGTCGCGGATGTCGCTTGGATTTTTGCGGTCGAGATCCTCCTGGGTGACGGTGGTCTGGCTGACCCCGGTCCAGTTGAGGGCGGAGGCCGACACCGCGACCGGCCCCAGCAGCACCGCGCCCGGCGCCGCCGCGGCCGGCGCCGGGACCAGCGTGGCGGTGCCCGGCCCGGTCATCCGGTAGCCGACGCCGGTGCCGCCGAGCAGCGTGTCCAGCGCCTGGGCCGGGGTCATGGTGCCGGTCACCGGGCGGGAGCTGCGGCCCTCGGCCAGCGCGCTGGGATAGCCGATCTGCCAGCCGGTCTGACGGATGAAGGCGTCGAGCGCCGCCTGGAGCGGCTGCGCCGGAAGCGCGAAGGCGACCGGCGCACCGGCGGCCGGGGCCGCCGTTCCCTGCTGGGCGGCGGCCGGCGAGGCGAGCGCCAGGACGCCCAGCGCGCCGCCGAGCGACGTCGAGGCCATCAGCGCCACCACCATGCTCCGGGCGGTGGTCGCCCGCGCGCGTGTCGTACCCTCAGCCACCATCCCCGTCCGGCCCTGCATTCCCCAAAACTCCCCTGTTTCCGGTGTCGTCGGGGTGGCCGTCGCGCAGACGCTCGGGCCTACCCCCTTTTCGCCAGACGCGCGGGGCGGCGGGGCCTCACAAAAAAAGATCGGGGTCAGCCGAAAACGATCAGTCCGCCCGGCAGGGTGGTCATCCGCACCCCGGCGATGGCGGCCACCGACCGCAGGGCGGCGGCCGGGTCGTCCAGCCGGTAGTTGCCGCTCACCCGCTCCCCGTCCGTGCGGTGGTCGAGCACCAGGATCAGCCCCGGATAATAGCGGCGGAGATTGTCGACGACCGCGGCGAAGGGCTGCTGGTGGAAGATGTAGCGCCCCTCCCGCCACGCCAGCGCGTTGGCCGGCTCCGTCCGCGCCACCGCCGACAGACCGAGCGCCGTGGCCGTCACCCGGTCGCCGGGCGCCAGCGCCACCGGCCGGCCCGGCTCGTCGAGCGGGCTGACGGACACCCGGCCGCGCTCCAGCACGACCGAGTCCGCCGCGTCGTCGGCGCGCACCGCGAAAGCGGTTCCCGTGACCTCGACCATGCTGAAGCCGGCGGTCACGCGGAAGGGCCGGGAGGGATCGGAGATCACGTCGAAATAGCCCTCGCCGCGCAGCATCCGCACGCCGCGCCGCCCCTCCGCGAAATCCAGCGCGACGGCCGAGCCGGTGTCGAGCGTCAGCCGCGACCCGTCGGGCAGCGCGATCTCCCGACGTTCCCCGGCAGCCGTCCGGTGGTCGGCGGTCCAGCGCAGCATCAGCTCGGGGTAGAGGTTGAGGCCGACGACGGCAAGCAGCGCGGCGGCGGCCAGCGATCTCCACCGCGCGCCCCACCCCGCCCGGCGCGAAGGCGAACGGGACCGTACCCCTTGCGCATGGACGAACGGAACGACGGTCGCGAGAGCGGCAGGGGAAACGGGCCCGCCCCCGGCGGATGGCGGCGTGGTGGCGGCGAGGGTCGCCGCGTGCAGCTCCGGCATTCCGCTCATCGCCGCCAGCCGGTCGAAGGCCTGCGCATGACGGGCGTCGCTCTCCCGCCACGCCCGGTAGGCGGCCAGGGTCTCGCCGTCGGAGGCACCGCCCTGGAAGGCGACGAACCAGTCGAGCGCCGCATCGACGACGGGGTCGGCGTGTCGGTACGGTCCGGCGCCCCCTGACCCGGCCGCTTCCGGCCCGGCCGTCTTTTCCTGTTCCACGCGGGCCATTCCGTCGCTCTTGGTTTGGGGCCTGTCGCTATCTTAGACGTTTCAGAACGCGAACGACACAATCGGCGGACGCGGCCCCTTGCATCCTCTCGGCATGGTTATGCGAATAATAATCAGTTGCGTGTCGCTGGCCGATCTGGCAAGGGTTGGGCGACGGTTCGACGCACCGTATTGCCCGCAAGCCACGACCGCAAGCGACGATAGGCCGAGGATGCCCGCAAGCCTGGATGCGATCTATCTCGATCACCGCCCCTCGCTGCTCGGCCGGGCGCTGCGGATCGTGCGCGACCTCCAGGCCGCCGAGGACGTGATCCAGGAAAGCTATCTGCGGGCGCACAGGGCGGCGGAACGGGGATCGATCGACAACATCGGCGCCTTCCTGCACCGCACGGTCCAGAATCTGGCGCTCGACCATCTCCGCCGCCGCAAGACGCAGGAGCGCTTCGAGGTCCCGCCCTCCGACCGGTTCGATCCGTTGCAGGTCGCCAGCGACACCCCTTCGGCCGAGGACCGCCTTCTGCAACGCGAGCGCCTGACCAGCTTCAGGGACGCGCTGGAGGCGCTGCCGGAACGGGCCCGCCGGGTGTGGACGCTGAACCGGGTCGAGGGCTGGTCCTACCCCCGGATCGCCGAGCATCTCGGCGTGTCGCCGGGCACCGTGTTCAACGACATGAAGCTGGCGATGGGCCATGTCTTCGACGCCATGGCCCGCACCGAACGCGAATGATGCCGAACGCGGGTGACGCCGGACAGCCGGCGCCACCGCGTCCACCCGGTCACATCTTCTTGACGAGCGGGCAGTCGCTCTCGGCCAGCGGGCGGAACGCCTTGTCGCCGGGAACCGTCCGGACCAGCTTGTAATAGTCCCACGGCGCCTTGGATTCCGCCGGGGTCTTGACCTGGAACAGGTGCATGTCGCGCAGCACCCGGCCGTCCTCGCGCACCGTGCCGTTCTTCGTCATGAAGTCGTTCACCGGGGTCGCCTTCATCGTCTTCATGACGGCGGGGGCGGCGTCGGTGCCGGCGGCCTTGATCGCCTTCAGGTAATGGGCGACGGCGCCGTAGACGCCGGCCTGGTAGAAGGTCGGCATCGCCTTGCGCTTCTCGAAGAAGCGCTTGGAGAAGGCGCGGGTCTCCTCGTCCATGTCCCAATAGAAGGGATCGGTCAGCATGACCCCCTGGGTCGCCGGCAGGCCCAGCGCGTGGACCTCGTTGATGGCGAGCAGCAGCGCCACGATGTTCTTGCCCGACTGGCCGAGCCCGAACTCCGCCGCCTGCTTGATGGCGTTCTGGGTGTCGGCCCCGGCGGTGGCGAGCGCCACCACCTCGGCCGGCGACGCCTGCGCCTGGAGCAGGAAGGAGGAGAAGTCGGCGTTGTTGGCCGGCATCTTCACGCTGCCCGCCACCTTGCCCTTCTGGGCCTGCACGACGGCGCCGGTGTCGCGTTCCAGCGCGTGACCGAAGGCGTAGTCGGAGGTCAGGAAGAACCAGTTCTTGAAGCCGGCCGCCACCACCGCCTCGCCGGTCACATGGGCCAGCGCGTAGGTGTCGTAGGTCCAGTGGATGCCGTTGGGCGTGCAGGCCTTGCCGGTCAGGTCCGAACTGGCCGGCGAGGAGAAGATGGCGACGCGGTTCGCCTCCTTGGTGATCTGCTGCACGGCCAGCGCGACGGCCGAGTTCGGCACGTCGACGATGGCGTCGACCTGATCGACGTCGTACCAGCGCCGCGCGGTGGAGGCGCCGACGTCGGCCTTGTTCTGGTGGTCGGCGAAAATCAGCTCGACCGGCGTGCCGTTGACGGCGCCGCCGAAATCCTCGACCGCCATCTGCGCGGCGGTGATCGAGCCCTGGCCGGTGGTGTCGGTGAGCTGGCCCGACAGGTCGGTCAGGACGCCGATCTTGATCTTGCCGTCGCTGTAGGCGCTTTGCGCCCCCGCCGTCCGGGGAAGCGTCTGGGCGAGCAGGCAGGCGGCGACGGCCGCCGTCACGGCGTAACGGTTCATGATGTCCTCCCGAGTTTTTATGGGCCGAGGGTTCTTATGGATTTGGTCAGCCGGCGTCCCTGGACGCGGCGGCGTGCTGGGCGGCCAGACGCCCGAACACGGCGCCGCGCAGGACCGAGGTCGAGCCGGTGTAGACCTGATGGTAGAGCCCGACCGTCTCGCCCGCCGCATAGAGGCCCGGCATCGGCCGGCCGTTGCCGTCCAGCACGCGGGCGTCGACATCCACCTTCAGCCCGCCGAAGGTGAAGCAGTTGGCCGACACGATGGGGAAGGCGCGGAACGGCCCCTTGACCAGCGGGCGCGCCCAGTTGGTCTTGGCCGGCGAGAGTCCGGTCGTCGCCAGACCGTCCACCCGCGTCGGGTCGAAGCGGCTGCCGTCGGCCGGGCAAGCCGCGTTGTAGGCGGCGACCGTCGCCTTGGTGGCGTCCGCCGGCAACCCGAGCTTCTCGATCAGCGCGTCGAGCGTCGGCGCCTCGATGGCCGGCACGTCGCTGCGGATGCTGGCGCGCCAGCGCGGGATGTCCTCCACCTGGTCGTCGAACAGGACGTAGGCGAGCCCGTCCGGCTGGTCGGCGACGATTCGGGTGATGGCGTCGTAGGTGGCGTCGGCGGTGCCCGGCGCCTCGTCGAGGAAGCGCTCGCCGCGCTTGTTGACCAGCACGCCGTAGGGCCAGATGAAGATCACCGCCTCGGGCTGGCGGGAGCGCGGATCGACCGGCTCGGCGTGGTAGGAGCCGAAATCGCCGGCCGGCGCCGCCCCGGCGTCGAGCGCCATGCGGATGCCCTCGCCCCGGTTGTAGTAGCCGCCGCGCGCCACCGGCCGCACATGCTTGGCGCGGGCGCCCATGTAGCGGGTCATCATCTCCGAATTGCCCTGGTAGCCGCCCGAGGCCAGGATCGTCGAACGGCCCCGGATGGCGACCCGTAGCCCGTCCGGCCCGGTCGCGTGCACGCCGCCGATGCGGCCCCGCTCGTCGCGCAGCAGGTCGAGCGCGGTGGTCCGGTAGAGCACGCGGGCGCCCAGCGTCCTGGCCTCCGCCATCAGACGCTCGATCAGGGCGAGGCCGCCGCCCTGCGCGGCGATGCGCTGGGTGTTCTGGGTCAGCAGATAGATCGCCTGCGGCTCGAAGCGCAGGCCGAACTCCTTCAGCCAGCCGATGGTCGGCGGCACCCGCTCGGCGAAGCGGGCGATCACTTCCGGATCGGGGAAGGGGTGGGCCTTCACGTAGTCGGGCCAGTACTCGTAGGGCTCGGCGGCGGCGGCCAGCACGTTGGGGTCGATGTTCAGCCCGGCGTTGGCGGCGAAATGCTCCTCGAAATCGTCGGCGATCTCGGAATCGTTCTTCATCCGCATGTAGGCCTCGGTCCAGCGGGAGTTGCCGCCGAACTCCTCCTCCGGCGACCGCTCCAGCAGCGTGACCGACAGCCCGGCCTGGAGCGCCGTCACCGCCGCCGACAGGCCGGCGATGCCACAGCCGACGATGACCAGATCGCTGATGCCCGCCTGATCCATCCTGGTTTCCTCCGTCATCTCAGTCGTCTCCTGACATGTCCCGCGTTCATCCCGCGAGGCGCTGTTGGTTGCTGTCGGGTGCGCTGTCGGCCACGACGATCCCGGCGTCGCACAGGCTGTCGATCGCCGCCGGGCCGTAGCCGAGTTCGGCCAGCACCGCGCGGGTGTCCTGGCCGACGCGCGGCGGGTCGCGGCGGATCGCCAGATCGGCTTCGGCGACGTGGATCGGCAGGCGCGGCAGGGCGGTCCGCACCCCGTTGGGCAGGGTCGTCGCCATCAGCCCGCCGGTCGCCCGCAGATGCGGGTCGTCGAACAGATCCTCCGGCCGGGCGATGGGGGCGAAGGGGATGCGGGCGCGCTCGCACACCGCCACCGCGTCCTCCATAGACAGGCCGCCGAACAGAGCGGTCAGCAGCGGCAGCAGGCGCGGCCGGGCGGCGATGCGGTCGTTGTTGGTGCGGAACTCCGGATCGTCGCGCAGGTCCGGCCGGTCGATCACCGCGCAGAAGCGCTCCCAATGGCTGTCGGTGGTGATGCCGACGAAGATCGGCCGCCCGTCGGCGACGTGGAAGGTTTCGTAAACCGCCCAGGCCGACACGCGCTCCGGCATCGGCGGGATCGGCGCGTCCGACTGGGCGGCGTAGCAGAGATGCTGGCCCATCAGGAACACCGTGGTCTCGAACAGGGCGGATTCGATGGTCTGGCCCCTGCCGGTCCGCTCGCGCTCGCGCAGCGCCACCAGGATGCCGATGACCGCGAACATGCCGCCGGTGATGTCCACCACCGAGGTGCCGGCGCGCAGCGGCCGGCCGCTGGGGCCGGTCATGTAGGCCAGCCCGGTCATCATCTGCACCACCTCGTCGAGCGCAAGGCGGTCCGCGTAGGGGCCGTCGAGGAAGCCCTTCAGGCTGGCGTAGATCAGGCGCGGGTTCACCCGTGCCAGCGCCTCGGCGCCCAGCCCCAGCCGTTCCATGGTGCCGGGGGCGAAGTTCTCCACCAGCACATCGGCCTCGGCGACGAGGCGCCGCGCGATGTCTCGGCCCTCCGGCGTCTTCAGATCGACGGCGACGGAGCGCTTGTTGCGGTTGAAATAGCCGAAATAGCCGGTGCCGAAGCCCTTCAGATGACGGGTCGGCTCGCCGTCGGGCACCGGCTCGATCTTCACCACGTCGGCGCCGAGGTCGGCGAGGATCATCGCGCAGGACGGCCCCATCACCGTGTGGCCGAAATCGAGGATTTTGACGCCGGCCAGGGGCAGCGGCTTGTCGCCGGATTGGGCCATGGATTGGGCCGTGGATTGGGCCGTGGATTGGGCCGTGCTCATGCGCCGTCTCCCGGCACCGGGCGCGGCGCGGCGCCCTCGTAACGGTAGGGGACGGAGGGCGGCATCGGCCCCTTGATGCGGCCGCCCTGCTGCGACTGCTCCCAGGCGTGCGCCAGGATGCCGACCGAGCGCGACAGCACGAACAGCCCGCGCCCCAGCCCGGCCGGGAAGCCGAGTTCGGCGAACACCACGGCGGTGGCGCCGTCGATGTTCATCGGCAGCCGCTTGCCCTTGCGCGCGGCGAGCGCATCCTCGACCGCGCGGCCGAGGACGGCCGTCTCGCCGGTGACGGCGCCCTCCCCCCTCGCCTCCTCGACCAGCGCCAGCAGGCGGCCGGCGCGCGGGTCGACGGGGTGGAAGCGGTGGCCGAAGCCGGGGATGTGCTCGCGCCGCTCCAGCCGGGCGGCGATCTCCCGGTCGGCCGCTTCCGCCACGGACAGGCCCTCCGCCACGCGGGCGGCGACGGCGGCGTACAGCTCCATGCACTGCTGGCCGGCGCCGCCATGGACGTCGCCCAGCGCGTTGACGCCCGACGCCATGGCGTTGTTCAGTCCGACGCCGCAGGTGGCGGCCATGCGGGCGGTGGCGATGGAAGGCGCCTGCGGACCGTGGTCCACCGCCGCCACCAGCGCCGCGCCCAGCAGCCGGCCTTGCGCCGGCGTCGGCAGCTCGCCGCGCAGCATCAGCCAGATCATGTCGGGGAAGCCGATCGTGCCGATCAGTTCCTCGATGGCGTAGCCGCGCACCCGGATCGAGCCGGGATGGATGTCGATGATCGAGGTCCGCCACCAGCCGGTGGCGGCGTCGATGCTTATGTCTGACATGGGAATGCTCCCGAAGGCCCTGGCCTCAGCCGAGCACGAAGGGGTTGGCGCGGTTGGGCTTGGTGGTGATCCAGACGCTCTTGGTCTGGAGGTATTCCTTGATCGCCTCGACCCCGCCCTCGCGCCCCAGGCCCGAGCGCTTGTAGCCGCCGAACGGCGTGGTGAAGCTGGTCGAGCGGTAGTTGTTGACCCACACCGTCCCGGCGCGCAGCCGGTCGACGCAATGCATCGCCCGGTGCAGGTCGCGCGTCCACACGCCGGCCGCCAACCCGAACTCGACGTCGTTGGCGATGCGCAGCGCGTCCTCCTCGTCCTCGAAGGGGATGACGCAGAGCACCGGGCCGAAAACCTCCTCCTGGGCGATGCGCATGTCGTTGCGCACGCCGGTGAAGATGGTCGGCGCGACGAACTGGCCCTGGCCGTACTCCGGCCCCGAAAGGGCATGGCCGCCGAGCGCACAGACCGCGCCCTCCGCCTTCGCCATGTCGATCATCCGCAGGATCTTCTCCCACTGGGCGCGGGTGGCGATGGGGCCGATCTGCGTCTCCATCCGCGACGGGTCGCCGATGCGCGCCTCGCCCACCGCCGCGACCAGCTTTTCGACGAAGGCGTCGTGGATGGTCTTCTGCACCAGCAGGCGCGAGCCGGCCATGCAGGTCTGGCCCGAGGCGCCGAACACGCCGGAAATGGCGCCCTTCACCGCCTGGTCGAGGTCGGCGTCGTCGAAGACGATGTTCGGCGACTTGCCGCCCAGCTCCAGCGTCACCTTCTTCAGGCCCGGCGCCGCCGCCTCGTTCACTTTCTGGCCGCCGATGTCGCCGCCGGTGAAGGCGATCTTGGCGGTCAGCGGATGACGCACCAGCGGCTCGCCGACCTCCGGACCAAAGCCGGTGACGACGTTGACGACGCCGCGCGGGAACCCCGCCTCCTGCGCCAGCCGCGCCAGTTCCAGGATCGAGGCGGAGGTGTATTCCGACGGCTTGATGACGATGGTGTTCCCGGCGGCCAGCGCCGGCGCCATCTTCCAGGTGGTCAGCGCCAGCGGCGAGTTCCACGGCGTGATGGCGACGACGACGCCGAGCGGCTCGTACTTCACGTAGTTGAAGACGTCGGCCTTGTTGATCGGCACCACGGCGCCCTGCACCTTGTCGGCCAGCCCGGCGTAATAATGGAACCACTGGGCGACGTTGCGCACCTGCCCGCTGACCTCGGCCATCAGCTTGCCGTTGTCGCGCTGCTCGATGGCGCCGAGCCGCTCGACGTTGCGCTCGATCAGCTCGGCCAGCCGGCGCAGCAGGGCGCCGCGCTGGGTCGCGGTCAGGCCGGCCCATTCCGGCGACAGGAAGGCGCGGTGCGCCGCCTCGACCGCGCGGTCGGCGTCGGCCCGCGTGCCGCGCGGGATGCGCGCCCACGCCTCCCCGGAGAAGGGCTCCGTCGTCTCGAACCATTCGTTGGAGACCGGATCGCACCAGTCCCCGTCGATGAACATCGTGTAGCGTTCCACCCTCGCCTCGCAGAAGTTCTGTTAGATAGAACTAAGTTTCATCTAAGAGAACATGCGTGAGCGAAATGTGTCAAGCCCCAACCTTTTCCCTCCCGATATTTTCGAGTCCGAACTTTCTGCGCGCCACCTCCGGCGCCGACCGACCTTGACGCCCGGTGGTGCGGTCGGGGACAAAAGCGCGTCGAAGCCGCCACCACCGAAGGACGCGCCATGACCGATGCCAAGCCCACCACGGCCACCGCCCCCGCCGGAGGAGTGGAGGCGGTCGACCGGGCGCTGAGCATCGTCGGCTGCTTCCAGGCGGGCGACCACGCGCTCAGCCTGACGGAGATCGCGGCGCGGACCGGACTTTACAAAAGCACCATCCTGCGGCTGACCGTGTCGCTGGAGAAGGCCGGCTATCTGGTCCGCCACCAGGACAAGTCCTATCGGCTCGGCGCGGAGCTGATGCGGCTGGGCGGGCTCTACCAGCGCTCGCTGCGGCTGGAGGACCATGTCCGGCCGGTGCTGCGCCAGTTGATGCGCGAGAGCGGTGAGAGCGCCTCCTTCTTCCGGCGCGAGGGGGCGTGGCGCATCTGCGCCTTCCGCGAGGATTCCACCCAGGCGATCCGCGACCATGTGCATGAGGGCGACCGCCTGCCGCTGGAGCGGGGCGCGGCCGGCCATGCCCTGACCCGCTTCGCCGGGGAGGTGTCGGCGGCCGACGTCGCCGCCCTGCCCCTGCTGTCCTTCGGCGAGCGGGAGTCCGAGACCGGCGCCGCCGCCGTGCCGGTGTTCTCCCAGCGCGAGGGGCTGATCGGCGCCCTGACCCTGTCGGGCCCGCTGACCCGCTTCACCGAGGAGCGGGTGGCGGTGATGGCGCCCCTGCTGCTGGCCGCCGGCCGCCGACTGTCGGAGACGCTGGGCGGGCACTACCCGGACCCGGCGGGCACCGCTGGAAGCGCCGCGCCGGAATCCCGCCGGCCTGACGCCCATAGGTGACCAGCCACTCCCTTGCCGGCGCCCCTGATCGGACAACCGCTTCAGAGGCGCCATCGTTTGTTGCCACGCCCGGCGTCCCTGCGTAGCTTCGGTCGCCGTGGACGCGCAAAGGAGGCCATCGGTGCGGACCGTTCTCTTGCAGCCGGGCGACCCGGCGCCCTGGTTCATCGCCCGCAGCCGCGGCAACCCGCGGTATCGGATCGACACCGCCGCCGGGCGCTGGCTCGTGCTGTGCTTCTTTCCCTCCAGCCGGGATGAACGGGTGGCCCGCCGGCTCGCCGCGCTGCTCGAAGACGCCGGGCGCTTCGATGACCGCAACCTCGCCTTCTTTGGGATGTCGCTTGATCCGGGAGACTGGGACCGCCTCCGGGACCGCATTCCCGGTGTCCGCTTCCTGCTGGACCCCGACGGCGCCGCGAGCCGGCTGTGCGGCGCCGTCGGTGAGACCGACGACGCCGGCACGACCGCAGCTTGGCCGCAGACGCTGATCCTCGACCCGTCCTTCCGCGTCTTCGCCCGCGTCGACTTCGCCGATCCGGACCATGACGACCGGGTGGGGGCGCTCATCCGCAGCCTGCCCAGGGCCGAGGCGGACGACACGGGCGCCTTCGCTCCGGTGCTGGTCCTGCCCCGCGTCTTCGAGCCCGAACTGTGCCGGCGGCTGATCGCCCTGTACGACCGGCATGGCGGCGAGGAGTCCGGCGTCATGCGCGAGGTGGATGGCAAGACCGTTGGGGTCCACGACCACAGCTACAAGCGCCGGGACGACCATACGATCCTGGACGAGGAGGTGCGCGCCCTCGCCTGCCGGCGGATCGAGCGGCGCGTCGTCCCGGAAATCCACAAGGCGTTCAATTTTGCCGTGACCCGGATGGAACGCTACATCGTCGCCTGTTACGACGCGGCGAGCGGCGGGCATTTCCGCGCCCACCGCGACAACACCACCCGAGGCACCGCCCACCGGCGCTTCGCGGTGTCGATCAACCTCAACGCCGAGGACTACGAGGGGGGAGAGTTGCGCTTCCCCGAGCATGGCCCCCGCACCTACCGGGCCCCCACCGGCGGAGCCGTGGTCTTCTCCGGCACGCTGCTGCACGAGGTGACGCCGGTCACGTCCGGACGGCGCTACGCCTTCCTGCCCTTTCTCTACGACGAGGCGGCGGCGCGTCTGCGCGAACGCAACAACGGCTTCCTTGGTGACGCGGTGGGCCAGTATCAGGCGGAATGACGCCCGGTGAAAGCGTTGAAAAAACGTCGCCCCGCGCCTCGCCTCCATGCGGAGGACCATCCCGGGACGAGCGCCGCGCAGGTCTGGTCCGGGGACGAAGCCGCATCGGCCGGAAAGGCACCCTGACCCGGCGATGGCACCATGTGGCGGTCGGCCAAGGAGGCGGTCGCCCGCTCAGGCCATCGCTCAGGCCATCGCTCCGGGGCCGGGGGTGGCGCCCGGCGGGCATTTGCCGAGGATGATCATTCCCAACACCTCGTCCTGGGTCACGTCGGACACTTTCGCCGTGCCGACCAGCTTGCCGTTCTTCATGACGTGGATGCGGTCGGCCAGATCGAACACGTCGTGGATGTCATGGGAAATCAGGAAGATGCCGATGCCTTCCTGCTTCAGCTGCTTCACCAGCTCGCCGACCTGCCGGGTTTCGGCGGGACCGAGCGCCGCGGTCGGCTCGTCCATGATCAGGACGCGGGCGTCGAAATGGATGGCGCGGGCGATGGCGACCGACTGGCGCTGCCCCCCCGACAACGCCTTCACCGGCTCCTTGAAACGGCGGAAATGCGGGTTGAGGCGGCCCATCACCGCCCGCGCCTCCGCCTCCATGGCGTGGTCGTCCAGCGTGCCCCAGGCGGTCAGCTTCTCCCGCCCCAGGAAGATGTTGGCGGCGGCGTCGACGTTGTCGGCGAGCGCCAGCGTCTGGTAGATCGTCTCGATGCCGCAGCGCTTGGCGTCGCGCGGGCTGGCGATGTGCACCGGCTCGCCGTTCACGCGGATCTCGCCATGGTCGGCGGCGTAGGCCCCCGACAGGATCTTGATCAGCGTCGATTTGCCCGCCCCGTTGTGGCCGAGCAGCCCGACCACCTCGCCGGCGTGGAGGTCGATGCTGACGCCGTCCACCGCCTTGATGCCGCCGAACGCGATCGACACGTCGCGCATCTCCACCAGCGGGACCGGCGGCTCCGGCGCCACCGCCGCGGACAGGCTGACCTCGGTCATTTCACACCTTTGCGATAGAGCGTGTCGATGTAGACCGCGGCGACCAGCACGACGCCGACGACGATGTTCTGCATCGGCGCGTCGACCCCCAGCAGCACCATGCCGGACTGGAGCGACTGCATCACCAGCGCCCCCAGCATGGCGCCGTGGATGGTGCCGACGCCGCCGGCCAGCGAGGTGCCGCCGATGATCGCGGCGGCGATCACGTACAGCTCGTCCAGCGTGCCGTTGGCGTTGGTGGCGGCGTTCAGCCGCGCCGTTGCGATGCAGGCGGACAGGCCGCACAGCGCCCCCATCAGCCCGAACACCATCACCAGGACGCGCCGGGTGTTGATGCCCGACAGCTCCGCCGCCTCCGGGTTGCCGCCGATGGCGAAGACGTAGCGGCCGAAGCGGGTGCGGCTCGCCAGGAAGGTCACCGCCACGCCCACCGCCAGCGCGATCAGCACCGGGATGGCGAAGCCGTGGGCGATCAGCGGCAGCGGCCCGTCGGTCGACAGCCCCCGCGCCTCCACCATCCGCCGCACGACGGGCAGCGGCAGCGGGTAGGCGTTGACCACCAGCACCGACCCGACGATGGCGGCGGCCACCAGCAGGATCACCACCGCCTCCGCCCACAGGGGCCGCACCGGGAAGCCGAAGCCGGCGCGCCGCCGCCGGGTCAGCAGCAGCGCCGCCACCGCCAGCACGATGGCGGCCACCCCGACCAGCCAGCTCGGCCCGGCGCCGATGGCGCCCTCGAAGCCGCCGCCCAGCCGCTTGAACAGCCCGTCCATCGGCGCCACGGTCTGGCCGGTCGTCACCCACCACGCGGCCCCCCGCCAGACCAGCAGCCCGCCGAGCGTGACGATGAAGGACGACACGCCGAGATAGGCGACGATCGCCCCTTGCAGCGCGCCGACCATCCCGCCGACGGCGATGCCGGCCGCCACCGCCGCCGCCCAGGTCAGGGGGTGGTCGAAACCCCACAGCTCCGGCAGCAGCCGCGCCTGCAACACGCCGACCACCATGCCGGTGAAGCCCAGGATCGAGCCGACCGACAGGTCGATGTTGCGGGTGACGATGACCAGCACCATGCCGGTCGCCATCACCCCGACCGACGCCGCCTGGACCGAGAGGTTCCACAGGTTGCGCGGGGTGAGGAAGGCGCCTCCGGTCAGGACGTCGAAGCCGATCCAGATGACGGCGAGCGCGCCGATCATCCCGACCAGCCTCGTGTCCAGCTCCAGCGCGCGCAGGGCGTCGCCGATGCCGGATCGGTCGACGCTGGGCTGGCCGGCGGGCGTGGTGGCCGGCACGTCCCCCGGCGCCTCGGTCCGAGGCGGCGGGGACGACAGGGCGGACGGCTCGGCCATCAGTCGCAGACCTTGACCGCGCCCTTCTTGACGCCCTGGCAGACCACGTCCTTCGTCACCCATCCGGCGTCGATCACCTGGTTCAGGTTGTCCTTGGTGATGGCGATCGGCGTCAGGAACAGCGAGGCCATCGTCTGCTTCTTCGGCCCGCCGTTGAAGCTGGTCGCGCCGTCGATGGCGCTCATCTTCTTGCCGCCGGCCAGTTCCAGGGCGATCTCCGCCGCGCGGCGGCCCAACTCGCGCGCGTCCTTCCACACCGACACCGTCTGGGTGCCGAGCGCGATGCGGTTGAGCGCCGCCTTGTCGCCGTCCTGGCCCGACACCGGCACCGACCCGGCCAGCCCCTGCGCCGCCAGCGCCGCCACAGCACCACCCGCCGTCCCGTCGTTGGAGGCGACCACCGCGTCGACCTTGTTGCCGGTCTTGGTCAGGATCTGCTCCATGTTCTGCTGGGCGATGGCCGGCAGCCACTTGTCGGTGTAGGCCTCGCCGACGTTCTTGACGTCGCCGCGGTCGATGGCCTCCTTCAGCACCTCCATCTGGCCGGCGAACAGGAAGTCGGCGTTGGGATCGGTCGAGGAGCCCTTGATGAAGGCGTAGTTGCCCTTGGGCTTGGCGGCGAAGACGCTGCGGGCCTGGAGCCGGCCGACCTCCTTGTTGTCGAAGGTGATGTAGAAGGCCGACGGGATCTCGATCAGCCGG
This sequence comes from Azospirillum agricola, assembly GCF_017876095.1. Classification (GTDB taxonomy): domain Bacteria; phylum Pseudomonadota; class Alphaproteobacteria; order Azospirillales; family Azospirillaceae; genus Azospirillum; species Azospirillum agricola. The sequence goes on from NZ_JAGINM010000039.1 coordinate 20,193, forward strand.
TCGTAGCCGACCACCGGGATGCCCTCCGCCGCCGCCTTCTCCACCGCCGGGCGGATGGCGTCGCCGTCCTGCGCCAGGATGATCAGCGCGGTGGCGCCACGGGCGATCAGCGACTCGATGTCGGACAGCTGCTTGGCCGGCGAGGATTGCGCGTCGGCCGAGACGTAGGTGCCCCCGGCCTTCTCGATCACCGCCTTGATGGCCGCCTCGTCGGTCTTCCAGCGTTCCTCCTGGAAGTTGGACCAGGACACGCCGACGGTCGGCCCGGCGGCGAGCGCGACGCTGGCGGTCATGCCGGCGGCGGTCATGCCGGCGGCGGTCATGCCGGCGGCCAGCGTCAGGAACAGTCCGGCGGCGGCGGTCGCGATGGGGGTGGCGAGGCGGTGCTTCATCGTGTTCCCTCCCTGTGAGGCCGTCCATGCGGCGGCCCTTGTCGATCGATGACGAGCGGCGGTGGATGAGCGGTGGCCGGCGGCTCAGACGTAGCGGTTGACGACGTTCTCCAGACGCTCCTGCCCGCCGGAGCGCGGCTGCGGATTGACGCCGGTGGCGAGCGCGCGGTCGGCCAGCGTGGCGAGGTCGCGCTCGCCGGCCAGGATCGCCCGGCCCTCCGCGCCGTCCCAGCCGGCGTAGCGCTCGGCGAGCGGGGCGGTCAGCGCCTCGTCCTCCAGCATCGCCGCGGCTTGCAGCAGGGCGCGGGCGCAGGTGTCGATGCCGCCGATGTGGCCGTGCAGCAGGTCGGCCGGGTCGAGCGACTGGCGCCGGATCTTGGCGTCGAAATTCAGGCCGCCGGTGGTGAAGCCGCCACCCTTCAGGATGTCGTGCAGCACCAGCGTGGTCTCGCCGACGTCGTTGGCGAACTGGTCGGTGTCCCAGCCCAGCAGCCCGTCGCCGCGATTCATGTCGAGCGAGCCGAAGATCCCCAGCGCCAGCGCCAGGGCGACCTCGTGCTGGAAGCTGTGGCCGGCCAGGATGGCGTGGTTCTGCTCGATGTTCACCCGCACGTCGGCCAGCAGGTCGTAGCGCGCCAGGAAGCCGTAGACGGTGGCGACGTCGAAGTCGTACTGGTGCTTGGTCGGCTCGCGCGGCTTCGGTTCGATCAGGATCGGGCCCTGGAAGCCGATCCTGTGCTTGTGCTCGACCACCATCGACAGGAAGCGGCCCATCTGGTCCAGTTCGCGGCCGAGGTCGGTGTTCAGCAGCGTCTCGTACCCCTCGCGCCCGCCCCACATCACGTAGTTGGCACCGCCCAGCGCGTGCGTCGCCTCCAGCGCCGCGCGGACCTGCCCGCAGGCGTAGAGGAAGACGTCGGGATCGGGGTTGGTCGCGGCGCCGGCCATGTAGCGCCGGTGCGAGAACAGGTTGGCGGTGCCCCACAGCAGCCGGACCCTGGCGCTCTCCATCCGGACGGCGAACAGCTCGGTGATCGCCTTCAGATTGTCGGTGCTCTCGGCCAGCGTGGCGCCCTCCGGCGCGGCGTCGAGGTCGTGGAAGCAGAAGAAGGGGATGTCGAGCAGGCGGAACATCTCGAAGGCGACGTCGGCCTTGTCGCGCGCCGCCGCCATCGGGTCGAGACCGGGGCGCATCCACGGCCGCAGGAAGGTCTCGCCGCCGAAGGGATCGCCGCCCGGCCAGCAGAAGCTGTGCCAGTAGCAGGCGGCGAGGCGCAGATGCTCCTCCATCCGCTTGCCCATCACCACGCGATCCTTGTCGTACCAGCGGTAGGACAGCGGGTCGCGGCTGTCCGGCCCGCGGTACGCCACCGGGGACAGATCGCCGAAGAAGGGAACGGTGCTCAAGACGCGAACTCCTTGGCAAGGGGGTAGAGCCGGCGCCAGCGCAGCCACGCTTGGCTGTAGGCCTCGGCGCGGGCCGGATCGGGGGTGAAGGTTTCCAGGCGGCGGGGCTTGCGGCAGACGGTGGCGGGATCCGCGCCGGTCGCCGCCATGCGGCCGAGATGGGCGGCGCCCAGCGCGGCGCCGACCTCGCCATCCTCGATGCGGTGGACGGTCAGGCCGAGCGCGTCGGCGCAGATCCGCGCCCACAGCCGCGAGCGGGAGCCGCCGCCGGCCAGATCGATGGAGGCCGGCGCCTGCCCGAGCGCCGCCAGATTGTCGCGGGCGGCGAAGGCGACGCCCTCCAGCACCGCCTGCACCAGCGCGTCGCGCCCGGTGTCGGCCGCGAGCCCGGCGAACAGGCCGCGCACGGTGGCGTCGTTGTGGGGGGTGCGCTCGCCCGACAGGTAGGGCAGGAAGGCGACCGGCGACGGGCCGTCCACCGCATCGCCCAGCGGCGCCAGCAGCTCCGCCTCCCCGGCGCCCGCCCCCGTCCCCCCTGCCCCCAGCACCGTCGCCGCCCAGGCCAGCGACGCCGCCGCCGACAGCATGACGCCCATCTGGTGCCAGACGCCGGGCAGGGCGTGGCAGAAGGCGTGGACCGCCAGCTCCGGGTTGGGCAGGAAGCGGTCGGTCGTGGTCCACACCACCCCCGACGTGCCGAGGCTGAGAAAGGCGTCGCCCGGCGCGATGGCGCCCAGCCCGACGGCGCTCGCCGCGCAGTCCCCCGCCCCGCCCGCCACCACCGGCGGCGTGCGCATGCCCCAGCGCCGGGCGAAATCGGCGGACAGCCCGGCGACCGGGGCCGAGCCTTCCGCAAGGTCGGGCATGTGGGCGCGGGTCAGGCGGGTGGCGGCCAGCAGGTCGTCGGACCAGTCGCGCCGGGCGACGTCGAGCCACAGGGTGCCGGACGCGTCGGACATCTCCTCCACCATGGCGCCGGTCAGGCGCCAGCGGACATAGGCCTTGGGCAGCAGGACCTTGGCGACGGCGGCGAAGATCTCCGGCTCCTCCTCCGCCACCCACAGCAGCTTGGGCGCGGTGAAGCCGGGCATGGCGATGTTGCCGCTGATGGCGCGCAGGGCCGGCAGCGCCGCCTCCAGCGTCGCGCACTGGCGATGGGAACGGCCGTCGTTCCACAGGATGGCCGGCCGCAGCACCCGGCCGTCCGCGCCCAGCAGCACGGCGCCGTGCATCTGCCCGGAAAAGCCGATGCCGGCGACGGCGGCGACGGCCTCCGGCAGCCGCGACGCCAGCTCGTCCACCGCGGCGACGGCCGCCACGACCCAATCCTCCGGCTCCTGCTCCGACCACAGCGGGTGCGGACGGGAGACGGTGCAGGGCCGCGACGCGACCGCCGCCACCTCTCCGTCGGCGTCGGTCAGCACCGCCTTGGCGCTCGACGTGCCGATGTCGATTCCCAGAAACATGACGGCCGACCTTCCCGATGTGGTGCCGTGCCGGCGGATGCCGGTGTTCGACTCTCCCGGCGGATGCCGGTGTCACTTGCGCCGGCTGACGCCGGTCAGGGCAGATTGTCCCGGAGGATGACCTCGACCCGGATGTGCTCCTGCGCGGCGACGATCTCCTGCCCGCTGACCAGCGCGTGCAGCACCCGCGCCATCGACCGCGCCTCGTGCCCGGGATCCTGCGCCACCAGCGCGGCGAAGGTGCCGTCCAGCAGCATCCGGCGCGTCGCCGGGGTCAGCTCGTGCCCGACGCACAGGATCTTCCGGGCGAGCCCGGCCTCGGCCAGCGCCTCCCCGATGCCGACCGATCCCTCGCCGGTGTTGTAGATGGCGACCAGATCGGGGGTGTCGGCGATCATGCGGCGGACCAGGGCGCGGTTGCGCTCCGGATCGTCGTGCCCCTCCATCGGAGGCAGCGGCGTCAGGTGCGGGTATTCCTCGGCCATCACCTGTCCGAAGCCGAACCGTCGTTCGGCATGGTCCCGCAGGCTGGCGGAGCCGGTGACGACACCGACGGAGCCGCCGGGGCCGTCCCCCCGGGGGCGCCCGAGGAACCGGCCGACCAGTGAGCCCGCCGTGCGGCCGGCGGCGATGTTGTCGATGCCGACGTAATGCCGGCGGCGCGAGGACGGCGAGTCCGACACCAGCGTCACCACCGCCACGCCGGCATCGACCAGATCGTCGATCGCCGCGCGGATCCGCGGGTGGTCGAGCGCCACCACCGCCACCCCGTCGAAGCGGCCGGGCAACCCGGCCAGTTCGGCCGCCAGAGTGTCGGCGTCGAACACGTCCGTCTCGACGATCTCGACCGCGATGCGCCGCGCGCGGAACCAGTCCGCCTGGGTGCGGATGTGGTCGGCGATGTCCAGCATGAAGCGGTTGCTCCCGCGCGGCAGCACCACGCCGAAGCGCCAGGACCGCGCCCGCGCCAGCTCGGCCGCCGCCGCCAGCGGGCGGAAGCCCAGGCGCCGCACCGCCTCCTTCACCTTGCGCGCCGTCTTCTCGCTGACTCCGGGCCGGCCGTTGACCACCCGGTCGGCCGTCGCAAGACTGACCCCCGCAGCCGCCGCCACGTCGCGAAGCGTCAAGGGTCCGTCGTCTTGCTGACTGTTCATGATACGAATATACCGCAAAGCTCTGAGGTACGCAACTCAAAGCGAGACACAATAACGGTGAAGGCGTTCGTATGCGAAAAAGCAACGAAGAGGCGGTGTTCGCCCACGTCGTTCCAAGGTGCGCACATCAGAAATGTTCGAGAATAAGGAAAAGCTCCCGTCCGTTACCGCGCGACGGTCCGGAACCGGAGTTGCATGCGGTGCTCGTACCGCCGACCGGGGTCGAGCCGGGCGGACGGGAAATGGGCGATGTTCGGCGTGCCGGGGAAACGCTGGGTCTCCAGCGCGATTCCGGCGAAGGGGCGGTAAGGCCGGCCGCCTTTTCCAACGACACGGTCGCTGAGGTAGCCGCCGGTGTAGACCTGCAAGCCCGGCTGGTCGCTGGCGAGATCCAGGCGGCGGCCCGACGCCGGATCCTCCAGCCAGGCCACCGGGCGCAGGTCCCCGGCCGGCCCGTCCAGGCACCAGTTGTGGTCGAAGCCGAACCCGCCCACCGCCGCCAGCGCATCCCCCAGCGGCGGGCCGTCGCGCAGGTCGAAGGGGGTGCCGTCCACCGGCCGCACCTCCCCGGTCGGGATGAGGTCGGCGCCGACCGGGGTGACGAAGCCGCCGCGCACCGCCAGCCGGTGGCCGCGCACATCGTCCACCGCATGGCCGGCCGCAGGACCCACCGCGGGACCGGCGAGGTTCCAATAGCTGTGGTGGACCAGATTGACCATTGTCGGCCGGTCGGTGGTCGCCGTCATCCGGATGTCCAGCACCCCGTCCCCGGTCAATTGGTAGCGGACGCTGGCCGTCAGCGCGCCAGGGTAGCCCTGGTCGCCGTCGGGCGAGCGCAGGGTGAAGGTGACCGCGTTCGCCGCCTCGTCCACCGCCGCGTCCCACAGCCGGCGGTCGAAACCGTCGCTGCCGCCATGCAGATGGTTGGGCGGCTCGTTGGCGGTCAGCCGGTGCCGGACGCCGTCCAGCGTGAAGGCCGCCCCGCCGATCCGGTTGCCGTAGCGCCCGCAGGTCGCCCCAAAGTAGGCGTCGCTGTCCAGATAGCCGGCCAGCCGGTCGAAGCCGAGCACGACGTCCGCCGGCCGGCCATCGCGATCGGGCATCAGGACGCGGACCAGCCGGGCGCCATGGGCGATCACCGTCGCCTCCAGCCCGCCGGCGGCGAGCCTGAAGCCCTCCACCGGCCGGCCGTCCAGCTCGTCGAAAGGAAAGGAGTCGATCGGCATCAGGCCTCCGCCGGTTCGCCGCCACGGCCGGTCCAGGCCGCCAGCAGACCCTTTTGCAGCAGGATGAAGACGAACAGCAAGGCGCCGATGGCGATCTTGGTCCACCAGCTGCTGAGCGTGCCGTCGAAGGTGATGTAGGTCTGGATCAGCCCCTGGATCAGCACCCCCGCGAAGGTCCCCAGCACATAGCCGTAGCCGCCGGTCAACTGGGTGCCGCCGATCACCACCGCCGTGATGGTGTCCAGCTCCACCCCCGTCGCCGCCAGCGAATAGCCGGCGCCGGTGTAGAGCGAGAAGACGATGCCGGCCAGCCCGGCCAGCAGACCCGACAGCGTGTAGACCGCCACGGTGGTCCGCGCCACCGGCACCCCCATCAGCTCCGCCGACTGGCGGTTGCCGCCCAGCGCGTAGAGGTTGGCGCCGAACCGGGTCCAGTGCGCCAGCACCACCGCCAGCGCCAGCACGCTCAGCAGGATCATCGCCGGCAGGCTCAGCTTGCCGCCGCCGTCGAACCGCCATGCGACGTCGTTCAAGTCACCGTAGAGCGGGTGGTTGATCGGCAGGGAGTCGGTGGTCAGGACGAAGGCCATGCCGCGGGCGACGAACATGCCGGCCAGCGTGACGATGAAGGGCGGCATCCGGAACACATGGATGATGGCGCCCATCGCTGCCCCGAACAGCGCGGCGGCCAGCAGCGCCGCCGCGAAGGCGGCCGGCGGATCCCAGCCGCCCTGCTCGATCAGCACCGCCAGCAGCACGGTGGTGAAGCCGATCACCGCCCCGACCGACAGATCGATGCCGCCCGACAGGATGACGAAGGTCATGCCGATCGCGGTGATGCCGAGAAAGGCGTTGTCGGTCAGCAGGTTGCCCACCACCCGCAACGAGGCGAAGTTGGGGAACTGCATGGCGCACAGCAGGAAGCCGACCACCAGCACGGCGATGGTGACGACGAGGGGAAGGAAACGGTGGATCATGGCTTCACGCTCCCGCTCTCGCGCTTGGCCGGCTGGATGGCCGGCTTGAGCGGCGCCGAAACCGGCCGGGCGCCCTTCGGCCGGGGCAGCAGCAGCGTCAGGACCGGCGACTGGAGCAGCAGCACGGCCAGCAGGACCGCCGCCTTGACGATCAGGTTGAACTCCGGCTTGAAGCCGCTCAGCAGGATGCCGGTGTTCATCGCCTGGATGATCGCCGCCCCCACCACCGACAGCAGCAGCCCGAACCGCCCGCCGAGCAGCGAGGTGCCGCCGATCACCACCGCCAGGATGGCGTCCAGCTCCAGCCACAGGCCGGCGTTGTTGACGTCGGCGCCGCGGATGTCGGCGGTGACGATGACGCCCGCCACCGCGGCGCACAGGCCGCACCAGACATAGACGGCGACCAGCACCACCGGCGTGTTGACGCCGGCCCCGGCGCTCGACAGCCGGTTGACGCCGACCGCCTCGATCATCAGCCCCAGCGCCGTCGCCCGCACCAGCAGCGCGGTGACGGCCAGCAGCGCGGCGGTGATGACGACCGGCATCGGCACGGTCAGGAACGACCCGCTGCCGATCGCCGCCAGACCGGGGCTGACGAAGGTGACGATCTGCCCCTCGGTGATCAGCTGGGCGACGCCACGCCCGGCGACCATCAGGATCAGCGTGGCGATGATCGGCTGGATGCGCAGCAGCGCCACCAGCAGCCCGTTCCACAAGCCGCACAGCAGCCCGGCGCCGAGCGACGCCGCCAGCACCGCCGGCAGGCCCCAGCCGGCCTGGGTCATGGTGGCGGCGACCGCCCCGGCGATCGCCATCACGGCGCCGACCGACAGGTCGATGCCGCGGGTGGCGATGACCATGGTCATGCCGATGGCGAGCAGCGCCACTGGGGCGCCACGGTTCAGCACGTCGATCAGGCTGCCGAACAGCCGGCCGTCCTGGAGACGGATGGAAAAAAAATCGGGGAACAGCAGCCAGTTGGCCAGCAGCACGGCGGCGAGCGCGCCGTATTGCGGCAGGCTGCGCAACAGACCGGTGCGCCGCAGGCCGGGCGGCGGGCCGGAAAGCGGCAGGGTCATGCCAGCGCCCCTTCCGAGCCGGACGAAGCCGGCTCCGACGCGATGGCGGACACGATGCGGTCCACGGTGACCTCCCCTCCCCTCAATTCGGCGATGTGGCGGCGGTCGCGCAGCACCACGACCCGGCGGCTGTAGGCGACGATCTCCTCCAGCTCGGACGAGACGACCAGCAGGGCCATGCCGTCGGCGCACAGCCGTTCGATCAGGCGGATGATCTCGGCATGGGCGCCGACGTCGATGCCGCGCGTCGGCTCGTCCAGGATCAGCAGGCGCGGCTCGGTCGCCAGCCAGCGGGCCAGCAGCGCCTTCTGCTGGTTGCCGCCCGACAGGAGCTGGATCGGCCGTTCGGCGTCGGGCGTGCGGATGTCGAGCAGGCGGATGAAGCGGTCGGCGATCTCCTCCTGGCGGCGGCGCGGGATCGGCTTCAGCCAGCCCTGCCGCGCCTGGAGCGCCAGGATGATGTTCTCGCGCACCGACAGCTCGCCGACGATGCCCTCCTTCTTGCGGTCCTCCGGACAGAAGCCGAAGCCGAGCCGGATCGCCTCGCGCGGGCCGCGCAGCCGCACGGGCCGCCCGTCCACCGTGGCCTTACCCTGGTCGGCGCGGTCCATGCCGAAGACCAGCCGGACCGTCTCCGTCCGGCCGGAGCCGAGCAGACCGGCCAGCCCGACCACCTCGCCCGGATGGATGTCGAGGTCGAACGGCTCGACGCTGCGCGCCCTGCCGAAACCACGGAACCGGACCAGCGGCGGGCGGGCGTCGGTGTCGGCGTCATCGTGGGCGGCGGGATCGGCGGCGATGCGGTGCGCCGCCGCCTCCAGCTCCCGCCCCAGCATCATGGCGACCAGATCGAGGCGGGGCAGCTCGTCCGTCCGGCGCTCGCCGACCAGCCGGCCGTTGCGCAGCACGGTGATGCGGTCGCACACCGCGTAGACCTGATCGAGGAAATGGGTGACGAAGACGATGCCGATGCCGCGCCCCTTCAGCGCGCGCAGGACGCCGAACAGCACCGCCACCTCCTGGGCGTCGAGGCTGGCGGTCGGCTCGTCCAGGATCAGCACCTTGGCCGACATGTCGACCGCACGGGCGATGGCGACGATCTGCTGGGTCGCCACCGAGAAGCGCCCGAGCGGCGCCGTCACCTCGACCGACAGGCCGAAGCCGGACAGCACCGCCCGCGCCCGCCGCCGCATCGCCCCGCGATCGACCAGCCCGAAGCGCATCGGCTGGCGGCCCAGGAACAGGTTCTCCGCCACCGACAGGTTGGGCAGCAGGTTCACCTCCTGGTAGACGGTGCCGATGTGCAGGCGCTGCGCCTCCTCCACGCCGCGCGGCGCGATCTCCCGCCCCTCCAGCGCGACGGTGCCGGCGTCGCGCCGGTAGACGCCGGTCAGCGTCTTGATCAGCGTCGACTTGCCGGCGCCGTTCTCGCCGAGCAGCGCGTGGATCTCGCCATGGCGCAGCGTGAAATCGACGCCGTCGAGCGCCTGGACGCCGAGAAAGGCCTTGGACAGGCCGCGGATCGCCAGCAGCGGCGCGGACGGTTCGGGGATGTGCGGCGTCATCGGAGCCTCGCCAGCAACACGTCGGCAAAGAGCGCCGGGGCCTGTGCCGGAGCAGCGTCCTACACAGGCCCCGGCGCCGGATCAGTAGGCGTCCTTGCGGCGCTCGTACTCGGCCTTGGCGGTGTCGGGGGTGAACAGCGCCGACTCCGTCTTGATCCATTTCGGCGGCGCCTTGCCGTCCTTCTTGAAGGCGACCAGCGCGTCATAGGCCGGACCGGCCATGTTGGGGGTCAGCTCGACCGTCGCGTTGGCCTCGCCCTCCGCCATCGCCTTGAAGATGTCGGGGACGCCGTCGATCGAGACGACCAGGATGTCCTTGCCCGGCTTCAGCCCGGCTTCCTTGATCGCCTGGATGGCGCCGACCGCCATGTCGTCGTTGTGGGCGTAGACGGCGCAGATCCTCTTGCCGCCGTCCTCGGCCTTGATGAAGCTCTCCATCACCTCCTTGCCCTTGGCGCGGGTGAAATCGCCGGACTGGGTGCGGATGATCGTCATGCCGGGGGTCTTGGCGACGACCTCGTCGAAGCCCTTCTTGCGGTTGATCGCCGGGGAGGATCCCACCGTGCCCTGCAACTCCACCACCGCGCATTTGCCGCCGGTCTGCTTGGCCAGCCATTCGCCGGCCACCCGGCCCTCGTGCACCGTGTCGGAGGTGACGGCGGTCATGTAGAGGCTCTGGTCCTTGGTGTCGATCTGGCGGTCGAGCAGGACCACCGGAATCTTCGCCTCCTTGGCCTCCTTCAGCACCGCGTCCCAGCCGGTCGCCACCACCGGTGCTATGAAGATGGCGTCGACGCCCTGGGCGACGAAGGAGCGCACCGCCTTGATCTGGTTCTCCTGCTTCTGCTGGGCGTCGGAGATTTTCAGATCGATGCCGCGCTTCTGGGCTTCGGCCTTGGCCGTCTTGGTCTCGGCGGCGCGCCAGCCGGATTCGGAGCCGATCTGCGAGAAGCCGACCACCAGCTTGCCGTCGGCGGCCTGGGCCGAACCCAGCCCGATGAGCAGGGCCGTCATGGCGGTGGCAGCGGTGGTGGTGGCGGACGTCAGCCAATTCCTGGACATTCGTTTCACTCCCTGCGTTCTGTCGTGTTCTTGGAAACGGGGCGGATGAGGCTGCGGAACGGGAAGGCCGAACCGGCGCGACAAGGCATCGCGGCGTTCCGCCGGATCTCAAATCGCCGGATTCCAAACTGTTCGTTACGCCCACTTTAGGTGTCTGAAACCATAACTGTCCAATATGTTTATCCGCCAGTCCGATACGGAAACCGGCATGGGCGGAGGCGTCACGGAAAAGCACGGCCGGACGAGGTTACGACCGCCACCCTGCCACGCCCGACAGGCGCCACAAGCCGGCGTCACTCCCGGCCCGGCACGCCGTCGACGCGGCGCCACAGCCCCAGCGGGTTGCCGTCGCGCAGGGACTCGGGCAGCAGGTCGGCGGGCAGATCCTGGTAGCAGACCGGGCGCAGGAAGCGGCGGATCGCCAGCGTGCCGACCGAGGTCGAGCGGCTGTCCGACGTCGCCGGGAACGGGCCGCCATGCACCATCGCGTCGCAGACCTCCACCCCGGTCGGCCAGCCGTTCGCCAGGATGCGGCCGGCCTTGCGCTCCAGCGTCGGGATCAGCGCGCCGACCGCCGCCGCGTCGGCCCCATCCATCTGCACGGTCGCGGTCAATTGGCCCTCCAGCCGCTCCGCCACCGCCCGCATCGTCGCCATGTCCGGGCAGCGGATCAACAGCGAGGCCGCTCCGAACACCTCCTCCTGCAAGCCCGCGTCCGCCAGGAACGCACGGGCCGTCGTGGCGAAGAGGGCCGCCCGGGCCCGGTTGGGGCCGGCACCGGCGATGCCGCGCGCCAGCGTCTCCACCGCCGCAGCACCGGTCAGCCGGGCGACTCCGGCGTCGTAGGCCGCGTGGATGCCCGGCGTCAGCATCGTCGCCGCCGCGCTGCCGCCGAGCGCCGCCACCGCCGCCGCCACGAAGCGGTCGAGGTCCGGTCCCTCCACCCCCAGCAGGATGCCGGGATTGGTGCAGAACTGCCCCGCTCCCATGGTCAGCGAGGCGACGAATTCCGCACCCAGCGCCTCGGCGCGGGCCGCCAGCGCCGCCGGCATCAGGAAGACCGGGTTGATGCTGCTCATCTCGGCGTAGACCGGAACCGGTTCCGGCCGTTTGGCCGCCACCTCCATCAGCGCCAGCCCACCCCGGCGCGAGCCGGTGAAGCCGACCGCCTTGATGCGCGGGTCGGCGACCAGCGCCGTGCCGATGGCGGTGCCGGCGCCGAACAGCAGGGAGAACACGCCCTCCGGCAGGCCGCAGGCCGCCACCGCCGCCTGGATGGCGCGGCCGACCAGCTCCGACGTGCCGGGATGGGCGGGGTGCGCCTTGACCACCACCGGGCAGCCGGCGGCGAACGCCGATGCGGTGTCGCCACCGGCGACCGAGAAGGCCAGCGGGAAGTTCGAGGCGCCGAACACCGCAACCGGCCCCAGGGCGATGTGACGCTGGCGCAGGTCGGCGCGGGGCATCGGCGCACGGTCGGGCAGCGCCGGGTCGATGCGGGCGTCGAGCCAGCTTCCCTCGCGCACCGTCCGGGCGAACAGGCGGAGCTGGCCGACGGTGCGGCCGCGCTCGCCCTCCAGCCTTGGGCGCGGCAGGCCGGTTTCGGCCATGGCGCGGGCGATCAGGTCGTCGCCGATGTCGAGGATGTTCCGGGCGACGGTCTCCAGGAAGGCCGCCCGCTGGTCCAGGCCGCTCTCGCGGAAGGCGTCGAAGGCTTGCCCGGCGAGCGCGCAGGCGCGCTCGACCTCGGCCACGCCGCCGCCACCGAAGCCGGGTTCCAGTTCCGCGCCGGTGGCCGGGTCGACGGCGTGGAAATCGCCGTCCCCGCCGCGGTGGCGCCGTGCGCCGATCAGCATCTCGCCGGTGATGGTCATGGCAACGTCCTGGATCGGGAGGGAGGCGGGCGGAGCGCCCTTCACCGTGCCCAGCGCAGGACCAGCGGGTCCAGGCGGCGGGCGGCGTCGAGCAGGCCGGCGCGGGCCGCCGGGTGCGGCGGGGGCATCGGGTGGCGCACCGCGTCCGACGCGATGACGCCGCCCTCCTTCATCAGCATCTTGGCGGTGGCGATGCCGGTCTGCCGGTTCTCGACATTGATCAGCGGCAGCCAGCGCCCGTAGGCCGCCACCGCCGCCTCGCGGTCGCCGGCCAGATAGGGGTCGATGATCTGGCGGATGCCGTCGGGGTAGCCGCCGCCGGTCATGGCGCCGGTGGCGCCGGCGTCGAGATCGGCCAGCAGGGTGATGGCCTCCTCGCCGTCCCACGGCCCCTCGATGGCGTCGCCGCCCAGCTCGATCAGCGCGCGCAGCTTGGCGGCGGCCTGCGGCACCTCGATCTTGAAGTAGGAGACGTTGGCGATCTCGCGCGCCATGCGGGCCAGCAACTGGGCGGACAGCGCGGTGCCGCTGACGGGAGCGTCCTGGATCATGATCGGGATGCCGATGGCGTCGGACACCCGCTGGAAGAACTCCACGATGCCGGGCTCGGCCACGCGGATGGTGGCGCCGTGGTAGGGCGGCATGACCATCACCATGGCGGCGCCGAGATCCTGGGCGCGCCGGCTGCGCTCGGCGCAGGCCCGGGTGCTGAAATGGGTGGTGGTGACGATGACCGGGACGCGCCCCGCGACGTGGCCGAGGATGGTCTCCATCAGCACCGTGCGCTCGTCGTCGGTCAGCACGAACTGCTCGGAGAAGTTGGCGAGGATGCACAGGCCGGTGGAGCCGGCGTCGATCATGAAATCGACGCAGCGCTTCTGCCCGGCGAGGTCCAGCTCCCCCGTCCCGGTGAAGATCGTCGGCACGACGGGGAAGACGCCGCGGTAGGGTCGGGTGGTCGCCGGCATGGCAATCACGTCCTCTCTCGGAAGGATGTCAGGAAGCGCGCCCGAACCGGCCGCAGGGCAGGCCGCGAACGCCGGGCGCGCACTCGAAGATGGCCCCGGCCAGCGGCTCGTCGGGCCGGCCATGGGCGGCGGTGGTGATGAACAGCCGGTCGAGACCGGGGCCGGCGAAGACGCAGGAGGTGACGCGGGACACCGGCAGCGCGATGGCGCGGTCGAACGCCCCGTCGGGCCGGAAGCGGCTGACCCGCCCGCCGTCCCAATGGGCGATCCACAGCCCGCCCTCGGCGTCGGCGGTCATGCCGTCGGGATAGCCGTCCGCCTCGGCGAAGCGGATGTGGACGCGCTTGCCGGTCAGCCCGCCGTCGGGGCCGACGTCGAAGGCGTAGACCGTCCGCGCCGCGCTGTCGGTGTGGTACAGGATGCGCCCGTCGGGCGACAGCGCCGGACCGTTGGCGACAGTGTAGCCCTCGTCCACGCGGACGATCGCGCCGTCCGGGTCGAGCCGGTGCAGAGCGCCGGTGGGCGCAGCCTCCGCGTCGTCCATGCTGCCGATCCACAGGCGGCCCCGCGCGTCGGCCTTGGCATCGTTCAGCCGGTTGCCCGGCCGGTCGGGGTCGAGCCGCGCCAGTTCGCCGACGATCGCCGGCCGGTCGCCGTCCAGGCGCAGGCGAACCACCCGGCGCGACCGCAGGCCGGCGATGAAGCCGTCGCCGTCGGCGCTCTCGACCAGCCAGCAGGCGGCGTCCTCCATCGCCCACTCCCGGCGCGCGCCGTCGGCCAGCGACAGGCGGAGGATGCCGGAGCCCCGGATGTCGACGGCGTAGACCGCGCCCTGTCCCGGCGACCACAGCGGGCCTTCGCCCAGCAGCGCCCCGGCGGGCCACACGCAACGCGCCTCCTGCGTCATCCCGCCTCCCCTGCCCCCGAGCCTGTGCGGATCCCGTCCGACCGAACGGTGGGGACCCATTTTTAAAATTTGTTGACGCCCCGAACGATAAGGGGCCTTTTGATAATCGTCCAATACGAAGATCGGCGTTGGCGATATCAAATATCGTATGGCCTCGCTCCCGCCCGACCGCCGCGCCCGACCGGAGGCTGACACCGTGACCCCCCAACGCTTTTCCGCCAACTGGTTCCAGCGGGTGCGGCTGAAGCTGCGCCACCTCCAGCTCTTCGCGGCGCTGGACGAACACCGCAACCTGCACCGCGCCGCCGCCAGCCTGAACATGTCGCAGCCCGCCGCCTCCAAGCTGCTGGGCGATTTGGAGGAGACGCTGGGCATCACGCTGTTCGACCGCCATGGCCGGGGGGTCGAGCCGAACTGGTACGGCAGTTTGATGATCCGCCACGCCCGGATGATCCTCAGCGAGCTTCAGGAGACGGGGGAGGAGCTGAACGCCCTGCTGGCCGGGCACAGCGGCCGGGTGTCGATCGGCACGGTGATGGCCCCGGCGGTGGAACTGGTGGTGCCGGTGATCAGCGCGCTCACCCGCGACCATCCTGGCCTGAAGATCGCCGTCGCGGTCGAAACCAGCGACGTGCTGGCCGAGCGGGTCCACCAGGGCGTGATGGATTTCGCCATCGGCCGCCTGCCGGGACGGTTCGATCCCTCCGCCTTCGATTACCAGGAGATCAACAGCGAGGAGCTGTGCTTCGTCGGACGCGACACCCACCCGCTGCTGCGGCTGAACCGCCCGCTGACCACGGCGGATCTGGCGGACACGACCTGGATCCTCCAGCCGGTGGGCTCGCTGCTACGCGACCGCGTCGAGGCGCTGTTCCGCGCCGAGGGGGTGCCGCCGCCGCAGCGGGTGATCGAGAGCGCCTCCCCCGTCATCTCGATGGCGATGGTGGCGGAAACCGATTCGATCACCGTCTTCGCCCGCGCGCTGGCGCGGCTGTTCTCGCCCAGCGGAAGCTGCACGATCCTGCCCTTCCACAAGCGGTTCAGCGTCGAACCCTACGGGATCTTCTGGCTCAGGGAGCGCCCGCTGTCGCCCGGCGCCCGCACCGTGCTGGGCGCGGTGCGGGAGACGGCGGCAACCCTGCGCCGCGCCGCATCGTCCGCCGCGCCGCCGGACTCCGCTTTCACCGATATCAAAACCCATATCGAAACATCGAACAATCGTATTTGACAGTTATGATGAAACGGAGGATTGCTGGATACGCAAACCATCGCGGCGCGAGCCATCCGTGCTTGGTGCGGCAACGCCGGCGAACGGCGTGTCACGGAACGGGGAGGAAAGCGGTCCATGTCTTCTTTCAAGTCCACACTCACCGGATTGGCCGTCGGCCTGCTGGCCGTCGCCGGCACCGCCGCCCCGGCCCTGGCGCAGACCAAGCCCACCATCGGCATCTCCATGCCGACCAAGTCGTCGGCCCGCTGGATCGACGACGGCAACAACATGGTCAAGTATTTCCAGGAGAAGGGCTACAAGACCGACCTGCAATACGCCGAGGACGACATCCCCAACCAGCTCGCCCAGATCGAGAACATGGTCACCAAGAACGACAAGGTTCTGGTGATCGCCGCCATCGACGGGACGACGCTGACCGACGTTCTGCGCAAGGCGGCGGAACGCGGCGTGAAGGTCATCGCCTACGACCGCCTGATCCGCGGATCGTCCGACGTCGATTACTACGCCACCTTCGACAACTTCCAGGTCGGCGTCCTCCAGGCCTCCTACATCGAGACGGCGCTGGGGCTGAAGGACGGCAAGGGGCCGTTCAACATCGAGCTGTTCGGCGGCTCGCCCGACGACAACAACGCCTATTTCTTCTACGACGGCGCCATGTCGGTGCTCCAGCCCCACATCGACAGCGGCAAGCTGAAGGTCGGCAGCGGCCAGGTCGGCATGAGCAAGGTGTCCACACTGCGCTGGGACGGCGCCGTCGCCCAGGCCCGCATGGACAATCTGCTGAGCGCCTACTATTCCGGCAAGCGGGTCGACGCGGTGCTGTCGCCCTATGACGGCCTGAGCATCGGCATCATCTCGTCGTTGAAGGGGGTCGGCTACGGCTCGGCCTCGCTGCCGATGCCGGTGGTGACCGGGCAGGACGCGGAGGTCCCGTCGGTCAAGTCGATCCTGGCCGGGGAGCAGCGCTCCACCGTGTTCAAGGACACCCGCGAGCTGGCGAAGGTCGCGGTCGGCATGGTCGACGACATGCTGAGCGGCCGCGCCCCGCAGGTCAACGACACCAGGACCTACGACAACGGCAAGAAGGTGGTCCCGTCCTACCTGCTGAAGCCGGTCAGCGTGGACGCGTCGAACTGGAAGGAAACCCTGATCGCCAGCGGCTACTACAAGGAATCCCAGATCAAGTGACCGCAGGGCCGTGGCGGCAACGGCGGGAGGCGGTGCCGCCGCCGTGCCCGCCACGGCACCGGAAAGGTCGGGGGAGAGGCGGGGCGGTCGGGGACATCGGCATGAACACCATCCTTGAGATGCGCGGCATCACCAAGACGTTCCCCGGGGTCAAGGCCCTGGACAACGTCAACCTCTCGGTCCGCGAGGGGGAGATCCACGCGCTGATCGGCGAGAACGGCGCCGGCAAATCCACGCTGATGAAGGTGCTGAGCGGCGTCCATCCGCACGGCTCCTACGAGGGCGACATCCGCTTCCGGGGCGCGCCGGTCGCCGTCCGCGGCATCGCCGACAGCGAAAGGCTGGGCATCATCATCATCCACCAGGAACTGGCGCTGGTGCCGCTGCTGTCGATCACCGAGAACCTGTTCCTCGGCAACGAACGGGCGCGCGGCGGGGTCATCGACTGGACGGCGGCGACGCTGCGGGCGCGCGACCTGCTGCGCACGGTCGGGCTGACCGATTCGCCGGAGACCCTGATCACCGACCTCGGCGTCGGCAAACAGCAGCTGGTGGAGATCGCCAAGGCGCTGTCGAAGGAGGTCAAGCTGCTGATCCTCGACGAACCGACGGCCAGCCTGAACGAAAGCGACAGCGACGCGCTGCTGGCGCTGCTGCTGCGCTTCAAGGCCCAGGGAATCGCGTCGATCCTGATCTCCCACAAGCTGAACGAGATCGCCAGGGTTGCCGACCGCGTCACCATCCTGCGCGACGGCACGACCGTGGAGACGCTGGACTGCCACGACGCCCCCATCAGCCAGGACCGCATCATCAAGGGCATGGTCGGCCGCGACCTCGCCGACCGCTACCCCCGGCGGACCGGCACCCCCGGCGACATCCTGTTCGAGGTCGAGGGCTGGAGCGCCGACCACCCGGTTCACCCCGGCCGCCGCGTCGTCAAGGACATCGACCTGCACGTCCGCCGGGGCGAGGTCGTCGGCATCGCCGGGCTGATGGGCGCCGGCCGCACCGAATTCGCCATGAGCCTGTTCGGCCGCTCCTACGGCCGCAACATCCGCGGCACGGCCCGCCTGAACGGGCGCGTGATCGACGTCTCCACCATCCGCCGCGCGATGGACAGCGGGCTGGCCTACGCCACCGAGGACCGCAAGCATTACGGCCTCGTGCTCGACACCGACATCCGCCACAACGTGACGCTGGCCAACCTCGACGGCGTCGCCAGCGGCGGGGTGATCCACCACGAGCGCGAGATCGAGGTCGCCAACGACTTCCGCCGCCGCCTGCGCATCCGCTGCTCCAGCGTGTTCCAGGAGACCGTCAACCTGTCCGGCGGCAACCAGCAGAAGGTCGTGCTGAGCAAATGGCTGTTCGCCGACCCGCAGCTGCTGATCCTGGACGAACCGACGCGCGGCATCGACGTCGGCGCCAAGTATGAAATCTACACCATCGTCAACCAGCTGGTGGCGGAGGGCCGCGGCGTCATCCTGATCTCGTCGGAGCTGCCGGAGCTGCTGGGCGTCGCCGACCGCATCTACGTGATGAACGAGGGCGCGCTGGTGGCCGAGATGCCGGCGGCCGAGGCGAGCCAGGAAAGAATCATGCACGCCATCATGTCGGTCGGCATGGCGGACAGCACGGCGGGAACCAGGCCCGTCGACGGCACAGGCCCCCGGGAGTATCCGCAATGAGCGCCGAAATCAACCTGCCGGCCCAGCCGCGCGACGCCTCCCCGGCGAAATTCCTCAAGAGCCACATGCGCGATTACGGCATGCTGATCTCGCTGCTGGCGATCGTGGCGTTCTTCCAGTACATGACCGGCGGCACGCTGTTGCAGCCGCTGAACCTGACCAATCTGGTGCTCCAGAACAGCTACATCGTCATCATGGCGCTGGGCATGCTGCTGGTGATCGTCGCCGGGCACATCGACCTCTCGGTCGGCTCCATCGTCGGCTTCATCGGCGCGCTCGCCGCCATCCTGATGGTGCAGTTCAACCTGCATTTCCTCCCCACCACCCTGATCTGCCTGGCGGCCGGCGGCCTCATCGGCGCGGCGCAGGGCTACTGGGTCGCCTATTTCCGCATCCCGTCCTTCATCGTGACGCTGGCCGGGATGCTGGTCTTCCGGGGCTTGAGCCTCGCCCTGCTCGCCGGGCAGTCGGTCGGCCCCTTCCCGGTGGAGTTCCAGCTTCTCAGCTCCGGCTTCATCCCGGACGTCTTCGCGACGGGCGGCTTCCACCTGACGACGCTGCTGCTGTGCGTGGCGACCCCGGCGATCCTGGTCGGCCTGAGCGTCGCCGCCCGCCTGCGCCGCCACCGCTTCGCCATCGAGCAGGAGCCGCTGCCGCTGTTCGTCGCCAAGAGCGCCGGGCTGTTCGCGGCGATGGCCGGCATCGGCTGGCTGCTGGCCTCCTACAAGGGGCTGCCGAACGTCCTGATCATCATGGCGCTGCTGATCGGCCTCTACGCCTTCGTCACCCGCGACACCACCATCGGCCGCCGCGTCTACGCGCTGGGCGGCAACGAGAAGGCGGCCAGGCTGTCCGGCATCGACACCCGCCGCCTGTCCTTCTACACCTTCGTCAACATGGGCGTCCTCGCCGCGCTGGCCGGGCTGATCTTCGCGGCCCGCCTGAACACCGCCACGCCCAAGGCCGGCGTGTCGTTCGAGCTGGACGTGATCGCCGCCTGCTTCATCGGCGGGGCGTCCGCCTCGGGTGGCGTCGGGCGGGTGACGGGTGCCGTGATCGGCGCCTTCATCATGGGCGTGATGAACAACGGCATGTCGATCCTCGGCATCGGCATCGACTGGCAGCAGGTGATCAAGGGTCTGGTGCTGCTCGCCGCCGTCTGCTTCGACGTCTACAACAAGGGCAAGGCCTGACGGCGGCCCCGGGACCTGGGTTCCCCTGCCGCCGTCCGACCTGCCCCAACCGGACACATCGCCATGACGCTCCCCACCCTCGGCCTCGTCGGTCTGGGAAAGATCGCCCGCGACCAGCACATCCCGGCCATCGCCGCCACCGGCCTGTTCCATCTCGCCGCCGTGGTCAGCCCGGACGGCGCCGCCACGGACGGCGCGCCGACCTTCCGCTCCCAGGCGGAGATGCTGGCGGCGCTGCCCGGCCTCGACGCCGTGGCGCTCTGCACGCCGCCCGCCGTCCGCCACGGCCTGGCGGTCGAGGCGCTCCGCGCCGGCAAGCACGCGCTGATCGAGAAGCCGCCCGCCGCCACCCTGTCGGAGCTTCACGATCTGACGGCCGAGGCCGGGACCGCCCGGCGCACCCTGTTCACCGCCTGGCATTCTCGGTTCAACCCGGCGGTGGAGGAGACCAGACGCCGGCTGGCCGACGCCACCATCCACAGCGTCGCCATCATCTGGAAGGAGGATGTGCGGCGCTGGCATCCCGGCCAGGACTGGATCTTCGCGACCGGCGGCTTCGGCGTCTTCGATCCCGGCATCAACGCGCTGTCGATCCTGACCAGCATCCTGCCGGCCCCGGTCTTCGTCCGCTCGGCGGACCTGCACGTCCCGGCCAACCGCGACACCCCCATCGCCGCCACGCTGGCGCTGGGGGCGGCCCCCGGCTCCCGCGTCGGTCCTGTCACCGCCGACTTCGACTTCCTCCAGCGGGGCGAGCAGAGCTGGTCCATCGTCATCGAGACGACGGACGGGCGCCTCGACCTGACCCATGGCGGGACCCGCCTGACGGTGGAGGGCGTGCCGGTCCTGGCCGAGCCCGACACCGAGTATCAGCGCATCTACCGCCATTTCCGCCGGTTGATCGATGACGGGGCAAGCGACGTCGACACCCGCCCGCTGTCCCTGGTCGCCGACGCCTGCCTGGTCGGGCGCTGGCACCGCACCGCTTCCTTCGACTGGTAGACGGCCCCGCAGAGGGTCCGGCAACAGGGAGTTTCCCGGCGGACAGGCGCGTGGCCCGATGCCGACGAACGAGCTTCCCCCACCCCCGGCGCCGGGCCATCCGGTCCGCGCCCCAACCCGAAACCGGTGCCGACATGTCCGAGACGAAGCCCCCCTTCCCCCCCAACCCCTCCGATTCCGGACGCCGGCTGCGCTCGCGCGCGTGGTTCGACAACCCCGACAACCCCGACATGACCGCGCTCTATCTGGAGCGCTACCTGAATTTCGGGCTGACGCGGGAGGAGCTGCAATCGGGCGCGCCGATCATCGGCATCGCCCAGACCGGCTCCGACCTCAGCCCGTGCAACCGGCACCATCTGGTCCTGGCCGAACGCCTGCGCGAGGGCATCCGCACCGCCGGCGGCATCGCCATCGAGTTTCCCGTCCACCCGATCCAGGAGACCGGCAAGCGGCCGACCGCCTCGATCGACCGCAACCTCGCCTATCTCGGCCTCGTCGAGGTGCTGCACGGCTATCCGCTGGACGGCGTCGTGCTGACCATCGGCTGCGACAAGACCACGCCGGCCTGCCTGATGGCGGCGGCCACCGTCAACATCCCGGCGATCGCCCTGTCGGTCGGCCCGATGCTGAACGGCTGGTTCCGCGGCGAGCGCACCGGCTCGGGCACCATCGTGTGGAAGGCCCGCCAGATGATGGCGGCCGGCGAGATCGACTACCAGGGCTTCATTGAGCTGGTGGCCTCGTCCGCCCCCTCGACCGGCTACTGCAACACGATGGGCACCGCCTCCACCATGAATTCGCTGGCGGAGGTGCTGGGCATGCAGCTTCCGGGTTCCGCTGCCATCCCCGCCCCCTACCGCGAGCGCCAGCAGGCCGCCTACGAGACCGGCAAGCGCATCGTCGAGATGGTGCGCCAGGACATCAAGCCATCGGACATCCTGACCCGCGACGCCTTCCTCAACGCCATCGTCGTGAACTCGGCCATCGGCGGATCGACCAACGCGCCGATCCACATCAACGCCATCGCCAAGCATGTCGGCGTGCCGCTGACGGTGGAGGACTGGCAGACCCATGGGCTGGGCGTGCCGCTGCTGGTCAACCTCCAGCCGGCGGGCGAGTATCTCGGCGAGGACTTCCACCGCGCCGGCGGCGTCCCCGCCGTGGTGGCGCAGCTGATCGGCCAGGGCCTGATCCGCGAGGACGCCCCCAACGTCAACGGCCGGACCATCGGCGAGAACTGCCGTGATCAGCCGATCATGGACAGCCGGGTGATCCTCCCGATCGACCAGCCGCTGAGGATCAACGCCGGCTTCGTCGTGCTGCGCGGCAACCTGTTCGACGCCGCCATCATGAAGACCAGCGTGATTTCCGAGGAGTTCCGCGAACGCTACCTGTCCAATCCCCAGGATCCCGAGGCGTTCGAGGGGAAGGTCGTCGTCTTCGACGGGCCGGAGGACTACCACCACCGCATCGACGACCCGTCGCTCGGCATCGACGCCTACACGATCCTGGTCATCCGCGGCACCGGACCGATCGGCTATCCGGGAGCGGCGGAGGTGGTGAACATGCGTCCGCCCGCCGACCTGATCAGGCAGGGCGTCCATTCCCTGCCCTGCATCGGCGACGGCCGCCAATCCGGCACCTCGGGTTCGCCGTCCATTCTCAACGCATCGCCGGAAGCGGCGGCGGGCGGCGGGCTGGCCCTGCTGTGCAGCGGCGACCGGGTGCGGATCGACCTGCGCCGCGGCTCCGCCGACATCCTGATCCCCGAAGCGGAACTGGCCGACCGCCGTGCCGCCCTGGACGCCGCGGGCGGCTACCCGGTGCCGCCGTCGCAGACGCCCTGGCAGGAAATCCAGCGCGGCTTGGTCGGCCAACTGGACGAGGGCATGGTTCTGAAGCCGGCGGTCAAGTACCAGCGCATCGCCCAGACCATGGGAATCCCGCGCGACAATCATTGACGAGGAGCCAGGGGGCGCTGATGGGTCATTGCGTCCGCAACGGGCCGTTGGCGGTCGAGCCCCCGACGGCCTCCGTCGGGCCCTCACCGATGACCAGACGATCCGTGAAGGTTGGTCTCTGAAACGCGCGTCGCGTGTCACATTTCCGGGGCCATCCTTGTCATGTCTTTTGTAACGGCAGCTCGCAAAGGAGATGACGATGGCCGGGAAGACGACAGCGACGATCGACTCTCAAGCCGAGAGCCTGACGCTCATCAACGTGTATGAGGTCGAGCCTGAAAAGCAGGCCGAGCTTGCGAAGGCGCTTTCCGACGCGACCGAAAGCACGATCCGGCATCAGCCTGGCTTCATCTCGGTCA
Organism: Azospirillum agricola; assembly: GCF_017876095.1. Taxonomy (GTDB): domain Bacteria; phylum Pseudomonadota; class Alphaproteobacteria; order Azospirillales; family Azospirillaceae; genus Azospirillum; species Azospirillum agricola. Next base: position 42,892 of record NZ_JAGINM010000039.1, read on the forward strand.
GCATTCACAGCAGCTTCGACGGCCGGAAAGTCGTCAACTACGCGCAATGGGTGTCGAAGGAGCATTTCGAGGGGTTTATGAAGAAGCCCGGAACGCAGGACCAGCTCAAGCAGTTCGCCGGGCTTGCAAAATCGGTCGCGCCCAGCCTTTACAGGGTGAGCTCGGTTGTCGCGAAGTAACGGCAGGACGGTGCTGAAATGAACGGCATGCGGCCAGAACCCTCATTCGCCGATTTACGGCCGCGCCTTGTCCGGCTGGCATATCGGATGTTGGGATCGGTGGCGGACGCCGAGGATATCGTTCAAGATGCCTGGGCGCGGTGGCTGGCGATGGATCGTGATGCGGTGCGCGAACCGGCTGCCCTGCTGCGCACCATCGTCACGCGCCTTTGCCTCAACGAATTGAAATCCGCCCGGCACAGGCGCGAGACCTATATCGGACCATGGCTCCCCGAACCCATCTTCGAGGACGGGGAGCCGGACACCGACGACGACATCACGCTTCCGCTGATGATCGCGCTGGAACGGTTGTCGCCACTGGAGCGCGCCGCCTTCCTGCTCCATGATATTTTCGGCATGGGCTTTGATGACGTAGCCAGTGCCATTGGCCGTGAACCCGCGGCATGCCGCAAGCTCGCCAGCCGGGCGCGGGAGCATATCCAGGCCGCCCGACCGCGTTTCGCGGTGACGAAGGAGCATGGACTGGAAATCGCCGCCGCTTTCTTCACCGCATCGCGCAATGGCGACATGGGCGCGTTGCGGTCGCTTTTGGCTGAGGATGTTACGGCCTTCGCGGATGGCGGCGGCAAGGTTCCAGCTTCGCCGCGTCCACTGATCGGCATCGCCGAGGTCATGGCTCGGCATGTCCAGCTTGTGCAGGAGTTCAACCAATCGCCGTCGCTTCTCATCCGCTATGCGGTCATCGACGGACTTCCCGGCTTAATCTCCATCGAAGGCGGCGGAATCGTCCAGACCACCGCGTTGCAGATCGCGGAAGACAAGATCGTCGCCATCTACATCACCAGAAACCCGGACAAGCTTCAGCACGTGGACGGCGCTTCGATGCAATAGGCCGCGAGGCGAGCCCCCGCCAAATGACGGGGGAGGGATAACAGTGTGACAGCGAGCATGAATCGAACACACGGTATTTCCGACGTGACACAAGGAAGCGGCGTGATCGAAGCCACAGCACGGGCTAAATGGATGGTCGCTTCTGGCTGGAGACAAGGAAAAGCCCCTGAAAGCGAAGCTTTCAGGGGCTTTGATTTGGTTGCGGGGGCGCGAAGCCACCGAGAGTTGACTCTGCCAGCCATCTCGGTCTGAAGCGACGTCTCCTTGCTGCAAATGCCAAAAGAGGCTCGCCCGGCGACGGGCAATGACGCCAAGGCAGCGAAGGAAAAGGCAGCGATAGTGTCAAGACGACGGGACGACATAGCGAACTCTTTTGATTGCGACTTTCCTACTGATCGTGCCCCGAGACGTGGTGTCTGATGAGGGTTCGTGTACCTCGGCGCGCTGAGGCTGCCGGTTTACTCCGCTGAGATGACGAGCGGGTCGTC
>NZ_JAGINM010000040.1 GCF_017876095.1 Azospirillum agricola
CACCGTCACCGTCAGAGCTTCCGAGTGGCTCGCCTGCGTGCCGTTCACCGTGGCGGTCGCCGTCACCGTCAGCCCCAGGCTGCCGCTGAAGTCCGCCGGCGGCGTCAAGGTCAGCCCGGAGAGCTGGGCGCCGGTCAGCGTCCAAGTCCCGTCCCCGTTGTCCGTGCCGGCCGAGAGCAGGGCGCCGGCGGGCACGCCGCTGATCACCACGCTCAGGCTCTCGCCCGCCGCCGGGCTCGCCAGACCAGCGCCGATGCTCAGGGCGATCGGGTGATCTTCCAACCCGGACGCCGCCGCCACCGTCAGGCTGGGCGCATCCGCTTGCGCCGCCACGGTGCCAGTCGAGCCCGTTCCACTGCCGGTGCCAGTCGAACCCGAACCACTGCCGGTACCGGTCGAGCCCGAACCACTGCCGGTACCGGTCGAGCCCGTGCCGCTGTCAGTGCCGGTCGAGCCCGAACCGCTCCCGGTGCCGGTCGAACCCGTGCCACTGCCGGTGCCGGTCGCACCCGTGCCGCTGTCAGTGCCGGTCGAGCCCGTGCCGCTCCCGGTGCCGGTCGAACCCGTGCCACTGCCGGTGCCGGTCGCACCCGTGCCGCTGTCAGTGCCGGTCGAGCCCGTGCCACTGCCGGTGCCGGTCGAGCCCGTGCCGCTCCCGGTGCCAGTCGAACCCGAACCGTTGTCAGTGCCGGTCGAGCCCGTGCCGCTGTCAGTGCCGGTCGAACCCGAACCACTGCCGGTGCCGGTCGAGCCCGTGCCGCTCCCGGTGCCAGTCGAACCCGTGCCACTGCCGGTGCCGGTCGAACCCGTGCCGCTGTCAGTGCCGGTCGAGCCCGTGCCGCTCCCGGTGCCGGTCGAACCCGTGCCACTGCCGGTGCCGGTCGAGCCCGTGCCACTGCCGGTGCCGGTCGAACCCGAACCACTGCCGGTGCCGGTCGAACCCGAACCACTGCCGGTGCCGGTCGAGCCCGTGCCGCTCCCGGTGCCGGTCGCACCCGTGCCGCTGTCAGTGCCAGTCGAACCCGTGCCGCTGTCAGTGCCGGTCGAGCCCGAACCGTTGTCAGTGCCGGTCGAGCCCGAACCGCTCCCGGTGCCAGTCGAACCCGAACCGTTGTCAGTGCCGGTCGAGCCCGTGCCGCTGCCGGTGCCGGTCGAACCCGAACCACTGCCGGTGCCGGTCGAACCCGTGCCACTGCCGGTGCCGGTCGCACCCGTGCCGCTCCCGGTGCCGGTCGAACCCGTGCCGCTGTCAGTGCCGGTCGAACCCGAACCACTGCCGGTGCCGGTCGAGCCCGTGCCGCTGTCAGTGCCGGTCGAGCCCGAACCACTGCCGGTACCGGTCGAGCCCGTGCCGCTGTCAGTGCCGGTCGAGCCCGTTCCACTGCCGGTGCCAGTCGAACCCGAACCACTGCCGGTACCGGTCGAGCCCGAACCACTGCCGGTGCCGGTCGAGCCCGTGCCGCTGTCAGTGCCGGTCGAACCCGAACCGTTGTCAGTGCCAGTCGAGCCCGAACCGTTGCCCGCGCCGCCTTCGCCGCCGGCCGTTTCGGAGCTCCCCTCAGGGGTGGTCGAGCCCGTGCCGTTCCCACCGGCGGTCGGAACCGCAAGGCTTTCCGTGCCGGTCGAGCCCGTGCCGCTCCCCGTGCCGCCTTCGCTGGTGGTCGGGCCCGCCTCGGACACCACGTCGCGTTCGACGGCGCCCGGAGCGGCGGCGAAGCCGACCGGGCCGCTGCCCGACACCGTACCCCCCGAACCGTCCGGCGCCGCCGAGGTCCCGTCCATTCCCCCCAGGGTCAGGAAGGTCGTCGATGAGTCGCCCGCAACCGGGCTGTTCTCCGGAACCGGGCCTGCCGGCAGCACGACCACCGCGTTCGAGGGCGACAGGTCCGACGGCGCGACGCCGCTCCCGCCGCCGATTGCCGCCGGTGCCGCCGCCTTCTCCACCACCGAGCCGGCGGCCGGGGTGGCGTCATCGTCGATGAAGACCTCGGTCCGGCTGCCGTTGTGCAGGTTGGTCAGGCTCTCGCCCCCGGCGCGCGGCTGGGCGGCCGGCGCCGTGTTCGGACGCTCCAGGGCGTCCAGGCGGCGGAAGCGCTGATCGTCGGCCTGGGCCTGGGCGGCTTCCCGCACCGCCGCCTGAGCCGCCGCCGCGGATGAAGAGGAGGCGTTGCCGGAAGCGGAAGAAGACGGGGCGGCTTTCGGATCGGTCTCGGCCATGGCGAAAATCCTGTGCGGGGGAAGCGGCGGGGAGGCCGTGGAGGGCGGTCGGGAGGACGGGGCGGCGGCGTGCGGCTCAGCGCTCGCGCAGGGCGCCGTCCAGGGTCGTGTAGATCGGCTTCAGCAGATATTGCAGGACGGTCTTCTCACCCGTCGCGATGTCGGCCTCGACCGTCATGCCGGGCAGCAGCAGGTGCTGGCGCAGGTTGTCGCCGACATGGTTGGCGGCCAGCGTCACCCGCCCCTGGTAGTAGGGCGTCTTGTCCTGGTCGAAGAAGGTCGTCGGCGACACCGACTTCAGCGTGCCCTCGACCCGGCCGAAGCGGGCGTAGTCGAAGGCGGCGACCTTCACCTTCACCGGCTGGCCAGGCGCCACGAAGCCGATGTCGCGGGTCGAGACGCGGACGTCGGCGACCAGCTCCTCGCCGAGCGGCACGATCTTGGCCACCAGCCCGCCGGGCACCACGACGCCGCCGGCGGTCTTCACCGGCAACTCCTGGACGATGCCGCGCACCGGGGCGGTGGAGACCAGACGGTCGACGCGGTCGCTCTGGGCGATCACCTGGTTGTCCAGCTCGGCCAGCTCGGCGGTGACCATGCCCAGCTTGTCGAGCGCCTCCTGGCGCAGCCGGCCGTCCAGCTCCTGGATGCGCGCCTCGGTCTCGGCGATGCTGTCGCTGGTGGTGGCGATGACGCCGTCCAGCCGGTGCAGCTCGCCCTGGGCGGCGGCCAGCTCGCGCTGCGCCTCGATCACCATCAGCTTGGAGTTGAAGCCCTTGCTGGTCAGGTCGTTGCGCATGTTGACCTTCCACTCCAGCAGCGGCACGTTGCCGGCGAGCTGGGCGCGCTGCCGCCCGGTCGAGGCGAGCTGCGAGCGCTGCTCGGCGATCTGGCCGCCCAGCACCCGGCGCTGGTTCTCGCGCGCCTCGATCTGGGCGGCGAGCACCCGGCCCTGGTCGGCGACCAGCGCGGCGAAACCGGCGAAGGGGGCGAAGTTGGCCGGGCGGTCGCCGGCGAAGGCGGCCAGACGCTCGGCCTGGATCGACAGGGCGGCGCGGCGGGCGAGCAGCTGGTCGTGGCCGGACTGGGTGGTCACGCTGTTGAAGCGGACCAGCGGCTGGCCGGCCTCGACCACCTGCCCCTCCTTGACCAGCAGCTCCTGGACGATGCCGCCCTCCAGATGCTGCACCGCCTGGACGGCGCTGGCCGGGACGATCTCGCCGAAGGCGACGGCAACCTCCTGGACCGGAGTCACCGCCATCCAGCCGGTGGCGCCGAGCACCAGGGCACCGACGATCAGCGCGGTGGCCTGCACCAGCGGGCGGACGCCCGGATCCGACACCAGCTCCTCGGTGGCGAAGTCGGTGGATGAGACGTGGATGCCGGCGGCGGTCAGGCGGCGGCTGGCGACGATGTGGCCCATCAGATCATCCCCTTCGGAATGCGGTCGCGAACCTTGTCCGCGGTGCCGAAATAGCGGGTGGTGCCGTTCTCGATGATGAGAACCTTGTCGGCCATGGCGAGATGGCCGCGGCGGTGGGTGACGAAGAACACCGTCGAGCGCCCGCGGAAGGCGTCGACCGTCGAGGTGAAGGCGAACTCGCCCTCGAAATCGACGTTGGCCGCCGGCTCGTCGAGCAGCACGATCGGCGCGTCGCGCAGATAGGTGCGGGCCAGCGACAGCCGCGCCAACAACCCGGCGGGCAACGGCACGTTGCGCGCGTCGAAGCGGGTGTTCAGCCCGTCGGGCAGATCCTCCACCGCCTCCAGCGCGCCGACCTGGTCGAGCGCCTTGCGCAACGCCGCCTCGTCGGCGCCGGGCGCGACCAGTCGCAGATTCTCCGCCAGCGAGCCGTCGAAGAATTGCGGCACCTGGGGGACGAAGGCGATGGAGCGGCGCAGCGCCATCGGGTCGAACTGGCGGATGTCGCGCCCGTCGATGCGGACCGAGCCGCCCTGCGGACCGTAAAGGCCGGCAACCAGCTTGAGCAATGTCGACTTGCCGCCGCCGTTGCGGCCGACCACGCCGATCACCTCGCCGGCGGCGACGTCGAAGCTGAGGTTGGCGAGCACCGGCTCGGCCTCGCGCCCGTAGCGGAAGGTGACGTGGCTGAAGGTGACCTGGCCGCGGATGTCGGGGCCGCGCTCGGTGCGCACCGCCTCGCTGCGCTCCGGCGGCGTCGCCATCAGGGTCTCGACCTGCCGCAGCGAGGCGCGCAGCTGGCCGAAACGGGTGCTGGCGAGGAAGGCGTTCTGCAAGGGGCCCAGCGTGCGCCACACCAGCATCATGGTGCCGATCAGCCCGCCGGTGGTCAGCGCGCCGGTCAGCACCAGCTCGATGCCAAAGCCCAACGTCGCCAGACCGGACAGGGTGGCCAGCGACTGGCTGAAGGTGGCCAGCGTGTTGCTGGCCTGGGCGTTGCGGAAGTTGGCCTCGGCCATCCGCGCGGCCAGCGCGTCGTAGCGGGCGGTCCAGATCGCCGCGGCGCCCATGGCGCGGATCGCCGCCATGCGCTCGACGATCTCCAGCAGAAGCTCCTGCCGGCGGGCGCCGGCGGTGGCCGCGGCGGCGACGCGCGAGCGGGTCAGGGCGTTGCCGATCAGCGCCGCCGCCAGATAGACCAGCACCGCCACGATCGGCACCAGCACCAGCCAGCCGGCGAGCAGCGCGATCACCACCAGGAAGAGGATGGCGAAGGGAAGGTCGAGGCAGGCCTGGGCCAGCGGGCCGGTCAGCAGGTCGCGCACCCGGTCGAGATCCTTGACGCGCGACACCTGGGCGGCGACGGCGACCCGCTCGGTCATCAGGCTCGGCAGGTGCAGCAGCCGGGCCAGCACCGCGTTGCCGACGACGTAGCCGAGCCGGGCGCCGGCGTGCGACATCACGCGGCTGCGCAGCCGGCGCATCAGCATCTCGACCGCCAGCGCACCGACGGCGCCGATGCCCAGCGCCACCAGCAGCTTGATCGAGCCGACGGCGATGACCTTGTCGTAGATGGTCATCACGAACAGCGGGCTGGCCAGCGCCAGCAGGTTGGCGCACAGCGTCAGGCCGAGCGCGGCGAGGACCAGCGGCAGCGCGGGGGCCAGCCGCTCGCGGATCCAGGCCCGGCGGTCGCCGGCCGGGGGTGCGTCGCGGTCGCCCGGAACGATCGTGACCAGCGTGCCCCGGCTGAGCGCGCCGCGCACCGGCACCACCGGCCCGTCGGACCGCAGCAGGGCCGGAACGCCGTCGGCGATCTCGACGATGCCGGGAACGCCGCCCGGAACATTGGCATCCGGAACGTAGAGCAGGGCGCCGTCGCGGGTGTGGGCGGTGTCGACGGCGGCGCGCAGGGCGGCGGCGGAGAAACCCCGGCCGTGGCGCGCCTCGCTGGCGAAGCCCAGCCGGGCGGCGACGTCGCGCAGGTCGGTCAGCGGCACCGGCCCGGGCGCCCAGGGCAGCGCCTCGGCGAACTCACGGCGGCCGCCGGGCCAGCCCAGGCGCTGAAGCAGCAGGATGAGGGTCGCGGTCAGGTCGGGGGCGCTGTCGGCGTCCACCGGCACGGGCGAGCGGCGCAGGAAGGACAGGCCGGGGAGCAGCGCCTCGCGCTCGCCGCCAGAGTCGAGAAGCTGGGTCATGCGGCGAGCTCCGGCGTGCGGTCGAGCTGTCCGTCGGACAGGCGGTAGATGCGGGTGGCGCGCTTCAGCATCAGCGGACGGTGGCTGATGAACAGCATCGCGCAGTCGGATTGCATCGAGTCGAGCAGGGAGAGCAGCACCTTGTCGCCCTGGTCGTCGGCGGACGCGTTGGCGTCGTCGAACAGGATGACTCGCGGCTTCTGCACCAGCGCGCGGGCGATGGCGATGCGCTGGGCGAGGCCGCGCGGCAGCGGGTCGGTGGCGCCGTCGCCGACCATGGTGGCGAAGCCGTGCGGCATGGCGTGGATGGTGTCGACGATGCCGACCCGCTCGGCGGCGACCATGGCGGCCGGCAGCTTCTCGGGCTGGAACATGGTGATGTTGTCGATCACCGTGCCGCGGAACAGCGTCTCGCGGTGCGACAGCAGGGCGATGACGCCGCGCAGGGTCGCCGGGTCGTAGACGTCGAGCGGCAGCCCGTCGAGCAGCACCCGCCCGCCGGTCGGCTGGTAGAGCCCGGCGATCAGCGACAGCAGGGTCGACTTGCCGCCGCCGGTCGGCCCGACCAGCGCGACGATCTCGCCCTGGCGGACCTCCAGGTCGACGGCGCGCAGCACCGTCCGCCCGGCGGAGAAGCCGAAGCTGACGGAGTCGAGCGTCAGGCGGGGGGTGGCGGTGCTGGCGTCGAGGATGCCGGTGGCCGGCGCCGCGGCCGGCAGGTCGAAGAGGTCGTTCAGCTTGGCGGTCGCCACCTCCATCGACTGGCGGCGCAGCCACAGCGCCATCAGCCCCTGGGCCGGCGCCAGCGTCCGCCCGACCAGCAGCGTGCAGGCCGACAGGCCGCCGATGCTGAGCGTGCCGCCCAGGACCAGCAGACTGCCGAAGGCGACGGTGCCCAGGCTGCTGAGCTGCGCGATGAACTGGCCGCTCTCGCTGAGGTGCTGGCCGCCAAGCTCGGCGTTGGTGGTGGCGGCGAGGCGCTTGGCCTGGATCGCCTCGTAGCGGCGCAGCAGCGGCACCTCCAGCGCCATCGCCTTGACCGACTGGATGCCGGAGAACAGGCCGATGATGAAGCTGGAGCGCTGGTCCTCGGTGCGGGCGACGGCCGCCTGGACCGCCTGCGCGTCGCGCCCGGAGATGAGCGCCACCACCCCCATCAGCGCCATGCCGGCGAGCGGGACGGCGACCAGGGCACCGCCGAAATAGGCGATCAGCGCCAGCGAGACGGCGGCGAAGGGGACGTCGTAGATGGCCAGCAGGGTCTGGCCGGAAGCGTGGTCGCGCAGGGTGGCGATCGCCCCCATGCGCTCCAGATGGGTGCCGGCCGGCAGCGTCTCGAAGGTCTTCAGATCGGTGGCGAACAGGTGCGACACCGCCCGGCGGTTCATCGTCCGCTCGAAGCGGGTGGCGAGGCGGCCGAGGATGTGCGAGCGCGCAACCCGCAGGATGAATTCCGCCAGCAAAGCCAGCGTCACCCCGGCCACCATCACCACGGCGGTGTTCTGCGAATGGTTGGGAATGATGCGGTCGTAGACCTGGAGCACCGCCACCGGCATCGCCAGCGCGGCTATGTTGACGACGGCCGAGATGGCGACCACCTGCGCGTGGAGCGCGGCGGTCTGCCGGCGTTGGCCTGCAAGGGGATCCTCAGCGGTCTTCGGCATGGCGGGTCCTGCATCAGGCGGGCTGGAAGGGGGCTCGCGCTAGGCAAGCCGGCGGCGTCGACGCCCGGCGGTGGCCGGGCGCGGCGAGAAAGGCACGGGGAAGCGATGGTCCTCGCCCGGCCCGCCGGTTCCGGTCCGGCGGCGCGGGCACTCCTGTTCAAGGTTGCAGAACAGGCGTCACTTCTTCTTCGTATTTCATACCCCGTTCGCGCCGAACAATCCTGCCGCGCAGCGGATAGTAACCCTCGGGAAAACGGATAGGTCGGGGGGATATACCCACCCCGTTCGGCCAGGAGATGCGGGAAAATCCGGGTTGCGCGGGGTTCAGCCCCGGTGCAGTTCCTTGCGGATCACCTTGCGCAGCTCGTGCAGCGACACCGGCTTGCCGAGCAGCGTGGCGCCCGCCTCGCGGGCTGCGGCGCGCATGGCGGGCGAGGAATCGGCGCCGACGATCACCGCCGGAACCCCCTCCCCGCAGGCGGCGCGGACGACGCGGATCGCCGCATCGCCGCTCTCGCTGTCGTGCAACCGCTGGTCGGCGACGATCAGGTCGGGGCAGCGCCCGGCCAGCAGCCGGACCGCCTCGCGGCCCGATGCCGCCTCGACCACCTCGAACCCCCATTCGGACAGCACGGAGGTCATCGCGGTGCGGACATAGAGCTTGTCCTCGATCACCAGCAGCAGGCCGGGCTGCCGCAGCGGCGGCAGGATCTCGGTTCCCTCGCCGCCCACGGCCCCGGATAGGTCCGGGCGCGGCGCGGCCAGCGGCAGGCCGATGGAGACGCGCGTGCCCCGGCCGACCGTCGAGGCCACCTCCAGCCGGTGCCCGAGCGCCGCCGCCAGCCGCCGCACGATGGCGAGCCCGAGCCCGGAGCCCTGCGGACGGTCGCGGTCGGACGGAAGCTGGTCGGGGATGTCGAGCCGGACGAAGGCTTCGAAGATAGCCTCGATCTGTTCCGGCGGAATGCCGCGCCCGCTGTCGACGACGTCGAGCCGGACATGGGCGCCATGCCGGCGGCAACCGATCAGCAGGCCGCCGCGCTCGGTGAAGGCCAGCGCGTTCTCCACCAGATGGCGCAGGAGGCGGGCGAGCAGCACCGGGTCGGTGCGCACCGTGACACCGCAGGCAACGGCGCGCAACCGCAGGCCGCGAGCGGCCGCCGGTTCCGCGAACTCCCGCCGCAGCTCGTCGATCAGCGGCGCCAGGGCGACATGCTCCGGGTCGGTGCGGACGAAGCCGGCGTCGATCCTGGAGATGTCGAGCAGACCGTTCAGCGTGCGGTTCAGCGTGTCGGCGGAGTCCAGCAGCGAATCGACGATGTGGGCGTCCGGATGCCCGCGCAGCTTGGTCTTCAGCAGCTCGGCGAACAGCACCAGCGACTGGGCCGGCTGGCGCAGGTCATGGCTGGCGGCGGCCAGGAAGGCGGTCTTGGCGCGGTTGGCCTGCTCGGCCTCCTGCTGGGCGGCCTGGGCCTCGCCCCACGCCTCCCGCAACTGGTGCTCCACCATGCCTTGCCGCGCACCGCCCTTCACGACGCCCGGATCCGGCACGGCGCCCGGCGCGGCATCGGCCAGGACGGGGGCCGCCACCTCCGGCCGGCGCCATGCGAACAGCGCCGCCCACCCCAGCGAGACGGCGAGCGCCATCAGGCCGAAGCCGAGCAGACGCCACCGCGTGGCGCCGGGCCGCCCGTCGATCACCTCCGGCGGCGCCAGGCAATGCACCGTCCAGCCGGCCAGCCGCGACCGGCGTGCGACCGCCCGCATCGCCACCCCGTCGAGCGACTGGACCGTCACGCCCGCCCCGGCCGCCGGGGGAGCGATGACGGTGGTCCGGCCGCCTCCCGCCTCGCCCCCCGGCGAGCGGGCGACGATGGTGCCGTCGCCATCGGCCACCAGGGCGACCCAGCCGGCCGGGATGACCCCGGCCAGCGCCAGGGCGCCCAGCCGCTGCTCGATGGTCTCGGCCGGGATGGTCATCGACAGGGCGCCCTGGAACACCCGGTGGCGCAGCGGCACCGCCACCGCCAGCAGCGGCCGGCGCTGGGCGCTGCCGACGAACAGGTCGGAAAAGACCGGCCCCTCCGACCGGCGCACCGCCTCCAGCAGCGCCAGCCCGCGGCTGCCCGGCGGCGGCGCCCCCATCGGGGCCGCCGTGTTCATCAGCGGCCGGCCGGCCGCGTCCGACAGGATCACCGCCGACCAGAGGGGACGACTTTGCAGCATGACCAGCGCCTCGCGCCGCAGATCCTGAAGCTGCCCGCGGGCCAGCCCTTCCGAGGCGGCCAGCGTCTCCAGCAGGGTCAGCGCGCTTTCCAGCTCATGGTCGAGGTCGAGGGCGAGCGCGCCGGCCACCGCCTCCATGCGCAGGACGGCGGCCTGTCTCTGTTCGGCGAGCAGCCAAGACGCGACGGCCCAGGCGAAGGCGATCAGCGGGGCGACGACGCCCGCGACGAGCAACATAAGCCTGGACCGCACTCTCACGCCGACGCCTCCCCAAAGTCGTTCGCGTTAAAAACACCCACCTGTTTCTTGCCTTGGGACGCTCTCCGCGCACGGCGACGCGCGATGGTCATTCCCCAATTCTCAATTGCGCAACGTCACCTTGGCAATTCCCGCGTTCGTCTATGACCTTGCGCCGCCATGCCGGGAAGGCCCGCGCGCCGGCCGTCGCTCCGCGTCGCCATGGCCTATTCCGTCGCACGGGGAATTTCTCTAAGAAGGGATGAAGCCTCGTCCAAGCCGGATGCCGCGCCCATGCCGATGAACGTCCTGGAAGTCGCCATCTACGCGATGGTGCTCACCGCCCAACAACCGCGCCCCTTCGAATGTGTCGCGGTGCAGCCGGAGGGCGTGAACTGCACCAACGGCCTCGCCGCCCAGGCCGACGGGCCGCATCTGCTGTTCAACACCGGCGTCCAGGTGCAGAAGGACCGCCAGGGCCGCGTCACCCTCAGCAACGGACTGAAGACCCGGTTCGATTCGACCGCCTGGGTCGCCTTCGGCGAAAGCCCGGACAAGACGCTGATCAGCGTCCGCAAGACCGGCCCGATGCGCTTCAAATTCTCCAACGGCCTGCAATGCGAGGCGATCGGCGCCGACATGGCGCGCTGCTACCGGCCCTGAACGGGGCGCCATGGGGCGGGCGGCGCCTTGCCCCCTCCAGCGCTTCCTCCCGGCCACAGGCCACGCCGAAATTTGCCGCAGCGCGGGACGGCCGGCGGCCTTGCTCCCGCCACATCCGGGCGATACCGTGCAGCCCACGCCTCAGCCGGCACACGGAACCATGCACGACATTGCCATTCAAGTCCTTGGAGTCGCCGGGCTTCTCGCCCTGGTGAGCTTTCTCCCGCCGCTCGCGGCGCGCTTCCAGCTTCCCTTCACGGTGCTGCTGGCGGCGGTCGGGGTGGCGCTCGGCGCCGCGATCCAGACCTTCGCCGGCAGCGCCGGCACCGGGCCGTTCCACGACTTCCTGAACTCGCTGGCCGAGCTGGACGTCTCGTCCGAGCTGCTGCTGCACATCTTCCTGCCCATCCTGCTGTTCGAGACGGCGCTGACGGTCGACGTGCGCCGGCTGTTCGACGACATCGGGCCGATCCTGCTGATGGCGGTGGTGGCGGTCTTCGTCTGCACCTTCGCGGTCGGCTACGCGGTCAGCCTGTTCACCACCCTCAGCCTGGTCTCCTGCCTGCTGCTCGGCGCCATCGTCGCCACCACGGATCCGGCGGCGGTCATCGGCGTCTTCCGCGACCTCGGCGCCCCGCGCCGGCTGACCACGCTGGTCGAGGGCGAGAGCCTGCTGAACGACGCCGCCGCCATCGCGCTGTTCACGCTGCTGCTCGGCATGCTGACCCGCAAGGCCGACGGCGGCGCGCTCGCCGCGACTCTGGAGTTCCTGCGCGACTTCACCGGCGGCGTCGTCACCGGCTATCTCTGCGGCCGCGTCGTCTGCGCGCTGGTGGAGCCGATGCGCGACCAGCCGATGGCCGAGATCACCATGACGGTGGCGCTCGCCTACCTGTCCTACGTGCTGGCCGAGCATTACGTCGGCGCCTCGGGTGTCGTCGCCGTCGTCACCTCGGCGCTGGTCATCGCCTCGGTCGGGCGCACCCGCATCTCGCACGCCACCTGGGGGGCGATGGAGCATGTCTGGCGCCAGCTCGGCTTCTGGGCCAACTCGCTGATCTTCCTGCTGACGGCGCTCTTGGTGCCCCGGCTTCTGAGCCAGGCCGGCTGGGCCGAGGTCGGGCTGGTGCTGGTCGTCACCGTCGCCGCCTTCGCCGCCCGCGCGCTGGTGCTGTTCGGGCTGCTGCCGATCCTGTCCTGGGCCGGGCTGTCGCACAAGGTCAGCCACTCCTACAAGGCGGTGATGCTGTGGGGCGGCCTGCGCGGCGCCGTCTCGCTGACGCTGGCGCTGGCGGTGACCGAGAACATCCGGGTGCCCGAGCGGGTGCAGGGCTTCGTCGCGGTGATGGTCACCGGCTTCGTCTTCGTCACCCTGTTCATCAACGGCGCGACGCTGCGCTCGCTGATCCACCTGCTGGGGCTCGACAAGCTGACGCCGGTCGAGCGCGCCATGCGCAACCGGGCGCTGGCCCTGTCGATGGACAGCCTGCGCGACCGCGTCGCCGGCGTCGCCCGCACCTACGAGGTCGACGCCCCCGTCACCGACGTGATGCTGGCCCGCTACGAGGCGCGGCTCCAGGCGATGGACCGCGAGCGCCGGGAAGAGGCGCCGCTGACCGACGAGGAGCGCGTGACCATCGGCCTCGTCATCCTCGTCAACCGCGAGGAGGAGTTCTACTATCAGCATTTCTCCGAGGGCGTGGTGTCGCGCGCCGTCGTCGAGATGCTGGCCGGGCGCACCGGCCGCCTGCTCGACGCGGTGAAGACCCAGGGACGCTCCGGCTACCGCGCCTTCGAGGAGCCCTTCATCGCCTTCTCCTTCTGGATGCGGGGAGCCAGCCTGTTGCAGCGCCGGCTCGGCATCCACCGGCCGCTGGCGCGGCGTCTGTCGATGCGCTTCGAGATCCTGGTCGCCGTCCGCACCGTGCTGCGCGAGCTGCTGGTCTTCACCCGCGGCAAGCTGTCCCGCATGCTGGGCGAGGACGTCGCCTTCGAGCTGGAGGGGCTGCTGATCGGCCGGCTCGGCCTCGTCGAGCAGGCGCTGTCGGCGATGAAGCTGCAATACCCCGACTACGCGATGGTGCTGCAAAGCCGCTACGTCGGCCGCGCCGCCCTGCGGCTGGAGCAGGCCGACTACCGCACCCTGCACGCCGAATCGCTGATCAGCCAGGAGGTTCTGACCGACCTGGAGCGCGACCTGGACGAGCGCCGCCGGGTGCTGGAGCGGCTGCCGCAGCTCGACGTCCGCTTCGACGTGGCCGAGCTGGTGCGCCGGGTGCCGCTGTTCGCCGGGCTGCCGGCGGAGCGGGTGGCGGTGATCGCCACGCTGCTGCGCGCCCGCCTCGCCCTGCCCGGCGAGACCATCGTCCGGCGCGGCGACCGGGGCGACGCCATGTTCTTCATCGCGTCCGGCGCCGTCGAGGTTCTCGTCCCCAACCTCGCCGAGCCGGTCAAGCTCGGCACCGGCGACTTCTTCGGCGAGATGGCGCTGCTGACCCGCCAGCGGCGCAATGCAGACGTGCGTTCGCTGGGCTATTGCCAGCTCCTGGTTCTGGATGAGAAGGACTTCCGCCGGCTGGTGCAGAAGGATGCGGATCTCCGCACCCACATCCAGGCGGTCGCCGAGACGCGCCGCCAGCCGGCCCAGCCCGTCCCGGCGCCGGGCTGACCCCCGGACGGACGTGACGGGAGACGGCGTTCCATGACCGAGAAGACCGCGGCCGAGAAGACTGCGGGCACCGGCCCCGACTGGCTGGGCCTGATGCCCGCCGTCTTCGTGCTGCTGTGGAGCACCGGCTTCATCGGCGCCAAATACGGGCTGCCCTATGTCGAGCCGCTGACCTTCCTGCTGGTCCGGCTCGCGCTGGTCGCCACGGTGCTGGCGCTGGTGGCGCTGGCGACCCGCGCGCCCTGGCCGAAAAGCTGGGCGGCGGCCGGGCGGATCGCGCTGGCCGGGCTGCTGGTGCACGGGGTCTATCTCAGCGGCGTCTTCCTCGCCATCGCCCACGGGCTGCCGGCCGGGGTGACGGCGCTGGTCGTCGGCCTGCAACCGCTGCTGATCGCGTCGCTCTCCGGCCCGCTGCTCGGCGAGCGGGTCAGCGGGCGGCAGTGGGCCGGCCTGCTGCTCGGTCTGGCCGGCGTCGCGCTGGTGGTGCGCGAGAAGTTCGCCATCGACGCCGACCATCTGGTCGGGCTCGGCTTCGCGCTGGCGGCCCTGCTCGGCATCACCGCCGGCACGCTCTACCAGAAGCGCCATGGGGCGGCGATGGATCTGCGCAGCGGCACCGCCATCCAATACGCGGCGACCGCGCTGGTGCTGGCGGTGGCCGCCCCGCTGACCGAAACGATGCGCATCGAGTGGACCGGCGAGTTCATCTTCGCCCTGCTGTGGCTCAGCTTCGTGCTGTCGGTCGGGGCCATCTTCCTGCTGTTCGCGCTGATCCGCCGGGGCGCGGCGGCGCGGGTGTCGAGCCTCTTCTACCTGACCCCGCCGGTGACGGCGCTGGTCGCCTGGGCGATGTTCGACGAGCGGCTGAGCGCGGTGGCGCTCACCGGCATGGCGGTGGCGGTGGCCGGCGTCGCGCTGGTGAACCGGGGGTGAGGGCCTGGAATCGGCCGGACCGATCCGGAACCGGAACGACCCCTGGGACGGCTTCCGATCCGCCCCGCGTTGCCAGAGGCTGGCGCAGGCACTATGATTCCCGTATCGTGCCATCGGTGGTGATGGGAGGGCTTCCGCCCGACCGCCCCCGCGACGACCGGAAATGACCCGTATGGACCCTCTCGACCTTTCGCTGGACGACCACCGCACGCTTCAGGCCATCGGCATCCTGGCCGACGTGCTGGACGGCGTCGACGGGCCGGGCGGGCTCGACACGGTGCTGGTGTCCAAGGCGCTGCGGCAGGTGATCGCCACGAAGTCCAAGCCGGCCTTCGAATTCGCGTCGCGCGCCTTCAACACGTTGGATCCCGAGGTCCGGCGCAAGGTCAAGGCCGACGCCGACACCGCCGCCCAGGGCGCGGTCGACCTGCGCTCGCGCGTCGGCGGCTTCCTGGCCACCCCGACGAAGAAGCCGGTGCCGCAGGGGCCGGTGGTCGGCCAGCAGCCGAACTTCATCACCGCGCTCAACCTCCGCTCGCGCCGCCGGCCGACGCCGCCGTCCTCGTAAGGCGGGGCTCACGCCGGATCCGGCTGCAACGCCTCCAGCAGCGTGCAGTCCCAGTAGGGGCGCGGGCCGAAGCGCTCGATCAGGAAATCCACGAACACCCGCACCTTGGGCGACAGGTGGCGGTTCTGCGGGTAGACCGCGTTGACGCTGGCCTCCGACGGCACATGCTCGCCGAGGATGCTGAGCAGCGCACCGGACGCCAGCGCCTCGCCGCACAGGAAGGTCGGCGACAGCACGATCCCGGCCCCGGCCACGGCGGCGTCGCGCAGCAGGTCGCCGTTGTTGCCCCGCAGCGGCCCCGACACCCGAACCCCGCGCAGTTCGCCGTCCACCAGGAAATGCCAGACGTCGGGCGTCGGCACGTTGGTGTAGATCAGGCAGCGGTGGCCGGCGAGGTCCTCCGGCGTCTTCGGCGTGCCGTGCTTCAGCAGATAGTCCGGGCTGGCGCACAGCGCCACCCGCGCCGGGGCCAGCTTGCGGGCGATCAGCGAGCTGTCGCGCAGCCGGCCGATGCGGATCGCCAGATCGTAGCCCTCGTCCACCAGATCGACGTAGCGGTCGTTCAGGTCCATCTCGATCTCGATGGCCGGATGGCGTTCGAGGAATTCGGCGACGGCGGCGGCCAGATGCATCACCCCGAAGCTGACCGGCGCGTTCACCCGCAGCCGGCCGCGCGGGGCGGCGTGCAGGTCGGCGACCGCCTGCTCGGCCTCCTCCAGGTCGGCGAGGATGCGGATGCAGCGCTCGTAATAGGCCTGCCCGACCTCGGTCAAGCTCAGCTTGCGGGTGGTGCGGTTGAGCAGCCGGGCGCCCAGCCGGTTCTCCAGCTCGCCGATGCGGCGGGAGACCACGGATTTGGACAGGTTCAGCCGGTCCGCGGCGGCGGTGAAGCTCCGGGTGTCCACCACCTTGATGAAGGCGAGCATGTCGTCGAGGCGATCCATCGCATTGTTGTACATCAGGAAACAATGAGATGCCAAGAAGCGGTATTACCATGATCCGCTTCCCGCACTATCTCTGCCGTACCGCGTCCGGCGAGCCCGGCCGGCTCAACCACAGGCACCAACAGGGGAGTGGCGACGATGGCGAAGGTTCTGGTCCTCTATTACAGCAGCTGGGGTCACGTCTCGGCGATGGCCGAGGCCGTCGCGGAGGGCGCCCGCTCGGTCGCCGGCACCGAGGTGGCGGTCAAGCGCGTGCCCGAGCTGGTGCCCGAGGAGATCCGCCAGAAGGCCCATTACAAGGACGAGAGCCACGTCCCCGTCGCCACCGTCGAGGAGCTGGCCCAGTACGACGCGATCATCATCGGCACGCCGACCCGCTACGGCAACATGACCTCGCAGATGAAGAACTTCCTCGACCAGACCGGCGGGCTGTGGGCCAAGGGGGCGCTGGTCGGCAAGGTCGGCAGCGTCTTCACCTCCACCGGCACCCAGCATGGCGGGCAGGAGAGCACGATCCTCAGCACCCACATCGTCCTGCTGCATCTGGGTCTGGTGATCGTCGGCCTGCCCTACTCCTTCCAGGGGCAGATGGGGGTCGGCGAGGTGATGGGCAACTCGCCCTACGGCGCCAGCACCATCGCCGGCGGCGACGGCTCGCGCCAGCCGAGCGCGGTCGAGCTGGAGGGCGCCCGCTTCCAGGGCCGCCACGTCGCCGAGATCACCGCCAAGCTGCACGGCTGACGCCGTTCCGGCACGCACGCCTCAGGAAACGCGCCTCAGGGGAGAACAGGACCATGGGCCTTCTGATCGACGGCCGCTGGCACGACCGGTGGTACGACACCAAGAGCACCGGCGGCGCCTTCGTCCGCAGCGAGGCCCAGTTCCGCGACCGGGTGTCGGCGGACGGCTCCACCGGCTTTCCGGCGGAGGCCGGCCGCTACCACCTGTTCGTGTCGCTGGCCTGCCCCTGGGCGCACCGCACCCTGATCTTCCGCGCCCTGAAGGGGCTGGAGGACGTCATCGGCGTCACCGTGGTCGATCCGCTGATGCTGGCCGAGGGCTGGACCTTCTCCAGCCCCGACCCCATCACCGGATCGACCCGCCTGCACGAGATCTACACCAGGGCGGATCCCGGCTACAGCGGGCGCGTCACCGTCCCGGTGCTGTGGGACAAGGCGACCGGCCGGATCGTGAACAACGAGTCGGCGGAGATCATCCGCATGCTGAACCGCGCCTTCGACGCCTTCACCGACCGCCGCACCGACTACTGCCCGCCCGAGCTGCTCGACGAGATCGACCGCACCAACGCCTTCGTCTATGAGCGGGTGAACAACGGGGTCTACAAGGCCGGCTTCGCCACCGCCCAGGACAAGTACGAGGCCGCCTTCGACGCGCTGTTCGCGGCGCTGGACGAGCTGGACGAGCGCTTGGCGACGCAACGCTGGCTGGTCGGCAACCGGCTGACCGAGGCCGACTGGCGGCTGTTCACCACGCTGGTCCGCTTCGACGCCGTGTATGTCGGGCATTTCAAGTGCAACCTGCGGCGCATCGCCGACTACCCGCACCTGTCGGGCTACCTGCGCGACCTCTACCAGACGCCGGGAGTCGCCGGGACGGTGGATTTCGACCACATCAAGCGGCATTACTACGGCAGCCACGCCACCATCAACCCGACCGGCGTGGTTCCCAAGGGGCCGGCGCTGGACCTCGGCGCCCCGCACGGCCGTGGCCGGCTGGGTCCCGATCCCGCCTGACGGTCCGGCGTGACGTTTCGCCCTCCCGACGGTTGTCCCGCAAAAGGATGATCCATCATGGGAGTGCACCGCATGCGCAAGATCGCACCCTGCCTGGGGCTGGCCGTCGCCGGCCTGCTTGCCCTGTCGTCGCCCGCTCCCGCCCAGTCGCAGAACAACGGCTGGGGCGGGGCGCTCGATCAGTTGAACCGGGCGGTCAACCCGGACGCCTACCCGCAGGACCGCAACGCCCAGGATCGCGGCGCGACCCGCGACGACCGCCGCTACGAGGGGTCCTCCAACGACCGCAGCGCGAACGCCGGTCCCTACCGCCGCTACTCCGACCGCGACCTGCGCGACCAGTACGACCGGCTGGTCGACGAGCAGCGCCAGATGCAGCGCGACCGCCGGGCGATGGAGGAGGAGATGGAACGGCGCGGCCTGCGGCGCTGACCGGACGGAAGGAGCACCAGCGCCGGGATGGCCGGCGGCTGGTGCCGGGAAGCTTCGGGGACGGCCCTTGCGCCGTCCACGCTCCCCGCAGGGAGGGCGACGCGCAACGAAAAGCTCCTGCTTGGGCGCCCACTTGTTTCAATCCACGCCCCCGCACGGAGGGCGACTCCCATTCCTTATCCACTTGTCCAAGAACCCACAATCCCCGCTCTGACGCGAACCCCGCTCCGCCGGTTCCCGTCCATGCCGCCGGATGGCGTTCCGCAGGCTCAACCCATTGATGCCAAAAAGCTGCGAACCTGCCAGGGTTTTTCTGGCCGCTTGGGGTTCGCACACACCGGAAGCCGACGGGGTGGTGCCGCGCCGTTCCGGTTGACCGGCACTCCGTGGAACATCCTAGCCGAAACCCGCGGCAAAAACCAAACTTCCAGGTTGCCCGCAAAAACTCATACTCACTACAAGTGACGTGTTGCTCTTTTCCAACAATCGCTTTCTTCTCGCTCAAATACTGGTACCGACATGTGGGAGATCCCTCAATGTTCACCCACAGCTTGTTCCTTACGGTCATGTCCAAATATTGTCACGGGAATCCGCTTGATTAATAAAAAACTAACCAAAAGGCTTAGGACCCCGTTAAAGTCCATAAACCAACCTCCGGATGCAACGTCATTCTGCGGCATCCTGGAGGTTCATCATGGCAAGCGCAACCGACGGCCTGATCGAAGTTGTCTTCGCGGTCAACGCCTGGGGTTCGGTCGCGGGCGGGAAATGGCCGCATTTCGTCCTCAAGCTCGACGGCGCCGTCATCGGCGACGCGACCGTCGCGTCCGTCACGCAGTCCCGCTACGTCTTCACCGCCAAGGTCCCGGCCGACAAGGCGCACAGCCTGCAACTGATCTACGACAACGACGACACGGTGAACGGCGTCGACCGCAACCTGTTCGTCAAGTCCTTCGAGATCAACGGCAAGAGCATCCTCGCCATCGACCCCTCGGTCAAATACGACACCGGCGCCATCGACGGGCTGAACGTCATCGCCGGCCAGACCGAAATGTACTGGCCGGGCGCCCTCAACGTCGCCCTGCCGAAGGAGCTGTTCGCCGCGGCCCCCACCATCCCGGCCGAGCCGCCCCCCGCCACCATGACCAGCCAGATCACGGTCAAGGCCTGGGGGGTGAGCGCCGGCGGCGTGCCGCCGCACTTCAAGCTGCTGGTCGACGACGTGGTGATCGGCGACGCGCGGGTTTCCGCCACCTCGGCCACCGACTACACGTTCTCGGTCGATCTCGACCCGAACGAAGCCCACAAGATCCAGATCTGGTACGACAACGACGCCACCGTGAACGGCGTCGACCGCAACCTCTACGTCAAGTCGATCGACATCGACGGCCAGACCATCGCGGCGACCTCCGAGATGGCCTCCTACGACAAGGGCGCCGTCGACGGCAAGTACGTCGTCGCCGGACAGGAGGGGCTGTTCTGGGGCGGCGCCCTGACCTTCGGCGTGCCGGAGGAGTATTTCGGCGGCCCCTACGTTCCGCCGCCGCCGCCTCCCCCGCCGCCGGTGCTGACGCCGACCGAGATCGTCGTCAACGCCTACGGCACCTCGGCCGGCGGCGTCGCCCCGCACTTCAAGGTTCTGGTCGACGGGCAGGTGATCGGCGACGGCCGCGCCACCACCGGCAGCGTCACCCCCTTCACCTTCAAGACCGACCTCGACGCCACCAAGGGCCACACGGTCCAGGTCTGGTACGACAACGACAGCACGGTCAACGGCGTCGACCGCAACCTGTTCGTCAAGTCGGTCAGCATCAACGGCCACAGCGTCGCCGCCACCGACAGCATCGTCACCTACGACAAGGGTGCCGTGGACGGCAAGGACGTGGTCAAGGGCCAGGAAGGGCTCTATTGGGGCGGCGCGCTGAACATCAAGGCCGGCGCCGAGCTGTTCGCGCCGGCCCCGCCCGCCCCGCCGCCGGCCCCGACCAAGCCCGCCTTCTACGTCGCCACCAACGGCAAGGACACATGGTCGGGCAAGCTCTCGGCCCCCAACGCCGACGGCACCGACGGCCCCTTCGCCAGCCTGGAGAAGGCGCAGGCCGCCATGCGGGCCGACGCATCCATCGACACCACCTACATCCGCGGCGGCACCTACCACCTGACCAAGACGCTGGAGCTGACCTCGGCCGACAACGGCCACAGCTTCCAGAACTACCCCGGCGAGAAGCCGGTGCTGAGCGGCGGCGAAAAGGTCACCGGCTTCGTCAGCGAGGGCAACGGGATCTACAGCGCCAAGCTGTCGACCGCCTCCTCCCTCGACCTGACGGTCGGCGGGGTGCGCCAGCATCTGGCCGAGAAATACGCCTACGACAGCGCCGACGTCACCAGCGGCTGGAAGTTCGCCGACGCGGCGGCGGCCGGCCCCAGCGGCTCGCAGATCCGCTTCCACAGCGGCGAGGTGAGCGCGTCGGACATCCAGTCCGGCACGCTGATCCAGGTGATGGACGCCGAGCGGCTGGGCGACACGCTGACCAGCATTTCCAGCTTCAACGCCGCCACCCGCACGCTGGTGCTGAAGAACGGCGCTTCCCTCCCCTTCGCCGAGGGCACCACCTACAAGCTGCTGAACAACGCCGCCTACGTCGACCAGGCCGGCGAGTTCGCGTGGCGGCCCGGCGACGGCAAGCTGGTCTACAAGGCGGCGAGCGCCGATTTCGAGGCGTCCGGCGTCGAGGTCGCCCGGCTCGGCACGCTGATCCGGCTGAACGGGTCGAGCAACGTCACCATCGACGGGCTGTCCTTCGTCAACACCAAGACCGACGGCAACGCGCTGGAGCTGATCAAGGCGTCGGGCAACCACATCAGCGACAACAGCTTCCTGAACGTCGGCACGGCGATCAAGCTGACCTCGGCCTCGTCCAACAACAAGATCGCCGGCAACAGCCTGAACCATCTGGCCGACAGCGGCATCGAGCTGGAGGGGCGCAGCAACGGCAACCTGATCTACGCCAACAGCATCAGCAACATCGGCGAGGTGCGCAAGGCGGTGGCCGGCATCATCGGCACCGGGGTCGACAACAACGTCATCTCCAACAACGACATCGACCACAGCGCCCGCTACGGCATCTCGCTGAAGGATTACGGCGGCACCACCAACACCGCCAATTACAACAACATCATCCAGTACAACAAGATCTCCCACACCGGGCTGGAGACCGCCGACGGCGGCGCCATCGAGATTCTCGGCCGGTCGAGCACCGACAGCGGCCTGATCATCCAGGGCAACCGCATCGAGCACGCCGGCGGTCTGGCCACCAGCAACGCCGACCAATGGCTGCACGGCCAGAAGGGCTTCGGCATCTATCTGGACGACATGGCCGGCGGCGTCACCGTGCGCGGCAACTTCATCAAGGACGCCGACTGGGCCTCGGTGCAGATCCACGGAGGCGACAACAACGTGGTGACCAACAACTTCGCGGTCATCGCCAGCAACAAGGAGGACTTCATCCGCGTCGAATGGCAGCCGGTGCATGGTGCCGTCGGCATGCCCTACAACAACACCATCACCGGCAACATCGTGCATGGCACGCTGCCGCTCGACGACTACATCGAGCTGCTGACCGCCAACAACCCGGTGATCGACCGCAACCTCGTCCACAACGTGCCGACCTACGGCGACAACGACGTGATCGGTAAGGCGATGTTCAACAACCCCTATTACGGGGACTACTCGCTCCAGGCCTCCTCCCCGGCCTTCGCCATGGGGATCCACGACCTCGCCTGGAGCAAGATGGGCATCGTCGGCCTGGACGCGGCCGGGATGCTCGTCTTCTGGGACGGGGTGTGACGCTGACGGGGTAAGCCCCCCGTCCCTGTCCGCCGACGCCGGGCGGAGCGCTGTTTTCCCCAGGGACAGGTTCCCGCGTGGAAAGGAGCGCTCCGCCCATGCCGTTTCAGTCTTTCCCGATCCAACCTCCGCCGATTCCGCAATCCGGGTATCCCCGGCTTGGCCGTTGCACCGCAGCGCACCATATGGGAACCCTGGCGGCAACGCGGCCGCCGGCCGGGGCCGGCGTTGGGTTGGGCGTTGGGTTTGGACTGCGCGGACAGAGACCGTTCTCGATGATCTCCATGAAGATGACGACCGCCCTGGCGCTGCTGGGCATCCTTGCGGCGACGGCGAACGCCGCGCGGGCGCAGGAGGACACCCAGCCCAAGTTCGGTCCGGACACGGTGCCGATCACCCGTGCCGCCGAGTATGTCCGCACCGCCCTGGCGCCGGACTATTGGGCGCTGTCGCCCTTCTACGTGCCGCAGGCGACGGGCGCCGCCTGCTCGCTGGCCAGCGTGACGATGATGCTGAACGCGCTGCGCGGCGTGCCGGATCTGGCCTCGGAGCGGCTCGTCACCCAGAAGCAGCTTCTCGACGCCGTCGGCGACGACCGCTGGCGCGAGGCGGTGGGCGAGAACGGCGAGGGCGTCTCCTTCACCGAACTGGAGCTGTATGTCCGCCGCAGCCTGGACGCCTACGGCCTGACCGCCGCCGAGGTCGAGGTCTTCCGCCCGCGCGACGCCTCGCCCGAGACGCTGGCCGAGCTGCGCCACATCCTGACCGAGAACGAGGAGAGCGCCGGCGACATCATCATCCTGGCCTACGACCAGGGCACGCTGACCGGCGAGCCCGGCTTCGGCCACATCGCCCCGCTCGGCGCCTACGACGCGGCGAGCCGGCGGGTGCTGGTGATGGATCCCGACCGGAGCTGGTACGTGCCCTACTGGTCGAGCGACGTGAAGCTGCTGGAGGCCATGCTGAAGCCCGACCGCGCCGACCCGGAGGGCAGCGGCCTGATCCGCGTCCGCACCCGCCGGGTCTCCGGCTGAGGCCGTTCCCCTATTTGATCTCCTGGCTGCTCAGATCCGACGGGTTCTGCGAGCGGGTCGGCTCGTTGTCCTGGTCGGGCTCGCTCGCCAGCCAGTTCGGGCGCGGCACCGGGTTGCCATTCAGGTCGGGCGGCGCGCGGCGCACGGCGGCCAGCGCCTGCTGAAGCTCGGCGCTCTGGGTGTCGGCGTTGGTCGCCGGGTTCGGCGGACGGGTGCCGTGGGGGTCGGGCTGCGGTTCCTGGCTCTTCAGGATGTTGGGATCCTGGGCCAGCGCGTCCTTGGTGGCGGCGTCCTCGGCCGCGGCGCCAAAGGCCAGCAGGCCCGACAGGAAAAGGGCGACGATGGTGATGCGCATCGGCGGGGTGCCTCGTTCGGAACAGGGGGCGGGCGGGAACGTCGGAAAGACGGCGCTCCGAAGGAAACAACAGGGCGCGGGCACCAACGCTCCCGCCCGGCGTTGTAACGGGAACCGGATCCCTCCGCTCCGGCCCGTCCCTTCCGGAGCACGCCGATGCCCCGCACCACTCCGCCGCCCGATCCCAACCTCTCCGGCTCCGCCCTGCCCGGCGGATCGCCGGACCGCGGCCAGCGCCGCAACGTCGGCGTCGTCGTCGAACGGCGCCGCGTGGACAATCCCTGGGTCGAGGCGTCCTGGCAGCCGACCGCGCTCATCCCGCCCAGTCCCGACCGGACGGACTGGAGCCTGATCGACGAAGGTCCCGGCTGGGCCCGCTACTACGCCGGCGCCGCCGAGATCGCGCTGTTCCCCAGCGAGGCGGAGAACTACAAGCACAACCTCGACAGCGGCCGGCCGACCGCCTACGTCATCCTGCGGCCGGGCGGCGGGCCGCTGGGCGTCCGACTGCTGGCGGTCACCGTCGATCCCGGTGAGATCGACACCCATTCCGAGGCGGGCGACGACCTGATCGAGCCGCTGCCGCTGCCGTCGGCGCTGGCGCTGTGGATGGACGGCTTCGTCGCGCGGCACTTCGTCGACCGCCCCTTCCACAAGCGCAAGCGCGACCGCGCCGACACCGAGGCGCTGGCCCGCCGCAAGCCGGAGCGCGGCGATGGCTGAGAAGCCGGGTACCGATGGGGAGGGCTTTCTCGGCCGCTGGTCGCGGCTGAAGCGGACCGCCAAGGCGGAACCGGAGCCGATGGAGCTTGCCGAACCGATGCCGCCCGCGCCGGTTCCGCAGGACGCCCTCGAAGCGCCGCCGGCCGCCCGGCCGGTTTCGGACCCGGCCCTGCCGGAGATGCCGCCAGATCTGCCACCGGATCTGCCGCCGGTGGAGAGCCTGGACGCCGGCAGCGACTACACCGCCTTTCTGAAACGGGAGGTCCCGGCCGATCTGCGCCGCCTCGCCCTGCGCAAGGCCTGGACGAGCGACCCGGCCATCGCCGCCTTCCGGGGCTTCGGCGAGTATGACTGGGACTGCAACGCCCCCGGCTACGGCGCGCTGCGCCCGACCGACGACGTCAAGAGCCTGCTCGCCGCCATCTTTCCCGATCCGGAGCCGGACGCGGAGGCAAAGACGGAAGCATCCACCCCGAAAATCTCCCCCTCTCCCCCTCGGGGAGAGGGTGGGGGCGAGGGGGACGCGGCGCAGGGGATTCCGGTCACCGCCGAAGCCCCGCCGGACAGGGCCGGTCCCGAAGCCCCCGCTCATTCCGAAATATCCGCCACGCATCCCCCTCACCCCGACCCTCTCCCCGGAGGGGAGAGGGGGTAGGAGGCGGGAGGGACGGGGGCGGCAGAAGACTCCGCCGCCGCTACACGCAGCGCCCGCCATCGACCTCCAGGCAGACGCCGGTCAGGAAATCCGCCTCGTCGGAGCACAGGTAGAGCGCCGCGTTGGCGATGTCGCGCGGGGTGGACAGCCGGCCGAGCGGGATCGAGGCCAGGAACTGGGCGCGGCGCTCCGGCGTGTCGTTGCCCATGAAGCGGTGCAGCATCCCGGTCTCGCCGGCCACCGGGGCGATGGCGCAGACCCGCACCTTGTCGGGGGCGAGTTCCACCGCCATCGACTGGGTCAGCGTCAGCACCGCTCCCTTGGAACCGTTGTACCAGGTCAGGTTCGGGCGTGGCCGGATGCCGGCGGTCGAACCGATGTTCAGGATCACCCCTCCGCCCTGGGCGCGGAAGACCGGCACCGCGTGGATGGCGCTGTGATAGATCGACTTCACGTTGACGGCGTAGATGCGGTCGAAGGTCGCCTCGTCGACGTCCAGCATCGAGCCGTAGCGGTGGGTGTAGCCGGCGTTGTTGATCAGGATGTCGAGCCGGCCGAAGGCACCGACGGCGGCCGAGACGATCGCCTCGTAATCCTCGCCGACCGCGACGTCGGCGCGCACCGCCAAAGCGGTTTCCCCGATGGAATCGGCGACCCGGCCCGCCGCGGCCTCGTCCAGGTCGGCGACGATGACGCGGGCGCCCTCTTCGGCGAAACGCCGCGCGATCCCCTCGCCGAATCCCGATCCGCCGCCGGTGACGACGGCAACCTTGCCCGACAGACGCATGAAATGGTTCTCCCCCGGAAACGACCCGCTGGGCGGACCGATTGTTGGAAACACCACGCATCATAGCGCGAAGCTGCCCGGTGGGGCAGCCGCCATCGTCGCATTCGATCTGGGGGAAGTGGAAATTCCGCAGAGGGAAAGGAAAATGGCGCGAGTGACGGGACTTGAACCCGCGGCCTCCGGCGTGACAGGCCGGCGCTCTAACCAACTGAGCTACACCCGCGCTTTGGCTCCCGGTGCTGGACTCGAACCAGCGACAAGCGGATTAACAGTCCGCTGCTCTACCAACTGAGCTAACCGGGAACGTTGGGAGGCGCTTTATAGGGCTGCTGGCGGCGGGCTGGCAAGCACAAAATCGCAGGCTCGCGATTTTTTTCCGGAGGCCCCTGAGAAGGCGCCCGCCGCCGCCCCGCTCCGGCACCGTTGCCGCTGTGACAAGCGCCTCGATGCACGCTCCGGTTGACGGATGCGGCGTCGCGGACCTTGACAGACGGGGCGGCTTGCGGCTTCTTCTGCGCCACCCCAGCCATTGACATGTGCAAGGCCCGATGTCCGAGGTCGTTCCCTTCGCCGCCGCCCGCGAGGCGCTGCTCGCTCGCCTGACCGAACAGCTTCCCCCCTCGGCCGAATGGGCCGGCCGCCTGATGCTGATGCCCGACGGCCAGCGGGTGGAGCCGATGCCGGCAGCCGACGCCGTGGCCTCGCTGCGCGCCTTCCGCGCCGGGCTGGGCGAGGCGATCGGCCCCGCCGCCTGCTCGGTCGGCGGCGTCTGGGTGTCGCGCGAGGATTGCCTGGACTGGGACGGGCTGCTGGCGCCGCTGGCGGTCGCCGCCGCCTATGTGGTCGGGCGCACGCAGTCGGCCGGCGGCTTCGCCGCCGAGCTGTTCCGCTGCAAGTCGGCGCTGGCCGGCTGGGGCGTGCGCGGCCTGCGCGGCGACGCCGCGGTGGCGCGGGCCGCCGGCTATGCCGTGGTCTCGGTCAGCCGCCGCCCGGACGACCAGGAGATCAGCCTGGACCGCGTGATGGACACCTTCGCCTTCGCCATGCGCAGCCTGGGCGAGCCGACCGTGACCACCGCCGACCTCGACCGCCGCCTGGTCCGCCGCGCCGTCCCACTGCGGCGCTGAGCCACCCGGCCCTTTTGGAATTCACAGGCGCGCCCGTCCGGCGCGCCTTTCTTTTGGCCTTATTGTAGGCATTTATTCCGTTAATAAAAACAGCGGAAATCGCCGCGCACGCCGATCCGACGCACGGTTCATATTAACCATTATGGACGTTTTTCCCCGTTCAGCCGGAGGTGAAAGGGGCACGCGCAGAGCTCCGGCACCGGCGCCGACGATCCTCACCGGCACTCTCGCTCCGCCCGACGCATCGCCGACGCCGTCCGAGGACGCAGCGGCCACCACCGCCTACCGGCAATCCCCGACAGGTCCTTCCACCGCAAGCGGCAATCCCGATCGTCTCTGGCAGTCACGTCCGTCGTTCCTTCAAGTCATCTGAAACAAGGGTCGGCCGGAAGTTGGCGAACCGGAAAAGAGGTTCCTGCGGTCTTTTGGGAAAACCTTGGACATGGACCGGAGCATCCGGCCGACACGAAGGTGATACGCTCTCTCCGACTTGCTCCTGCGCAGCAAGGCTGTGCACAAAAAGAGACAGGGCGACGGTCGCGATTCAGGCCTCCGCCCTGTCGAACAGAGCCATCCTGTGGCAATCCTGCGCCAGGGAAGCGGAGAAAAGCGGGTCACATCTTTGCCACAGGACACCAGACATTTTAACCAAATTCCGCAATATCTCGTTAACGAATTCGGGCCACCGTTGGCGTCAACGCAATCGGACAAGGATTATTTTCCATGGCCAGCACCAGCTCGACCACCAGCGCCCGCAGCATCGTCGTCAACGCCTACGGGCAGTCCGGCGACAGCATCGCCCCGCATTTCCGCCTGCTGGTCGACGGCAAGGAGTTCGGGCAGGCCACCGCCTCGTCGGCCACGTCGAAGGCCTACGGCTTCACCGCCGACCTCGACACCAGCGTCGGCCACACCATCCAGGTCGTCTACGACAACGACGCGGTGAACAGCCAGTACCGCGACCTCTACGTCCAGTCGGTCGTCGTCGACGGCACCACCATGCTGCCGGCGAGCGCCACCTACGAGCGCCAGGACAGCGGCGGAGCCGGCACGGTCCTGGCCGGGCAGTCGGGGATGTGGTGGGACGGCGCCCTGACCTTCAAGACCGAGGCGACCGCCCAGGCGGGGGCCGGCACCAGCGCCGGCACGGGCGGCAGCGGCAGCGCCGACGCCACCACCATCACCGTCAACGCCCAGGGCACCGCGGCCGGCGGCGTCGACGCCCACTTCAAGGTGCTGGTGGATGGCTCGGTGATCGGCGAGGGCACGGCGACGGCCAGCGCGAAGGACTACAGCTTCACCACCTCGGTGACCGCCGACACCGCGCACAAGGTGCAGATCCAGTACGACAACGACGCCGTCGTCAACGGCCAGGACCGCAACCTGACGGTCAACTCGGTGACGGTGAACGGCCACACCCACGCCGCCACCGACAGCACGGTGACCTACGACAAGGGCGCGCTCGACGGCAAGGACGTGGTCGCCGGCCAGTCCGGCCTGTGGTGGAACGGCACGCTGGTGGTCGACGCCGACAAGTCCCATTTCACCGCCGGCTCCACCACCGTCGACAATGGCGGCAACACGGGGGGCGGCAACACGGGGGGCGGCACCACGACGACGCCCCCCTCCACCCCGACGATCTCGGTCGGCGACGCCACGGTGAAGGAGCCCGCCGGCGGCGCCACGACGACCACGACCATCGCCGACGGCTATCTCCACACCGAGGGCAGCCAGATCATCGACAGCGCCGGCAACGCCGTGAAGCTGACCGGCGTCAACTGGTTCGGCGCCGAGGGCTACGCCTTCGTGCCGCAGGGGCTGTGGGAGGACAGCTACCAGACCATGATGGACCAGATGAAGGATCTGGGCTTCAACACCATCCGCCTGCCCTGGTCGGACGCCATGCTCGACAACGGCGGCCAGACGCCGACCGGCATCGACTACAGCCTGAACCCCGACCTGAAGGGTCTCAACTCTCTTGAAGTCTTCGACAAGATCGTCGATTACGCCGACCGGATCGGCCTGAAGATCATCCTCGACCACCACCGTTCCGACGACGGCGCCTCGGCCAACGAGAACGGGCTGTGGTACACCGACGCCCACCCGGAATCGACGATGATCGCCAACTCGACGATGCTGGCCGAGCGCTATTCCGACAACCCGTCGGTCATCGGCATGGACCTGCACAACGAGCCGCACGGGCAGGCCACCTGGGGCGACGGCAACCTCGCCACCGACTGGGCGGCGGCGGCCGAGCGCATCGGCAACGCCATCCAGCAGGTCAACCCGAACCTGCTGCTGATCGTCGAGGGCGTCGAGAACTCGTCGGAAGGCACCTACTGGTGGGGTGGCAACCTCGACGGGGTGAAGACCAACCCGGTGGAGTTCAACGTCGACAACCAGCTCGTCTACTCGGTGCACGACTACCCGCCGTCGATGGCCGGTTTCGGCTGGTTCTCCGACTCCAGCTTCCCCGACAACATGCCGGCGGTGTGGAACGACGCCTGGGGCTACATCGTGCAGAACGACATCGCCCCCGTGCTGGTCGGCGAGTTCGGCACCAAGCTGGCGACCAGCCAGGACACCCAGTGGCTGAACGCCATCACCGACTACATGAACGGCGACTGGAACGGCGACGGCAAGAACGACCTCGCGGCCGGGGAGCAGGGGGTGAGCTGGACCTACTGGGCCTGGAGCCCCGGCTCGGGCGACACCGGCGGCATCCTCAACGACGACTACACCGTCAACAGCGCCAAGGTGAACATCATCAAGGAGGCGATGTATGCCGGCTCGACCACCGGCACCGGCACGGCCGACGCCGTCTTCACCGTCAAGCTGAACGAGGCCGCGACCGACACGGTGACGGTGAAGTACGCGACCGCCGACGGCACCGCCAAGGCCGGCTCCGACTACACGGCCACCAACGGCACGCTGACCTTCGCGCCGGGCGAGACCGAGAAGACGGTGACCGTCAAGGTGCTGAGCGACGGCGCCGCCGAGGGCGGCGAGAACTTCAGCCTGGTGCTCTCCAACGCCGCGAAGGCGACGCTGGCCGACGCGACGGGCACCGGCACGATCACCGACTCGTCCGCCACCGCCAGCGCGGCGGCCACCGCCACGGCGGCCTCGCTGACCACGGCCACGGCGGCCACCGACGCGGCCACCGACGTCTGGGCCCACACGGTGACGACGGCCTCGGCCGACACGGCGGCGAGCGACGCCACCGCCACGGCGACGGACGCCGCGGACGGCGCCAGCGCGGCCGACGCCGCCCTGGCGGCCTCGGCCGACGCCCTGCACACCGCCGACTGGTACGCGCTGCACCACGCCGCCTGACCGGAGCGGAACGGGTGCGGGGGTGGGGCGGCCGTTCGGCCGCCCCTTCGCCGTGTCCGCGCCTTACACCAGATCCGTCTCCGCCCCGGCCGGGATCAGCCCGTCGCGGATGGCGAAGCCGTAGCGGCCCTCCTCCAGCGCGGTGACGTCGTAATGCAGCGCCTTGTCGACGCTGTTGTCGGCGTTGAAGGTCAGCACGCGCGGCTTCAGCGCGGCGATCTCGGTCGGCTGGCAGTACCAGGAGGCGGCGACGATCACCTCGTCGCCCGGCTGGCAGCTCCGCGCCGCCGAGCCGTTCAGCACGCAGGCGCGCGACCCGCGCTCGCCGTAGATCACGTAGGTGCTGATGCGGGTGCCGGAGTTCTTGTTCCAGATCTCGACGAACTCCAGCGGGACGATGCCCACCGCCTCGCAGTGCTCTGGATCCAGCGTGATGGAGCCCTGGTAGTTCAGATTGGCGTCCGTCACCCGCAGACAATGAAGCTTGGCCCGCACCACCTTGATCATCGACGTCTCCCCCGATCCGTCCGTTCAAAACTGGGGTCCGTTTGTACGCTGTGTGATGGAAAGGGCAAGCAAAGTCTGTGTGCGGCGCAACGAACGGACCCGCCTGTTGCCGGGACGGAAATCGCCCACCCGCCGGAGGGGCCGTGCTAGAGTGCCCCTCGATTAGAGTGGCAAGCGAACAATCCAAACCTCTCGCGACATGACCGTGCCCCTTTCCGATCCCTTCGCCATGCCGGGCCTGCCGTCGGACGCCGACGCCGAGAGCGCCTGGATCGACGTGATCCGGAAGATGGACGAGACCTACGCCAACCTCGTGGCGCAGCAGGTCGAACTGGAGCGCAAGAACGCCGAGCTGGAGGAGGCCCAGGCCTTCATCGCCAGCGTGCTCGGCTCGATGACCGACGTGCTGATCGCCTGCGACCGCGACGGCCGCATCGAGCAGAGCAACCCCGCCGCCGAGCGCGCGCTCGGCCACCCCGGCCACGACCTCGCCGGCCGGCCGCTGCGCGACTTCCTCGATCCCGGCTCGCACGCCGCCTTCGCCCGGCTCTGCGCGGCGGCCCTCCAGCGCGAGGGCGGCGCCGACGTCGAGCTGAGCCTGCGCGGCCCGACCGGTCCCTTCCCCGTCTCGGTCAACAGCACGGTGCGCTACGACCAGCGCGGCCACGCCATCGGGCTGGTGCTGGTCGGCCGCCCGATCGGCGAGTTGCGCCGCGCCTACCGCGACCTCGCAGCCGCGCACGAGGGGCTGAAGCAGACCCAGCAGCAGCTCGTCCATTCGGAGAAGATGGCCTCGCTCGGCCGTCTCGTCGCCGGGGTGGCGCACGAGCTGAACAACCCGATCTCCTTCGTCTACGGCAACGCCCACGCGCTGCGCCGCTACGTCGAGCGGCTGACCGCCTATCTCGACAAGGTGCATGAGGGGGCGGCGCCGGACGCGCTGGCCGCCCTGCGCAAGGAGCTGCGGATCGACCGCGCCCGCGCCGACAGCCCGGCGACGCTCGACGGCATGCTGGAGGGGACCGAGCGGGTGCGCGACATCGTCGCCGAGCTGCGCCGCTTCTCCTCGGAGCAGAAGCACGCCGCCGAGCGCTTCGACCTCACCGCCCTGCTGCGCTCGGCAGTCACCTGGGTCGCCAAGGCGCAGACCCCCGACCTGGCCGTCCTCTTCGACCTGCCCGACGCGCTCGACATCGCCGGCCATCCGGGGCACCTGCATCAGGTCGCCATGAACCTCGTCCAGAACGCCATCGACGCGATGGCCGGCGCCCCGCGGCGGCGGCTGGAGCTGCACGCGCGCACCGATGGCGGCCCGGCTGGACTGGGGATGGTCACCGTCACCGTCCGCGACACCGGCCCCGGCATCCCGCCCGATCTGCTGGGCCGGGTGTTCGACCCCTTCTTCACCACCAAGCCGGTCGGCAAGGGCACCGGACTGGGACTGTCGATCAGCTACCAGCTCGTCAAGGACCAGGGCGGCACGCTGACCGCCGCCAACCACCCGGACGGCGGCGCCGTCTTCACCCTGACCCTGCCGGCGGCCGGTCCCGCCCGCCGCGACGGACTTCCCACGGGAGGGGATGGATGAGAGACCGCCCGCTGTCGGTGCTGTGGCTGCAATCGGGTGGCTGCGGCGGCTGCACCATGTCGCTGCTCTGCGCCGAATCACCCGACCTGCCGACCCTGCTGGAGACCGCCGGCATCCGCCTGCTCTGGCACCCCAGCCTGTCGGAGGAGACCGGCCCCGAGGTCACCGCCCTGTTCGACCGCATCCTGGCCGGCGACGAGCCTCTCGACGTGCTGTGCGTCGAGGGCTCGCTTCTGCGCGGCCCCAACGGCACCGGGCGCTTCCATGTGCTGGCCGGCACCGGCCGCCCGACCATCGACTGGGTACGCGAACTGGCCGCCATGGCCGGGCAGGTCGTCGCCGTCGGCACCTGCGCCGCTTATGGCGGCATCACCGCGGCGGGGGAGAACATCACCGACGCCTGCGGCCTTCAGTATGAGGGGACACGGCGCGGCGGGGCGCTGGGCGGCGAGTTCCGTTCCCGCTCCGGCCTGCCCGTGATCAACGTCGCCGGCTGCCCGACCCACCCGAACTGGGTGACGGAGACGCTGATGCTGCTGGCCGACGACGCGCTGGCGGCGGCGGACCTGGACGGCCACCAGCGCCCGCGCTTCTACGCCGACCACCTCGTCCACCACGGCTGCCCGCGCAACGAGTATTACGAATACAAGGCCAGCGCCGAGAAACCGTCGGACCTCGGCTGCCTGATGGAGCATATGGGCTGCCTCGGCACCCAGGCGCACGCCGACTGCAACACGCGGCTGTGGAACGGCGAAGGGTCCTGCACGCGCGGCGGCTACGCCTGCATCAACTGCACGGCGCCCGGCTTCGAGGAGCCCGGCCACCCCTTCCTGGAGACGCCGAAATTCGCCGGCATCCCCATCGGCCTGCCGACCGACATGCCCAAGGCGTGGTTCGTGGCGCTGGCCTCGCTCGCCAAGGCGGCGACGCCGGAACGGGTGCGCCGCAACGCCGCCGCCGACCGCATCGTCGTGCCGCCCTCGGTGCGCGGCACCGGCAAGACCAGCAAGGGCTGACCCCCGTGACCGCAGAACCGTCCCCGCCGCCAACCGGCCAGCCCGGCCGCCGCCTGATCGTCGGCCCCTTCAACCGCGTCGAGGGCGACCTGGAGGTGCGGCTGGAAATCGGGGACGGCGCCGTCGCCGCCGCCTACGTGAACTCCCCGCTGTTCCGCGGCTTCGAGCGCATTCTGGAGGGGCGCGCCCCGCTCGACGCGCTGGTGGTGGCACCGCGCATCTGCGGCATCTGCTCGGTCTCGCAGTCGCACGCGGCGGCGCTGGCGCTGGCCGGGGCGATGGGGCTGGAGGTGCCGCGCAACGGGCTGCTGGCGACCAACCTGATGACGGCGACCGAGAACATCGCCGACCATCTGACCCATTTCCACCTGTTCTTCATGCCCGACTTCGCCCGCCCGGCCTACGCCGGCCGGCCGTGGTTCGAGCGGGCCGAGGCACGCTTCAAGGCGGCGCAGGGGACCAGCGTCCGCCGCGCGCTGGCGGCGCGCACCGAACTGTTCCACATCCTCGGGCTGATGGGCGGCAAGTGGCCGCACAGCCTGACCATCCAGCCGGGCGGCGTCACCCGCGCGCTGGACGGGCGCGACCGGGTGCGGCTGCTCGCCATCGTCGGCGCCTTCCGCCGCTTCCTGGAGACCAGCCTGTTCGGCGCACCGCTCGACGCCGTGCTCGCCCTGGAGACGGCGGAGGATCTCGACCGCTGGCGCCGCGCCGGACCGGAGAGCGACTTCCGCCTGTTCCTGGAGATCGCCGACGATCTGGCGCTGTCCGGGCTCGGCCGCGCCTACGACCGTTTCCTCAGCCACGGCGCCTACCCGCTGCCGGATGGCGGCCATCTGTACCGGCGCGGAACTTTTGCCGACGGCCGGGAGGCGTCCTACGACCCCGCCGACGTGACCGAGCACCACCGCTTCAGCCGCATGGCCGGCCAGGACCGCCCGCACCCGCCCTTTTCCGGATCGACCGTGCCGGATGGCGCCGACGAGGAGGGGTACAGCTGGTGCAAGGCGCCGCGCCTCGCCGGCCTGCCCTACGAGACCGGAGCGGTCGCCCGTCAGCTCATCGACGGCCACCCGCTGGTCCGCGCCCTGGTCGTCGCCGACGGCGCCAACGTGCTGAGCCGCGTCGTCGCCCGCCTGCTGGAGATCGCCCGCACCGCCCGCGCGATGGAGGGTTGGCTGCGCAACCTCGATCCCGCCGGCCCCTGGTGCGCGCAAGGACAGATGCCGGACCGCGCCCAGGCGGTCGGACTGACCGAGGCGGCGCGCGGCGCGCTCGGCCACTGGCTGCGGGTGGAGCAGGGGCGGATCGCCGGTTACCAGATCATTGCCCCGACGACCTGGAATTTTTCCCCGCGCGACCTCGACGGCGTGCCGGGACCGCTGGAACGTGCGCTGGTCGGCGCCCCGGTGCGGCCGGAAGAGGTCTCACCGCTGTCCGTCCAGCACATCCTGCGCTCCTTCGATCCCTGCATGGTCTGTACCGTGCACTGAAAAATCACGGAAGGAAATCAATTCACTAACTGATGCCGTTCGGAATTTTCTCGGAATTCATTCGGCAGCGCAAGGGGAGCGCTACGGCCGGCGCCCCCTTTCCGTTCACGGCCCGAGCATGCCCCTGCCCCGCGCGCTTTCGGTCAGCCGCCCTGCCCAACCTCCCTCACGACATTGCCGAAAGCACCCTTACCGCATGCCCTGGTGGTCCGACCTCATCACCCGAATCAGCCTGCGCGGCGCCATGGACTGGTGGGCCGTGCTGTGGACGGTCGGTGGCGCCCTGATCGCCGGGCACCGGCTCGACCGCCACATCCTCCGTCAGCGTGCCGTACCGCCCTGGTACCGGACCGACATGGGCGCTTGGGCTGGGCTGGCCGCAGGCGCCCTGCTGGTGCTCGTCGGGTGGAGCCTGTAGCCCGCTCCCCCTCGAACATCTCCCTCCGCCGCTCACCCACCTGTTCGAACTTCTTCGTCAGCCGCTCCATCGCCCGTTCGAAACCGACCTCACTGAGCAACCCACGATCCCGGTCGTTGCTGGCCCGCCGCGCCTCCGCTTGAAGGTCGCGCTCCGTCTTGTCGAACTTCCGGCCCCAGGCCGCGAATCCCTCCTGCACATCCTACGGCTTCACCTTGATGCCGACCGACGACAGCGCCGCCTGCGGGACCGAGTAGGGGCGGCCAGACCAATCCCGCGCCCCGGTGATGGCGTTGCCGATCCGGTCCCAGTACCAGCTTCCAGGGATCCAGGCGGCGGACGGGATCCACGACTTGTAGGCGTGGGCGGCGCCTTTGCCGATTCGCTCGCCGACGGTGTCGGTCAGCTTGTTGCTGATGTCCTGGCCGGTGAAGGCGGAGCGGTTGAGCAGCAGCTCCGCGGCGATCATCAGGGGCCCGCCCGGCTGCATCCAGCCCGGCAGCGGCACCACCGATTGCCCCTGGCCCGTGTCGAATACGTCGCCAGCCGGTATCCACCGCCGAACGTCGAGGAACACCAGGTTGCCGTGCTGGTCGTGGGTGGGCAGCCGCATCATGCGCGGGATGCCGGTCCAAGCCCAACCCTGCTCATTCTCGCGCAGCGAGCGGCGCTCCTCGCCCTCGTCGCCACCGTCGATGGCGTAGGCCAAGGCGTTCAGCGCGTACATCATCGTGAAGTACTTCGCCATCTTCCACGGCCGCGCCATCAGCGTCCGGGTTATCATCGGCGCGGCCCGGTAGGTGTAGGAGATGAAGGGCAAGGCGTAGCGCTTGGCCGCGTTCACCCAAGGCGCGCGGATGTCGTAGTCGAGGAAGGTATCCTTGGCTTCCAACGCCGCCTGCTCGGGCGAGACGCCCTGATCGCGCCGCCGCACGTAGAGCGCCATGCGGAACACCTCGTCCTCCATCTGGTAGGCGCTCATCATCTTCCGGTCGGTCGCCTTCACGCCGCCCCACAGGGTGTCGGCCAGTTTGCCGGCGGTGCCGAAACGCGCCTCCAGCGCGCCCTTGCCGGCCTGCCCCTGCCGCTCGATCTCCTCTAGCCCGGATCATTCATGAGCGCTCTGACCGGGCCGACGGGGGCGCGTCAATGGGTGGCGCCAGGAGCGCGACATGACGGGGTTGGAGGGTTGCGGGG
>NZ_JAGINM010000041.1 GCF_017876095.1 Azospirillum agricola
TCCGCGTGTGTGCCGATCCCAAACCGAACCGGAACCCTCGCTCCAACGGCACCAAAAGCACCGCCGCCTGCGCATCCCTTCTCACAACACGGTATTAACTTGTCAATGATCCCGCCGACACCGAACCGGCCTTGCCCCGCCACCTCATCCGAGGGTCGGGCGCATCGGCCGTCTTGTCTGGCTCCCCGTCGCGTCGCCGCCTGCCGTCCTCGTGGACCGCGTCGGCGTCGTTCGCGTCGGGAGGCGCTTTATAGGCGGACAGACCGAACCCCGCAAGCGCTTTTTTCGTCCTCCCTGCGTTTTTTCCGGGCAGGGGTAAAGCGCCGATGAGGACATCCATATAAGGGCCGCCCCCTACTCAACTCCCCTGACATGCGGATGGCTGCCTGGAATGGCACACTGGCGCGCAACTGTGCAGCGGCAAGTCGGCAGGGGCTTGACCACGGCAACGGGGCGGCTCATCAAAGCGTTGACGGCGCGGCCGCTCTGTGACCGTCGAGGACAGGAACAATCTTACACTTGGTCGGTATTGATCGTGCTCTTGACGCGCCAGAACAGACCAAGTCGTTCCGCCAGCCCATCGGCCGTGTGGCGGCCAAGCTCTTGTCAACGTTTCATTAACCAAGAAATCCTAGAACTGACCGGCGGCATCGCGCCGCCTTCAGCCGACCGCCGGGGCCGCCTTGATCGGGCCCGCATGGCGCCACCGCGCTGAGTCCACATGGAAGGCTGATACAGCGTGACACTGCTGAGCGCACGGGCTCCCGCCCAGGACGAAGTCAACGCGTCCCTCCTCTCCCCCGTTTCCGAGCGCGCGCCCCGTCCGGGCGCGGCGTCGATGCTGGCCGGGGCGGTGGAGCCGTCCTTCCTGCGCGACGAATTGCTGCCGGACATTCCCGCCGCCACCGCCGCCCGCTCCCCCGACCGCACCGCCATCCTGTTCGACGGCCGCCGCGTCAGCTACGCCGAGCTCGACGCGCGGGCCAACCGCGTCGCCAACGGCCTGCGGGCGCGCGGCATCGGGCGCGGCTGCTTCGTCGGGCTGTGGATGGCGCGGTCGCTCGATCTGCATGTGGCGCTGCTCGGCGTCCTCAAGGCGGGCGCCGCCTATCTGCCCTTCGACGCCGATGCTCCGGCCGAGCGCGTCTCGGTCAGCTTGGCCGACTGCGCGGCGCCGGCGATCCTCGTCGATCTGGTCACCGGGTCGAAGGTCGCCGGCCTCGGGCCTGAGTTGGGCGTCGAGGCGCTGCGCATCGGCGACGTGCTGTCCGACGACGACCGCCCGCTCGATCTGCGCGCCGACGGCGTGACGCCGGACGACCCGGCCTACGCGATCTACACCTCGGGCTCGACCGGCAAGCCCAAGGGCATCGTCATCACCCACCGCAACATCTGCCATTACCTGCGGGCGGCCAACAGCGTCTACGGGCTGAGCGAGGACGACGTCGCCTTCCAGGGCGCCTCGGTGGCCTTCGACCTGTCGCTGGAGGAGATCTTCGTTCCCTATCTGGCCGGTGCCACCCTGTGGGTGGCGAGCCGCCAGACGCTCGACGAGGCCGACCGGCTGGCCGACGTGCTCAACGAGGCCGGCGTCACCGTGCTCGACACCGTGCCGACCCTGCTGGCGATGCTGCCCAAGGACGTGCCGTCGCTGCGCGTCGTCATCCTCGGCGGCGAGGCCTGTCCGCCCGCCGTCGCGGCGCGCTGGTGCCGGCCCGGCCGCCGGCTGTTCAACAGCTACGGCCCGACCGAGGCGACCGTCGTCGCCACCATCGCCGAGGTGCGGCCCGACACGCCGGTCACCATCGGCCGGCCGATCCCCAACTACACCGCCTACGTCGTCGACGACGCGCTGAACCCGGTCCCCGCCGGCACCCAGGGCGAGCTGCTGATCGGCGGCCCCGGCGTCGCCCAGGGCTATCTCGGGCGGCCGGAGCTGACGGCGGAGAAGTTCATCGCCAACCCGTTCTACGCCAACGGCGGCGATCCCCTGCTCTACCGGTCGGGCGACGCGGTCAGCGTCGACGGCGACGGCAACCTGCTGTTCCACGGCCGCATCGACGACCAGGTGAAGATCCGCGGCTTCCGGCTGGAACTGGGCGAGATCGAGGCCAAGCTGACCGACCTGCCGGGCGTGGCCCAGGCGACGGTGGTGCTGCGCAACGACCATGGGCTCGACCGGCTGGTCGCCTTCCTGGTCGCGCAACCCGGCGCCGCGCTGGACGTCGCCACCCTGCGGACCGCCCTGCGCGCCCAGCTTCCCAGCTACATGGTTCCCGCCCATTACGAGCGGGTCGACAGCCTGCCCCGCCTGACCTCCGGCAAGGCCGACCGCAAGACCCTGCAAGCGGCGCCGCTGACCGAGGACAACGCGGCTTCCGAGCAGGACGAACCGCGCGGCGCGACGGAGGCCGCCCTGCTGGCCGCCGCCCGCCGCGTGTTCCCCGGACAGGCGATCCCGCTGGAGGGCGACTTCTTCCTCGACCTCGGCGGCCACTCGCTGCTGGCGGCGCGCTTCGTCTCGGCGGTGCGCGAAACCGCCGGCCTGGGCGGGCTGACGCTCCAGGACGTCTACGGCGCCCGCACGCTGCGGGCGATGGCCGAGCGGCTGGAGGCGCGCACCCCGCGCAACCCCGGCGGCAAGGTCGACGGCCCGGCCGACCTGTCCTTCGCCCCGCCGCCGCTGCGCCGCCGCCTGCTCTGCGGGCTGGCCCAGGCCGCGGCGCTGCCGGTCGTCCTGGCGCTGATGACGGCGCAGTGGCTCGGCGTCTTCGTCAGCTACATGCTGCTGTCCGGCGAGGACGCGACGCTGCTGACCGAGGTCGCCACCCTGCTCGGCGTCTACGTCGTCATCAACATCGCCACGCTGATCATCGCGGTCGCCGCGAAATGGCTGATCATCGGCCGCACCAAGCCGGGCCGCTACCCGCTGTGGGGTGCCTATTACTACCGCTGGTGGCTGGTGCAGCGTTTCGTCAGCCTGATCCATTTGAAGTGGTTCCAGGGCTCGCCGGTGATGCGGCTGTTCCTGCGGGCGCTCGGCGCCAAGGTCGGCAGCGGCGCGCTGATCGGCGAGATCGAGTCCGGCGCCATCGACCTCGTGTCGATCGGACGCGGGGCCGCCATCGGCGGCAAGGTGAAGCTGGCCAACGCCGAGGTGATCGGCAACGAGCTGGTCATCGGCGAAATCGAGATCGGCGACGACGCCTACGTCGGCACCTCCTGCGTCATCGGGCATGGGGCCGTGGTCGGAACGGGCACCGAGCTGGCCGACCTCACGGCGTTGCCCGCCGACACCCGCACCGGGGCGTACGAGATGTGGGACGGCTCGCCGGCGCGGCGCGTCGGCATGGTCGACCGCGACGCCCTGCCGGCGGAGGCCGAGGCCGGCCCGCTTCGCAAGGCGGTGCAGGCGGTGGTCTACGCCGTCGCCGTGCTGGCCCTGCCGCCGATCGCGCTGATCCCGATCTTTCCGGCCTTCTACCTGTTCGACCGGCTCGACGCCGCGATGGGCGGGCTGTTCAAGGTCAACTACCTGTATTACGTGCCGGCCATCGCCTGGCCGACGGCGATGGCGCTGGTCGGGGTGACGGTGCTCATGATCGCCGCCCTGCGCTGGACCCTGCTGCCCAAGGTGAAGGCCGGGACCTACTCGGTGCATTCCTGGTTCTACGTCCGCAAATGGATCGTCGCGCTGTCGACCGAGGTGATGCTGGAAACGCTCAGCTCGCTCTACGCCACCGTCTACATGCGGGCCTGGTACCGGCTGATGGGGGCGAAGATCGGCCGCGACGCCGAGATCTCGACCAACCTCGCCGGCCGCTACGATCTGGTCGAGATCGGCGAGAAATGCTTCATCGCCGACGAGGTGGTGCTGGGCGACGAGGACATCCGGCGCGGCTGGATGGAGCTGAAGCCGGTGAAGACCGAGGCGCGCGTCTTCGTCGGCAACGACGCCGTGGTGCCGCCGGGCGCCATGATCCCGACCGGCTCGCTGATCGGCATCAAGTCCAAGCCGCCGGCCAACGCCGCCATGCAGGCCGGCGACACCTGGTTCGGCAGCCCGCCGATGAAGCTGCCGGTCCGCCAGAAGTTCGACAATGTCGGCGCCGCCTGGACCTTCGAGCCGTCGCGCGCCCGCCGGCTGGGCCGCGCCGTGTTCGAGGCCTTCAGCCTGTCGATGCCGACGATGCTGTTCATCACCTTCGGCACGCTGGCGGTCGAGCTGT
This sequence comes from Azospirillum agricola, assembly GCF_017876095.1. GTDB lineage: Bacteria > Pseudomonadota > Alphaproteobacteria > Azospirillales > Azospirillaceae > Azospirillum > Azospirillum agricola. The sequence goes on from NZ_JAGINM010000041.1 coordinate 4,230, forward strand.
TCGCCCCGGCGATCCTGGAAGGCCGCTACGGCGACTTCCTGTGGCAGTTCATGGGCGTCAGCGTCGCCATCCCGGTCGCGATGGTGCTGATGGTGGTGCTGGTGAAATGGGCGCTGATGGGCCGCTACGCCCCCACCATGAAGCCGATGTGGTCATGGTGGGCGATGCGGACCGAGGCGGTCGCCGTGCTCTATTGGGGGCTCGCCGGCAAGGTGCTGCTCGACCATCTGCGCGGCACGCCGATGCTGCCCTGGGTGCTGCGGCTGTTCGGGACGAAGTTCGGCAAGGGCGTCTTCATGGACAGCACCGACATCACCGAGTTCGACTGCGTCTCGGTCGGCGACTACGCGTCGATCAACGCGCTGTCGGCCCTGCAAACCCACCTGTATGAGGACCGGGTCATGAAGGTCGGCCGCGTGACGGTCGGCACCGGGGTGACGGTGGGGGCCGGGGCGACCGTGCTCTACGACACCCGCGTCGGCGATTACGCCCGGCTCGGCCCGCTGACGCTGGTGATGAAGGGCGAGGAAATCCCCGCCCACACCGAATGGGCCGGCGCCCCCGCCGAGCCCGTCGGCCAGCGCGAGGCGGAGGCGGCCAAGGACCTCAAGGCCGCCGCCTGACCGGGTCGGGTTTGAGGATAAGGGTTGGAAAGGGCCGCGCATCGTCGCGGCCCTTTTCGTTTGCAGGTATTCCCAGAGCGATCGCAAGCCCTTCTCCCCTCTCCCGCGAGGGGAGAAGGGTTTCCAGCGACTTCAAGCAATCACCCTCGGTCTTTCCGCCCCCGGACGATGGTCCAACCCGCTCCCCAGCCCGTTGTGTCGGCGCCCCAGCGGTGTATAAGGGGGTCCGAGCGCGGCCCCGGCCCCTTCGCGCATCCGGATCGTCGGCTGCGCGGGAGGCGCGGGCGACCCAGCGGATATTGAAGGAACGCCCCATGCCCGACGATCTCTCCCCAGCCCGCGGAGCCACCGGCCTGTTTCCGCTCGCCAAGGACGACACGACCTACCGCAAGCTGACCTCCGATCACGTCTCCGTCATCGAGTTCGACGGCGAGCAGGTTCTCAAGGTCGAGCCGGAGGGCCTGCGTCTGCTGGCCGAGGCGGCCTTCGCCGACATCAACCATCTGCTGCGCCCCGGCCACCTCGCCCAGCTCGCCAGGATCCTGGAGGACGAAGAGGCCTCGCCGAACGACAAGTTCGTGGCGCTCGACCTGCTGAAGAACGCCAACATCGCCGCCGCCGGCACGCTGCCGATGTGCCAGGACACCGGCACCGCCATCATCATGGGCAAGAAGGGCCGCCGCGTCTGGACCAAGGGCGGCGACGAGACCGCCCTGTCGGAAGGCGCCCGCGACGCCTACCTGAAGCGCAACCTGCGCTACAGCCAGCTGGCGCCGATCTCCATGTACGAGGAGAAGAACACCCGCAACAACCTGCCCGCCCAGATCGACATCTATTCGGAGGGCGAGGATTATTACAAGTTCCTGTTCATGGCCAAGGGCGGCGGCTCGGCCAACAAGACCTTCCTGCATCAGGCGACGCCGTCGGTGCTGGCGCCCGACCGGCTGCTGAAGTTCCTGGAAGACAAGATCCGCTACCTCGGCACCTCGGCCTGCCCGCCCTACCACCTCGCCATCGTCATCGGCGGCCTGTCGGCCGAGCAGAACCTGAAGACGGTGAAGCTGGCGTCCGCCCGCTACCTCGACAATTTGCCGACCGAGGGCGGCGAGGACGCGCACGCCTTCCGCGATCTGGCGATGGAGGCCGAGGTCCACAAGCTGACCCAGAGCATGGGCATCGGCGCCCAGTTCGGCGGCAAGTATTTCTGCCACGACGTCCGCGTCATCCGCCTGCCGCGCCACGGCGCCTCGATGCCCATCGGCGTCGGCGTGTCCTGCTCGGCCGACCGCCAGGCGGTGGGCAAGATCACCAGGGACGGCATCTTCCTGGAGCAGCTGGAGACCGATCCGGCCCAGTATCTGCCGGAGATCGGCGACGAGCACCTGTCGGGCGAGGTCGTGAAGATCGACCTGAACCGGCCGATGGACGAGATCCGCGCCACCCTGTCGCAGCACCCGATCCGCACCCGCCTGTCGCTGACCGGCCCGCTGATCGTCGCCCGCGACCTCGCCCACGCCAAGCTGCGCGCCCGGCTCGACGCCGGCGAGCCGCTGCCCGACTATTTCAAGAACCACCCGATCTACTACGCCGGCCCGGCCAAGACGCCGGAGGGCTACGCGTCCGGCTCCTTCGGCCCGACGACGGCCGGCCGCATGGACAGCTTCGTCGACCAGTTCCAGGCGGCGGGCGGCTCGATGGTCATGCTGGCCAAGGGCAACCGCAGCCCGGAGGTGACGGCGGCCTGCAAGCAGCATGGCGGCTTCTACCTCGGCTCGATCGGCGGCGCGGCGGCGCGGCTGGCGCAGGACTGCATCAAGAAGGTGGAGGTCGTCGAGTATCCCGAACTCGGCATGGAAGCCATCTGGCGCATCGAGGTCGAGGATTTCCCGGCCTTCATCATCGTCGACGACAAGGGCAACGACTTCTTCAAGGAGTTGAAGCTCGCCTGACGGCGGCTTACCGCACCACGGCGGCTTGCCCCACCCTAACCCTCCCCCGCTCTCGCGGGGGAGGGGACGGCCGCCGCACTTCGACAAAGCTCCAACAGTTCCCCACCCCCGCGAGAGCGGGGGTGGGTCGGGGTTGGGGGCAAGTGCAGGACAACCCTTCGTGACACCCGCCCAAATCCAGGAGCGCGTCCTCTACCGGGACGGGCTGATGCTGATCATCGACAAGCCCGCCGGGCTGCCGGTCCACGCCGGCCCGGCCGGCGGTCCCAACCTGGAGCGCCATTTCGATGCGCTGCGCTACGGCTTTCCCAAGCCGCCGTCGCTCGCCCACCGGCTCGACCGCGACACATCCGGCTGCCTGATCCTCGGCCGCCACGCCAAGGCGCTGCGCAAGATCGGCATCCTGTTCCAGGACGGCAAGGTCGACAAGACCTACTGGGCGGTGGTCGCCGGCTCGCCGCCGGCCGAGTCCGGACGGATCGAGCTGACCCTGTCCAAGGTCTCCAACAAGACCGGCGGCTGGCGCATCGTCGGCGGTGCCCCCGACGGGCAGACCGCCGTCACCGACTATGTCGTGAAGGGCCGCGCCGACGGTCTGACCTGGCTGGAGCTGACGCCGCACACCGGCCGCACCCACCAGATCCGCGTCCATTGCGCGTCCATCGGCTGCCCGCTGCTCGGCGATCCGCAATATGGCGGGCCGGAGGGGGCGCTGCACCTGCACTCCCGCGCCATCTCCCTGCCGCTCTACCCCAAGCGCGAGCCGGTCGGCGCCGTCGCCCCGGTTCCCGCCCACATGCGCTCGGCACTCGCCGCCTGCGGTTTTACGGAGGCTTCATAGCTTGGGCCTAGGCTCAGGGCTGTCGCTGCACCGCAGCATCAGGGGTGAGGCTTGCGCATGATCCCGATCGGCACGACCACCGCCCGCTGGATGACCCTGCGCTACGGCATCGCGCTGGCGCTGATCGCGCTCGGCACGCTGGCCGGCTTCGTCATGACCGAGCGGGTGATCGGCCAGCACGAGCGCATGCTGGAGGTGGTCAACGTCTCCGGCCGCCAGCGCATGCTGTCCCAGCGCACCGCCCTGCTGGTCGAGCAGCTCAAGCACGACCCCGACGCCTATTCGCGCGCCGACCTCGCCCGCCAGCTCGCCGAGGCCACCGACATGTTCGAGGCCGCCCACCACCGGCTCAGCGGCCGGGACGACGGGGCAGCCGGCGGACCGCTGCTGGGCCCGCCCCCCGGCGACCCGTTCTTCAGCGGGGCGGATGCCCTCGACCCGCTGGTGCGGGGCCACATCGCGGCGCTGCGCGCCGTCATCGCCGCCGCCCCAGCCGGCTTGCCGCCGGGCATGCCGGAGGCCGATTACGTGACCAGCCAGGCGCTGGGGCCGCTGCTCGCCCGGCTGGAGGCCATGGTGGCGCTCTACCAGGAGGAGGGCGAGGCCGGCTTCCACTCGCTGCACCGGATGGGACTGGCGGCGCTGGTCCTGACGCTGCTGACGCTGCTGGTCGAGGCGCTGGTGATCTTCCGCCCGATGACCCGGCATGTCCGCGACCAGTTCACCGAGATCGCCCGCATGACCGGGGCGGTCGAGCGGGCCAACGCGACGCTGGAGCAGCAGGTGCGCGAGCGCACCGCCGAGTTGCACGCCGCCAAGACCGCCGCCGAGCAGGCCCACCGGGCCAAGTCGCGCTTCCTCGCCCACGCCAGCCACGATCTGCACCAGCCGCTCCAGGCGATCGGCATGTTCACCGGCATGCTGGAGCGCCAGACCGCCCAGATCGCTCCAACCACCGCCCAGATCGCCAGGACGGCGGCGCTGCTGGCCGACCTGAAGGCGGCGCAGCGCTCGATGCGCGACCTGCTGAACGCCATCCTGGAAATCTCCAAGCTGGAATCCGGAGTGGTGTCACCGAAGCCCGCCGACCTCCCCCTCTCCCCCCTGCTCGACCAGCTCGAGGCCGAGTTCGCCGGTCAGGCCGAGGCAAAGGGCCTGCGCCTGCGCGCCGTGCCGACCGGCGCGGTGGTGCGCAGCGACCCGGCCCTGCTGGAACGCATCGTCCGCAACCTGATCGCCAACGCCATCCGCTACACCGACGCCGGCGGCGTGCTGGTGGGATGCCGGCGGCGCGGATCCAGCCTGTGGATCGAGGTCTACGACACCGGGCGCGGCATCGCCGAACCCGACCGCCGCCGCATTTTCGAGGAGTTCGTCCAGCTCGACCGCCCCGACCGCGACCGCAGCGAGGGCATCGGGCTTGGGCTGGCCATCGTCGAGCGTCTGGCCCGGCTGCTCGGCCATCCGGTGACGGTGCGCTCGGTCGTCGGCCGCGGCACCGTCTTCGCGGTCTGCGTGCCGGAAGCCGGTCCGGACGCCTGAGGCGAGGCGCCTGGACCGGGCCGCCTCGGACGGCGCGGAGGGGATGGTTGCGCCATCCGCATGGATTCGTTGCGCGCCGCCAACCCTTGCGATTGTTTTCGGTCCGTCGGCGGTGCGCATCACACCCTGTGGCTTGAAATCCTGTTATCCTTCAATATATCTAAATTCCCCTAAAGAATTCCCCCAAAAATATTGGGGCATACTTTCGATCAATTTTTTACAAACGTGTAATCCAACCGCGTTTGATTACCGTAGTATGCTCTGAAGGCTCTGCTATTCAGGGGAATTTGTCATGCGGCTGGACAGCCATGGGGCGTATGCGGGCACCGATACGGATGTCATGCGGTTGAAGGTCTTTCAGATCACGCAGGACGACATCGCGCTGGTGCAGGAACTGGCGCCCTTCGCGCAGCAAAAGTTGCCGCAACTGCTCCAGCAATGGCTGGACCGCTTCGACGCCTGGCCGGAGATGCGCAAGGCCCTGTCCCATCCGGATGTCCACGCCATCCGGGTGCAGCATTGGGTGCGCGCCGTCTCGGGCCGGATCGACGCCGACTTCACCGCCTCCGCCAAGCGGTTGGCCCGCGCCTTCTACGAGAACGGCGTGCCCGGTTACGCCGTCGCCATCTGCCACAACGTCGTGCTGAACGGCATCGCCGAGGAGCTCGGCCTGAACGAACGGGCCGGCGGCCTCCAGTCCCTTCTCGGCCGGGCGGAGGAGCGCCGCAAGGACGCGCTGCGCACGGCGCTGACCAAGCTGACCTGGCTCGACCTCGAACTGCTGCTGGAGACCTACGCCGAGGCCGAGCAGGGCAGCCGGCGCCGGGCGGTGGAGGCGATGGCCGACACGGTGGAGCGCGAGGCGCGCGGCGCGGTGTCGGCCATCGCCGGCCACACCAACGACATGGCGCGCGACGCCGAAAGCATGGCCGGATCCGCCCTGACCGTCGGCGCCAATTCGCGCGATGTCGCCACCGCCGCCGACCAGGCGCTGAACAACGCCCAGACCGTCGCCGCCGCGACCGAGGAGCTGGCCGCCTCGATCCGCGACATCCTCCAGCGGGTCGACCATTCCAGCAAGGTCACCCGCCGCGCCGTCGAGACCGGCAACCGCACCCAGGCGACCATCCGCTCGCTGTCGGAGGCGGTCGGCCGGATCGGCGAGGTGGCGCGGCTGATCGGCGCCATCGCCGGCCAGACCAACCTGCTGGCGCTGAACGCCACCATCGAGGCGGCGCGCGCCGGCGAGGCCGGCAAGGGCTTCGCGGTCGTCGCCCAGGAGGTGAAGAACCTCGCCAACCAGACCGCCCGCTCGACCGACGAGATCGCCCGCCAGATCGGCGAGATCGAGACGGTGACCGCCGCCGCCGTCGCCGCCGTCGAGGAGATCGGCGGAACCATCGCCGAGATCGACCACGTGTCCGGCGACATCGCCCTGGCGATGGAGCAGCAGGCCGAGGCGACGCAGGAGATCAGCCGCAACCTGGTGGAGACCTCCAACGCGGCGCGCGCGGTGTCCGACCGCATCGGCGCCGTGTCGAGCGAGGCGGTGCAGACCGGCGCCCAGGCCGCCGACGTCCAGAAGAACGCCCGCGAGGTGGCGGAGAGCATCGAAGCGCTGCGCCGCGTTCTGGTCCAGGTGGTCCGCACCTCGACCGACGACGCCGACCGTCGCCGGTGGGAGCGCTTCGACGTCAGCGAGCCCTGCGTGATCGAGGTCGGCGCCGACCGGCGCGAGGGGCGCATCGCCAACATCTCGCGGGGCGGCGCCCGCCTCCAGGAGGTCACCGGCCTGTCCGCCGGCGCCAGCGGCGTGCTGACCATCCCGCGGCTCCAGGCCCGCATCGGGATCACCGTGCTGGGGGCGGAGAATGGCGGCGCCCATCTGCTTTTCGAGGCCGGCGCCGAGGCCGAAGAAGCCACCCTCCAGGCGGCCATCGCCTCCATGACGGGCGGGCGGCGCGCCGCCTGAGCCGCCATGGGACACGAATGAACACGGATATCCACGGATGAACACGGATGTGTCGTCCCATTCGATCCGTGTCCATCCGTGAGCCGGCGCAGCCGGCATCCGTGTTCATCCGTGTCAAAATCCCTTTCCCGGCGCACCAGCGCCCCCCAACGTCCGCCCTTGCGCGGTGCGGACCGGCTCCGCTATGCCAGCGGCATGACCATCGACACACTCTCCCCCACCGTGCCGTCCGCCTCGGACGTGCGGCGCGCCACCGGCATCGGCGCCCTCGCCATCCTGCTGTGGTCGTCGGCGGCGCTGCTGACGACGCTGGCGGGCGGGGTGCCGCCCTTCCAGCTCGTCGCCTCGACCTTCGGGCTGGCCTTCCTGACCGGAACGATCGGCGGGCTGATCCGCGGGCGCGACGTGGTGGGGGCGCTGCGCCAGCCCTGGCCGGTCTGGCTGGTCGGAGTCGCCGGCCTGTTCGGCTACCATTTCTTCTATTTCCTGGCCTTCCACATCGCGCCCGGCGCGGCTGTGGAGGTCAACCTGCTGAACTATCTGTGGCCGCTGTTCATCGTGCTGTTCTCGGCGCTGCTGCCGGGGGAACGGCTGAAGCCGGCCCATGTGCTGGGCGCGCTGTGCGGGCTGGCCGGGACGGCGCTGATCGTCACCGGGCGCGGCGGCGGGCTGTCGCTGGCCAGCGAGAACCTGCCCGCCTACGCGGCGGCCTTCGCGGCGGCGGTGATCTGGGGCGCCTATTCGGTGCTGTCGCGCCGCTTCGGCAACGTGCCGACCGAGGCGGTGGGCGGCTTCTGCCTCGTCACCGCCCTGCTCGGCCTCCTCTGCCACCTCGCCTTCGAGACGACCGTGGTGCCGCAGGGATGGGCGTGGCTGGCCCTGCTGGCGCTGGGCATCGGGCCGGACGGGCTGGCCTTCTTCCTGTGGGACCACGGCATGAAGCGCGGCGACATCCGCGCGCTGGGCGTGCTGTCCTACGGGGTGCCGCCGGCCTCGACCCTGCTGCTGATCCTGTTCGGTCAGGCGGTGGGCGGCTGGGCCGTGTGGGCGGCCTGCGCCCTGATCGGCGGCGGCGCCGTGATGGCGAGCTGGGACGTCATCCGCCGGAAATGACGCCGATTCGGTGACACCGGCGCCTTGGGAACCTCCGCAGCCTTACCCGCCCGCCTCCGCCCGCGCGGTGTCGAGCAGCCAGCGGCGGAAGGCGGCGAGCGGCGGGTGGTTGGCCTTGCCGCGCGGGTGCACGAGGTAATAGGCCCGCGCGCTGCGGTGCGGCCGGTCGATCGCCGGCACCAGGGCGCCGTCGGCCAGTTCGCCGCGCACCAGCAGGGTCGGCAGCAGCGCCACCCCCAGCCCGGCCTCGGCCGCCTGTGCGGTGGTGGCGAACTGTTCGAAGAACATGCCGGCGCCGGTGTGCGGCGGCGCCCCCTGCGCCGCGAACCAGTCGGCCCAGGAATCCGGCCGCGTGCTGGTGTGCAGCAGCGGGAGCGCCAGCAGGTCGGCCGGCTCCGCGATCGGATGCGCCTTCAGGAAGGACGGCGCGCAGACCGGCAGCATCGTCTCGTCCATCAGGGGGTCGCAGACCGCGTCCGGCCAGTCGCCCAGCCCGTAATGGATCGCCGCGTCGAGGTCGTGGGTGCGGAAGTCGAAGGGCGCCAGCTTGGTGGTGAAGTGGATGGTGACGTGCGGATGCGCCTCCTGGAAGGCCGGCAGGCGCGGCACCAGCCAGCGCGTCCCGAAGGTCGGCAGGATGGCGAGGTGCAGCTCGCCACCCTTGGGCGCCGCGATCGTCCGCACCGTCGCCGCCGCGATCTGGCGCAGCGCGTCGCGGATCGGCTCGGCGTAGAGCGCGCCGGTCGGGGTCAGGGTGACGCGCTGCCCCTTGCGGGTGAACAGCGGCGTGCCGATCTGGTCCTCGAGCGCCTTGATCTGGCGGCTGACGGCGCCCTGGGTCAGCGACAGCTCGCCCGCCGCCGCGGTGAAGCTGCCGGTGCGCGCCGCCGCTTCGAAGGCGGTCAGCGCGCTCATGGAGGGAAGGAGGCGCCGTTGCAGATCCATGCGGATTCCTAGCACGGCGCAAGGCGTCAGGTCATTACCTCCGCTCATGACCGGCGGAAAGAAAGTCGGTTGCGGCGGGACGCGCGACGGGGCACCGTCGCAAGGTCGCGATTTGGGCGCAAACTGGGACGGCCCAGGACGGAACAGGGGCGAGGGACCGATGAAGAGCGGTGGTCAGTTGGTCGTCGAGGCGCTGGAGGCGCAGGGCGTGCGGCGGGTGTTCGGCGTGCCGGGCGAGAGCTATCTCGCCGTGCTGGACGCGCTGCACGACAGCCCCATCGAGATGGTCGTCTGCCGCCACGAGGGCGGGGCCGCCATGATGGCGGAGGCCCAGGCCAAGCTGACCGGCCGCCCCGGCGTCTGCCTCGTCACCCGCGGCCCCGGCGCCACCAACGCCGCATCGGGCATCCACGTCGCCCAGCAGGACGAGACGCCGCTGGTCGTGCTGGTCGGCCAGATCGAGCGCGGCATGCGCGGCCGCGACGCCTTCCAGGAGGTCGATTACGGCAAGCTGTTCGGCGGCATGGCCAAGTGGGTCGCCGAGATCGACAGCGCCGACCGCGTGCCGGAGATGATCTCGCGCGCCTTCCACACCGCGATGGCCGGCCGCCCCGGCCCGGTGGTGCTGGCGCTGCCCGAGGACACGCTGACCGAGACCGCCGACGCCGCCGTGCCCCTGCGCGCCGAGGCGGTGGAGAGCGCGCCGACCCCGGCCCAGGTCGCCGAGTTCGGCCGGCTGCTCGCCAAGGCCGAGCGCCCGCTGCTGGTCGTCGGCGGCTCGCGCTGGACCGAGGAGTCCGTCGCCGCGCTGCGCGGCTTCGCCGAGCGCTTCTCGCTGCCGGTGGCGGTCACCTTCCGCCGCCAGATGCTGTTCGACCACGGCCACCCGCTCTACGCCGGCGACATCGGGCTGGGCATCAACCCGAAGCTGTCGGCGCTGGTGGCGGACAGCGACCTGCTGATCCTGCTGGGCGACCGCTTCTCCGAGGTGCCGTCGCAGAGCTACACGCTGCTCGGCATCCCCGATCCGGGCAAGGCGGTGGTGCATGTCCATCCCGGCGCCGAGGAGATCGGCCGCGTCCACCGCCCGGCGCTGGGCGTGGTGGCGACGCCGGGCGCCTTCCTCGACGCCGTGTCCGCCCTGACGGTGCCGCCGTCACCCGGCTGGGCCGCCCGCGCCGAAACCGCCCACGCCGCCTACGAGGCCTGGAGCACCCCGCCGGAAAGCGGTCCGGGCGAGGTCCAGATGGGCACGATCATGGCCTGGCTGAACGGCCGGCTGGCCGACGACGCCATCTTCACCAACGGCGCCGGCAACTACGCCACCTGGATCCACCGCTTCCGCCGCTTCCGCCGCTTCGGCACCCAGGCGGCGCCGGTCTGCGGCTCGATGGGCTACGGCCTGCCGGCCGCCGTCGCCGCCAAGCTGGAGCACCGCGAGCGCGACGTGCTGTGCTTCGCCGGCGACGGCTGCTTCCAGATGACCGGGCTGGAGTTCGGCACCGCCGTGCAGGAGGGCGCCGCAATCCTCGTGCTGGTGATCGACAACGGCATGTACGGCACCATCCGCATGCACCAGGAGCGCGAGTATCCCGGCCGCGTCTCGGGCACGCAGCTGCGCAACCCGGACTTCGCCGCCTTCGCCCGCGCCTACGGCGGCCATGGCGAGACGGTGGAGCGCACCGACGAGTTCGCCCCGGCCTTCGAGCGCGCCCGCGCGTCCGGCCTGCCCGCCATCATCCATGTGAAGATCGATCCCGAGGCGCTGACGCCGACCCGGACCCTGTCCGAGATCCGCGCCGCCGGCGCCGCGCGCTAAGAGTTTGTCAAAAGGAGCCACCCCGGTGCAGCACAGCGACATCCTTTCCCGTTTCGGCCTGAGCCAGACAAACGGTTCCTCCTCGACCGGCGCCGGGCTGACCGCGCGGTCTCCGGTGGACGGCTCCACGCTCGCCACCGTCGCCGAGACCAGCCCGTCCCAGGTGCCGGACATCGTCGCCAACGCCGCCCGCGCCTTCGAGGCGTGGCGCTCGGTGCCCGCCCCGCGCCGCGGCGAGCTGGTCCGCCTGCTCGGCGAGGAGCTGCGCGCCGCCAAGGAGGATCTCGGCCGTCTGGTGTCGCTGGAGGCCGGCAAGATCTACCAGGAGGGCCTCGGCGAGGTCCAGGAGATGATCGACATCTGCGACTTCGCGGTCGGCCTCTCCCGCCAGCTCTACGGCCTGACCATCGCCTCGGAGCGCCCCGGCCACGCCATGCGCGAGACCTGGCACCCGATGGGCCCCTGCCTCGTCATCTCGGCCTTCAACTTCCCGGTCGCGGTGTGGTCGTGGAACGCGGCGCTCGCGCTGGTCTGCGGCGATCCGGTGATCTGGAAGCCGTCGGAGAAGACCCCGCTGACCGCCGCCGCCTGCCAGGTGATCTTCGAGCGCGCCGCCGCCCGCTTCGGCGACGCCCCGGCCAACCTGTCCCAGCTCGTCCAGGGCGGCCGCGCCGTCGGCGAGGCGCTGGTGGCGCATCCCGGCCTGCCGCTGGTCTCGGCCACCGGCTCGACCCGCATGGGCCGCGAGGTCGCCAAGTCGGTCGCCGACCGCTTCGGCCGCACCATCCTGGAGCTGGGCGGCAACAACGCGATGATCGTGGCGCCCTCGGCCGACCTCGACATGGCGCTGCGGGCGATCCTGTTCTCGGCCGTCGGCACCTGCGGCCAGCGCTGCACGACGCTGCGCCGCCTGATCGTCCACAAGGAGGTGGCGCCCAAGCTGCTGCCGCGCCTGAAGTCGGCCTACGGTTCGGTTCCCATCGGCAACCCGCTGGAGAGCGGCGTCCTGATGGGCCCGCTGGTCGACGCCGACGCCTTCAAGGCGATGCAGTCGGCCCTTGAGAAGGCCAAGGCCGAGGGCGGCACCGTCACCGGCGGCGCCCGCACCCTGACCGACCGCTTCCCCGACGCCTTCTACGTCACCCCGGCCATCGTCGAGATGCCCGGCCAGACCGAGGTGGTGCGGCACGAGACCTTCGCGCCGATCCTCTACGTGCTGACCTACGAGACGCTCGACGAGGCCATCGCGTTGCAGAACGCGGTGCCGCAGGGCCTGTCCTCCTGCATCTTCTCGACCGACGTCCGCGAGACGGAGCGCTTCCTGTCGGCGGCGGGCTCGGACTGCGGCATCGCCAACGTCAACATCGGGCCGAGCGGGGCCGAGATCGGCGGCGCCTTCGGCGGCGAGAAGGACACCGGCGGCGGGCGCGAGTCCGGCTCCGACGCCTGGAAGGCCTACATGCGTCGCCAGACCGCGACCGTGAACTACTCCCAGGCGCTGCCGCTGGCCCAGGGCATCAAGTTCGATCTGGGCTGATCGCCCTTTTCGTCCGGATCCTTGGAACTCCCTCTCCCGCCCCGGGAGAGGGGGGCGCCGAAGGTGCCGGATGAGGGGTGACACAAGGATCCAGGCGCCTTGTGTCTTGGAGAACCCTTCACCCTTCCCCGGGGCGGGAGAGGGAGACGGGTCACCGCTCCTGCGACGCCTCGCCCCCCGCGTCGCGCAGCAGCAGGATCATGCCGCGATGGCCGGCGACGGTCATCGACGCGCCCGCCGGCCGGTCCGGCCCCTCGACCCGCCACAGCGTGTCGCCGATGAAGACGCGCCCCTGGCCGTTCACGATCGGATCGCCCAGCGTCACCACCCGGCCGACAAGCTGGCCGGCCCGGTCGTTGACGTCGTTGGGCTCCGCCGCCGCCGGCTTCCAGCGGGCGTAGGCGATGGCGGCGCCGATGGCGACCGCCGACAGGACGGTGAAGAGCGCCAGCTCGGTCATCGGCGGCCAGCCGCCCGACAGCCACGCCGCCAGCGCGGTGGCCAGCGCCGCCCCGCCGAACCAGATCAGGAAGATTCCGGGAACGACCAGTTCGAGGGCCGCCAGGGCGACCCCGATCGCGGTCCAGAGCAGCGGCGACATCGCCTCACGCCCCGCCACCGGGCGTGGACCACGGCCCCGGCTGCGGCTGCGGCACGGCCCTCGCACCGCCGGGCGATGCGGCTGGGCTGGCAGGAACGGCGTCGCGCAGGATCTCGCTCAGCCCGGCCAGCGCCCCGGCGACGCCCGCCATCTCGACCGGCAGCACCATGGTCTTCTGGTTGGGCGAGTCGGCGAAGGCCTTGAGCGCCTCCATGTATTTCTGGCCGAGAAAGTAGCCGAGCGCCTGGCTCGACCCGTTGGCCACCGCTTCGGACACCAGCCGCGTCGCCTTGGCCTCGGCCTCGGCCAGCCGCTCGCGCGCCTCGGCCTCCAGCTTGGCGGCCTCCAGCTTGCCCTGGGCGATGCGGATCTGGCTTTCCTTCTCCGCGTCGGCCTCGAGGATCTGGGCGCGCCGGTCGCGCTCGGCCTTGAGCTGGCGCCCCATGGCCTGGACGATGTCGGCCGGCGGCGTGATGTCGCGCAGCTCGATGCGGGTGATGCGCACGCCCCAGGAGGCCGTCGCCTCGTCCACCGCGCGCAACAGCGAGGCGTTGATCCGCTCGCGCTGGCTCAGCAGCTCGTCGAGATCCATCGAGCCCATCACCGTGCGGATGGTGGTCATCGCCAGCGTCTGGATCGCGCGCTGGAGGTCGCTGACCTCGTAGGTCGCCTTCGTCGGGTCGAGCACCTGGAAATAGAGCACGCCGTCGGCGACGACCGCCGCGTTGTCCTTGGTGATCACGCTCTGCTCGGGTACGTCCACCAACGTCTCGCGCATGTCGACGCGGGCCCGCACCGAGCTGATGATCGGCACGATGACGTTGAAGCCCGGGACCAGCGTCTCATGGTAGCGGCCGAGCCGCTCGACGATGAAATGGAAGCCCTGCGGCACGATCTTGACGCTGGTCAGGGCGAAGACGACGACGAACACCAGGGCGATGATGACGAGGGTGGCGAATTCCATGGGCGCATCATCCTTTGGGTGGAAAATGGGTTTCGCGCGATGCCGGGCCTTCCCAAGGCTTCGATCATAGGATGCGGCATCGCGCCGGTCGACGCCATCCGACGGATGGCCGCAAGGCCGCCGGTTTGCGGCGCCCGTCCGCCATCCCCATGTTCAGCAAAGGACCTTCGCGGATCGTTTGAAAGTCTTTTCACCGGCCCCGCTCTGGTGAGAGGCTTCACGCTGGTGAAATACTCGGCCGCCAGCCATCCGCATCCGTCCGCCACGAACCACCGGGATGATCCATGCGCGACAGCCTCCGCTTCTATCTTGGTGACGAGCTTCGGGAAATCCGCGACGTCGATCCGACGCTGACGGTCCTCGACTGGCTGCGCCTGTCCGAACGGCGCCTCGGCACCAAGGAGGGCTGCGCGGAGGGCGACTGCGGGGCCTGCACCGTGGTGGTCGGCCGGCTCACCGAAGACAGCCAAGGCGGCAAAAGCGTCCGTTACGAGGCGGTGAACGCCTGCATCCGCTTCCTGGCCACGCTCGACGGCTGCCAACTCCTGACCGTCGAGCATCTGAAAGGCCCGGACGGCGCCCTGCACCCGGTGCAGCGGGCGCTGGTCGAGCATCACGGCTCGCAATGCGGCTTCTGCACGCCGGGCTTCGTGATGTCGCTGTTCGCGCTCTACCTCAACGAGGACCGGCCCGACGAGCGGCGCATCGACGACGCGCTGGCCGGCAACCTGTGCCGCTGCACCGGCTACGCGCCGATCGTCCAGGCCGCCCGCGCCATGCACGACCTCGGCGACCGGACGGCCGACCGCTTCAACGACCGCGCCGCCACCGCCGCCCGGCTGAAGGCGCTGGCCGATGAAGAGATCCTCAGCGTCGGCAGCGGCGACCGCCGCTTCCTCGCCCCCGCCACCAGTGCGCAATTGGCCGAGCTGCTGCTCGGCCACCCCGACGCCACCATCGTCGCCGGCTCGACCGACGTCGGGCTGTGGGTGACCAAGTTCCAGCGCGTGCTGAGCATTGTCCTGTACACCGGCCGTGTCACCGAGCTGCGCCGCGTCGCCGACACCGGCGACGCGCTGGAGATCGGCGCCGGCGCCACCTACAGCGAGGCCGCCCCGGCCATCGCCGCCCTCTACCCGGACTTCGGCGAGCTGATCCGCCGCATCGGCGCCGAGCAGGTGCGCAACATGGGGACCATCGGCGGCAACATCGCCAACGGCTCGCCCATCGGCGACACGCCGCCGGCGCTGATCGCCGCCGGGGCCGCGCTGCGGCTGCGCCGGGGCGACGCGACGCGCACCCTTCCGCTGGAAGAGTTCTTCCTCGCCTACGGCAAGCAGGACCGGCGGCCGGACGAGTTCGTCGAGGCGGTCATCCTGCCCAAACCGGCGCCGGGCGCGCGCTTCCGTGCCTACAAGATCGCCAAACGCTTCGACCAGGACATTTCGGCGGTCTGCGGCGCCTTTCGGCTGAGCTTGGACGAGTCCGGCAACGTCGCCGGCATCCGCATCGCCTTCGGCGGCATGGCGGGCGTGCCCAAGCGCGCCGCCGGGGCCGAGGCGGCGCTGATCGGCCAGCCCTGGAGCGAGGCCAGCGTGCACGCCGCCATGGCCGCGCTGAAGGCCGATTTCACGCCGCTGAGCGACTGGCGGGCCAGCGCCGGCTACCGCGCCGAGGTGGCCGCGAATTTGCTACTGCGGTTCCATGTCGAGACCACCGACCCGGCGACGGAAACCCGCCTGGTCGGCGACCGGAGGCTGGCCCATGCCTGACGCCGCAACCACCCTGCCCCCCGCCACGCCCGAGCGCATCGCCGGCGCCGTCCACGAGTCCCGCCGCCACGACAGCGCCCACAAGCATGTCAGCGGCGAGGCGGTCTATGTCGACGACATCCCCGAACCGGCCGGGCTGCTGCACGTCTATCTCGGCCTCAGCGCCCGTGCCCACGCGCGCGTCGTCTCGGTCGATCTTGCCAAGGTCCGCGCCGCCCCCGGCGTCGTCGCCGTGTTCACCGCCGCCGACATCCCCGGCGAGAACGACGTCAGCGCCATCGGCCTGCACGACGAGCCGCTCTTCGCCACCGATCTGGTCCAGCATGTCGGCCAGCCGCTGTTCGCCGTCGCCGCCGGGACCCGCGACCAGGCACGGCGCGCCGCCAGGCTGGCGGAGGTCGTCTACGAGGATCTGCCGGCCGTCCTGACCATCGCCGCCGCCCGCGACGGCGACCGCACCCTGGTCGTCCCGCCGATGACGCTGCGCATCGGCGACGCCGCCACCGCCCTGGCCCAGGCGCCCAACCGGCTCGCCGGTCGGCTGCGGATCGGCGGGCAGGAGCATTTCTACCTGGAAGGCCAGATCGCCCTGGCGGTGCCGGGCGAGGACGAGGAGGTCACAATCCACGTCTCCACCCAGCACCCCAGCGAGGTCCAGCACATCGTCGCCCACGCGCTCGCCGTGCCGGACGGGGCGGTGACGGTGGAGGTGCGGCGCATGGGCGGCGGCTTCGGCGGCAAGGAGACGCAGGCCAACCTGTTCGCCGCCTGCGCCGCCCTGGTGGCGAAGAAGACCGGCCGCGCCGCCAAGCTGCGCCCCGACCGCGACGACGATTTCCAGATCACCGGCAAGCGCCATGATTTCGAGGTCGACTACGAGGTCGGTTTCGACGCCGAGGGGCGGATCCGGGGCGTGGACATGCTGTTCGCCGCCCGCGCCGGCTTCGCCGCCGACCTGTCCGGCCCGGTGACCGACCGCGCGCTGTTCCACGCCGACAACGGATACCATTACGCCGACGCCCGGCTGGAATCGCTGCCGCTGAAGACCAACACGGTGTCCAACACCGCTTTCCGCGGCTTCGGCGGCCCGCAGGGCATGGTGGCGGCGGAACGGGTGATCGAGGAGATCGCCTTCGCGCTCGGCATGGACCCGCTCGACATCCGCAAGCGCAACTTCTACGGCACCACCGACCGCAACGTCACCCCCTACCACCAGACCGTCGAGGACAACATCCTCCCGGATCTGGTGGCGAAACTGGAGGCCGACTGCGCCTACCGCGAGCGCCGTGCCGTCCTCCGCGCCCACAATTCCGCCAGCCGCATCCTGCGCAAGGGGCTGGCGCTGACCCCGGTGAAGTTCGGCATCTCCTTCACCGCCACCCAGTTCAACCAGGCCGGCGCGCTGGTCCATGTCTACACGGACGGCAGCATCCAGGTGAACCACGGCGGCACCGAGATGGGCCAGGGCCTGTACACCAAGGTCGCCCAGGTGGTGGCGGAGGAGTTCCAGGTCGACATCGGCTGCGTCCGCCCGACCGCGACCAGCACCGGCAAGGTGCCAAACACCTCGGCGACGGCGGCCTCCTCGGGCAGCGACCTGAACGGCAAGGCCGCGCAGAACGCCGCCCGCGCCATCAAGGAGCGGCTGGTCGCCTTCGCCGCCGGGCAGTGGGGCGTGGCGCCGGAGGCCGTGATCTTCCACCGCAACCGGGTCCGCGTCGGCGGACAAGAGATGGAGTTCGCCGCGCTGGTCCGCGCCGCCTACATGGCGCGGGTGCAGCTCTCGGCGACCGGCTTCTACAAGACGCCCAAGATCCATTGGGACCGCAAGGCCGGGCGCGGCACGCCCTTCTACTACTTCGCCTACGGCGCCGCCTGCGCCGAGGTCACGGTGGACACGCTGACCGGCGAGTATGTGGTGGACCGGGTCGACATCCTGCACGATTGCGGGCGCTCGCTGAACCCGGCGATCGACAAGGGGCAGATCGAGGGTGGCTTCGTCCAGGGCATGGGCTGGCTGACCACGGAGGAGCTGTGGTGGGACGACGCCGGCCGCCTGCGCACCCACGCCCCCAGCACCTACAAGATCCCGGCCTGCGGCGACCGCCCGCGCGTCTTCAACGTCGCCCTGCTGGAGGACGCCCCCAACCGCGAGGACACCATCTTCCGCTCCAAGGCGGTGGGCGAACCGCCCTTCATGCTCGGCATCTCGGTGCTGCACGCGCTGTCCGACGCGGTGGCCAGCGTCGCCGGTCACCGCTTCTGCCCACGGCTCGACGCGCCGGCCACGCCGGAACGGGTGCTGGCGGCGATCGGCGCCCTGCGCGAGCGCGCGGCGGCGGCCGGCACGGCGACCGGATGACCGCGCTCTCTTCCCTGCTGGCCGGCTGGCTGGAGCGGGGGGACGGCGCCGTGCTGCTCACCGTCGCCGAGGCGCGCGGCTCCACCCCGCGCGAGGCCGGCGCCCGCATGCTGGTCGGGCCGCAGGCCACCGCCGGCACCGTCGGCGGCGGCCGGCTGGAATGGATCGCGGTCGACGCGGCGCGGCGGATGCTGGCGGGGGGTGAGCGCGAGACGACGCTGGATCTGCCGCTCGGGCCGGCGACCGGGCAATGCTGCGGCGGCCATGTCGTGCTGAGGCTGGAGCGCGCCAACGCCGGCACGGTCGCGACGCTGGCCGAGGAGGAGCGCCGGGAGGCCGAGGCCCGCCCGCCCCTGCTGCTGTTCGGCGCCGGCCATGTCGGCAGGGCGATGGCGGCGGCCTTCGCGCCGCTGCCCCTGCGGCTGCTGTGGATCGACGGCCGCGTCCACGAGTTTCCGGAGGTGATTCCGCCGGGCGTGGAGCGGATCGTCAGCGACCGCCCGCTCGACCATGTGGCGGAGGCGCCCGCCGGCTTCGGTTGCCTGGTGCTGACCCACAGCCACGCGCTGGATTTCGACATCACGGAAGCGGCGCTGCGCCGGGGCGACGCCGCCTATGTCGGTCTGATCGGCTCCGCCACCAAGCGCGCCCGCTTCGAACGCTGGTTCCGGGCGCGCGGGCGCGGCACCGACGCGCTCTCCCGCCTGACCTGCCCGATCGGCGCCGCCCTCGCCGGCTCCTCCCCGCCGGGCGACAAGCGCCCGGAGGTCATCGCCGCCCTGGCGGCGGCGGAACTGCTGCTGGCCTTCGGAGCGTTCGGCGAGAGAGCCGCCTTGCCGTTGGCCTGAACCACGTAGCTGGGCAGGAAGCACGTTGAAAGGAACGAGCCGGCGGGCCTGATCCCCCTCAGTTCTTCACACGGAACCCGCCGCGGCCGTCGCTTTCCATCCGGCCGGTGTCCCCCCCGTGCTTGTCCTTCAGACGGAACCCGCCACGGCCATCGCTTTCCATCCGGCCGGTGTCCCCCCCGTGCTCGTCCTTCAGACGGAACCCGCCACGGCCGTCGCTTTCCATCCGGCCGGTGTCCCCCCCATGCTCGTCCTTCAGACGGAACCCGCCACGGCCGTCGCTTTCCATCCGGCCGGTGTCCCCCCCGTGCTCGTTCTTCAGACGGAACCCGCCACGGCCGTCGCTTTCCACGCGGCCGGTGTCCCCCCCGTGCTCGTTCTTCAGACGGAACCCGCCGCGGCCGTCGCTTTCCACACGGCCGGGCCCGACACCGGGAGGGCCCTTCGATTCGCGGCCTTCCGCGAGAAGCGGTGCCGAGCTTAAAACAAGAACGAGCATCATTGCGGATATCAGGCGCATATTCTTCTCTCCACTCAACCTGTCGACCATCCGACAATCGAGTGAACACGCCATGCCTTCTCTTTCATCCCGTATTTCGCTCTAAAATTTTTCCCACGCGATGCTCCGGTTCCAACGCCGGGCACGGGCGTTCCTTCTTTCCGTTCACGCGGCGCACAGCGCGAACAGCCAGTCGCGGAAGGCGGTGAAGCCGGGAGCGTCGCGGCGGGAGGCGCGATAGACCAGATACCAGGACTGCCTCATCGGCACCGCCAGCGCGAAGGGGGCCGCCAGCCGGCCGGCGGCGAGGTCGTCAGCGATGTAGGGCTGGGGCGCCAGCGCCACCCCCACCCCGTCGATCGCCGCCTGCAACGTCATGGCGTAGCTGCCGAAGGACAGCCCGTTCGACTCCGGCATCCCGGCCCCGGCGGCGGCCAGCCAGTGCGGCCAGTCCTCCGCCCAATGGGAGACGTGGAGCAGGGTCGCCCGCCGCAGATCCGCCGGGCTGCGCAGGCTGCGGGCCAGGACCGGGGCACAGACCGGTTGCAGGCTCGACGTGAACAGAAGTTCGGTTTCGAAGCCCGGCCAGCGGCCGTCACCGATCAGGACGGCGCAGGTCCAATCCTCGCCGATCGGGTTGCCGGCGCCGCCGGTGGCGATGCGGACCTCGATTTCGGGATGCGCCATATGGAAGCCGGACAGGCGCGGGATCAGCCAACGCACCGCGAAGGTCGCCCCCAGCCCGACCGTCAGCACCGGCCCGGACCGCATCGCCGACACCGTATCGACCCGTCGGGCGATGCTGTCGAAGGCCTCGGTCAGGGTGGGGTGCAGCGCCCGCCCGCGTTCGGTCAGCGTCAGCGCGTTGGCCCGCCGCTCGAACAGCGCAAAGCCCAACCGCCCCTCCAGCAGCTTCACCATCCGGCTGATCGCGGCCTGCGAGACGTGCAGTTCCGTCGCCGCCCCCGTGAAGCTGCCATGGCGGGCCGCCGCCTCGAAGGCGCGCAGTCCGTTCAGCGAAGGCAGGCGCCGCATCACCGCTATCCTTACTTGACCCCAATTTTTCCTGAGACTCAGCATCGGACAATGCTGTTTGCGGCGCAAGCCGCCGTCGTGCGATTTTCCCCCTCGATGTAAGGATTCCTCCGAGTCGCACAAACCGAAGGCCGTTCA
Organism: Azospirillum agricola; assembly: GCF_017876095.1. GTDB lineage: Bacteria > Pseudomonadota > Alphaproteobacteria > Azospirillales > Azospirillaceae > Azospirillum > Azospirillum agricola. The sequence continues at coordinate 24,790 of NZ_JAGINM010000041.1, forward strand.
TGCTGACGCTTCCGCTGATGGTGGGGCTTGGCCTCACCGTGCTCATGACCTCGTTTTTGTCGGGCCTGTTCGGCATGGCCGGCGGCATGGTGCTGATGGGGCTGCTCCTGCTGCTGCTGCCGGTTCCCTCCGCGATGCTGCTGCACGGGATCACGCAGTTCACCTCCAACGGCTGGCGGGCGTGGCTGTGGCGGCGGCATGTCGACTGGGGCATCATCGGGCGATTCGCGGCGGGGGCCGCCGTCGCCGGGGCGGGTTTCTCGCTGCTCGGGGCGGTGCCCGACCGCGCGACGTCGCTGCTGATCCTGGGGCTGACGCCCTTCATGGCGCTCGCCGTGCCGCGGCGCTGGGCGTTGGACGCCACCAAGCCCCCGCACGCCCTGCTGGCCGGCTTCCTGTGCATGGGCATCCAGCTCCTCGCCGGCATCTCCGGCCCGCTGCTCGACGTGTTCTTCGTGCGGTCGGGCATGACGCGGCAGGGCGTGGTCGCCACCAAGGCCATGACCCAGGTTTTCGGGCACGCGGTGAAGGTGGCCTACTTCGCGCCGATGGTCGCCGGCTCCTCGGGCGAGACGGTCGAGGCGGCCGTCATCCTGCTGTCGGTCGGCATGGCTCTGCTCGGCACCAACCTGTCGCGCCGGGTTCTCGACCGCATGAGCGACGCCCAATTCCGCCGCTGGACCCGCTATCTGGTGATGGGGACCGCCAGCGTCTACCTGAGCCAGGGCCTGTTCCTGCTGGCCTCCCATTGAGGCTGCCGCCGGATCCTTACCGCTTGGGGGCGCCGGATCCGGCCCGCCCCCGCGACATGGCCGCCCCCAAGCCGTAAGGATGGGAGAGCGGCCATCCTTACATCCGGGGGGTGTTGAAAGCCTTGGAAAGCTTTTGACGGGACCAATGGCGACTCGGTAAATCCCGTTGATCGGCATCCTTACCGCCTGGGGGCGGATCCGGCCCCTCCTTTGCCGGATGGCCGCCCCCAAGCCGTAAGGATGGCTTCTCCCAACACCCGCCAAGCCTTGCTTTTGGGTTTGCCGCCCCCGAGCGGTAAGGATGAACCTGTCCGATTCGCCGCCGAATCGTGGCGAGGGCGGGTGGAGTGGGCCGGTGCGGACGCTGGCACGGGGTCATGTAAGGACCTTCGGGTGGGGCGTGGCGACTCTGTTCCCTTTCTAAGAGGATTCGTCTGTCCGAAAGCCCAAGGGAATCCGCGAGTCGGGTCGAATCTTCCTTACGCGCCGGGGGAAGCACCCTTACCGGGCGGGGGCGGATCCCCCACGCCCCGGGGCGTAAGGGTAACGCCCCCACCCGGTAAGGATGAAAATGCATCCACAGGGAAATCGATGGCGAACCCTTTCCTTACTTGTTTTCGATGTAAGGATTGATCTAGCTTCCGTCGGTTGCGGCGGAGGAACGGCATGGCGGGGACGGGGCGCAGAAAGACGCGCGGGGCTGCGGACGGCGATGCCGTGCCGGCGGGCGGCCTTGTCGTGCTCGGCCCCCAGGATCTGGCCGGCGGGGCCATCATCGACGGCACCGCCGACGGCGTGGCCGCCGGAGCCACGGGCATCGTCTCGCCCAGCCTGCCGGCGGTCGCGGCGGAGGACAGCGCCCCCAGCGCCGGGCTGACCGCCCGCGTGGCCAGCGCCACCTTCGAGCGCGACGGCTACAAGCACCTGATCAAGGCGGCGGAGGCGGTCTACAGCTACCCGGCCAACGGCACCCGGCTGTCGTTGCCGGCGCAGAAGATGCTGAACTTCATGATCCATCTGGCGGGCAGCCAGAATTTCGCCAACAAGCTCTACCGCCTGCCCAAGCGCGTGGTGCGCGGCAACCACAAGGGCAACGAGCGCATCTTCGACGCGCTGAAGGAAATCTTCGACTCCAGCCTCGTCGTCATCGGCCCCTTCCGAGGCCGGCGGTCGCGCGCCGAGCTGCGCATCCTCAGCAGCTACGTCCGTCCCGAGGAGGAGGAGGACAGCGACGCCGCCGACATCCATTTCCAGTTCACCGACGCCTTCCTGGAAATCCAGCGCTCCTCCCAGCTGTGGGCCAAGCTGTCGGGGCCGGCGATGGTCAAGGTGACCAGCACCTACGCGCTGAAGCTCTACGAGATCGGCATGCAGCGCTACCAGATGGACTTCCCGTCGCTGGAGCTGGACATCGACACGCTGCGCAAGCTGCTGAACGTGCCGGAGGGCGCCTACAAGGATTTCGGCATCCTGCGCACCCGCACCATCGACCGCGCCATCGCCGAGGTGAACCAACTCGCCCCCTTCCGCGTGACGATGCCGGAGGACCGGATGAAGCGGAAGGGCCGCAAGATCGAGGCGGTGACCCTCGACTTCCTCGCCAAGGACGAGGAGGAGGCCGCCGAGACCTATCTGGAGCGCGAGCGCCACAGCGCCGGCCGCCGTGCCCGGCGCATCGGTTCCGTCGACAGCGTGGCGGAGGGGGAGGCGGCCGGCCCGGTGGAGGCCGGTCTGGCCGATCTCGGCCCCCTGCCCGACGCCGACGACGTGACGGCCCTGTGGGCGGCCCTGCTGCACGCGCTGAAGGACAAGGTGCCGACCCCGCTGCTCGGTGGCATGGAGCCGGAGCGGGTCGAGGAGGCGCCGCAGGGCGGGCGCCGGCTGATCCTGAAGGCGAAGACCGCCGCCATGGCCGACACGGCGCGGATGAACCATTGGCCGAGCTTCAAGTCGGCCCTGTCCTCGCTGACCGGCGGGATGATCGAGGACGTCGCCTTCGAGGTGCCGGCGAAGCGCGCGAAGGCCGCCCCCAAGGAGTAAGGATTAACGGCGGCAAGGGCACCGCGGGCGGGGAAGGCGGCCCCTCCCCCGCCCGCGGCGTTCGTATCAGCCCTTGGCCTTCAGCGCGGCCAGACGGTCGGACAGGCTGGTGGCGGCCGGCTTGCCGGCGGCGGCGGCCATCGCGGCGGCGATGTTGGGGTCGTCCTTCTCCGGCACCGTCGGGGACAGCAGCTTGGCCTTGGCCTTGGCCGCCTCGGCGGAGGCCAGATCCTTGGCGGCCGTGTCCTGCATCGCCTTCAGGGCCACGGTCAGCCCGCTGGTGGCGCCCGCCAGACCGGCGGCGCGGCGGGCGGCGTCCGCCTGACGCTCGGCCATGTCGCGCTGCTGCTCGGCGCGGCCCATGTCGCGCTGGGCGCGGGTGAGTTCGGAACGGGCCGACTTCAGCTTGGCCCCGGCGTCGGCGTAGCTTTTCTCCAGCATCTCCAGGAACTGCTTGGCCTCCACCGCGTCGCGTTCCTCGCGCTCGATGTCGGGGGTCATCTCCTCCAGCATGGCGACGATGGTCTCCAGGCTCTTTTCCAGCGCGGCCCGGCGCGAAAGGTCGGACTCGGTGTTGAGCTGGTTCTGGAGATGCTCGGCCGCCGCCATGCGCTGGCCCGACAGCTTCCTGATCTCGTCGGCCTCGCGCTGCTCGCGGTCGTAGATGGCGCGCGCCTCGGCCACCTGGCGCCCGAGGCCGTCGAGATGCTGCTCCATCGTCCGCAGCTCCGCCTCGGTGGCGGACTTGGGATCCCAGCGCACCAGCGTTTCCATGGCGCCCTGCACGGCCTGATCGGTCTTCACGCCCAGAAGGTTGCGGATGAACGAGATCATGGGTCTGTTTCCTGTCGAACGGGTTGTTTGGAAGCGACGCGGCGCCTCAGCGCACAGATGGTGTGGGGGCCGGGCGCTCTGCAAGAGGCGGCGGCCCCCATATCCTTACCTCCCGGGGGAGGGGTTCCGCCCTCACCCCGCCATGGCGGCGGCGTTGATGACGGCGACGCCGATCTGGATGCCGACCAGCGCCGTCGCCGAGGCGATGTTGCCGGCCTCGATCTGGCCGCGCAGGTCGCGGATCAGCAGGGTCGCCGCCGCGAAGGCGACGAGCTGGAGGATCAGCGCGACCAGCCCCCACAGCGCGATGTCGAGGATGACGGTGCTGGTCGCCAGCGTCGCCGCCAGCGGGATGGCCAGCGCGACGATGGAGCCGGCCAGCGTCAGCCCGCCCGCCGCGTTGCCGTCGGCGACCAGCCGCCGTTCGTCGTAGGGCGTGATGCGGGTGTAGACCGCGACGCCCACGACCAGCAGCGCCAGCGTGACGGCGAGCTGCCCGAGCAGAACCGGCAGGCCGGTGCCCAGCGCTGTGAGGATGGAACCGAAGGTGCTTTCCATGGGGCCGGCACTCGCTCAGGACAGGGACAGGGAGGCGGGGTTGACGTCGATCCCCGCCGCGATCTCGACGGAGGCCCGGCCGTTCCGCTCGACGGCGGCGACCAGGAGGTACTCGCGCTCCGGTGCGGGAGCGGCGGCGCCGGTCGGGCGGCCGTAGAGCATGGCGTTGCTCACCACCGTTTCGGTGCCGCGCAGGGTTTCCAGCGATTCCGACAGCAGGAAGGGCTCGATCCGGCTGCCGCCCGGCGACCAGACGCGGGTGTAGAGCTGGCCGTCCTTGGTCTGAAACTCCGGCCAGCCGATCATCCCCTCGCGCCCGTCCAGCCAGAAGCCCCATTCGCCGGGGTCGGCCGGGGTGACGCTGTCGATCGGGGTGAAGTAGCGGCATTCGTCCGGCTGCCCGTCGGGGCCGAGATGGATCTGGAAGAAGCCGCCGTCGGGCATATGCAGCCGGTGGACCGTGGCGTTGCCCGAGGTCACCGTGCCGACGCCGTCGATCGACACCAGTCGGTCGCCGCCGGTGTCGGGCGCCTTGACCTTGGTGGCGCCCTCCGCCAGCAGGAAGGGGGCGGGGTCGATGGTGACCGCCATGCCGAGCCGGAACAGCGACGGGCTGTAGCGCTGGCCGGACAGCTTCTGGTTCACGTAGTTGCCGAGCGTTCCGAACAGGGGCACGTCGGATCCTCCCTTGGCCTTGGGTTTCGGGGCGGCCGTCTGGGCGGCGCCGGGTTTGGCCGGCTGGTCCCTCCGGCGGCGCGCGCGCCACAGCAGGAACAGCGCGGCGGCGCCCAGCAGCAGGATGCTCCACAGGGCGAGGCTGGACAGGCCGGATCCGGCCGGCTTTCCGCCCTCCGCATCCGGCGCGGCCCGGTCGGCCGAGTCGGCGCGGGCGAGATCCGCCGGCACGTCGGGCGGCAGCCGACCAGCCTCGCGCGGGGTGCCGGCCTGGCTCTGCACCGTCCGGTCCAGCTCGTCCAGCTTGGCGCGAAGCCCGGCGTTGTCCTGGGCCTGGCGGTCGGCCTCGGCCCGCCATTGGCGGTAGCCGGGGTCGTCGGCGTTGTCATGGAAGAAGGCGGCGTGGCCGGGCCGGGTCAGCGTGTCGAGCATGAACCAGAGGAACAGCCCGTCCCAGATGCCGAAGCGCCGGGGCGCGCTCATCGCGTAGGGCGGCGGCGCCCAGCCGTAGCGGCCATAGGCGTTCGGGATGGAGGGCGCCGGTGCCGGCCGGGTGGAGGGCGTGCGGCCGGATCCACCGCCCCATCCGCCGCCTGTTCCCCAGTTCCAGGAGCTTCCGCCGCCGCTCTGGCTGGCGCTGGACGAGGGGCGCGACGGCGCCGGGGCGGGCGCCGCCGGTGTGGCGGGGGCGCGGGCGGCGTCCTGCTGGGCGCGGTAGCGGTTCAACGCGTCGGCCGAGCCCTGCTGGCTCATCGCGCGGTCGCCCGCCGACTGGGGCGGTGCCGCGACCGACGGGGCGGAATTGCTGCTGCCGGGCCGTGTGTAGCCGCCGCTCGACCCGCCCCACCAGGAGCCGCCGGTGGACGGGCTGGTTGAAGGGCTGGTCGATGGGGTGCGCGTGGTGGACGGCCGGGAATAGCCGCCGCTGCCGCCGCTCCGGCTGCTGCTGCCGACCGACGGGGTGCGGCTGGCGGATGGCCGGGAATACCCCCCCGACGACCGGGAGGTGGAGGCCCGCGCCGACGCCTCGTCGGGGGCCAGGACGACGGCCGCCGCCGACAGGGCGATGGTCGACAGCGGCGGGACCGGCGTTCCGGCCGGGTGAAGAGCCAGCAACGCCGCCAGGGCGGCAGCGCGGAGACGGCGCGCCATGGTCACGTCCGCCCTCCTCTGGGGAGGGCCGGGGTGGGGGCGGGGCCGTGCGAAGGCCGGTGCCCGCGGTGCGAAGGAAGGAGAATGCCGCCCGAAGAGCGGGCCATGACACACGGAACCGCGTGATGCTTCATTCGTCCCCTTCCCCGGCATCCGTCCGTGGCGGGAACCCGCCGGGATGCTTCCGGCGGGGAGGCTATGCGCGCAAGCGAAACATCTCAAGGACTTCGAAGAGAGGCTCCTGCGCGTTGCGCCCTCATCCTCAAGCGCTGCACCCTCATTTTTAAGCGCTTCGCACGGTGGCGATGAAGGCGCCGACCTCGCGGCGCAGCCGTTCGGCCTCGACCGCCAGGGATTCCGAGGTGGCCCGCACGGCACCGGCCGCCGATCCCGTCTCCTGCACCGCGTTGCTGACGCCGACGATGTTGCTCGACACCTCGTCGGTGCCCTGCGCCGCCTGGGTGACGCTGTTGGCGATGTCGCGGGTCGCGGCCCCCTGCTCCTCCACGGCCGACGCGATGGCGGTCGCGATCTCGCTCATCCGCGCGATGGTCTGGCCGATGCTGGCGATGGCGCTGCGGGCGCCGCCGGTCGCCCCCTGGATCTCCTGCACCTTCGCCTGGATGTCGTCGGTCGCCCGCGCCGTCTGGGTCGCCAGCGCCTTGACCTCCGACGCGACCACCGCGAAGCCCTTGCCGGCCTCGCCCGCCCGCGCCGCCTCGATGGTGGCGTTCAGCGCCAGCAGGTTGGTCTGGGCGGCGATGCCGCTGATCAGCTCCACCACCTGCCCGATCTGGTCGGCGGCCTCGACCAGCTTGCGGATGGTCTCGTTGGCGCTCTCGGCGTCGCTGACCGCCTGCCCGGCGATGCGGGTCGAGTTCTCGACCTGGAAACCGATCTCCTGGATCGAGGCCGACAGTTCCTCCGTGGCCGAGGCGACGGTCTGCACGTTGACCGACGCCTCCTCCGACGCGGCGGCGACCAGGGTGGAGCGCTCGCTCGCCTGGGTGGCGGTGGCGGAGAGCGCGGTGGCGGCGCCGCGCATGCCGTCCGCCGCCGAGGCCACCGTGTCGACGATCCCCTTCACCGTGCCCTCGAAATTGTCGGCCAGCCGCAGCATGGCCTGCTTGCGCTCGGCCTCGGCACGGCGCTTGGTCTCCGCCTGCTCGGCCTCCAGCCGCTTCATCTCCTGGGCGTTGGTCTTGAAGACCTGGAGCGCGCGGGCGAGCGCGCCGATCTCGTCGCGGCGGTCGTCGTCGGTCACGTCGACCGCGAGGTCGCCCTGCGCCAGCCGGCCCATGGCGCGGGTGATGCCGCCCAGCGGGCGGGTGATGGCGCGCGAGATCAGCCAGGCGAGCAGCAGGCCGAGCGCCACCGCGACGCCCGACACCAGGGCGCCCAGCGACTGCGCCGAGGCAACGGCGGCGTCGGCCTTGGCCTGGAGCGCCGCCTGCGCCGCGGTGGCGTTGTGGCGGATCTGGCCGATCTTCTCGTTGGTGGCCTTGCCGATCCGCTCCAGCGCCTCCTGGTTGACGGTGCGGAGCTGGTCGCTGAGCGCGGCGATGCGGTCGACCCCGGCGCTGTAGGCGGGCAGCTTGCCGGCGGCCCCGGCCAGCGTCGTCTTCGACGCGCCGTCCGGCAGCCCGCCCAGCGCTTTGTCGGCCTCGCCGCGCAGATCGGCCAGATCCTTGCGGATGCGCGCCAGATCCTCCGGCTTGGTTTCGGCCACGAAGCGGGCGACCAGCACGCGCACGAGCAGGAACTGTTCGCTCAGCTCGGCGGCGGCCACCGTGCGGTCGAGGTTGCCGCCGTCCCGTTCCGTCTTCACCGTCTCGCTCAGCAGGCGGCGGATGTCGGCGCCCTGCGCGTTGACCACCGAGGCGATCAGCGATTCCCGCTCGGTGCGCAGCGCCACCAGCCGTTCGAAGCCCTGGGAGAAGCGGGTTTCCAGCTCCACCAGCTCGGAGGCGAGCCGCTGGCTTTCGGAGTCGGCGATGCGGCTGCCGGCCTCGCGCATCAGGCCGCGGAATTGCGTCACCGTCGCGCGGAAGCGGTCGGCGGCGGCCGGGGCGCCGGTCGCCATGAACTCCTGCGCCGCCGTGAAGGCGTCGGACATGTCGGTGTCGGCCTCCGCCACCAGGGTGGCGACGCCGGATTGCGTCGAATACTGGGCCATCGCGTCGCCGCTGGCCCGCAACCCCACCCAGGACACCCCGCCGAGCCCGACCAGCAGGCAGAGCGTGACGCCGAAGCCCGTGTAGACCTTGGTCGCCGTCCGCAGGTTGGCGAAGGCGCTGGCGCCGGCCGTCCGGCTCTTGGTGGGGGTGGTCATGGCTGGCCTCTGGGTCCCATTGGTTTGCTGGTGGTCCGTGCTTCTAGGACCGCCGTCGGGAGACCAGTTGTTCAAAAAGAATGCCATCCGGCAATCGCCGGAAACGTTGTTTTTTGCTTTATGGAATGGAGGGAAACGCGCGATGGCTAAAGCTTGTGTTCTCGCAGTTTGCCAGATTGTGACCGATCAATTCGCATTCTGCGATGAGGCGCGCGAAACGCGACGGGCCGAGGCGATCCCGAGTCCCCGCTGGACTTGGCTGCCTTGCCCGTCGCCATAGGTCGTCTGGCCGAGCCGATGCCGATGTCTGTCCGGTCAGCCGAAGAACTGTCCGCCGTTCACCTCGATCACTTGCCCGGTGATGTAACCGGCGAGCCGGTTCGAGGCGAGGAACAGATAGGCGCCGACGCAGTCCTCGGCGTCGCCCAGCCGCTTCAACGGGATGCGGGCCGCCGTCTGGGCGAGTTTTTCCGGGGTGGAGTAGCGTTCATGGAAGTCGGTGGCGACGGTGCCCGGCGACACCGCGTTGACGCGGATGCCGGATGGGGCCAGCTCGGTCGCCAGCGAGCGAGCGAGGCTGGCCTGGAACGCCTTCGCGGCGCTGTAGAGCGACGAGCCGGGGCTGCCGCCGGTGCGGCCGGAGATCGAGCCGGTGTTGACGATGGCGCCGCGCGAGGCGACCAGGGCCGGCAGGGCCGTGCGGCTGGCGATGACGGCGGAGGCGGCGTTCAGGTCGAACTGGCGTTGCAGGAAGTCGTCGTCGATGTCGGCGAGGGCGACCCGGCCCAGCATGGTCCCGGCGTTGTTGATCAGCACATCGAGGCCGCCCAAGGCGCCGATGCCGCGCTCGACCACGGCGCGCACCTGGGCGCGGTCGGCGAAGTCCCCGGCCAGCGGCACGGTGCCCCGCCCCATGCGGTCGGCCTGGGCGGTGACGGCGGCCTCGTCGCGGCCGTGGATCGCCACCTGCGCGCCCAGGTCGGCGAAGGCCGCCGCCACGGCGGCGCCGATGCCCCGGCTGCTGCCGGTGACCAGCACCCGCTTGCCGTGGAACTCCCGGCCGAGCAGGTCGGCGGGCCAAGCCGGGGCGGCGGCGGGGTGGACGGGCTCGGTCACGGGGTGGGTCACGGCGGCGGCTCCCTGCGGTTCGAATCCGAAGATCCGATTGTTTGCTTGTGTTCGTTTCCGATCATAGAGGCCGGCCGGGCGGAGCGTCAACGCGAGGGGCGGGTCCGGCCGTGGCGGCGCAAGCGAGTCCCCTTGCCGCGTTTCCTCCGTTTCGTCGTCGGGAATCCGTTACCTGGCGCGGTTTTCCAGCCAGTGCCGGATCTCGCCGACGATGCCCTTGCGGAAGAGCAGGACGCAGACGACGAAGATGGCGCCGATGACAACCGGGACCGGGAGGCTGGTGGCGGCCAGATAGCTCTCCAGCGTGACGACCAGCGCGGCGCCGACCACCGGGCCGAACAGCGTGCCCATGCCGCC
>NZ_JAGINM010000042.1 GCF_017876095.1 Azospirillum agricola
GACGACCCGCTCGTCATCTCAGCGGAGTAAACCGGCAGCCTCAGCGCGCCGAGGTACACGAACCCTCATCAGACACCACGTCTCGGGGCACGATCCTGGACGGGATGGCCCATCTGGTGGAGCAACTGCTCCGGGTCGCGCAGGCGGAGGCGCTGGTGGTCACCCCCGGCGCCGCCGCCGATCTCGGCGAGTTGGCACGCGACGTGGCCGCCTTTCTCGGCCCCATGGCCGTCCGCGCCCATCGCACGGTGGAGGTCGAGGCGCCGGATGCGCCGGTGATGGTGCGGGGACAGACGGACGCCCTGTTCCACGCCGTGCGCAACGTGGTTGACAACGCTCTGCGCCACACGCCCCCGGGCACCGCCGTCGTCCTGCGGGTGGAGACGGCCCCGCCCTCGCTTTCCGTCAGCGACGGCGGACCGGGAATTCCGCCCGAACACCGCAAGCTGGTGTTCCAGCGCTTCTGGCGGGCGGAGCGGCGAGGCGGTGGGTCGGGCCTCGGCCTGGCCATCGTGCAGAGGACCATGGCTGCCCACGGCGGCCGGGTGATCGTGGAGGATGCGGAGGGCGGCGGGGCCCGGTTCCGGCTGGTCTTTCCCGATCGGTCGCCGGATGTGTCGATGATAGCGGATGCCGTGCTTGGCATCCGTTCGAAGCTGCGAGGGGGGCCAGGCCGTTCGGGCTGGCTGTGAAGCGGGGTCAGCGATTGAACCGCCCTGGGTTCTTCGGAGGCTGCCGGGGTTGATCCGGCGCCGGAGCGCGTTGGTGGAAAATCTTGGTCCGCACACAAAGATTCTTATTTCCACCAACCCGATGCGAAGACATGAACATCGTGCGCTCCAATATTTAATTGCAAAAGGAAAAATTCATTGCAAGTTGTCACCATGGTAACGTGAATTTCATGTTCCATTTTTGTCCCTGAAGTCTACTCTCCTCTCCAATTGGCGGATTCCCCGGGACCAGCGCGGCCCGGCCAGAGGAGATGGGTGATGGCGTTCCAGAATCTCAAGATGGTCCACAAGGTGCTGGCCACCCTGCTCGTCATGGCGGCCCTTGCGGTCGGCCTGACCGCCAACGGCCTCCTGCAACTGGACCGGCTCGACCGGCGCTACACGAGCCTTCTCGAGCAGGACGCCACGGCGGCGACCCTGCTGGCCCGCACCACCTCCTCGCTCAACGAGATCGGCCGGCTCGTCTACCGAATGGTCGCCGAGGACGACGTCGTCAAGATGCGCGGCCTGATGGACGCCATCGACAAGCAGGCGGAGACCTTCAAGGAACGTCTCGACCGGACCGCCAGGGCTCAGCCCGCCTTGGCCGCCGGCATGCGGCGCGAGACGGAGAACTTCGAGGCGCTGATGGTCCTCGCCCGCGAAGCGGAGCGCATCGCGCTGGCCAACGACGACGCGCAGGCGAACCGTTACATGGAGGAACGTTTCAACCCGACGTTCCAGACGCTTCTGGACAGGCTCCGCTCGCTCATCGACGAGACCAACGCGACAATGGAGCGCAGCTCGCAGGAGGCGACCGACACCTTCCGCACCGCCCGGCTGTGGACGCTGATCGTCGCGGTGGCCGGCCTCGCCGGCTGCTTCGGGCTGGGCTACGCCATGACCCGGCGCACCGTGTCCGAACCGATCCGGCAGCTGACCGAGGCGATGCGCAGCCTGGCCGGGGGCAAGCTCGACCAGGCCGTCACCGGCCAGGAGCGCGGCGACGAGATCGGCGGCATGGCCCAGGCGCTGCAGATCTTCAAGGATGGGCTGATCGAGGCCGACCGGCTGGCGCGCGAACAGGCCGCCGAGCAGGCCACCAAACAGAAGCGGGCCGAGACCATCGACCGCCTGATCCGTGGCTTCGAAGACAGCGCCGCGGCGGCCCTGCGCACCGTGTCGTCGGCCGCCTCCGAACTGGACGCCACGGCCCAGAGCATGGCGGCGATGGCCCGGCAGACCAACAGCCAGGCCGGCACCGTGGCGGCGGCGGCCGGGCAGACGAGCGCCAACGTGCAGACCGTCGCCACCGCGGCGGAGGAGATGGCCGCGTCGATCCGCGAGATCGGCGACCAGGTGGCGCGCTCCACCCGCATCGCCGGGCAGGCGGTCGACGAGGCGGCCCGCACGGCCGGCACGGTGCGCGGGTTGGCCGAGGCGGCACAGCGCATCGGCGACGTGGTGACGCTGATCACCGGCATCGCCGGCCAGACCAACCTGCTGGCCTTGAACGCCACCATCGAGGCGGCGCGCGCCGGCGAGGCCGGCAAGGGGTTCGCCGTCGTGGCGTCGGAGGTCAAGAGCCTCGCCAACCAGACCGGCAAGGCGACGGAGGACATCGCCGCCCAGATCGGCGCGATCCAGGAGGCGACGCGGGAGGCGGTGCAGGCGATCAGCGGGATCAGCGGCACGATCACCCGGGTGAACGACATCTCGACCGGCATCGCCGCCGCCATCGAGGAGCAGGGGGCGGCCACGGCCGAGATTTCCCGCAGCGTGCATCGGGCGGCGTCAGGCACGCAGGAGGTCTCCGGCAACATCGCCCAGGTGACGCGGACCGCCGAGGAGACCGGCGCCGCGTCGGGTCAGGTTCTGAGCGCCGCCGACGAACTGGCCAGGCAGTCGGAAACCCTGCGCCGGGAGGTCGAAACCTTCATCAGCGCGATCAAGGCGGCCTGAGGACGCCGGGCGGCACGCCTTGAAAGGCAAGCGGGGAGAACGTCCCGGCACTCCACCCGCGGGCCCTTCCCGAGCGTTTGAAAAGCGTCGCTCACGCCTCTTGACCGGCTCGCGGCGCGGGAGTACAGGGACATCGACCTCACCGTGGGATCGGCCGGCATCCGCTTGTCCATGATGGACGACGCCATGACGGACAACGGCGCCCACCGAGAAGGCCAGAGATGGAAAGCCCCAGCAGTCGACCTCGACCCAACAGCACGACGACGCTGAGTCCGGGCTGACCTGCCAGACAGGTCCGCCCCGGTCGGCGTCTTGCCGAACCGAGCACAGGTGGACCATGGTGAACACGCCCCTCACCATCCGACCCGTCCCGCGGCCACTGCGCTTCCGTGGCGGTCCGCGCGGCGTCTCGTGCGAACCAACCCCACGAAGTCGGTGATTCAACCCCGCCCTTCTTGAGCGGTTCCGGTGCCATGCCCGCGCCGGGAGCGCCGTCGTCACGCTTGCCAGGCGGTCCGCCGATGCCGGACCGCGGGATGGAACGGTCATGGTCTGGATCAACACGAACGTCTCGGTGAAGGCCGCCGCGGGCGCCACGCCGAACCGCTGGGATCTGCTCGCCCTGCCGCTGGTTGTCGGCCTGCTGGCATTGATCGCCGTCGGCGGCCATCAGATAACGGCCCCCCTCGAGGGCGTCGAGGCGGCGCCGGTCACCCTCGACCCCTGGATGCTGCCGGACTACGCGCTGCGCTCGACGTTGCGCATGCTGGCGGCGATGGCGGCGTCGCTGGTCTTCACCTTCACCTACGCCACGCTGGCGGCCAAGAGCCGGCGGGCCGGCCTGCTGCTGATCCCGCTGCTGGACGTGCTCCAGTCGGTGCCGGTGCTCGGCTACATCTCCTTCACCGTCGCCTTCTTCCTGGCGCTGTTCCCCGGCAGCGTGCTGGGCGCGGAATGCGCGGCGGTCTTCGCCATCTTCACCAGCCAGGCCTGGAACATGGCCTTCAGCTTCTACCAGTCGCTGCGCACCGTGCCGCGCGACTTGGACGAGGTGGCGGACGGCTTCGGCTTTTCCGGCTGGCAGCGCTTCTGGACGCTGGAGGCGCCCTTTGCGGCACCCGGGCTGGTGTGGAACATGATGATGTCGATGTCCGGCGGCTGGTTCTTCGTCGTCGCCTCCGAAGCGATCACGGTGGGCGACCGGACCATCACCCTGCCCGGCATCGGCTCCTACCTGGCCGAAGCCATCGCGCAGCGGGAATTGGGCGCGGTGGGCTGGGCGGTGCTGGCGATGCTGCTGGTCATCCTGGCCTACGACCAATTCCTGTTCCGCCCGCTGGTCGCCTGGGCCGACAAGTTCCGCGTCGAGCTGACCGGCGCGCCGGTGGTGCCGGAATCCTGGCTGCTCGATCTGGTCAACCGCACCCGCTTCCTCCGTGCCGGGCTCGCGCCGTTCGGCGCCCTGCTGGGCCGGGCGGCCTGGTGGCGACCGGCCCTGCCCGCCGCAGCGGTGAACGGTTTGGCCGCCCGCTTGGCCCTCCTCCGGCTGGACCGGGTGCCGGCACGGGCCGTGGACATGGCATGGTACGCCGCCCTGGCCGTGGCCGGGCTGTATGGCGGCTGGTCGATGGCCGTCTTCGTCGCCTCCGGCGTGGGATGGAGCGGCGTCGGCACCGCCTTCCTGCTCGGCGGCGCGACCCTGCTGCGGGTGGTGGTGCTGATCGTGCTGGCGACGCTGGTCTGGGTGCCGCTGGGGGTGATGATCGGGCTGCGTCCGCGGCTGGCGGAGAAGGTGCAGCCGGCGGCCCAGTTCCTCGCCGCCTTTCCGGCCAACCTGCTGTTCCCGGTCGCGGTGGTCGCCATCGTCCGCTTCGATCTGAACCCCGACGTCTGGCTCAGCCCGCTGATGATCCTCGGCACCCAGTGGTACATCCTGTTCAACGTGGTGGCCGGCGCCTCCGCCTTTCCCGGCGACCTGACGGAGGCCGCCGCCAGCTTCCGCATCCGCGGCTGGCAATGGTGGCGCGAGGTGATGCTGCCGGGGGTGTTTCCCCATTACGTCACGGGCGCCGTCACCGCGTCGGGTGGCGCGTGGAACGCCAGCATCGTCGCCGAGGCGGCGAGTTGGGGCGACACCCAACTGACCGCCCATGGGCTGGGCAGCTACATCGCCCAAGCGACGGCCGCCGGCGACTACCCGCGCATCGTGCTGGGGATCGCCGTGATGTCGCTGTTCGTCATCCTGTTCAATCGCCTGCTGTGGCGTCCGCTCTATGCGTTCGCCGAGCGCCGCCTGCGCCTCGCCTGAGGAGGACCCCGCCATGCCGAACACCATGAACACCGCCCTTTTCGAGCTGAACGGCGTCCGTCAGGCCTACGCCAAGCCTTCGGGGCAGACTTACGTCGTCCTCGACGGCGTCGATCTCACCCTGAGGGACGGCGAGGTGGTCGGGCTTCTCGGCCGTTCCGGCTCCGGCAAGTCGACCCTGCTGCGCATCGTCGCCGGCCTGGTGCGTCCGACCGCCGGAGCGGTCCGTCATGACGGCCAAGCGGTCAACGGCCCGACCGACGGGGTGGCGATGGTCTTCCAGACCTTCGCCCTGTTCCCCTGGCTGACCGTGCGGGAGAACGTCATGGCCGGGCTGAAGGCCAAGGGCGTCCCCGCCAGGGAGGCGGCGGCACGGGCCGAGGAGGCGATCGACCTGATCGGCCTGTCCGGCTTCGAATCCGCCTATCCCAGGGAGCTGTCGGGCGGCATGCGCCAGCGGGTCGGCTTCGCCCGCGCGCTGGTGGTCCATCCGGAAATCCTGCTGATGGACGAGCCCTTCTCGGCGCTCGACGTGCTGACGGCGGAGACGTTGCGCACCGACCTGCTCGACCTGTGGATGGAGCGGCGGCTGCCGATCAAGTCGATCCTGATGGTGACCCACAACATCGAGGAGGCGGTGCTGATGTGCGACCGCATCCTGGTCTTCTCCTCCAACCCCGGCCGGGTGGCGGCGGAAATCCGGGTGGAGCTGCCGCATCCGCGCAACCGCCTGGATCCGCAGTTCCGCGCCATGGTCGATGACATCTACGGACGGATGACGGCACGCAGGCCGCTGGCGGCGCCGTCTCCGGCCGCGAATCCGCCCCCGGCCCACGCGATGCCGCTGGAGCATGTGTCGACCAACCAGCTGGCCGGCCTGCTGGGGACGCTGGCCTCCCCCGTCTACCATGGCAAGGCGGACCTGCCCCATCTGGCCGCCAGCCTGCGGCACGAGATCGACGACCTGTTCCCGATCGCCGAGGCGTTGCAGAGGCTGGGCTTCGCCGATGTGGCGGAGGGCGACATCCACCTGACGGAGCCCGGCCGGCTGTTCGCCGAAGCCGGGCTGGAGGAGCGCAAGCGATTGTTCGCCGAGCATCTGATCCGCTACGTGCCGCTGGCCGCCCACATCCACGGCCTGCTGAAGGAAGCGGCGACACAGCGTGTGCCGAGCAGCCGCATCCGGGCCGAACTGATCCCCTTCATGAGCGGGGATTATGCCGAAGAAACGCTGAAGGCGGTCACCAGCTGGGCACGCTATGCCGAGCTGTTCACCTACGACGACCAGACCGAAACCTTCGCACTCGAGGACGCGGACTGACCGCCGCCCCAGGGGAGAAAAGAATGGGCAGTGAAAAGGAAACCGTGGCGCTCGGCTCCATCCTGGCGAGCGGGGCGATGACGGTGGGCAAATTCGGGGTCGGGCTGTCCACCGGCAGCCTTGGGCTGCTGTCGGAGGGCTTGCACAGCCTGCTCGATCTCGGCGCAACGGTGATGACGTGGTTCGCCGTGCGGGTCAGCGACAAGCCGGCGGATGCCGGGCACCCCTATGGCCACGGCAAGATCGAGAGTGTCGCCGCATTGGCGGAAACCGGGCTGCTGTTTCTGACCAGCGCCTGGATCGCCTATGAGGCGGTTCGCCGGCTGATCGACGGCGGGGTGGAGGTCGAGGCGACCTGGTGGTCGATCGCGGTGGTGGTGGTCTGCATCGCCATCGATGCCTACCGTGCGCGTGAACTGTCGCGCGTCGCCAAGGAAACCCGCAGTCAGGCATTGGAAGCCGACGCGCTGCATTTTTCCTCCGACATCCTGAGCTCGGCGGTGGTGCTGGTCGGTCTGGGGCTGGTGTGGCTCGGTTATCCCAAAGGCGACGCTCTGGCAGCCATCGGCGTGTCGGTGTTCGTCTGCCATGCCGGCTACCAGCTCGGCCGGCGGACCATCGACACGCTGATCGATGCCGCACCGGCCGGCACGGCGGAGCGGGTCGAGGCCGTGGTGAGGGACCTGCCGGGCATAGCCGGGGTCCAGCGCGTGCGGGTTCGGCCGGCCGGCAGCGTGCTGTTCGTCGACCTCGACCTTCTGGTCGGGCGGACCCTGCCGCTCGACACCGCGGGAGCGCTTCGCGAGCAGGCAATCCAGGCAGTCCGGACTGAGATGCCGGAGGCCGAAGTGTCCGTCGCCACCCATCCGCTGGCGCTCGACGACGAGACGGTGATGGACCGGGTGGCGGTGCGCGCGGCCGGGCTGGGGCTGGCCGTCCACCATGTCACCGTCCAGCGGGTGAACGGACGTCTGGCGGTGGGCTTCGACCTGGAGGTCGATGGCTCGCTGCCGATCGAGGCGGCGCATGGGCTGTCCTTGCGGCTTGAGGCTTCCATCCGGGATGAACTGGGCTCGGACATCGAGGTCGAATGCCACATCGAGCCGTTGCAGGACAATGGCCTGACCGGTGTGGATGCCGAACCCGAACTGCTGCGGGCCATCGGGGCGCATCTCTCCGCATCCCTTCCGGTGGCCGGTCCCCTGCGGGATGTCCACAATCTGCGGGTTCGCCGGAGCGTCGCCGGTCTGGTGGTGACGTTCCACAGCCATGTGGCGCCGGGGACGACCGTCGTCGCGGTGCATGACGCAATCGACACCCTGGAGCGCGACCTGCGCAGCCGCTGGCCGGACATCGTCCGGGTGATCGGCCATTCCGAACCCGATCACGGTGGGCGGCCAATGCCGGGCGCTCTGCCGGGCGGGTGAGCACCGCATGGTGGCCCTCGCTCACTTGCCCTCTGATCTCGACCAAGTGCAGGGTCATGGCCGCAGCGTTGGCCTTGGGCAGACGGCTCCGAACAGGTAGGCCCAGGTATGGCGCTGGTCGCGGGGCGCGCGTGGGTGATGCGGGCCATCAGCACCATCAGTCGGTCATCGCCACCCACTGGTGGCATCTTGTCAAAGCAACGACTGATCGGCCGGCTTTTTCGACCAAAGCCCCGGTGGCGATGATAACCATGGACTGCGGCATGATGTCCGCCACCTGCATGAAATTCCTCCTCTGCTCTGAAGGGTCGGTCCGAGATCCACTTACCCAAGCCGTAGACTCGTTTTTGTGCCGCGCCGACCCATGTGACATTCCCTTGGCGATGTTGATCCAGGTTAATGGCCAGGGTGACGGCAGGGGCATGATGGAAAGGTGAATGACGATACGGAGCGACGTCGATATGAAGCCAAGCCATGACGCTGCCGCTTTCCGCATACAGATCGCGCACCAAACGGTCGGGGACTGTCGAAAGCGCCCCGCCATAGTGGCGTACGCTTGCTGAACTGGTGAAGGTCCTGTTGCTCGGCACCGCCGTATCCTGGACCGTCAGCCATTGGCCGCAGTGACGAACTGACCTCCTGCCGGATCAGACCGGAGTCCATCCAGCTGGCCGCCGGCTTCGCGGTCGCGATCGGTGTCCTCTTTGACTTCTATCCCGTGCGAAAGGCTTCCCGCCTCCAGCCGGTCGAAGCCCGGCACTGCGAATAAGCGAAACCCTCCGGTCGATTTGAGTGGGGAGGCGGTCGGCATGGAAAACGGTTCCGACAGCGTTGCCTTGTCCGGTCAACCGCTGGGCCGTCTTCTCGCCGAACTCGGAGGCACGGGAGACGGGCTGGACGACGCCGACGCGCAGGCACGGCTGGCCCTCTGCGGCGCCAACGATCTGTCGGCAGCGCGGCGGCGACCGTTGTGGCTCCAGTTCCTCGACCGCCTGCGCAACCCGCTGCTGGTCATCCTGCTTCTGGCCAGCGGCTTCTCCGCCATGGCCGGGGATCTGTACAGCTTCGCCATCGTCGTGGTCATCGTGCTTGCCAGCGTCGGCCTCGACTTCGTCCAGGAACTGCGCGCCAACACCGCGATCGAGGATCTGCGCCGCTCGGTCGCGCTGCGGGCCAGGGTGCTGCGCGACGGCCGGGAGCGCGAGCTGCCGGTCCGGGAACTGGTGCCGGGCGACGTGGTGCGGCTGACGGCCGGCGACCTCGTGCCGGCGGACGCCCGGCTGATCGAGGCGCGCGACCTCTTCGTGAACCAGGCGCTGCTCACCGGCGAGCCTTACCCCGTCGAGAAGCACGCGGCCGACCTTCCGGACCCCAGCGGCACCACCGACCCCGACGGGGCGACCAACACGCTGTTCATGGGAACCTCCGTCATCAGCGGAACGGGGCGGGCGGTGATCGTGCGGACCGGCCGCGCCACCCTGCTCGGCGGCATGGCCCACAGCTTGGCGGCGGCGGCGCCACCCACCGACTTCGAAAACGGCGTGCGCCATTTCGGTCTACTGATCCTGCGCGTCACCGTCTTCCTGGTGCTGTTCGTGCTGCTGGCCAACCTGCTGTTCCACCAGCCGTGGCTCGAATCGCTGATGTTCGCGGTCGCCCTCGCGGTCGGTCTCACGCCGGAGCTGCTGCCGATGGTCGTGACCGTGACGCTCGCCCGCGGCGCCCTGCGCCTCGCCGAACGCAAGGTGATCGTCAAGCGCCTCACGGCGCTGCACAACCTCGGCGCCATGGACGTCCTGTGCACCGATAAGACCGGCACCCTCACCGAGGCGCGCATCCGTCTGGTCCGGCACGTCGACGCCCAGGGTCGGGACCGCGACGACGTGTTCCACTTGGCCTGGCTCAACAGCCGCTTCGAGAGCGGCATCCGCAGCCCGCTCGACGACGCCATCCTGGAACATGGCCAGCCGGACGGGACCGGCTGGCGTAAGCTCGACGAGGTGCCCTTCGATTTCGAGCGCAGGCGAGTCTCCGTGCTCCTGGAGCGGGAGGGACAGCACCGGCTGATCGTGAAGGGAGCGCCGGAGGACGTTCTGCGCCTGTCCACCCATTACGAAACGCAGGCCGGGGAGGTCCGCCCCTTCGACGCCGGAGCGAAGGCCGCCGTCCAGCGCCTGTTCGAGCAGCTCGGCGAGGACGGCTTCCGAGTGCTCGGCATCGCCTCGCGGCTGGTCGGGCCGGACCGGCGGGAGGCGCGGGTGGACGACGAGACGGAGCTGGTCTTCGCCGGCTTCGCGGTCTTCCTCGACCCGCCCAAGCCGGACGCGGCGGTCGATCCTGCTCAGCCGGCCGCACCCGTTGCTCGCGGGGCTGTCGGTGGGGGTCGTCTTGCTGGCGGCGGCCCTGCCGTTCACCCCCCTCGGCCCGCTCTTCGGCTTCGTCGCGCTGCCTCCGGCCTATTTCGCCTTTCTCGCGGCGACGGTCGCCGGCTACTTGGCCCTGGCCGAGGGCGTCAAGCGGCTGTTCTACGACCGGTTCGGCAAGCCGGGGATTGAGGAAACGGGCAAAAGAACCGGCACGATCCGCACACCGGCCCCCCGATGAAGCATGAAGAACCGATTGGCCCACTGCCACCGTCGATCGCCGGCTATGTCCGGCGCCACAGCGGGACACACCAGATCGGGCTGTCGATCCTGTCCGTCCTGGTCTTCCTGCTCAGCGTTTGGCCGCTTGAGATCCAGAGGCGCATCGTCAACGACGCCATCTCGTCTGGATCGCTGTCCACGATCGCGTGGCTGTCGGGCGGCTATCTCGGCCTCGCGCTCCTGGAAGGAGGGCTCAAGCTGGTCCTGAACATCTACCGCGGCTGGGTCAGCGAAACGGCGGTGCGGCATCTGCGCGCGACGATCTCCGGCCTGCACGCGGGCATTCCGCGGCCGGGCGCTCCAGCCGAAGAGAGCGGCGTGGGGATTGCACTGGTGCTGTCGGAGGCGGAACCGGTCGGAAACTTCATCGGCATCAGCCTGTCGGAGCCCCTGCTGCAAGGCGGCATCCTAGTCAGCGTGCTCGGCTACATGCTGCATGTGAGGCCGGAATTCGCGGTGGTGAGCGCCCTGGTGTTTCTGCCACAGCTGGTATTCGTTCCGCTGATGCAGCGGGCGATCAACCGGCGGGCGGCCACACGCATCCGGACACTGCGCCGGATCAGCGGCGGCATGGCTGCCCCTCCCCACGATGCGGAGGCTGGGGTGCGAACCCGGACAGTGGACATCGACACCGTCTTTGCGTTGAACATGGGCATCTACGTCCTGAAGTTCGAAATGAATTTCCTGATGAATTCGATGCAGCATCTCGGCGTCGCCGCTGTGCTCGGCATCGGCGGTTTGTACGCGATCCAGGGGACGCTCGACGTCGGCGCGGTTGTCGCCGTCCTCTCGGGTCTCGCCAAGATCACCGATCCCTGGGGCGACTTGATCAACTGGTACCGGGAGGCGACGGTCAGCGGCGTGAAGTACCACCTGATCGAAACTGCGGTGCGGCGCATCGTCCTGGCAAGCGGTCGCCTCCCAGATCCCCTTCAAAGGAGCGGGTGATGCGACGGCTCGACGCTCCACCGGCGGCGGACGGTCACTTCTGGATGGACTGCAGATAAAAGAGCAGTTCCAGAATTCTACCTCGGACGAGCTGCTCGGACCCCCATGGCCAGAAATCCTGAACGGACCACGCGAGGAACACATCCCCCCAGATCGGTATCTCCCGCGTGCCGTGCGCCGTAACCGGCTCCCGGCCGTCGATCATCTTGTACAGGCGCTCCTGTGGGAAGATGCCCTTGTTGCGTTCCCGGATCGTGGTGAGAACCGCCGGCTTGCGGTTCAGAAACACCGCATAGGGTCCGTCGCCCTTCCCGTCGCGGCCGTGGCACACGGCACAGTTCGCAATGTAGAAGGATCGGCCGATGGGCTCGTCCCTGGCCGCCTTGTCCCGCGGCTCGGGACCACACGGGCGACGGCACCGCCAGGAATGCCGCCGCTGCAACGGCACAGCCGGTAAAGGAAATGAATCGCATTGATGGCCTCCAGGGTTGGAGTGGGAATGCCCTTGCCGCTCCATTGGAAATCAGCCGGTCGCCCGATGGCTTAACCTCGATAACAGGCGGAGGATCATTGATCCTGAGGAGCGGCTCCGGCAATCGCCTGCTGGCTGCCGGTTATCCGGGGATGCGAGTCCGCTTCGGCACGGTTGGTTCTTAACCCAGATAAAGACGCCGCCGCCCGATGCCGGCTAGGTTGCCACATCGGGTCATGCAACGACGAGCCAGGGAGACGCCACCATGGGAACGGTTGGGCAGTATGACCGGGAGGCCGAAATCCGGGAGCGGGCCTATCGGCTTTGGAACGAGGAAGGCCAGCCCGAAGGGCAGCAGGTCCGGCACTGGCTTGAAGCCGAAGCGGCCTTGCTCGCCGAGCGTGCGACTCTTGGGAAGGAAGCCCGACATGCGCAATCCATTGCCCATCACATCGCCGGAGAGGAACGGTCGCCATCTCGTCGGAGGAAGGAACGGGAGCCGCATGGCCGCAAGCACGCCTTGACCAACCAAGCGACCTGACACGGAGCGGTGAAGCGGGCGGGTTTGAGAGATGGAAGCGCTGGACGCAAACCGTGCCGAGCGCACCGATACCACCATTGGAGGAACGGATGATCCACGCAACCTGGAAGGACCGGCAGGACAAGGGTTTCACGGATGTGATGACCCTGCTTCTTGGAGCCGGCCTGTTCATCACACCGTGGCTGTTCCGGTTCACGGACCTGAGTTTGGCATCTTGGAACGCCTGGACCACCGGCGCGGTCATAATCGTCCTGGCGCTTGCCGCGATCTTCGCCTTCGCCGAGTGGGAAAAATGGGGCAACCTTCTGGTCGGCCTCTGGGCATTCGCCGCTCCCTGGGCGCTCGGCTTCGCCGGGCATCCGCTGGCCATGCGGAGCCACGTCGCGATCGGTCTGGCGGTCACCCTGCTGTCGGCGGCCGAGGCGTGGTACTTCCATCGTCATCCACCGCGGATGTCCGCGTGACGCGCTTTCCCCAATATGTTTCCTCTACGTGCCGGATGCGGATGCCTCCCATCGTTGCCGCTTCCTGATTCTCGTTGGGATCAGTCGTTTCATAATCCTCCGCAACACGTCCGGCACGCCTCGTGGCACCGATGCCCAGCCCGTGGCGTCGGCCCATCACACTTGCCACGACGGGACTCCGCAAGGCAGGCAGCCGTTTAACCTGCGTCAAGGGCTCCGACCGCCGGGGCGGACAGTGTGCCGGACACGATCACGGCGGACGCGCCCGGGATCATCATGGGAGACCATCATGACCGACCTCAATCTGCGCAAGCTCATCCTCGACGAACTGGAGTTCGAGCCCAGCATCGATGCCGCGGACATCGGCGTGAGCGTCGACGAGGGGATCGCCACCCTGACGGGCCATGTGCTGACCCTGGCCGGAAAGCTCGCCGTGGAGAAGGCGGTGCGGCGGGTGAGGGGAGTCAAAGGAATCGTGCAGGAGATCGAGGTCCGCCATCCCGACACCGGCGCCCTGAGCGACGGGGAGATCGCGAAACGGGCTGTGCACCTGCTCGGTTGGGACGTGTTCGTTCCCAAGGACAGCGTCCAGGTCAAGGTCCAGGACGGCTGGCTGACCCTGACGGGCGAGGTCGAATGGCCGTTCCAGAGCAAGGCCGCCGACGACGCCGTCCACCGGCTCGACCGCATCAAGGGCGTCCTCAACCAGATCGAGGTCAAGCCGCACCCGACCCCGGCCGACGTGAAGCAACAGATTGAGGACGCGCTGAAGCGCAACGCCCAAGTCGAGTCCGAGGGCATCGCCGTGCGGGTGGACGGCGCCCGGGTCACCCTTGAAGGCAAGGTCCGGACCTGGAACGAGCGTCACATCGTCGAACGGGCGGCGTGGTCCGCCCCCGGGGTGACGGCGGTCGACGACCGTCTCGGCGTCGCGTGAGCGTCGGCCATGCCCGCCCGCATCCCTATGGTCGCACTGCTGGAGGACGTCGGGTCATGATCAAGGATATCTGTGTCCATCTCGACGGAACGGCGGAGGACGAGGCCAGGATCGCCCACGCCGACATGATCGCCGGCCTGTTCGACGCCCATCTCGTCGGGGTCTTCACCAACCGGATCGCCGAGATGGTCTTTCCGCCGGCCGACCTCGGTGACCCCAGCGCGATGATCCTGACCGAGATGATCGCCGACAGCCGGAGACGAGGCGACGAGGTCGAGGCCCGGCTACGCCGTCGATGCGCACAGCTTTCCGGGCTGAACGAACTCCGCCGCATCGACGAGGCCGACTTTCCTCTGGCCTGGGCGGTGTCCAGCCTGGCCCGCTCGACCGACCTGTTCGTGATGAGCCGCCCCTGGGGATCGGACGAGGAGCGGCGATGGCCCGGCCTCGTCGAGGATGTCCTGTTCGACGGCGGGCGGGCCGTCTATCTCGTTCCGCCGGGGAGCCGGCCGGCCGCGCCGCCGACGAACATTCTGATCGGCTGGAGCGACAGCCGGGAGGCGGCCCGCGCGCTCACCGAAGCGCTTCCCTTGCTTCAGCGGGCGGGCGTCGTGACCGTGGCGACCGTGGAGGAGCACGGCGCCTCGCGGCGGTCCGGGGAAGCCCCCGAGGCCGACATCGCCCGGCACCTCGACCGCCACGGGGTGACGGCCGAACTGCGCCGAGCCGGCGGCTGGGAACGCGCCGCCGACGGGCTCCTGAACGAAGCCCGCCTGTGCGGCTCCGATCTCCTCGTCATGGGCGCCTACGGCCACTCCCGATTCCGCGAATGGGTGATGGGCGGCAACTCGCGGGCGATCCTGACGCACTGCCCGCTGCCGGTCCTGATGGCCCATTGACCCCCACTTTTCTTACCAGAGAAGGACCGAACCATGCCGCATCAGACCGCAATCGAGTCGCCGACGCCGCGGAGCGGTTTCAAGGCTGCCGGAAGGACCCCCGACGCTCCGGATCGGAGCCTGCAGCCATTCGAGCGGATCCGGGACAGCGCCGACGACTTGCGCACCCAGGCCCTGAAACAGTTCGCGGACACCACGGCCCTTTGGATCGAGGCGACGTCGAAGCAGAACGACACGACGGAGATCATGCTGGATGCTTGGCACCGAAGCATGAGGAACAGGCTGCGGTTGCTGGAGGAGACATCGGAGACGGCCGCGGAAGCGTGGCGGCATGCGCGCCAGTCCGCCTCGGCCTCACTGCAGGGCATCCTCCAGGCTAACGTCCGGACCATCCAGGAGTTGGCCCGCCCATCCGCCGGAAGGGAGGCCGACGTAACTCCCCCGCTTGTCGCCGGGCAATGGCTGACAATCGTCGCACAGGGTTGGGAAAGCTTTTTCCAGGCCACCTCCCCGCAGGCGGAAAAGGCGGTTTCTGCGACCCAGGCGCTGCAAGAACCGACGGTCCAAGTCCGCAAGGAACCGGCCAAGGACACCGCCAAGCCTTTGGCTCACTCCGGGCAATAGAGGCACCGGCCGTCGTGCTGCTTGAGGCCCGGCGATCGGACGCCCGCGGACACCCCCTGCGGGCCGCCTGGGGCGACGGCTTGGGGAAGCGGTGCCAGCCGTGGCGGAGGCGAACAGCGCGGAGTCGGTCGCCCTGGACAGCCCGCTGGCCGATCGGGGGCCATCGATGGCTTTCTCCGGCGCGCGGGGGATTGCAGGCCAGGGCACGGGCGTGGCGGTCGCCACCGGTGGCGGGACCGCTAGGACGTCTTTTCCTGATGCGGGGAAACCCAGCAGTTGGGCCGCTTTCCTTGAGCATCCTCCGTCAAACCGGAGGCCAGGGCGCTTGCAGCCGCCATCGTCGGAGCACCGTTATGAACTGGTCGATCCCGATTGGTTGCGTGAAAGGCACGATGATCCGCATCCACGCAACGTTTCTCCTGCTCCTCCTCTGGATCGGCGCCGCCCATTTCGCGCAGGGCGGATGGGCGGCGGCGATCCGGGGCCTCGTCTTCACCACGCTGCTGTTCCTGTGCATCCTCCTACACGAGTTCGGGCATGTCCTCGCCGCGCGTCGCTACGGGGGCCGTACGACGGACATCACGCTGCTGCCGATCGGCGGCATGGCGAACCTGGAGCTCGTTCCGGAGAATCCGGCCCAGGAGATGGCTGTGGCGCTCGCCGGTCCGGCCGTGAGCCTGTTGATTTCCGCCTTCCTGTTCGTGCTCCTCGGCGGCTTCCGGCCGGTGCAGGACCTGGAGTTCCAGAACCCCGGCGTCGATCTGCTGGCCCGGCTGGCGTCGGCGAACCTCGCGCTCGGATTGTTCAACCTCCTTCCCGCCTTTCCGATGGACGGTGGACGGGTGCTCCGGGCGGCGCTCGCCCGCCGTCTCGGCCATAGCCGGGGCACACGGATCGCCGCGGCGGTCGGGCAGGCGGTGGCGGTCGCCCTCGCGTTGCTCGGCCTGTTCGGCAACCCGCTGCTGATCCTTGTCGCGCTGTTCGTCTATCTCGGCGCCGCAGCGGAAGCCGAGGACGCCATAATCCAGGACGCCGTGCGTGGCCACCCGGTTTCGGACGGCATGATCATTCATTTCGAAAGCCTGTCCCCCGGCAGCGCCCTGGAGGACGCCGCGCAATGCTTGATGCACACCGCCCAGCGCGCGTTCCCGGTGGTGGATGGCGCCGGCCGGCTGACCGGTGTCCTCACACGCGACGACATGATCCGGGCGTTGCGGGAGCGCGGCTCCGGCACGCCCGTCGTCGCGGTCATGCGGTCGGACATCCCCGTGCTCGACCGCTGCCAGGCCCTTGGGGAGGCCCTGCAGCTGATGCGCGGGAAGCATCTCCCCGCGGTCGGCGTCCGCGACGATCAAGGCGCGCTGGTCGGGCTGGTCACGCCGGACACGGTCGGGGACATGGTCATGGTCCAGGCCGCCCGCGCCAAGCATGTCTGATAGCCCTGTCATGGGGGTCCGTCCACAGCGATATGGCCCCCTTTGGACATGCCCTTGATGATCGGCGTTGATCTGCGTTAACGCGACGGGCGTGCGGCGGAGGGACGCTGGGACGGTGAATACCGCAACCGCGCTGACGTCGGGAGAGGGCCATGGCGAACCCCCGTTACATCCGTTGGTTCAAAGAGCTGGGACGCGAGGACGTGCCCCTGGTCGGTGGCAAGAACGCCTCGCTCGGCGAATTGTGCCGGCATCTGGCCGCTGCCGGGGTGGCGGTGCCCGACGGCTTCGCGCTCACCGCCGACGCCTTCCGCGACGCGCTGAACGCAGCAGGCGCGTGGGGGGCGCTGCACGGCCTTCTGGACGGGCTCGGCAAGGAGGATGTGGCGCGCCTGTCCCGTGCTGCCGCCCGCGCCCGCGAGATCGTCCACGCCGCCGACCTCACGCCGCAGGCGGAGGCGGAACTGCGCGCGGCCTACCGGGTGTTGCGGGACGCGTACGGTTCCGATCTGGCCGTCGCCGTCCGCAGTTCCGCGACCGCCGAGGATCTGCCGGCCGCCAGCTTCGCCGGCCAGCACGAGAGCTATCTCAACGTCGGCGGCGAGACGGCGCTGGTGGAGGCCGTGCGGCGTTGCCAGGCCTCGCTGTTCACCGACCGCGCCATCGCCTACCGCATCGACCAGGGCTTCGACCATTTCAAGGTCGCGCTGTCGGTGGGGGTGCAGAAGATGGTGCGCGCCGATCTGGCCGCCGCCGGCGTGATGTTCTCCATCGACACGGAATCCGGCTTTCCCGACGTGGTCTTCATCACCGGCGCCTGCGGGCTTGGCGAGACCGTGGTGCAGGGCACCGTCGATCCCGACGAGTTCTACGTCCACAAGCCGACCTACCGGCGCGGCTGCCGGGCCGTGCTGCGCCGGCGGCTGGGCGACAAGCGGGTCAGCATGGTCTGCCGGCCCGGCCCTGACCAAGACCCGACACGGGTGGTCCCGACCCCCGACGCCGCTCGCGAGGTCTTCTGCCTGACCGATGAGGAGGTGCTGCGGCTGGCCGGTTACGCCATCGCCATCGAGGAGCATTACGGCCAGCCGATGGACATGGAATGGGCGAAGGACGGGCTCGACGGCACCCTGTACGTCGTCCAGGCGCGGCCGGAGACCGTCGCGTCGCGCCGCAGCGCGCGGGAGCTGGAGACCTTCGTTCCGGAGGGTAAGGGTACGCCGCTGGCGGCCGGGCGCGCGGTCGGCACCCGCATGGCGAGCGGACCCGTGCGCGTCGTCAAGGACGCCGGCCAGCTGTCCGCCTTCCGTCCCGGCGAGGTTCTGGTCGCCGAGGCCACCACGCCCGATTGGGAACCGGTGATGAAGACGGCGGCGGCCATCGTCACCGACCGCGGCGGCCGCACCTGCCACGCCGCCATCCTGGCGCGCGAGCTGGGCATTCCCGCGGTGGTCGGGACGGAGACCGCGACGGCGGTGCTGCGGGACGGACAGACCATCACCGTGTCCTGCGCCGAGGGCGACAGCGGCCGGGTGTACGACGGCGTGCTGCCCTTCCGGGTGGAGCGCACCGACCTCGGCGACCTGCCGCGCCCGCGGACGCGCATCATGGTCAATCTCGGCAACCCCGGTCAGGCGTTCCAGACCGCAGCGCTGCCGGTCGACGGCGTCGGGCTGGCGCGCATGGAGTTCATCATCGGCGAGACCATTAAGGTCCATCCCATGGCGCTGCTGCACCCCGAGCGCGTCGGCGACGCCGCCGAACGGGAGCGCATCCGGGCGCTGATGCGGAACAGCGCGAGCGGCGCCGCCTATTTCGTGCAGCGCCTGTCGGAGGGCATCGGCACCATCGCCGCCGCCTTCCACCCGCGGCCGGTGATCGTGCGCCTGTCGGACTTCAAGACCAACGAGTACGCGGCCCTGGTCGGCGGACGCTGGTTCGAGCCGGTTGAGGAGAACCCGATGCTCGGCTTCCGCGGCGCCACGCGCTACGCGCACCCCGCCTACGAGGAGGGCTTCGCGCTGGAGTGCGAGGCGCTGCTGCGGGTGCGCGGGGCGATGGGGTTGGACAACGTCAAGGTCATGGTCCCGTTCTGCCGCCGCCTCGACGAGGCGGAGCGGGTGCTGGCCGCCATGGCCCGCCACGGCCTCGTCCGCGGGCGCGACGGGCTGGAGATCTACGTGATGTGCGAGATCCCCAACAACGTGCTGCTGATCGACGGGTTTGCCCGCCTCTTCGACGGCTTCTCCATCGGCTCCAACGACCTCACCCAGCTCACGCTCGGCGTGGACCGCGACAGCCCGCTGGTCGCCTTCGACTTCGACGAGCGCGATCCGGGCGTGCTCGCCTTCCTGCGCCAGGCGGTCGAGGGCGCCAAGCGCAACGGGCGGCCTTGCGGCATCTGCGGGCAGGCGCCATCGGACTATCCGGAGATGGCGGAGTTCCTGGTCGGGCTCGGCATCGACTACCTCAGCCTCACGCCCGACAGCGTGCTGCGCACCCTGCGCCACGTCGTGGCGCTGGAGCGGGATCTCGGCCGCGCCAGCTACCGGTGAGGGGGCTCTCCGGGAGCGCGGTCCTGCGGCATGCCGGCCTTCACTCGGGCGGCGCTGCACCGCCCGCCCGGATCAGGCGCCCGACCACGCCCTTCGCCGGGGTGATTGGGATGGCGAAGCCGATCCCGCTGTTGCTGATGGGCGATCCGATCAGGCTACCGCTGAAGGCGCCGAGGAGCAGCACGGCAGCCAGCAATGATCGCATCGCATCTCGTCCCGCTTTCCCCCTTCGGAAGAAGCCTGTGCCCGGCACCGGGGGCGCACCGGCGGCTTGGACGACCATCCTCGCCGAAGCGGGGATCGGGGGCCTTTACGCAGATCAAGCGGGTCGGCGCCAGCTGCCGGCGCCGAACGGAGCAAAACCGATGCGCCACGGCCGTCTTGATCCAGGTAAAGGCCGGTGCCGGGAACCGGTCCATCCTTCCCGCGAGACAATCCACGACGCGGGAGACGCGCCATGTCCTTCAAGGAAATCCTGGTCCATTTCGACCATTCGCCGGCCGGCACCCGCCGGGTCGAAGCGGCCGCCCGCTTGGCGGAGCGGTTCGACGCGCATCTGACCGCGCTCGTGGTCCGGGTGCAGCCGCAGTTCCGCTTCAGCGGCGAAATCCCGCCCCCCGCCACCGTCATGGCGGCGCTGGAACGGGGCGCGACCGAGACGGCGGAGCGCGCGGCGGCGGCGCTTGATGCGGTGCTCGCGCGGCAGGGCTGCGCGACCGGGCGCCGCCTCGTGGATTGCCCTGCGGCGATGATCGCCGAGCGGCTGGCGCTGCACGCCCGCTACGCCGACCTTCTCGTCCTGGGCCAGCCCGGAGGCGACGACCCCTCCGATGTCGACGACCGCGCCGCCGAGCAGCTTCTGCTGTCGTCCGGCCGCCCCATTCTGCTGATTCCCCATTACGGAACCTTCCCGACGATCGGCGAGCGTGTCCTGGTGGCCTGGGACGGAGGCCGGGAAGCCGCCCGCGCGGTGGCGGACGCCATGCCCGTCATCGAGAGGGCGCGGTCGGTGCAGGTCCTCACCATCAACCCGGAGGCGGCAGGGAGCCATGGCGAGGATCCCGGCGCCGACATCGCCCGGCATCTGGCCCGCCACAACGCGTCCGTGGACACCCTGTGCCTTCGGAGCGGCGAGCTCGATGCGGCCGATCTGGTGCTCAACCGGATGGCGGACTCCGGAACCGACCTGCTGGTCATGGGCGCCTACGGTCATTCCCGGCTGCGCGAGCTGGTGCTCGGCGGCATGACGCGGGCGATGCTCAAGCGCATGACGGCGCCGGTCCTCATGGCCCATTAGACCGCGGCCGGCGTGCCGGCGCCACGGGGCCGACGAGGCGAGGCGTCCGACGAGGCGTTCCACGGCGCCCGGCTTGGCGGCCGGCCGCGCGGTCCGTCTGCTCCGGTTGGCGCATCGCCCGGTTCAGCGGGCGGGTCTCCGGCCTTGCGAAGCCCGCTGGAGGGACATCAGCCGCTCGACCCGCGCCGCGGTTTGCGGGTGGGTGCGCAGCAGGGAAAGCCGAACGGGCCGCCGCCCGGGACCGAGGCGCCGGTCCCGGAAGCGCTCCTCGTCCGCGTCAAGCTTCACCAGCGCGGCAACCAGCCCCGCCGGATCGCCGGTCAACGCCGCGGCGTCCAGGTCGGCGTCGTACTCCCGCGTGCGGGCGAGGCGCCGTTGGAGGAGGGTGTTGAGCGTGGGCGTCGTGAGAAGCAGCGCGATCAGCGGCCACGAACCGCTGCCGCCGTCGCGGAGCGTCAGGGGCAGATTGACGATCAGCAGGATCAGGCCGGTCGTCGCCATGGCCTGGGCGACCCGGCCGATCAGTTCGGCCAAAGCCATCGTCCCGAGATCGTGGTTGCGGATGTGACTGATCTCGTGAGCCAGAATCCCTTCGAGTTCGCGCAGGCTCATCGTCCGCAGCAGACCATCGGTCAGGACGATGGCACCGTTGCCGGTCGGACCGACCGTGAAGGCGCTCGGCACCGGCGTCTCCAGCCGGTACAGCGCGGGGACGCCGGACAGCCGGGCGCGCCAAGCCAACAGGGCGACGGCTTCCTGGATCTCCGGCCGTTCGCGGTGACCGAAACGGCGAGCGCCATACAGCCGCAGCAGGATGGCCGGCGAAAGGGCCGGGCCGAACGCCAGCATCGCGCCGACAACGCCCATCATCCACAGGATCCCCAGCGGTCCGGCGATCAGCCCTCCGATGGCCGCGGCGAGGACACCCAACCCTCCGATCAGCGCCATGGACTGGATCGTGTTCCGGAGCTTGTGCCGGCGGCGGCGGCGTTCATCGAGCGGGAACCCATGCGTCCCGGTCGGAAACCCGGCGTCAACCGGGATCAAGGCCGCCGGCTCCCCGGACAGGACCATGCGCCGCCGTGTGACGGGCTGCACCCGATGCCGGCCGATCCCTTCGCGTCCTGCTTTCCGAACGGCAGCGGGCCTCCGCCTTCCGCCACTGCCGATCGAGAAAGGTCACCGGGGGCTTCAACGCGCGGCCGTCGACGAGTTCCGCGACCGCCCCGGCGGCCAGGGCAACGTCGCCTTCGGAGTGTGTCTTGGGGGCCGGCATCAGGATGCTCCGTGTGGAAATCGGAAGAATGGGAACGCCGGCACGGCATGGGCTATGTCCGGCCGGGCGCTGGTTCGGGTCGCTGGGCCGGCATGACGGGGGCGCGGCCCCTCCGGTTCGCGCGACCGCACCGGTGCGGAGACCTTTTCGTCCATGCGTCGGGCGGCCACCTTAACGTGGATCAAGGACCGGGGCGGCGGCTTTGCGTGGGATGGCGGGACCACAGCCACGGACCCTCGCCATGCCGGACGCCGATCCCCCATCGATCGCATTTCCCGTCCGAAACCCAGGCTGGACGGCACGGGGCCCCCTCGCCGTGTCCGATGACGGCGCCTTGGATCGTCACGACCGGGATTCTGACGCATCGACCGCGCTGGGCGACACCATCGACCGGTCGCTGCATGCGATGCAGGCTCGTCTCACGGGCGGTGTATCGCCGGCGGCGCTGGCCGGTGCCTATCTCGACTGGATGTCCCACCTTGCCGCCAGTCCCGGCAAGCAGATGCAGCTCGTCCAGAAGGCGGCGCGCAAGACGGCCCGCCTCTCGCGCCACCTCGGCCGATGCCTGATCGAGGACGGCGCAGGCCGCTGCATCGATCCGTTGCCGCAGGACCGGCGCTTCGACGGCGAGGCTTGGCGCCACTGGCCCTACAACGCCCTCTCCCAAGCCTTCCTGCTCAGCCAGCAATGGTGGCACAACGCGACCACCGACGTCCACGGCGTCAGCCGGCAGCATGAGCGGGTGGTCGAGTTCGTCTCCCGCCAGATCCTGGACATGCTCTCGCCGGCCAATTTCCTGCCGACCAATCCCGAGCTGCTGCAGCGGACCCTGTCGCAGGGCGGCTTGAACATGGTCCAGGGCCTGCGGAACCTGGCCGAGGATTGGGAGCGGGTGGTCGCCGGCAAGAAGCCGGCCGGCAGCGAGCGCTTCGAGGTCGGCCGCGAAATCGCCGTGACATCGGGCAAGGTGATCCTCCGCAACCGGCTGATCGAACTGATCCAGTACGAACCGGCCGGCGGTTCGGTGAAGGCCGAGCCCGTGTTGATCGTTCCAGCCTGGATCATGAAGTTCTACATCCTCGACCTGTCGCCCGGCAACTCGCTGGTGAGGCATCTGGTGGAGCGGGGCTTCACGGTCTTCATGATCTCCTGGCGCAACCCCGATCCCGGCGACCGCGACCTTGGCATGGAGGACTACCGCAAGCTCGGCGTGATGGCGGCACTCGACGCCGTGGCGGCCGTGGTTCCCAGCGCGTCGGTCCATGCGGTCGGCTATTGCCTCGGCGGAACCTTGCTGGCGATCGTCGCCGCCTCGATGGCCCGGGATCGGGACGAACGCCTGCGGTCGGTGACGTTGCTCGCCACCCAGACCGATTTCACCGAGGCGGGCGAGCTGATGCTCTTCATCAACGAGAGCCAGATCACCTTCCTGGAGGACCTGATGTGGGAGCAGGGCTTTCTCGACGCCAAGCAGATGACGGGCGCCTTCCAGCTTCTCCGGTCGAACGACCTGATCTGGTCAAACCTCGTCCGCACCTATGTCCTGGGCGAGCGCGAGCCGATGAGCGACCTGATGGCCTGGAACGCGGACGCCACCCGCATGCCCTACCGGATGCATTCTGAGTATCTGCGGCGCCTGTTCCTCGACAACGACTTGGCGGAAGGCCGTTACCGGACCGACGGCAGGCCGGTCGCGCTCACCGACATCCGGGCGCCGGTTTTCGCCATCGGCACCGAGCGGGACCATGTCGTTCCCTGGCGCTCCGCCTTCAAGATCCATCTCCTGACCGACACCGACGTGACCTTCGTGCTCACCAGCGGCGGGCACAACACCGGCATCGTCTCGGAGCCGGGCCATCCGGGCCGCTCCCACCGCATCCGCACCAGTTCCAGCACCGACCGTTTCGTCGACGCCAACGCCTGGGCCACGACCGCGCCGCTGAAGGAAGGATCCTGGTGGCCGGACTGGGTGTCCTGGCTGGAGGCGCGCTCGGACGGTTCGCAGGCCCCGCCCGCGATGGGAGCGCCCGAGGCCGGGCTTGTCCCGATCTGCGACGCGCCGGGAACCTATGTCCTGCAGGACTGAGCCAAGGGTCGACCTGCCCGCCAGCGTCCGGATCCGGGAGCCGGACGACGCCCCGGCGGATCAGAGCCTCAGACCACCGTCGATGTCGAGCACCCGGCCATTGAGGTAATCGTTCTGCAGGACGAACAGCGCCGCCTGCGCGATTTCGTCGGGCCGAGCCAACCGCCGCAACGGAATGGCCGAGACGATCCGGTCCCGAACGGTCGTCGGGATCGCAGCGACGAGGCGTGTGTCGCAAAACCCCGGAGCGATCGCGGCGACGCGGATGCCGTGGGAGGCCAGTTCCTTGGCCCAGACCACCGTCATGGCAGCGACCCCGGCCTTGGCCGCGGAGTAGTTCGTCTGTCCGAGGTTGCCGGCCCGGGAGATGCTGGAGATGTTGACGATCACGCCCGGCTTCCCGCCCTCGATCATCCACACAGCCGCTTCCCGCCCGCATAGGAAAACCCCCGTGAGGTCTACCGTGATCACGTTCCGAAACGCCTCCAGCGACAGCGTCGTCTCGACCTTGCCGTTCCGTGCCTTCACAAGAAGGCCGTCGCGGGTGATGCCGGCGTTGTTGACGAGGGCGTCGATGCCGCCGAAATCGTCGTGGACACGCTTGAACAGCGCCTCGACCTCCTGTTCGTTCGTCACATCGGCCGCATAGCCCCTGGATCGCCCGCCGGATTTGGCGCAGAGCTCCGCCGTCTCCCGCAAACCTCCTTCGTCGACGTCGACCAAGGCGAGGTTGGCGCCTTGCCCGGCCAGGGTCTCGGCCATCGCCCGACCGAGGCCCTGCGCCGCTCCCGTGATCACGATCGTCTTGCCGTGCAGTTGCATGCTTGACTCCGACTTTGCCTGTGGGCGCCGCCGGCCGGAAAGGACGGTGCGCCAAGGGATGTGAAGGCTCCCCCTTCGCGGGAACCGGTTTGGAGAGGCTGGGCGAAGGGGCGTTTCCGGAAGTCGGTCTTCCGATGCGGACAGGATGCGGCCCGCGCGCCGCGGCGCCTTGATCGGGGTTAAGCGTCCGTCGGTTGGCGGTCGGTCGTACCGTGCGCTCCCGGACCAGGAGTTCCAGGGACGCTGGAGCGGCAAATCGCTTTCCGTCTTAATCTGCATCAGGATGCCTGCGGCTGGACATCGTGACGGCGGAGATCGCCGACCTCGCCCTGACGCTGAGAGCGAGATGGAAGCCTGCCGCCCCGGCTTCCAGCAAAGAGCGGTCAGGTTTGCTGATGATTCATAGGACGTCCTCCTGCGGCGCAAGCGAGGCCCAGTGGGGGGTAGCGGTTGGCCCTCTGAAGCGTCGCCGGCATTCAGGGTCGTCGCCCGGTCCGCCCCTCACCTCACGGTCAATGAAACCCAGGTGCCGGCCCTTCGGTGCCGCCTGCCTCCCGCCGGACGCCCACAGCATCGTCGTTGGTGCCCATCGACCGGCAGCGTATGCCGGACCATCACCGATGTCCCTGGTAGCCACCACGCCAAACCCCGTGCCAGCCGCTGTGGCTGTGATGACGGCCCCAGCCACCACCGATGAACACGCCGCCCAGAAACAGCGGTGGCCCGTAGAACCAAGGCTCCGACAGGTAGCCCGGCGGATAGTAGGGCTCGTAGATCCTTGGCTGCACTTCATACGACTGCGGTGGCTGTTCTCCAATGCTCTGCATGACCTGCCAACCGCCATCCGCCTGCAAGCACGCCGTGCCGTGAGCTTGCTGGGGCTTGCCTCCGATCACGACCGGCGTGTCGAATTCACGGCATTGCTGTTGAACGCCGACCATGGGTGGAGCCACGGGCGTCGCCATGGGCAAGGGTTGCGGTACCGCCACGCAGGACGCACAGAACAGCGTCGCCAGCGTCATTGCCATGCGCATTCGAAGCCTCCAGATTCCGTTTCGGATGGATGATCGCCCATGGCCCGACCGCTGCCGGTGAAGCCCTATTCATAACGCAAGGCTTCGATCGGCTGGAGGCGGGAGGCCTTGCGTGCGGGATAGAACCCGAAGAACACACCGACCGCGGCCGCGAAGCCGACGGCGAGCAGGATGGACTCCGGCCTGAGGTCGGTCTGCCACCGCGCCCAATGGCCGACGGTGAAGGACGCGGCGGCACCGACGGCGATCCCGATCAGCCCGCCCGTCACCGACAAGGTCAGCGCCTCGATCAGGAACTGGCCGAGGATGTCGCGACTGCGGGCGCCCACCGCAAGGCGCAACCCGATCTCCCGCGTGCGCTCGGTCACACTGACCAGCATGATGTTCATGATCCCGATGCCGCCCACCACCAGCGACACCGAGGCCACCGCGGCCAGCAGCAGCGTCAGCACACGCGACGACGCCTCCTGGGCCTGGGCCACTTCGGACAGGTTGCGGATCCAGAAGTCGTCGTCCTGCCTGGGCTGGAGATGGTGGCGCTGCCGCAAGAGCGCCTGGATCTGCGTCTCGGCGGTGCGCATGTCGGCACCGTCCCGCATCTTGACCAGGATGCCGGCGACGGCGCGCCGGTTCACCTCGCTGGCCCCCAGCACCCGGTTGCGCGCGGTGCTCAGCGGCATGATGACCGTGTCGTCCTGGTCCTGGCCCTGCAGGCTCTGGCCCTTGCGGTCGAGCACGCCGATCACGGTGAACGGCACCTTCCTGATGCGGACCACCTGTCCGACAGGGTCCGCGTTGCCGAAGAGGGTCGTCGCCACCGTCTGGCCGAGCAGAGCCACCTTGGCCGCGCGGTCCGCGTCCGCCGGTTCGAAAGGCCGGCCTCGGGCGACATCCCAGTCCCGCACCGCCAGATAGCCGGGGGTTGTGCCATAAATGACGATCGACCAGTTGAGGTTGCCGGAGATCACCTGGGCGGTGCCGCGGACCCCCGGCGACGCGGCCAAGATCTCGGGGATGTCCCGTTCGAGGGCCTGTGCGTCGTCCTCGCTGAGCGTCATCTGGGTGCCGAAGCCGAGGCGCACGCCGCCGGAGGTGATGGTGCCGGACACCACCACGATCAGGTTGGAGCCGAGGCTGTTGATCTGGTCGGCAATGCGCGCCTGCGCGCCGGCACCGACCGCGATCATGGTGATGACCGAGGCCACGCCGATGATGATGCCCAGCATGGTCAGGACGCTGCGCATGAGGTTGAGGCGCAGGGCCGCGAGTGCGATACCGATGGAGGACACAAGGGTCATGCCGCCACCTCCGCCGGCCGCCAGCCGGCCAGCACCTCGGCCGCCACGCGGGGAGCCGCGACAGGCCGGTCGTCGATCAGGCGGCCGTCGCGGAAGCGCAGCGTGCGGCGGGCGAAGGCGGCGATGTCCGACTCGTGCGTGACCAGCACGACGGTGATGCCGCGCGCGTTGAAGGCCTGGAACAGGGCCATGACCTCGACGCTGGTGCGTGAATCGAGCGCGCCGGTCGGCTCGTCGGCGAGGATCAGCAGCGGATCGTTGACCAGGGCGCGGGCGATCGCCACCCGCTGCTGCTGGCCGCCCGACAGTTGGGACGGCTGATGCCACGCCCGGTCGGCGAGACCGACCTCGGCGAGCCGGGCCAGGGCGCGGCTGCGCCTTTCACGGGCGGGGACGCCGGCGTAGACGAGCGGCAGTTCGACGTTCTCGACGGCCGGTGTCCGCGGCAGCAGGTTGAAGCCCTGGAACACGAAACCGACCAGACGGTTGCGCACGCCCGCCAGCTCGTCCGCGTCGAGATGCGACACGTCGCGTCCGGCGAGCCGGCAGAGGCCGGCGCTGGGACTGTCGAGGCAGCCGAGCAGGTTCATGAAGGTGGATTTTCCCGATCCCGACGCACCCATGACCGCCACGAACTCACCGGGAGCGATCCGCACCGACACGTCGCACAGGGCGAGCAGGGGCACGTCGCCCAACCGGTACTCCTTGCCCAGACGCTCGGTCTCGATCAGCCAGCGGTCCGTGCCCGTGCCCTCCATGGCCAGCCTCCCCAATGTCAGATGCGTGGGCCGGGCCCCATGGACGGGACGGTGCCGGCCGCCGCCGGCGCCGTTTCACCGAGAACGAGCCGGTCGCCGGGAACCAGCCCGCCTTCGACGACCTCCACCACGGTGCCATCGGTGACGCCCAGGCGAACGGGTCGGCGCTCCGGCGTCCCGGCGGACCCGAGCACCCAGACCTCACCGGTCCGCGCCGACGAAGGCGCACCCGAGGAGGCGACGTTGGCCGGGTGGTAGCGCAGGGCGGCGTTGGGGATGAGCAGGACGTCGTCGCGATGGTCGGCGATGACGCGGATGTTGGCGGTCAGGCCGGGCAGGAGTGCCAGATCCGGGTTGGGGGCGGAAATGACCACGTCGTAGGTCACCACGTTCTGCACCACCTGCGGCGCCTTGCGGACTTGCAGCACCGCGCCGGCGAAGTTGCGGTCCGGGTAGGCGTCGACCGAGAAGCTCGCGGTCTGGCCGACCTTGACCGATCCGACGTCCGCCTCGTCAACGGAGGCGTCCACCTGCATGGTCGCCAGGTCCTGGGCGATGGTGAACAGCACCGGCGCCTGCAGGCTGGCCGCCACGGTCTGGCCGCGATCGACGTTGCGCTGGATGACGGTGCCGTTGACCGGGGCGACAATCCGCGTGTGCTCCAGGTTGATGCGCGCGCCCTGATACGCCGCTTGCTTCTGCTGGACGAGGGCGGTCGCGCTCATCAGGTTGGCCTGGACAAGGCTGAGTTGCGCGTCGGTCGAGCGGACGGTTGCCTGCTGGCTGACCTGCTGCGCCGTCAAAGCCTCGACATCGGCCTGGGCGGCGTCGCTGGCGGATCGCGCGCTGTCGCGGTCCGAGGCGGGGGCGTTGCCACGCTCGAACAGCCGTTCGGTGCGGTCGAAGCTGTTGCGGGCGTTGAGCAGGACCGCCTGCGCCTTGCGCAGCTGGGCCTGGACGGTGGCCAGGGTCGCGCGCGCGGCCTCCAGGTCGGCGGTCGCCTTGCTGACGGTGGCGCGCTGGGTCTCGATGCCCGCCTGGGCGACGGCAAGGTCGCCGGCCGCCTGGGCGACCTGGGTTTCGAACAACGCCGGATCGATGCGGGCGATGAGCTGGCCGCTCGTCACCTCGGTGTTGAAGTCGGCGAGCAGTTCGCTGACCTGTCCCGACACCTGCGATCCGACCTGCACGGTGACGACGGGATTTACGGTGCCGGACGCGGTGGTCGACGCGGTGACCGGCCCGCGGGTCACCACGCCGGTGCGATAGGCGGGAGCGCCGGTGCGGGTGCCCGTGACAGCCTGGAACAGGGCCGCCACCGCCAGCAGGAAGAACACGGCTCCCAGCCACCAGCGCGGATGCCGGATCCCACGACGGCCCGATGGGGCCGGGCCCGTCAATCGATCGACGCTCGATTCTTGGTCGGTCAGCGGCAGGGTCATCGGCCGGCTCCCAAAAAGGGGCTCCAGAAGAATAGGGGTGTGTCCACGATCCACACGGCAGGCCCGCAATCGGCGCCATGCCCGTCAGCAGCCTAGCCGGCGGGCTTTTCGTGACATTAACGTGCATCAAGATCGGTCCGGCTGGTTGGTGCTAGGACCTGCTCTCAAGGGGCCAGGCTTCGCCGCGGTGGCCGGCCGGAATGACTCTGTCCGGACCCCACCTGGGGCGGCCACGGCCGCCC
Source organism: Azospirillum agricola (assembly GCF_017876095.1). Lineage (GTDB taxonomy): Bacteria > Pseudomonadota > Alphaproteobacteria > Azospirillales > Azospirillaceae > Azospirillum > Azospirillum agricola. Next base: position 29,505 of record NZ_JAGINM010000042.1, read on the forward strand.
CTTTTCACGCTGGCATCCATCGGCCTCCGTTCTGTGCATCAAAGCGGCGGCTTCGCGAACCCCTTGGCGAGGATCGGGCCGGTCGGCCGGCCGGTGGGGGAGCCGCCCGCCTGTTCGAGCGTCAGCTCATAGAGTTGGTCGCGCCGGGGCTTGGGAAGCGACGGACCGTCCAGGACCGCCGACCGTGATCCCGGAACGAGGCCGAGCGACACTGGCCCCATCTCGCGCGAGGGCAAGGTCCAGACCTGGATGGTCTTATCGGCCGGCACGGTGAATGCGTTGAGCAGCCGGACTTTGGCGGTGTCGTTGCCGAAATCCTCGACGACCGCCTGGACCTCGCCCGTCCCGTCGAGCAGCACGGCGATCACCAGCGGCTCCGTGGTCCGCGTCAGGCTCCAGGTCAGCCCGACGGCAAGCAGCAGGGAGGCGACGAGCGCCGACAGCGCCGTCGCCCGCCACGCGCGCGGGTGGTTGTCGTTGGAGGAAGGGAGCGGGGCTGCGGTCGGCGGCACCGCGCCCGGAACGGCCTGGGCCGACGGCAACGCCGCCTCGATCCTGGCCCACAGCTCCGCAGCGACGGGTGCCGGCTCGAGTCCCGTGTCCAGCGGCAGGAAGCGCTCCCGGCTGGCAGCGACGGCGACGCGGAGGTCAGCGTCGCGCTCCATCGCGGCCTCGACCTCCGCTTGAACGGCCGGCTCCAGCAGGCCGAGCACATACTCGTCGGCGATCTCGGGAAGATCCTTGCGGTCGTATCTCACGCCATGCACTCCCGCAGCGCCATCAGGCCCCGGCGGATCCAGGATTTCGTCGTGCCGAGCGGGATGCGCAGCCGGCCGGCGATCTCACCATGGCTGTAGCCGCCGACATAGGCCATCAGGATGCCGCGCCGCTTGGTCTCGTCGAGCGAACCCAGGCAATCCCGCAGCCGGCTGTCCTGGTCGAGCCTGTGCCACGACGCCATGATCCGGTCGAACTGGTCGCGGTCCAACAGGGCCTCCAGCCGGTCGTCGGCCACCAGATCCTCGCGCCTGCCGTCGCGCAGCGTGTTGAGCGCCCGGTTGCGGACGATGGCGGTGATCCAGCCGCGCGCCGACCCGCGGTCCGGTGTGTATTGATGGGCGCTCGTCCAGATGCGGAGGAAGGCCTCCTGCACGACCTCCTCGGCCACGTCCCGGCGGCGCACGATGCGCTCCGCGACGGCGAGCAGGCGTCCGGCCTCGCCATCGAAAATGCGCTTCAAGCCGCTCCGGTCGCCCCTGGCGCAGGCCGCGAGGTTGGCCCCAAGCTCGTCCAGCTCCGCCTGCACCACGCCCAACATCATCCTCCATCGCGATTCCACAGCGCAACATCCCTGCATGTGGGGCCGGCCGGCGCCGACCGCGCGGAAAAAATATTCGCGGGTCCTGCATCCAAAGGCGGCGGCTTGCGGGTCCTACGGTTCGAGAGCGCCAAATGGCGGCACGCCGGGCCGCTCTCGCAACGGAAACGCACGGGAGAAAAGCCATGCACACCTTTCGGACCGCTCTGCTCGCGTCCGCGCTGCTCACCGGATCGGCCATGGCCGCCACCGCCGCGCCGGTTCTCGGCCTGACCGGCGACAGGACCCTGGTCCTGTTCGACACGGCCAAGCCGGCCGTCACCAGGACCATGGAGGTAAAGGGCGTCGACCGGCTGGTCGGCATCGATTTCCGTCCGGGCAACAAGACCGTCATTGGGGTCACGCCGGACCACCGCATCGTCTCAATCGACCCCGGCACCGGCGCCGCGACCGAGATCGCCAGGATGGACAAGACGCTGACGGTGACGCAGGCGGCTCCGGTCGTGGTCGATTTCAACCCGATGGCCGACCGCCTGCGCTTCATGACCGGCACGACCAATCACCGCGTCCATCCCGACACTGGCGCCGTCACGGTGGACGGCACGCTCGCCTTCGAGGACGGCGACGCGAACAAGGGCAAGACGCCGAACGTCATGGCCGCCGCCTACACCAACTCCTGGGGCAAGCCGGACAAGACGGCGATGTACAACATCGACGCGACGATGGGCGCCCTGGTCCAGCAGACCAAGCCGAACGACGGCACGCTGAAGACCATCGGCGCGCTCGGCATCAAGAACACTCCGAAGACCTACGCCTTCGACATCCAGGCGACCGGGGACGGAAAGAACACCGCCTTCCTGGCGGCGGGGACGACGCTGTACACCGTCAACCTCGAAACCGGTGCGGCAACCGAAATCGGCGCGATCGCCGGGCTTCAGAACGAGGTTCGCGACATCGCGGTCCTGCCGGTGATGTGAACGCACTGGTCGGGAGGGTGTGTGTGAGCCGCCCCGATTAATTCGGAGGCGGTCGGGGTTGAGACCAAGCATGATGACGGTCTTCCCACCAGCCCACGGCGTGGGCGGCTGACCAGCCGCTAGGTGGTCTCAGCTTCGCGCATCAGCCCCTGCTCCTTGGCGCGGTCCAGCAGGTTCTTCACCGAAGAGGCCGACCACGTCGTGCCGCCACGCGGCGTGCGGATGCGTAGGTCTTCCAGGCGCGCGGCGATGCTCCGCAGACTGAGGTCCGGATCGGCTCCCTTAATGCCGGCGATGACCAACAGGATGTCGTCCTTGGGCGGCTTGCGCGGTGCCGGCTCGATCAATGCCGGCTCGGCCAGTCCCTCCGCAACAAGGCGGCGCACCGCCCGCGACAGCCGATCGGCCGTCCAAGGCTGATCGGGCGAGCCCAACCGCCCGAGGGATTTGGCCACCTTGCCCCAGGAATTGGCCGGGCGAAGCGCCCGCAACTTGGGCAGCCACGCCGCCATGCCGGCCAACAGGTCCGCCATGTACTGCCGCTCCCGGATGGCGGAGAGTTGGGCGATGGCCTCCGGATCGCGCCGCTTGAGCGCCGGGTTCCCGCCCACCCGGCCGCGGGCCTTGGCGGCTCGCAGCCCAGCTTTTGTCCGCTCGCGGATCAAGGCGCGCTCCAGTTCAGCAGCGGCGCCGAGCACCTGGAGGGCGAACTTCCCCTGTGGCGTCGAGGTGTCGATCGGATCGCGCAGCGACTTGAAGTGGGCACCGACGGCCTCCAGGCCCTCGATCACCTCCAGAAGATGGGAGAGGGAGCGGGCCAAACGGTCGATGCGAGCCACCACCAGGATGTCGCCACGTTGGACGCGGGCGACGGCCTTGGCCAGTTCCGGCCGCGCCCGGCTGGCGCCCGAGGCCTTCTCCTCGAAGATCACCCCGCAGCCGGCAGCCTTCAGCTCGTCGAGCTGGCTGAAGGTCGCCTGATCCTCGGTGGACACGCGGGCGTAGCCGATCAGGGCCATGCGGAAGCTCCGGGGCGAAGGGGAAAACGCCCCTTTGTACATTTTGATCAGCTCTGAGGAAATGATCGTTTGGCCGCCTGTACAGACCGTTTGAACAGGCGGAAGCCCGCGCCGGCATTGCCGCATAATGGGGTCACGTCCCTGAACGTGGTGTAGGAGCTGTGGGGAACCGGCCCGCCGAAGCGCCCCCCAGAGCTGGCGTAGGCGGGCCGGTTTTCCACAG
>NZ_JAGINM010000043.1 GCF_017876095.1 Azospirillum agricola
GTGGTGTTGCCGCCGGTCAGCGTGACGACGTCGGTGCCCGCGCCACCGGTCAGGGTTTCCAGGGCGCTGACGAGCAGGGTGTTGCCGGCGCTGCCCAACGTGATGATGTCGGTCGAGTTGCCGACGCCAATCAGGGTCTCTAGCGACGAGACGAGCATCGTGCTGCCGCCGGTCACCGAGTAGACGTCGTTGCCGGTGTTGCCGATCAGGGTCTCGATGCTGGAAACCAGGATCGTGGCGCCGACCGTGCTGAAGGTTCCGACGACATCCAGGGTCGCACTACCGGTCAACGTCTCAATCAGGTCGACCAGGATGGTGTTGCCGGAAGTGCCGCCCAGGGTGGCGACGTCAGTGCCGATGGCGTTGCCGATCAGGGTCTCGATACCCGTCACCAGCAGAAGGCTGCCAGAGGTCGAAGTTACCGTGACCGAGTCGTTCGGGCTGGTACCAGTGAGGGTATCACCGGCCAAAAGATCCGCTGAGAGATTTTGACCGCCGGTTACAGAATATATCGACATTTACTTGATCCCCATATCGTTTTACCCCGGAACGGAAGCTTCTTGGACGCTGATCAGCCATCGAGCAGGCAGCATTCGGGCATGGTCTGACCTGATGCAGCGTCCCTTTCCTATCCGAAGAGGTACGCATTGTGCAATCGAATTTGCGGGAGCGATGCTGTGGCATCGGGTCCTGGTCGGTCTCTCCTGGCGCCGGCCCGTTGCTGCACTGCAAAATATTCAGTAACTCTTTGGTAATTAATGATTAAATCGCTATGGATTTTTGGCAACAGGTGCTGGAAATATGCGCTGCGGTGCCGGTCTGCGGCTGTTCCGGCGACGGAATTCACCCCGGATCCTCCTGTGGAAAGCAAAGGATCGGCGGCATCCGGCTTGCCTTTCGGAGAGTTTGCCGAGTATGGAAAGCCACTTTATTAAGGTTCTGAAACAACATATCGGTCCGACGACAGAACCGGCAGCGACGGATACCTTCATGGCAACGATTCAAGAAGCCCTCGCCATCGCCGTGCGCCACCACCAGGACGGGCGCCTGGAGATCGCAACGGGCATCTACGAGCAGATTCTGCAGGTGGCGCCCCGTCATCCCGACGCCTTGCACCTGATGGGGGTCGCGCTGCGGCGCCGGCAGCCGGCCGAGGCGGCCCGACTGATTCGGGAGGCGCTGACGCAGAGTCCGGAGCTGGTCGAGGCGCGCCTCAATCTCGGCAACGTCCTCCAGGATCTCGGGCTCTTCGTCGAGGCCGCCGCCCAGTACCGGCAGGCCGCCGCCCTGCGCCCCGATTCCGATGCGCCGCTGGTCGGGCTGGCCTTTTCCCTCAGGGTGCTCGGCCGTCTCGACGAGGCCGTAACGACGTACCGTGCCGCCATTGCCTTGGGACCCGCCGCGGCGGAAACCCGCAACGGCTTGGCCAACTGCCTTCAGGACCGGAAGCGCTACGCCGAGGCGGCGACCGTCTATGGCACCGCCCTGGCGCTCGATCCCGTCCATCCGTCCGCCGGCAACAATTTGAGCATCGCGCTACGTGAACTCGGCCGCTCCGGCGAGGCGTTACGGTGGCAGAGGCGTTCCGCAGCCCGCGATCCCAGCTTCGCCGCGGCTCACACCAGCCTGGGCATCACCCAGCAAGAACTCGGCCGGTTGGACGAGGCGGCGTCCAGCCACGCCCGCGCGCTCGTCTGCGATCCCGGTTTCACCGCCGGCTACAACAACTTTGGCAACGCGCGGCAGAGCCAGAACCGGCTGGAGGAGGCCGTCGTCCAGTACCGGCGCGCCTTGCGCACCGATCCGGACAGCGCGGACGCCCACCGCAATCTCGGCATCGGACTGCTGCTCGCCGGCCGGTTCGAGGAAGGATGGCGGGAGTATGAGGGACGTCTGCGCTGCAAGGATGTTCCAGTTCTCACCAACCTGCCCAAGCCGCGTTGGAACGGCGAACCGCTGGAGGGCCGCCGGGTCCTGCTGCACAGCGAGCAGGGGCTGGGGGACACCATCCAATTCTGCCGCTACGCTCCGATGATCGCGGCGCGCGGCGGAAAAGCGGTTCTGGGCGTCCAGCCGAATCTTGGGCGTCTGTTGAAACGGCTGCCCGGCGGCATCGAGGTCGTTTCCGGCTCCGCTCCGCTGAACGCGTTCGACCTGCACGTTCCCCTGCTCAGCCTGCCGCTTCTGTTCGGGACCAGCCTCGACACGATCCCGGCGCCGGTGCCTTACTTGTACCCGGAGCCCGAGATGGCGGCATCTTGGGCCGAGAGGCTCGGCCACCACCGTGGACTGCGGGTCGGGCTGGTCTGGGCCGGCTCGCCGGGCCACGGCAACGACCGCAACCGGTCGCTGCGTCTGGAGGCCTTTGCCCCCCTGACCTTCCTGCCCGGCGTTACGCTCTTCTCGATCCAGAAAGGGCCGACCGAGGGGCAGGCCGCCGATCCGCCGGCAGGGATGCGGCTGGTCAACCTGTCGCCTGAAATCGGCGATTTCGCCGATACGGCGGCGATCGCCGCCAACCTGGACGTGATCCTCTGCGTCGACACGTCGGTCGCGCATCTGTGCGGCGCGCTGGGCCGTCCGACCTGGGTGCTGCTGCCCTATGCCCCCGATTGGCGCTGGATGCTCGGTCGCGACGACACGCCCTGGTATCCGACCATGCGGCTTTTCCGGCAGAGCCGGCCCGGTGTCTGGTCGGATGTGTTGGTTCGGGTGGAGAAGGCTCTGCGTGTGCGGGCCGGTATGGCGATGGACGCCATACCGGCATGAAAAAGGGAGGCTTCGCGCGAAGCCCCCCGGTCTCTGGACATCGGATCCCTGGACATCGTCCTGACCGCTTTTCCCGCGGTTCCGTTTGGCGGCCTCAGCGGGGCGTGGCGGACGGCGCGCTCCGGCGCCATTCGTCGATCAGGATCTCGGTCTTCTGGCGCTCCTCGCTCGTCATCTCTTGGAGCAGGGCGTCGACTTTCTCCTGAATCGGGCCGCGCTCCGCGTCGGGGGCCGCCGCCACCGCCAAGCTGTACCACATGCAGGCCTGCGGCGTGTTGACCGGCCCGCCCTGGCCGGTGCCGTAGACCGAGCCGAGGCTGAGCATGGCGCCGACATGGCCTTGGGACGCGGCTTTCCGCAGCCAGTCCACCGCTTCGACGGTTTCCGGCCGCCCCCCGGTGCCCTTGAGCAGCAGCAGGCCCAGGTTGACCTGGGCGCCGATGTTGCCCTGCGTGGCGGCCTTGCGGTACCAGGCCGCCGCCTCGCCGAGATCGGGTTGGCCGGCTAGCCCGCGAGCGTAGATCAGTCCGAGGTTGAACTGGGCGCTGGAATTGCCCTTTTCACCCGACAACCGGCACCATTTCAGGGTCTCGCGGTAATCCTGCGGAACGCCGCGGCCGGACGCATAAAGCAGGCCCAGATGAAGCTGGGCCACCGGATGGTCCTGCTCGGCGGCCTTGCGATACCATTGCGCCGCCTTTTCCGGATCGGGCTGCACGCCCTGTCCGTGCTCCCAGGCCATGCCCAGGCTGAACTGGGCGCTGGAATTGCCCTGTTCGGCCGCCTTCTCGTACCAGGACAGTGCCTCGGCGATGTCCTGAGGAACCCCGTTGCCTTGGGCGTACAGGGTTCCCAGCTTGAACTGCGCCGTGGCGTGGCCCAGATCCCCGGCCTTGCGGAACCAGGGGGCGGCGGCGGTGTAATCCTGCGGCACGCCCTGGCCGAAGGCGTGGAACAGGCCGAGATGGTAGACCGCTTCGGCATGGCCCTGCGCGGCCGCCTTCTCGTACCAGGATAGAGCCTCGTTCATGTCGGGGGCGGCGCCCAGCCCGTGCGGAAAGAGCAGCGCCAGATTGGCTTCGGCGGCCTCGCGGTTGTGCCGTGTGGCGCTGCGCAGCCAGCGGACCGGGGGAGCGTTCTCCTGGAGCGCACCCTCGCCGTTGGCGAGGAACAGCCCCAGAGTGAACTGCGCCTCGACATGGCCGTGCTCGGCCGCCTTGCGAAGCCAATGGGCGGCGTCGCCGAAGTTGCGCGCCACGCCCTCGCCGCGGACGTAGGCTTGGCCGACGCGGAACTGCGCCTCGACGTCGCCCTGCTGGGCCAGCGGCAACCAGTGGCGGAGCGCCGTGGTCGGGTCGCCCGCCTCATGGGCGGCCAAGCCACGCCGGAAGTCCGGCGTCTCGCCGACCATCGCGGTTGCGGGTTTGCGGAACAGACGGGAGATCACGCTCATGGCTCGCGCATGCTTTCGTTGAGACCACGCAGAATCGGCCGCAGGAAGTAGGAGATCACGCGGCGTTCGCCCACCTTGATGTCGGCCTTCAGCGGCATGCCCGGAATCAGGCGGAAATGGGCAGGCACGTTGCGCAACTCGGTCTTGGTCAGCCGCACGCGGGCCCGGTAGAAGGGCTGCGCCCCGGTCTGGACGTTGTTGCGGTCGGTGAAGGCGTCCTCGCTGATCGTCTCCACCACGCCCTCCAGTGCTCCATGGTCGGTGAAGGGGTAGGCGTCGAGCTTGATCTGCACGGTGTCGCCGATCTGGACGAAAGCGAGGTCGCGCGCGTCGATGTTGACCTCGGTGTCGAGCCCGGCGCCCAACGGGAAGAGCTTGAACAGAGCCTCGCCCGGCTGCGCCATCGAACCGACGGAAGTCTTGGGCGACACCTCCAGCACCACCGCTTCCGTCCCGGCCTCCAGCTTGACCAGCTCCTCACGCTTGCGGGCCTTGCTGAGCTGCTCGCGCAGAGAGGACTGCTCGCCGCGCTGCTTGACCAGTTCCTCGATCACCGTCCCCTTCCAGTTCTGGATATAGACGTTCTGGTCGGCGTAGAGCGACTGGAGCTCGTGGCGGCTCGCGGCCAGCTCGTTCTCGTTGTAGACCAGCGTCCGCTCGATATCGATGCGGTCGTTGGTTGCGTACAGCATGTTCAGCTTGCTGCCAGTCTGCGACGCCGCCAGCGAGGACCGCATGCCCTCGATCTCGCGGACGACCTTCAGCCGCTCCGCCAAATGCTGGCGGTCGGTCTCGTTCTTGACGATTGTCGCCTTCACACGCGCGATCTTCTCGGCGTAGCTCTGCAACTGGGCCCGGTATTGTGCCTGGCGCTCCTTCCACAGCCCGAACTGAAGGGCGGTGTTGCCCGCGGTGTCGGCCGCCGGAAGGTAGGGCTGGTCGTTGTATTCCGCCTCCAGCCGGGCGATCTGCGCGTCGACGCTGGCCAGACGGGCCTCGAGCTGGCCGACGTCGGCCTGGGCGAAGGTCGGGTCCAGCGTGGCCAGGACGTTGCCCGGCTTCACCACGTCGCCGGCGCGGACGTTGACCGTCTTGATCATCACCGTGTCGAGCGGCTGCACGAAGATCGCGGCCTCCTGGGACACGATCTTGCCGGGCGCCATCACGATGCGGTCCATCTTGACCACGACCGCCCAGAGGACTGCGAAGATCACCATCAAGGCCAGCAGATGCACCATGATCCGCGCCAGGAACGGATCGGGGGCGGCGTCGATGGCCGCGGTGTCGCGCTGGAACTGGCCGATGACGGCTTCCGGCGAGGCTTTCCTGGAACCCTTGGCAACGTCTTTCGCCGGCACCTTGGCCAACGGGACCGAGCCGATCTGATGGGTCGTCACGGTCGATCTCCTAGAGGTGGCGGTTCTGTTGGTGCCAGAGGTGCTGATAGATTTGGCAGCGGTCAAGGAGTTGGCCGTGCTTGCCAAGATCGACCGCCTTGCCGCGGTCCATGACCAGGATCGCGTCGCAGGGCACTAGGCTGGACAGTCGGTGCGAGATGATGATGACCGTGCGGCCGCGCGCGATGCTCATCAGGTTGGCCTGGACGATGGCCTCGCTCTCGGCGTCCAGCGCGCTGGTTGCCTCGTCGAGGATCAGCACGCGCGGGTCGATCAGCAGGGCGCGCGCGATGGCCAGACGCTGGCGCTGACCGCCGGACAGGTTGGCCGAGCCTTCCTCCAGCTTGGTTTCCAGCCCCTTGGGCAGGCGCTCGATGAACTCGTCGGCGCCGGCCATGCGGACCGCGCGCATCACCTCGTCGGTGGTGGCGCCCGGCTTGGCCGCCGCGATGTTCTCGCGGATGGTGCCGGTGAACAGGAAATTCTCCTGGAGCACCACGCCGATGCTGGATCGCAGATGGTCGATGTCGAACTCGCGCAGGTCGTGGCCATCGACGCGGATCAGCCCTTCCTCGGCGAAATGCAGCCCTTGGAGCAGGCGGGTGACCGTGGTCTTCCCCGAGCCGCTACGGCCCATGATGCCGAAGATGGAGCCTTCCGGAATGGTGAAGGACACGCCGTCCAGCGCCGGCGAGGAGGTCGGGCTGTAGCGGAAGCGGATGTCCTGGAACTCGACCTTGCCGCGCAGCGGCACGCGCAGACCACGCCCGGCCCGGCCCTGCTCGCTCGGGTGGTTCATGATGCTGGCCAGCATCTTCACCGACAGCGACACTTCCTGGAACTGCTGGATCAGCTGGGCGAACTGGAGCAGCGGCTGCACGACGCGTCCGGCCAGCATGTAGAAGGCGATCAACGCGCCCATCTGCATCTCGCCCTGGAGGGCCAGATAGCTGCCGAGGCCGAGGAGGGAGGCCATCATCAACTTCTCCAGTGGGCCGGAGACCGTCTGACTGATGACCATGACCTTCGCCACGTTGAAGCGCAGCTCGGCCGAGCGCGCCACCCGGTGGTCCCATTCCAGCTTCTGCCGGGCGTCCAGGGCCAGGGACTTGACCGTCCGCATGCCGTGGATGTTCTCGATCAGGAAGGATTGCTGGCTGATCTCGGCGTCGTAGAGCGCCTTCAGCCGGTGGCGGAGCAGCGGGATGACGATGCCGATGTTCAGCGCCATCAGCAGGGTGAAGCCCAGGACCAGCATCGCCAGCGGGACGCTGTAGGCCATCATGACCGGTAGGAAGATGACCAGCGACACCGTGTCCAGCAGCGACATGAAGAGCTGGCCGGTCAGGAAGTTGCGGATGCGCTCCGCCTGCGACATGTTCTTGATGATTTCGCCCGATGGACGGCGCTCGAAGAAGTCCATCGGCAGGCTGACGACCTTGTTGAAGACCTGCACGTTCATGCGTGTGTCGATCTTCCGGCTGGCGTGCATCACCAGATACTGGCGCAGGTACGAGAAACAGGTCTCAAAGACGATGACGCCGACCATGCCGACCATCAGGGCGTAGAGGGTGCCCAGGCTCTGGTGGACCAGGACGCGGTCAATGACCAGCTGGAAGAAGATCGGAACGGCCAAGCCCATCATGGTGAGCAGCAGGGCGGCGATGCCGATGTCGCGGAAGATGCGCTTCTGCCGGAAGATCTCGCCCAGGAACCAGCGCAGGCCGAAGGCCTGCTCGCCGTCGTTCAGGGCATATTGCCGCTTCAGCAGGAAGGCCTCGCCGCCCCACGCGCCGGTGAGACGTTGGCGGTCCAGCGGCAGCATGATGTCCTGGTCGGCCAGGGGATCCTGGACGATGGCGACCGGAACCTCGCCCTGCTTGCCCACGCCAACGACGACCAGCATGTTGCCGTTGCGCAGGCGCACCATGACCGGAAAGGCGTCGCCGAGGGATTCCAGGTGATCCCAGTCGAGGGTCGCCGCCGAGAACTTCAGACCAAGCTGCTTGGCCATCCGCTCCATCATCGGCTCGCCGATCTCCTCGTTGCCGATGACGAAATCGTGCTGGAGCCGTTCGGCCGACACGTCGATGCCCCGCTGACGGGCGATGCTGGCAAAACAGCGCAACGCCGTATGCGCGCAGGGAGCTTCTGAAATCAAAGTCATAGGTCGCCTTAGCAGCGAAAGCCGAAGCCGCGTTCGAACAAGTTCAGGGACCAAACGATCATGGGCCGACTCGCCGTGCGGACGGCGGCCACACTATGCAATGAGGCCTCGGCGTTCAACTCCTAAGCTGGTCGGGCCGGGCCATCCCTCAAAATGATGCAGGCGAATTCCGTCGGCGAATAGCGTCCTCTGGTCGTGCGGAAAAGGCAATGGGACTTGCCATGCATCCGTCTGAACTTGAAAGGCTTGGTTTCGTGGACGGTGAGGTTTCTACCGACCTTCCTGCGAATGTTGCCGGCTACCTTGTTCAGTCACAGCGTTGTGGAGGACGACTGCGGGCTCCCATCCCGGCGGAGGTCGGGAACGAAGGCTGGCCTCCGCAGCGGAACCGGCGAGGTTTGACTTGGACGGAGGGGACGATCTTCCGGTTTCTCTGCCGCATGCCGGGTCCGCACGGCTGAAGCCCGGTTTAGGACACAGCCGAAGATTGCAAAGCGAAGCTGCGCGGCTCCTGTCCCGCCTCGTGCAACCGCCACATGGTCTCGTAGGCCAATTCGACGTGACGGGTGAAGCGTCCGCTGTCGAAGAGCGGCGACTGCCAGCGGGCGTCCTCCAGATGGCGCCGCAGCCTGGCCAGACGCAGGACGTCCCCGGCCAGATCCGCCGCGAGGGCCTCGTACCCCTCGAGCGTCGCGGCGGCGAGACCGGGCAGGCCGGCGGCTCCCAGCAGGCTGGCGGCGACCCGCGAGGCGAAGGTCTCGCCCAGGCAGGTCACCACCGGGCAGCCGATCCACAGGGCGTCGCTGGTCGTGGTGTGGCCGTTGTAGGGCAGCGTGTCGAGGCACAGGTCGGCAACACGGTAACGGGCCAGGTGTTCGGCCAGCGGTGCCTTGGCGGCGAAGACCAGCCGGTTGGGGGCGACACCGTGCGCGGCGGCCTCGCGCCGCAGATTGCCGATCGCTGCCGGCACGCCGCCGTACAACCACAGCACGCTGCCCGGCACCCGCTTTAGAAGCCGCATCCACAGGCCGAACAGGGCCGGCGTGATCTTGTAGGGGGCGTTGAAGGAGCAGAAGACGAAGCTGTCCTCGGGCAGGCCGCATTCGGCCCGGCTTGGCGTGCGGTCCGGCAAGGGGCGCCGCCGGTCGTTGACCTGGTAGCTGTCCGGCAGCAGCACCAGCCGTTCCGAGTAATGCTCCTGGTGCTCGGGCGGCGTCACCAACGGATCGCCCAGGATATAGTCCATGTGCGGGCAGCCGCTGGTCCCCGGGTAACCGAGATAGGCGACCTGCACCGGGGCCAGACGGCGCGCGAGCAGGTCGAAACGGGCCTGCTTGGTGTAGCCCTTGAGGTCGACCAGGATGTCCACGCCATCCTCCGCCATGCGGCGGGCCACGGTCTCGGCCCCGGCGGCCTGGACGTCGCAGAATTGGGTGAAGGCCGCCTCCAGCCGCCGCCGCATCGGGCTGCCGTCGTTCGTGCCGTAGGAATAGGCCAGTGGGGTGACGCGGTCGCGATCGTGCCGTTCGAACAGCTCGGCTGCCAGATAGGCGGTGGCATGCTCATGGAAATCGGCCGAGAGGTAGGCGACGCGCAACGGGCGGTCGCCGCGCGGGGCGGCCGGCACGGGGCGGGCCGGCGCGCGCGCCAGGGGCGATACCATCCGGTCGTAGAAGAAGCCGGCGGCGCGACGCTGCTGGGCGGCGGTGGTGCCGATGGCGAGGATTCCCAGCGGAATGGCGATTCCGGTGGCGTGGTCGATGGTGTCGAGTACGGTCCGGCACAACGCCTCATAGCCGGTCCAATCGCACAGGGCCTGCTTCAGCAGAAACTGGTAGCCCTGGATCGTGCTGCTGCCGGGGTCGAGCCGCCGCGCCCGGCCGTAGGCGGTGGCCGCCGGCAGGAATTCCGACTGCTCACGCAATCCGTGGGCCAATTGCAGATAGGTTTCGGCTGCGGCGGGATCGCAGATCACGGCCTTGCGCAGGATGGCGACGGAGCGGGAAACCTCCGAGTTCTCGCGCGCCGTGAGCCCGAGACTGGTCCGGGGCGCCGCGTCCTGAGGATTCAGGACGACGGCGCGGCTGAAATCCCGGCAGGCGAGGGGCCGCCGGCCGCCGGCCCGGTGCAGGGCGCCAAGGTTGCAGTAGGCCTGCGGATGGTCGGGGGCGATGGCGACCGCACGCTTCAGGGCTTCATGGGCGCGGTCCAGACGATGATGCCGCTCCAACGCGGTGGCGAGGTTCCACCACGCGGCCATCCGCAACGGAGTCAAGGCGATGGAGCGGCGGTAGAGCGCGATCGCCGCCTCCGGCATCCCCTGCGCGGTCCGGATGGTGGCAAGGAACTCCAGGAAGCCGGAATGATCGGGCCGGTCCTCGAGGACCGCCCGGCAGATTTGGCCAGCCTCCTCGAAACGGCCCTGCTCGTAGCAGAGCACGGCATGGCCGGCCGCATCCTGCAGGGTGATGGTCATGGCTGGTCCGGGCCTCCGCCGTCCTGCCCGGCGCACCAGTCCCGCCAGCCCTGCCGGTAGGCGGTCTCCAGGGCACGCACGAAGCGGGCCTCGTCGCACAGGGGCGAGCCGCGCAGCCGGTCCCGCATGCCGGTGCGCAACCACATCAGGCGGTTGAGGTCCTGCGCCAGCGACACGGCGGTCTCGACATAGCGTTCGGGCGTCGCCGCGACCAGTTCGGACAGGCCGACGGCGCTCAGAAGGGTGGCTCCCACCCGCGCGGCGTGGCGCTCGCCCAGCAGGGTCACCATCGGAGCGCCCATCCACAGAGCATCGCAGGTGGTGATCGTCCCGTTGTAGGGCGTCGGGTCGAGCGCGATGTCGATCCGGTTGTAGAGGCTGAGATGCCCGGCCGGTTCTTTCACCCAGCCCAGCAGGATCAGCCGGGCCGGATCAACGCCGGCGCGACGGAAGCGGTCACGCATAGCCTCAGCGGTGCCTGGATTGTCCAGGCACCGGTCCTTCAGCAGCAGCCGGGCGCCCGGCACCCGGCGCAGGATCGCGGCCCACAGGCGAACGGTGCTGTCGGACAGTTTGGCCAGCTTGTTGAAGGACCCGAAGGTCACGGCCCCGGCCGCCCCGGCTGGAAGCGGAACCACGGCGGGCGCGTCGGCCGGCGGGCGGAAACACAGGAAGGGGGCCGGCAGCCGAAGCAGCCGTTCCGACGCATGCCCCTCGGCGACGCCGGGCGGATCGGTGATCCCGTCCACCAGCCGGTAGTCCATCGATCGCATGCCGGTCGTGTTGGGGTATCCCAGCCACGTCATCTGCACCGGCGCCGGGCGGCGGGCCAGGGCGGGCAGGCGGTTCAGGCCGGAATGCCCGGCGAGATCCACCAGGATGTCAATCCCGTCGGCGCGGATCCGGGCGGCAAGTGCCTCGTCCCCAAGGGAATCCACGGTGCGCCAGCCATCGGACTTTTCCTTGAAGGAGGCCGTCAGGCGATCGGCGGCCTTCTCGGGCAGGATTGAATAGCTGTGGATCTCGAAAGCGGAGCGGTCATGGCCATCGAACAGAGGGGCCAGGAAATAGCCGCCCAGATGCGCGCGGAATTCCACCGAAAGATAACCGATCCGCAGCTTGCGGTCCGGGTCGGGCGGGTTCGCGTGCGGCGGCGGATCGGGCTGGTCGAGCCGGCCATGGAGCGCGTCGAACCGGCGATGGTCATCGAGAAGCTGTTCGCCCGGACGATCAAGATAGTTCAGGCACAGCAGAAGCTGGCTGACCAGCCGGGGATCGCCCGGCAGCGCGTCGGCGGCCTGCCGGAAACGCTCGGCGGCTTCCGGCACCGCTCCCTGTTCCTGAAGCAAAATCCCCAAATTGAAGGTCAGCGCCCCCTGCCCCGGCTCCAGGCTCAAGGCGCGGCTCCAATGGAGGACGGCCTTGTCCGGGCGAGTCCCGGCGTTGTGCAGGTTGCCCAACCCGATCAAAGGTCTCGCGTATCCCGGCTTGACCGTGATCGCGGCATGGAACGCGGCGGCAGCCTCGTCCTTCTGCCCAAGATCGGCGAGGGCAAAGGCGAGGTTGTTCCAGATCTCGGGCACGAACGGCGTGGTGGCCAGCAGGCTGCGGTAGAGCGCCACGGCTTCCGGCAGGCGGCCAGCCATGTGGGCCTCCATGGCGCGCGGGAGCAGGGCCTCTCCGGTCGGTGGAGCGTCGGCTGTGGTCGTCATGGAGGGGGAGCCCGGCCTGCTGCGTCAGCCCGCGAGTTGCGTTTCGACGCGCTCGCAGAGATGGTGGTAGAGGCAGATGTGCGCCTGCTGGATCAGCGGGGTGGAGCGCGATGGCACGTCGAGCAGGATGTCGCTGAGCGCGGCCAGCCGGCCCCCGCCCTCGCCGGTCAGGGCGATGGTGGTCATGCCGATCGCGCGGGCCCGCTCGAAGGCGGCGACCACGTTCCTGGAATTGCCGCTGGTGCTGATGCCGAGCAGCACGCCGCCCGTCTCGCCGTAGGCCTCGACCTGCCGGGAGAAGACGGTGTCGTAGGAATAGTCGTTGGCCCAGGCGGTCAGCACGGCCGCGTTGGAGCTGAGGCATATGGCCTTCAACCCGCGCCGCTCCTTCAGGAAGCGGCCGACCAGTTCGCCGGTGATGTGCTGGGCGTCGGAGGCCGAACCGCCGTTGCCGCAGACGAGCAGCGCGCGGTTCTCCCCCAGGGCCGTGGCGACGGCGGCAATGGCCGCGTCAAGCCGCCCCGTCCCCAGGGTCTCGGCGGTGTTCCGCAGGACGTCGATGCTGGAGCCGACATAGTCGGAAAAGCTTTGATTGACTGACGTTGCTTGGCTCATCGTTCACGGCATCCATAAAAGCCGGAAGGCGGCCGCTCCGGCACCGCCATTCCTAACGGACAGGCAGAACCTGTCAACCGACAAGCGCTTTCCGGAGCTTCCAGTCACCTGGGGACGCGGCGCTTTCCAGAAGGGGCGATGATTTTATGGAGGTCCTGCCGTTCCAGGCCTTCCATGGCCTGCCGCTTCGCTTGCATCGGACAACCACCCTATCGTGAACGCGCAACGTCCCCTGCGGCCGGACCGGGAGAACCCTACAGGGCGATGCGGATGTCCGGATTGCCGTAGTCGACCGTCATCCCCACTCCATCAGGATAGGCCTGCATCACCACGGCAAGCCGTCCGTCTGCAATCTTTTCCACAGATTGCAGGATCGTATGGATCCTGCGCTCATTGGTGTGGTTCTCCATGGCATAGGCATGGCGCTTCAGGACGCCTTCGCGCCCCTCCTCGTCGAAGACCTGCACAGCCTGGCGCGCGATGGACTTGAGTTCCTCTATGCCCGCGGACGGACTGAACTTGAATATACCAAGCTCGTTCCGAAGAGATGGTGGGAACACCATGTCAAGATCTTGAATCTCATCCGACACAAGAACAGTCTGTCCGGCACAAAGTCCCATAGCGATTCGCGGGGAAAGATCGCCATTGATCGGGACAGCGATTGAAGTTTTGTACGACAACCATTGATTCAGGATGTCTTCACGAGACATCTTGAAATATTCGGTATCTTGTTTTTCGCGAGAGTTCAGCTTGATGTCGAAAATATCGGCATGTTGGGAAAGACCGGACAAAAAATTTGTCCTTTTGGCAAAGCCATAGCTCATGTATCCACCGAACACGCGGGTCTGCCGCGGTGAACCCAGGGTCTGCCTCAGACGGGTTGCCATTTCGGCGGTTTCGTAGAGCATTTGCCATGGCACGGTCGGTCCACGCACGCTGCGGGCGTTGAGCAGGTAATTGGAACAGCCCGAATGTGCGGGAATCACAAAGTCCGCCTCGATTACCGATCTCAGATTGGCTATTTCTCCGAGGTGATTGTCCCGGCACCATATGATGCGAGTTCCAGAGAAGCCGGATTTGTCTATCAGATGCCAAAGGTAACTGTTATCCAATCCGTGATTGTTTAATATCAGGATATTGGAGATCGTTAGATCTTCGGTGATTTCGTATTTTTCGTCTAGATCTCTTAGGATTTGAGGATTTTTTATACCGTAGAAAGAAATCTTATCGAGAGAATCGCCGCTGATCAATGAAAAATACGTTTTCTCTCCTGCGAAGGCCTTGCGGGCAGCTTCAATAATTTCCGGAAATCTTTTGTATACACTCACTTTAGAAATCCTTTTCCTTGATGATTTTTTCAATGATCATGATTTTTTGCGAAGCAATATTCCTATGCTGGCAGCAGTCAACCCATTGGGAAGGGCATGGGTGCCGTCGAATGGGCAGTCCCAGAACGTCACGACATCATGGCTTTCCAATATTTTATCCATCCAGATATTGAGTGCACAAACGCGAACAGGTATTTGCCAGTTGTATGGATGGCCAACATTCTGGATGTGATATTGGTCGTCAGTGTATGACGTATTGTTTGGAATCAGGATTGGGAGGCGATTTATGCACCATATGGAATGATCGATTTTTGATATTTTATCTATTACTTCCCATGGATCATCGACATACTGCAAGGAGCCATTCGAAAGTATCACATGGTATCTTGAAGACGCTTCATGAATGGATTCAAGAAAGCGGAGGGCACCATGCTCGCAGTTACGCTTTCCAGCCCTGGCCAGTTCCAGCAGCTCAACTACATCCCACGCTTCGACACGGATATCACGATAAACCGCAGAAAAAATATCATAGTGGGTTCCTTTCCCACCGCCAAAATCCATAACCCTGAGAGGATCTTTCTCAGAGGGACAGGAGGCCATGACAGACATCAACATCTGTGTCTCGCATTCTCCTATCTTGAAGCTATTGGGCTTGGCGATGTTTGTCCTTGAAGAAAAACTATTGACTGCGTCTGCTCGCATCTTTTCACGCAAGCTGGGATCGCAGTGATCCGCTGCATCACTGATGCTTTTGTACAGACCGCTGTAACGATTCATCGTCCCATGCCCTATGAAATTGCAAGCAGCTGAAGCGCTAACGGCTTTGAGAGAAGGGTGACGGCACACCCGTTCAGCACAGAAGAGGTTTGCTCACCTCATTGGCCCTTTGTCGGCATGATCCAGCATCAGGCGCAAGCCGACTGGCAAATCGGTCATCGCTTGCCAGCCGAAGGCTTGACGGAAACGACTGGCGTCGCACACGCAATCGGGTATCTCATTCAGCCGTGCCGTGTCGGCGCAAACGATGCGGCGCGGACCGACCAGCGACACGACGGCGTCGACGATCTCGGCAACGCTGTGGCTGACGCCGCTTCCGAGGTTGTAGACGGCCGGGCCACGCCCCGAAACGTCGATGGGAGCTGAGATTACCCGCAACAGCGCGTCCACCAGATCGCCGATCCACAGATAGTCGCGTCGGGGTGTCAGGTCGTTGACGCGAATGACCGGTTCGTTCCGCGCTTGGGCGAGGATGTGCGGAATCACTTGGCCTGTCCCCTGGCCGGGACCGAAAATATTGAACGGCCGCAGAATGGTCACCGGGACCCCGAAATCCTGTGCATAGGCACGGCACAGCAACTCGCTGTGATGCTTACTGTGGGCGTAGGGGTTGCGGCAGTCCACCGGATGGGTTTCGTCGATCGGCAGCCTCTGGGGAACGCCGTACATATAGCTGCTCATCAGCACGAACCCGGCGCCGCAGGCGCGGGCGTGTTCCAGCGCCGCCAAGGTGGTCAGCGTGTTCGTCCGATGGTACGCCGCAGGCCGATCCCAGCTTTCCGGTACGCCTGAGCGGCCGGCCAAATGAATGAGGATGCGGCAATCCGGAAGGCGCGTGCCAATGGCGGCGTCTTCCAGATCGAAACCGTTGGCACGCGATGCCCCGATCCACCCGATTCCGGCGGCGTCGAGCCCCATCCCCAGCGCCCGCCCGACGAAACCGCTGGCACCGGTCACCAGCACGGGTTTGGATGCTTCCCCCCCACCCTTCACCAGCGTCATACCGTGATCGCGGGGCGCTTCCAGCGCTCCGGGGTGTCGAGATCCGACACGCGGGTCTTTCCATCCACATATTTCGGGGCGATCACCGAACGTCCCCCCACCTGCACCGCATCTTCGTAGGTCTGCAAGGGCAAATAGCATTGGGCACAGGGAACAAGCTTGCCACAGGCGCGATGGCTCGCGTGCAGTTCGCGGATCCGGGTCATCTCGGGGCCGTGCCAAACCTCGTGAATGGTCTGGACGTTGGCGTTGCCGATGTCGACCTCCTGCCGCTCGTCGTTCGAGCACATCATGTAGCGGCCGTCGGCGCCCACCACCAGCCGCTGGTAGACCTGCGGACAGCTGAAATCAGGAACCCGAGGCAAGTTGCTGGTGTCGTCGGTGTAGCCTATCAGGGGGTTGGCGCTGACCAGATCGACGATGGGCGCAAAGATATCGTAATAGGCCTGGGGATCCGCTTCGATGGCCGGCAGAACGGTCTGGACTTTCACCACCGGCTTGACTTGGCCGGCCTCTTCCTTGATCCGCTTGAAATTCCCCAACTTTTCGACCATGCGGTCGAATTTGAGCGGCCGACGGATCTCGTCATAGACCTTTCCGATGCCGTCGATGGAGACCGTCAGCCAGTCGAGGCCGGCTTCCATGATCTCGGTGAACATCGCCTCGTCCAGCCGGCCGCCGTTGGTCAGCGTCGAAACCTCCTTGATGCCTTTGGATTTGGCATAACGGATGCAGTCGACGATGCGAGGATGCAGGAAGGCTTCGCCGCGCAGGCTGAGCCGGATCGAGTAGACCCCGCCAGCCGCGCATTCGTCCACCAGTCGGGTGAACAGGTCGTAGTCCATCAGCTTGGCGTTCACCCGCCGCCGGAAGTCCGCAGTGATGGTGTAGCACATCGGACAGCGGAGATTGCAGAGCGAAGCAAGCTCCAGATCGACGTGCAGCGGATAGTCGGCCAGATGCCGCGTCCGGGGAAACTCCGTCCATTGCCGACGGTTTTCCCGGTAGGCCTCCTCGCATCCCGCGCCGCGGTGACGTTCGAATGCGGCTTCCCGTTCCGGTGTTTCCAGGGTGAACTGGCCCTTGTTGATCGGAATGTACGACATTCTATTGATCCTGCTCGCGGCTACCGAAAACAGAGTGATAATCCTGGTTGGCCTGGTGCAACTGCGCCGGCTGGCCGATGTCGATCCAGTATTCGTGCACGGGGAAGGAGCCGATCCGTTCGCCGTCGGCGATGGCGCCGGCGATGAGGTCGGTCGCATCGAAGCGTATATTCGGTGGAATGCGGGCCAACGCGGCGGGCGACATGACATAGACCCCGGCGTTGATGAAATGGGTCAGCGTCGGCTTCTCGAGCAGGGCGGTGATCCGCGTGCCCTCCAGGGTGGCAATGCCATAAGGCAGCTTGAACTGCACTTCCTTCAGGGCGACGGTGATCTCGTTGTCCTCCCGCGCGTGGAAGCGCAGCATATCGTCGAAGGGAACCTTGGTCAAAAGATCCGCGTTTGCAACGATGAAGGGCTTGTCCAGCCGTTCCGGCAGCAGCGCAAGCGCACCGGCGGTCCCCAGCCGTTCGGTCTCCCGGACGAAGCGGACGACCCCCTGGTAACGCGGTATCTTCGACACCGCATCGATGATGACATCGGCCTTGTAGTTCAGCATCAGGTAGATGCGGGTGAAATCGGCCGACAGCATCTGATCGAGCAGCGTGAACAGGATAGGGCGGTCGCCGACCGCCAGCATCGGCTTCGGTGTTTCCTCGGTAAGCGGACGCAGCCGTTCCCCCAACCCTCCCGCCATCACCACGGCGGTCTTCTCGTGGAGCCTGCTGCGCAGGGCGAGCAGTTCCTCGATCAGCACCAGACGCAACACCCGCCCGTCGGAGCCAACGACCGGCAACTCGTGGCAGTGGGTGCGCTCCATGAGCGACAGCATCTGGTCGGCTGACATGCCAGCATCGGCCACCACCGGCTGCGCCGTCATGATCGTCGATACCGGAAGGCTCTGGTCAACCGGGGTGAGCATGGCGCGCCGGAAATTGCTGTCGGTCAACACTCCAAGCAACCGTTGGTCAGCGGCAAGGATCAGCAGGATCCGTTTGTGCCCCTTGTCCAGGCGATCAAGCGCCTCACGGATGGACAGGGTCGGCGCGATGCAGACAGCTTCGAAATCGGCGGCTTGCGTCATACGTTGTACCTGTCGGACTTGTAGCTGGCGACGTTCTTGGGATCGCGGAACCAATCCACGGTTTCGGCAATGCCGCGCATGAAGCCCGCCCGGCCGCCGTAACGAGGCTCCCAGCCCAAAAGCACCCGGGCCTTGGAGTTGTCCGCCCACAGCCTTTCCACTTCGCTGTCCGCCGGACGGACGCGCGCCTGTTCGGAGAAGATGTCGAGCGGAACTCCGATCACTTCGGCCACCACGGCCACCGTCTCGGCAATGGAGATTTCGAAGTTGCTGCCGATGTTGATGGTCTGCCCGATGGAATTCGGACTGTCCGCCACCGCCAGGAAACCGGCCACGGTGTCCTGGACATAGTTGAAGTCACGGGTCGTGTGCGCGGCCCCAAGCTTGATGCCCGGGCGCCCGGACAAGGCCTGGGTGATGATGGTGGGAATCACGGCACGGGCCGACTGCCGAGGGCCGTAGGTGTTGAACGGCCGGACGATGGCGACCGGGGTTCCGAAGGACAGATGGCAGGCCAGAGCCATCTGGTCCGCGCCGATCTTGCTGGCCGCGTAGGGCGACTGGGCGCAGAGCGGATGCTCCTCGGTAATCGGAACGAAACGTGCGGTCCCGTAAACCTCGCTGGTCGATGTGTGGACCACCTTCGACACGCCGAGTTCCCGCGCCGCCTGTAGGATGTTCAGCGTCCCGGTGATGTTCGTGTCGACGTAGGTCTGCGGTGCATGGTAGGAGTAAGGGATGGCGATCAGCGCCGCCAGATGAAAAACCGTATCGCATCCCTTCATCGCCGCCCGGATGGAGGCGAAATCCCGGATGTCGCCCGCCACCACGTCCATGCCCCGCAACGCTTCGGGCGGCGCGTGGTCGAGCCAGCCCCAACTGTTGAAGGAATTGTACTGGACGAAGGCTCTGACGGCTTTTCCCCGCTTGACCAAGGCTTCGACCAGATGTGAACCGATGAAGCCGTCCGCACCGGTCACAAGAACAAAACCGTCGCTCACGATGCCCATTCCTTGAATTGACCGGCCTCAGGATGCCTCCGTCCATGAGACCGTCGAGCCGGCCAGCAGAATGGAAGGATTGACGGTCTTGAATGCCGGGCCGATGCACCGCACCGACGTTGATCAGACCATAGCCTTTGGCCTCTCGAATTACCAACCCTCGTTGAGACGCATCTCCGCACTGTTTCCTGTAGGTAAAAAGAAAAATCGCCAGAGTGGCAAACAACTATAGAATAAATAGAATAATTAGCTACCCTGGAAAAATCTACAGTTGAAAGCAAAGTAATTCAACAAAATAAATATGATATCATATATTTCTGTTTCAAGAAAGATTTTTGGCCAAAATATTATAATCAGAATATGTCTTCCCAATTCAAAACGTCATCAGCCTTCAAATCATGGCTAGCAGTTTTTCCAAGAATGGAATAATAATGCTCGCATGGAATTCCATAACCTGGCCGCATGATCGTCATGTTTGCAGGACTGATCTTTTCACCGGCTTTCACGTCGGCCGTCAGCACAAGACTCTTGCGGTTGTTGCGGCGGGTGTTCATTTCGGTCGCCATCGGGCGCTTCACCCCATCCCCCAGAATGGTCGGCAGCACACGCACCTTGCGCACCAATTCCGCCGTCTCCGCTGGGTCCTTGGACAGCATGTGGTCGGGGCCTTCGGCGTTCTTGTCGTGAGTGAAGTGAAACTCCAGAATGGTTGCCCCGAGGACAGCGGCGGCATAGCTGACATCGGTGCCCAAAGTGTGGTCGGAATAGCCGACCGGCAGGCGAAACTCCCGTTGCATGGCTACCATGGCCCCCAGATTCACGCTTTCGGCATGGGTGGGATAGTTGGTGGTGCAATGGAAGAGGATCAGTTGGTCATTTCCCTCCTCGAGGATGGCGTCGACGGAACGCCGCACCTCGCTCATGGTGCACATGCCGGTGGAGAGCAGGACCGGTTTGCCCGTGCGGGCAACATGTTTCAGCAGCGGTATGTTGACGGCATCATCAGAACCGATCTTGTGTGCAAGCACCCCCAGCCCTTCCAGCATATCGACATCGGTGGAATGCGTCGGGGTCGAGAAGATGAACATGCCCTTCGAGCGGGCATAGTCGAAAACCTCGCGATGGGTGTCGTCGCTCAACTCGAATTTCCGGAACAACTCCCACTGGGACACCACGCCCGTGTTTTCCATGTCGAAGATGGCGGAGCGCGTGGTCAGGGTTTCAGCGCGGAAAGTCTGCACCTTGACGGCGTCGACGCCGGCCGCGATGGCCAAGTCGATCAGACGGAATCCATCCTCGGCTCGAATAAAGTTGCCACCGATTTCTGCGATGACGTAGACCGGTTGCCCCGGTCCCACCCTTTTGTCGCCAAGCGCTACCGTTCTCATGATCGACACCCGAAAAGCTCTCCAGACCGATGCAGTAACTCAAGAAAAATTCCTTGTCAAAGCCACGCGCTTCATGAGGCGTCTCTCCATCGGGCGGTGCGCCCCGGAGCCCGGGCGTTTCCTCAAGGGTGGAGGGATCGGCTGGCGAGGATCGGAGAGGCTGGTGGCGATTGGGCAAGCGGTCTATGTTCGGCGACCGATTGCAGGATTTGGAACGTACCTCTTGTGAAGGACCAGCCCTAGGCGAATGATTCGTCGGGAAGCGTCATCCTTTTTCCTTCAGGCCACAACGAAAGTACCGGAATGAGACGTGTTTGCATTCACCAGCCAGATTTCCTACCGTATCTTGGGTTTTTTGACAGACTTATTGATAGTGATGTATTCATTATTCTTGATGATGTTCAATTCAGCAAGAATGGCTGGCACCATCGTGACAAGATAAAGACTGCCAATGGAGCGGCATGGCTTACACTGCCACTTCAGGCCGCCAGTCTTGGCACCTTTATCATGAATATGGAACTGTCAAAAGACCGCCAAAAATGGTCTGAGATCCACGCCAACAAGCTCTATGAGAATTATAGAAAGGCAAAATTCTACAATGAATTTTCTGAAATTATATTTGACATGTACAAAAAAGGAGAGGCATCTCTCTCAAAATTCAATGAAGGATTTATAAGATTTTTCCTTGATGTTTTTGAAATTGATACAGAAATAATTCTTTCTTCTAAATTAAACTGCTCTGGCGGAAAAAACGAACGATTGATCGCACTCTTGCAAGCGGTTAATGGAACACATTATATCTCCGGAACCGGAGCTATAGCTTATATGAAACCAGAATTATTCAGTAATGCTGGAATCGTATTGGAAATTCAAGAATTTTTACATCCGAATTATCCTCAGCAGCATGGAGATTTCCTTCCTTTTCTATCATGCTTGGATGTTTTGTTCAATTGTGGACGGGAGTCCGCTGGGGTTTTGCGACAACAGCGCGGCGGCAAACGGCCGTATTGATGCGCCGTTCTGCGCCCAGCCGTGGATCCGGCCGCTGCGCGCGGCCCCGCTGGGTAACTGCTCACGGGGCTGGCAAAATGGGTTGCGCCCTCGGGCTGGATGTGAGTCAACGTCGGGATGGAGAAACCGCCGCGCCACCGTCTGAGTGATGCCGAGAAGGACGCCCTGTGAGCTGGTCCCCGTTTCCCGGACAGTTCGCTAAGCTTGGTTCGCCCAGGAAGAAGGACGGACCCGATGACGGGAAAACGGAAACGGTATTCGGCGGAGTTCAAGGCGAAGGTGGCGCTGGAGGCGATCCGAGGCGAGTTGACGGTGTCGCAGCTGGTGGCCGAGCACGGCGTGCATCAGACGCTGATCAACACCTGGAAGAAGCAGGCGATGGAGGGACTGGCCGGTGTGTTCTCCGGCAAGGCGGAAGCGGCCGAAACCAGCCATCAGGGGGAGGTGGAAAAGCTGCACGCCATGATCGGCCAGTTGGTGGTGGAGCGGGATTTTTTGCGCAAGGCCTCCGGTCGATGAGTGTCGGCCGGAGGCGGGAACTGATCGAGCCGGACCATCCCCGCCTGACGATCCGGCGGCAATGCGAGCTGGTTTCGATCGGCCGGTCCAGCGACTACGGGGCGGCCAAGGGCGAGCCGGCCGCGAACTTGGCCTTGATGCGGCTGATCGACGGGCCGTTCCTGGAAACGCCCTGGTCCGGCAGGCGGCAGATAACCCGGCATCTGCGCCGGCACGGCCATGAGGTCAACCGCAAGCGGGTCCGCCGCTTGATGGCGCGGATGGGCTTGCAGGCGGTCTACCAGCACCCGAAGACGACGGTGCGGCACCCCGAGCACAAGATCTGGCCGTACCTGCTGCGTGACATGACCATCGACCGATCCAACCGGGTCTGGTGCGCTGACATCACCTACATTCCGATGCGTCGAGGCTTCCTGTATCTGGTGGCAGTGATGGACTGGGCGACGCGCAAGGTCCTGAGCTGGCGGCTGTCGAACACCATGGACGTCGACTTCTGCATCGAGGCCGTTGATGAGGCGATGGCGCGCCACGGCCGGCCGGACATCTTCAACACCGACCAGGGCAGCCAATTCACCAGCCCACGGTTCACCGGCCTCTTGACCGCGGCCGGCATCCGGGTGTCGATGGACGGGCGCGGCCGCTGGATGGACAACGTCTTCATCGAACGGCTGTGGCGATCGATGAAGTACGAGTGCCTCTACCTCCACGCCTTCGAGACCGGCAGCGAGGCCAGGGCCGGGATTGGCCGCTGGATCGATTATTACAACGCTGACCGTCCGCACTCGGCGCTCGGCGGCAGAACCCCGGCGGAGGCCTACCAGGGCACACCGGACCGAATCAGAGTGGCGGCATAACACGAACCAGAACCAAGCTTATTTCAGCCGCAAATCTGTCCGGGAAACGGGGGCCAGCTCAGTCCTTGCCGGCGCGCGCAAACTGCTGCGTGCCCGGAAACCTGTCCTGATTTTCGACGGAGCGGCTCCGCGCGCAAGTGTGGCCGCCGGCCTGGAGGAAGAGGGCTTCACCCTAAAAAATCTTCAGTCAGATGGTTCCGCCACGCCATTCGAGATAAACTCCAGCGCACCGTTCCTGGCCGTTTCCAGGGAGAATTTTTTGTCCTTTCAGTGTTGCTGTTAAAATTTATCACGATAATCAAATGTTCTATTGGAAAGTCGTGATAAATTGGCAATTTTTCAGCGTATTGTATTAATTATTTCTTGATTCTGCGGAGGGTTTTTTTTGATTGCTTCACGATTTTCCTGATTGTTGAGCAAGAGAAATTCATTCTTCCACCGTTTCCCGCAAGCTTGCCGCCAAGCGTCGGAATGTCTCCTTCCGCCCTGAACTCCGCCGCCACGCCAAGGCAATGTGTCGGCCGGGACTCCCCTCGTCCAGCGGCCGCACCACGAGGTCCAGCCCGCGCAGAATGCCGGAATCCACCGCCATCTGCGGCAGCAGCGTCACCCCCAGCCCATTGGCCGCCATCTGCACCAGCGTGTGAAGGCTGGTGCCCTGGAAGGTGGCGTTGCGTGGCGCGCGCTCCAGCGCGCAGGCGGCGAGCGCATGGTCGCGCAGGCAATGCCCGTCCTCCAACAGCAGCATGTCCTCCCGCGCCACCTCGGCCGGTCGGGCCGTCGCCTCACCGCTCAGCCGGTGGCCCGGCGGGCAGACGAAGGAGAAGCGGTCCTCGGCGATGTCCACCGTCTCCACGTCGCCGCCCACCGGGTAGGGCAAGGCCAGCAGGGCGGCGTCCAACTCCCCGGCGTTGAGTTGGGCCAGCAGGCGGGCGGTCTGGTCCTCGCGCAGGTACAGCTTCAGGTCCGGGAAGGCGGCGCGCAGATCCGGCATCGCGCGGGGGATCAGGAACGGTCCGATGGTCGGGATCACCCCCAGGTGCAACGGCCCTGCCATCGGGTCGGCGGCCGAGCGGGTGAGGTCCACCAGATCCTCCGCCCCCTTCAGCAGGGCGCGCGCGCGCTCGGCGATCTCGCGGCCCAGTGCAGTCGGCATCACCGACCGCCGGGTGCGCTCCAGCAGTGGCGTGCCCAGCAGCGCCTCCAACTCCTGGATGCCAGCGCTCAGCGTGGATTGGCTGACGAGGCAGGCCTCGGCCGCCTGACCGAAGTGGCAGCGATCGACGACGGCGACGAGGTAGCGGAGCTGGCGCAGGGTGGGCAGCGGGGGCATGCCGGGAGATTGATCGTTTTTTTCGATCACTTCAATCGGTATTTTGTGTTTCTCTTGATCACAGATTTCCCCTATTCCTTCAACGGTCAACGAACCAAGGGGATGTCGCGCTGGTCCGGAAAACCTCGCCACGCCGCCCGAAGCGCCCGCAGGGGCGCTGTCGAGGCCGGGATGCCGGTTCGGCGCGTCTTTCATTCATTGCTCTTCCGGAGAACACTATGTCCTTGATCAACACCGAAATTAAGCCCTTCAAGGCGACCGCTTTCAAGAACGGCAAGTTCATCGACGTCTCCGACGCTGACCTGAAGGGCAAGTGGTCGGTCGTCTTCTTCTACCCGGCCGATTTCACCTTCGTCTGCCCGACGGAGCTTGAAGATCTGGCGAACAACTATGGCGAGTTCCAGAAGCTCGGCGTCGAGATCTACAGCGTGTCGACCGACACCCACTTCTCGCACAAGGCTTGGCACGATACCTCGCCGGCGATCGGCAAGATCGAGTACACGATGGTCGGCGATCCGACCGGCACGATCACCCGCAACTTCGAGGTCATGATCGAAGAGGTCGGCTTGGCCGACCGCGGCACCTTCGTGGTCGATCCGGCGGGCAAGATCCAGATCGTCGAGATCACCGCCGGCGGCATCGGCCGTGACGCCCTGGAACTGCTGCGCAAGGTCAAGGCCGCCCAGTACGTCGCGTCCCACCCGGGCGAGGTCTGCCCGGCCAAGTGGCAGGAAGGCGAGAAGACTCTTGCCCCGTCGCTCGATCTGGTCGGCAAGATCTAAGGTCGCGTGACCGGCGGACGGCTCCGATCCGGACAACACCGGATCCGGGGCCGTCCGCCTCCTCCCCTTTCCTCCCCCCTTGCTCCGTCCGGACCAACGCCGACGACGAACGCCGACGTGCGCACCGGTTCGCTCCGAAAACAACAAGCTCGGGAACCATTGCCATGCTGGACGCCACCCTCAAGACCCAGTTGAAGGGCTATCTTGAGCGAATCACGCAGCCCGTCGAACTGGTTGCGTCCCTCGACGATACCCCTAAGTCCCAGGAAATGCTGGGCCTGCTGGAAGACATCGCGTCCCTCTCGGACAGGATCACGCTGCTGCGCG
The DNA here is from genome assembly GCF_017876095.1 of Azospirillum agricola. GTDB lineage: Bacteria > Pseudomonadota > Alphaproteobacteria > Azospirillales > Azospirillaceae > Azospirillum > Azospirillum agricola. Next base: position 25,102 of record NZ_JAGINM010000043.1, read on the forward strand.
GCGACGACGCGCGCACGCCGTCCTTCGCGATCAACCGCGCCGGCACGGACATCGGGGTGCGCTTCGCGGGTCTGCCGATGGGCCACGAATTCAACTCGCTTGTCCTGGCCCTGCTCCAGGTTGGCGGCCACCCCTCCAAGGAGGCGGCGGACCTGATCGCCCGGATCAAAGATCTGGACGGCGACTTTCGCTTCGAGACCTATTTCTCGCTGTCCTGCCAGAACTGCCCTGACGTGGTGCAGGCGCTGAACCTGATGAGCGCGCTGAACCCCAGGATCAAGCATGTCGCCATCGACGGCGCCCTGTTCCAGGCGGAGGTCGAGGCGCGCCAAGTGATGGCGGTGCCCAGCGTCTACCTGAACGGCGAGCCCTTCGCCCAGGGCCGCATGGGTCTGGAGCAGATCGTCGCCAAGCTCGATACCGGCGCCGCCGCGCGTGACGCCGAGACGATCAAGACCAAGGCTCCCTTCGAGGTGCTGGTGATCGGCGGCGGGCCGGCCGGTGCCGCGGCGGCGATTTACGCCGCGCGCAAGGGCATCCGCACTGGCGTGGCGGCGGAGCGCTTCGGCGGCCAAGTGCTCGACACCATGGCGATCGAGAATTTCATCTCGGTGTCGCACACCGAGGGGCCGAAGCTGGCCGCCGCGCTGGAGCAGCACGTCAAGGACTACGACGTTGACATCATGAACCTCCAGCTGGCGCAAGCGCTGGTGCCGGCGGCGGTGCCGGGCGGCCTGATCGAGGTGAAGCTGGCCAACGGCGCCACGCTGAAATCGCGGACGGTGATCCTGTCGACCGGCGCCCGCTGGCGCTCGATGAACGTGCCGGGCGAGACCGAGTACCGCAACAAGGGCGTGGCCTACTGCCCGCACTGCGACGGCCCGCTGTTCAAGGGCAAGCGGGTGGCGGTGATCGGTGGCGGCAACTCCGGTGTCGAGGCGGCGATCGACCTCGCCGGGCTGGTGGCGCACGTCACGCTGATCGAGTTCGACAGCCAGCTGCGCGCCGACGCTGTCCTCCAGCGCAAGCTGCACAGCCTGCCCAACGTGACGGTCATCACGTCGGGCCAGACCACCGAGGTGCACGGCGACGGCGCCAAGGTGACCGGCCTGTCCTACAAGGACCGCGTTGGCGGCGAGCTGAAGCGGATTGATCTGGAAGGCATCTTCGTGCAGATCGGGCTGGTGCCGAACACCGAATGGCTGAAGGGCACGGTGGCGCTGTCGCCCCGCGGCGAGATCGAGGTCGATGCGCGCGGCCAGACCTCGCTGCCGGGCGTCTTCGCCGCCGGGGACGCGACCACGGTGCCCTACAAGCAGATCGTCATCGCCATGGGCGAGGGCTCGAAGGCGGCGCTGTCCGCCTTCGATCACCTTATCCGTACGGTGCCGGCCGAAGAAGCCGAACTGGCCGCAACCGCGGCGGAGTGACGACGCGCTGAACGAATGCCCCAGAGCGCAACACCGCGATCCGGGGCGTTCGTGTTTCTGCCCTGCCTCGCGCCGCGGACCGGCCGGTGGATTGCGGGAGGATTGGGCCGCATGGTGAAAGCTGGAGGTCGGCGGCACCGGTTGGTGTGGCCGGCTTGGTATCGTGGCAAGCCGTGTGGTTTGGACCGTGGCCGTCCAGCGGATTGAGGTCATCATCGGCGTCGGCGATAACGGGCTCTTTGCGGCGGGCCATTCAGGGTCTCCTTCTGCTTCAGGATAACCCCGCCGAGCACGAAATTCCGGATACTCCCCCGGTGGAGGGCCAGATCAGCAGGCTGAAGACGATCAAGCGCACGATGAACGGACGCGGAGGCTTCGATTTGCTGCGCCATCGTGTCCTCGAAGCTGCCTGAATGGCCTCGCTCGAGTTGGTTCTCTGCACCGGGAATGCGGATGGGCCCTCACCCGGCACTGACAGGTATCGATGGACGGGCGCGGCCGCTGGATGGACAACGTCTTCATCGAGCGGCTGTGGCGATCGATGAAGTACGAGTGCCTCTACCTCCACGCCTTCGAGACCGGCAGCGAGGCCAGGGCCGGGATTGGCCGCTGGATCGATTATTACAACGCTGACCGTCCGCACTCGGCGCTCGGCGGCAGAACCCCGGCGGAGGCCTACCAGGGCACACCGGACCGAATCAGAGTGGCGGCATAACACGAACCAGAACCAAGCTTATTTCAGCCGCAAATCTGTCCGGGAAACGGGGGGCAGCTCACGGTCAAACGTCTCCCGTGCCCTGCGGAAGCGATCGACATTCTCGACGATCCAGGTCCACAGGGGGACCATCCTGACGAGCAGTTCCAGGCCCGTGTCGGACAGGGCATATTCAACGTGAGGAACCACCTCCTCGAAATCGTGACGCACCACCAAGCCATCACGCTCCAGATGGCGCAAAGTTCGCGTGAGCATCCGCTGGGTAATCCCGTGCATGCGCCGCCCGATGTCCGCATGACGCAGTTGACCATAGACGCCGAGCGTGTGGATCACGCCGAGAGACCAGCGGTTGCCGGCATGGGCCAACACCTCACGGCGAACCCCGTCATCATCGTCCCGGAGGCCATCGCAGACCGTCTGGGAATAACGGAGAATGTCTTCCTGGCTTAGAGAGTTGGCAGCAGTATCACGCATGTACCTATCTTTCGCACTTTTCCAAGAGTTGCCATATCACAGGCAACCAAGGTGAAACGAGTTAGACTGATGAACGATACAGCTTCCGCCGTGAAGTCACGGAACATCCTCGTCCTGGGTGCCGGCGAACTCGGCATGCCGGTCCTGCGTAATCTGGCGCGTCGCGCCAAGGACATTGATGGCGCAAGGATCAGCGTTCTACTACGGGAGAGCGCCGTCGAGTCCGGCGATCCGTCAAAGCAGCGTGACATCGCCGAAATCCGCGCAGCGGGGATCGAGATCGTTCTTGGCGATCTGGTGAATGACACGATCGACGAGCTGGCGGCCCTCTTCTCGCGCTATGACACCGTGATCGGCTGCGCAGGCTATGCGGCGGGTATCAATACGCCGATGAAGCTCGCTAAGGCGGCGCTGCAATCCGGCATTCCGCGCTACTTCCCGTGGCAGTTCGGCGTCGACTTCGAGGCGATCGGCCGTGGCGGGCCGCAGGACATTTTTGATGCTCAGCTCGACGTGCGCGAGCTGCTACGCTCGCAGGACAAGACCGAGTGGGTCATCATTTCCACCGGCATGTTCATGAGCTATCTCTTCGAGCCGGACTTCGGTGTCGTCGATCTGGAAAACAGCGAGGTTCACGCGCTCGGCAGTCTCGACACCGCCGTGACGCTGACGACCCCCGACGACATCGGTGTACTGACTGCTGAAATCGTGTTCTTCGAGCCGACGATCCGCAACGAGATCGTTTTTCTGGCCGGCGACACCGTCACTTACGGCGAGGTCGCGGACAAGCTGGAAGCGGCGCTGGGGCGTCCCTTCAAGCGTTCCGCTTGGACCGTGCCCTTCCTCATGGAAGAGTTGGCGAACGATCCGAAGAACATGATGCGCAAGTACCGCGCCGCCTTCGCGATCGGTCGCGGCGTATCGTGGCCGAAGGCGGGCACGTTCAACGATCAGCAGGGCATTCCGGTAACGGATGTGTCGGACCTGATCGAAGCCGATCTGCACCCCGGCCAGCGCAGCGAGTAACCTCATGCTGCAATCGTTGTGAATCGGCACGAGGTTTCGACGCCGATCGGCACAGTAACCTACTGAGGGCATGAGAACTCTTGGGATCCCACCTGCGTGCTGTTTCACAGGCCGGGAGCTGGGACTCAGCAAGAACACCGTGGCCGGCATCGTAAAACGCGCGCGCGATGGGGTGTGCATCGGCTTGCAACACTGGGCCAGTTTCAGGGGTGATCGGCGTCCAATAACCAGCCACCTCTGATCTGGCAGACTACCACCCTGGGTTTGG
>NZ_JAGINM010000044.1 GCF_017876095.1 Azospirillum agricola
CCTGGAACGCGCTCATCGCCGAAACCGGCCGCATCAAATCCCTCTGCTTCCCGCCTTGGCTCCAGAAGGTCATTTCATAGGAGAGGCGGTATCACACCCTTACGTACGGTGATATGCAAATCATTGCTCGCCTTGGGGGCAAGGCGGAACGGAGAACCACTGGAGAGGGCTTGGGGATGGCGATCATCATCGGAACGTCGGGAGACGATACGCTGCTGGGAAGCATCGGTGCGGACACACTCGACGGGCTGGACGGTGGCGATCATCTCGACGGCTCGCTCGGAGCCGACAGCCTGAACGGTGGTCCCGGCAACGACACGCTGATCGGCAGCGAAGCCACCGCTCCGCTTGGCGACACGCTGGCGGGTGGCGCCGGTGACGACGTGTACCTGATCGCCAATCCTCTCGACCAGATCATCGAGGCGGCCGATGAGGGCACCGATGAAGTGCGGACCGACCTCGCCGCCTTCGTCCTGCCCGACCATGTCGAAACCCTGACCTACACGGGTGTTGCGTCCTTCACCGGCGTCGGCAATGCGCTCGACAACCGGATCACCGGCGGGGCTGATGCCGACAGCCTGATCGGCGGGGCGGGCAACGACACGCTCGACGGCGGAGCCGGAGCCGACACGCTGGTCGGTGGCAGCGGCAATGACGTCTACCTCATCGACAGTGTCGACAACGCCAGTGACATGCTGGTGGAGTTGCCGGACGACGGCACCGACGAGGTTCGCACCACGCTGGCCGCCTACGCGCTGGGCGACAACGTCGAGATCCTGACCTTTACCGGCAGCAGCGCCTTCGCCGGCACCGGCAACGATCTCGACAACCGCATCCAAGGAGGTGCTGGCAACGACACGCTGGCCGGCGGTCTCGGTCTCGACACGCTGGTTGGCGGCGCCGGCAACGATCTCTACCTGATCGATGACGCGGGCGACATCGTGATCGAGAACGCTGATGAGGGCATCGACGAGGTGCGGACCTCGCTGTCCGCCTTCACCCTGGCGCCGAACGTCGAGGTGCTGACCTACACAGGCACGGGCGATTTCGCCGGCACCGGCAGCGCCGGCAACGACACGCTCCGTGGCGGGGCGGGCGACGACACTCTGGCGGGAGCCGCCGGCAACGATTCACTGGACGGCGGAGCCGGAGCCGACCTCCTCGACGGCGGGTCCGGCAACGATACGCTCGATGGTGGCCTGGGTGCCGACACGCTGATCGGCGGCGATAGCAACGACCTCTACATCGTCGACGAGGCCGGCGACCTGGTGGTCGAGTTGGCCGGCGAGGGCAGCGACACGGTGCGCAGCGCCATCGACTACGTGCTGGGCGCTAACCTCGAGGCGCTGGTGCTGACCGGTGCGGCAATCGCCGGCACCGGCAACGACATCAACAACAGCCTGACCGGCACGACGGCGGACAATGTTCTGATCGGCCTGGACGGCAACGACACGCTGAACGGCGGGGCTGGGGCCGATACGCTGATCGGTGGCAGCGGCAACGACACCTATGTCATCGACAACGTCGGCGACGTGCTGATCGAATTGCCCGGTGAAGGCACCGACACGGTGCAGAGTTCGATCAATCACACGCTGCTGGCGGATTTCGAGAACCTCACCCTGACCGGCTCGGCCGCCATCGACGGTACCGGCAACGCGGCGAACAACGCGCTGACCGGCAACGGCGCCGCCAACCGGCTGACCGGGCTGGACGGCGACGACACGCTCAACGGCGGCGGTGGAGCCGACACGCTGGTCGGCGGCGTCGGCAACGACCTCTACGTCGTCGACAACGCCGGCGACGTCGTCGTCGAACTGGCCGATGAAGGCATCGACACGGTGAACGCTTCGGTGTCCTGGACCCTGGGAGTCAACATCGAGAACCTGACGCTGACCGGCTCTGCGGGGATCAACGCCACCGGCAATGACCTGGACAATGCGCTGACCGGCAACGGCGGGGCCAACATTCTGGATGGTGGGCTGGGCGCCGACAGCATGGCCGGCGGAGCGGGCAATGATGTCTACATCGTCGACGATGCCGGCGACGTGGTGACGGAACTGGCCGGCCAGGGCAGCGACGAGGTGCGCACCAGCCTGTCGAGCTACACGCTGGGCGCCAACGTCGAGCTGTTGACCTACAGCGGGACGGGTCCGTTCAGCGGCGGCGGCAACGCGCTGGACAACCGTCTGACCGGGGCCGGCGGCGACGACAGCCTGTCGGGCTACGCCGGCAACGACACGCTGGTCGGCGGGTTCGGGGCCGACACGCTGGACGGAGGAACCGGCACCGACACGGCGAGCTACGCGGCGGCGGCGGCGGGCGTGGTGGTCGATCTGGCCAGCGGAACCGGCACAGCGGGCGAGGCGGCGGGCGACCTGCTGCTATCGATCGAGAACCTGACCGGCTCGGGCTTTGCGGACACCCTGTCGGGCGACGGCACCGCCAACCGGCTGGACGGCGGGGCGGGTAATGATCTTCTGTCGGGCGGAGCCGGCAACGACACGCTGATCGGCGGGGCCGGGGCGGACACGCTGGATGGTGGCTCGGGCAGCGACACCGCGAGCTACCTCTCCTCCGGTGCCGCGGTGGCGGTGGACCTGCTGGCCGGAACGGGCAGCGTCGGCGACGCGGCGGGCGACGTGCTGCTATCGATCGAGCATCTGACCGGCGGCTCGGGCAACGACACGCTGCGTGGCGACGGTGGCGCCAACCGGCTCGAGGGGGGCTCGGGCAACGATGTGCTGGAGGGCCGCGGCGGCAACGACACGTTGGTCGGCGGGGCCGGCAGCGACACGGCGGTCTTCATCGGCAACGTGCGCGACTACGTCGCGAGCCGGTCCGGCTCGGACTGGCTGATCCAGGCGACCACGAGCGGTGAAGGCACCGATCGGTTGCAGGGTGTGGAGTGGGCGCAGTTCGCCGACGCGCTACTGCGGCTGGACGCCAACAACGCACCACTGCTGCCGGGCGACCTGAATGCCGTGACCGACGAGGACGCCGGACCGCTGTCGATCGACCTGCTGCAGGGCGCCTGGGACTTCGAGGGCGGCGCGCTGTCGGTGGCCGGGCTGAGCCAGACCGGCGGGCCGGCGGCGGCGGTGTCGCAGGCGAACGGGGTGCTGACGCTGGACCCGGGCCAATTCGGCTGGTTGGCGGCGGGGCAGAGCACCACACTGACCTTTGCCTACGGTGTGTCGGATGGCACGGACGCCAGTTCTCGGACGCTGTCGGTGACGGTGGCCGGCCGCAACGATGCGCCGGTGGTGGGCGGCCCGGTGAACGCTGAGACCCACGAGGACGCCGCGCCGCTGGTGGTGAATCTGCTGCAAGGGGCCAGCGACCTTGACCAGGACGATACGCTGTCGGTGACCAGCTTCACTCAGACCGGTGGGCGGGCGGTAGCCTTCACCCGGACGGGGGGCTCGCTGACCATCGACCCGGCTCAGTTCAACGACCTTGGCGTCGGCCAGAGCGCCACGCTGACCTTCGGCTATGGCGTGAGCGACGGAACGGCCAGCACGGCGCAGACGCTGAGCGTCACCGTGCAGGGACGGAATGACGCGCCGGTGGCGGTGGCGGACAGCTTCAGCACGACGCTCGGGGTTCCCCTGGTGCTTGCCTCGTCGCTCCTGCTGGCCAACGACAGCGATCCCGATGCGCAGGACACCCTGTCCGTCCAGTCGGTGGGCAATGCCCGTCATGGGAGCGTGGCGATCGACGCCCAGGGACGGGTGGTGTTCACGCCGACACTTGGCTTCAGCGGAGCAGCGGGCTTCGAATACACGGTGTCCGACGGCCATGGTGGAACGGCGACGGCGACCGCCGTGGTCGATGTCGCGGCACCACCGCCCTCGCCGGCAACCGGAACACCGACGAGCCTGGAAGCCCACCCACAGATTCGCGTGGCGGGCGGGTTGCCGGTCGAGTGGATAACGTTGGCGATTCTGGCCGACGGAAGCAGCGTCCTCGCATGGTCGTCCAATTATGTCTGGGCCGGTTCGGATGTCATCGCACGCCGCTACGATCCCCAGGGCAACGCCATGGGGAGTGCTTTCATGGTCAATACAGCCACGGCGTACGACCAGGGCCGCCCCTCGGTTACCCCCTTGGCCGACGGTGGATTCGTCATTGTATGGGAGGGGCGGCTCTCCGATCTCGGTCCAATGGATGTCTTCCAGCAACGCTATGACGCTGGTGGCAACAAGGTCGGCACGGAAACCCGCGTCAACAGCTTCACGGCAAGCCATGAACAGTACACGACGACGGCGGCCTTGGCGGATGGCGGGTGGGTCGTTACGTGGACCGGCTATGATCATCCGGCGGGCGGTGTGGCGGACATTTATCAGCAGCGTTATGCCGCAGACGGCCAGACGGTTGGCGGCGAGACGCTCGTCAACACCACGACGGCTGATTTGCAGGCCCTCAGCCAAGTGGTGTCTTTGAAAGACGGTGGTTGGGTGGTGACGTGGGAATCGCGAGGGGCGCAGGATGGCAGTGGCAGCGGAATGTATCAGCAGCGTTATGCCGTGAATGGTGCGCCGGTGGGGGGAGAGGTTCGCATCAACACCACCACGGCTGGAGATCAAACCTATTCCGTGCTTTCGGCTCTGGAAGACGGTGGCTGGGTGGTCGTTTGGCAGTCGCCTGGGCAGGATGGCAGCGGACTTGGCGTGTATGGGCAGATCTTCAATGCGGATGGAAGCCGCCGTGGAGGAGAGTTGCTCGTTGAACAAGTCGTTTATATGGACCAGTACCAGCCGGCCGTTACAGGACTTGCCGATGGTGGTTTTCTTGTGAGCTGGGGAAGTGCGTCCCCCAGCGGTTCTGGTTGGGGACTGTACGCGCAGCGCTTTCTTGCCGATGGAACCAGGATTGCCGGACAGTTCCAGGTTAGTGATGCGATTGCCGGTGATGCCGGCTATCCCGAGGTCGCTGCGCGCAAGGACGGAGGCTTCGTCGTGGCCTGGGTTCAACCCGACCTCACCACGGCGACCACAAACGACTACGAGTTGATGACCCGTGCCTTCACCGCCAATACGGCGCAGCCGCTTCTTTTGGGTCATGATGGTTTGACGACTTGTGGTACCAGTGTCGCATCCACAGCCTTGTTTGACTCCTCGCATCCGCAAGGGGACCGTTGGACTGCCGCCGGATTGCAGCAATTCACGGCCTATGAGTTCATCGATACCACGGATGGTGCGACGACCGGCTTTCTTACCCTTGACAACGTCAGACAGGCGACGAACCAGAACATTGCGGTTTCAGCCTCTGATCTTGATCGGGTGCGTTGGAATGCCGGAGCGGGAACCGGGACGGACGTTGTCCGCGTGCGGGGCTTCGACGGTCAGCAATGGAGTTCTTGGGCCGACAGCCGCATGACCTCCCTGTTGGCAGGAAATACGTTGAACGCAGGGGTACAGAGCAAGGTTGCAGGTGCCTTGCCCGTTGAATTGATATCTGTCGCGGTTCTGGCCGATGGCAGCAGTGTGGTGGCTTGGTCGTCTGCCTATCTCTATGCCGGATCCGACGTGATCGCACGACGCTATGACGCGCAAGGCAACCCGATCGGATCGGCCTTCACCGTCAATACGACAACGCCTTACGACCAGGGGCGTCCCTCCATTGCCGCTCTGGCTGATGGTGGCTTCGTCATCACTTGGCAGGGCAGGTTGGCCAATCTTCAGCCGATGGAGGTTTTCCAGCAGCGCTACGATGCGAATGGCGTGAAGGTTGGATCGGAAAATCGTGTGAATACGTATCTTCCGTCCGATCAGGAGTATGTGAAGACGGCTGCTTTGAATGACGGTGGCTGGGTCGTGACATGGTCGTCTTATGATCAGATATCGGGCGGTGCGTGGGAGGTCTATCAGCAGCGTTATGCCGCCAATGGTGAAGCCGTAGGTGGAGAGACAAGGATAAACACCACCACGGCCGGGTCCCAAGTGACCAGTCAAGTCATAGGTTTGAGGAGCGGTGGCTGGATTGTGACGTGGGAGGCGGCAGGTCAAGACGGCAGCGGCTACGGTGTGTATCAGCGTCAATATGGGCAAGACGGGCAACCGATCGGTGGCGAGACGATTGTCAACAGCTACACGGCTGGTGATCAGAACGGGGCCGCCGTGTCGGCCTTGTCCGATGGCGGGTGGGTTGTGGTGTGGCAGTCGGCAGGTCAGGACGGCAGTGGTGGTGGGATCTACGGCCAGCTCTACAACGCTGACGGAAGCAAGCGTGGTTCTGAGAAGCTGATCAATCAGGTTGTATCCGGTGATCAATATCAGCCAACAGTCACCGGTCTTGCCAATGGTGGCTTCCAAGTGGGGTGGGGTGGTCGCGCTTCGGGCGGATGGGCTCTCTATGGGCGGCAATATCGGGCCGACGGGACAGCGATGGCCGATCAATTCCAGATCAGCAGTGCCGTCGATGGGGATGCCGGACGGCCACAGTTCGCTGCCCGGCCGGATGGTGGATTTGTTGCCGTCTGGGATCGCCCCGACTACAGCACGCCCAACGCCAGCGACTATGAGGTTGCTATGCGGACATATACGGCGAATCCGACGTTGCCCGGGAACTATGTTGGGACGGCCGGCAACGATACATTGTTTGGCTCCTCAGGAACGGATAGCTTGACAGGTGGAGCGGGGGCCGATGCGTTTCTATTCACCGCACCGGGACAGTATCCGGACACCATCACTGATTTTCAGACCGGAATGGATCGGATCGAAGTGATGGCAAATGTCTTTGGTAACTTGCCGGTTGGCCAGCTTGATACCGGACACTTTGCACTGAACGCACCCATCGATGCCGATGACCGCTTCGTGTTCAACACCGCGACGGGAGCGTTGTCCTACGATCCCGACGGCAACGGCGCGATGGCGGCCACCACCTTTGCCCTGCTAAACGTCCGCTCGCTGTCGGCCGGCGACATCTGGGTGGTGGGGGCGGCCTGAGGTCGGTGTGGCCACGTCTCCGTTCTCGAGGTGGCTGTCCGTGAAAGGGTGGCAAAGCGGACAGTCGGGCAGCGCGGTTTCGTGACAAAACGCTTTCCGCTCGTTCATAACCCTTTCCCGCGATCGGATCGGCGTCCAACGCCAGGATCGGGGCTGGAGAGGGGAACGGCGTGCCGCGACATCGTTTGCTGACCGAGGACGAACTCCGGCAATTGTTCGGTGTTCCCGCTGATCGGGATGCTCTGGCGCGTCAATTCACGCTCACCCCTTCGGACCACGACCTGGTTCTGACGCGGCGGGGCAACACCAACCGGCTCGGTTTCGCCGTGCAGTTGGCGTTGCTCCGTCAGTCCGGCCGTGCGCTTGCCCAGGTCGAGGAACCAATCGACCCGCTGATCGCCTGGATCGCTGCCCAGATCGATGTGCCGGCGCACCTGTTCGCCGATTACGCCCGTCGGCATCAGACGATGACCGACCATGCCCGGCAACTCGCCTCGATGCTCGGGCTGCGCCCGTCGACCGATGCCGACCTTCCCTTCATGATCGAAGCCGCCGCCCAAGCCGCCTGGACCGCGCACAAGCCGGGAGTGATCGTCACCGCCATCGTCGCCGCGCTCCGCTCCGAAAAGTTCATCCTGCCCGCCTTGGCGGTGATCGAGCGCACGGGCACCGCCGGGCGTGCCCGTGCCCGCAAGCGGGCGGCGGACGCTCTGGTTGCCGGCCTCACCGACGAGCAACTGGCCGAACTCGACCGTCTGCCGGTGGTCGATCCTGACCTCGGCGGAACTCCTCTCGCCTGGTTGAAGACGATGCCGAGCGCACCAAAGGCCGGGCACATCCGCGACCTGCTCAGCAAGCTTCAGGCCGTCCGTGCCGTCGGGATCCCGTCCGACCTCGCGTCGCGCCTTCCCGAAATCCGGTTCCGCCAGTTCGTCCGGGAGGGACAAGCGTCGCCCGCCTATCTGCTCGGCCGCTACACCGCCCATCGGCGGCGTGCGACCCTGGTCGCCGTGCTGTTCGACCTGGAATCCCGGCTGACCGATGCTGTGCTCGACATGGCCGACCGGCTGATCGGCGGGGCCTTCACGCGGGGCAAGCATGCCAAGGAGAAGACCTACGCCGCCACGACGCGCGATGTCGGCCGCCTGATGCGGCTATTCCACGACACGATCGAGGCGCTCGGTGCGGCCCAGGACAGTGACCGCGACGCCTTCGCCGTCATCGACGAGACCGTGGGGTGGGCAAAGCTGTTGCGCGCCCGGCCCGAGGTGGCCGGCCTCGCCGATCTGGCGGAGGAGAATCCCCTTGTCCGTGCCGCCGACCGCTACATCACGATCCGGAAGTTCGTCCCGGCCCTTCTCGAAGCCCTCACCTTCAAAGCGGCCAGGGACAACGACCCGCTGCTCGCGGCGGTAACGCTGCTGCGCGATCTCAACCAGTCCGGCAAACGCGATGTCCCGTCGGATGCACCGATGCCCTTTCGCAAGGAGTGGCGGCGGCTGGTCGTCGAAAGCGGCACACCCAATCGCCGGCTGTACGAGATGGCGGTGCTGGCCACCCTGCGCAACAAGCTCCGTTCCGGCGATGTCTGGGTCGAACGTTCCTCCAGCTATCGCCGTTTCGACAGCTATCTGCTGCCGACTGCGGCGGTGCCCCCGGTGGTGTCGGAACTGGGCCTGCCCGACACGGCCGACGCGTGGTTGGCCGCACGCGGCCGGGAACTCGACGAGCGTTTGAAGCGTTTCACGCAACGGCTCCGGCGCAATCAGCTCGACGGTGCCGAACTGCGCGACGAGCGGTTGCACATCACGCCGGTGAAGGCGGCCACGCCGGCAGAGGCAACCGCTTTGGCCGCCCGGCTCGACGCTCTGCTGCCGCGTGTGCGCATCACCGAACTGCTCCACGAGGTCAACCGCGCGACAGGCTTTGCGGCGGCGTTCACGAACCTGCGCACCGGCGAATCCTGCGCCAACGAGAACGCGCTGCTCGCTGCCATCCTGGCCGATGGCACCAACCTTGGTTTGGCGCGCATGGCGGACGCCAGCCAAGGCATAACGCGCGACCAGCTGGTGTGGACCGCCGATGCCTACATCCGCCCCGAAACCTATCAGGCGGCCTTGGCCCGGATCATCGACGCTCAGCACCGCCTGCCGATCGCCACCCTGTGGGGAGGCGGCACGACGTCCTCGTCGGACGGGCAGTTCTTCCGCTCAGGCAAGCGGGGAAACGTCGCCGGCGAGGTGAACGCCCGCTACGGCGTCGATCCCGGTTTCAGCTTCTACACCCATGTCTCCGATCAGCATGGCCCCTACCATGTCCAAGTCATTTCGGCCGCGACCCACGAGGCGCCCTACGTGCTCGACGGGCTACTGCATCACGGCACCAGCCTGAAAATTGACACCCATTACGTGGATACCGGGGGCGTCTCGGACCATGTTTTCATTCTCTGCACCCTGCTCGGCTTCCGCTTCTGTCCCCGGCTGCGCGATTTTCCCGACCGAAAGCTCGCCAGCATCGAACCTCCCGGATCCTACAAGGAGCTGCTGCCGCTTCTCGGCCGACGGATCAAGGTTGATGTCATCCGTGAGCACTGGGACGAGGTGGTGCGGTTGGTCGCCTCGCTGAAAACCGGCGCCGTCGCCCCGTCCACCATGCTGAAGAAGCTGGCGGCTTACGAGCGGCAGAACCAGCTCGATCTCGCCCTTCAGGAGCTTGGCCGGATCGAACGCACATTCTTCATGCTCGACTGGTTGGAAAGCCCGGAGCTGAGACGGCGTTGCCATGCCGGGCTGAACAAGGGCGAGCAGCGTCACGCCCTGGCCCAAGCGATCTGCACATTCAGGCAGGGTCGGATTGCCGACCGCGGCGCGGAAACCCAGGAATACCGCGCTTCGGGACTCAATCTTCTCATCGCTGCCATCGTTTACTGGAATTCCACCTACATGCCAGACGCCATCGCGCACCTTCGCGCGAAGGGCGAGGCGGTGTCCGATGAACTGCTGGCCCACACATCACCAGTCGGCTGGGAGCATATCGGCCTGTCGAGCGATTTCCTATGGGAGCGGGCAGCATCCGCCCCAGTTGGGCGACGACCACTGAATCTTGAACGCCAACGCCGCGTCGCCTGAAGACCATATTCTCTATTCGTTCTACCTTAGCGTTGTTTACCTAACACCTATCGCGCTCTCCTCTATTGGCCGCCACGGGCCGGTAATGGAAGGGGCCGACCGACGGAAAGCGCGAAACGTGGTGGTTCCCCGTGACCGGAGGCCGGTCGGCCAGCAGCGCCCTGGCCCAGGCCATGTGATTCCAATGCGACCATGGAGCGCGTCGCCGAGATCCTCGGCGAGGACGTCGAATGGCTGATCGACATCGCCATCGAGCTGGAGCCAGAAGACGGTTGCCTGACCGTGTTCGGCCCAGGCGAGCAGTGGTTCTATGCTCTGACCGAGGATGGCATCGAGAACCTCAAGGAGCTGATCCAAATCCACCGAACGGGACGCTGAACGCTTCGATCCGCATCCGCGTCACTCACCGGATGCGTACGATCGCCTGCCGCTTCCAGGCCGCGATCATCGTCTGATGGATCCCATGCTTCGCCGACAACTCCGCCAGCGTGTGCTCCCCTTTGATCGCCTCCAGCGCGACCTTCGCCTTGAAGGCCGATGTGTAACGCTTCCGCGTGACTATCCCCATAACAACCCGTCTCTCCACTGCGAGGGACCAGCTTATCACCCTGTCCGAATTCCTAGGGCCACCTCAAATGCGCCGGCCCCGATTCGGGGTGCAATCCTGGGAAATTAGAACTTTGACGGGCCATATTGGAAAATCTCCTGGAATATTGGCTTATCCCAGTAACACCTATGGATACCACGCCACCACGTCAGTGATGGACCGGTGTATCTCCCTTAGGCATTCATGACCTTCAAGCGCCTTGAAATGTGCGAATAAAGGAATCAAACTCTTAAAAGCCTGATTTCTGAGATTCCGCCCAATGTCTTGTACGAGACTAGCGAGCGCCTCGGCCAGCAGCGCCTCCGGTAGGTGCGGCGCTAGTTCCGCCAGCGCCTCGGCCCGAGCCTCGTGGTCGCGGATGGCCTGGGCGGCGTCGAGCGCTTCGGCTAGCACCGGCGCCCGCCCTTCCACCGGCAGAAGCAGCCCCAGCCCCAGCAGCCATTCACCTCGCACCCGGTTGTCGCGGATGGCTCGGGCGGCGTTGAGCGCCTCGGCTAGCACCGGTGCCTGCCCTCCTTCCGGTAGAAGCCGCACCAGGCCCGCTAGCGCCTCGGCCCGCACTCGGTCGTTGCGGATGGCCCGGGCGGCGTCGAGCGCTTCGGTCAGCACCGGTACCCGCCCTCCTTCCGACAAAAGCCGCGCCAGCCCCGCCAGCACCTCGGCCCGAGCCTCGTGGTCGCGGATGGCCCGGGCGGCTTCGAGCGCTTCGACCAGCACCGGGACCTGCCCTCCTTCCGACAAAAGCCGCGCCAGCCCCGCTAGCGCCTCGGCCCGCACTCGGTCGTTGCGGATGGCCCGGGCGGCGTCGAGCGCTTCGGTCACCAGCGCCTCCGCCAAGTGCGACCCTAGCCCTGCCAGTGCCTCGGCCCGGGTCCCATCGTCCCGGATGCCCTGAACGGCTTCGAGAGCTTCGGCCAGCATCGCTACCCGCCCTTCTTCCGGCAGAAGCAGCGCAAGCCTCGCCAGCGCCTCGTCGTCGCGGATGGCCCGGGCGACGTCGAGCGCCTCGACCAGCAGCGCTTCCGGCAGGCGTGGCGCCAGCTCCTTCATTGCCTCGGCCCGAGCCTCGTGGTCGCGGATGGCCCGGGCAGCTTCGAGCGCCTCGGCCAGCACCGGTACCCGCCGTCCTTCCGCCAGAAGCGGCGCCAGCCCCGCCAGCGATTCAACTCTTACTTGGTTGTCGCGGATGTCCCGGGCGGCCTCGAGCGCCTCGGCCAGCACCGGTGCCTGCCCTCCTTCCGGTAGAAGCCGCGCCAGCCCTGTCAGCAATTCAACTCGCACTTGGTTGTCGCGGATGTCCCGGGCGGCCTCGAGCACCTCGGCCAGCAGCGCCTCCGGCAGGTGCGGCGCCAGCCCCGCCAGCGCCTCGGCCCGCACTCGGTCGTCGCGGATGGCCCGGGCGGCTTCGAGCGCTTCGACCAGCACCGGCGTCTGCCCTCCTTCCGGCAAAAGCTGCGCCAGCCCTGTAAGCAATTCAACTCGCACCTGATTGTCGCTGATGCCCCGGGCGGCGTCGAGTGCCTTGTCCAACAGTTCGTCCGGCAGGTACGGCACCAGCCCCGCCAGCGCCTTGGCTCGCACCCGGTCGTCGCGGATGGCCTGGGCAGCGGCGAGCGCCTCGGCCAACACCGATGCCTGCCCTCCTTCCGGTAGAAGCTGCGCCAACCCCACCAACGTCTTGGCCCGCACTCGGTCGTCACGGATGGCCCGGGCGGCATCGAGCGCCTCGGCCAGCACCGGCGCCCGCCCTCCTTCCGGTAGAAGCCGCGCCAGCCCCGCTAATGCTTCAACTCGCACCCGGTCGTCGCAGACAGCCCTGACGGCGGCGAGCGCCACGGCCAGCAGCGCCTTCGGCAGGTGCGGCGCCAACTCCGCCAGCGCTTCAGCCCGGACTCGGTCGTCGCGAATGCCTCGGGCGGCAGCGAGCGCTTCGGCTAGCAGCGCCTCCGGCAGGCGCGGCGCCAGCCCAGCCAGCGCCTCGACCCGCACCCGGTCGTCGCGGATGGCCCGGGCAACGGCGAGCGCCTCAGCTAGCAGCGTCTCTGAAAGGTGCGGCGCCAGCCCCGCTAGCGCTTCGGCCCGCACCCGGTCGTCGCGGATGGCCCGGGCGGCATCGAGTGCCTCGGCCAACACCGGTGCCCGCCCCCCTTCCGCCAGAAGCGGCGCCAGCCCCGCCAGCGCCTCGGCCCGTACTCGGTCGTCGCGGATGGCCCGAGCGGCGTCGAGCGCTTCGGCCAACACCGGTGCCCGCCCTCCTTCCGCCAGAAGCGACGCCAGCCCCGCCAGCGCCTCGGCCCGTACTCGGTCGTCGCGGATGGCCCGAGCGCCAGCGAGCGCCTCGGCCAACACCGGCGCCTGCCCTCCTTCCGCCAGAAGCGGCGCCAGCCCAACCAGCGCCTCGGCCCGCACTCGGTCGTCACGGATGGCCCGGGCGACGGTGAGTGCCTCGGCCAGCAGTGCCTCTGAAAGGTGCGGTGCGAGCGCCGTCAGCGCCTTGACGCGCGTCCAGTCGTGGCCGATGCCACAGGCGGCGTCGAGTGCCTCAGCCAGCACCGTTGCCCGTCCCCCTTCCGGCAGGAGCGGCGCCAACCCCGCCAACGCTTCTGCCCGCATCCAATTGTGGCCGACGCCTCGAGCGGCATCGAGTGCCTCGGCCAGCACCGGTGCCTGTCCCCCTTTCGGCAGGTGCGGCACCAGACCCGCCAGCGCCCCGGCCCGCACCCAATTGTCGCGGATGGCCCGGGCGGTGTCGAGCGCCTCGGCCAGCAGTGCCTCCGGCAGGTGCCGCGCCAGCCCCGCCAGCGCTTGGGCCCGCGCCCGGTCGTTGTGGATGGCCCGGGCGGCGTCGAGCGCCTTGGCCAGCAGTATCTCCGGCAGTTGCTGCGCCAGCCCCGCCAACGCTTCGGCCCGCGGCTGGTCGGCGGCGATGCGCCGGGCGGCGTCGAGCGCCTTGGCCAGCACCGGTGCCCGTCCTTGTTCCGGCAGAAGCCGCGCTAGCTCCCCCTGCACCGCGGCACGCGCCGCATCGTCGCCGATCCCCCAGGCGGCGTCGAGCGCTTCGGCTAGCACCGGCGCCCGTCCTTGTTCCGGCAGAAGCCGCGCTAGCTCCACCAGTACCGCGGCACGCGCCGCATCGTCGCCGACCCCCCGGGCGGCGTCGAGCGCTTCGGCCAGCAGCCCCTCCGGCAGGCGTGGCGCCAATTCCGCTAATGCCTTGGCTTGAAGATTGCTCCGCCAAAACTGGAGCGTGTGCAGAGCCTGGATTGCCGAGATCAGTCCCTCTCCGACACCTCGAGTAAGTAGCTTCGGAGGAACATTCCGGCCAACGCTCAGGATAGAACTCTGTACAAGTTGACAGCGGATACGCCAACCCCAGGCGTACCTGGCCTGACCTGGTCCTGCAACCAACACGGCATAAGCACGCTGAACATCGCGAGCAAACCCTCCCTCACCGCCTTCGTATGCCAGCCATGCTCGCCTCCAACCATCCTCGACCAGCATCATGAACTCCTCTGGGGCAGCTTTGCCGGCCATCAGATGCTCTGACAGATGCCGTGATAAGTATCGCGAGACCGATTCCGGCGTGCAACAACCCCCGTTTACCGCCGCCACGATCTCCAGTCCCCAATCGATAAAGGCGCGATCGGCACGCGCGATCAGGACCGGGTCGCGGAAGTGGTCGCGGCGCAGGTGTTGGGCCATTCTGGGGTGCGACAGCGCATAGCCGCTGTCCTGGTCGCCCATGATGAAGCGTGCGAGCGGCTGAAGCGAGCGCGCCGTGACAACGGCCCGCTCGTTCTCGAGACGCCGGACGAGTTCCGCCAAATTCGCGTGCGGCAGCGGCCCAAGTGCACCAGCCAGCACCAACAAGATGGTATCGATGAGCACCGGAAGTTGTGCGTCCATCGCTAACCAGCCAGGCTTCTGTTCCTCAAGCCAATCCTTGAAATAGGGGCCAAACCCCTTTTCCCGACTGGCCAGTTCTTCTGGTCGCAACCGAGCCGCTGTATTCCCCAAGCCCCACATATCCTTAACGTAATAGCCGAGTAGAAGCGGGTCGCCCTCCGTCAGGCGGTGCAACTCAAGGACTATTCGGTCGGGCTCCGGTAGCCGATCCAGCGGCGCCCCCATACTCTCTAGGGCCTCGCGGACTCCATCGATGTTGAGGGACCGCACCTCGATGTCGAGGGCGGTTCCTCCCTTCCACCTCAGGCGGCGGCGCCAACCTTCCGCATCAACGTCATCGACCTGAAGCCGGGCCGAGGCGACGATGCGGACGTTGGGCGGCGGCGGTGCGGGCAGAAGCCGTTCCCCCGATACACTCCAGCCGGTCGCCTCGTCGAGCCCGTCTATGACCAGCAAGACCGGCCGGTCAAGCTCGCTCACCCGCAGCAGCAGTTGCAGGCTCCAGTCTCGGTAATGCGTTGCTGCGTCGCCCACCGGTGGGGAAAGCCGCTCCCCGAGCAACGCCGCAAGCCGCGTAGCTAAGGCCTCGTGGAAGACGGATTCGCCACTCGTGCTGAAACGTACGCTGATGGGGACGAAGACCTTGTGCCAGTGCTGATGTGCCACCTGATTCAGCCAATGCACCAGCAACGCAGTTTTGCCTCGGCCGGCCGGCGCCCATATGAGGAGATTGCGTGTAGCGTCCGGGTCGGCCAGCCAGTCGTTAAGCACGACCAACTCGCGTTGGCGACCGCCAAATGGCTCGGGTTCACCGATCTTGCCGAGATAGGCTGCGACGAATCGGCCGATGTCTGCCTGAAAGGTAACAGGCGTGCCGTCCAGACCGAACTGCACGATGAGGTCGGGGCGAGTAGTGGTGACATGTTTCAGAGGAGCGGCGGTTCCTAGGGAGACGGGCGTCGCAAACTTTTCTGTTGAGGAGCGAAGATCAATCTCAAGCGCGTTAGGCGGAGCCTCGAGGAGTCCGCGGCGATCGCTCCGGCAGGTCAACGCCAAGCGTACGCCGTCCGGCAGAGGGGACCGGATCAGATCCCGGACGAAGCTTGCTGCCTCTCTCTGCTCCTCAGCCGCCATTTCGGCGTTGTCCGCGGAGTCAACTATGAGACAGAGGACCGCTCCAGCCTTGTTCGCGCGCAGGATGCCTATTGCTTGCTTCAGCCGATGAAGGAAGGCATGCATGTACTGCTTGGCATCAGCATGGGCAGACGGGATTAGTAGATGGCAAAGCCCCCGCGTGGCGATCTCGTTGGCCATCTGGACCAAAGCGTCGCGATGCCGATGCCGAAAGTTGAGGGAGTTTCGGTAATGTCCGTTCCCGTAGCAGTCGTAGAGCACCGCCTCTGAGCCATCCGGCATGGAGGCAGCGAGTCGGGCACCTAACATCGATTTCCCGATGCTGTCGTCGGCATGGATCACGATGGGTCCGGCTGCAGTGAGAATCGCTTCCCGCACCTTGCTTTCCTGCTCTCGGGTCAGAGGAGTATCCGAAGCAGGAGGAATGCGGCAGGGCGCAGGCTGAAGCAGCTCTTCCGTCGCTTTTAGTGCAAGCAGCACATCGTGCCGGCGAATGCTGGGATTGCTTAAGAACTCGGTGGTGGCCTTTCTGGTGGCCAAGTCCTTCAGCTGTAATGGCGCATCATAGTCTGCGCCTGGAAGATAGCTATTAAGATCACGGCTGAGCAGATTCCGTTGTGCCCAGAGGTCACCCTCACTGCCTTCCAGCGAGAATAGGTTGAAGAACTGCGCAGCCTCAACCTCGCTCAAAGTGGTGAATTTTACCAGTTTGTCACTCAGATCGGGGTGACGCGCCGCTGCGCCAGCCGTGAGATCTGCCGTCGCCTCCTTGAGTTTGACCTCGATCGGCCTATTGGTTGTGAAGACAAACCGGAATCGCTGCGCCACATCGTCACTGGCAAATCGCTTCAGAAGCTCGGCGTATCGTTTGGCAAAGCCTTCAACGGTTTTCTGAAGACCGCTTGCTGTCCATGCCTGGTCAGCTCTCCGCGTAGAGTGCTTCAGCTGTACGTAGCGGACGAGTCTTGCTTCATCGAGCGATTCGCTGCCAAAATATAGACCGACATCAATAAAGTCTTCTCCATCCTCGATTCTGCCATCTCCAGTCTCTCGAGACGATGCTCCCTCCACCGTCACGGCAACGAGATCAGAAGCACTTGGCAGCAACCCAAGGCACTGCCGGGCCGCCCAGTGATAATGGAATTGATCTCCGTCCCGGCTCGGCCGAACCAAGTTTTCCCTGGCCATTAAGGTGGTCCCCGTTGCCCGGACAGTTTTGCGGCCGGACTAAGCTTGATTCAGGTCCATAGGCACCGTCAAGTTCAGGCTGGCTCGCGGCGATGCAGGTCGGTAAAGAGCCATCATGACGACGTTCCCTGATCCCCGTTACGCTGGCTACTGCTTCCCTGCCGAGGTCATCGCGACGGCGGTGTAGCTGTACTTTCGCTTTCTGCTGAATTTGCTGTCAAACAACGTCCCTCACCGACGCGGAGCGTGTGGTGCCATCGCCATCGCTGTCTGTTCGGTAGCCCCATTTATAGGGGCTGGACGGAGATCTGTAAACCAAAGCGCGTATATCGTTTCCTTCAATCTCTCTCCAATAACGGCGGTGTTCCGTGATGCTCGGGCGAGCTCCCTACCTTGGCAGACATGCGAAGGCGCGGACTCGTACGCGCGCGTGCGCGGAGGTCTGCGCCAAAAACGGCTGTATGGCCACCTCGCCGGCGCTGATGATGAATGGGCCAACAAACTGGGCTATTTGTAGGAGGGCAGTGGCATACCAAAGTATGTTCATCAGCCATTAACTCGGCCGTACCACCCTGGGGTCACTACACGAAAGTGCGCAGATTGTCCGGGATCTGAGAACGCGGTGCGAACATGGGCGTGGCTGCGCGTTCGCGTCCCCACCGGTGATGACGAAAACGGCCGTCCCATGACCCGGAAACGACGCGGGCCGCCGGTGGGGTGCCGACGGCCCTGTTGTCGCGGAACGGTGCGGATTCTGGCATCGCCCATCTCCCTGGCATTCCCCCCTGCGGGTATCCTTGATGCGGCACGGGTGCGCGTCTTCAACCACCCGCGCGACGGTGAGGCCGGACAGGTTGAGCGGGTCGTTCACCAGGGGCGGCCCGGCAAGGGCGCGTCGGGCCGGCGTCGCTCCCCGACCGGCGCCGGGGGAGCCTGTGGCCTTCACCCCTTGGTCGGATCCTTGGCGGTTCCGTCCGGCGCCTGTTCGAGCCGGTCGAGCACCGCGTCGCGCTTGGCGGTGATCAGGTCGAGTTCGGGCGCCGCGCCGCTGGTCAGGCGCAGGCTGTCGGTGGGCGCCGCCGTGCCGCGCACACGGTCCAGCAGCCGGTCGATCCGCTCGGCCAGCCGGGCGCGGGCGGCGAGGTCGAGCGTGGCGGCGACGGCGCTGGGGATCGACAGCACCAGCGCGGCGACGGCGAGCGGATCGCCGCGCTGGACGGTCTGGTCTTCCGGTGGCGGGAGGCGTTCCGCACGGGTGGCGAGGACGTCGGCGAGGAACGCCTCGACCTCGGCGGCGAGCGCCGGGGCGTTGGGTCCGGCGATGGTGATGGTGATGCTCATTCCGCTGCCTTTCGGATGATGGCCTGGATGGATCGGATGCGCTCGATACTCTGGCTCTGCCCGAGCTTGGTGAAGGCGTCGGCGGCCTGGTCGAGCACGACTAACGCCTCCTCGATCTGCCCAACCACAGCTAGAAACTGACCGAACAGCGTGCCGACCACGCCGATGCCTTCAACCTGTCCGATCCGGCGGAAGAGGCCGAAGCTCTCGGTAAGTTCCCCGGCGATCGTCGCACCTTCACCGTTTTGCATCCCACCGCGCTCAAGGCGGATATTAGCGCAGGAAAAGAAGATGTAGGCGAGAGTGTCTAAGTCCTGCGTCTGTTTGGCCACTGGGAGGCATTCGTCCAGATGGATGCGCAGAGCCTCGTCGGTCTGGCCGTGGGTAGTGAGGATGTTGGCGATCTTGCCCATGGTTACCGCACGAGCACGCACATCGCCCAGGCGCTCATAAACGGGAAGTTCCTCTTCGCGCCGGATGCGCAGGGCTTCATCTGTCTGGCCGCTGGTGGCGAGAATGTCGGCAATCTTACCCATGGTCACTGCGCACGAGCGCACGTCTCCCAGGCGCTCGTAGACAGGGAGTTGCTCCTCACGTCGGATGCGCAGGACCTCGTCGATCTCGCCGCGGGTGGTGAGGATGTCGGCGACCCTGCCCATTGTCGCCGCACGCTCACTCACGTCACCTAGGCGTTCAAAGGCGGGCAGAACTTCATCGTACAAAAGGCGTAGAGCCATGTCGGCCTCGCCACGGGTAGTGAGGATGTCGGCAATCTGGCCCATGGTCACAGCGAGCGAGCGCACGTCTCCCAGGCGCTCATAGACAGGGAGTTCCTCCTCGTATCGGATGCGCAGGGCCTCGTCGGTCTGGCCGCGGGTGGTGAGGATGTCGGCGATCTTGCCCATGGTCAGCGCGCGCGAGCGCACGTCTCCCAGGCGCTCATAGACGGGGAGTTCCTCCTCGTATCGGATGCGCAGGGCCTCGTCGGTCTGGCCGCGGGTAGTGAGGATGTCAGCAATCTTGCCCATGGTCACTGCACGAGCGTTGACGTCCCCCAGGCGCTCATAGACGGGGAGTTCCTCCTCGCGTCGGATGCGCAGGGCTTCGTCGGCCTCGCCGCGGGTGGTGAGGATGTCGGCAATCTGGCTCATGGTCACCGCATACGAACGCACGTCTCCCAGGCGCTCATAGACAGGGAGTTCCTCCTCGCGTCGGATGCGCAGGGCTTCGTCGGTCTCGCCGCGGGTGGTGAGGATGTCGGCGATCTTACCCAGGGTCACTGCGCGCTCGCGCACGTCGGCCAAGCGCTCAAAGGCAGGCAGAACTTCATCGCTCAAAAGGCGGAGTGCCTCGTCGGCTTGGCCGCGCGTGATGAGGATGTCGGCGATCTTATCCAGGGTCACCGCGCGCTCGCGTACCTCGCCCAGGCGCTCATAGACGGGGAGTTCCTCCTCGCGTCGGATGCGCAGGGCTTCGTCGGCCTCGCCGCGGGTGGTGAGGATGTCGGCGATCTTAGCCAAGGTCACTGCGCAAGCGCGCGTGTCGTTTAGGTGCTCAAAAACGGAGAGTTCCTGCTCGCGTCGGATGCGCAGGGCCTCGTCGGTCTTGCCGCGGGTGGTGAGAATGTCGGCGATCTTGCCCATGGTCACCGCGCGCGAGCGCACGTCGCCCAGGCGCTCAAACCGTTCGGACGCTTCGCGTAGCAAGGTTTCGGCCTCCTCCGGTTGGCCGGTCTGGATCAGGCGCACGCCGCGATCATACAGAATCATGGCGTCAAGATGCGGATCGACGTCCGTTGCCGAGGCTGCCCGCGCCAGGAAGCCGTCCTGCTCCTCCCCCCGGCCAAGCCGTTCGGCGCATTTCGCGCCAAACCGCAGCAGCGCGGCCATCGGCGCCGCTCCGCCACGGTCGAGCAGAGCGACGGCCCGCGTCACCAGATCCATCGCCCGCGCCGCCTCGTGGGCGATGTCGAACAGGAAACGCCCGCCCGACAACACCGCCGCCTGCACGAGGCCCGGCGGGCCTTCGGCCAGCAGCGCAAGGTCGGCGAGCGCGGCAGCCTGGATGTTTGTTGGCAGTTGCCCGTCGTCGTCCGACCAGGCGGCGTGCAGGTTTTCGACCACCGCCGCCGCCAGCAGGGTTCTGTCCGACGGAGACAAGGGCGGCAGCACCAGCGGTCGGGCCAGCGGGTTGACCGCCCCGTCGGGCCGGTCGCCGGGGCCACGGTAGCGGTCGAGCAGCCCCAACCCCTGGAGCCGTTCCACCGCCGGGCCGGGATCGGCGATGCCGGCGGCACGCCCCGCCACCTCCAGCGCCGTCACCGGCACCGCCAGCGGGAACAGCGTCGCGGCGCGAAGCTGGATCGTCTCGGGCGGTGTCAGCATCGCCCGGAACGCCTCCAGCGACACCCGCTGGAAGAACTCCTGCGCCGCGCTGTCCTCCGCCGGCCTTTGGCCGCTGGCCAGATAGCTCTCCACCGCCGCCACCGCCCGTGTCGCGGCGGTCATCCCGGCGGCGCGGTCGCGGACCGTCAGCAGGGGCCGGGTCAGGATCTCCTGCAAGCCGGGATTGCCGCCGGCCGCCGCGCGGATGCGCTCCTCCAACCGGTCGAGAGCGGGGTCGACGCCGGGCGCGCGCAGCCGCCCGTTCAGCCGCGCCGCCGTGCGCATCTGCTTGGTCCGCTGCGCCTCGTCCATCGGCGGCAGCGCAACCACGCTGAGGCGCCCGGCCAGATCGTCGCCCCGCGCGTCGGTCAAGGCGAACTCGTAGCGGCTGGTGATCAGCAGCCGCGAGGCGCTGTCCCGCCCGGCGTCGCGGAAGGCGGCGATCACCGCGCCCATGACGGCGCCGGCGGCCGGGGTCTTGAACGGGGTGGCCCGCTCGCCCGGCTTCGGGGCGGCCAGGATCCGCTCGAGATCGTCGACGATCAGCAGGATCGGCCGGCTGCCGCCATGGCCGCTGAACGGCCCCTTCAACAGCTTTTGCAGCGCCAGCTTCAACGCCGCGGGATTGTCGACGATCGCCGTCTCATGCGCCGCCACGATGGCGGCCTGGTCATCCTCGGGCAACGCGGCGACCAGGGTGCGGAAGACCGTGTGGGCGTCATAGCGTTCGAACACCACCACGACCGCGTGCCCGTCCAAACGGCTGGCGATCCGCTCGGCCAAGCTCGATTTGCCGAGATTGCCCATCCCCTGGATCACCACGCCGGGACTGCCGGCGCTCCAGGCCCGCAACGCTTGCTGGATTGCGCGGCGGCGCCCGACGAACTGCTCGGCCGTCGCCACCGGCACCCGTCCCTTGGCCTTGTCGAGATAGGCCTTGTCGGCTTGGTTGCGGCGAACCGGTCGTGTCGGCTTCCCCGGCTCGCACAGGGCGCCGCCACCGCGCGGCCCGAGCCAGACCCGCGCCAGATGCCAATGGGCGCCATCCACCGCCGTTCCACCCGGCTGTTTCCTGACGGTCTCATGGACCGTCAGCAACGCGCGTCGAGCCAATGCCGCCGCGTGGACCACCGGCCGGCCACCGGCGAGTTCGCCGTAGAAGGTTTCGGAGAAGCGGATGGCGTCGCCATCCTGGACCGAGCCATCCCACCCCACCGCGTTGGCGACGCCAGCGCCAATCAGCGCCTGGACAAAGCAGGCGGCGTCGCTGCCCGGACGCTCGGCGGTGCGGCAGGCAGACAGGAAGACCAGCCGGGGCATCCGCTCCTCGTTGCCGAGCAAGGCGCAAAGCCGCCCGGCATCGACCGGGTCGCAGGCGCCCTCTTCGGTTTCCAGCGCCAGATAAGGGCCGCTCGCGCCCAAATCGCCATGCCCGGTGAGGTGGAGCGCTTCCCAGCGTCGGGTTTGCTTCAGGCGCAGGGCAAGGCCCGCCGCGCTGCCGCTCTCCTCGATCGCGAGATGGGCGTTCAGACTGCGGGTGGCGTCGAGAAAGGCGACCTCCTCGCGTTCGTAGTCGAGCACGTGCTGACCCTCGACCTCGGCCGCCATGAACAGCACAGCGAGGTCACCATGCTCGGGCGGGTCGAACGGCTCGGGCTTGCCCAGACGGCGGGCGACCAGGAAGAGTCGGTGGGGGTCCGCCGCCAAGTACTGTCCGCCGGGTGCCAGAAGCTCCCAGGGCACCTCAAGCAGGAGCTGCGCACCCTTGTCCCGATCGTCGTCGGCTTGGATTTCCAGAGACACCGGACCGACCCGCCTCAGGCGCTCATCGAGCCAGCCATCGCCGGCGTTGAGAAGCGCGGCGATGTCCTGGCCGATCGCCGACAAACGGTCCGGCTGCCGCGTCCGTACCGCCGTGTCGTAGGCGGTGGTCCAACCCATCATGCGATCCAGCCCGCCGGAACCGAGGGGCTTGCGGGTAACGGTGGCGCCGTCCAGGCAGAGCAGGACGTCGTCCGTCAACCGGATCTGCAACTGCACCATGACCCCTCCGATTTTCCAGGCTAGAGCAAGGTGGGTGTCACCACGATGAAATGGATTTCCCGATGGACCATAGCAACCATGAAGGGAGGTTAGCGGGGGGTTCGGTCAAATGCCATTGGATTTCGACTGTTTCCATCGCTGGGTTGACGCCACGGGATGCTTTCCTGCCCCGGTGGGTGATCCCCCTGCCGCGCCAGTTCGGGGGCAGAGCAGGAAAATGACCGGATCGCCCAGGATGCGAGAATTTGCGCGGAACGCCCGTCTGCTGATGTGCCAAAAACGGTCGCTTTCGCGACACTTGAGTGCGGTGTCAGTTTCAGAAGTCGGCTGCACTGGAAAGCAAGGCGTTCCCTCGGTTTTGCAGTTGTCTTCTGAAATCGCTTTGATCAAAAGTGAGCTTCACTGGGCAGCGGTTCTGCAGAAGTGACCTTCACTGACGGGGGTTCGCATGGAGGATCCGGGTGGAAACACGGTTAGCGAAAGTGGTGCGTTGGGGCTGTCGGACGCGGCCTGGGCCGTGGCCAGACAGCGTGGCGAGGTCATTGCACCGCTGGCCGAAAGGACCGTGGTATCCTGTGCCCTGGCCGACACGGCAGCCGATCAGTTGGGAATATCACGGCGCACCATCTACACGCTGATCCGCCGCTACCGGGATAGTGGCGGCTCTCTAGCCAGCCTAGCCCCAGATCGTCCTCATGGTGGGCGCGGCCGGGGGCGGTTGCCGGAGGCTGTGGAGAGGATTGTGGCGGACGTGATCGCCACACAGTATCTATCGCGGCAAAAGCGCAAGGCCGAGACAATCGTCAAGGAGATTGGACGACGGTGTCGTGTCACCGGCGTCAAGGCACCTTCTTCCACCACCGTGCGCGCCCGGATTGCCCGCCTGCGTCCCGAACTGACGGTTCGGCGACGCGAGGGGATTGATGCTGCGCGGCGCCTGGAACCTGCCGCCGGTCGAGGGCCGGATGCCAACACTCCCTTGGAGGTCGTCCAGATTGACCACACCCCGGTCGACCTCATCGTCGTCGACCCCTTCACACGTCAGCCCATTGGCCGACCCTGGCTGACCATCGCCATCGATGTGTTTAGCCGTGCCATTGTAGGGCTCTGCCTGTCCCTGGAAGCACCATCCGCCGTATCGGTCGGTCTGTGCTTGGCGCATGGTGCCACCGACAAGCGCTCCTGGCTAGAACGCCTCAACGTCGATGCTGACTGGCCGGTGCGGGGCAAGCCCAAGCTCGTCCATGTCGACAACGGTGCTGAATTTCACAGCGAAGCCCTCTGCCGTGGTTGCGATATCCATGGGATACGCCTCCGCTACCGGCCGGTCGGCGCTCCTCATTTTGGTGGGGTCGTCGAACGCGTCATCGGTACGTTCATGATGATGATCCATGACCTGCCCGGCACAACCTTCTCCTCTATTGCAGAACGCGGCGAGTATAAGGCGGACCAGGAAGCCATCCTGACCTTGACCGAATTGGAATGCTGGCTGGCCTTGGCGATTTCCGGTCCCTATCACAACACCATTCACACCGGCATTGACGAGCCGCCTCTGGCTCGCTGGCGGCGGGGCATGGAACAAGCAGGTGAACCATCACCGGTGGGTGATCCAAAGGCGTTTCTGGTCGATTTCCTACCCGTGGTCCGTCGCCGCATCCAGCGCCAGGGCATCGTGATTGATCATGTGGCCTACTTCAGCAACGCGCTCATTCCCTGGATTGCCGACCGCGGCCGTGGCCATCGGTTCCTGATCCGGCGTGATCCGCGCGACCTCAGCCGTATTTGGGTCCTGGCGCCAGATCAGGATCGCTATCTGGAAATACCCTACCGCACCCTGTCGAACCCCGCTGTCACCCTATGGGAGCACCGTCAAGCGGTCGCACGGCTGCGCAAGGCTGGACGCGAGGCGGTGAATGAGGTGGCCATTTTCCGGGCGGTTGAGCAAATGCGCGCGATTACCGATCAAGCGGCGACCGCCCGCCGCGCTGCCCGTCGGGAGCAGGCCCGGCGGGCGCATTTGAAGGATGCACCGCAGCCGAAGGCCCCTCAACCACCGGAACATGCTGAGCACCAGCTATTCGTTCTGGCAAAGCCGTTCAGCGATATCGAGGAGTGGTGACATGGACGATGTGGTCGCCATTTCGGATTTATCTCATCTTATCCCGGCCGCCCAGACCACCGCGCTTCTGCCGGATACCGAAAGGATGGCTCATCTGCGGGCGGACCACTGGATCGGCTACACACGGGCACAGACCGCTGTAGCAAAATTGGAAGAGATGCTCATTGGCCCACCACGTCTGCGCATGCCCAACCTCCTGATTGTCGGGCCGACCAATAACGGCAAGTCGATGATCATCGAGAAGTTCCGCCGCCGTCATCGGCCGGAATCGACGCCTACCCAGGATCACCAGATCATTCCCGTGCTGGTGATGCAGATGCCCTCCGACCCTTCTCTGACACGCTTTTACAACATGGTCTTGTCGGCGCTGAATGCGCCGCTACGCCCCCGTGCCCGCGTTGCGGAGCTCGAAGCGCTGGTGTTGCACCTAATGCGGACGACATCGGTGCGGATGCTGGTGATCGACGAGTTGCACAACATGCTGGCCGGCTCCACGGCGATGCAGCGTGAGTTCCTTAATCTGATTCGCTTTCTCGGCAATGAACTGCGCATCCCGATCATTGGTGTTGGTACGCGAGACGCCTATCTGGCGATTCGCAGCGACGACCAGTTGGAGAACCGCTTCGAACCCTTTTCCCTGCCACTCTGGGAGGAGGACGAGGAACTCCTGGCATTGCTTGCAAGCTTTGCCGCCGTCTACCCGTTGCGCCGGCCCTCGGAGTTGCACCAGCCCGAGATGGCCCGGTATATCCTGGAGCGAACCGAGGGGACGATCGGTGAAATGGCACGGCTTCTATCGCACGCAGCGGTTGCCGCTATCGAAAGCGGCACCGAGGCGATTACCAACCGTACCCTGACCCTGGCCAAATACGACTCCCCGACGGAGCGTCGGCGTGCCTTTGAACGGAGAATTTCCTGATGGCAGGGCGATGGCCTGTCCATCCTGTTCCCCTACCCGGCGAAGCGCTGTCTTCCTGGCTTGACCGGCTGGCGCTCTCCTACGGTTACCAAGCCAAGGATATTCTGCGGTTCGATCTCGGCGTGACGGCGGTGGCCGATGATGAACTCGACCTTGATCCGCCAGCAGCGGTATTGGTCAGGCTTTCGGAGCGGACAGGCGTCTCTGTCGATCGTATTCGGGCAATGACAATACAGGGCTGGAGCCCACTGTTGATTGACGGCCCAACCGTCGTCACCGACACTTTCGTTGGATAGCGTCCGTCAAGATGGTGGAAAATCGTGCGATGCTGAGGTGGCCATTGTTCAGGCGGCTTTGGGTGGAAACGTGATGGCTGATGAGGCTTC
>NZ_JAGINM010000045.1 GCF_017876095.1 Azospirillum agricola
CCCGTGGACTCCCTGGACAACGGGCTTCTGCAACTGGAAGCGTGGCTGGAAATTGGACGCCGATGATGGCTGGTTTTTCGAGGCCGATTGACAGCGATGGGGCTGCAGCAGCTCCAGAAGGGGACCGTAACGCCCCGTGAAAAGCCTATGTTCTTGCTCTGTCCGCTTAGCGTATATTTTCGCCCGTTCTATGGCGTCACCCCATCTTCCGGCGTCGCGCCTGCCTTCACACAGCGCGGGCGACGCCGATGACGTTCCAGGCCCGTTCGTCGGGCGCCGCCGCATAGTCGGGAAAGCCGCGCAAATCGAGCAGTTGCAGCTTTGCGAAGCCAAGCGCCAGAGCAAGCTCTTGCGGGAAGAAGAAACGCATGACGTGCTCCTCGTCCTGCTCGTCGACGACCCGGTCGCCCTTGATGCGCAACAGGTTGAAACGAACATGGCAACGCTGGTGCACGGCATCCAGGCGCGTCTCGGTGGTGCGCACGATGCGATCGTCGTTTTCCCTGACCGTCCGGATCCGTTGGCCCGGCCGGTCGGATAGAACCGCCGCACCGTTCCAGACGTCGAAGACAAACAGGCCTCCCGGCTCCAGATGCCGCCGCACCGTGGCAAGAGCCGCAAGGAGGTCGGCGTTCTCATGCTGGTAGCCCAGGACCGCGAACATCATCAGCACCGCTTCGAACCGGCGCCCCAATTCCAAGTCGCGCACATCGCCCTGATGGAAGGCCGGAGAGTCCACCCCGGCCGGCAGCGTCATCTGGCCGGCCTTCTCACGCGCCTGCACCAGCATGCCCGGAGACCGGTCCACCCCGGTAACCTTGTGGCCGCGTTGGGCCAGAGGCAGGGCATGACCGCCGGTGCCACAGCCAAGGTCGAGCAGGCGGCGAGGGCCGCCGCCGCCATGTTCGGCCAGGATGCGCTCGATGAGATCGCATTCCCCTTCGTAATCCTTGCTCCGGTACAGGTTGTCGTAAGCGGCGGCGTAACCTTCTCCAAAGACTCCGGTCATGACAGGACCTCCCGGACGGCGACGGCGACCGTATCGATCTGCTCCTCGGTCAGAGGAAGGCCGGAGGGAAGGTACAAGCCCCGCCGCGCCAGCCGTTCCGTGACGGGGTAGCGTTCGCCCACGAACAGTCCCCGATCATGCAGGACCGGTTGCTCGTGCATGCCCAGGAAGAAGGGGCGTGTGTCCACGCCACGGCCGCGCAGGCGCTGGGCGAATTCCACGGCGTCGAAAGGCACGGAATCGTCCAGCACCACCCCATACATCCAGTAAACGTTGCGTACGCCGGGCCGCTCGACCGGCAGGGCCAGTTGGGGCAGGTCGCCGAGACGGGCCTGGTAGAGGGCGGCCATACGCCGCTTGCGTTGCAGATGATCCTCGATCCGCTCGACCTGGGCCACGCCGATAGCCGCCTGGAGGTTGGTCATCCGATAATTGTGGCCAAGTTCCGTGTGGAGAAAGCGGCGGTCGCGGCGAAAGCAAAGGTTGCGCAGGCTGCGCATCCGTTCCGCGAGGGCATCATCGTCCGTCACCACCATCCCGCCTTCGCCGGTGGTGATGATCTTGTTGGCGTAGAAGCTGAAACAGCCCAGCGTGCCCAAGCCACCGGCCCGCCGGCCATGGTATTCAGCGCCATGCGCTTCCGCAGCGTCTTCCACGATCGCAAGGCCGTGACGCTCCGCAAGCTCCAGCAGCGGGGCCATGTCCACCGGATGGCCGTACATGTGAACCGGCATGATTGCCCTGGTGCGTGGGGTGATCTT
The DNA here is from genome assembly GCF_017876095.1 of Azospirillum agricola. Lineage (GTDB taxonomy): Bacteria > Pseudomonadota > Alphaproteobacteria > Azospirillales > Azospirillaceae > Azospirillum > Azospirillum agricola. Next base: position 1,771 of record NZ_JAGINM010000045.1, read on the forward strand.
TGCGGCGACCTGCGCCATGTCCATGCACCAGCTGTCCGGCTCGCAATCGACCAGCACCGGCACACAGCCGGCCTCGATCACGGCCAACGCGCAGGAAATGATGGTCAGGCTGGGCATGATGATCTCGGAACCCGGCTCCAGCCCAAGCGCCTGCACCGCCAATTCGAGCGCGATGGTGCCGTTGCACACGGCCACTCCGTGCCGCACGCCGCAATATTCGGCCCAAATCCGTTCGAATTCGGTGATGAAGCGACCGTCGGACGACACCCAGCCCGAGTTGACCGCCTCCTGAACATAAGTGAGGGCGCGCTCGCCGAGGAGCGGTTCAGAAACCGGGATCATGAGACGTCGACACTCCCACTCAGGGTTTGGTTATGCGTGCCTGGGCACCGTCGATACCGCAGAAGCGGGTCTTGTCGACATCGCCGGCGTAGGGCCCTTGCTTCACCTCGATCATCTCGACCTCTTCGAGAATCTCGAAGCCATGACCACCGGTCGCCAGCAGTATGACATCACCCGGCCCCAGTTCACGGCTTTCCAGATAGACTCCCGCCTCGGTGTAGAAATCCACCCGAAGCCGTCCCCGGCGCAGGAAGAGGACCTCCTGGGTGTACTGCACCTCACGCGGGACCGGGTTGTGGATGTGCGGCTGGATCACATGGCCAAGCGGATGCCGCATATAGGCAAGCTGTTGGGAAAGATGGCTTTCCGTGAAGAAATGTATTCCGGTCTCGTGAAAGCTGCTGCGCACGATCAAAGCCAGCTGTCTGCCGTCGAATTCGATACGTTCGATCATGGCCCCACACACCCAACGGCAAACGGAATCGTCGATCGCTCATCCTTCTTTCGAAGTCGGCGCCGATACAAGGCTTTTATGGGAACGACCGCACAGGATCAAAGCTCCGCCGCGGGATAGCGCGGGCTTCGGCCATCCTGGACGCGCGCACTGGCATCCGCGACGATGTCGCCCACCTGCCGGACGAAATCCGCCCAGTCACAGGCCGCCAGGCGCCGCCGTCCGCGCTCGGCCAGCTCATTGCCGAACGCTTCGTCGCGCCAGAGCCGCAGCATCGCGGCCGCCAGTTGCTCCGGCGACCGTGGATCGACCAGCAACCCGGCATCGCCGGTCTGTTCGCGCAGCCCTGGAATGTCCGAGGTGATGACGGGCCGTCCATAGTTCCAGGCTTCCAGGGCCGGGATGTTGCTGGGGCCGAAGAAGGTCGGCATGACCAGGCCCGCCGACAGCCTGTAGAGGGCCGGCATGTCCTCGTCGGGAACCCATCCCAGGTAGGAGACGCGGTCGCGAACGCCAATCTCCACGGCGAAATCCATCATCTCCTTGAAAGCAATGGCGCGCACCGGATCGACGTAGGTACCGGACAGAACCAGGGGGATCGTCTCTCCCGTCTCCTCTTCGATCCGACGCAGCGCCTGGAGGATCAGCCGGTGATTCTTGTGGCGCCAGAACTGGGCGGGATAGAAGAAATAGCGCGGCGGCAGGCCATAGTTGGCCCTCACTCTCTGCAGGTCGCTCTCGCTCGGCATTCCTCCCTGCCGGATCGGCGGATACAGGGGCAGGACGCGGATGCGGTCCTCGCCGATGGCGTCGCCATAGAAACGCAGCACGTCCTGCTTTCCATGCTCCGACTCCACCAGGATGAGCGTCGCGTAACGGCAGGCGTTCCGGTACAGATAGTCTCGATACTCCGTCTGCCCGTGGGCACTGACTTCTGGGAACTCCGGCTGTAGGCGGTGCTGCAGGTCATGGATCGGCATCACGAACGGCACGAGTGCGGAAAAAGCCGTCTCGCTCGGTTGGAGCTGGAACACCCAGTCGATCCCGGAGCCGCGAAACAGCTTTGCCATGCCCCGGTCGAGGTAGATGACGTTCGAATCGAGCGCCGGCATCACCTGAGGGGGCTGATTGAGGTAGGTTTCCAGCGGCCGCTGCTGGAAAGACGCCGCCCCCAGGGACCGCAGAGGCAACCCTCTGTAGGACAGGCCGCCATCGGCCACCAGGTTGTGGAGATTCTCATCGGGACGGGCAAGGCAGGAGATTTCGTCGGCGCTGGTGAGCGCCACCTCGGCAAGCGCGTCGAGCAGAACCTTTTCGTATTGGAACGCACCGCCCGCGTACCAAGGCATGGAGCGAAAGATCCCAACACGCATCGTCTGTTTCCGCCTTCTTGCTGTCGCCCCATCGAATAGCAACTTGGTGCCCCTATCTCAATCTTTTCCCCCAGGAGTGCCCCCGAAGGCAAATGCCCGGACCGGCAAGAAAGCGATTCACTTTTCTCGCAAGCACTTCATGGAAAAATAGCAACCAAAAATTGATGAAATGCGCCATATGCTTCTATTTAGTTTTTTCAGGACAAACAAATGAAATCCTGGTGGATAGATTTCATCAGTGGAATTCTCCATCAAGCAAAATGGAGACACCAGAGGCATCATAAGCCTCTACCCAACGTTCTTTTATATCAAGACGTTTCTCCGGCGGCAAACCGTTTGCCATCTCGATCAAGAAGGGAGAGATTGGGCGCAATCCGATATCCCAGGCTTCAAGAATATTCTTCGAAAGATAATTTCGGTGATGGACGATCCTCAAACCTTCGTCAGAAAAAATCTCTTTCCATTCAGCATAAGTTTTGCATTGGCGGATATTATCACTCCGTCCCCGATCAATAAGATGCAGCCATTCCCATGAAGGATCCCCGGTGCGGACGTAGAGGCGTTGAAAAAAGGAATAATCTCTCATCGTAATATTAGGAAGTTGTAGGATAATTTGACCATCCTCAGCCAATGCGCGGCGCATCTCACGCAAAGTATTTCTATAATTATCAAGCCAGTAAACAATATTGGAATATATCGTGTAAAATCTTCCATCTTCCAAAGGCAAACTTTCATTGGCATCAGCCGGTCGGACTTCATTATAGAATCCGAGAGAATATGCCTTCTTAAGAAGGGATAGTTTTTGATCGACTCCAACATCAATGTCATACAACGGCTTTTCAGTCACTATAGGAATAGTGGTATTTTCATCGAAATGGTCGTATATATCGACCTTGTCGAAAAATTCTTCCAGCTCGTTTACGGTTGAGAACATGTCGTAGGCTGAATTCAATCGCCCACCGGCGCGTGTGAAACTAAAAAGCCCATCGCCACAGCCTACGTCAGCAATAGGACCAGTAAATTCCACCTCATGCAATGCCAAGCAATCACAAGAACGCCAAGCCGCTGTTTCTGGTCGCAGCCAAAAAATCTCCATAAGGGGGCGCAAATAATTTTCGATTGTTATTTTTGCTTTCCTTCCAAATCAGTCAAGAACATTTGCATGTCATTATAACTGCCACAACACAAAATCAAGCAAAATTTATCAAATTGCTTGACCATGCCGCAACAAACTAGAAAAGAGATTCTAGAGGGATTCTTTTAAATTCGTCCAACATACCGCCATTGGAGGAATTATATATTTTAATACCATTACGATTTGCCAAATATTTCATGACACGGTATTGCGTCCAGAGACTGATCATACTGTTCATTTGATCAAACATAGACTCGGTGGGCCGACCGGCCGCATCAACACTGTGATCCGCATCCTTTACTGCTCTTGGTTCAAAGGGATATTTATAGAATCCCTTCTGGATTTGATCATGATCGGTGCCGATCAGATAAATCTCTTTGAACCCCATATACATCATGAGCATCAGGCAAAGGATTGGGGAGGACTGGATTGACGGGATCGTACGCGTGATATCGAAAAGCGCACCATCCGTTGGCATTGCCATGCCCAAGCGCATATCGACGTAACGAACATCACGACCAGGAAACAGCTTTTCTTCTTGAATAAGCGCACACTCCGAAGCACTCAGGAAAATAACTTCGGACAAGACTTGATCATGCATTTCACGGAACCAAGACACCGTGGTCTCTCGAGTCCAGATCGGCGTATAGGTAATCTGCGGCAAGCAATGATATCGGGGCCGAATAACCTTGTAATCGTTGTGCAAATAGCCATTCGATACGGTCATGACGATTTCATTTCGCAACGGGGTCAAATCCTGTTGCTTTATGCTCTCACCATTGCACAGAATAAAGCCGCGCTGTCCGGCGTGAACGCCACGAAAACGGGCATTTTCGCTCAGTATGCTTGCATAAGGGTTTGCCGACAGTCGAACCGAGACGATCTTGTTCTCGGAATTGACCATCCGTGCCACGCCGTCGCTTGAACAGGATGCCACCAATTGAGAAAGCCGTAAGGCATGATGAATGGTTTCCGCATCCGACGATGTCTGAAAATGCTGGATCAGATCATTCAGAATTCGGTTGACGTCGTCAGGAACCGGAATGTTGACGTTCTGCATGAATGATCAAGCCGTTGTGTTTGCGTTCAATAGAAACCGAATAAACCTATTTAAGAGAAAAGACGTACGACTGTCAATTGGGAGAAGGCACGGCTTTTGATGACGTAATTTCTTCCAGTCTCCAGCCACACACCGCCGGCAAACCAGAAGACGGCGCGCGCATTGGTGACATCACCCTGCCCCAGTCGAGAGAATATCGACGGCAGTTTCCAGCCAGCAATCAGCCTCCGCCCCACCCCTCCACGGTTCCCATAGGATCATTCGGCTGCGCCGTCACCGGCGCCCTCTTCATCCACGTCCGAGAATCAGATCGAGCAACCGGCGGGCGCCTTGCCCGTCCACGGTCGCCCGCGCCGCTCCGGAGCACGCCCGCCGGCGGCCGGCGCTGCTCAGATCATCCAGCGCCGCCGCCAGACGCTGGCCGGTGTCGGGGCCATGACGGCCGAGGTCGACGGCACCACCATGACGGGCAAGATCCGCGGTCGTTTCCAATTCCTTCTCTTCGCCGGTTGTCAGGACCGATGGCACTCCGACGGCAGCCAATTCGCAAGCCATCACGCCGCCAGCGGCAACGGCGACATCCATCCCCGCCATGAAGCCGGCCATGTCGGGCAGCCGCCGGTGCTGGACCACCGGCAACCCGGCGGAGGCCGCCGTCAATGCCGCGTCATGATGGAAAGCCGGGCCGGTGTGGACATGCACCGTCACATCGGGATGGCGGGCAAGCCAAGGCCGCAATTCCTGCAGCAGGCTGGGGGTCAGGCCGTACGTGTCGCTCCCGCCCTGGGTCACCAGCAGCGCCGCGATGGTGGGGCGGACCTCGAACGGTTGGGCGGCGAACCCCGGGGCCATGGCGAGATAGGCAAGGCCGCCCACGCTGACGGTCCTGCTTCCGGCCGGGCGTGGGACAGGGCAACGATACAGCCCATTCACCGCCACATCAGCCACCCAATGGCCGAGGCCGGTATCGTCGAGCACAACCAACCGACCGGCCCGCCTCTTCAGAGTGGCGAGAAGCGCGGGATCGCTGCTCAGCCGATCTACCACCAGCGCGTCCCAACGGCCGTCGGGCAGAGGGCCATCCTTCCAGCACAGCATCGGCCCCAGCCCGCGCTCCCTCACCAGGGCGGCCGCCACCTCGTCGCCGGTCATCACGAACACGACGGAGACGCCTGCCTCCCGCAGCAGCTCCGCCAACGCCAGGCAGCGGAAGACATGGCCCATGCCCGTCACCGGATCTCCGCCGGTGAGAAAGCCGACGATCATGACACCCAGCCCCGGGTGCGGGCCGCCGCCACCAGCCAGGGCGTGTCGGGTTCACCCTCTCCCCGCTCTGCACCGTACGCCGCGTGCAGAGTTTCGGCGCGACGGAAATCTTCCGGCGTGTCGACCGTCAACCGCAGTCCCGGCGCCCGCTTGTCAGGCGGCGTGTCCGGAACCGCCTGGCGAAACAGGCCAGGGCGCTCCTGTATGTATTCGTTGACGTGCTCACGATGGTTGGCGTCGCGTCCGTGACGCCAGGAGCGGGACAACGCCTCCGCCGTCATGACCTCCAGCCCGACCCCCACGGGAAGCCCGCTGCCGAAATCGGGAAAGGCGCAAGCGTAGTCGAGCGCCTGTTCAAACAGGAAGGCGATCAGACGGTCGCCTTCCTCGGGATCGACGAACGGATTGTCGCCCGTGGCGCGCACGACGACATCGAAGCCGAAGGCGGCGGCGCATTGGTGATAGCGGTCCAGCACATCCGTCTCGGACCCCCGGAACAGACCAACGCCGCGGTCGGCGACGAACGCCGCCACCGCATCGTCGGCGGGTCGGTCGCTGGTGGCCACGACCAGCCGATCGACGGCACGGCAACGCCCCAAACGGTCGAGAATCCTCCCCAGCATAGGAACGCCGGCGAGTGGCCGCAGCACCTTGCCAGGCAACCGGGTCGACCCCATCCGGGCCTGCAGGATGACACCGACACCCGCCATCAGGAGACCGCGCCTGGCCTGCGGACACCGATGGCGGTCCGGACGGTCCGCTTTTCACGCGTCATCGCCCCCTCCTCACTGCGCTTTCAGGATCTGCATGAGCACGTCCTTGTTCTTGTGCTCCGGTTCCAGCGCCAGGATGCGCGACGCGACGGCCCTGGCCTGGACGGGGCGGCCAGTGTGCAGGTAGGAGGCCCCGAGCAGGATCATGCTGCCTCCCCTCAAGGTCGAAGGCGGTACATCGTCCAGGAAATTCTCCAACTGGTCGGGATCGATCACCCGGTGCATGCGGAACAGGCTATGGAAGCCGAAGGTCTCGGTCGGGTTCGCCACCTCGTCGCTCGAAGCGATCCGCTCGATCGAAAAACGGTCGGCCAAATCGGCGGGGGCATAGGTGATGCCGTAACGCTCCTGCAACAGGGCCCGGTGGGTCCGGCACATGTGGTAGTCTTCCGGATGAATCTGGGTGAAGTCCGGATCGGCTGTCGCCTGCAGCAGGCGGCGCGAACGCAACGAGAAACCCCCGTTGCCGACGTTCATGGCATCGTCGAACAACGTCCAGCGGGCGCCGATGTAATCGTAGGCCCGATACTCTTCCGACCATAGCCGCACATCCAGAACGAAACCGTCCCATTGGGCAATCAGGACATGGGGCGTTTCGATGTGCCGATGCAGCTCCTTGAGGACGAAACGGCTGTAGGCCTCCGAGGTCGGCAGCCGGTCGATCACCCGGGACCGGATGGTCGGCAGGCCGAAATCGCGGTCCGTCAGAAAGAGCACGTCGTCGAAGCGGCACTGGGCCAGGCAGTTCTTCAGCGCGACCAGCGCGTAGTCATGATAGAAGGTGTCGATGCAGCACAGGGTCACGCCCGACAGGTGCGGGCGCAGCGACAGATCGGCTTCGGTGCCTCCCGTCCGGGCGACCAGGCGGCAGCCGGGCCGCAGCGCGACGTCTGCGGCGAACAGCCGGGCCAGATGATCGAAGTCGCCACGCCCACGGATGGGCTCCCCCAGCTCCGTATCGAACAGCTTCAGCTTGGCATTCTGCTCAACCGCCTGACGGCAGAGCAGATCCGCCATTGGCCGGTCGCCTCGCTGGCCGCGCGCCACCCCCCACAGATAGAGCGCGTCCGAGAAGCTGGGCACCTGCCGCAAGATGGCGTCATACACCACCTCCGCCTCGCCGAGACGGCCTGCCTTATGGTGTTGAATGGCGATGGCAAGTGCCTGCGAGGGAGAGACCATAGGGCCCGATCGGCAAGAGAACGGAAAAGGGATCCGGCCTTTATACCCGCGATCCCCACCCGGTCAAACCTTGGGCTCCAGCCCGCTGCTTTTTGTCCGAAATCATCATGCCTGGACCCGGTCCCTGCCAGATGCTAGGAATTCGGCCGTTCTCCCGGTTGGCAAGGACGGTATCGGTGAGCAAGTCGGTGGAATTTTCTCTGGAAGGCAAACGGGTCTGGGTGGCCGGGCATCGTGGCATGGCAGGCTCCGCCATCGTGCGCCGGCTGGCCCGCGAAGGCTGCGAGGTCGTGACGGCCGATCGCGCCGCGCTGGATCTGCGCCGCCAGGACGCGGTCGAGACTTGGCTCACCGACCGCCGCCCGGACGTGGTTTTCGTCGCCGCCGCCACAGTCGGCGGCATCCTGGCCAACGCCACCCGGCCGGCGGATTTCCTCTACGACAACTTGATCATCGAGACCAACATCATCCACGCCGCCCACCGGGCCGGGGTGGCGAAGCTGGTCTTCCTGGGGTCGTCCTGCATCTACCCCCGGCTGGCCACCCAGCCGATGAACGAGGACGAACTGCTGACCGGTCCACTGGAGCCGACCAACCAGTGGTACGCCATCGCCAAGATCGCCGGCATCAAGCTGTGCCAAGCCTACCGACGCCAGCACGGCTGCGACTTCGTGTCGGCCATGCCGACCAACCTGTACGGCATCGGCGACAACTTCGATCTTCAGGGCGGCCATGTCGCCGCCGCGCTGTTGGCCAAAATCCACCGGGCCAAGGTGGAGGGGCTGGAGAGCGTCGAGATCTGGGGCACCGGATCACCGCTGCGCGAGTTTCTCTACGCCGACGATCTGGCCGACGGGCTCGTCCATCTCGTCAAGCATTATTCGGACGAACAGCACGTCAACATCGGCACCGGCAGCGAGGTGTCAATCCGCGGTCTTGCCGAGTTGATCGCCGATGTCGTGGGCTACCGCGGCGGCTTCCGCTACGACGCCGGCAAGCCCGACGGCGCACCACGCAAGCTGCTGGACGTCGGGCGCATGACCGCGCTCGGCTGGACCGCCCCCACCCCCTTGCGGGAAGGCTTCGCCAGCACCTACCGTTGGTACCTCGACAGCCTGGGGGCCGGCGCCGATCTGCGCGGCCAGCCCGCCGTCCAGACGCTCTGACCGTTTCCGCGCCGATACCTCCGTGCCGGCATTCTGCTCCGGCACGGGCCGACACTGGGTGATGCCATGAAGAAGACGTCCCGCAACAAGCCGGCCGGCAAGGCGAAGCATATCCCCGCACCGGCGGCCGCCCGAAGCGCCGGAGCCCTCGCGCCGCGTGCCGGCGCCGATTTCGGAACAGCCTTGGAGCATCATAAGGCAGGACGCGTCGCCGAGGCCGAGGCCGGTTACCGCGCGGTCCTGAGGCTGATCCCGAACCATCCCCACGCCAACAACAACCTCGCGATGATTCTGCGTGCCCGCCACGAGCATGAGGAGGCGATCGTCTGTTACCGCCATGCGGCGGACCAGGCGCCCAACGACCCCCATGTTCACAGCAACTTCGGCTGCCTGCTGATGGATCTGAGCCGTTGGGAGGAGGCGCAGGCGCGGCTCCGCCGGGCCATCGAGCTGAAGCCCGATTACACAGAGGCCCATTTCAATCTGGGAAACGTGCTGCGCAGCCTCGGCGACGAGGACGGCGCCCTGGCCAGCTACACCGAGGCCTTGCGGCTGAACCCCGACATGGCGCCCGCGCTCTGCAACATGGGGGATGTCTTCAAGAGCCGGGCCGAGCTGACCAAGGCGCTGAACTGCTTCGTCACCGCCCAGCGCAGCGCGCCACAGATGGCCGAGCCCTACAACAACCTGGGCGAAACCCTGAAGGAGCAGGGACGGATCGCCGAGGCGGTGACCGTCTTCCAGAAGGGGTTGGCGATCCACCAGGCCCACGCGATCATGCACTCCAACCTGCTGCTGGCGCTGAACTACACCGCCGAGGCGCCCTTGGACATGATCTATCGGGTCCATCGCCATTGGGCCGAGCGCCACGCCGAGCCGCATCTGCCCACCGGCGGCCATGCCAACGACCGCGATCCCGGCCGCAAGCTGCGCATCGGCTACGTGTCGCCCGATTTCTGCGCCCATTCGGTCAGTTTCTTCGCCGAGCCGGCGATCCGCGAGCACGACCGGACGGCCTTCGAGGTGTTCTGCTACCCCTCCTCCCGGCGCTCCGACGTGGTGACGGCAAGGCTGCGGGCAATGGCCGATCACTGGATCCCGATCGTCGGGATGAGCGACGAGGACGCCGCCGCCCGGATCAAAGCCGACCGCATCGACATTCTGGTCGATCTCGCCGGCCACACGGCCGAGAACCGGCTCACCCTGTTCGCCCGCAAGCCGGCGCCGGTGCAGGTGACCTGGCTCGGTTACCCCAACACCACCGGCATGCGGGCCATCGACTACCGGCTGACCGACGGCGTCGCCGACCCGGTCGGCGCCCATGACCATCTCAGCGCCGAAACCTTGGTGCGGCTGCCACACGGCTTCCACTGCTACCTGCCGCCGGTCGACGTCGGCGCCCAGCCGCGCCCGCCGGTCCTGGAGAACGGCTTCGTCACCTTCGGCTCCTTCAACAACACCTCCAAGGTGACTCCGGACGTGGTGCGGGTCTGGGCCGAGATCCTGAAGCGGGTGCCCTCTTCCCACCTGCTGCTGAAAAGCCGGCAGATGGGTGACGACGAGACCCGCAAGCGCTACGTCACCCTGTTCGCCGCCCATGGCATCGCCGAGGACCGGTTGACCCTACTGGCCCGGATCCCGGCCGCCGACGGCCATCTGCGGGCCTACGACCGGATCGACGTCGGGCTGGATCCTTTCCCCTACAACGGCACCACCACCACTTGCGAGGCGTTGTGGATGGGGGTTCCGGTGCTGACACTGGCCGGGCGCGGCCATGTCGCGCGGGTCGGCGCCAGCCTTCTGACCAACTGTGGGCTGGGCGAGTTGATCGCCACCGACGAAGCCGACTACATCGCCAGGGCGGTCGCCCTGGCCGGGGACCCGCGCCGGCTGGTGGATCTGCGTTCCGGGATGCGCAACCGCCTGGAGGCGGCGCCGCTGACCGATTACAAGGGCTTCACCCTGGACATGGAACGCGCCTTCCGGGAGATGTGGCGGGTCTGGACGAACCGCCCGAACTGAGCCGGCGAGCCTTCGGACCGGCGGGATCCGCGGACGGGCTTCGGACAGGGAAGCGAAGGATGAAGAAATCACATAAAATCATGATATGACTTTATGTGATTTCTTTGCAACGCTCCTAGGGCCGGCGGAGCAGCAGCTCGCTGAAGACGGTCTCGATGCGGTCCACGCTGCGGCCCACGGCAAAGCCGAAGGCCCGTTCGCGCCCGGCCTGGGCCAAACGCGCCCACCGGGCAGGGTCCTCGACCAGACCACGCAGCTTTGCCGCCAAATCCTCATGATCCTCGGACGCGAAATGCAGGCCGTCGATGCCGTCGCGGACGATCTCGCCGCTGCCCCCGGTGGCACTGGTGACGACAGTCAGACCGGCGGCCATCGCCTCGACTTGGGAAATCCCGAACGGCTCCTGAAAGAGGCTGGGAAAGACCAGCACGTTGGTCCGGGCAAACAGGTCGGCCATCCCTTGCCGGTCTAGGAAGCCCTGGAAGCGGACCTTGCCGGACAGCCCGTTCCTCGCGCAGAAGGCTTGGGACCGCTCCAGGAAATCGGCATCCGGCGCCTCTCCGGCCATGACGCAGTCGAAGTCGACGCCGGCATGATGCAGACGATTCAGCGCGTTCAACAGGATCTGAGGTCCCTTGTAGACCACGTAGAGGCTGGCGAAAGCGATGCGCAGCCGGTCCTGTGCCGGCATGATCGGCCGATAGAAGTAATCGACCCGGGCGCCAGGGTAGAGAACCGAGGTCTCCTTGAAACCGAAACCGCTTTCCTTCAGCCGCCCGTCCACCCAATGGCTGGCCGGCCCCGGCCGGTAGAGCGGCGAGCGCGGCGCATCCTCCGGGCCATAGCCGGGATGCTGGTTGCCCAGGCAATGCACCACGGGGATGCCCTGCCCGGTCAGCGCCGTCAGGAACTGGTGGCCGACCAGATCGAGGTTCCCCACCAAGCAGACCTCGCTGCGGTGGCGGCGGGCGGCCTCCAGGACCCGGACGGCGTTCTCCCGAACGATGGCGACGCAGCGCCCGGAGTCCTCATGGTTGAAAGCCCGGCCATCCCGCCAATAGCCGTGCAGGTCGAGGCCGCGCTCCACCCGTTCCTCCAGATCCTCGGTCCCGGCGACGCCGGGACGGGCGAGCTCCGGCACATCGGCGGTCAGGATGCGGACATCGTGCCCCCGGCGCAGGAGTTCCGCCGAGAACTCCCACAACTTCCGGCCATAGCCGCCGAACTCCTGGGGCGGGAACAGATTGGTAACGACCAGGATGCGACGCCCGGTCCCGCCCGGAACGGGAGCGAGGGTGGTCAGGGCCCGGTACCGGGCGATGCGGGGATCGTCCACCGCCTGCCGGGCCAGCCGGTCGGCATCGGGGGCACCCGGCAGAGCCCCGCCCCGCGCGCGCCGCCGTTCGCTGGTCAGGATATAGGCGTCGCCGAACCGTCCGGAGGACTCGGCCAAGGCCGCCAGCACCCGAAGTCCATCGTCGTGGTGCCGGTCGAGCGCGATGCAGCGGTGAACACAGCGTTCCATCAAGGCGCCGTCGCCGAGCGTCTGCGCCAGCCGGGCCGCCGTCATCGCTTGGTCCGGGGTGGCAACGGTCTCCAGCAAGGCGGCCACCCGGTCGCGGGCGGTTGCCGCCGGCGCCAGCCGCACCGAGGTCTCGGCGAAGCGGATGCGGTCGGCGCAGCGGTGCAGTCCGGGCGTCCCCTCCACCGGGACGAACCCCCATTCAGCCAACCCCGCAGCCGCGGCGGCCCGCCCGCTCCACCCTTGCCCCCCGGCGATGACGAACCCCACGGCGGTTGCCGACAGCCACTGGTCGATGCTCTCCTTGATGCTTCCCGCTCCTTTCCCCCAGGGCAGAACGGCGACCCGCTCATCCCGGATGGCCTCGCCACTTTCGGGCGGGGGAAGCGCCGGTCCGGCCGCCTCGATCGAGCCCTGCTCGACTGTCACGACGCGCGGCAGGTCGGCGACGGCCGCCGCGATCCCAAGCGGATCGCCCGGCTCGATCAGAACCGACAGGCGGGTCGCGCGCAGGTGGAGGTGCTGAACGGCTTCGTAGGCAGCCACCCGATGGCGGAAGGCGTGCCCCCGTCCCGGCAGCGCGACCGGAGCCGGACGCGCCGTCACCACCAGCGTCGGATCGACCGGCCCGCCGCCGAGCAGGCTGTAGAACTGGGCGCGCTTGACCATCGGCCCCTGGGTGTCCAGCAGATGCCGCTGCCCGGCGGCGCGGATCGCGCGCGCCTCGTCGGGATGGTCGAGGTAGTGGCGGATGGTCTCGACCAGTTCGCCCGGCGAGCGGTAGGTGACGAGATGACGGCCGGGAACGAACAGCCGCTCCAGCCCGGAGTCCGGCGACAGCGCGTCGGTGATCAGGAACCCGCCGCTGCCCAGCGCCTCGAACACCCGCAGGTTCAGGTCGCCGTTCAGGCTGCAGTTCAGCGTGATGGCCGAGGCGGCGTAGAGGTCGGCCGCCTCCTCCGGCGTTCCCCGCAGGGTCTGCAGGGGCAGGCCGGCGCGCAGCACCTCGGTCAGGACATGGCGGCGGTAGGGGTGGAAGGCACCGATCTGCCCGACGAAGGTAAGCGCATGGGTCGGCGCGGGCGGGATGTCGCGGCGGCGCAGCGCGTAGTCGAGCGCCGGGATCCAGTACACGCGATCGAAGCCGGCCTCGACGAAGAAATGGGCGTGATGGCGCGTGTGGTCGACGACGATGGCGTCGAAGGTCTCGGCGGTGGCGTATTGGATCAGGGCCTGGACCGGCGCCGTGAAGTGATGGGTATCGCCGACCAGCAGCAGCTTCGGGCAGGGGATGCGGTCGAGGTTGCGGGCCAGGTTGCGCCGGGTGGCGTCGGCCTTGACGACGATCAGCTCCGGCCTCTGGTGCGCCGGCAGGCGAGCGACCAGCGCCGCCATGTCGAAGTCGCCCGGCGGCGTCGCGATGGTAACGAAACCGTCGCCATCGGTGGTGGTCTGGCAATCGGGACCGCAGAAGATCTCACGCTGTGAAAACAGCGGACGCGGGTAATGGTCGGGACTCGCCAGCCCGCAGAACAGGACCTGCGGATTGGGCAGACTGTCCAGGGTCGGCGGCTGCATGCAAATCTCCGGCGAAGGCGGGGTGGCGGGCAAAGGGTGCTGCGCAGGGAGCGCAAGGCGCCGCACTTTAGTCGAAAGGCCGCAACCTTGCCTACGGCTTGGCGGAGCAACCGGGCGGGATCGCTGGCGCCGAGGCGGGGATCTTCATTTCAGAACATTAAATCATGATTTTATTTTATGATTTTATGTCCATTTTTTTATCATTTTAGAAGCGTGGCCGCCCATGCTTCGCGACTCTCCGCAGAAACCGCGCCGTCGGCCCGCCCTCATTCCCGGCCCGTCACCCAGAACTGGTAGAGCTGGCCGAACAGTGCCGGGAACTCCTCCTCCAACTGCCCCCAGGCGGCAAAGGAGGTCATCGCCGGATCGTCCGGGAAGCGGCGGCGGTAAAGGGAATGGACCGCCGGATCCTCGAACTCGAACCCAAGCAGCACCAGCCCGAGCCCGTCCAGCGCCTGCTGCAACCAGGGCAGGGTCGCCTGGGTCTCGTGCACGTGCAGCATGAGGTCGCGGCAGGCGCTGACCGTGAAGAAATCGGGCGAGGATGCGATGGAGCGGACCGGGTCGTCGGCGGGCAGGGCGAGGATGTCCTGCCGAAGCCGCCGGATCCCCTCGGGCGTTGCGCCATGGCCGCGCGCCGCGGCGAAATCGCGCACCGCCTGGATTGGGCGCCGGGCGATGGCGCTGTAAAGGCCCAGCTTCATCACGCCCTTCGGCGCCAGCAGCCCGGTCAGCACGCGCAGCCCCGCCAGGGGATCCCTCATGTGGTGCAGCACGCCGACGCTGTGGACGAGGTCGAAACGCCGTTCCATCCCGCCGAGCTCCAGCAGATCGGCCTGCGCGAAGGCGACGTTCCCCACGCCCAGCCGCCGGCTCTGCCGGGCGCCGTAGGACAGGCTGCGCCGGCTGAGGTCGACGGCCAGCACGCTTGCCCCCTCGATGTGGCGGGCAGCCCAGATCGCCTCCCGCCCGGTGCCGCAGCCGGCCACCAGAACCTCCGGCCTGGGCCATTCGCGATTGGGAACCGGAGCCTGCGGAAACAGGGTGCGCAGGGTGCGTGACAGGCTGAGCGGCGTGTCGCGCAGCCCGGTGGCAGCCCAGCGCGGGTAGGGGTTCTCCTCGTACTGCCCGCGCACCAGGATGGAAACGCCGTCGCGGATGGGGGTCAGGGCCGGCAACTCCGCGGCCAGCCGCGCCTCGTCCAGCGGTTCCGTCACCTGGAGTTCCAAAAGCCGCGCGATCTCGCCCGGCCAGGGCCGCTCCGCCAGAAGCGCCGGCAAATGATGGAGCGGACGGTAGGCGCCGAAAAGGGCGATCCAATGGTTCGGCACCCCCTCCCCCCGGTCGAACCGCTGCCGGATTCCGTCTTCCAGCCGGGTAACCGCCGCGGTTTCGGCGGGGCTTTCGGCCAGGGCGTATTCGCCGAGAAATGCCTGATGCGCGAGCCGCGCGCACAACGTCAGCCAGGGATGCCCCCAGGAGGATAGGTCGAGCGGCTGCTCCGGCCCGGCGGTCACCCCCAGCAGCGCGCGGCGCAGGGCGGTGACGATCCACTCCATCCCGGCATCGGCGGCGACGGCGCCCGACAACAGGGCGTGCAGCAAGGTGTCGCCGGCCAGCAGGGTCAGCCCGCCAGAACACAGCAGCGCCTCGAGGGCCGCGGGATCGCCGGCGACCTCAGCCAGTTGGGCCGCCGCCGGATCCGCCATCACGATGCCGGAGGCGACGCTCACCAGATCGGCGGGATCGACGCTGGGCTGGGCGAAGGCCGCCGTCAGATCCGCGCGCCATTCGGCGTCGGCTCCGGCGACGCGGACTCCTCGCAGGGCAAGCGCGAAGCCCGTCCAGAAACGGGATGTTCCGGGCGACAGCCGGACGGCGCGGCGCAGATAGGGAACGGCCAAGTCGCGCCGGCCATGACGCAGGAACAGGGTCCCGACCTGGAAAGGGGTGTCGGCGTCGGCCGGCGCGATGGCAAGCGCCTCCAGCCCGAGCGGTGCGGCATCGGCGGTACGGCCCTCCTCGCAGCGCAGGGCGATCAAGGCCAGCCGGGCGTCGAGATGGCGCGGGTCGGCGGCCGCGGCCGTGAAGTGGACCGCCGCGCGGTCCCGCAGCCCAGCCCGGCGGTACAGCGTACCGAGCAGGTGATGGGCCGACGCCAGCCGGGGACGCAGGGCGATGGCGCGCTCGGCCCTCTCCAGCGCCTCGGTCTCCCGGCCCAACCGGGCAAGCAGGGCAGCGTGGTTGCCAAAGGCGTCGGCCAGGGTCGGGTTGCCGTCGGTCGCCCGCCGGAACAACGCGTCGGCGTCCTCCGCCCGGCCCTCCACCATGCGGACCAGCGCCAACGTGGCGAACGCCTCGGGGTAACCGGGCTGAATCGCCAGGGCCTCGGCGCAAGCCTCCCCGGCCTCCTGGGACTGGTTCAGCCGCAACCGGCCAACCGCCAAGGCACGCAGCGCCGAAGCCGATCGCGGCGCCAACGCCACCGCACGGAGGCCGGCGGTCATGGCATCCTGCGCCCGTGGGCCGGCGAGCAGCGCCAGCCCGCGCTCGATCCAGGCTTCGCTCCGGTCGGGGGTCAGCCGAACGGCGCAGCCCGACCACACGGCGGCATCCTCGGCCAACCCCAGGACACGGGCCAGTTCCGCGAGCGGCACCATGGCGTCGATGGTGAAAGCCCCTTGGGACAGGAGCTCGCGATACAGGCGTTCGGCCTCGTCCGGACGCCCGGCACGGCAATGGTCGAGGGCGGGCCGAACATCCTGGGAGCCGATCGTCATGGAGGGTACCACCTGCGGAACGAAACACCGACGCGAGGCCCCCTTGTCCCCGATCCGTCCCGGGGTTGCAAGCGCTCCGCCGCGGCCCCCGCGCTCGCTTGCACGGGAGCAGGCTTGGGAGTTTCCGCGCGGATTCCAGTGGCGGCATGCCCAACCGCCTTATACTCATGCGCTTTCGGCGGCGCTGCGTGACGAACCAGGATCATGACCCTCGACGACGTGGTGCAACGCGCGCTCGATGCGCATCGGGCGGGACAGGTGGAACAGGCGGACCGGCTGTACCGCTGCGTCCTGGCGCTGGTTCCTTGCCATGCCCCGGTCCTGCTGAATCGCGCCCAGCTCTGCGAGCGCAGGGGAGCCTGGGACGAAGCGATCACCCTCTATGGCCGGGTGGCGAAACTGGCGCCTGGCCTGGCTCTTCCGGCCACGCGGCGGTCGCTGCTACGGATCCGGCGGGCGATCGGTCCGCCGCCGGCACCGAAAGCGCGGGACGCCATGACCGGGCGCGTCGCCATGACGAGCCTGGGTGCGAACGGGCGCTTCGGCAACCAGCTCCTCCAATATGGCTTCCTGCGGCTCTACGGCGAGACGCACGGCCTGCGGGTCGAGGCCCCGGACTGGATCGGCCGGGATCTGTTCGGCTTCGACGATCCCCTGCCCGGTTCCGGGCTGCGCGGAATGCGCGAGGACGAGGCGGATTTGATCGCCTCGCTGACCGGCGAGAGCCGCGATATCCATCGCGACGCCGATTTCTGGGGCTATTTCTGCGGACCGACCGGACGCTGGGCGCGCCATCGCGACCGCTTCCGCAGTCTCTTCCGCTGGCATGGCGCGGTCGCCGCCACCGCCGCCGCCTTGCAGGTACGCCTCGACGAAGCCGGCGGGGCGCTGGTCGCCATTCACCTGCGGCGCGGCGACTTCGTCAGCGATGGGCATTGGATCCCGCCGGACAGCTGGTACCGGGATTGGCTGGCGGCGATCTGGCCCACCCTCGACCATCCCCGCCTCTACGTCGCCAGCGACGATCCGGCCACGGCGGCCGGCTTCGCCGACTTCGCCCCGCTCACCGAGGCCGACCTCGTTCCGCCACCGCCGGGCGCGGAGTTCCTGACCGATTTCCTGGTGCTGACGCGAGCGCACCGGCTGGCGGTGTCCAACAGCAGCTTTTCCTTCACCGCGGCGATGCTGAACGACCGGTGTGGCGGCTTCGCCCGCCCCGATCCGGCCCGAGGGGCGCTCGTTCCCTTCGATCCGTGGGACGCCCCGGTTCTGCTGTGAGTCAGGACCGGCAGCCGGCCGGCGCCGTCAATGGGCCGGAGCGGCCGAGAGCCGGTCGACCATCCGCAGCAGCCCTTGGGCGAGCCGGATGATGGCGGGCGAGGCGACGAACAGCTCGCGCAACGCCGCCCCTTCGCCGAAACGCAGGATGAAGCCGTTCGGATTGAAGATCAGGGCGACCTTCGCGGTGTCGGACAGGACATGCTGGGTGCGGCCCTGGAAGACGCCGTCCATCACCGCGCGCGCCAATTCGCGGGCATCCTCGGCATCGAGCGTGGCGATGTCCGCCGGTTGCCGGGACTCGTTGAACAGGAACACGGCCTCCAGCCGCACCCGCCCATCCTCTTCGAACACGGAAACATGGGACAGGAATTTCCCGTCCGGAAACAGGACGGTCCGTTCGTCCATCTCCACGTTGATGAGCGTCCGAGGTTTCTGGAGAGCAGCCGGCATCGTTGCGAACCTTGGGCAGGGGGACGGACCCGGAAGGGGCCGACCCTGCCATACCGCGGCGCGGAAGTCGAACCGCCGCGTGGCCTGCCCGCTTGGCGGTGCCCGACGGGCACCCCGGCCGTCAGGATCAGGAGGCGGCGGAAACCGGGGTTTCGGCAGCCGGGGTGGGGGCCTTCATCGGTGTCCTGGGATCGTACAGGCCGAGTTGCTGGAGATTGAGCATCATCCGTGTCCCAACCTCGTTCATCGAGCTGGCGACGATGGCGATCTCCTTGGCCGACATCTCTGGGCTGTCGTAGGTGACGCGGCCATAGGCCCGGTAGTTCAGGCGAATCCCGACGTCCGGCGTCTCCCCCTGGAGCCAGGAGCCGTGCAGGATGCGATTGCGCTCCTTGCTGAGCTGGATCGCCTGCTCGCAGAGTTCGATGGTCTGTGCGGCGGCTTGGCTCGACAGCTTCTGCCCGGCGAGCGCCTTGATGGAATCGAGGCGTGCCTTGACCTGCATGTTGGCGCTGATGGTAAGGAACTCCACATGCTCGACCCCGAGGAGCCGGGATAGGCAGAAGGATACGACCTCTTCCAGATGCGCCCAAGACACCGCGACCATGCCGATGGCACAGTACATCTTGGTGCTGAGAGGCCCCTGACGGACAACGAGCTTGGTCATGGGGCAATTGTTCCTGACGGTTTGTGTCTCTCAACCACTGCGAAGCGACAAGCTGCGAAAATCGTGCCGAATCACTTTGCCACCACAATCATCAAGATACGGTGATTGCCATGCCGACGGCCAGCCCTTTTCCAACGCAGCCGTCCGGAAGGAAAAAAGCGCAGGACTTCTTAACATTTTTATATTTCATGATATGAAAAGATTCTGCCGATCTCCGGCTTGGCAACGAACAATCGCGCTCGTTTGCTGGGGGCATAGCATGCCATGGGTTTTGTGGCGGGCCGCCAACACAAGTATTTATAATCATTAAATATTATCATGATAATATTTTATAAACTGCCTTCATATCGTGAAACTCCTTCCCTAATCCCTTTGATGCGCCATACTCTGCGGCGCATCCATCAATTGGCCCCCCATGGAACGCCCATGACCCGCATCAGCAGTTTCGCCTCCACCAAGGGCGGCGTCGGCAAGACCAGCCTCGTCATGGCCTTGACCACCGAACTCCGCCGCCGGGACAAGAGCGTCCTGTTGCTGGACTGCGATCCGAACCGGCACTTGGCGGAATGGGCACGCCGCCGACGCGACGCCGGCGTGACCGTGGTCGAGGAAGTCACCGAGGCCAACGTGCGTCAGATCGTGCAGGAGCGGGCGGGCCGGCACGACCACACGCTGATCGACCTCGCGGGCTTCGGCAACCTGACCATGCTCTACGCCTTCTCGGTCAGCGACGGGGTGATGATCCCGACCCAGCAATCCTTCATGGACATCAAGGAGGCGGTACGCACCTTCAAGGTCGTCGCCGATTCCATCGGCGTGCTGAAGCACACCCCGGTGTCGAGCGTCGTCATCGTCCGCACCCAGGCCGCCATCGAATCCCGCGTCGATCGCCACGCCCGTGAGTTGCTGGCCGAACACGGCGTGCCGACCTTCCGCACCGAGCTGATCGAACGCTCGTTGATCAAGGAGATGAGCTACACCGGCCAAGGCCCTGGCGAGGTTAACCCGGCCAGCAACGCCGACCACAACGTGCGCGCCATGACCGACGAGTTCCTGGACTTCCTCGACGCCGCTCCCTGCAACCCGCTGGTGGCACGAGCCGCATGACGTCATGTCCTGATATAATATCATGAAAAATAGGACGCCGCAGACGCCGCCGTCGCGGTGCTTGACTTTCATAAAATCATGGCTTTGTTTCATGGCTTCATACCGCCCGACACCGGAACCGAGCCATGCCCCCCAAGACCACCCGCCCCCCCCTGGGCGGCATCGACATGAGCCCGGAGATCGACCCGATCCGGGAATACGGCCTGAAGAAAGGCTTCCTGCCGACCGATCCGGGCGAGCCCGCCGCCGCCGCCCCTCCGCCCAAGGCGCCGGTGGCGCCGTCCATCCCGGAAATCCCTGAGCCGCCCCGCCTCGTCCGTCCGGCCCCGACGCGCCCGTGGCAGGCGATGCTGCCCGACTACCTGATTGAGGACCTGCGCCAGGCCGCCGCGCGCGAGGGCACCGCCCAGAAGGTGATCGTGCTGCGCGCCCTGCGGCAGGCCGGCTACCGGGTCGACGACATCGACCTCCAGGATCTGCGCCGGCGCTGACACCGTCCTTGCGGCGTGGCACGGCTGCATCACCGCCCGTGTCATTGCCTGAACAACCCGCCAAAGGGTGGGTTCGCCGGTTTGACTTCGCCCGGCTGTGAGTCTATCCCCTCCCACCAACCGCCACTTCCAGGGCTTTTCCATCATGGTGACCGAGACCGCGGTTGCGCCCAAGCCGGCCTCGGCGCCGGACCAGGGCCTGAGCATCGAGCTGTTGGAGCGCATGCTCGTGGAACAGCCCAGGGACCCGAATGTCTGGAGCGCGCTCGGCTCCCTTCTGCGCCAACAGGGCAAGGTCCAACAGGCCATCGCCTGCCAGCACCGCGCACTGGAATTCGATCCCGAACACAGCGGGGCCTGGACCAACCTCGGCAACGTCCTGGCCGATCAGGAGCGCTACGACGAGGCGATCGCCGCCCATGAAAAAGCGGTCACGCTGTCGAAGGGCGCCTTCTCCCACGTCGTCAATTACACGGTCGCCCTGCGCCACGCCTGCCGGTTCGAGCGCGCCGTCCAGGTCATCGACCACGCCCTGAAGGTCGCCCCCGGCAACGTGTCCCTGCGCTGGGACCGGGTGCTGACCCTGCTCCAGCTCGGCCGCTACGAGGAGGGGTTCCGGGACTACGACTGCCGGCTGGATCTGCCGAGCTATCAGAACCGCAAGCCGCCGGGCGTGCTGTGGGACGGAAGCCCGCTCGACGGGCGCACCATCCTGCTGAACACCGAACAGGGCTTCGGCGACGTCCTGCTGACCGCGCGCTACGTGCCGCTGGTCAAGGCCCGCGGCGGCCGGGTCATCCTGGAATGCCATCCCGAACTGCGCCGCCTGCTCGACGGGCTGCCCGGCGTGGACGCCATCATCCCGGCCGGGTCCGAGCTTCCCTCCTACGACGTCTATTGCCCGCTGATGAGCCTGCCCGAGCGGCTGGGCACCACGGTCGACAGCGTGCCGCCGCCCACCCCGGTGACCGTCCCGGCGGATGCCCGCGCCAAGGCCGCCACCCTGGTGCCGAAGACGCCGGGCATCCTGAACGTCGGGATCATCTGGTCGGGCCGTGTCACCTTCAAGGACAACACCCGACGCGCCACCACGCTGTCGCGCTTCCTGCGATTCCTGGAAATTCCCAAGGTCCGTCTGTTCAGCCTCCAGAAGGGACCGCCGGAGGCGGAGTTGGAGACGTTGGGCACCACCACGCTGATCACGCCGTTGGGACCGCATTTCCAGGATTTCGCCGACACGGCGGCGGCGCTGGAGCGGCTCGATCTGGTCATCATGACCGACAGCTCGGTCGCCCATCTCGCCGGCTCGCTCGGCCGTCCGGTGTGGAACCTGCTCCAGTACATGCCGTACTGGATCTACGGCGACAAGGGTTCCACGACTCCCTGGTACCCGTCGATGCGCCTGTTCCGGCAGAATAACCCCGGCGACTGGGACGGGGTCTTCGCCGACGCCGGCCAAGCCCTCCGTCAACTGGTCGCGAGCCAACCCAACGGCTGACCCCGCTCCGCCCTGCGGGCTGAAGCCCGGAGCCCCACCGCCATCGTCGAAACGCGCTCATCGCCATGGAGAGGCTTGCCCCTCCCCGTGGCGGTTTTTCATGCCAACCTGTCGCTTTCAGAGATGAACCGGAATGAATTGGGAACCATCATATTGAAATAGCTATGGATTTCGCTTCAGCGGATGTCGGGTAAACCAACATTCCACGGACCAGAACGGTTTGCTCTTTTATTCTGTGGACCAAATGGCGGGGATCGCAGCGCCCGTGTCCGATTGTCGGGTCCAGCAGGCCGCCGGGACGAGCTCCACCGACCCGGTGTCCACCGACAAGGCCACGGACAGTTCGCCCAGCGCCCCGCCCACCAGCCGCCGGCCGGTCCCTTCGCGATCCCGATTGACGCCACGGAGGAGACCACCACCACCGTCCAAGGCGTCCTGCAGCAGATCCAGGCCGGACTCCATCAGGAGCATCCGGGCAACGTTTTCGGACAAACCGGTAGGGCGGCGGACAGCGGAGCCACGAGCGGTGGCGGCTTCACATCTCCACCACCGATACCAGCACCACGGCTACCAGCGAGGCTCCGCACTGGCGCGACTGACGGTGCGGCGGGCGATGGCGGCCTCTGGCAGTATTTCCTGAACCACTATGCTGCCGACAGCGCCGTCACCGCCAACGCCGACGTCATTGTGGCGATCGACGGGTTCGCCGACGCGCTCCAGTCGCTGCCTCTCGCCCCCCTGCACGGGCAGACATACAGACACGACACGGAAAGCACCCCGGTCCACGCCACAGCCTGATCCGAGGATTGCCCCTCCCCCCGGCCAGGCGAGGGCACAGCCCCTCGCGACAGCCCACATTTCCTGATCGTGTCAGGGAACGTGGTCTTGGCTGTCGATCGGCTTCCCAAAACCACTCAGCATCCGCGCTCCGCACCCAACTACCCCTGAAGGATTTCGATAGTCACATGCGCTCTCTAAAGTTGTATTATAATGCAGGTTCAGCCAATGATTGAGAATTTCATCCAATTTCTGAAAATGACACTTGGGCAGTGCTGTTGCGCAGGCGCAATCGCTGATATGATACATAACAGAGCTATAGGTTCCTATAGATCATTGTCGTTGTCAGGCAGTTGATGCGAAAAGCCGGATCCGGAGGGGTTGGGGGCCTCCCATGCCTCGGCTTTGCAAACTGGTTCATGCAAAATGTCAGCGGTTAATGCAAAAAGCTGGTCGAAGCCCTTCCGCATCCGCTTCAACCCGCTGAAAAACAACGGCTCCCTCCAGACGCCCGAATCCTGCCCAGCACGGGCGCGCGCTTCCGACCGCCTCGGGGTCACGTCCCTGAACGTGGTGTAGGAGCTGTGGGGAACCGGCCCGCCGAAGCGCCCCCCAGAGCTGGCGTAGGCGGGCCGGTTTTCCACAGC
>NZ_JAGINM010000046.1 GCF_017876095.1 Azospirillum agricola
CGGCTGATGGTCGGCTGCGAGCACAGGTCGGCGCCGCTCTCGGGAAGCCTGCCGACCGCCATCTTGAAGGCCGGATCGCTGCGCAGGGTGTCGCAGTCATTGGCATCCGGGTAGCCGGCGGCGATCAGCAGGGCACGAAAGCGGATCATCTCGGCCAGCGTGTGCCGGATGCGCTCGGGAGCGCGCGGGTCCTCGATGCAGCGCGCCAGGCGCTCGAAGCCACCGTCGACGCCATCCCGCCTATCCGGCAGTGCGTCGGCCGACCGCAACGCCGACCGGCCAAACTGCACGCCGACAAGGGCTACGATTATCCGCGCTGCCGCCGGGCCTTGCGCAAGCGGGCCATCATCCCGCGCATCGCCCGCCGCGGCATCGAGAGCAGCGAGCGCCTTGGCCGCCACCGTTGGAAGGTCGAGCGTACCCTGGCGTGGTTCGCCCGCTTCCGCCGCATCGTCGTTCGCTATGAGCGCCGCAGCGATATCTTCGCTGCTTTCCATCATCTCGCAGCCGCCCTCATCACCTTCCGCTTCATCCAGCGCTACCGATGCTGTTGAATGCGGTTTTGTTAGGCGCTCTTAATCCAGATCAAGGCACCGGCGGCCGGAGCAGCCACCATCACGGCATCGACGTGTCGAGGGGGGCGGGGACGCTTGGCCGGTCGGACGCTTCGCCGCCGGCCCGCGCTCCCTGACCGCCGACATCCGGACATCACGCGAGGTGTGCCATGGTCGTGATGAAAGCAGCCGTGTTCGTCGAGCCGGGGCGGATCGTGCTGGACGACAAGCCCGTTCCGGACGTCGGCCCCCTGGACGCCCTGCTGAGGGTCACGACGACGACGATCTGCGGCACCGACGTCCACATCCTGAAGGGCGAATACCCGGTCCGCCGCGGCCTGACCGTCGGCCACGAGCCGGTCGGCGTCATCGAGAAGCTCGGCTCGGCGGTGACCGGCTATCGGGAGGGTCAGCGCGTCATCGCCGGGGCCATCACGCCGAGCGGGCACAGCAACGCGTCGCTCTCCGGTTGCCACGCCCAGGACGGCTGCGGCACCCGGCACGGCTGGAAGCCGATCGGCGGCTGGAAGTTCGGCAACAGCATCGATGGCTGTCAGGCCGAGTATGTGCTGGTCCCCGACGCCATGGCCAACCTCGCCCCGGTTCCGGACGTCCTGTCGGACGAGGAGGTCCTGATGTGTCCCGACATCCTCTCCACCGGCTTTGCCGGCGCCGAAAAGGGCAACATCCGCATCGGCGATACGGTGGCTGTGTTCGCGCAGGGGCCGATCGGCCTGTGCGCCACCGCCGGGGCGAGGCTGAAGGGGGCGGCGACGATCATCGGGGTCGACACGCTGCCCGAGCGTCTGGCCATGGCCCGCCGCATGGGCGCCGACCACGCCGTCGATTTCCGCCGGACCGACCCGGTCGAGGAGATCCTGCGGTTGACCGACGGCCGCGGCGTCGACGTGGCCATCGAGGCGCTGGGCACGCAGGCGACTTTCGAGGCCTGCCTGAAGGTCCTGCGGCCCGGCGGCACCCTGTCGAGTCTCGGCGTCTATTCGGGCGACCTGCGCATCCCGCTCGGGCCCTTCGCTGCCGGCCTCGGCGACCACACCATTGCGACGACCCTGTGTCCGGGCGGCAAGGAGCGCATGCGCCGCCTGCTCGCCGTCGTCGCCTCGGGCCGTGTCGATCTGAAGCCGCTCGTCACGCACCGCTTCACGCTCGACGCCATCGAACAGGCCTACGAGCTGTTCGCCCACCAGCGCGACGGCGTGCTGAAGGTGGCCATCACGCCCGGTTGAGCGGGGCTTTATCCAGGTTAAGACGCGTTGGGCCGAGGCATGCCGGCCCAGGCCGTCCGCCGTCTCGATGAAGCCATAACCCTCGCGGCAAGGAGCTGGACGATCCGGAGATGCGGCGGCAGGGCGTGGGTCTTCACGTCGAACAGGCGGCGGCGCGCGTGATCCTGCGCCTCCCCGCGGGCGTCGTCGAACGCATCGCGGATGGCGGCTTCCAGTGAGCGGAGGGCGTTGTCGGTGGTGTCGGCATGGCTGACGACCAGCTCCTCGTCCGGAAGGGTCAGGACAATCCGGACTCTGCACGGACGGCCCGTGCGGCGATGCCGGTTCGGGCAGGCCCCTGGCCAGGAGCGGCAAAGCGTGCTCCGGAGGCGGATCGATGCAGAGCGCGTCGACGTGTCCGTCGAATTCCCGCGCGATGGCGAGGGCCGTGCGCAGGGCTGGACCATCCGTGTCGCCGCCGTCCATCGGCGTCAGGATCACATGGTCCGACATTGCGTCTCCCTTCGCCGGCATGCGCGGGTCTCTCGGGACGTCCACGGGCAGAAGCCGCCGCCGGTCCTTGCCGCAAGGGAAGCCGAAACAAGCCGCCGCCACCTTGATCGAGGTTAAGGAAGCGCTTGATTCGCACTGTATTTCTGTGGCTGGAAATCAATTCCTGCGCCACAGCTAAACAATCGTATTGATAAGCGAAACGATTTACAAAATATCGCCAAAATTGTCGCGCAAGTTCGCCGCGTCATGTCTGCATGCCAGCTTCTTGGAAATAAATGGGACTCTGGAATATTATGTAAGGCATATACATGTGAAATAAGAAAACTATGGTTTTCATGAAATTTTCCAGTATATGATTTTTCCGATCAGGCGCCTTGCAACGGCGCAACCCTGCCTTTCCCAAACCGATGTCACGGAGGCATCCTATGGATGTGGCGACGGTCTTGGGCGCCCGGCTGGCGTCCATCCTTGCCGTAAGGCGCAACATCGCCTGCGGCCTCCTCAGCGTGGTGGTGCCGCCCCTGGTCGCCATGGCCCTCGTCGCCATCGGCCTGATCGCCTGGAATTTCTCCCACCAGCGCCGGTTCGCCGAGGCGGAGATGGTGAGGACCGCCCGGGCGCTGTCGGTCGCGCTCGACCGGCAACTGCTCATCACCACCAGTGCCCTGGAAAGCCTCGCGGTCGCCCTGACGGAGGACGACGACCTTGAGCGCGCCTACCACATGGCGCAGGACGTCAAGGCCAAGCATCCCTACTGGTCGCATGTCACCCTCCGCACGGCCAGCGGTGACGTGCTGTTCACCACCTCCGCCCCGCTCGGAACGGCCGTGCGGGGGACCAGCGCCGTGGATGGCTTGGTGAAAGACGTCGCGGATACCGGCAGGCCGCGGATTTCGGACCTCCTCTACGGCCCCATTGCCCAGGCTCCCGTCGCGGCGGTGCTCGTGCCCGTTCCACGCAGGGACGCCGCCGCCCGCGTGCTGGTGGCCGTGGTCACCGCGACCAAATGGCAGGAAATGCTGTGGGAGGAGGGCATCGCCGAGGGTTGGGTGGCGGGGATCATCGACCGGACCGGCATCGTCGTCGCACGGACGCGCGGGGCCGAACGGTTCGTCGGCAAGCCGGCGCCGGGCTGGGTTCTCGATGCGCTGGGCAAAGCGCCGAGCGGCTGGGCCGAGGGCCCGGCCCTGGAGGGGGAACCCCTGTCGCTGGCCTTTTCCCGCTCGGCGCTGTCCGGATGGACGGTCGCCTTCGCCGCCCCGGCCAGCCTGTTCGAACAGCCGTTGCGCCGGTCGCTGTGGCTGGCGGCGGCCGTCAGCGGCACGGCGATGATGGCGGCCCTGGCCTTCGTGCTGGCCTACGCCCGCCGCCTGTCGCGGTCGATGGCCGGGTTGGTACGGACGGTGGACGCCATGCGCCAGCCGGGCGCCGCCCTCCCGCCGGCCCCGGCCGCCTCGGCGGAACTGGCGCTGGTGTACGAGTCCATGCGGGACGCCAACCTCCACCTTCTGCGGGCGGAGCAGGAGCGCACGACCGCGATGCGCGAGCTCCAGCACCGGGTGAAGAACGACCTTCAGGCCATCATGGGATTGATCTCCATGGAACGTTTCAAAACCGGCTGCGCCGGAAGCTGCGGCATCCTCGACGAGCTGGAAGGGCGGATCGAGACGCTTCGCCTTGTCCACAGCCGACTCTACGAGGCTCGACAGGTTGGAACGGTCGAGTTGGGTGGATATTTGCGGGAGCTTTGCGCCAACGTCGTCGCCTTGTACGGGCGCAGCCATCCCGGAGGGATCACGCTGACGGCGCAGGTCGATAACATCCATGTCAGCCATGACGTCGCCGTTCCGCTCGGGCTGATCGTCAACGAGTTCGTCACCAACAGCGCCAAGCATGCCTTTCCGCAACGGCCAGGACGCATCACCCTCGATCTGGCGGTGACGGAGGCGGGACAAGTGCGCTTGCGCTTGGCCGATGACGGGGTCGGCTTGGCGGTCGAGCGCGCGCGGTCGTCCGGTCTCCAGCTGATCGAGATGCTGGCGCAGCAGATCGGCGCGGAACCGGAATGGGCGGCCGGCGTGGGCACCAGCCTGCAGCTCTCCTTTCAGGTCGAGGCGATGGCCGAAGCCGCTTGAGGTCCTTATCTCAGTGTCGAAGCCATCGCATCGACGGAAAGCGCGTCGGGTTCAGAGAAGAACGCACCCGGTATCCGACGAACCCGACCGATGATGAGTGGAGCCTGACAGAACCGGTGATGTCGGTGAGACCTTGCCCGCGTGCGACGCCTCCCGTAGCGTTCGCGATTATGCCGCCAATGTGCTTTGCTGGCGACGCCAAGTTTCTTCAAACGCCATGGGGCTGGTGTAGCCCAGGGTCGAGTGCGCTCCTTCGCGGAGTACGCCGACGCTTTTTCAAAATGTCGCGCTCCATCTTCACGCGCGCCAATTCCGTCCGCAGTCGGCCGATTTCCATCTGATCAGCGCTGACTTTCGGCGTTACCGGCCCGGTCAGGCCACCGCCGCCACACGCTGACCGCCGGGGACCAAACGAACCGCCTCTTCCTTGAACTCAAGCGTGTAACGCGCCCGCGCCGTCTTCGCCATCTCATCTCCAGTCCGTCGCCGATTGTAGCCGGCTGGGGAGGCGTCGCACGCGGGCAAGGTCAATACGGCCAGGACAATGTGAATTGTGCACCCCCCTTGGGGGCAGGAGCGTAACCGACGTGCCCTCCATGCGCCCGGGCAATGGCGGAAACGACGGCCAATCCCAGCCCGCTTCCTTTGCGTCCGCTTGCGCGCGTCGAGTCGGCGCGCCGGAACGCCTTGAACAGGTGCGGTGTGAAACCAGCCGGAATGCCGGGCCCCTCATCCTCGACGATCAGGTGGCACCACCCCCTGTCCAGGCGCGTCCGGATATGGAGCGATCCCGGCGCCGCGTGCTGGCGGGCGTTTTCAAGCAGGACCAGCAACGCTTGCCGGATCCGAACCGCATCGCAGCGGACGGGCCGTTCGTCCAAATCCAGGACCGGCTGTTGCCCGGCCGACTGGAGGGAGCTTTTGAAGACGTCCACGACCGCCGTGATCTCGGCGGCAAGGTCGGCCTCCTGGATCTGGAGATCCAGATGGCGGCTCTCGGCCAGGCTGACCACCCGCAAATCCTCGATCAGCCGGGCCAAGCCTTCGACCTGGGTCAGCAGGCTTCTGAACTGGGCCTCGTCCGGTGGGAAGACGCCTTCGGCCAAGCCCTGCAAACGGCCGCGCAGAATGGTCACCGGTGTGCGGAGCTCGTGGGCGATCGCCGCATTCCAGAACCGCTGCTCCTCGGTCACGCGTTGCAGTTCGGCCGCCAGCGCGTTGAAATCGTCAGCAAGCAGGGCCGCTTCGCCCAGCGAGCGGTCGCCCGCAATGGCGCGGGCGCCGAGGTCCCCTTCGGCGACGCGGCGGATGCCG
Organism: Azospirillum agricola; assembly: GCF_017876095.1. Taxonomy (GTDB): domain Bacteria; phylum Pseudomonadota; class Alphaproteobacteria; order Azospirillales; family Azospirillaceae; genus Azospirillum; species Azospirillum agricola. Next base: position 5,743 of record NZ_JAGINM010000046.1, read on the forward strand.
TTCGCCACCGAGTTCAGCGGAACGAGAATGCGGCGCGCCAGGTTGACGGCAACCGCGATGGCGATCACCAGACCGGCCAGGGTGGTCGCGATCAGCCAAACCCACTCCGCACCGTTCGGCATCCAAGCCGCTGGATCGAAATGCTCGGGCCAATAGGTGAATGCGACATAGTAGAACGCGTAGGACGTCAGCACCACCAGCAGCGTGACGCCGAGCGCGATCGCCGCCATGGACAGAACGATCTGCCGGCTGAGACCGACCAGCTTCATTCGCCGCTCCACAGTTTGTAGCCGACGCCACGAATCCCGACGGGAACACCGGCGAGGCCGACGTCCTCCAATTTCCTGCGCAGCTTGCTGATGTGGCTGTCCACCGTTCGCTCCAGGGCGTCGCCTTCCGGCAGGCAGGTGGTCAGCAGCTCGGCACGGCTGAACACGCGTTTGGGAGCGCGCGCCAGTTGCGCCAGGAGATTGAATTCGGTCAGCGTCAGGTTCAGGGGGTGACGGCGATCGTCAATCTCCACCGTCGCCTCATGGTTGTCCAGGTCGATCTGGAACGGAGCGGCGCGCAGGACGCGCTGGTCCTGGCGGCCGCCCGGCATCGACCGGCGCAGCACCGCCTGGGTGCGCGCGACCACCTCCGCCGGATTGAACGGCTTGACCACATAGTCGTCGGCGCCGATGCGCAGCCCCATCAGCTTGTCGATGTCCTGGTCCAACGCCGTCAGCATGATGACGGGGGTGGTGCCCCGGTGCCGGATCTCGGAGAGGACCTGCCAGCCATCGACGTGCGGCATCTGCACGTCGAGCAGCACAAGATCGGGCTTGAGGGACCGGTGAAGATCCAACGCGCGGCGGCCATCGGCGGCGTGGACGGTGCGCAAGCCGCTGTGGGCCAGATAGGCGGCAAGGATGTCCGCGATCTCCGGCTCGTCCTCGGCGATGAGGATGAGTGCCTGGGAAGCCGGGGCGGTGTCCGGGGCGGGCGGAGGCTTCATCGGCATCACGGCGGCTCACAATAATTTTCACTCTCCATCGAATCTCCACACTACCTCGAACCAAACGCAATCGGGTGCGGTCAGATTGCCGGCGTTTTTGCCGACACCGGCCTGCGCCTGAAGGAAAGCGGATGAGGATCGACCAGTTGCGCCGTCATGGCGGCGCCTATGCCTTGGCGGCCATGATGCTGATGGGGTGTGAGCAACCCGAAACGGCCGCGGCCCTTCCGACCCCACGGGTTGCCGTCCTCGCCGTGGCGCCGTCCCGGCTGGAGTTGACCGACGACCGGCCGGGCCGCGTCGCCGCGCTGCGGGTTGCCGAGATACGGCCGCAGGTCAGCGGCATCGTGCTGCGCCGAAGTTTCGAGCAAGGCAGCGAGGTGCGGGCCGGCCAGCCCCTGTTCCAGATCGATCCGGCACCGTTCAGCGCCGACGTGACCATGGCCGCCGCCGCCCTGCGGCGGGCAACGGTGGGGCTGGAGCGCGCCAGGACACAGGCGGCGCGGCTGCAACCGCTGGTCAAGGCCGACGCCGTCAGCCGCCAAACCTACGACGACGCGGTGTTCGAGCGCGAGCAGGCCGCCGCCGACGTGGCGCAGGCCCGCGCCACGCTGGCCCGCCGTGAACTCGACCTGAAGTTCGCCACGGTGGAGGCGCCGATCCCGGGACGCATCGACCAGGCACTGGTGACCGAGGGGGCGCTGGTCGGCGGCGGCGACGGCGGTCCGATGGCGCGCATCCAGCAGATCGATCAGGTCTATGTGGACGTGCGCCAGCCGGCCTCCTCGCTCGCTCCCCTGCGCGAGGCCATGGCCTCGCGGCGGACGGAATCCGGGGATGGGCTGCCGGTCACCATTCTGCGCGCCGACGGCGAACCGCACGAGGCGATCGGACGCGTTCTGTTCTCGGGCATCTCCGTCGATCCCGGCACAGGCGACGTGCTGCTGCGCATCCTTGTGGACAACCCGCGACGCGACCTGCTCCCAGGCATGTTCGTTCGCGCGCGGGTGCCGCGCACGAGCTACGCCGACGCCTTGACGCTGCCCCAGCAGGCGGTCGTGCGCGTCGGCGGCCAGCCGCGGGTGTGGACGCTCGACGCGAACGATCAAGCCTCCCTCAAGCCGGTGGAACTCGGGGAACTGGCGGACCGCCGCTACCGCGTCAGCGCCGGGCTCGATGCCGGGCAGAGGGTCGTGGTCGAAGGCATGGAACGCCTGTCCGAGGGCCTGCCGGTGACAGTGCGTGACCGGTTGGCTTCCAACCCCGCCGCCACTGTCGTGCGCTGAGCGAACCGGACAGTCCCGCCATGCCTCACTTCTTCATCGAACGCCCGGTGTTCGCCTGGGTCATCGCCCTGTTCATCATCCTGTTCGGGATGATCGCCATCCCACAGCTGCCGATCGCCCGCTACCCCTCGGTTGCGCCGCCGACCGTCAGCATTTCGGCAACCTACCCCGGAGCCACGCCGCAGGCGATGAACGACGGGGTCATCAGCCTCATCGAACGCGAGCTGTCGGGCGTCAAGAACCTGCTCTACTTCGAATCAGCGTCGGATGCCTCCGGATCGGCGACCGTCACCGCGACCTTCACGCCCGGCACCGACCCGGACATGGCCCAGGTCGACGTGCAGAACAAGCTGAAGTCCGTTGAGCCGCGGCTGCCGCAGGTGGTGCGCCAGAACGGCCTGACCGTGGAATCGTCGTCGTCGGGCTTCCTGATGATCGTCGGGCTGAAGTCCGATGATGGCCGGTTCGACGAAACCGCGCTCAGCGACTACATGGCGCGCAACCTCGTCGAGGAGCTGCGGCGCATCGACGGCGTCGGCCGGGTGCAGCTGTTCGGTTCCGAGCAGGCGATGCGCGTCTGGGTCGATCCGGCCAGGCTGATGGCCCATGGGCTGTCGATAGGCGACCTGACGGCGGCCATCGGCCAGCAGAACGTCCAGCTCGCGCCCGGCAGCGTCGGCGCGTCGCCGGCGCTGCCGGGGCAGGCCGTGACGGTGCCGCTCACGGTCCAGGGACAGCTGACCGCACCGGAGGAGTTCGCCGGAATCGTGCTTCGCTCGGCCTCCGACGGCTCGAAGGTGACGCTTGGCGACGTCGCGCGCGTCGAACTCGGTGCGCAGTCCTACAGCTTCATCAACCGGGAAAATGGCAAGCCCACCACCGCCGCGGCCGTGCAGCTCACGCCCGGCGGCAACGCGGTGAGAACCGCCGAGGGCGTGCAGGCCCGCATGGAGGAGCTGAGTCGGACCTTGCCCAACGGCATGAGCCATTCGATTCCCTTCAACACCGCTCCCTTCGTGAAGGTGTCGATCGAAAAGGTCATCCATACGCTGGCCGAGGCGATGCTGCTGGTCTTCCTGGTGATGTACCTGTTCCTCCAGAACCTGCGCTATACGCTGATCCCGGCTATCGTCGCGCCGATCGCCCTGCTCGGCACCTTCGCCGTGATGCTGGCCGCGGGCTTTTCGATCAACGTCCTGACCATGTTCGGCATGGTGCTGGCCATCGGCATCATCGTCGACGACGCCATCGTCGTGGTCGAGAATGTCGAGCGCATCATGGCCCGCGAGGGGCTGGCGCCCCGGGATGCGACGATCAAGGCGATGAAGGAGATCACCGGCGCGGTGATCGGCATCACGCTGGTCCTGACCGCCGTGTTCATTCCCATGGCGTTGGCGAGCGGTTCCGTCGGCGTGATCTACCAGCAGTTCACGCTGTCGATGGCGGTGGCGATCCTGTTCTCCGCCTTCCTCGCCCTCACCCTGACGCCGGCGCTCTGCGCGACGCTCCTACGGCCGATCGATCCCGCGCATCACGGGAAGCGCGGCTTCTTCGGCTGGTTCAATCGTGGCTTCGACCGCCTGACGCAGCGTTACGAGCGGCGCGTCGCCGGGCTGGTGACGCGCACCGGGCGCGTGATGCTGGTGTTCGCGGCGCTGGTCGCGGTCCTGGCGCTGGCTTTCCGGCAACTGCCCTCGTCCTTCCTGCCCGAGGAGGATCAGGGTTACTTCATGACCTCCATCCAGCTTCCCGCCGACGCCACCACCGAACGCACGCTGAGGATCGTCAAAACGTTCGAGGAGCATGTTGCCTCGCGCCCCTCGATCCGGTCCAACCTGTCCATCGTCGGGTTCGGCTTCTCGGGCTCCGGCACGAACGCCGCGATGGGGTTCACCATGCTGAAGGGCTGGGGTGAGCGCGACGGCGCCACACCCCAGAGCGAGGCGGAGCTCGCGCAGCAGGCCATGGCCGACACGACGGAAGGCACGGTGATGAACCTGCTGCCGCCCGCCATCGAGGAGCTGGGCACCAGTTCCGGCTTCACGCTGCGCCTTCAGGACCGCGCCAACCAGGGCTACGCCGCGCTCAAGGCCGCGGAGGCGCGCCTGCTGGAACTGGCGGCGCAAAGCGAGGCCGTGACCGGCGTCTATCCCGACGGTCTGCCCGCCGGCACCAGCGTCCGCCTGGACATCGACCGGGAGAAGGCCGAAGCGCTGGGCGTGTCGTTCGGCAGCGTCAGCGACACGCTGTCCACGGCGATGGGATCGACCTACGTCAATGACTTTCCCAACGCCGGGCGCATGCAGCAGGTCATCGTCCAGGCCGACGCGCCGGCGCGCATGCAGATCGACGACGTGCTCGGGCTTCATGTCCGCAACGCGGCCGGCGGGATGGTCCCGCTGTCGGAGGTGGTCCGGCCGGTCTGGAGCGAGACGCCGCTCCAGCTCGTCCGCTACCAGGGGTTCCCGGCCGCGCGCATCTCCGGCAGCGCCGCACCCGGAGTCTCCAGCGGCGGCGCCATGGCCGAGATGGAGCGGCTGGCCGCGCAACTGCCGTCCGGCTTCGCCATCGCCTGGACCGGACAGTCGTTGCAGGAGCGGCAGTCCGCCGCCCAGGCCCCGGTGCTGATGGCGTTGTCGATGCTGGTGGTGTTCCTCGTGCTCGCCGCGCTGTACGAGAGCTGGGCCATTCCGCTGTCGGTCATGCTGGTGGTGCCGCTCGGCCTCCTCGGCGCGGTGCTCGCGGTGACGCTGCGCGGCCTGCCCAACGACGTGTACTTCAAGGTCGGCATGATCACCGTGATCGGCCTGTCGGCCAAGAACGCCATCCTGATCGTCGAGTTCGCCAAGCAACTGCACGAGGAGGGCATGGGGCTGGCGGAGGCCGCCGTGGCCGCGGCCCGGCTGCGCCTGCGCCCGATCCTGATGACCTCCCTGGCCTTCGGCCTCGGCGTCGTGCCGCTGATGATCGCCATGGGCGCCAGCGCCGAGACCCAGCACGCCATCGGCACCGGCGTGTTCGGCGGCATGGTCAGCGCGACCCTGCTGGCGATCGTCTTCGTTCCCGTCTTCTTCGTGCTCGTGATGGGCTGGAGGGAACGCCTGGAAGCCTGGCGGATGAACCGCCGAACCGCCCCTGCGCCTCATCAGGCGGAAGAGAAATGACACCGATGCGATCGCTCACCATCCCCATTCTCCTCACGCTGTCCGCCTGCTCCCTCACCCCGGCCCTCGACAAGCCGGCCCTGCCGGTGCCGGCGGTCTTGCCGGCCGTCGCCGGGGCCGGGACGCACGAGTCCGCGGTCGAGCCCGAATGGCGCACGCCGTTCGGCGATCGCCGCCTGCGGCGGCTGATCGAACTGGCGCTCGCCAACAACCGCGACCTGCGGCTAGCGACCCTGAACGCCGAGACGGTCCAGGCCCAGTACGGGATTCAGCGCGCCGCGCGGTTCCCCGCCATTGACGCGACCGGCAGCGCCGCCCGCCAGCGGACGGCCGCCAACGCCGAGACCAGCCCGGCCGTGCCGGCAACTATGCAGAACCAATACGGACTCAGCGTCGGGCTGAGCGCGTTCGAGATCGACCTGTTCGGCCGCTTGCGGTCGCTCTCCGACGCCGCCCTGGCGCGCTACCTCGCCAGCGACCAGGGGCGCCGGTCCGCGCGGATCGCCCTGGTCGGGGCGGTCGCCGACGCTTATTTTGCCGAGCGGCTGGCTCAGGAGCAGCGGCAGCTGGCCGAACGCACCCTGGCCGACTGGCGGCAGTCGCTCGACCTGGCGCGGCGCTTGAGGGAGCGCAGCCAGAGCAGCGGGCTGGACGTGGTCCAGGCCGAAGGGCAGCTGGCCACGGCCAAGGTGGACCTGGAGGCGAGGACACGCGCCGTGGCGCAGGCCCGCAACGCGCTGCGGCTCCTGGTCGGTGCCGAACCGCCTGCCGACCTGCCGGACGCCCTACCGCTCGAAGGGCAGACCGTCACGCTTCGCTCGCCGGCGGGCCTGCCGTCGGAGCTGCTGCTGCGCCGGCCCGACATCCTCCAGGCGGAGCAGACCTTGCTCGCGGCCAACGCCGACATCGGCGCGGCGCAGGCGGCCTTCTTCCCCCGCCTGTCGCTGACCACCTCGCTGGGCTACGCCAGTCCGGCCATGGCCGGCCTGTTCGGCGCCGATCACGGCACCTGGAGCTTCGCGCCGCAGATCACCCTGCCGCTGTTCCAGGGCGGACGGCTGGACGCGGAACTGCGTCTGGCCGAACTCCGCAAATCTACCGCCGTCGCCGAGTACGAGCGCGCCATCCAGATCGCGTTTCGCGAAGTCGCCGACGGTTTGGCGGGGCAGAAGACCTTCGGTCGACAGATCGAAGTGCAGACGCTCGTGGTCACCAGCGCGGAGCGCCGCGTCGCGCTGTCCGGCCAGCGTTACCGGGCGGGCGTCGAAGGGCGGCTGGAACTGCTGGATTCCCAGCGGCAGCTTTATGCGGCGCGGCAGGCCCTGCTGGACCTGCGCCGCGACGCGCTGAGCAATGCGGTCGCGCTCCACAAGGCGCTGGGAGGCGCGATGGACGACGAGCCCGCCACTCCGTCGCTTGGGCATCGTGTCACCGTCGAACCGTGGCTGAGAAGCGCTCCATGACCAAGCACGAAACGATCGAAACGGAAAGCACGCGGCCATCGGCGGAAGGGGCACCGGCGGGATGGGTGAAGGATGATGGAGGCTGGCGTGTGCGGTTTTACACCATTCTCGGGGGGCAGGCGCTCTCCCTGATCGGATCGGCCTTGACCCAGTTCGTGCTGATCTGGTGGATCACCGACACCACCGGCAGCATCACGGCGCTGACCGCCGCCGGCATGGCGGCGCTGCTGCCGCAGGCCGTGCTCGGTCCGCTTGGCGGGATTTTCGCCGATCGCTACAGCCGCCGCCTTCTGATGATCGCGGCCGACGGCGTGTCCGCTCTGTGCATGCTGGTGCTGATCGCGCTGTTCCTGACCGATCGGATCGAGCTGTGGCACGCCCTGGTGATGATGGCGATCCGCAGCGCGATGCAGGGCTTTCAGGAACCGGCCATGGTGGCCAGCACGCCCATGCTGGTGCCGGGCAGGTTCCTGGTTCGTGCGGTCGGCCTGGAACAGTCCGTGCACAATCTGACGTTGGTCGCCGCCGCCCCGCTGGGGGCGCTCGCCATCGCCGTGATGCCAATTGGCTGGGCTCTGGCGATCGATGTCGTCACGGCCGTTCTCGGCATCGCGCCGTTGCTGCTCTTCCGCATTCCGCAAGCCTTCGCCCCTGACGGCGGGAGGGCCGGCCTCTGGTGGGAGTTCCGCGAGGGGGTGGAGGTGGTCTGGGAGACTCCCGGCCTGCGTCAGCTCTTTCTCCTGCTTGGCGGGGTCGTGCTGGCTTTCATGCCAGTCTTCACGCTGGTGCCGCTGCTGGTGAAGGAGCATTTCGGCGGAGACACCGTTCAACTGGCCCTGATGGAGAGCCTGTCGGGCATCGGCATGGGGGTGGGCGGCTTGCTGGTGGCCGTACTGGCGCCGCGCCGGCGGATGCCGTGGATCCTGTGCGGCTTTGCCGTCTCCTGTGGCGCGATGGCCCTCACGGCTCTGGCGCCGCGCGGTCTTTTCGGTGTGGCCGTGGCGTGGTGGGTGATCAGCGGTCTCGCCTTCGTGGTCGCCGATGCACCGTTGACCACGGTGCTTCAGACCATCGTGCCGAATCATCTGCTCGGGCGCGTGATGTCCCTGATGAACACCGTCATGGGACTGGCCGCGCCCGTGGGGTTGGGGCTTCTCACTCCGCTCGGCGAGCTGTTCGGGGTGCGCGGGATGTTTATCGTTGCCGGGATGTTTGGCGTCGCCATCAGCGTGTCCGGGTTTCTCTCCCGGCCGTTGATGGCCCTGGATCGGCGCCGTCTGGAAACGGGCCAGGAGTGTCAGGCCGACTTACCGATGAACTGATCGTTAAGAGCGCCTAGCAAAATTCCGTTTTCGCCATCGGTGCCCAATGGAACCGTCATCCCCGCGAAGGCGGGGATGACGAGTCGAGAGACGATTCAAGGTTCTGTTCGACGCTCTAAGCCGGATTGGCCTTCCAAGCCTTCGGTGTCGGTTAGGGAAACATTGGTTTTTGCCATGGCTCGATTTGACTTCAGGTCTGCCTTCCATCACCTCACAGAACATTTTCAATTCAAAATGTTCATGGATGCATGACGTTGATTATAAATGATCTATGGCAAGAGGCGCCGCTCTGGATACTCGGTTTCACTTCATTTGACGCTGATCGCCTTCAATGAAAATTTCGACACGCCGGGATGCGATGGCCGCGGCTTGCGCCGGCGCTTGGCCGCCGCCTTCGAGCCGGGGCGGCCGGGGCCGTCCTGCGACGGCGGCGTATGGGAATTCGACGACGTCTTGCGCGGCTTGCCGACCAGCGCCTCGAGTTCCGTGGTCCGCGCCGCCAAGCGCTCGATCAGCGCCGCCTGCTCCAAAAGCAGGGCCTCCTCGGCATCACTCAGGCGGTGGCGCGGCGGCTTTCCCATCCCGACGTCGACTCATATCCAGCGAGATGGCGCAACCCATTTCGCCATCCCCGTGAGCAGTTACGGTTTGGAAGCGATGCGCTGGGAAAAATCCAATACTGGCGAATAAAGCAATGATTTCTATCTGCTTTAAGGTCATCGGAAAATACAAGACATACTTTGGTATGGAAATGTCTTGCGATAATTAAGTGAAATTAATCGTAAAATATCATTTGACTGTGTGATCATTATCAAACTATCTGTGAATGGCGAAAAGAAAAATCAAAAAAAGACCGCCTTTCGTAACGGAAATCAATCCGATTTCCGAAGATCAACTATTAATTGAATTCACTCCTCCCCGATATGAATCGCAAGGGATGACATTGTCATGACTGAAAACACAACCCGCCCGCAGCCCAACAACTCACAACCCAATATTCTCCTGATCTCCGTCGATCAGTACCGGTACCCGCGTTTTTCCTATGGCCCCAACGGCGGGATGGCCGAACCGCTGAAGCGGATTCTGGGATTCCGGGGCGAGGCGGATGTGGGCGGGAACGAATACGCCCCCTTTTTTCCCGGCCTGACTCGACTGCGCAGGAACGCGGTGGCGCTGCACAACCACACCATCGCGTCCAGCGCCTGCACCCCCAGCCGAGCGGTGATGTTCACCGGCCAGTATGGCAACCGTACCGGCGTGACCCAGACCGACGGTATGTTCAAGGACGGCGACGCGCCGCAATTCCCGTGGCTCGAGGCCGACGGCCCTCCTACCATGGGCCATTGGATGCAGGCTATCGGCTATTCCTCCCATTATTTCGGCAAGTGGCACGTCAGTAACCCGCCCGGCCATTCGCTGGACCGTTTCGGCTTCTCCGATTGGGAGCTGTCCTATCCCGAACCCCATGGGGCGGCCATCAACAACCTGGGCATCTACCGCGACGCCGGATTTGCCGACAACGCGTGCCTGTTCCTGCGCCGCCGCGGGCTGGCGCTGCCCTACAACTACGGGGTCTCGGCGGACGAGGCGCGGGTCGGCCCCGGTACCCAAGCCACCGACGCGGCCCAGCGCCCTTGGTTCGCGGTGGTGTCCTTCACCAACCCCCACGACATCGCGACATACCCGACGGTGATTTCCCAGGCGATGCCGCCGACCGACGGAAGTGCTGCGAAGACCCAGCCGGTGTTCGGCCCGCTCGACGTGCCCCTCCAGGGCCAGTCGTCGCACCCGCCGACCGAGGGAACCATGACGATGCCACTCAACCCGCAGGGCTTCCCGCAGGATTGCGCCGGCCCCATCCCGACCTGGAACGAGGATCTGTCCACCAAGCCGTCCTGCCAGTTCGACGCCGCCTACAAGATCGGGCTCGCCCTGTCCGCCAAGGCGAGCCACGGCGCCGTCAGCGCCGTCCAAGGAAGCGGCGGCAGGATCGGGGAGGACGACTGGGCGGCTGCGGTGGCGATGGCCCTGAAATTCACCATCCCGTTCCAGCTCTCCGATAATCCGGAGGGGTACAGCATCCAACTCTTGCAATTCTACGCTTGGCTGCATTCCCAGGTCGATCCCCAGATCAACCGCGTGCTCCAGGCCCTGGAGGATTCCGGGCAGGCCGAGAACACCATCGTGATCTTCGTGGCCGACCATGGCGAACTGGGCGCGGCCCACAACATGATGCTGGAGAAGTGGCACGTCGCCTACGAGGAGGCCGTGCATGTGCCGATGGTGGTCCGCTTCCCGACCTCGATGGGCGGCGACGAGAGCACGCTGAGGCATGTGGACGCCGTGACCAGCCACGCCGACCTTTTGCCCACCGTGCTGGGCCTGACCGGCGTCGGCCGGGAGGCCCTGGACGAGGCGGCGGCCAAGCTGGCCGAGCGCCACACCATGGCGCCGCTGCCCGGCGTCGATCTGGCTCATGTGCTGAGAAATCCCGACGCCCCGGTGACCTACCCCAACGGCCAGCCGCGCGAAGGGGTGCTGTTCATGACCGACGACGAGGTGACCAAGCCGGCCGAGGGCGGCCGGCTCACCCAGCCCGACTATTACGGCGCGTACGAGGTGTACTGCCAGACGGTCGAGGCCGTGCGTACTGGCGCCCTAAGCGTCAAGGGGGTGCCGGAGCTATCTCCCGGCCCGGTGCGCCAGCCCAACCACATCCGATGCGTGCGCACCGAAAGCGCCAAGCTGGCGCGCTATTTCGACCCGTCGAATCCGCTCCTGCTGGAATGGGAGATGTATGACTTGGCCAGGGATCCGAACGAGGAGACCAATCTCGTGCGGGTGAGGGGGCAGGTCCCCACCGCACGCACCGACCTGGACAACCTGCCCCGCTGGTTCGACGAGGCGACGGTCCAGGCCGAAGCCAACCGCCTCGCCGCCCTGCTGGTCGATGTGGAGCGTCTGGCGGGGCTGGACGTGCACCCGTCCGTCCCGGCGGAACAGGCGGTGCCGGCGTAGAAGGGGCGCGGGGGCCTTGGAAACGAAGGTCCCCGCCTCATGCCGTGAGGCCGATGAAGAGACAGGTCAGGGATTTCTGCACGCGGTGTTTTCAGGCCACGGCAGTTTCGGCCTGCTGGGCATAGCTCCAGGGCAGCAGCTCATCGAGCCTGGTGATCGGATGCCCGCTGGCGAGTTTGGTCAGGACATCGGTGAACCAGGCCTGCGGATCGACACCGCTGAGCTTGCAGGTTTCCACCAGCGACGCGATGGTCGCCCAGTGCTCGCCGCCACCGTCCGCCGCCACCGTCGCTGCCGACGAACAGAGCACTCTTGCGCGTGAGGGCGAGCGGGCGGATGCTACGCTCCACGCTGTTGCTGTTGATCTCCACCCGGCCGTCGTCGAGGAACAGCGTCAGCCCTTCCCAGCGGCTGAGCGCGTAGCGGATCGCCTCGGCCAATGTCGATTTGCGCGACACGGTCGCCAGTTGCTTTTCCAGCCACGTCTTCAGTTCCGCAATCAGCGGCGTCGAGCGGGCCTGGCGCTCCCGGCGGCGCGCTTCGGAGTCATGGCCGCGGATCTCGGCCTCCACTGCGTACCACTGGGCGATGCGCCGCAAGGTTTCGCTGGCGATCGAGCCGGGTCCTTCCGCATTTTCGGTGCAGGCCGGATGTAGATGGGCAACGGAGTGAGCACATAAAGGGAACCATTTACCCGCATGAGTACCCGTTTCCT
>NZ_JAGINM010000047.1 GCF_017876095.1 Azospirillum agricola
AACCCAGGGTGGTAGTCTGCCAGATCAGAGGTGGCTGGTTATTGGACGCCGATCACCCCTGAAACTGGCCCAGTGTTGCAAGCCGATGCACAGCCCGGCACGCCGCCGAGATGCTCGAACAGCCGGACGTGGGAGGCCAGCCACTCCTCCGCCTGCTGGGTCCAGGTCGCCTCGGCGTAGACGTAGCCCGAATACGGCAGGCAGGCGACGAACACCTGGGCCTGCCGCGCCTCGGCGCCGAGCCCGATGGTCAGCGTCATGCCGGCGTAATCGACCTCGATCGCCGCCCCCGGCCGATGCTCCCGCCGCAGACGCGGCTCGGCGTGAGTGCCCTGCCATGCCCGGAAATGCTGAACGAACTGGGTGTAGCGGTAGCCGTCGGGATGGACCTCCAGGTATTCCTCCCAGAGCAGCCGCAGCGTCACGCCACGGCGGCCGAGTTCGCGGCTGACATGCCGCCAGTCCGGCACCGGGCGCACCGACGCGCCCGGAGGCGGGAACAGCCGCTCTTCCAACTCGATGTCCGTCCAGCCCAGCACATCCGCGTACCGCAGCCCGGAGGCCCGCAGCCGCTCCAGGTAATCGCGCACCGTGCTCCGCGGCAGCCGGCAGGCGTCGGCAATCTGCCGCTGGCTGGCGCCGAACTCATCCCGCAAACGAAGGACTTCTCTGATCCGCCGCATGTCCGACCTCGCTCGGGGCATCCCGATCCTCCTTGGCCTGTGCCGTGGAAAGATCATGGGGATGCCAAAGGCTGGTTCGGACCCCGACACCACCACCCCTACGGGTGGGCGAATTCACCGAAACGGGCGGGCGCTTTCACCGTTCTGCCCGGGCGCTTTCCGCCGTTCCCGCTGGGTGCTTTCCGCCGAAATATGCAGGTGCTGGACGAACTCGGCTACCTGCCGTTCTCCCAGAGCGGCGGCCAACTGCTGTTCCACACGCTCAGCCAGTTGTACTCGCGGACCTCGGTGTTGATCACCACCAACTTGAGCTTCGCTGAATGGCCGACGGTGTTTGCTGGCGACGCCAAGATGACCACCGCTTTGCTCGACCGGCTGACGCATCACTGCGACATCCTGGAAACCGGCAACGAGAGCTGGCGGTTCAAGAACCGCTCCTGATCCAAAGCCTTCCCGTCCGTTGCCCTGGGGGGGCCACAGGCCCCTCCCACGCGCGCCGCTGCGTCAGCCATGAGGGCACTCCGCGGCGCGCGCGGGACCCTCCCGTGGACTCCCTGGACAACAGGTTCTGCAACCGCAAGCGTGGCTGGAAATTGCAAGCCGATTGACAGTCTGGGCACGTCTGCGCCACGCAGGCATCCGCACCTCGGCACGTCGGGTGCGACGGCTGATGGGAGCACACGGGCTGCTGGCGCCGCATCGGGTTGGACGGCCCCGCACGCACACACACGACGGCACCATCGTGACCGAGGCGGTGAACACGATGTGGGGGACCGATATGACCGAGACGATCACCGTGGCCGAGGGCGTGGCGCGCGTCTTCATCGCGGTGGATCACGCCAACTCCGAGGTGGTGGGCATGCACGCCTCGAAGAGCGGCAACCGCTTCGAGGCCCTAGAGCCGATCCGTCAGGGCGTACTGCGCCACTTTGGCAGCATCGGCCCCGGCGTGGCGGTCGGGCTGAAGCTGCGTCACGACCACGGTTCGAACTATATGTCTGGCGACTTCCAGGCCGAGATCAAATGCTTGGGCATCACCAGTTCGCCATCCTTCGTGCGCGAGCCGGAGGGCAACGGCGTGGCCGAGCGGTTCATCCGGACGCTCAAGGAAAACTTCTGTGGGTCCACACCTTCGATACCGTCGAGGACCTGCGCCGCGCTCTGGTCGAGTTCGCCCGTCACGACAACGAAACCTGGCTCGTCGCCCGGCATGGACATCGCACCCCAGCCCAGGTGCGCGCTGACCAACTCGGGGTTGATGAGACGCCCATGGCCGAGCTACCCTTGGCCGCCTGAATAACCCCAGACGGGTGTCTCATTTCCGGGCCGCGGTACAAACTCAAGCGTGTAACGCGCCCGCGCCGTCTTCGCCATCTCGTCTCCAGTCCGTCGCCGATTGTAGCCGGCTATGGGAGGCGTCGCACGCGGGCAAGGTCAGTGAAAGGGCCGTCCACCACATCACCTCAAAGCGATCATGGACGCGACTATCCCTGAGGGATAGTACGATCAGGTTAGGAAAAGTTTTCGCAGCCATTTGTGCGCCGGATCGGTATCGCGTGAACGATGCCACAGAAGGCGCATATGGAAGCGGGGGCTTTCGAATGGAAGGGGATGCGACCGGCAGAAACTCTGCACATCGGGAAGAGCGGCAAACCGGGATGGGACGGCAGACACGTAGTCCGTCGATGCAAGAATTTTGGGAAGCGTCGTGAAGCGGCTCACTGAAAGGGAAATTTTCCGCGTCAGCCCCAACTTTTGAAGGGTGATGTCGATGGGACCCGCCATCCCCTGACCCGTTGGGGAAACAAGGGCGTGGGACAGGGATGCGAAGGCTTCGGGAGACATCTGCCCCTTCATGGCCGGATGGTCGGGGCGGGCAAGCATGACGAAATGATCTTCGTAAAGATCGGCCGAGGAAAAGGAGCCTTCTGGAAGCGGCGCCCCGATGACCGCAAGATCGACAGTATGATCGATGAAGACAGGCTCCACCGACCGCACGATGAACCGGCATTGGGGGGCCATGCGGGAAACGGCGGTAATCACCGGCGGCAAAATCAACAGCTCCGATACGTCGTTGGCGGTGACGACGAAGCTCCTTTCCGCCGAGAGCGGATCGAATTCTGTCGAAGACAGCAGGGCTTCGGCCTTTGTGCAAAACTCCTTCAGCTCCGGCAGCAGGCTGCGGCCACGGGGGGTCAGCACCATCCCCGGCCCCTTGCGTATCAGCAACTCGTCGCCGAACAACTCCCGCGCTCGTGCAAGCGCCTGGGAAACCGCCGGTTGGGTCAAGCGCAAGCGCTTGGCGGCGCGCGTGATGGACGCTTCGGAGAGGGCCGTCTCCAGGATCACAAGAAGGTTCAGGTCAAAGCCGCGGAGCATCATAATTCATGTTGATAGAGCTTATGCAGAGAGCATGTCAAGAATAAGCGTTGCAGCGCGCGAGTAACTAAGCTTGCGAAAAAATCATTG
Organism: Azospirillum agricola; assembly: GCF_017876095.1. Taxonomy (GTDB): domain Bacteria; phylum Pseudomonadota; class Alphaproteobacteria; order Azospirillales; family Azospirillaceae; genus Azospirillum; species Azospirillum agricola. The sequence continues at coordinate 3,153 of NZ_JAGINM010000047.1, forward strand.
AGGCAAAAATGGAGGGTCGAATTCAGAAGAAGACTGTATTATAAGCGCAACTAATAATTAATATTATAAATATTTAATTCCAACCGCTCCTTGTTGTAATTAAAGTACGCGGAAAGACACCTCTAAGGAGGGGGATGAGATATTGATATTTCGCCCCTCCTTTCTCGCCTACTGGTTGCTCTCTATGCGCCGCTGTTGACGGCATGGGGGGCTGGCCTGCTGACGATGAAGGAAAGATGGAATGATTTTTGCGTTTCGATCCAGATGTTACTGCGGTATAAATCGACAATTCCAGTAGTGTCCGACTTATTTTCTTCAATTTTCTGTTGTCTATTGAGAATCGTTTTCAATAATTATCTATGATTATTCCACGATAACCTATCGTTTCTGCGATGGGATTCCCTTTCCATGTCTTCGAGCGCGCTCTTGCAAGCCTTCGAACGACAAGACCCCTGATCCGAAACGGCCCAACCCTCAAGACCTGGTGGCGAATACGATAATGCCGAAGACATGGCGGAAAGTAGCCCTTGAAACGACTTGCCTGACGAGCCTTCTGCTGATCGCGGTGCCGGCGGCGGGACAGGTCCTGCCCCAGGGGGGCGGTTTCATCGCGGGCGGTGGAACCATCACCACCAACGGTCCCACCATGACGGTGACGCAGCAGGGCGGGCGCGGCATCGTCACGTGGAACAGCTTTTCCATCGGCCAGGGCGGGACGGTCGCCTTCGACAACGGCAGCGGCGCCACCTTGAACCGGGTGACCGGCGGCGACCCATCGTCGATCATGGGACGGCTGAGCGCCACCGGTTCACTGTACCTGATCAATCCCAACGGGGTGGTGGTGGGGCCGACGGGCACCGTGACCACCGGCGGCAGCTTCGTAGCCAGCACCCACGACGTCACCAACGACGATTTCCTGAGTGGGCGGGCGCTGACTTTCAAGGGCGACAGCGCCGCCAGGGTCGAGAACCTCGGCTCCATCTCGTCGTCAGGCGGCGACGTTCTGCTGATCGCGCGGGAGGTGTCGAACAAGGGGAGCATCTCCGCTCCCAAGGGCACGGCGGCGCTGGCCGGCGGGCATGAGGTGCTGCTGACCGAAGACAACGACACCGGCAACGGCCGGGTGATGGTGCGGGTCGGCCCCGGCAAGGTGGACAACCAGGGCGTCATCCAGGCCGCGCAGGCGGAACTGAAGGCGGCGGGCGGCAACATCTACGCGTTGGCCGGCAACAACGGCGGCATCGTGCGCGCCACCGGCAGCGACACCCGCGCGGGCGAGGCATGGCTGTCGGCGGGCGACGGCCATGTGCAGAACACTGGCACCATCGCCGCCATCAACGTCGACGGCTCGGGCGGGACGGTTGCTGTGTCGGCGGGCAACGGCCGGATGGCGGTCAACACCGGCACGGTGTCGGCCAGCGGCACCCGCGGCGGTACGGTGAAGGTGGCGGCGCGCCATGTGTCGAACCAGGGGAAGATGAAGGCTGACGGCAGCGCCGGGGCCGGCGGGTCGGTCAAGATCGCCTATGAGCGCAGCTACATCGCCACCAGCGGGTCGGAGGTCTCGGCCAGCGGCGTCACCCGTGGCGGCGGCATCACGGTGGCGAGCGGGGAGGCGGAATCGTCGCTGTTCACCTCGGGTGACAATCGCGTGGATTCGGCGGGCGGCGCCGGCGGGACCATCGACCTGTTCGGCTCGACCATCAACTTGGTGGACGCGGTCCTGAACGCCTCGGGCGAGGCGCAGGGCGGTGGCATCCGGGTGGGCGGCGACTATCAGGGCGGTGGGGGCGTGCCGAAGGCGGGGGCGGTGCTGGTCAGCGGCACCACCAGCCTGCACGCCGACGGCGCCGGGGACGGGGCTGCCGGCGGGCGGATCATCGTGTGGTCGGAGGACAAGACCGACTTCTACGGCAAGGCTTCGGCGCGCGGTACCGGCACCGGGGCCGGCGGGCTGATCGAGGCGTCGTCCCACGACACGCTGGTGTTCGCCGGCCGGGGCGATGCCGGGTCCGATGCGGGCCGGGCCGGCACGCTGCTGCTCGATCCCAAGAACATCGTCATCAGCAGCACCGGCGCCCTCCTGCCCCAGTACCAGCTCATCGATCCCAACAGCGACACCACGTCGGGATACGGCACGGCCATCGCCTCCCTGGCCAACGGTAACGTGGTCGTAACCAATCCCAACGCGGTCGTGGGCGGCAACGCGGCCGGGGCGGTGTATCTGTTCAACGGCCTGACCGGGGCGCTGATCAGCATGCTGACAGGCTCCGACAGCGGCGATGCCGTCGGTGGGGGCGGCATCACCGTTCTGAGCAACGGAAACTATGTCATCAAGAGTCCGTCCTGGGCCAACGACGGGATGACCAGCGCCGGGGCGGCGACCTGGGGCAGCAACTCGGCCGGGGTGGCCGGCATCGTCTCCGCCGCCAACAGCCTTGTCGGCGGCACCCCCAACGACAAGGTCGGGTCTTCGGTCACGGCTCTGGTCAACAACGGCAACTACGTCGTCGGAAGTCCCGATTGGACCGCTCCCATCGGGATCAACGGTCCGGTGGTCAGTGCCGGTGCCGCGACCTGGGGCAACGGCACGGCGGGGACCGCCGGGCTGGTGTCCGATACCAACAGCCTTGTCGGCAGCAATCCCGGCGACAAGATCGGGTCCGCAATCACGGCCCTGACCAACGGCAACTATGTGGCGTACAGCCCCTCGTGGAGCAACGGGCCGGGGACCAGTGCCGGTGCGGCGACGTGGGGCAACGGCTCGGCCGGGATCGCCGGCATCGTCACCCCCACCAACAGCCTCGTCGGCGCTGCGGCTGATGACGGGGTCGGCCTGACGGTCACGGCCCTGACCAACGGCAACTACGTGGTTTCCAGCACATCCTGGGACAACGGTGGGGCGGGCGACGCCGGCATCGTCACCTGGGGCGACGGCACGGCGGGGGTGACTGGCGCCAATGACACGAACAACCTTGCGGACCCATCGTCCCCTATTAATAAAAGCTTTTACGGCATGGTCACCAATGGCCGGGTTGGTTCGTCGATCGTCGCGCTGAACAACGGCCATTATCTTATCCTGAGCCCCGACTACAACAATGCCCGCGGTGCGGTGACCTGGGGCAACGGCACCGCCACGACATGGACGGGGGACCAGCCCTTCTCAGGAGGTCCGTTTATCAACAGTCTCGTCGGCAGCACCGACGGGGACAGGATCGGCAGCGCCGTCACCATTCTGAGCAACGGCAACTTCGTCGTCTCCAGCACGTCCTGGAAGAACGGCGGCGCGAGCAACGCCGGTGCGGTGACCTGGGGCAGCGCTGCGACGGGGACCGCCCTCGGCGTCGTTTCCTCGTCCAACAGCCTTGTTGGCGTCAATGCGGACGACAAGGTCGGCACGACGGTCACGGCCCTGCTGACCAACGGCAACTACGTCGTCGGCAGCCCCACCTGGAAGAACGGCGGGATGGGGGCCGAGAACGGTGCGGCGACGTGGGGCAACGGCACCGTCGGAGTCACCGGCGCCGTCTCCTCCGCCAACAGCCTCGTGGGTACGGCGCACTTCAGCCATGTCGGCTCGCTGATCGTCGCGCTGACCAACGGCAACTATGTCGTGGGCAGCCCCGACTGGAACGACACCTACAGCAAGTCCGGTGCGGTGACGTGGGGCAACGGCAGCACCGGCGTCGTCGGTTCCGTTTCCTCCGTCAACAGTCTCGTCGGCGGGAGTGCCCAGGATCGGATCGGTTCGCAGATCATCGCCCTGAGCAACGGCAACTATGTCACGGCCAGTAGCTATTGGACGAACGGGGCGGCGGCCAGTGCCGGTGCCGTGACCTGGGGCAACGGTACGGCGGCAACGACCGGGTTCGTTTCCGCCAGCAACAGCCTTGTCGGTACCTCCACCAATGACAAGATCGGCAACACGATCACGGCGCTGACCAACAACGGCAATTATGTCGTGGGAAGTCCCTATTGGAATAATGGGACCGTACTCGCGGTGGGCGCCGTGACCTGGGGCAGCGGTGCGGTGGGAGTCACCGGGGCCGTCTCCGCCATCAACAGCCTTGTCGGTACCACTGGGAACGATACCGTGGGCAGCGAAGTCAAGGCGCTGGCCAACGGTGATTACACCGCATTCACACCCCTTTGGAACAACGGCATCCTGATGGGCGCCGGTGCGATGACCTGGGGCAGCGGAACGGCGGGAATCACCGGGGCCGTTTCCACCAGCAACAGCCTTGTCGGCACCGCCATGATGAGCGGCCTGGGCGCCACCGTCATTCCCCTGAGCAACGGGGGCTATATCTTTGCGGCCTCCACTTATTCACCCTCTCAGAACATCATGGTGGGCGGCGCCGCCGCTTGGAGCAGCGACGGCAAAGCGCTCATCGGGTCGATATCGCCGACGAACAGCTTCCTCGGCTGGGGCACGGGGCAGGCTCTGAGCGGGGTGGGCATCGGGGGGTTGACTCAATACGCCGCCGGCAATGACGGAACCCTTATTCTGGCCCACAACGGCGCGTCCGCCTCGGTTGCCGGGCGGGTCTATGTCGGGTTGCCGGTCACTCTGCTAACCTATGCCCGCGCCCAGGACCAGACGATCACCATCCACCCCGACGCGGTGACGGCGGTGCTGAACACCGGCACGGCGCTGAATTTGCAGGCAAACACCGACATCACGGTGGACAGCGACATCACCGTCGACAACCCCGCGGGCAACGGCGGTGCCTTCAGCCTGTGGGCGGGGCGGTCGATCCTGCTGAACGCCAACATCGTCACCGACAACGGCGCCTTCACCGCGCTGGCCAACGCCAAGGCCAGCACCGGGGTGGTGAACGCCGCCCGCGACAGCGGGGCCGCGGTCATCACCATGGCGGCGGGCAAGACCATCAACGCCGGAACGGGTGCGGTGAGCCTGACCCTGGACACCGGCGCCGGCAACACCAACACCGCCAGCGGCGACATCACGCTCGACGGCATCACCGCCGGTACCATCACGGTGGAGAACGCCGGTCCCGATGGTGGCGACATCATCATCAACTCCGGTGCCACCCTGACGGCCTCCGGCACCGGGGCGGCACTGGCGCTGGCGGCATCCTCCGGCGGGAACCTCGTCAACAACGGCACGGCGTCGGCCCTGAGCGCGGCGAACGGGCGCTGGCTGGTCTATTCCAAGAATCCGGCGGGCAACACCCTGGGCGGCCTGACCGGAACCGTGCAGTACAGCGCCACCTATGCCGGCACCCCGCCGGGATCGGTCGCCGGCTCCACCAACACGCTGCTGTACAGCGACGCCGATTCCAGCTCACCGCCACCGCCTCCTCCGCCCCCGCCGCCTCCTCCGCCCCCGCCAACCACTCCCGGCAGCGCCGTGCTGATGCTGTCGCCGTTCGACGCGACGATCACCTATGGCGACGCGCTGCCCACCTTCACTTATGAGGCGTCGGGGTTGCAGGGAACGGACACGCTGGCCTCGGTGCTCGGCGGTACCCCGCTGTTCTCCACCACCGCCTTCGCCGGCAGCGGCGTAGGGCGCTACACCATCTCCCTCGACCTGTCGAAGCTGTCGGTGGCCAGTGGCTACACCCTGGGGGCCACCACCGCCACCCTGACCATCGTCGCCCGGGCACTGACCCTGAGCGGCGGCAAGATCTACGACGGCACCACGGCGCTGTCGGGCCTGACCCTGGCAGGGCTGAGGCTCGGCGACGACGTCTCGCTCAGCGGCACCGGCGTGCTGTCCGACCGCAACGCCGGCACGGGCAAGGCCATCACCGGCCTGTCGCTGACCGGCAGTGCCGCGTCCAATTATGTGCTGAGCAGTACCTCCGCCTACACCGTCGCCGCCCGGACGGTGACCCTTAGCGGCGGCAAGACCTATGACGGTACCACCTCGGTGTCGGGCCTGGGCCTTTCCGGCATCGTCGATGGCGACCACGTCTCGCTCAGCGGCACCGGTGTGCTGTCCGACCGCAACGCCGGTACCGGCAAGACCATCACCGGCCTGTCGCTGGCCGGCTCCGGGGCGTCCAACTACGTGCTGGACAGCAGCACCGCCTACACCGTAGCGGCCCGGACGGTGACCGCCACCGGCAGCAAGACCTATGACGGCACCACCGGCATCGCCGGCCTGAGCCTCGTCGGCATCGCCGATGGCGACGACGTGACGCTGAACGGCACCGGAAACCTCGGCAGCAAGGGGGCCGACAGCGGCAAGGCGGTGACCGGCCTGTCGCTCGCCGGGCCCGACGCCGGCAACTACGCGTTCGGCGGCGCCACCTACACGGTGACGGGCAGGGCGCTGACGTGGTCCGTGCCTGATGCGACCCGTACCTTCGGCACCGCCGGACCCTGGACCGTGGTGATGAACGGGCTGGCCAACGGGGACCAGGTGGAAGCGGTTCTGTCGGCCTTCGACTCGTTCGGCAACCTCGTCCCGCCGTCGGCTCTTCAGAGCGGCTCCTATACCCTGCGGGTGACGGGACTGACCGGTCGGGACGCTGGCAATTACGTCCTGACGGCGAGCGGCAGCACCGCTGGCCGGCTGACGGTCACGCCGTCCGCGACCGGAGAAACATCCATCGCGGCGGTGCTCAACACGCTGCCTGTGGTGACGACCCCGATGACCAGCAGCGGGGGGGCCCTGTTGGGCACCTCGGGCGGTGCGCCGGGGGGCGCAGTGGGGTTGGGTGCGGCGTCCGGCGGAACCGGCTCGGCCTGGGTCAGCCGGGCGGCAGGCGCGAACATTCCGCCGGCAGGCGGCTGGACCGGCTCGGCACCCGTGGGGGGACGGCTGGCAAGCGACACCCCCGTGGTGGTGGATCCCGGCCGGGGTATGGCGCCGTCCACCGGGAGCACGGTGGAGAACAGCCTGTCCACCGGCGGATTCCTGGTGGTGTTCCGCCAGCCGGCAGGCTTCTACGGCTCCGCCTCCTCGGCCACCGCCACGGTGGAGGGGGCGGGCGGCGGCGGGTCCCTGGCCTTCGCGTCCAGCTTCACCACGTTCCGCGCCGACGAGCCGGTGCAGAGCGCGGTGGTGGCAGGGGGGAACCAGGGCACACCCGAAGACGGCACCAGCAGCACCGGCCGGCCGGCCCGGTAGGGAAGCGATGCTCATGAACCACCGCCTCATCCCATCCGGTGCTCACCCCCGGCGTTCTTTTCTGCGATCCAACACAGGAAACCTTCCGGTCATGACGAGCATGTCCCGTGGCAGCCGCCGCTTTCTCCTTGCTGCCGTGCTGCTGTCGGGAACGGCTTCGTCGGCCTGGGCGCAGAACTTCGAGCGGATCGCCCCGCGCCAGCCCGAGACGCCGGCGCCGCAACAGAGCCTGCCCGTCCCGCCGATCATCCCGGCCCTGCCGGAAGGGCAGAAGGTGCTCGTCCCCGCCCTCAACGGCCTGGCCTTCGTCGGCCGCGCCGATCAGGTGGTGAAGACCGGTCTGACCCGCCCCGGCGTGTCCGTTGCCGACGGTGCGGTGCTGGACCCCGACGCCTTCACCGCCCTGATGGCCCCCTATCTCGGGCGCCCCGTCACGCTGGACCTCCTCAACGAGATCGTCCGCAAGACGGTGCTCTATTTCCGCGACCACGACCGCCCGCTGGTGGACGTGGTGGTGCCGGAGCAGAAGATTGCATCGGGCACCGTGCAGATGGTGGTGATGCAGTTCACCGCCGGTGCCATCACCACCGAAGGCAACGAGTGGTTCGCCGACGACCTGCTGCTGTCGGCGGTGCGCACCAGACGGGGGGACGCCATCAGTGGCCGGAGCCTGCTGGACGACGTCAACTGGCTCAACGAGAACCCCTTCCGCCGAACCGATCTGGTTTACCAGCGCGGGGCCAATCCGGGGGAAAGCGACATCGTCCTGCGCACTCGCGACCGCCTGCCGCTGCGGGTGTTCGCCGGACACGAGAACACCGGCACCAAGACCACCAGCGAGAACCGCGTCCTGGCTGGTTTCAACTGGGGGAACGCCCTGGGGCTGGGACACCTGATGTCGTACCAGTACACCACCAGTCCCGACGCCTTCCTGCACCCCGGCGACGGCCGCTACACCGCCCACGCGCTGACCTACCAGATCCCGCTGCCGTGGCGCGACACGCTGACCCTGATGGGCAGCCATTCCCGCAGCCTGCCCAAGCTGGGCGGCACGCTGAGCCAGACGGGGGAGAGCGTGCAGGTCTCCGCCCGCTACGCCCTGCGCCTGCCCACGCTGGACACCGTCACCCACAGCCTGGAATTCGGTGCCGATTTCAAGCGCACCAACAACGACCTGGAGTTCGGCGGCGTCAGCGTCTCGTCGGGCTTCACCGAGATCGCCCAGGGGGTGGTGGGCTACTCCGCCACCCGCCCGGACACGCTCGGCAGCACCGGGCTGGCGGTCAACCTGTTCTACAGCCCCGGCGGCCTGTCGGACGACAACACCACCGCCGCCTTCCGTCCGTCGTCCACCCACATCGGGCGGTCCTACGCCGACGCCCGCTACGCCTATCTGCGCGCCAGCCTCCAGCGCCGGTTCGGCCTGCCGGAGGATTTCGCCTGGGTGGCGCGGGTGCAGGGGCAGTGGGCCAGCACCAACCTTTTGTCGTCGGAGCAACTCGGCGCCGGCGGCGTGGACAGCGTGCGCGGCTACGGCGAGCGGGAAGCCAACGGCGACCAGGGCGTGCTGCTGACCAACGAACTGCACGCGCCCACCATCTCCCCCGCCGCCCTGCTGGGACTCGGCAGCACGGAGGACGACGCGCTCGGGGTCTTCGCCTTCTGGGATTACGGGCGGGTGTCGGAAAAGCGGTCCCTGGCCGGGTCGAAGAGCGCCTGGACCCTGTCCGGCGTCGGGCTGGGGCTCCGCTACCAGATGCCCTACGGCTCTCTGCGCCTCGACTGGGGGCATGCGCTTCCCGCCACCGGGCTCGGCAACGACAACAGCGACCGTCTCCACGTCGGCTTCACCCTGGCCTATTGAGCACGAGGAACGCCCGTCCGTGTCCACAGCACCCGCCTTGTCCTTCGAGGACGCCGTCCGCCGTGCCGCCGCCTGCCACCAGCAGGGGCGGCTGGAGGAGGCGTTGTCCCTCTACGGCCAGCTTCAGGCCGCCCAGCCCCAGGATGCGAACCTCAGCGCCCTGGTGGGCACGGTGCTGGCCCAGATGGGCCGGCCCGGCGAGGCGCTGGCGTTCCTGGAGCAGGCGCGGCGCATGGATCCCGGCAACGTCGAGATCGTCCACAATCTGGCCCATGCCCTGGCCACCGCCGGGCGGGCGGAGGAGGCCGCCGACACCGCCGTCCATCTGGGCCGGTTCTTTTACGAGCGGCGGGACTTCGACCGCGCGTTGGCCGCGTTCGGGCAGGCGCTGGAGTGGTTCCCCCGCTGCCGGGCCGCCGCCGCCAACCTGGGCGCCACCTTGCAGGCCCTGGGCCGCCATGCCGAATCCATCGAGCGGCTGTCCGCTCTGCTGGACGGCGACCCCGGCGAGGCCGAGGCCCACGGCAACCTGGGCAACGCCCAGCTCGGGGCCGGCGATTACCGCGCCGCCGCAGCCAGCTTCCGCCGCGCCCTGGCGATCAACCCCGGCTACAGCGAGGCGGAAAGCAACCTGGGGCTGGCGCTCGCCTGGCTGGGTGGGAAGGAGGATGCGGAACCGGTGGGCCCCGATCAGGCGCACACCCTGGAAACCGCGGCGTCCCTGGTGACGCTGGGGAATGCCCGGCAGGCGCTCGACCCGCTGGGCGACATCGAGAGCTGCTACCGCAAGGCGCTGACCCTTCAGCCCGATTTCCCGGCGGCCCACTGGAACCTCGCCCTGTGCCTGCTGCTGCGCGGCGATTTCGAACGGGGGTGGGCGGAACACGAATGGCGCTGGCGCTGGCCGGGCTTCGGCGAGGACGTGCGCCCCTTCTCCCAACCGGTGTGGCGGGGGGAAAGCCCCGACGTCGTCGGCGGTCCCCTGCTGGTCACCGCCGAGCAGGGGCTGGGCGATACCCTACAGTTCGTCCGCTACCTGCCCCTGCTGGCCGGGCAGGGTTACGAGGTGGTGTTCGAGGCGCCGTCGCCGCTGTTCACCCTGCTGTGGTTCAGCCTGGGCGGGACGGGGGTACGGGTGGTGCCGCGTTCCTTCTCTCCCGCCCATGTCCACGACGATCTGCCGTTCGCCATGCATGTGCCGCTGCTGAGCTTGCCGGAACGGTTCGGGACGCGCCTGGACACCATTCCCGCCGCCACGCCCTATCTGCACGCCGACCCGTTCCGCCGCCGGCTGTGGCGGGAACGGCTGGACGCCGCCGCGGGCGGGCGGCTGAAGGTCGGGCTGGCGTGGCGCGGGCGCTCCGTGCACAGCCGCGACCGCGACCGGTCCATGCCCCCGGACCGGCTGGCATCGCTGCTGGCGGTGCCCGGTGTCTCCTTCTTCTCCCTGCACAAGGACGCACCGGGGGCGACGTCCGACGATCCGCCGGGGGTGGTGCCGCTGGGGCCGCTGGTCCATGATATCGCCGACACCGCGGCGGCGGCGGCCAACCTCGATCTGGTCATCGCCGTGGACACCGCCGCGGCCCATCTGGCCGGCGGGCTCGGGGTGCCGGTGTGGACGCTGCTGCCGTTCAGCCCCGATTGGCGCTGGATGCTGGATCGCGCCGACAGCCCCTGGTATCCCACCATGACCCTGTTCCGCCAGCCGACCGCCGGCGATTGGGGTGCGGTGGTGGCCACCGTGACGAACCGGCTGTCAGCCATCGATCCGGCCTCCCTAACCCGGCTGGAAGGATGGGACCAATGACCGGCCCTGCTTCCGGGGCCTCCGTTGCCGGCGTGCGGCCTACGGCGCCTCGTCACCCCCAGGCCCTGTATCAGGCCGGCATCGCCGCCGCCATGGACGGCGATCCGACCACCGCCGCCGGCCTTTTCCAGGCGGTCATCGCCGCGGGAGGCGGCACACCGGAATGCCATTACAATCTGGGGCAGGCATTGCACCGCACGGGCGATTGGACGGGGGCGGAACGGGCCTATCTGGCGGCCATCCTGCGCGCACCCGGCTTCGCCGACGCCTACAACAGCCTGGGCGTCACCCTGGCGGCGGCCGGGCGTTCCGGTGATGCCGCCGCCGCCTTCCAGCGGGCCATCGCCGAGCGGCCTGGCTATGCCGACGCCCGGCACAATCTGGCCTCGGTGCTGCTCGGCGCCGGGCAGGCGGACGCGGCCTTCGCCCTTTACCGCGGCTGGCTGGCCGCCGATTCCGGCAACCAGCATCTGATCTTCCTGACCGGGACGGCGGCCCTCAACGCCGATTCCTTGCCGGAGGCGGAGAGCTACCTGCGTCAGGCCCTGTTGCGCCAGCCGCGCGATGCCGGGATTTGGAACAACCTGGCCCTGGCGTTGGTGCGCATGGGACGTGTGGGGGAGGCTGTCACCGCCTTTTCCAAGGCGGTGGAGATCCGCCCGGATTATGCCGAGGCGCTGTTCGGCCTCGCGTCGGCCCATCAGGCCGCTGGGCAGGCGGAGCTGGCGCTGGAAACCTATGAGAAAGCCCGCGCCCTCCTGTCCGACGCCGGGAGCATCGACAGCAACCTCCTGATGGCTCTGAACTATTCCGACACCCTGACGGCCGACGAGGTTTATGGCCGCCACCGGCGGTGGGGGGATGAGTATCTGCGGGAGCGGGGCGGTGTGCCGTCGGCACCGGTTCCAGCCGAGCCGCTGGTGGGCCGGCGGCTGCGCATTGGCTATGTCTCCCCCGATTTCCGTCTGCATTCGGTGGCGATGTTTCTGCTGCCATTGTTGGAGCACCACGACCGTGGCCGGGTGGAACTGTTCGCCTATTCCAACGTCGAAAGGGCCGACGTCGTCACCGATGCCGTCCGGCGGCAGGCGGATCATTGGCGGTCCATCGCCGGGATGGATGCCGATGCGGCGGCGAACATGATCCGTGGCGACGGTATCGACCTGCTGATCGATCTGGCCGGGCACACGGCGCGCAACCGGCTGGATGTGTTCGCTCACCGACCGGCACCGGTGCAGGCCACATGGCTGGGCTATCCCACCACCACCGGGCTGGCGACGGTGGACGTCCGCTTCACCGACGCTGTCGCCGATCCGCCGGGGGAGGCGGACCGGCGGCATGTGGAGCGGTTGGAGCGGTTGGAGCATTTCCTGTGCTATCGCCCGCTGGGTCCGGTACCCGATCCACTGCCGGCACCGGTGCTGGAGCGGGGATCCGTCAGCTTCGGGTCGTTCAACGCGCTGAGCAAGCTGAACGGCGCCACCGCGGCGCTGTGGTCGCGGGTGCTGCACGCGGTGCCGGGTAGCCGGCTGGTGCTGAAGGCGGCGGTGCTGGCCGACGCGGCTGTGAAGGCGCGGGTACTGGCGCTGTTCGCCAGCCACGGCATCGACGGGGCGCGCATTACCCTGTTGACCCACATTCCCAACCATTTCGGCCATCTGGATGCCTATGGTGCCATCGACATCGCCCTGGACCCGATCCCTTACAACGGTACCACGACGACATGCGAGGCGCTGTGGATGGGGGTGCCGGTGCTGACCCTGCCTGGCAAGGCCCACGCCGGACGTGTGGGCGCCAGCCTGCTGGCCGCCGCCGGGCTGACGGAGTGGATCGCTGGCGGTGCCGATGACTTTGTGGCCAAGGCTGCAGCCCTCGCCGCCGATCCACAGGGGCTGACCGCCATCCGTGCCGGCCTGCGAGCACGTCTGCAAGCCTCCTTCCTGTGCGACGGGGCCACCTTCGCACGCTGGTTCGAGGATCGATGCTTCGCGCTTTCCAATGCTCATTGACCTTGCCCGCGTGCGCCGCCTCCCATACCGCCGGCTACAATCGGCGACGGACTGGAGACGAGATGGCGAAGACGGCGCGGGCGCGTTACACGCTTGAGTTCAAGGAAGAGGCGGTTCGTTGGTCACCGGCGGCCGGCGGGTTGCGGCGGTGGCCAAGACGCTGGGCTTGGCGGAACAGACGCTGCACAACTGGGTCAAGGCGGCCGGCATCGGCGGTTTGACCGGACTGGTAACGCCGAAAGTCCGCGCTGATCAGATGGAAATCAGCCGACTGCGGATGGAATTGGCGCGCGTGAAGATGGAGCGCGACATTCTAAAAAACGATCGCGGGCCTTCGGTCCGCCTGCGGGCGGAGAAACGGGCCGCGCTATGATGGGCGGTCACGTCCCTGAACGTGGTGTAGGAGCTGTGGGGAACCGGCCCGCCGAAGCGCCCCCCAGAGCTGGCGTAGGCGGGCCGGTTTTCCACAGCGG
>NZ_JAGINM010000048.1 GCF_017876095.1 Azospirillum agricola
CTTTTTCTCCGCCGCCGCGCCGCTTCGTGAAGCGCCGCCCCGTCGGTGGAGCGGGTTATAGGCGCCCCCACCAAACACGCGCAACCCCTTTTTTCAGCTGCATCGCATTTTTTGGTCCTTTCCGTGAAACCGGCATCCGAGGCGTCAGAGAAGACCGAGCGCACGCAGTTCGGCGGCGAGGTGAGCCGGCAACTCGCCCCCTCCCCCGCCGGCATCGGACAGATCGCGCGGTGCCGCATCCGGAGCGAGGTAGCGCCAGCCCTGGAAAGGACGGTGGACGGTGGGAACGGTCGGAACCCGATCCGCGTCCAGTTGCAGCGTGCAGTAGCTTTCCCCTTCCTCGTCGGTGCCGGTGTCGATGGCCAGCACCCGCTGGCGGGCGGCGACGCTGCCCTTGATGACCCAATAGATCGAGCCGCCGTCGAGGATCTCGTCGCCGCGCTTGGGCAGACGGCGGGTGTAGACGGGAATCCGCGCGCGCCCGTCATGGGCGGTGGCGCGGCGGTCCTGAACCTCCGCCAGATGGTCGAGGTCACGGATGCCGACGGCGAGCTTGATGAGATGCAGGGGCATGATCGATACGGATGATGAAAAGGATTCGGCGACACCATAGCGCGGTATGCCCGCGTTCGGCATGCCCGACTGTCGCAGCGGACGCTTGCGGAAATCGCGGCGCGCGTGAAGGGTGCGCGCCGCCCATCGACGATCCATGAGCGTTTCCATGCGTGCCGCCTACGCCCAGCTTGCCCTGTCCATGATCCTCGTCGGGCTGTCGCTCCCGGCGTCCAAGCTGGTGATCGCCCATGTCCCGCCATTGACGACCGCGTGGCTGCGCTTCGTCATGGTGGCCGTCCTGCTGGCGCCGGTGGTGCTGGGGGGAGCGTTGAGCCAGCGGGCCTGGACCGGTTGGCCGCGCGGAGGGCGGGATTGGACCAGCCTGACCTTGCTGGCCCTGTTCGGGATGGTGCTGTTCAACGTCTTCCTGCTGTACGGGTTGCGGGAAACCAGCGCGGTCGCCGCCGGCATTCTGACCAGCACGATTCCGGCGATGACCGCCCTGTGCGCGGCGCTGATCCTGCGCGAGCGGATCGGGGCCGGCAGCCTCGCGGCCATCGCGCTCGCGGTGCTCGGCATCCTGTCGCTGAACCTGCAATCCGGTGGGCACTCCGGCGCGGAGGCCGCCGCGTCTTCCAACGATTCGCTCGCCGGCAACGCCTTGGTCTTCGGAGCGGTGGTGTCGGAGGGGCTCTACGGGGTGTTCGCCCGCCGTCTCGGCGGCCGGGTGGCGCCGCTGACGCTGACCTTTCTCGCCAACGCCCTGTCGGCCGCGCTGATCGGACCGGCGGCCTGGGCCACGGCCGGCGGCTTCGATCCGGCGGCCGTGCCGGCGGGCATCTGGCTGCTGTTCGTCGCGTCGGGGCTGACCGGCGGGCTGATGGCGGTGGTGCTGTGGATGCGCGGGATCGCCCATGTTCCGGCCAACCGGGCCGGCCTGTTCACCGGGATGATCCCGGCCGCCGGAGTTCTGGCGGCCGTGCTGTTTCTCGGTGAGGACTTCACCGCCGGTCACGCCGCCGGGCTGGCGTGCGTGCTGGCCGGCATCGCGCTCGGCACCGGAGCGCTCCGGTTGCCGAGCCGGAAGGCGTCGTCACCGACGCCACCCTGAGTCACACCGATCCATGGGTCGGTGCCAGGCGCCTCACCAACCGCCGGTGGCGAGCCAGCGCTCGACCATGTCGAGCCGGTCCCATCCCCAGAAGGGCTCCTCGTCGACGATGACGAAGGGGGAGCCGAAAACGCCGCGCTCCACCGCCTCGTCGGTCTCGGCGCGCAGCCGGTCCTTCACGGCCTGGTCCTGCAACGCGGCCGACACGGCGGCGCGGTCGATGCCCAGACCGCCGAGAGTCCGCGCCGCGATCTCCGCCACCGTGTCGGCCGGGCCGATGTCGCGGCCCTCCGCGAAATGCGCGTGATAGAGCGCGCGGGCCAGCAGCTTGGCCTGCTCGGGATGGTCGTCGGTCAGCCAGTAGAAGGCGCGCGAGGCGGCGACCCCGTTGACCGGGGCGGAATCCGGGAAGGTGAAGGGCGCGCCGGTCAGCCGCGCGATCCGCCCGGCGTCGAGCGTCAGGTACTCGCCGCGCAAGGGCTGCTCGAGATTCGGTTTCATTCCCGTCACCTTGAAGATGGCGCCCAGCAGGATCGGACGCCAGGTGACGGTGCGGCCATGCGCCGCAGCCAGCGCGTCGATGCGCAGACTGGCGAAATAGCCGTAGGGCGACGCGAAGTCGAAATAGAAATCGATCGGATCCGGCACGCGCACATCCTCCCGGTTGGTTTTCCGGAAAGGCTAGCGCGACGGCGGAGGGGCGTCCAGCGCGGGCACGGGGCAAGGGCCGGAAAGGCACTGGAACAATGGCGGAACAAGGACGCGGATGGCCTTTTCCCCACGTTCATCCGTGCGCGGGCGAAACCTGCATCCGTGTCTTTGGCCCGTCCTCAGATCGCCCGCACCTTCGCGTCGAAGACGTAGCCGGCGCCGCGTTCGGTTTTGATGATCCGCGGCTCCTTCGGATTCGCCTCGATCTTGCGGCGCAGGCGCAAAATCAGCACGTCGATCGAGCGGTCGAACACCTCGGCCCCGTCGGCGCGGGTCAGGTCGAGGAGCTGGTCACGGGTCAGCACCCGCTGAGGCCGCTTGACGAAGGCGGCGAGCAGGCCGAACTCGGCCTTGGTCAGTTCGACCTCGCGCCCCTCCTGTCCGCGCAGACGCTGGGCGGTGAGGTCGAGCTCCCAGTTGGCGAACTGCACCACCGCGCGCAGGTCGTCGGCGCTGCGCGGCGGACGCCCCTCGCCGGAGACTCGGCGCAGCACCGCCTTGATGCGGGCCAGAAGCTCGCGCGGGTTGAAGGGCTTGGTCAGATAATCGTCGGCGCCCAGCTCGAGCCCGACGATGCGGTCCACGTCCTGATCCTTGGAGGAGAGGATGATGACGGGAATCTGGGATTCGGTGCGGATCTGGCGGACGAGGCCGAGCCCGTCGCCGTCCGGCAACCGCAGGTCGCACACCACGAGATCGATGGCATCGCCGTCCAGCGCCTGCTTGGCCGCGGCCGTGTCGGGCGCCGTGGTGACGCGGTAGCCTTCGGCCGTCAGATAGGACGCCAACAGCTCCCGTACCGGCTCGTCATCATCGACCGCGAGAATGTGCATGCCTGATACCTCCCGCTTCCTTCTTAGCCCACGCGCGAGCGGCACGCAATGCGTTACAACCCGGTAACAGCGGGCCTCCGGCGGGTTCCCGCGTGAATCGTCTGAAACCATCCGACCCGCCGACGAAACCAAAAAATCCTTTCCCTGACATGAACCGGACATGCGTGACGGCTTAAATTCCCACACCGGATCGGAAGACCGGCCGTACGGGCCGGTCCCCGGTCTTCCGTCAACAGGAGAGGCGCGGGAGTCATGTCGAACATCGATCACTGCCTGGAACGACTGGCGCTGCTCGACCGGGCCGACCGTCTGCTGAACGAGGTCCGGGTCTACGGCCATCACGGATCGATGAGGGAAACGCTGGCGCAGCACCGTCTGTTGCTGGGCGAGGCCCGCCGCCATCTCGACTCGGCCCGCTCGGTCGGCCGCAGCGGCTGACCCGCCGGCCACCATGCCCAACCCGCTTCCCCTGCCCCGCCGCGCGCCCTGCGAAGCCGCAAGGCCGGACCGCTGCCACCGCGCCGCCGACGGCGGACGCCGGCCGGTGCAGGAACGCTGCGTCCACCACCGGCCGGCGGGACCGTCCCACCACGCCGCCCGCCCGGCCATCGCCCCTGCCCCTGCCCCGCATCCGCCCAGCCTGTGGCGCGAGATGATGGGGCGCTGGATTCCGGATCGGGACCGTTAGGCCGGAAGCCGGCGGGAATTTTCCGGTCCTCCACCGCCCTTTGCCTGTCATCGCGGCCGGACCGGATCCGGCCATTCATGCATCATGGGCTCCTCCAGGCACCGGGGGCATGGCAATGGCTTGGAGAACCCCGCGCAGGCTCACGCCGCCTTCACCTCCGCCAGGAAACCGTCGACCTCCTGGTTCAGCCGGTTCGATTCACCACCCAGGGCGTCGGCCGTCTGCCGGAGCTGCGAGGCGGCGCCGCCCGTCTCCACCGCCGCGCGGGTGACATCGGAGATCGTGCTGTTGACCTCCTGGGTGCCGCGCGCCGCCTCCTGCACGTTGCGGGAGATCTCGGCGGTCGCGGCCCCTTGCTCCTCGACCGCCGAGGCGATGGCGGCGGCGATCTCGCTCATCTCGGTGATCACCCGATCGATCTCGACGATGGCCGCCACCGCCTCCTTCGTGGCGCCCTGGACCGAGGCGATCTGGGCGGAGATGTCGTCGGTGGCCTTGGCGGTCTGGTTGGCGAGGCTCTTCACCTCGCTGGCGACCACGGCGAAGCCCTTGCCGGCCTCCCCGGCACGCGCCGCCTCGATCGTCGCGTTCAACGCCAGCAGGTTGGTCTGGCCGGCGATGGAGTTGATGAGGTCGACGACCTCGCCGATGCGGTTGGCGGCGTCGGACAAGCCGCGCACCGTGCCGCCCGCCCGCCCGGCGGCGGCGACCGCCTGTTCGGCGATGCGGGTCGACTGCTGCACCTGATGGCCGATCTCGACGACGGAGGCCGCCAGTTCCTCGGCCGCCGCCGCCACCGTCTGGACGTTGGCCGACGCCTGTTCGGAGGCGGACGCCACGGCGGTGCTCTGGCGGCTGGTCATGTCGGCCGTCGCGTTCAGCGATCCGGACGCGGACTGCACCTCCCGCGCGGCGCCGGCCAGATTGCGGACGACCCCGGTGATCTTGCCCTCGAAGGCGGCGACGATCGCGTCGAGACGGCGGGCGCGCTCGGCCTTGGCCGCGTCCTCGGCGCGCTGGAGTTCGGCCAGCCGGTCGGCCTCGATGGCGTTGCGCTTGAAGAACTCGACGGCTTCGGCCATCGAGCCGACCTCGTCGCGCCGCCCCAGGCCGGGGATCGTCACGGCGTGGTCGCCGCCGGCCAGCCGCTTCATGCAGTCGGTCATCGCGCGGATCGGCGCGGCGATGGAGCGGGACAGCAGCAGTCCGGCGCCGAGCGCGACCAGCACCGACAGAACGGCGCCGATGGCGACCACCCAATAGCCCGTGGCGAAGGCGGCCTCCTGCGCGGCGCTGCGCCGCTCCAGCGTGACGGCCTCGGCCCGCTGGAACTCGGCGACCAGACGGCGGATGTTGTCCATCGCCTCCTTGCCGGCCCCCTTGGCCTCCATCTCGCCGGCCGCGGCTCGGGTCTCGGGCCGCTCCATCAGCGCGATCTCCTCCTCGGCGACGCGGACGCGCCAGGAATCGGCGTGGCTCTTGATCTCGTCGAGGCGGCGCTGCTGCTCCGGGTTGTCGGCGGTCAGGCGCCTCACCTCGTCGAAGCTGCGGGCGAAACGCTCCTGGCCGCGGGTGAAGGGGCCGAGAAAGCTCTTGTCGCCGGAAATCAGATAGCCGCGCAGGCCGGTTTCCTGGTCGACCATGGCGGCCAGCGTGTTGCGCCCGGCCTCGATCACCGCGTGGCTGTGGATCGTCGCGTGGTCGCCGGCCCGGATGGTGGTCAGGGTCTGCACCGTGACGCCGCTGACGATGGCGATGATCGCGATGAGCGCGGCGAAGGCGAGAAGCAGCTTCCGCGCGATGGGAAGATTGTAAAACGCAGTCATTCTGAAGCACGCTCCGCAAGTGATCGCGCCAGGGGCGTGTGGATGGAAAAGCTCGCCGAGCGCTCCCTCTTCCATGCCGCACCGCACCCAACCGGCTCCGTTCGGATAGATTAGGAGCAGGCGGGGCAAGACAATCGCATAAGCCGAAATTGGGAGGAATTCGGCGGAAAAGCCCCCCCTTTCGTTCGGGGATACCGAACCGGCCCGCAAGCCCGCCCGAAAGGAGTAATCCGTTCGATGGAGGCGTCCTGGTCTCCCGGCCGGCGCCGTCCTCCCCAATCCCGCCCCAATCCCGGCGTATCGATCGGGGAACGGTTCAACAGAACGGAGACACATCATGATCCGCGCCGCCCTGCTCGCCTCCACCGCCCTGCTGCTGGTCAGCGCACCGGCCCTGGCCGACCAGGCCCTGGTGCTGAAGCGGGTGCTGCTGTCGACCGGCGGGGTCGGCTATTTCGAATACGAGGCGCGGGTGACCGGCGACGCCACCCTGTCGCTGGAGGTGCGGCGCGACCAGATGGACGACGTGCTGAAGAGCGTCGTCGTCTATGACGAGCGCGGCGGAGTCGGCACCATCGGGCTGCCGGGAGCCGAGCCGCTGGACACCGCCTTCCGCGAGCTGCCCTTCTCCCCCGGCGATCTTGCCTCCCCCGCCGCCCTGCTGAACGCTCTGAAGGGCGCGGAGGTCACCACCGGCGGCGCGCGGGAACTGACCGGGCGCCTGCTGTCGGTGACCGAGGAGACGGTGCAGCTGCCGAACGGCGGCGGCGCGACGACCCGCCACCGCGTCAGCCTGATGACCGCCGGCGGGTTGCGTCAACTGGTTCTGGAGGATTCCGACGCGCTGCGCTTCACCGATCCGCGCGTGCAGGCGCAGCTCGACGCCGCGCTGGCGGCGGTCGCCGACGACGGGCGGCGCGAGCGGCGGCGGCTGACCGTGCGCAGCTCGGCCGGCGACGCCGCCGGCGAGCGCGTGGTGCGCGTCGCCTACGTCGCCGCGACGCCGCTGTGGAAGGCGACCTACCGGCTGAGCGCCCCGGCCAGGGGCGGCGCCACCGGCGCCCTGCAAGGCTGGGCGGTGCTGGAGAATCTGAGCGGCGAGGACTGGCGCGACGTCGAGCTGACCGTGGTGTCGGGCAACCCGGTGACGCTGCGCCAGGCGCTCTACACCCCCTATTTCGTCGAGCGCCCGGAGGTGCCGGTCGAGGTGCTGGGCCGCGTGCTGCCGACCGCCGACGAGGGGGCGGTCACGCTCGACCACCAGCGCGCCGCCCGCCTCCAGGAGAGCCAGGCCGAGCCCGCCGCGCCGCGCGCGATGGCCGCACCCGCGCCGATGGCGGCCCCGATGGCGGCCGGGGCGCTGGCGAAGGCCGCCCCCTACGCCCCGCCGCCGCCCGCCGCGCTGCAAAGCGCCGAGGCCAGCGCGGCGGAAAGCGCGCAGGTCCTGTTCCGCTACCCGCAGCCGGTCACCGTTCCCAACGGCGGCACGCTGATGATGCCGATCGCCGCCCGCGCCCTGCCGGCCGAGCGCGTCGCGCTCTACCAGCCGGGCACCCAGCCGCGCCACCCGCTGGCGTCCCTGCGGCTGCGCAACGATTCGGGTTCGGCGCTGCCGCCCGGCCTGCTGACCTTCTACGAGACGGTGGAGGGCGCCCCCGCCTATGTCGGCGACGCCCGCATGGCGACCCTGCCGGCCGGGGAAAGCCGGCTGCTCTCCTTCGCCGTCGATCAGGCCGTCACCGTCGACCGCGCCGAACAGCCGAGCCGCCGCATCGCCCGCGCCAGCGTCGCGGACGGGGTGCTGACCCTCTCCGTCGTCGATCGGCAGACCACCACCTACACGGTGGCGGGAGCCGCCGACGGCGACCGCGCGCTGGTGATCGAGCACCCGCGCCGACCCGGCTGGGAGCTGGCCGAACCGGCCGCGGGCAATGCAGGGACTGGGGCCGGGTCTGGGGCCGGGACTGGGGCCGGGTCTGGGGCCGGGACTGGGGCCGGGACTGGGGCCGGAACCGACGCCACCGCCAGCGCCTACCGGCTGCCCCTGGCGGTTCCGGCCGGAAAGACGGTGACGCTGACGGCGGCGCTGGAGCGCCCGCGCGCCGAGCGCATCGCCCTGTCCGACCTGACCGCCGACCAGCTCGCCGTCCAGGCCGCCGCCACCGAACTGCCGCAAGCCCTGCGCGACGCCCTCGCCAGACTCGCCGCCCTGCGCTCCGCCGTCGCCGGGAAGGAGCGCCGCATCGCCGACGTCGAGCGCGAGCAGGCCGAGCGGATCAAGGAGCAGGAGCGCCTGCGCGAGAACCTGACCGCCTTGCCGCCCGGCAGCGATCTGCACAAGCGGACGCTCGCCAAGATGGGCGAGGCCGAGACCCGGCTGGACGCGCTGGCGCGCGACCTGACCGCCGCCCGCGCCGAGGCCGAGGCCGCCCGGCAGACCCTGCGCGACGGCATTCGCGGCCTGGCGCTGTAAAGGGGCCGGCGGTCACGGCGCGTGCTCCGGATGGCCGGCGCGGCCATCCGGAGCACAGCCGTCAGGGGGTGGTGCCGTCAGAGGGTGGTGGCGCTGCAATAGGCCCAGTCGTCGCCCTTCAGCCCGAAGAAGGCGGCGACCGCCTTGCCGCCGGAGCGGTCGATGACGACGCGGAACCGGCTGCCGGTGCAGCTCCCGGCCGGCTGCCTGGCGAAGGGCAGCGCGACGTGCTTGGACTTCAGGCAGGATTCGGAGAGCTTGGGCGGGTTGGCCGGCCCCTCGATCCTCTTGCCGTTCAGCACCATGACGTAGTTGGTGCCCTCCCCGCCCTTGACGTCGGCCTTGATCTCGATCTTGCCGAAGCGGGACTTGTAGAGCCCGGCGTCCTGCTCGCCGTCCGGCCCGCCGGGGACGATGGCGCGGAAGGAGATGGCGGCGCAGGCCGGCGGCTCCTTCGCCTGGGCCGGCGCGGCGACGGCACAGACGGCGGCAGCGGCAACAACAAACCCGGCAACGGACAGACGGACGGTCGGCATGATGGATCCCTTCCCTCGCATGGATTCTCGCGCGCGCGTTCGGGCCGCTCAGCGCGGCATCTGACAGTAGGCCGTCTGCTGCATCAGGGCGCAATCCTTCTCCACGCCGCCCTCGAGCATGGACACCTCGACCTGGGTGATCACCAGGGTGCGGCCCGGCTTCACCACGCGGGCGCGGGCGATCATCACGTCGCCCTTGGCCGGCGACATCAGGTTGATCTTGAACTCCACCGCCAGCACATCGGACCCGGCCGGCATCAGCGTGGCGGCGGCGTAGCCCCCGGCGTTGTCGGCCAGCGTGGACACCATGCCGGCGTGGAAATAGCCGTGCTGCTGCGTCAGTTCCTCGCGGAACGGCATCCGCATCTCGCAGAAGCCGGGCTCGACCGCCGTCAGCTCGATTCCGAGCGTCCGGCAGATCGGCTGCCGCTCGAAGGATGCGAGGCAGCGCGCCTTCCAATCGGGATCACGGGGTTCGAACGTGGCGGTCACGGGACGCTCTCCGCAGAGGGTTGCAGTGCGCGACACCCTGCGCCAGCCCGGCGCCCGGATCAAGCTGCGGCGCAGCATCCCACGCCGCGCTGCGGCATTACGCCTTTCCCGCTCTCCGGACCGCCGGCCAAGGCACCGCCCGTCACCAGCGCAGGCTGGGAATCGCGTAGGTCGGCACATGCCCGGAGGCGTCGGCGATGGCCCGCAGGTTCACCGGATCGACGGCCTCGCCCCAGGCGGCCCCGCCCAGCTCCTCCTGGTGGATGCCGGCGGTGACCAGCGCCACGTCCAGCCCGGCGGCGTTGGCGCCGGCCACGTCGGTGCGCAGGCTGTCGCCGACCGCCAGGATGCGGCTCTTGTCGCCCAGCCCCATCAGCTTGAGGCAGCGGTCGTAGACCGGGGCGTGCGGCTTGCCGTGCTGGCGCACATCGCCGCCCATCGCCTCGTAGCGCGCCGCCAGCGTCCCGGCGCAGATGACCATCTGCGGGCCGACCATGACGATCAGGTCCGGGTTGGCGCAGATCATCGGCAGGTTGGCGTGCCGGCAGGCGTCGAGCTGCGGCTGGTAGTCCGCCAGCGTCTCGCCGAAGACGACGATGCCGGTGTTCATGACGAAGTCGGCCTCGTCCGGCGTCGCCGCGACGCTGTAGCCGAGCCCCTCGAACACGTCGGTGTCGCGCTCCGGCCCGATGTGGTAGAGCCGCCGGCCGAGCGCCGCGTGCCAGGGATCGTCGCGGTCGCGCAGCGCCTCGTAGGCCGCCTCGCCCGAGGTCATGACGTGGTGGTAGCGGTCGCGCCCCAGCCCCATGCCGTCCAGCTTGGCGATCACCCCGGCGGTGCGGCGCGGCGCGTTGGACAGCAGGCAGATCGTCTTGCCGGCCGCCTTCATGCGGTCGAGGCAGTCGGGCACGCCGGGATAGGCACGCTCGCCATCGTGCAGGACCCCCCACAGATCGAGGATGAACCCGTCGTAGCGGTCGATGACGGAGGCGATGCCGGGAAGCTGTTGGATGTCGGCCATGATGTCCGCGGTGATGCGAGGGGGATGATTGGGAGGGGCGAGGGCCGGAAACGAGGGCTCAGCGCTCCGCCATCAACTCGGCGTAGACGCCGAGCGTGTCGGCGCACATGCGCTCCTTGGTGTAGCGGTCGGCGACGAAGGCCATGGCGCGGGCGCCGATCGCCTCGCGCTGCTCGGGAGACAGCGACAGCGCCTCGCGGAGCGCGTGGGCCAGCGCGTCCGGGTCGGCGGGCGGCACGACCCAGGCGGTCTCGCCGGGCACGACGGTCTCCTGGTAGGCGCCGATGGCCGAGACGATCACCGGCTTGCCCATCGCCTGCGCCTCGACGATCACCCGGCCGAACGCCTCCGGCTCGCGCGAGGCGGAGACGACCACGGTGGACAACAGATAGGCCGCCGCCATGTCGCTGCAATGGTCGGTCATCACCACGACGCCGCCGAGCCCGGCGCGCTCGACCCGCGCCTCCAGCTCCTGCCGGTAGGCGGAACGGCCCTGGTCGGAGCCGACCAGGAGACAGACCACGTCCTTGCGGCCCAGCTTCTCCAGCGCCTCGACCATCACCGTCTGGCCCTTCCAGCGGGTCAGCCGGCCGGGCAGCAGGATCACCGGCCGGTCGTCGGGCAGCCGCCACTGCCGGGCGAGTTGGACCAGCCGGGCCGAGCCGACACGATCCGGCGCGAAGACCGAGCGGTCGATGCCGCGATGGATGGTGCGGATGCGGGCGGGGTCGACGTCGTAGCTGTCCAGGATGTGGCGGCGGATGAAGTCGGAGATGGCGATGACCCGCTCGCCCCGCGCCATCACCGAATTGTACCAGCGCTTCAGCCCGTTGCCGAAATTGTAGGGGGCGTGGAAGGTGGTCATGTAGCGCGCGCCGGTCTCCCGGCAGGCCAGCCAGGCGCTCCAGGCCGGCGCGCGGGATCGGGCGTGGACGATGTCGACCCGCCGCTCGCGGATGATCCGCGCCAGCTTGCGGGCGTTCTTGCGGATGGTCAGCGGGTTCTTGGAGGCCAGCGGCAGCGTCAGGTGCGCGATGCCGGCGCGGTCCAGTTCACGGACCATCGGCCCGCCCTGCGAGGCGACCAGCGGCGTGCCGCCGGCCTCGGCGAGCGCCAGCGCCATGTCGATGCAGCCGCGCTCCGCCCCGCCGGTGACGAGGGTCGGCACCACCTGGAGCACGGTCGGCGCCCGCCCGCCCGGCCAGCGGCCGGCCGGATTGGAGGCGGCGGCGGCGTTGCGCGCGGTGTCGTCGATGGTAAGGTGGGGGTCGGGATTCATGGCGCCGGCTGTTCGGATGGGACCGCCCGGCGCGTCCAAGCCAGTCCGTCCATAGGTGACCATATGAGCGAAACCGCAGCCGCCGCCGGCGGCGCGCACCATAGCCTAACGCGCGGTGCGGCGACCATAGCCTATCATCACACCCCGGCCGCGCCTGCGGGCGCCGGCAAGCCAGGCGTGATGTTCCTCGGCGGCTTCATGTCGGACATGACCGGCAGCAAGGCGACGGCGCTGGAGGCCTGGGCGGTGTCGGAGGGGCTGTCCTTCACCCGCTTCGACTATCAGGGGCACGGCGCCTCCAGCGGCCGTTTCGCCGACGGGACGATCGGCCTGTGGGCCGACGACGCGCTGGCCGTTCTGGATGCCGTGACCTCCGGCCCGCAGATCCTGGTGGGATCGTCGATGGGCGGCTGGACGATGCTGCTGACCGCGCTGCGCCGGCCCGAACGGGTGGCCGGACTGGTCGGCATCGCGCCGGCCCCCGACTTCACCGAGGATCTGATGTGGGACCTGTTCGACGCGGAGGTCCGCCGCGCCATCACGGAGGAGGGCGTGTGGAACCGCCCGTCGGAGTACGGCCCGGAACCGCAGCCGATCACCCGCGCCCTGATCGAGGACGGCCGCAATCACCTGCTGCTGCGCGGTCCCATCGCCTTCACCGGCCCGGTGCGCCTGCTGCACGGCCAGCGCGACCCCGACGTGCCCTGGCAGGTCAGCCTGAGGCTGGCCGAGACACTGACGGGCGACGACGTGCGGGTGACCTTGGTGAAGGACGGCGACCACCGTCTGTCGCGCCCGCAGGACCTCGCCCTGCTGTGCCGCACCGTCGGCGATCTGGTGCGCGAGATCGGCTGAGCGGACGGATCGCAAAAAATTGAGTGATCCGATGATCGGAGGCTTGCATGGCGCGTCCGGGGTGGCTATAACGCCGTCCTCCGGGGAGGGGTGGCCGAGTGGTTGAAGGCGCACGCCTGGAAAGTGTGTATACGTCAAAAGCGTATCGAGGGTTCGAATCCCTCTCCCTCCGCCACCAACTCAGTGCAAATTCGCTCTGATCGACACCAGCGCCGAAGAGCACCGTGAATACGGTGACTTGTCGGCGCTCTTCGTGTTTCCGGCCACTGTTCCGGAGCGGGAAACAGCCCCCTTTAGGCCCCCGAAATTGGCCGTTTCTCCGGCGGTCCGCCAAAGACTTTGGTTTCCGGGGCCAAACGTTACTGGGCCGCCGACAGACCCAGAACCCGGCGCTGCTCCCGCCACGAGAGAGGAAGCTTCGCGGCCAGCAGGGCCGCCAGCGTCAGCCGCTTCGGCTGGGCGCCGCGCAGGATCATCTCCACGATGTCCGGGGCCAGGAAGGCCAGCGACAGCAACTGGGTCACATAGGCCGGCGTGCAGCCGGCCGTCTCCGCCAGCGCCGCCACCGAGGCGACCTCGCCCGAGGCCAGCTGCCGGCACCATCGGTGGGCCCGTGCCAGCGCCTTCATCAGCGTGTCGTCGACCTGCGGCTGCTCACGGAGCTCCCGCCCGTCCGGCCCGACGATCACCCGCTCCCCGCCCCAGGTCTTCAGCCGCGCCGCCACCTCCAGCACCAGCGTGTCGCCGCTCTCGACGACACGGTCGTGCGGCGACGTGATCCGGGCCGCGGCCCGCGCCTCTACCCCGTCCAGGCGCCGCACCGTGAGCCGCACCCGGTCGCTTCCAAGCTCGACCCGCTGCAGCAGGGCGGCGAGTCGTTCGGCCCGTTCCACTGGAGCCGCCGCCGTCCAGCGCCGCTGCTCGGCGGCGGTCAGCAGCGCCGACACCCGGTCGAGCACGAGCTCCTCCACCGCCTGCGCCGGAACCCGGGTCAGCGATCCGGCGGCCTCCGGGCGATGGTTCAACACTGCCTGGCTGACATAGTAGCGGTAGCGCCGGCCCCTCCTGCTGGCATGCGATGGGCTCATCGGGTTGCCGCGGTCGTCGAACAGCAGCCCGGCCAGCGGCGAGGGCGCCGTCGCCCGCTCGGCCGTCGCGCGCTCCACCCGGTTCGTCTCCATCACCGCCTGTGCCCGTTCCCACAGCGCTTCCGGTACGATGGCCGCGTGCTCGCCGGGATAGGCGATGCCCTTGTGCATGGCCTCGCCGCGGTAGACCCGGTTGTTCAGCAGCTTGTACAGGGCGCCCCGGCTGAAGATGACGCCGCCGCGGGTTGCCCCGCCCTGGGTGGTCCAGCGCTTGCTGGCCACGACCCGCTCCTGGAGGTCGGCGGTCAGGAGCTTCACCGAGCCCAGCTCGGCGTAGCGCTCGAAGATGGCGCGGACCCGTTCGGCCTCCTCCTCGTTGACCACCAGCTTGCGGTCCGCCACATCGTAGCCGAGCGGCGGGTTGCCGCCCATCCACAAGCCCTTGCGGCGCGAGGCGGCGAACTTGTCGCGGATGCGCTCGCCGGTGACCTCGCGCTCGAACTGGGCGAAGGAGAGCAGCACGTTCAGCGTGAGCCTCCCCATCGAGGAGGTGGTGTTGAAGTGCTGGGTCACCGAGACGAAGGAGGCGCCGCGGGCATCGAGGATCTCGACGATGCGGGCGAAGTCGGCGAGTGAGCGGGTGAGGGCCCATCCGCATTCCCGGTGCAGAGAACCAACTCGAGCGAGGCCATTCAGGCAGCTTCGAGGACACGATGGCGCAGCAAATCGAAG
>NZ_JAGINM010000049.1 GCF_017876095.1 Azospirillum agricola
ATCCTCGACCTCCGTGAACACTTCAAGGTCCGCCGCCACAGATCGATGCGGTGATTGCCCGGTCCGAACCGAAGGGGCCGCTCGTAACGCTTACGATAGGCCGATGTGCTGTGAGGTCTGGACAAGCAGATCTTCGAGCAGGCCAATCACCGCCCCCACGTCGATGCAGTCGAGCAGGGTGCGGGCCTCGGCCGGATCCAGCACCGGGGTCTTGCCGGCCCGCACCGACGCGGCCGGGTTGACCGGCATCACCTGCCCGGTCACCAGCCAGTCGAACAGATGTCGGAGGGCTGCCAGCCGCTGCTTGACCGTCGGCACGGACACCAGGCGGCCCTACGCCTCGATCCAGGTGGCGACGTGCAGCGGCTGCACGGCGGTGATCGACGGCACGCCGGCATCGACGCACCAAGCGAGGAAGTCGAAGCAGCGGAGCTGGTGATGGGAAAGGGCTGACGGATTGCTGGTCGGTTGGCAGCGGCAGCAGGGGAAAGGTCATGACTACCAATCGTCCGGCATGAAGGCGGTATCCACGTGGATCCCGTGAACCTGTCCGTGCCGACGGAACAGGGTCGTGGCGGTGAGGCACACTAGGCGGAGGCGATCGGCGACCGCCGCGAGCAGCGTCAGCCGATCCATCGGCACCGTCACATAGGCGTGCAGGGTGTCCTCACGCGCGTCGAGAGACCCCAGGCTCTGAGCATGCTCCCCATGTCCTGGTTCCGGCAGCCTGACCCGGCCGCTCACGATGATCTCGGCATGCGGGTAGCGGAACGGAGCCGGCCGGTGCACGGCGCCCCGCACGGTGAGGGAGCTGTGCTCGCGGTAGGGGCCCGGCTCGCGCTTGGGATCGGCGATGGAGAACAGCCATGACAGCTCCCAGCCCGTCACCGCCACCACGTACTGCGTGATCGGCTCCACCGCAGGGCGGCGGCTCTTCGGCGGTCGTGGCCGCTGGGAAATCATGCCGGCGGCACATCATCAGCCGCGGCAGCCGCCACAGCCTCGATTGGCTGGAAGCGGTACGACGCGCAGGCGGCGATGGTCGCCCGCGACGGACGGGGTTTGGAATAGGCGCCGCGGTCCCTCCAGGATGTGGTCTGGGTGAGGCCTTCGTTCTCACCCAGCGCCACCATCGCCTCATGCGGCATGAGATACCAGGCACCGGCCATCGGGAACGCGATCCAGAGATCACGATCGAGATACTTGCGATCGATCGTCCACCGGCTCTTGAGCTGCACCTTGCGGATTTCGCCGTCGCGCTCGCGGTGCAGGATGAAGTCCACCCCGCCGTCATAGACGGGCAAGAAGACGTTGAAGCCCTGGGCAAGCGCCAGGCTCACCACGGTGTTGCGGTTGATGACCTCGCGCACCTGGCTGCGGTAGCGCCCCGTGCCCGGGGTGGCCTCCACCGGGTCGTCCTCGTCCAGCGCGCTCGGACCAGCAAGCTCCGGCGTCTGTGCCGTCATCGTCATGCCCTCCCCCTTTATCGCTGATAAAGGACATTATCATAGGTAAGGGGGGCACCTGGAGCCTGGGCGCCACACCGCCGCCTCCCCACGGCGGTCGTTACGGAAGGGCGGCCGAAGCGAGTTTCCCCAGGTCCAATTCGCCCTCGGCACTCCAGCCGGCCGTGCCAGCCTTCACCTCCGGCCGGAACGCCTGCCGGGCGAGCTCTGCCGCTGGAAGAGAGTGGACCAGCCCTGTCATGGCTTGGCGCACCTCCTCCAGATCCGCTCCGAACTTGCTGACCAAATACCGCTCTACGCTCGCCGGCGTGATCGGCTTGCCCTGGCGCACCGCGCGCAGGCCGTCCTTGGTGTGTACGGCAGGGATCGCTCGTCCCATCAGGTCGATGTGGATCTCCTCGCCATGCTGGAGCGCCTTGCGCTGATCGCTCACCGTCTCCGGAGTGGGTTCATAGATTCCCAGTCGGACGCCTTTGGCCTGCGCCGTAAGACCCGACAGAGCCTTGCCCAGGGTGAGAGCCTCATCGTGGTCCAAGCCCAACCGCTCCGCACCACGGCGGCCCACAGCGTCAGCACCGGCGCTCGGTTGATCATGATCTTGCGGTGCGAGGACGGCATCGTCTCACCCTGCTGTTGTTTTCCTCTCCTGAACTTCCGTCCGATCTATGTGAGCCGTGCCGACACGCTCGTCGACGGCACGGCGGAGCAGACCCTGCTGCACAACGAGACGGGGGCGCGGCTATGCCACTGGTACCCCGCTCGCTAAAAGGGGTGACAGCGAACGCCGTTCCGTCCCTGACTTACGAAGTCGTAAGTTGAGCGGCTCTGCGACAGAACTTACGACGTCGTAAGTCGCCTACTCACCCAACAGGGTGTCGATGCGAGCACGCATGGCGCGCAGATGTGCGCGGTGCTCGTCGGCTAGCGACGGGGCTGCCTCTTGCAAGCGGCTGAGGTCGCTGGCCATCTTGCCCAGGCTCTTGCCAATCGCCTGGGACGTCCAGCCGGTGGCGCGGCTGGGGGCGGCCTGCCCTGCCTTCTTAGCGGCGCGCAGGTCGCGCACGGTCAGTCCGGCCAAGACTTGCGCCCACAGATCCCGGATCCGGTCTTCATCGTCGAGCGTTGCCAGCTCCACCAGAACGGAGCGGCTGACGCGGCTGGGTTCCTGGCGGTAGGCATCGAGGATGTCTGCCGGCAGCCGCAGGACGGACAGGCGG
The DNA here is from genome assembly GCF_017876095.1 of Azospirillum agricola. Classification (GTDB taxonomy): domain Bacteria; phylum Pseudomonadota; class Alphaproteobacteria; order Azospirillales; family Azospirillaceae; genus Azospirillum; species Azospirillum agricola. Next base: position 2,684 of record NZ_JAGINM010000049.1, read on the forward strand.
CGGGACACCTCCGCCTCGGCGCAGCCGAGCATTGCGCCGACCTCGGCCATCCGATAGCCGTGGGTCTCCATCAGCCTCTGCAGGCTGCGCGCGAGATCTACCGCATCCAAGTCGACGCGCTGAACATTCTCGATGAGCGCGATCTCTTCCGACCGCCCCTCGGTGATGATGGCGGGGATGGTCGCGCGACCGAGCAGCTGGTGGGCTCGCCAGCGACGCTCGCCCGCCACCAGCTGGTACCGGCCGGGTTTGTCGGTCGTCTTCACCAGGATGGGCTGCTGCAGGCCGATTTTTCCGATGCTGTCGGCAAGGGACTGTAAGGCCACGTCGTCAAACACCGTCCGCGGCTGGTCTGGATTTGGCGTGATGCCAGCCACATCAGCCTCGATAAGGCGGGGCAGGGTGCCTGACAGGCCGAACAGCTTGTCGGTCTCCGAGGTCTCGGCGGGGGCGCTGACTGGCGCCCGCTCGGCACGCTTGAACTTAGGCGGCATGCTGCACCTCGCGCAGGCCGGCGGTGACCATCAGGCTGTCAGCGATGGCGACGAACGTCTCCAGTCCAGGCGCGCCGGGGTCGCCGGCCAGGGTGATCATATTGGCGGCCGACGCTTGGGAATAGACGGTGGAGCGGGGGATTGGTTCGAACAGCGGGATTTGCGCGCCCCACTGGCTGTGCAGCTCGTCCAGCGAAGCCCGGTCCTGCGACTGGCGGGCCGTGTACATCGTCGGCACGATTCCCAGGAAGCGGAGATCCGGGTTGGACCGGCGCCGAATCTTCGCCACCGTCTCCAACAGGTGTTCCAGGCCAAGAATGGCGTGGGCCTCGGTCTGGCAGGGGATCAGCAGCAGCTGCGCCGCGGCGAGTGCGTTGCTGGTGACCATGCCCAGCGCCGGGGCGCAGTCGATGACGATGAAGTCATAGTCGGCCCGCGCGCTCGACAGCATGTCTGCCATGGCGCCGATTCCGGTGGGTTCGTGATAGAGGTCGGCCTCTGCCGCCGCCAGGGCGATGGAGCTGGGCACAAGATCAAGGCCCGGCACATCGGTATGCAGAATGACGTCGGTCAGCGGCGTCTTGCCGGTCAGTGCATGATAGTGGGTGCGGCCCTGTTTTGTCAGCTCCACCACCCGCTCCTTCGTCACGCCGACATGCACCGTGGCGTTCCCCTGGCTATCGGCATCGACCAACAGCACGCGGTTGCCGGCCCGCGCCAGCACATAGCTCAGATTGACGCTGGTCGCCGTTTTGGCGGTGCCGCCCTTCTGCAGTGCGACAGCAACGGTCACTGCCGGTCCATGCCGCTGCGGCCGGTCCAGGCCAAGAGCGGCAATGGCCAGGGTGCCAGCTACGTCGCGCGGCACCTTCTCCCGGTCCGTCTCCCAACGGCTCACCTTCTGCTTGTCATAGCGCCGGCCGAGCAGGTCATTCAACCACACGGCAAACTCGGGCTGGGTTTTGCCCAGCCGCTCGCGCAGCGCGCGCAGTTCCTCTCCGGTCACCCGTGCCTCCATTTTTTTGTAGGCGCACGGTATGTGGTGGATTCTACCCTGTCAATAGTATCTACTCACCACCCATTATCAACTTAGGCGGCGAATGCCGTTCGCCGTGGACTCTGGTGACGGGGTGTGGACTCTGGTGACGCATCACCGGATGGCGGTGACGCGCTCACGAATTGGGGGCGGGGAGGGGTAGAGGGTGACGCCCTGGTCGTCCATCGTGACCACGGCCTCTGGATAGACCGCCAGGGCGGCCTCGAGCACGGCGCCGAACTTCGCCTTGAACTGGCGCACCAGTTTGTAGCCTGCGCCGAACTGCTGGTGCATCGCCGCCCAGGTCACTGGGGTCGGCTTGGACAGCGCATGGAGCCGATAGGCCAGCCATGTGTAGAGGTCGATGGCGGCGCTGTTGTTGGCGATCTGGCGCAGCGCCGTTTCGTTGACCGGTACCGGGTGGTCGCGCAGAGCCTGGAAGAAGTCGTCGGACAGGCGGACTGTATCGACCCAGAGGCGCGGCTGTTCGCTGCGGTCCTCAAGATCCTGCAGGCGGAAGCCGCCCTTGACGATGTTACCCTTTACGAATCCTGAGCCACGCTCGGTACGCCAGGTGAAGGTGAGATTGCAGGCGGCGATGCGGTCGGCTTGGTCGCGCACCTCTTTGAGCGTCTTGCCGCCAACGCTGATGCCCATCCGGCCGAGCCAATCGCGCATGCTGGCGCCTAGCTCGACCTCCGGATTGTTGGTTTGTACGGCGCGGGTTTGCAGGTAGAGCATGATCATCCGAGCGCGGCTGCCATAGGGCACGCCGTGGACTCTGGTGACGCCATCAGCGTCGGGCAGGCTGCCGGGGTCGATAGTTAGGGTGACGTTATGGCCATGCCGCTCCCACCGCTCACTGTCGCCAAGCTTTTTGTGTGGGAAGCTGGTCAGGCAAAAGCCTGAATAGGTAAAGGAGAGCGCAGGATCGTCCTCAGCCATCACGGCGGCGGCCATGTCGATGAGCTGCTTTCCTTCCGGTAGCAGTCGACGTGCTTCCGAGTGTCCGTGCTGTAATATCAGCTGATGAACGTTGCTCATGGCTGCCTCCCGGTCCGCACTGTGGCGGCTCGGTGTGGCGAAATCAATGTGGACTCTGGTGACGCAAGCTATTTGGAAGTTATTTGGATCTTACTATTTGCTTCGTCACCAGAGTCCACGGGATAACTCCAAATATGGCGAGTCGTGCGTCACCAGAGTCCACACGACCGTCACCAAAGTCCACGGGATAAGTTGCCGCTGGCTTTCTGTCACGATTGCGAATCACCCGACTCGGGTGGTGTGGACTCTGGTGACGGCAGGGTGGTGGGGGCACGGTGGGGTCGAGGGCGGCGCGGTAGTGGTGGATCACGTAGGTCCGCATGGCTGAGGCCAAGTTGGCCGGCTCGCCTGTGAAACGGTGCGCGGCTGGGACCCCACAGTTTCCATTACTATCAACGTGTTTGCGTGCCGATCGGCTTCAGCCCACCACGCCGATTCACAGCGCTGCCCTCCAAATGCAATGTTCGACCCGTCCGACGGCGGCAGGGAAGGGGAGCGTTCCCGGAACGTCTCGCAAACCCAAATTGTGGGCATGCGCTGGACGCATTAACCCCATGATGTAGCGCAGCCTGCCGACAACGGTTGACCAGTCCCCAAATGATGATGCAAGTTAGTAGGTCTCCGCCGGGGTGCCACCCCCGGCGGAGAGGCTGGACGAAGGTAGCGCTTCGAACAGCGGGAAGAGACAGACTTGTATTATATTCCCGCTGATATCGCAAACGCCTCTTCCATCTAGACGCTGTATAGATGGCGATGAGATCCACTGAGGCGGGCATGATGCTTCATCACGACGCGACAGTCCGAGAGGTGGAAACGAAAAGCCCCCGGCGCTGCGAACGCCAAGGGCTATGGATCTACTACAACGGCTGGCAGGCCACGTGGATAAACACCCCGAATCAAATTGGCATTCGAGGAACAAGCGCCTGCACGCCGTTTCCTATATGGAGACGGTAGGGAATGCATGCTCGCAGTGAAAATGAAGGGCAAGACAAGCCGCTTTCGTTCCATTGGCATGCTGCGGACAATTCATGGCTAAGGCACCTACCTGTTCCGAAGATGAGGACGGCCAAAGGAAAGGTTGCTGTGGAAGCGATCTTGTTGGACGCCATCATTGAGGCCAACGGTGAAGACCGATGGATCTCTCATGCCCGCCGACCTGCTCATTATACGGCAGCCGGCCGCTATCAGGGCACAGCATACACCTGCACTACCGTCGTCAACGGTGTTGACGCGCTGCATGAAGCGGGCTTGATCGAGGTGATTATCGCTCCACCCAGCCCGAGAGCCGGCTGGCAATCCGTGTTCCGTGCCTCTCCGCTTCTCCGTGCCGCTATGGTTCCGAACGTGACCTATGATCCCGGGGAACTAATCCGTCTGAAGATTGATAAGAAGCTGACGGATTATAAAGACACCGACGCCACGATCCGGCGCCGCTGCAAACAGCGGGAGCTAAACGAGCCAATCGAAGCCGCGGCCATAGCGCTCGAAGCACCTGGAGTGTTCGTTGCTGGCCCTGCCATGAAGGCCGGGAATGTAATCGCCTATCCAGCCCGCAAGACGCTGTATCGCGTCTTTGCCGAGGACTTTGAGCATGGTGGCCGGCATTACGGTGGATGGTGGCAGGGCATCCCCGGCGAATTGAGGGAGAGCATCACCATCGACGGTGAGCCGACTGTGGAGCCGGACTATTCCCAGCACCACGCAAGGCTTCTCTACCGTGTTGCTGGCAAGGTGCTGGACGGGGACGCCTACACCGTCGATGGCTACAGCCGCGATATCGGCAAGATCGGGTTTCAGGCGCTTATCAATGCATCGAGCTATGCGGGAGCCGTGGGAGCTGTCGCAAAGGAGCTGGCGCTGGATAAGATCCCTGCGAACCCTCGCACAGGAAGAAAGCGGAAGCCGGCCGAATGGGAGGTGAAGGCCGAGCGGAAAGAGGCTCACGCCATCGTCGCCGCGGTGAAGCGGCGCAATGCAGCGGTGGGGGATCACTTCCACAAGGGCGTCGGGATGAAGCTACAGCGCGTTGACTCCGATATGGCGGCCGACGTGCTGAAGCGCCTTCGATCACAGAACGTGGTCGCCCTTCCCATCCACGACAGCTTCATCGTTAAGCGCCAGCATGAAGGGCTATGCAGGGAGGCGATGGACGCCGCATTTGCCGCTGTCGCCTGATCCAAAAGCGGTCCCATTCCCACCGCCAATTCGCCTTATGTTCCAGTTAGTTAGGCGAAATCCTTTCCACATATGGAGGGAGAGGTGAAAGGGAAGATGGGGAGTGGTGACCGACCTACCTCCCATCTCTGACCGGTCCTCGCTTCACCACTCATGCTGGCTGGGCGGTCTATAGCCCACGTCCTGGCGCAATCATGAGGCCATCATCGCCGATATGGCCGGGCGGCAGCGGCTTGGTCGGTCCGCTTCAGGCCGTTGGTTACGGAGAATAAGGCGGCAATCAGCAGGTCGGACGCATCGTCTGGAGCAAAATCGGCCCCCTCCAAAAAATCGGCCTTCGGCTGGTGCTGATTTTGCCGGCTGGTCGGGCACATCCACGCCGGTAAATTCCTACCGTGGTCGAGGCGCCTCCACCTTGTTCTCCCTGGTCGGGTCCGTCTCTGGTTCATTCGGCAGATCGGCGACATGGGCCTCATCCATCGTCCTTGTCGAATGCCCAAGGTCTTGTCGATGCCGGCGGCCGGTCGGCTGGCGGAGCTGGTCCAGGCCGACACCATCATCTTGTCAGCCCCACCTATCCGATGCCGGGATTTCCGGCAATGACGGGCGCAGATTTCGCACTGGTGCAGATTTCGCGCCCGTCCAAACCCCTTCGGTTTCTGGCGTCAAACCATCGTCGTCCGGTCCAGTGCTGCCGGTGGCGGGCAGACCATCATGGATCGTGCGTGACATCGGAGAAGCTGTCACGGCTCAAGCGTGACATGGCGTGACCTCTCCCATTTTGAGGAGCGCAAACCCTCGTGCCGAAAGGTGTGCCGGACCGCGTCGAATGGTGCGTCGGCCGCGGCATCGCCAGATGAAATCGTCCAACCAGATCATGGCCTTATCGTTGCCCCTGCTGCGTCGCTTGGTGTGTCGCTCCTGTGCGGGCAGCTGTGCCAACCGGTGGTAGGACCGAAGGCGGAAGCGGGAACGGCTGAGATATCAACGCCTTTCGGGCGGTCAAATGAAACCAGAGACCGCAAAAAGGACCGCTCAAGGGACCGCAGAAACATCGAAGTGTTTTTCGGGGCAAGTAACTTGTGCTATACTGCATCTTGTCACGGCGGGACTGACAAAGCTACGTCGCTTTCAAGTCTCGGCAGGTTTGTCACTAGGGGTTAGGAGGCGAGCATGTTCGGCGTTGGCACTTCGAGACATGCCCACCTCCCTTTCCTCCACTTCGCTTGAGGGAGCGTCATGGAAGCCTGCGTTATGTCACCATCGCCTTCATCGGTCCAGGCCTCCACGGAGCCGGGCCGTGATATCGTCGCTGTCTCCGCCAAGCCGGCCCGCCGCTCGAAAGCGGTCGCGCTGCTGGGGCCGGGCGCAGAGGTTGACCCGGTCCTGGCTGCGGCTCGTGTGCTCGGCATCGAAACCCGTCGCCAACTGCAAGACGCCATCAAAGCGTTTGAAGGCTACGTTGACCCGGAAGGGAACGCCACGTCGGCGCCGGGCCGAGCGTATACCTATATCACGAGCATGGTCTACGCGCCGTTCGGCCTCAACTCGAAAGCCGTCAAAGAGATCATGGCCGGCACCAATCTGCGCGACCGGATGCCGGCATGGTTGGTCCGGTACGTCGATCTTGCCGAGCAGGCGGCGGCGGCACAAATCATGAACGGTATAGCCTTGAAGCTGACCCGGAAAGCCATCCGGGCGAAGGTCAAGGAGTCGATCACCGCCATTGCCGATTTCTGCCGTGCCACCTTCCCTGTGGGGGCTGTCCAATGAGCGGCGACCTGACTCTGTTCAACTACGCTGGCGCCGGCATCCCCGCGGATACGGCGTCGCACCTGGAGTTCTACGCCGCCCGCGTGGAAGCTGGGCACCAGAACGCCGTCGCAGCCATGATGCAGACGGCGGAAGCACTGGCCAAGGCGCGGGAGGAGTTCCCCGCCGACAAGGAGCTCGGAGAGTGGCGCGCGGCCCGGCGGCCTTGGCTGTCCAACGGCATGGTGTCGCAGTAGAGGAGAGCGCGATAGGTGTTAGGTAAACAACGGGAATGGTGAATCGAACCGGAACGGTGACTTACCCCCTGACTCGCAGCCTAACTGTCTGGGAAGCCGACCTTTGGCGGCTGCCCTGGCAATTGTCCGGAAACATCCTCTGTCAACGGGTTTCCGGACATCTTGCATGCCGGATGGGATGACGGACAAGACGGCCTGCGCCGGTATTCTCAACTTGTTCCACCTTCCCGTTGTTCAGCCAACACCTATCGCCTTGTCCTCCACTGGAGCGCTGCGCGCCTAGGGCTTGACATCCGTACATATATACCGTAAATCCGTATTTCAGTATTTAGCTGTTGACGGGGATTTCCATGACGCACCAAGTTGAACTGTCCGACGTCACCTTCACACGCCTCCAAAAGCTGGCCGTGCCGCTCGTGGACAGCATCGAAAGCGTCATCAACCGGATCGCCGCGTATTACGAGGATCACCACGCGCCGCAAGTCGCTCCCGCGCCGGAGCACAAGACTGCCCTTATCAGGAAGTTCAACGGGACCACGCCGCCCGACCTGACTCACACCAAAGTTCTGTCGGTGAAGCTGGCCGGCCAGCCGATCAAGAAGAACAACTGGAATAGCGCCCTCTTTGAAACCATCGGCCTGCTGAAGGGCAAAATCGACAATGCTGACGAAGCACGGCGCTTCATCATTGTGAATTTCGTCAAGGGCAAGAAGGAGGACGAGGGGTACAAGTTCGTGCCGGAACTTGGCATCTCCGTTCAGGGGCAGGATGCGAACGCGGCATGGAAGGGCGCGTCCCACATTGCCCGGCAGCTTGGAATTTCCCTCGAGGTAGAGTTCCTCTGGAGGAACAAGGAACAAGCCGCTTTCCCCGGCGAAACCGGTTGCCTGTCCGCCTGATGGAAGCCGGGGCAGGCCTTCCCTTCAACTATGAGGTTTTCGGGGAACAGGGTTATGCCCCGCTGAAGCTGGACGTGCTAAGAAGCGTGCCGCGTATCCGCCCGCACCGACCTCACGCAACGGTCTCAAGCATTGCTCAGAGGCGTCGTCTACAACGTCAACCGCCTTGTTCTCCTTGGCATTTCCGCATGAGACTTTCGACAGAGCAAGCCTGTCTAAGGCCCCCCGCGACAAACCAGAACTAGAAATCGCTGCGCCTATGTGTGCATCGGCTTGCAACACTGGGCCAGTTTCAGGGGTGATCGGCGTCCAATAACCAGCCACCTCTGATCTGGCAGACTACCACCCTGGGTTTG
>NZ_JAGINM010000050.1 GCF_017876095.1 Azospirillum agricola
CACGTTGCCCGCTACGGCTGCGTGACTGCCCCGGCTAGGCCTGCCGGAGACCAGATGAGCCCCCCGGCTCCTACACCACGCCTCGGGACACGACCCCGCCTCGGCCGGCGCTTACCAGCCGACCATCCGGTTTGGCGTCTTGTCTCGCTGCCTGCGGAGAGGACCGGGGCCGGCTTGGCAGTCAAAATTTTTCCGCTGGCTTCAAACCGTCCGGTTATCAGAAAGCGAATGGCCTGAAAATGGGGTATGCTGGCGCAGCCGGCTGGGATGGAAATTCCGTTTTCTGGCCGGGGAGCCCTCGCATCACAGGAATCCGTTGGCCATGGCCCTCATCGGCTACGCACGCGTCTCCACCGAGGACCAGTCGACCGAGGCGCAGTTCCTCGACCTGAAGAGATTCGGCTGCACCGAGATCTTCCGGGAGAACGCGTCGGGCGCCGACCGCGAGCGCCCCCAACTCAGGGCGGTGCTGAACCGGCTCCGCAAGGGTGACACGCTGGTGGTGGTGCGCATCGACCGCTTGGCGCGCTCCCTCGCCCACCTGCTCGACGTGATCGACGGCCTGGAGCGCAAGGGAGCGGCCTTCAAGTCGCTCGGCGACCCGATCGACACCGGCAGCCCGCAGGGCAAGTTCACCCTGCAGATCCTCGGCGCCGTAGCCGAGTTCGAGCGTTCCCTGATCCGTGAGCGGACGAAGGCCGGCGTGCGGGCTGCCAAGGCGATCGGCAAGCAGCCGGGCAACCCAGGACTGATCGCCAAGGACCCACTCGCCCGGCGCCGGGTGGCCCGCGCCCGAGACGACCGCCTCAGCGAGCGGGTTGCCGAGGGGGCCGGGGAGTTTCTGCCGATCGTCGAGCGACTGCGGCCGGCGCACCCCTGGGACCGCGTCGTCGACGTGCTCAACACCGCGGTGAGGAAGCGGCCGGGCGACAACCCGGCGCCCTGGACGCGCGACGCGCTGATCCGGGCCGTGCGTCGCTTGGTCGGCGACGGCTTGGCCGATCCCAGCCTGCTGAAGGAGGCACCGCGGCGCTCCAAGAAGGCGGTGGCGCAGGACAAGCGGCTGGTGGAACTGGTCGCGACCATCCACAACGCCGCCGACGGTGAGAAGCCGACGCTCGCCCGCATCGGCCGCCAGTTGGAGCGTCAGAACATCCCGACCAAGACCGGAGCCCGAACCTGGGCGCCGTCGAGCGTCAAGGCCCTGCTTGACCGAGCGCGCGACCAAGGCTTGCTCGACCTCGCCGATGGCGACCCCTGATGAGTGAGCTGGTCCCCGTTTCCCGGACAGTTCGCTAAGCTTGGTTCGCCCAGGAAGAAGGACGGACCCGATGACGGGAAAACGGAAACGGTATTCGGCGGAGTTCAAGGCGAAGGTGGCGCTGGAGGCGATCCGAGGCGAGTTGACGGTGTCGCAGCTGGTGGCCAAGCACGGCGTGCATCAGACGCTGATCAACACCTGGAAGAAGCAGACGATGGAGGGACTGGCCGGTGTGTTCTCCGGCAAGGCGGAAGCGGCCGAAACCAGCCATCAGGGGGAGGTGGAAAAGCTGCACGCCATGATCGGCCAGTTGGTGGTGGAGCGGGATTTTTTGCGCAAGGCGCCGGTCCAAAATAGACGAATCGATAGGAGGTTGCGCGGTAGGGGATTCTCGGCGGGAGTCGGGATCTGTAGACTGGCTCATCATGATCGATGAAGCTGCGTTGCGCCGCCAATACGCCCTTCTGCATCCGAGTCTGGACGAGCAGGGGCGTCGTCTGTTCGCCGCCACCCAAGCGCAGGCGCTCGGTCGTGGCGGGATTGCCGCGGTGGCGCGAGGCACCGGTATCGCGCCGAGCACCATCGGGCGGGGCTTGAAGGAGATTGCCGGGGGCGTGCCGCCGCGCGGGTCCCGGCTGCGCCGGCCGGGGGGCGGGCGCAAGCGGCTGACCGACACGGATGCGACGTTGGAGCGCGACCTGCTGGAACTGATCGCGCCAATGACACTGGGCTGCCCGGAGCGCCCGTTGCTGTGGGTGTCCAAGAGCCTGGAGAAGCTGGCGTCGGCGTTGCGGGACAAAGGCCATCGGGTGTCGGCCAACTCGGTGCGCCGCCTGCTGCGTCGGCTCGGCTTTTCCCGCCAGGGCAACCGCAAGGCCAATGAGGGGCGCGGGCATCCCGACCGCGACGCCCAGTTCGAGCACATCAATGCCCAGGTGCTGGCATTCCAGGCTGCCGGCACTCCGGTCATCTCGGTGGACACCAAGAAGAAGGAGTTGATCGGCCCCTACAAGAATGCCGGAACCGACTGGCGCCCCGAAGGGAAGCCGCGCCGGGTGATCGTGCATGACTTCGAGGACAAGGACCTCGGCAAGGCCATTCCATACGGCGTCTACGACGTGGCCGAGAACGCCGGGTGGGTGAGTGTCGGAGTGACCCACGACACCGCCCAGTTCGCTGTTCAGGCCATCCGTCGCTGGTGGGAGGCGATGGGGCAGGCCCGCTATTCGCAGGCCGACACGCTGATGATCACGGCGGACGGCGGGGGCTCCAACGGAAGCCGGGTCCGGCTGTGGAAAGTGGAGTTACAGAAGCTCGCCGACGAAACCGGCCTCACCATCAGCGTCTGCCACTACCCGCCAGGCACCTCGAAATGGAACAAGATCGAGCACCGTCTCTTTTGCCACATCTCGCAGAACTGGCGCGCCCGGCCGCTGACCAGCCGGCTGGCCGTCGTCGAACTGATCGCCGCAACCACCACCAAGACCGGTCTCAAGGTCGCTTGTGAAATCGACACCGCAGACTATGCCAAGGGCATCAAGGTCTCCGACGCCGAAATCAACGCCCTCGCCATTACCAAAAACGACTTCCATCCAGAGTGGAACTACACAATCGCTCCACGGCCACAAAACAGCGCACTTGATTTGGCGTAGTTCCTAAGCGAACTGTCCGGGAAACGGGGGCCAGCTCAGAACATGCCCTTCGCGTGGTGGAAATATCTTCTTTCAGGCGAGGCGGACGTCGGAACAAACCTTCAGCGACAAGAGAGAGTTGTCATACCCCCTCCGTGCCTGTCAACAGAGCTGCCAGACGCTCACCACCTGAAGGGAGGCGGTCCACAAGGTCCGATGCCCTACGTGCCTCAGCCTCATAGAAGGGGTAATGGTCCAGCCCATCCCGTATGGCGGCCGCCACTCCAGCTCCCGACCATTCCGTGAAGACCGGCATGGCAATCCCCAAAGCCGCAGCGTCGCGAGCGACCTGGGAATGCGCCGGCAGCACCACCGGCCTTCCTCGGTGCAACGCCTCGAACAGAATCCCCGAGTGCATTCTCCGGTACGACGGCCCGTAGGGCAGAACGGCCAAGGCGCAACGGCCGAGCTGCGCATCGTAATCCGCCGGCTCCAGCGGACCGGATGAGACGGTTACGGCGGAATGGTCGAGAACATCCCGATAACCGGCGAGCCGCTCACCGGCCGAGGCGGAAGTTGCGGCGGGTTCAAGTGAAAAGTCGATCTGGGTGAAGAACCGGACACCCTCCCTCTCCGCAAGAAGGATTTGTGCAGCTTCCAGAAAACGCTCCAGCCCTTTCTGCACCCAACCAGTGTTGCCGAACAGCCCGACCAGCGGCGGAGCGGCGAGTACCGCCACGGCACCGGTCGAGCGTTGGAAGGAATAGGGGAAGGATCCGATTGCAACGTCCGGACCGAAAAGACTGGCCAAATGGTCCGTATAGAAAGCCGACGGCGTGAAGAACAGCGGCGCCGGCATCCCCGTTCCGGTGAAAAGGCCGGCGATGGCCCGGCAGACGGTTTGAAAAATCCGGCTGTTGCGGTTATGCACCGTGTCTTCGAAGTCAATGAAGCATTCCGCCGCCGCCAGCATCAACGCGACCCGTGGCCGGCGCTCCGGTTCCATCGCCTCCAGCCATCCGAGGATGCCGAACAGGTTCCGATGGCCGGCCAGGGTGACGAACACGGTGTCGCCGGGCACGATCCGGGGGGTGAGGCTCTCCAGACTCTGCTGGAACCGGTAATTGACCGCGCCGATGTCGGCTTCGGGCATCGGATAGATTCGGATCCGCGGGAGATGATCGAAACAGGCCGCCGCCGCCATCGCCCGGATGGTGGAATCGCAATCCCGCGAAGCATACAGTTTCGCGTCCCACCCGCGTCCCGCCAGTTCCGTCCGCAGATCCACGACCATGTGATGGTGATGGCCGACACTGTTGACCATCATCGGATCGACGATGTGGACACAGCGTGGCAGGCCTGCGGATGACGGGCTCACGGCAGGAACCACAGGCATGCGGGATTGATCGGATGGCTGCTGTAGACGCCCCGCCGCCCCGCCTCGGCCAGCTGGCGCCTGATCTCCTCCCAGTGCTGGCTGGCGATCAGGATCACATCCGTCCGAGCGGAGGGGGCTTCGAGGTCCGACGGCGGGCGGACCGGCAATCCGTCGATGTGGCCACCACAGTGGGAATCGATGAAGCCGGCAATGCGGCTCGCAAGCCCAAGCCTGGTCAGATGTCCCAGGGCCGCCCGGCCCGCGCTGCCGGCCCCGAAAATCCAGATCCGGCCCGGCGTCTCGGCGAAACGGCTCCAGGGCAGGCGCCAGCCTTCCGCAACCGCTTCCACACGCAGGCCCAAGGGTGCGGGATGAGAACCGCCCGGCCATTCCAGACGCAGTTCACCGGGAGCGAGCCGCAGGTCGCGCTCCACCAAGAAGCGATGGGCGATGCGCCAGCTCTGCCGCCCAGGCAACACCGCCGGAACAGCATCGACGTGGCCCCCCCGGCCATTGGGCAGCCGCACGCTGACCGGCCGTTCATCAGGAAGACCGTCGAAATACCACAGGGCTTGGTAGCCGCCCACACTCAGAACCAGCGTTTCCCCGTTGGCGACGCCGTCCCCCATGGACACCACCGGACCGTCGGTCGCGGGGCGCGCATCGGCCGGCGGGACGAAGAGGGTTTTGGGAACGCCGGCTCCCAGCGGGTGGTCGACGGACGGAAAGGGGACGCCCCCATACATCGCCCGCATCGCGGGAATCCGGCCCAGGACCCGCAGGCCGAGGCGCTCCGCGACCCTGTCTTCCACCGGACGCTCCCACCAACCCGATTGGCCCTCCCCATGGAAGTGATAGACCGCGGTCACCTCGCAGGAGAACGCAAAGTCGCTGCGCTCCGCCAGAAGGTTCAGGAGATGCGTGTCCTCCGCCGCCGGAATGCGGCAATCCGTCAGGATGTCATCATCGATCAGGCGCGTCGCGGCCAGGAAGGCATGGGGAGGCATGTGGACGGCGGGGCTCCACAGGCGCGTAGGGTTGGGAAAGAAGAACGCTCCAGGCCGCAGCCGACGTGCCGGCACGGGCAGGGGAACTTGGTGATGCGGCAAAGGCGCGGCCTTCTCATCCTCCACGATCTCCACCGAACCGGCGTAGGCAACTTCGGCCCTTGGAACCGTCAGACGCCTCCGCTGCTCCAGGCAGGCCAGCAAGCTGCGGACATGGTTGGGATGCACTTCGTCGTCGTCGTCGAGGACCCCGAAATAGGCGGCGTCGCTGTCTGCGATGGCCCGCAACCCGGTCGCCAGGGTCCGGCTCCGATTGGCGCCGGGATCATGGACGACGACGATGGGGAACGGCCAAGGCTGCCCCAGAACCCCGTCCAACTCCTCCGATCCTTGCCACACGACCAGGACCACGCGCAGAGCCGGGTATCCCTGCGCGGCGAGGCTGGTCAGGGCGCGCTTCAGGTACCAGGGCGACCGTCCGCCGGTCCGCACCAGATAGGCGACGGAAGGCTCGGGGCTGGCGGTCGTGGGGCCGGGCCGATAGCCTTTGGCCTCGAGCGTGGCCTCGTGCAGCGCGCGAAGGGCTTGTGCGGCGGCGGAATCCGAGTCCGCTTTCCGCTCCTCGACCTCCTTCGCCTCCGCTTCGATCCTCCGCAGCAGAACCGCGACCGGCGCATCCACCGTTCCGTCGAGCAGGCGGCACCCCGCTTCGGCGATTGTCGCGCGCAGCAAGGCGAAGGGAAGCCGCTCGGAAGCAAGAAGGGAAGGCAGGCACAGCGCTTCGGCATGCCCCTGCGCCAAGGCGCTCAAGGCGCAGCCGTCTGGAGGAACCGGTTCGACCGCCACGCCCAGCGCCTCGCCTACCGCCCCGGCGACGGATTCGAACGCCACCACACGCACGACCCGCCGCGCTGCAAGCGCCTGCAGAAATACCCTCTGTTCAGGGGACGGCGGCACGGCGAAAGGCACCAGAAGATCGTCGGACCGGCGGGCTGCAAGCGCAGCTGGAGCGGCAAGGCCCGGCCAGGACAGGATCCGGCTGCCGCGCTTGCGGGTGCCGAACAGCACATCCGCCAGATAGGCCTCCTCCGCCGGACTGGTGACCAGATAGGCGTCATGGCCGAGAAGGCGCCCCATCGCCTCGGCTCCCGGCACGCCGGCAAAATCGGCCCGGTCGAACAACGCGTAGGACGGGCAGGCCGACAGTTTCGGCTGAAGCGCCGTCATCGCCACCACGAAATCGAACCCACCGTCGTGGACCGAGTCGGCATCGCAGAAAACGGCCGTGGCGAAACCGTGCGGCTCCAGCACCCGACACAGCCGGTGGGCCGTGTCCAGGCGGGCATCGTCGCGGGGCGGGGTCAGGATGGCGCAGGAAAGGTTGCTCAGTGTTGTCATGCCCGGTTCAGATTTTCGGGCCGGCAATGCGCGCATGCCAATCAGGGCTGTAAAGTGTCCCGAAGCTTCCCAGTGCCACAGTCTGGCCGGTTTCAAGGTCCAGAACCGGCATGTCGCTGATCAGCGCCGCACGATCAAGTCCGCTTGCATAAGACAGCGCTCCATCTTCGTCACGGGACTCGCGGATAAGGGACGGGCGTGCCCGGCGATCCTCGATGGACAGGGAGGAAGCGAGATCGCCACGGACGAAGAAAGCGTTGTGGCCGGCCAAGTTGCTGCCCAACAGAACATAGCCCTTGCGCGCCGCGGCCATTTCGAGCGCCCGGATCGATGCCCCGAAATACAGCCAGGAGGGATGAGCGATCCGGCGCTGGAAGGCCGGGTCATAAGGAACCGTCACCGCGTGCAGGTCGCCGAAGACCGCGTTGTATTCACAAATCACGATGTCCGGTCTGAACGTCTCTATCGCGTCGAACACCCAATAATCGTTTCCATCGATGTCGATGCTGAGCAGACCGAATTGCTCGTCAAAACCCGAGCCTGCTAGAATATTATTGATATTCTCACGATCAATGAAATAAGATTTCGCACTGAGGGAATGCTTCCAGAAAATCGGATCTTTGGTGATTTCTTCTACATTCTGGATGCTGGCATCGATCACAAGGCCTTTCCAGTTCCTGTGGCGTAGAAGATAGCGCGTATTGCTTTCCATATAGTTTTCGACACCGAACTCGATAAAACACTCGGAGCGGATTGGAAGATTCTGAATCAGCCATTCGATGATGCCGTCCTCGCCCATTTGCGAGAACACCTGGAACTCGACATCGGAGAGGTGCCGGATCTGTCGACGCCCTCGCAGCGCCTCACTCATCGTGTTCGCCGTCAGCATGAGCTGCCGGTCAGCGATCGACAGACGTTCCCGATGGTGCTGCCAAGCCAGGGCGCGCAGTTGACGAAACAGGGGGGTGAGATCGTCCAATTCAACGGGCATGGAAAGTCCTCTACGAAACGGTTCAACAGGAGTGCCCTGTCGAGGGGTCACCGGCGGCGATGCGTCACCCCCGAAGATACTCGCAGTTCCGGCACAAAGGATTATCAACCTGATTATCAAGAAATTCCTGGCGCAAGCGACGCATCGGTTCGCCGTTCCAGATCTCGGACAGGGACTGCCGTAACGCATTGCCCAGAACATAACGCTTGTCGTAGTCATAGCAACAGGGCACCACGTCCCCATCCCAGGTCACCGTCATCTTGTCCCAAGGAAATTGGCAGGTCACATGGTCTTTCTGCGGTATCGGGCTATAGCCCTCGAGCTTATTGACATCCTGCGCATTGCCATCCCAAGTAATGAACTCTTTATCTAGAAAGTGGTCAACGCCATCCATATTCGACCAATATTCACGCATCCGATCAATGCTGCCTTCATTAAGACCAAAATGTATCATCGAGACAAAGACCTTGACCTTCGATCCGAAAGATTTTTTTAGAGCGAGAAAATTCAGGAGATTGCGTACGGACGGCTCATAGGCGTCCTTGACGCCACGAATTTTCTCGAACGACGCATCGTCATGGCCATCGAGCGAGAAATAAAGTTTTCCCGGGTCGGCGCGCAGCAGCGCGAGTGCCAGGGGGCGCTTGAGCAACAAGGGATTCAACGACAGCGCCGTAAACACGCCACGGGCCGAGGCATAAGCGATGAAACGATCAAAATCCGGATGGACGAGGCTCTCCCCGAAATGATGGAGCCAGCATTCCGAAGAGGCCGCGCGTTTCGGGTTCGCATCCACATACTCGTCGATGATCTTCCGGAACAGGGCGAAATCCATCACTCCCTGTAGGCGCGTCATGTTGTTGGTCCGGGCGCACATGACGCATTTGAAGGGGCAACGGTTGGTCAACTCGATGTTGAAAACAGAAAAGGGGCGCCCGATCAGCGTCGGATCCGTTGCCGAGCGCGCTTCGCTTGAAAGCGTCTGAAGTGCTTCCATCTTCAACATGCCTCAGGATTCCCGCGCGAGGAGGCGGAGGATGGCGAGAGCATCAAACCACCGAAATCCACTCTCTCGAATTCGTCCAAAGCGCTTCCTGGCGATGCGTTGTAGATGCGACACCCGTTCTCTTCAGCCATCATGCGGCACCGTCGGTACTCCCGCCATAAAACCGCATAGTTCTGCAAGAGATCGTATGTCGTCGTCACAACCTTGCCGTTTTCTCCGACCGAAGGATCAGCGAACTTGAAGCTTGGTTCATGAGCGTAATGGTAGGTTCGTGTCCAAACCTCATCGTGATCGACACCCAGCAGATAGATATCCTGAAACCCCATATATATTGCAATCATCAGCGCAAGCACAGGAACGGACTGGACGCTGGGCAAGGAACGACAAAGGTCATACATCTGTCCATTCGCAGGAACAGGAATATCGTCCAATTGATGCAGGTAATTCACAGTACGTCCGAAAAAAATCCCATTCTTGCGAATAATAGATTCTTCCGATGTGCTTAAAAACAGTTCAGCTGATCCAATTCTCCTATCCATATCAATAAAAAATTCCCTGATCTTTTCGTCGCTCATATGCTCACGGAAAATGCGCGTTATGCAATGGTAGCGCGGTGCGATGGCGTCGAAATCGGGATGCGAATACCCGCGCGACAGCGTCATCACCGTTTCCCCGGCCAAAGCTTTCAGATCGATGCGCTTCAGGCTCGGGCCGCTCGCCACGATGAAGCAGCGCTCTCCGGCATGACGGTTCCGCAAGCGCCTGTTGCCCCGAACCAGTTTGAGCAAGGGATCGGCAGGCAAATAGAGATCGAGCGCTCCGTTCTTGGTCATGACGGTGACGGTGTCTCCGTCGGCGTGGCGCGCGATCGCATCGAGAAGCGTCAGCGCATGGCGCATCGTGTCCTGGCGGGTCCGGGTATGGAAGACCTCCTGAAGAGACGCGGCGATCGTCTCAAGGCTGTCCGACAACGTGATGGGGTATTGGGCCATCGCAGAAGGCTCCACCGGCTCGGTCTAAAGACGATATTTGACGACTTGGAAGGCTTCCGCGTAACGCACACCGCAGCGCCGTCCCTGGACTGCGGCCAGAGCGCGCGCGTGTTCCTGCCAGACGCCGCCGGTTCGTCCGTTCTCGGACTCGAAGAGTTCGATCAGCGCCAGCTTTTCCTCAAGTGTCTCCGATATGTCCACCGACATCCTGGGATCGAAGATGTCGGGACTTACATACCAGTTGCTGGCGTAACCCAGCAGGCGGTGACAACGGCGACTGGCATGCGACGTGGCCAGAGACAGGGCGCGGTGGTCGGGATGGGTATCAGCGCTATGGTGCACCAACGCCAGATCCGGCCGCACCTCCTCGAACAGCGCCGCCAGTGTCGTGTTCAGCGGCTCGGCGAAGGTGAGTTCCAAAGCTCGAAAGGAGCCGATCACCAGTTGGGCGCCCAAGCGACGAGCGGAGGCTTCCGCCTCGCGCGCCGCCGTTTGGGCGGTGCGGACAGGCCTGCCATCGGGAGCAGCATAGGCGGAATCCGTGGCCACATAGAGGACGATCTCATGCCCTTCCGCAGCCCAGCGCAGCAAGCTGCCGCCGCATCCCAGTTCGACATCGTCGGCATGCGCGCCAAGCGCCAAAATCCTCATACACCCATCTCCTCGCATCCATGAATCGCCAGCCATCGCATGGTCGGTTGCGATCCGCCCGTTTCGCGTCGCATCAGCGCCTTCATCTCGATATCCTCAATCACCTGAACATCATGCCCGCCCGAGACCAGCGGATAAACAGTAAGCGTTACGAGCGGTCCCTTTGGTTCGGACCGGGCAATCACCGCATCGATCTGTGGCGGCGGACCTTGAAGTGTTCACGGAGGTCGAGGATGGCCTTTGCCAGGGCGGGGACATCGGCCTCAGCGATGGCCTCGGTGCCGAACAGCATGGGGTCCAGCACCTGGAAGGCGGCGTGCTCGGGCTTGTCCGGATTGGTCACGCTCTTCCAGGCCCGTGG
>NZ_JAGINM010000051.1 GCF_017876095.1 Azospirillum agricola
TTACTCCCACTCCCGGTGGAGCTTCAGTGAATCATGCTCGCTATAATTTGGGAATCCCATGCGGCCCGAGAGTCAGCTCAGGCGTGAGCCGGTATTAGAGCGCCTAACAGAAGCTTGAGTCGTCTCTCGACTCGTCATCCCCGCCTTCGCGGGGATGACGGTTCCATTGGGCACCGATGGCGAAAACGGAATTCTGTTCGGCGCTCTTATGCCGGCGTCGGTGACTTTCGCCGGCACGGGCAACGAACTGGACAACCACATCCAAGGCACCCCGGCGGAGACGCGCTGTTCGGCGGCTTGTGCGTCGCGCAACACCAATATATTCTATCAGATATAGCGTATCCGCCATCCGGGGATGGGGGCATGGAGAGCGAGCGATGAAGCCACCCATCGTCATACTGGGCAACGGAACGCCATGGCTGCGGTTGGGCCGCATCCATCTGACCGCCGGGCAATGCGGCCTGATCACCGGCCCGACCGGCACCGGCAAGACCACGGTGCTGCGGGCGCTCGCCGGCCTGCCGGGGCATGACGGACGGCCGACGGCGGTCGATGGCGGCATCGCGGTGCCGCTTGGGACCGCCTGCCCGGTCGCCTTCGTGCCGCAGCTTCCCGACATTCCCCCGCGGTCCTGCGTCAGCGCGGCGGTCGAGGCCGCCCTGCGCGGCCGTCCCCTGCCGGCCGGGGAGAGCCGGGCGCGGGCCGCCGCCGCCTTGCGCGAGGTCGGGCTGGAGGGTGCCGCCGGCCGTATGGTCGAAAGCCTGTCGATGGGCGAGCGCCACCGCTTCGCCATCGCCTTCGCCCTGGCGACCGATCCGGCGGTGCTGCTGCTTGACGAGCCCTTCGCCCTGCTGGATTCCGACGGGGTGCGGACGCTGCGCTCCATCATCCGCCGGCGCCTCGCCATGGGTCGAATCCTGTTGGTCAGCGAACACCGGCCGGAGCGGCTGACCGGCCTGCCCGCCGTCCATCTGCGCATGCCGTCTCCGGATGGCCCGTCTCCAGATGGCGCCGAACCGCCGACCCCGGACGAGGACACGGCGACGATGGGGAAGGGCTTCCGGCCGCAGGCGGCATCGCCGGTGCTGCACGCTGAGGGGCTGCGGGTTCCGCGCAGCGATGGCACGCCGCTGCTCGACCGGCTTGCCCTGACGGTGCCGGCCGGGCGGCGGGTTCATCTCAGCGGTGTCAACGGAGCGGGGAAGAGCACGCTGCTGCGTTGCCTGATCGGCGCGGAGCCGCTGGAGGACGGTACGGTCACCGTCACCGAGCTGCGCAACCCGAGCCCGCGCGACCTGCCCGGCCGCGTCGGCTTCCTGCCCCAGGATCCACCGCGCCATTTCTTCGCGGAAACGGTGCGGACGGAGATCGGCTTCGCCCTGACCCGCGCCGGCCTGCGCCCGCCCGACCGCGCCGAACGGGTCGACCGGGCGATCGCGCAGTTCGGCCTGACGTCCCTGGCCGACCGCTCGCCGCAGAGCCTCAGCGTCGGCGAGCGCCAACTCGTGGCGCTCGCCGGTCTGGTGGCGGGACGGCCCCGGCTGTTCCTGCTCGACGAGCCGCTGAGCGGGCTGGACCCGCAGCGCGCCGCCCATGCTCTGGCGGTGCTGGCCGCCGCCGCCCGCCGGGACGGTTCCGCCGTCCTGCTGGCGAGTCACGATTCCCTGCCGGTGTCCGGCTGGGCCGACCGCAGCCTGCGCCTGGAGAACGGCCGCCTGCACGCCGTGGCGTGAGGCGGCCGCCTTTTCGCCCCAACGGAATCAGAAGCTGTAGCGCGCGGTGACGAACATCGTCCGGCCCGGCTCCGGGAAGCCGTCGGCCAGAGAGTAGTTCGCGTCGAACAGGTTCCGCACGCCGGCCGACAGCTGGGCGCTGGCGGTCAGGTCGTAGCTGGCCTGGAGGTTGGCCAGGACATAGCCGCCGTTGCCGAGGAACACGGTGCCCGCGGTGCTCTGGCTGTAGCGTCCGCTCGCCGCCTCGACGCTGGGAACGACGCTGAGCTGTTCGGTCGGGCGCCAGTCGGCGTGCAGGAAAAGCTTGTGGTTCGGCGTGCCCACCGCCTTCATGTTCGGGATGTTGGGGTCGGACAGCGAGCGGATGGTCAGGGTGTAGTTGCCGCCGATGTCGAGCGTCGGAGTCAGGCTGGTGGTGACGGCGACCTCGAAGCCGCGATAGAGGCCCGAGGCCATGTTGCGGCTCTGCGTCGTCGACTGGCCGTTGATGACGATCGGCGCGTTGGCGATCACGTCACGCAGCCGGCTGAGGAACAGGGCGCCCTCAATGCGGGTGGAGCCGAAGCGTTCCGACGCGCCGATCTCGTAGTTGACCGCCTTTTCCGGCCTCAGGTCGGGGTTGGAGGCGGTGCCGTTGAAGCGGGTGCTGAAGCGCTCGAAGATGCTGGGAAAGCGGGTGCGGGCGGAGACGCTGGCGTGCGCCTCGCCGGTTTGCGAGAAGCGGTAGACCACGGCGCCCTGGCCGTTGGTGGCGTTGCTGTCGGCGCGCCGGTAGTCGATCATCGTGCCGGTGGCAGTGCCGTTCCAGTCCTGCGCCTCGTGCAGGCGGCGCCAGTCGTGGCTGACGCCCAGCACGATGTCGAGCACCTCGGTGGCGTGGAAATTGTTCTCCAGCGCGACCGACCAGGTGTCCTCCAGATCCCGCTGCTTGGGCTCCACGAAGTTGCCGGGGTAGAGCCGCTGCCATTCCTTGTGGTCGTCGCGGCGGACGTGCAGGGCACCCTTCAGCGTGTTCATCGGGATCAGGTCGGTGCCCAGCTCGACGCTGCCGCCATAGGCCTTGTCGTCGTAATAGCTGCGGAAGGAGCGCGACGTGGCCTGCCGCGTCAGGGCGGGATCATCGAACGAGTAGAGCCCGTTCTGGAAGCTGTTGTAGTAGAGCTTGGTCTTGGCGTAGGACGCGCTGCCCAGCTTGGTGTTCGACAGCCAGTAGACGCTCTGTAGGTCCCAGTAGGGCCAGCTCCAGTAGCGCTGGTTGGCGACGGCGTCGTTGATGTTCAGCGGGGCGCTCTTCTTGCCCGACTGCTTCTGGAAGTTGATGGAATATTCGTCGGTGTCGTTCGGCGTGAAACCGGCCTTCAGGTTCATCGACCAGTCGGCGGTCTGCGAGTTGTCGCGGTTGCCGCCATTCTCCGACGTCACCGGCTTGAAGCTCTCCGACAGGCGGCTGTGGGTGGTCTCGGTCTTGGTGCCGCTGGCCTGTAGGTAGAAGCGCTCCTGCCGGGTGCCGGCCATGCCGTAGGTGGTGTAGCCGGCCAGCGCCCCCTGGTTGTCGAAGCTCAGGCCGGTGCGCAGTTCCGCCTCGGCGTCGCGGGTCGGCTTGCGGGTGACGAGGTTGATGGCTCCGCCCATGGCGCCCGGCCCGTCCAGCACCGAGGCGTAACCCTTCGACACCTGGATTTCCGACAGGTCGGGGGTCAGGAAACGTCCGAAATCGAGCCGGTTGTCGGCGGGCAGATAGATGCGCACGCCATCCATCATCACGGGAATTTGATAGCGGTCGAAGCCACGGATGTAGACCAGCCGTTCGTTGCGCTGCCCGCCGGTCGCCGACGACACCACGCCGGGAACCAGATCCATCGCTTGGTCGAGCGTCGGCTTGTTGTAGGTCCGCATCTCCTCCCCCGACAGGCTGGAGCCGCCGATCGGCTGCCCGGCCGCCTGGGCCGACACGTTGATCTGGCCCAGCGTAAAGACGCCGGCCGCCGCGTTGACGGTGGCGTCGGCCGCCAGCGCCCCACCGCTGGCCAATGCCATGACCGAACACGCGATATACAAACAGGAATTACGCATCTTGCCCCCTTCGAAGACCGTATCTCTTTCCATCGCTGTGACAGGCCGACACTCCACCCCCACCGCGGCTGCCATACGATATATTTTTATGAATATATCGACTGTTCGCGTTCTGTCAAAAGGCCATTTCGGCTGAAAGGGGAATGTCTGGCCGCTTTCCGTTCTGGCTGGGCGAAAGCTTTTTGTGTTCATCCATTTTCCAGGCAAGATCGCGCGGGTCCGGATGAGGCGATGGGAAAGGGGCGGGACAATGAGCGAACTGGTTCTGGAAACCGCCCGGCTGATCCTGCGTCCGCCGCGCCGGGAGGATTTCGACGGTTGGGCGGCCTGGAAAAGCGATGCGGAGGCGACGCGTTTCATCGGCGGGGCGATGGCCCGTCCGCAGGCGTGGCGGGATCTCCTGACCATGGCCGGATCCTGGTCGATCCAGGGCTTCGGCATGTTCTCGGTCATCGAGAAAGCCAGTGGACGCTGGGTCGGGCGGCTCGGCCCCTGGATGCCGGAGGGCTGGCCGGGATCGGAAATCGGCTGGGGCTTGACGCGCGACGCCTGGGGCAAGGGCTATGCGACGGAAGGAGCGGCGGCGACCATCGACTGGGCTTTTGCGGCACTCGGCTGGACGGAGGTCATCCACTCCATCGATCCGAACAACGACCCGTCGAAGGCGGTCGCGCGGCGCCTGGGTTCCACTCTGCGGGGGGCGGGCCGGCTGCCGGTTCCCTTCGAAAAGGAACCGATCGAAATTTGGGGCCAGACGCGCGAGCAGTGGTGCGGCCGGGACCGCTGAGGACGGGTGTGGGGGAATGCACGAAGCCGCCCGATCTGTGTATAGTGCCGGGCCATGACCATTCCTGAAGCCTAATCTCCTGTTCTAAAACAAGAGTTTCATTCATCTTATAAACACATAAGATTCGTTATGGAAAATATATTGACGAGCGTTGTCATGTGAAATCCATCCAACCATCCAAATAAGACGCCGAGGATCATCACGCGCCCGTATCGCATGGGTATATCTGGACAAGATGTCACAACCGTAGGGACAACTTGTTAGGGTGAGACCCTCCGGGTATCCTGCATGCGCGCGCAGTCACCGCTTCCATCGTCCTGGCCCGCGGGGCCGTCACGATCGTGACGTCGGAGGACTGCTCACATCCGTACAAGGAAATTTTCCACAGTGGACATCCCCCGGATATTCAACATCACCGAAAGTGCCCACCGCATCCACAACCCGATTACACCCGAAAAGCTCGCCACTCTCGGTGCGGCGTTGCGTCTGGAATCGGGGGCCAGCGTGCTCGATCTCGGCAGCGGTTCGGGGGAGATGCTGTGCACCTGGGCACATGATCACGGCATCGTCGGCACCGGCATCGATATGAGCCCGCTGTTCACCGAGCACGCGAAACTTCGTGCTGTGGAACTCGGCGTCGCCGATCAAGTCGAGTTCATCCATGGCGATGCCGCCGGATATGTCTCCGACGAGAAGGTCGGCGTGGCGGCCTGTGTCGGTGCCACCTGGATCGCCGGTGGGATAGCCGGCACCGTCGAGCTTCTGGCGCGGAGCCTGCGCGCCGGAGGGATCATCCTCATCGGCGAGCCCTATTGGCGGCGGTTGCCGCCGACGGAAGATGTTGCCAAGGGGTGTCTTGCCAACGCGATTTCCGACTTTCACACGCTTCCAGACCTTCTCGCGTCTTTTGGCCGCCTTGGCTGCGACGTCGTTGAAATGGTTTTGGCTGACCAGGATGGTTGGGACAGATACGAGGCGGCCAAATGGCTTACCATGCGCCGTTGGCTTGAAGCCAACCCCGGCGACGGGTTCGCGGCCGACGTTCGGGCCAAATTGACTTCGGAGCCCGAGCGTTACGCCGCTTACACGCGCGAATATCTGGGCTGGGGCGTGTTCGCGCTGATGCTGCGGTGAAGCAGCGGCGCGAACACGGAGCGTCAATGGCCGCGCCGACCGGCAACCGGGGCCTGCCGCGATCCCTTGTGCGATGCCCAAACACTCTCGCTCGCAATGTCTTTTTCAGGATGTCTGTGCTGTGCCCGAGCGCCATTCACGATAAAGAAGGCCGTAGACAACCGTATCGCACACACCCTTGTGCGTTGTCTCATGCTCGCGCAAGCAGCCTTCCCGCACAAAGCCCAGTCTCTCGATCAGGGCCGTGGAGGCCGCGTTTTCCGCGTCGATTTCAGCAAAGAGCCGACGATACCCTTCGTTCTGGAACAGATGGTCAACGAGCGCGGCCATGCACTCGGTGGCCACGCCTTGACCTTGGCGTTGAGCAACCGTGATGTAGCCGAGTTCGAGAACTCCCGCATCACGTCCTGGGTATGCGACGTAACGGCCCGCTACGGAGCCATCGGATTTATCCATCGCTACCCAACTCCGACCAGCCCATGTGGAATCCGTCAGCCAATCCGCCAACGCTTCCATCGTCGCGAAATGAGGTTGCGACATGTAACGGCACTGCGTCTCATTCGAGAAGGTCGGAAAAAGAGCAGAGGTGTCCTCCCGAACCAGTTTCCGCAACGTAAAGCGCTCCGTCGCGATCGATGGTGTGTCCAGGGTCGGGGCAGCATTCATTGATGGAATCCGCGTCTGGGTGCTGATGAAAGTGATCGTGCGTCAGGTCCAGGATTGTTCCGATGCGCGGCTTGACTGGCTACAACAGATGGATCCGTTTCGCGCCGCGCATTATCAGCGTTTAATTGCATATGGCAACCTCAACGGTCTCCTTCCCGTTCCGCTGCTGTTCAACCCCTCACCAGGACAACGCCCAGGATGAGTAGGGTCGCACCGGCCAGCCGGGCGGGGCTGATCGGCTGCTGAGTCAGCCCGAACAGGCCGAAATGATCGAAGACGAGCGAGCCGAGCATTTGACCGACAACGATCAAGGCGAGAACCGTCGCAGCGCCGAGGCGCGGGACCATGAGGATCGCGGTGCCGATGAAGAGCGCTCCGAAAAACCCCCCGGTCCATGACACCCACGACGTGGAGCCGGCGAATGGGTCCGGCAACCGGGGGCCCGGGGCGATCAGCGCGAGCGCCAGCATCGCCAGCATGCCGACGAGGTAGCTGACGAAGCCCGCCCACCAGGGCGATCCAAGCTCCGCCCGCAGATTCGCGTTCAAAACCTGTTGCAGAGCAACGCTTATCCCGGCGCCGACCACCAGGAGGTATGAAAATGCGGACAAGGCAGCGGTCATGCCGAACTCTCCAGTCAAAAGAGCGGGCGTCCCGCATCGGGCCTATTCCCACGCGGCGCTCCGGGACCAATGGGTAGCAGGCCCGAAGCGCCGCGGTCTGGAACGGATGTGACCTACCCTGCCCGGTATCGTCCCGGAGTGACGCCGAACACGCGCCGGAAACAGCGGCCGAGATGGCTTTGATCGGCAAAGCCGGTTTCGGCGGCGACACCCGCGATCGGTTCGCCCCCCCGGAGCAGCCGCCGCGCGTCGTTCAGTTTCTCCAGCAGCCAGAAGGCGTGCGGCGGCATGCCGTGATGTTTCCTGAACCGCCGGGAAAAACCCTCGCGGCTCATGCCGGCACGCTGCGCCGCCTGTGCCACCGTTTCCCACAAGCCGGTGCTCGCGAGTGTGCCGGCCGGATCGGGAATGTTCCCGGCGACGCATCGGTGATCCTCGGCAATCGTCGTGAGTTCGGGCCAGCCGATCTGTCCCACCCTCCGCCATTGCCTGGCCAGGTCCGAGATCAAGTCGCGCGCCGCGTACGCTCCCGCCGGCGTGTAGAGATTGATGCAGACAATTTCCGACGGCTCCGACAACGAATGGTGAGGCGTTCGGGCGGGAATGTGCATCCCCTGGCCGGGAGCGACGGCGAACGGTTGGCCGTCGATGACGAACCGGCGGCGCCCGGACAGAACGAAGGTCACTTGATCCTCTTCATGGAAATGGACCGGCAACGCCACGTCGAGACCGCGCACCGTGCCCAGCTCAACGATGTGGCTGTCGGACGGACGCCAATAGTCCCAGGTTTCATGGCGATGCGGAGCAGTCCCTGGCCGGCTCTCCCCGATCATGCGACATCGCATAAGGCGAGCCCCCGCACGCGGACATGGTTGTCGTGGAACGCGGCGCCGCCGAAGGGGGCCACCGCGTCGGCCCCGGTCAGGCTGTTGATGCCGCGCCCTCCTTCATGGGCGTCGTTCGGCCAGATCGATTCGGCGATGACCACGCCGCGCCGCATCCCGTCGAACAGGCGGGCGCGCAGGATGACCTCGCCACGCCCGTTTGCCACCTCGACGCGGTCGCCTTCCGCAATGGCCAACGCCGTCGCATCCTCCGGGTGGAGCAGCAGCGACGGCTGCTTTTCGCGCGCCTGCGAACCCGGCGTCTCGGTGAAGCTGGTGTTGAGGAAGTGCCGGGCCGGGGCGGTCACCAACCGGAAGGGATGTTCGGCGTCGGCTTCCTCGATCACCGCCCAGTGGTCGGGAAAGCGTGGCATCGCCGCCACCGGCCCGAAGGTCGAGGGTGCCGCATAGGGCACCGACGGCCAGTCGGGCTTCAGGCGGAAGCGCCCGTCCGGCCAGGCGAAGCCGTCGAGGTAATGCGCCGTGCGGAAGTCGGGCTGCACATCCAGGAAGCGCGCCCGTTCCAGCTCCTCCAGACTGCCCCAGCCGGAGTTCCGCAAGGTGGCGTCGATCAGTTCACGCTCGCTCATGCGGAAGCCGGGATGGTCGTCGACGCCCAGCCGGGTGGCGAGCGCCCCGACCACGGCGTGGTTGGGGCGGCATTCGCCGGGCGCGGGAACCAGGGCGGGGCCGAACAGGATGTGCTGGTTGCCGCCGGCCTGATAGAGGTCGTCATGCTCCAGGAACATGGTCGCCGGCAGCACGATGTCGGCCATCCGCGCCGTTTCGGTCATGAACTGCTCGTGGACGCAGACGAACAGGTCGTCGCGCCCGAACCCGCGCCGCACGCGGGTCTGGTCGGGGGCCACCGTCACCGGGTTGGTGTTCTGGATCAGCAGCGCCGTCACCGGCGGACCGCCGGCCAGCGCGTCCACGTCGCCCTCCAGAATGGGGCCGATGCGCGACTGGTCGAGCATCCGCACGGTGGGGTCGCGGCGGTCGAGCCCCTCGATCAGCGTCTTGTTCCAGCGGTAGATGCCGCTGTTGGAGTGGAAGGCGCCACCGCCTTCGTGCTGCCAAGCCCCGCTGACCACCGGGATGCAGGAGGCCGCGTGCATGTTGACCGCCCCGTTGCGCGAGCGGGTGAAGCCGTAGCCGAGGCGGAAGAAGGAACGCGGCGTCCGTCCGACCAGCCGGGCGAAATCCTCGATGTCGGCGGCGGGCAGGCCGGTGATCGCCTCGGCCCAGGCGGGGGTCCGCCCGGCCAGATGGGCCTCCAGCCCGGCCGGATCGTCGGCGTAGCTGGCGAGATAGGCGCGGTCGGCCAGCCCGTCGCGGAACAGCACATGCATCACCGCGCAGGCCAGCGCCCCGTCGGTGCCCGGCCGGATCAGCAGTGGCAGGTCGGCCTGCTCCATGGTCGGCGTGCGGTAGACGTCGACGACGGCGATCTTCGCCCCGCGCTCCTTGCGGGCGCGGATGGCATGGGTCATCACATTGACCTGGGTCGCAACCGCGTTGGTGCCCCAGATCACCACCAGATCGGACCGCGCCATCTCGCGCGGGTCGGCACCCGCCAGCCGCCCGGTTCCGGCGATCAGGCCCGACCAGGCCGGGTTGGTGCAGATGGTGGAAAAGAATCCCGAATAGCGCTTGGCGTGCCGCAGCCGGTTGAGGCCGTCGCGCTGCACCAGCCCCATCGTGCCAGCATAGTGGTAGGGCCACACGGTTTCGGCACCGAAACGGCGCTCGGCCTCCAGGAATCGCTCCGCCACGATGTCGAGCGCATCGTCCCAGGAGATCGGCTCGAATCGGCCGGAACCCTTCGGGCCGGTCCGGCGCAGCGGCCGGGTCAGCCGGTCGGGGTGGTGGATACGCTCGGCGTAGCGGGCGACCTTCGCGCAGATGACGCCCGCCGTGTAGCTGTTGTCCGCCGCCCCGCGCAGTCGTCCGATCCGCGTGCCGTCAACGACCTCCACCTCCAGCGCGCAGGTGGAGGGGCAATCGTGCGGGCAGGCGGAGGCGTGGAGGCGGGTCGAAGCGGCGGGCATGACGATCCTTCCTGTCCGGCGGTCTGTTTCGTTCGGGTGGGCCGCGATGCCCCTTG
This sequence comes from Azospirillum agricola, assembly GCF_017876095.1. Taxonomy (GTDB): domain Bacteria; phylum Pseudomonadota; class Alphaproteobacteria; order Azospirillales; family Azospirillaceae; genus Azospirillum; species Azospirillum agricola. Next base: position 10,008 of record NZ_JAGINM010000051.1, read on the forward strand.
CATAGCATGGCGCGGCGCGCGGGTTGAACCGCGCAAATGCTCACGTCCGACCGTTTCGGTGGGGGATGGCGGCCGGGTAGCGACGGAACGGAAAACCGGCTTGAGGGTCGATCGCTGGTGACGGTCCATGATTTGCTCGGGCCAAGAGCCTGATGGAAAACGTCAGTTGCTGATCCTCCCAGGTTGGACCGGCATAGCTTCGAGTGCATTCAGCAGGCTGTCGGTATCCTTGCCCTGTGCACATAGGCCGGTGGCTGTCTCACCGAAGTCAACCAGATTGTGGAACCTCGGTGCGGGCGCACGTTCCAGCGGTACGAGCCACGCTGCGTGGCTGCGCTTTGCAAGTCCGTCGAAATAGAGCTTCTGGGTGCGGAACAGCACGTTCGTCTCAGATAGCGTCCACGAATGTGGTGGAAATTCGCTGATCGCCCTGGGGGTGGGGCATGCCCCACCCCCAGGGCGGCGTCCCTTGCGCAAGAGGTGGTC
>NZ_JAGINM010000052.1 GCF_017876095.1 Azospirillum agricola
CCATCCTCCATCGTACCCTCCGCGTCCCGTAAGCCCGCACGCAATCTCGATCATGGAACCCGGTTCGGGAAGAAGGGGGCGCTCGTAACGCTTACAGTTGGTGCCCACGACGGATCAGGTAACGCACCTGATCGCGCAAGGGGGTGTTGCGGTACCAGTCGGCTCTGACACGCTCGGCGCCGAACAGCGCCTCGGCCGTCTCCCGCACGCTGGCGCCGTCGAGGTGGGCGTCGAGGGCCTGGAGGGTGCGCATCAGCATGCGGGTCTGGTACGGCGTCAGGTCGGGGGGTGCGGCCGGGTTCATCACCGCATCGTGGAACCGGCGGAGCGCCACGACCTGGGCTTCCAGGTCATCGTCCAGTCCGACCAGCGCCCGTAGCGGCGTGCCACGTTTGGGAAGACGCTTGCCCTCGATCCAGAAGCGCCGCTCGCGCGGCCCGTCGGCCAGCACAACGTGGAAGCCGTCTCCGGTGTCGAAAATGGCTTGGCGCGACGCCCCCCACCAGGGATCGAGGCAGGCGCCCGGCTTGGTGTAGGGCCTGGGAGCCGGCGACAGCCGGACCAGGGCCGGCAGCACCTCGGGCCGCCAGAACACCAGCGTCTCAGCCCCGCTTTTGCCCGGGTCCTCCAGGACAGTGCAACCCCCAATGGCCGGTGCCGTCGGAGGATTCCGACTCGCCGCGCTGTCCAGCCGCATCCGCTTGGTAATCCCCGTTGCGGCGCAGGAATTCCCACGCCCAACAGGAAACAGGGACGGTCAGGGCATACTGATAGGCGGTCGATGTTCGCCAGTCATTCATCGTCGTCATGATGTCTTCGCTCGCGCGCAGCGTCAGGTTGCGCCCGAATCGAAAAAGTGAGCCGCTACCCTGAAATTGCGACAGCGCCGACGGCGTAGAGCACGGCGGGAACGGCGTACTTCGGCGGACTCCGCCGATCCGGCCCCCCGGAACGGCGGATTTCCGGAAATCCGGCGATACGGAATTCAGTGCATGCCCTGGCGGAGCAGGTCGTGGTAGCCGACCCGAGTCATCCACTGCGCCCGCGCCAGATGGGTGGCGTGGGCGTGCCGGGCGCGCTCAGGCTCGCGGGCGGGGTCGATGCGCAGCACGATGCGGGCGACTTCGTCCGGGTCGGCCCCATCCGCCTCGGCGTCGAGCAGGCGCAGGTAGGTGACGAGGTGCAAGCGGTCGTAGTCGGTCAGGGTCTCCGAAAGAGGCGGCGCGTCGGCAACCGGCGGTTCGAGCTGCGGCGTCGTCATCGGCTGATCTCTCCCCTCTGTGTGTGGCCCCGCACCGAAGCGATGGGTGTTTTCATATAATCGTATGTAGGGACGATCCGGAGCGGTGTCGCGGAGCGGCACCGAAACATCGTCGGTTCGCCCGGCGCGCTCCGAATGGGAGATGTATCCCGTGGAGACCCGTCCCGCAATCCTGCTCCATCCTGCCGATGGAGGACATGCCCGACATCCTGGCCCTGAACATCCGCCGCCTGCGCCTCGCCAAGGGCATCACGCAGGAGGAGCTGGCGCATCGCGCCGGCATGGACCGCAGCTATCTGGGCGGTATCGAGCGGGCCGAGCACAAGGCGACGGTCGTCACCGTCGGCCGTCTGGCGATGGCCCTCTCGGTGCTTCCCCGCGATCTTCTGGAACTTCCCCCCAACCACCCCTACCTCGCGCGGCTTGCCGGAAATCCGTAGGTCCGGAACGGCGGCGCTGCGCATCGGATATCACAGCGCCGCCGTGTCTTTAGATGCCTTATAATGGGTGCTTGCCAACGGCGCATCTGGCGGGGTTTAGCTAAACTTTCAGTCTATTCTTTAGCGATGCGTGATGGACCGGCCACGGCTCCGAACCTGGAATCAGCAGCACCAGGGGGTGCTTGGTCCAAGGATCGCACCAGGGATCGTCACCCGCAATGGGCCGAGACGCGCGCCCGCGCGGCTCGGGGGGCGATCAGCCCCTAGAGCCCGGTCCGCTGCGAAGCGGCGGAGGTGCCCAATGGGCAGAAAGTTTCACCACTCATCGGAAAGGCCCAATACGCTCGGCATCCCGGTTCATCGGTTTGGCTCGGGCGGTGCATGAGCGTCAACATCGTCCGTGTTTATCACCAGAACAGGCGAAAGCGCTCAAGGCTTCTGACGCCAAAAATCGGCGCTGTGATTGTTCAGCCCTCGCGTATAGGAATCGGGCTTTGCCTGAAATGTTTCTGGTATTTTTCCCCCATCCCCTCCCTGCCTGAAGTAATCTCTAACCGAGTAGAGCGCCAAGCTCATCAGGTGCTCCCATTCTTGATACAGCGTGCTTTCCACCTCCCGCCTTTGCTTCGCGGGACTCAGTTTTCTCTTAGGGGTCGGCAGGGTGTAATCGGGACGCAGATCGACGTCATGGAAGAATGTTATGCTGCCGTACGTCCACTGGTCATCAACGGTCCGACGCCACCGATAGCTCACTCTGACGTTCAAGTGCTTGCTGAGTTGGAAAGGCGGCCCGATCCGATCATCGACGTAGAAGAGCTGTGCTTCCTTCTCTTCCGTCTCCATCCGGCGTTTCATCCCCCTCACGGCATCGGATAAGTCACGGCCCGCGCGTCGGAGGCGATCCCCGGTCTCGGCAAGCTTTCGTGGCGCTTTGAAACGCCTGTGCTCCGCCAGCGCCTGCTCGAAGGCGTGGAGCTGTGCCGCGACGTACGGCCCACAGCTTGTGAGGGGAAGATGGTACAGACCATCCAACCGTTCCTCTTGGACCGCTCGTTCGACAAGCTTGTCCAACTCCTTGGCGTCGATCGCTTTGAGGGCCTCCTGTTCGTCTTCAGGGATGTTGATCTCTCCCATGCAACGTTTCCTCGTGTCTGGCCGGTCGAGGCTCGCATGATAAAGAATGACTCCGCCTACGGCTCGCGCTTTCTGCGGCAACGGAACCACCAGATGCTGTGTCTCGGCACACGGTTACAATTGCAGACGCGGTTGAGTGGCAGCTTGGCCATATCGCTGGAAAGAAGGGGGTGCCCTCAACCGCGAATCGCCCGCTGACCGGCCGTCTCCGGTTGCACTACCGGCACGTCGTCCGGCTGATCGACCAGCATGACGCCAAGGCCGCGGGCCGACGACAGGAAGATGACGCCGTGATCCTCCAGCGCCTTGCGCACGGCGTCGCGCGTCGTGTCCCGCACCTCAAGGCGGTCCGACTCCAGCCGCTTCAGGGCGGTCAAGGCGACCAGGGCCGTGTCCGCCAGCGTCTCCTGGGTCCAGCCGAGAAGCGCCCGCGCTGCCCGTATTTGCCTGGGTGTGATCATTGATGATCACATTCCCGATGCGCACGCCCAGCGCCACAAAGACGACTATTTTGGTCGCTTCGAGAGTCTGAAGCCGCTACACTCTCCGGCTGCAAATATCCGCCGCCTTTTTCCCGGTCGTGGGGTGATGATGGAGGAGCCGCGTTCCCGTCCCGCCTCGCCACCGGTGTTGTCCAGCCACACGAGCAGCGACAAACACCAGGGAAAGGGCCGGCAACGGTATGGAGGACGAGGGTGATGCCGCGCGTCTGGGAACTGGCCGCCTTGGTAACACGCTACGAGCAGTGCATGACCGACGGCGATGTCTTGACGCCCGTCGACCTGCCCGCAGCGGTGGAGAGCTATTGGCAGGCGGTGGACATCAAAGAGCTGATCTACCACGAAGCCCAGCGCTTCCGCGTTCCCATGCCGTGCGCCGGCTGCTGGCAGGACGATCTACAGACCGTGCAGGCGTTCATTGCCGGGGGCGGCTGGCAATAGATGATCAAGACCTGTTCAGCGACTCGGCTTCCCGGCGACTCGCAGCGGGCCGGCAACGGGCCGGTTGATTCGGCCACGCTGCCGGGTGCGTCCACTCGAAACGATGGTGCGCTGCTCACCGTCCTCCGGCGCGATCTCGGCGAGGCGGCGTTCCGCGACGTCCTGGCCGCGCTCGACGAGGAAATGGAGTTCCGGCTGCGCTCGCTTCAGCAGGAGCCGTGGGACTGGCCGAGCATCCGCAACGACACCCGGGCCATGCTGTCGCTGGCCGCCGGCTTCGGCTTCGTCACTCTGGCCACCCTGTCCCGCACCGTGCTGTCCACCGACAGACACCCGTCGAGCCACTTCACGGAGGTGCTGCGGCCGTACGTGGCCGAGGTGCACCGGCTGCGTTCGACCATCGCCGCATTGCATCCCACGGTCGGCCTGGATAGAGGGGCGGTGATCGTCGGCGCGCGGCCGATGCGGGACGGCGCATCCTGAGGGGGATTGAGGATGACAGTCATGGCCGAAGACACGCCCGTCCATGTCCTCGTCGTCGAGGACGAGGTGCTGGTCGCCTGGGCGTTGCGCGCCATCCTGGAGGAGGCCGGCTATCAGGTCACGCTCGCCCACGACGGGGTGCAGGCGCTCGCCCTCCAGGCCCAGACCCCCGCCGACGTGCTGCTGACCGATCTCCAGATGCCCCGCCTCGGCGGCTTGGCGCTGATCCGGCAGTTGCGGGCGGCGTGTCCCACGCTGCCGGTGGTCGTGATGACCGGCGCCCCGGACGCCGGCGCTCTTGACGAGCTGCGGAGCGCACTGGCCGCCGGCACCATCATCATGACCAAACCGGTGAGTTCCCGGCCGGTCATCGCGGCCATCCAAACCGTGCTCGGGTCGTCATGACCACGCCCAGCCATACGGACGGGGATGGCTCGCCACCCCGGCAACGAATGCGGGTTTGACCGGCCAAGGGCCGCTTCACACGATGTCATGCAACGTCAACGCGGAGTGCCCCGTCTCATGACCGACGTCATCGAACAGGCCGCCAGGATCGTGGCCGCCTATGTCCGCAACCATCGCGTCGGTGTCGAGGAGGTGGCGTCCCTGATCGCCACCGTGCGCCGGGCTCTGGAAACCCTCGGCGCGCCCGCGGCACCGCCGCACGCCGACCGGAAGCCGGCGGTGCCGATTCGCCGCTCGGTGACGCCCGACCACATCGTCTGTTTGGAGGACGGCCGGAAGCTGAAGATGCTGAAGCGTCACCTGCGGACCGTCTACGGCATGACGCCGGAGGAGTACCGGGCGCGCTGGAACCTGCCGGACACCTACCCGATGACCGCCCCGACCTATGCCGCCACGCGCTCCGCGCTCGCCAAGGCGCGGGGACTCGGCCGAACCAGCCGGCGACGGCACAAGGGGGATTGACGGGCGCCGCCGTTCAGGCCGTTCCGTTGCAGCGGCCGGAAGACGCTCCGTCCCCGCATCCCTGAAGCACCACCCGGTTCTTGCCGGTGCGCTTCGCCTCGTACAGCGCGACGTCCGCCTGCCGGATCGCCTCCTCCGGCTCCAGTTCGGTCGCCGTCCACACCGACACGCCGGCCGAGCAGCCGAGCCGCACCGGCCGGCCGGCGACGACCGCGCTCTGTCCCACCGTGGCGACGATGCGCTCGGCCAGCGCCAGCGTGCCGCACGCGGCCCCACAGGCCGACGGGACGAGCACGGCGAACTCGTCGCCGCCCAGCCGCGCCACGAAGTCGCCGTCGCGCAGGCAGCTCCGGAGCCGGCCGGCGACGATCCGCAGCAACTCGTCGCCGGCCGGGTGGCCCAGCGTGTCGTTGACCGCCTTGAAGTCGTCGAGGTCGAGCAGCATCACCGCCTGCCGAGCGCCATCCGGCGCCGTGGCTTCCGCCAGGGCGGTCAGGCGTTCGGTCAGGTAGGCGCGGTTCGGCAGTCCCGTCAGGGGGTCGTGGTTGGCGGCGTGCCGCGCGCGGTCCTTCTCCTCCTCGGCCGCCCGGTGGGCGGCCTGGACCAGCAGCTCGCGCTCCCGGCGCTCGGTCACATCGGTCATCATGCCGACCATGCGCAGCGGTTCCCCGCCGGGGCCGAACTGTGCCCGGCCGCGGACGAACAGCCAGCGCCAGGAGCCGTCCTTGTGGCGCACCCGGCATTCCGCCTCGACCTGCTCGGAGCGCCGCTCCAGGTGCGCCTGCACGGCGGCCGGGAGGTGCGGGGCGTCGTCCAGGTGCAGGAGGTCCCAGAACTCCCGCGACTCGTCACCCATCTCGTGGTCGGCCAAGCCGTACAGGGCCTTCATCCGGGCCGTCCGGCGGACCTTGTTGGTGCACAGGTCCCAGTCCCAGATGCCGTCCGCCGTGGCGGCCACCGCCATGTCGAAGCGCTCCTCGCTCTCGCGCACCGCCCGCAGCGCGTCGCGCAGGGCGGCAGCCTCGCGGCGCGCAGCGCGCAGGACGAGGACGCTGAGCGCCAGGCTGAGCGCCACGCCGCCGCCGCCCACCGCCCAGACCAGCAGGGTCCGCGACCACCAGGGAGCGAACAACGCGTCCATCGGCCGGCCGGCGATCACCACCAGCCCCTCCGGGTCGAGGCGGCGGAAGGCGTACAGGCGCGCAACCCCGTCGATGGCCGAGGAGCGTTCATAGACCCCGGCCTCCTCCGTCAAGCGCTCCTGGATGTAGGACTCTGTCGGCCAGCCCTTCGCGGGCTCGGCGGCGGGCAGCGGGGCGCGCACGACGACATCGCCGTTCAGCTTCCGGATGGCGACCGACGCATTCTCGTCGCCGGCGATGCGGCGGTAGAAGTCGGCGAAGCGGCCGGCCGGCACCCCGGCCACCACGATGCCGCGGAAGACGCCGGAGGGGTCCTCCAGGCGCCGGGCGACGACGAAGAAGAAGCCGCCGGTCACCCGCCCCCAGATGAGCGGGCTGAGGAACAGCCGCTCGCCGGCCCTGGCCGCCTGGAAATACTCCCGGTCCGCCACACTGAAGCGGCCCAGCCTCTCCTCGGCGGTGGAGAGGACGGCATCGCCGCGCTCGTCGTACACCCACAGGGAATCGACGCCGTCGGCGTCCCGGAGCATCGCCCGCAGCGCCTTCCGGTCGGCATCCGCCGTCTCGGGAGCCGGCAGCGGCCGGCCGGCGAAGTGGTCGGCGACCCGCCCGAGCAACATGACGTCGGTCTGGATCACCGCCCGGACGTGCTCGGCCACCAGGAGGGTGCGCTGATCCAGCTCCTGCTCCGCATGCACGCGGGTGGTCCGATGATCGACGATGGTGGTGGCGCTCACGGCGATGATGGTGACGGCGACCGCCGATCCGACCAGCGCGGCAACGAGGCTTCGTATGTTGGGCGTCAAATGATCCCGACTCTCGCGCCCGAACATGATTCTTATGGTTGCGGACCTTATCCGATTTTCTCTTGGTGATCACTTGCGGAAGGCGTGAAGGAGGCACGAGCCGCGCTATGTTTCCTTTGCGATCAGCGCGGTCAGGTCGGCGAGAACGCCGCGGATGAAGTCCCAGGGATAGCCGTCGGCGTCCGGCTCCAGCTCGCTCCATTCGGTGGCGATGGCGAGCTTGGCGATGACGCCGGGGATCGACCGTGCGGGCGTGCGGGACGCGGTCTTGAGCAACTCGTCCACCCGCCGGTCCGCAGCGGCCTCCCGCCCCACGGCACTGGTGAGGCCGACCGCCGCCGCCTCGGCGTCCCAGCGCGCCTGTGCGGTGGCAAGATCACGCTTCAGGCGCCGGCGCAACGACCGTGTGGCCGGTGCTGTTCCCAACACCCGGTCGATCTGGCGGGCGTCCGTGGCGACAACCGAAGGTCGCCCGGGATCGTCGAGAGGGATTTCGACACGGGGAAAGCCGATCTTCTCGGCCAGCTCCCGTTCCAGGCGCTGGGCCTCGTGGCACAGCCGTTGCGAGGAGGCGAAGGTCTCCCGCCAATCCTGCCAGAGCAGGATGAGCGGGTCGGCGTTCTGTTGCTCGGATATGGCAGCCGTCAGAAGGCGAGCGGCCGCAGCTAAGCTCGTCCTGCGAGGCACAGGGCGTGCCTTTGGTGCTCGCGCCTTTGGAGACACGCCCACCTCCTTTGCGTGAAGCAGAGTAACTGATATTCTGCCGTTTGACTGCAATCAGGTCAACAGAAAAGATGCCCAACGACAGAAAAGACGTCATAACGCCCGCGCAATGCAGGGCGGGGCGCGGCTTGGTTCGCATGAGCCAGGAGCAGCTTGCGGAAGCCGCAGAGGTCGGCGAGAAGACCGTCGCGGACTTTGAGCGCGAGTCTGAGCGACGGCTCCATATCCGCACCCTTCGCGCCCTTCGTGCAGCGCTGGAAGCTGCCGGTGTGGAATTCATCCCAGAGAACGGCGGCGGCGAAGGGGTTCGGTTTAAGAAGGATCGGCCGCAGGAGACGGACGTCATTTGATCGCGCCCTCGACCGCGCCCACGGTCGCTTTGACTAAATCGAAGATCCCTCGGCGCACGCGTGGATCCTTGATCCGGTAGTAGCATTTCACCAGTTCCAGCGTCTCCCGCCGCCCCATCGGCGGCGTTTCGGGATCGGGCGGCTCGGAGGCACGGGGCGCCGCGTCCGGCATGTCGTCGAAGAAGAAGCTGACCGGAACATCGAGTATGTCTGCCAACTGCCAGAGCCGCGACGCGGCGATGCCGTTGGTACCGTGCTCGTATTTCTGGATTTGCTGGAAGGTCAGGCCGACCCGCCGCCCCAGTTCGGTCTGCGACAGGCCAAGCAGCGTGCGGCGCAGCCGCAGTCGTCCACCCACGTGGGTGTCCACCGCGTCCAGGCCGGTTCCGGCCTTCGGTCTGCGACCACGCCCTTTGTGTCTCGCCCCTGATACGACGTCCACGAAGTCTCCTCCTGCATCGCGCCTTCGGCTGCGGGATGCGGCCATGCCTTTTCTCGCGTGCCGGCTGTGCAGCATGGACCGTAGCGCACATGCTCTCAAGAAAATGTTACTCATAGTCTGTAGACCGATAGGCTACACACCGGCTAGCTGGCCGGATGGATATCCGCAAGCAGGTCGGGCTCAACGTTCAGCGGATCAGGCGCACGCGCGGCTGGTCGCAGGAGGAACTTGCCTTCGAGTCGGGGCTGCACCGCACCTACATCAGCGGCATCGAGCGCGGCGCCCGCAACCCGACCATTACGGTGCTGAAGGAACTGGCCGACGCGCTGGGCGTGCCGCCAAGCACGTTGCTGAAGCCGGATGCTGCCCCGGCTGCCGAAGGGGCCGGTTGATCGTCCTCCTGAGGACGGGGAGGGATTGGCCGGCACCGTGCGCGTTCAACGCGGTGGCAGGCCGTCGATGGGGACACCCCGAAACCATCGCACACATTCGGTTATCCAGAGGAACAGCGCCTCAGTCGGGCGCCGGGTCGTCGGCGACCAGGGTCTCGAAAGCGCCTTCACTGTCCGCTTGCCGGGCCAGGAGGGTGTCCAGCTCCCGCCGGGCCTGGACACGCTCGCGACGGGTCAGGAAGCACGCAGCCAGTTCCACGCGGAGTTCCTGGATTTGCCGGTCGATGGTGAGCATCGGTCCCTCCTGTGTTTGAAGACAGGAGGGCTCGCAAGGTGCCGGAGCGGTCCGGGTCGAGGATCGCCGCAGGCGACCGGCCGGCCGGCGAGCGGGGGAGCCGAAATGCGCAGCATTTTGGGGGCACCGCTCGTCCTCGATGCGGAGCGATCCGGCATGGTAGGCTGGGAAGTCTGAAAAGGCAGATAGAACGTTCGGGAAAACGGGGACGCCGCAGATCGGACCGCCGCCGCCGTGATGGACCGGACGGACAGCCCTGCCGGTTGCAGCTCCCCGGACGGAGCGCTGCAACCGGTGTGTCGTCTCAGCGGGACCAGATCAGCGCGTAACCGTCATCGACTTCGACCAGGCTGGCGTAGATCGGGGCCGGAAAGCTGGGATCGTCGAGCTTGACCGAGTGGTAGGGCCGGCCGGTGTCCTTGGCGGCCTTCCGCCAGCCGGCGCCGATCTCGATCGGCCCGCACAGCACGCGCAGGTCGGGGGATTTGTCGTGCTCCTTCTCCATGGGAACGAAGCGGGCCTTGATGTTGAGGGTGAGGGTCTTGATCGTGCCGGCGAAGGAACCGTCGTCGCTGCGGGTGAAGCTGCCGATCTGGGCCATCTGTCGTCTCCTTGATGGGGTGCGGTCGCGACCATCGCGGCCTTGATGGCGATCAAAGGGCGCCGGGCGACCGGCCCGCACCCAGGGGGCCGCAGCGCAGCGGAGGACCGGCGGGAGCCGGGCGTCTTGCCTCGCGAGGAAGCCGTGCGCCGGCCTTGGCCGAGCACGGCGGGGAAGACGGTCGGCGTTCGCCGGTTGCGGGATCGAGGTCGGGCTGCCGAGGCAGCCGTCCCCGGCGCCAGAGTCGCCAGCAGACAAAGCCGCGCTGGTCGCAGACAAAGCCGCGCTGGTCGCACCGGACTCCAGGCCGCTGGGGATGCCGGATGGCTCAGCGGGTTCGACCCGGAGAGGGATGGTCATGCTGGGCTGTGCATCGGCTTGCAACACTGGGCCAGTTTCAGGGGTGATCGGCGTCCAATAACCAGCCACCTCTGATCTGGCAGACTACCACCCTGGGT
>NZ_JAGINM010000053.1 GCF_017876095.1 Azospirillum agricola
AAACCCAGGGTGGTAGTCTGCCAGATCAGAGGTGGCTGGTTATTGGACGCCGATCACCCCTGAAACTGGCCCAGTGTTGCAAGCCGATGCACAGCGGCGGAAGACATCATCAGCGCGGCGGCGCCGCAAACCCCGGCGGGACTGGCAGCGTTCCTCAAGCTGGCATTCCTGGACGTGACCCAGTCGATTACGGCCGACGACGCTGTGTTCAACGGAAAGCCGATGCCCGATGATGAGCACGCCGGCATGGGCGGTGCGATGATCTGGCGCCTGATCACCATGTTCGATGCGACGGCGCGCTCCATCCCGACTTCCGAACCTGAGAACGAGAAGGACTCGGAGAAAGAGAAGGCCCCGGCAACTCCGGAGACGGATAGTCCCGCTGGCTTTGATGAAGAAGAGAAGGAACTCCTCACCGCATTCCAGGGGCTTCCCTCGGACGGAAAGCAGGCGCTTCTGCACTTGAACCAAGCACAACTTGCCCTTCAGGAAGCAGTGGGCCATGCCAGGAAAGCGGCTGATGGGCGTCCGTGGATCGCCGGGCGTCTCGCCACGGAGTTTCGCAAGGACGCCGACGACCTGGATGTGCTGGGGGCGACGCCCCATCCCGACGCCTTGGTCCTGGCGGCTTGGAGCGAATACGTGCGGGTCTCGACGGCTTTCGACGCCCTGCCGCTGACGATAAGCGACGAGGAGGCAGAGCCGCTGGCCTGCGAGCTCGACGCCTGCCGTGATCGGATGGAGGGGATACCGGCGACCACGCTGGAAGGTGTCCTGCTCAAGCTCCGCTACCTGTTCGCTGCACTGATGGAGTCGCAAGACGCCATCGATGCGGCGATCTACGGCAAACCCGCGTCCGCCGCACTGCTTCATACGCTGTCGCTGGACTGCCGGGAGCGGATGCTCTGGAACATGATCCAGCCCGTTCCCCTTGCAACGGCGGCGAACGATCATCAGACCAAGGTGGACGCCTTTGCCGACTCGGTGGCGGCATTCGAGGCCGAAGCCCCTGTCACGCTGGCCCTCCCGCTGGAGCCCACCGGCCGCATGATCGAGGCCGGGGCCACCGCCGCCGGCATCACCCCCGAACAGTTCCAGGCCGCCTATGCCGCCGCCATGGACGCCCTCAAGCTGGAGCGCGTGGCATGAGCGTCCTGTCCTTCCCCGAGGTCGGCCGGAATTCCGACCGCCCCACCGCCGAGCCGGTGACGACGATCCTGCGCCTGACGCTGGCCGAGGCGACGGACTGGCAGCGGACCATCATGGCCGAATGTCGCCGTCAACGGGTTCTGACGCCTTCCTTGCCGGCCTTCCTGAAGCGCGCTGGGCTGATTGATCGCTGTACTTTCCTGTCCAGCATCGGGCCGGGCGAACCGCTGTGCTTCCGTCACCTCGGCGTGCCGACTCTGTCGGTTCTCGGGCGGGCATGGGGGCGAACCGTCCTCAATCAGCCCGACGAGATGGACCCGCATGTGGAATTCGCCCACAGCGTCGGGGCGCAGTACGCGGAGAGCATCGGCTCCGGGGAGGCGGTCTTCAACCGGGTGACGGTGTCGGGCGTCGGCAAGCCCTTCGTCTATACGCACGCCCTCTACGGATGGGAGGATCGTGGGCGGCGCGCTGTCCTGTCGGCGGTCGACGTCCAAACTCTGCACTGATCGGTCACGCTGCGGCCTTTGCCGGGGCGGCGTCCTTCAGGTCAAGGATAACCGCCTCCTTCGACCAGCGCATGAAATGAAGGGGCAACCGGCCGATGCCATCTTGATTGTAGAGGATGGCGGGCCGGGGCTCCAACAGTGCCCGGCCGGCGCAGCGAGCGGACCATACCGGCACCGTTTCGGGATCGACCAGCCCGACCACCCACCGAGGGGACCAGCGCTCCATCGCCACGAGTCGAGCGACAGCTCCCAACAGATGGAACAGCCCCCGTCCACGCCAATCCGGACGGTTCCAGCCGGCTACGATCCAAGCGACTGTGCCGGAGGTGCCGAGGGCTGCTTCGCTGGCGCAGAATGCCCACTCGCCACACGGTGCGGCGCCTGGATCGTGAAACGCCGTCAGGTCTGCCACCCGCGCGCCGAAGCTGGTGCCAACGCAATCGATCAGCACCACGCCATGCGTCGCAACGATGTCGCCTTCCGAGTCAACAGCACCGATCCAGAAGGCCGGAGTGGAGGCCGGCCTGGGCAGCATCGGGAACCAACCGTCCTGATACTGGGCATTGAGGGCAGCCAGTGCCGTCCAATCGTCGGACACAATCAGGGTGACCCCCTTGTCAAGGCCCTCGGCGCAAAGCCGATCACGGGCAGCGCGAAGAGTTGCAGCGTGCGTGCCAGAGACGAGCGGAAGGGTTTCGATCAGACGACGATTCATCACAGGCACTCCGACGCGGTGGGCCGGGGCGCATCGCGCAGCCAGCCGTAGAGAAGGGTTCCGGCGCACAGCAGATCGGCCAGCACACCGGGCGCGCTCGCGATGAGGGTGTCGTGAGCCAACCACGCGCCGGCCGCGAGGAGGAGAAGGATGCGCATTGAAGCACCCCGCCTCTGCCATCGAGCGGCCGTCGCCAGCCCCAAGCCAAGCCCAGCAAGTAAAGATGGCCAGCCGACCCACGTTGCCCATGTCAGGGCGACCAACATGGGCGAGGTGGAGGCGTACAATGCGTGGCACCACCAGGGGCGGGCGCCTGCCGGCCAAGCCGTCGCGACCTGAACGAGCGACAGGGATGTTACTACCGCGCCGGTGGCGGCCCCGATCAACAGGTAATGCACCGTGAAGGCAGCGGCACTCACGCCCTGCCCGAACAGCAACGCCCTGCGGGTCCGGGCAAGCGGCCATAGCGCCACAATGATGAATCCGACCACGCCAAAGGCGTCGGCCAGAACGATCTGGTCGATCATGAAAATCTCCAAGAGGTGAAATGAAAAGGCCCCTCCGGCTGGAAGGGGCCTTACTTGGGCGACCAGCCCTTACCAGCGGGCGCACTTCCCCGTCCGGCGCACTGCGACACATGGAGCACAATCCCGCCCAATAGTTCGTCACGTCGCGCGGAAGCGGGAAGTTCGCCGCAGGGAGCGGCGAGAGGAGGGGGGTAGCCTGAGGCGCAGCGCCCCATCGACACGGACACACGCGAGAGGCAACATTGCGCTAGTTTATTCGCGCAGGGAGACACTTCATGGATGAGTGGTTGGCCGCCTGGGGGCTTTGGTTAAGCGGAACAAAGCTTCCAGACACTCATCCGCTTTGGGGCCATACGATTGTTTGGTGGAATAGGATTGGGCAGATATTTCAGTTTCTGGCGGCATTAATTGTTATTATCGAAATAATAGGCAAAGAAAATATAAATAATTTCGTGGAATCACTCAATAAATTCACACCAAAATTCCATTACAAAAATCCAAATCCATATACATATGAAGATAGAAAGAAAGATAGAGAGATAATTAAAGGATTTGCATTGGCACCAATTGTTGGTGCTGCATTACTGTTAGTAAACAATATAATTAGTTCATTAATTAAAACTGATTGGTTGTCTGATTTTGTGTATAGTGTATCATTACTTTTAATATTTCCATCTATTGCTGCTTTATTGTATTTTACCTCTATTATTATTTTATTTTTCATATTATATGGACCTACATTTTTACTTCGCGCATTATTAAGCAATAAGAAAAGTGATAGAATATTTAAGGCGTTCGGCCTCTTCCTCGCCATCTCCGGCTTCCACTTCACCCTTCTTGCCTCGTAGTGTGAGGCCGGCTCATCGGAACTCCTCCCCGCCTCAGCCCTCATCGGCCTCCGCCAACAGCCGTGCCAGCTTCACCCTTCCGGCCGGCGTGACCAGCACCGTCTCCATGGTGGAAGGTCGTGCCGTCCGACCGCTCGATGCTGGTCAGCTTGTGCTCCAGCTCGCCGGCCTGGATTCGGGACTGGTAGGCGCTGCCGTTGTGATCACGCCATCCCCTGCCTGATCTGGTAAGCTCCATCTCCCCCAGCCCAAAACGGGATCCATCATGCCTGCGCCGCTCTATCGCCAATTCCGAACCAAGCACGGAGACGGGAGGGCCACCTACGTCGAGCACGACGATGGCCGCCGGGTGATGGTCGGCCACAAAATCGACGGCATCCACTACTTGGACCACAGGGCTGCGCAGCAATGGGTGGATCGCGTGGATGGTGTGGCCGGACCGTGGGGAACGGCCGAGGACATGGTACGGTCGGAATCGCCAGTTGGTTCTCGCGGGGGCGCCCGATGAATAGGATCTGGCACGAGGCCCATCCCATGCCGCCGAGGGCTACACGAGAGCAGCGGATCGAGTGGCACGCGGAACATTCTAAGGCTTGCGGATGCCGGCCTCCTCCAGCCTCGCTGCTCGACGAAATCCGGGAGTTGGAGAGGCAGCGCCATCAACCGGCTGAAGAAGGCGCCGCCTGACGACCGGGGGCACATCCACCAGATCACCGCCCCGCAGCAGCTTATCCTTGGCGACGCTCCCCGCGCTCGATCCCACCCAATAGGAGACCACCGTCAGCTTGATGCTAGGAGCGCTGACCAGCGGTCTGGGCGACGGCGGCACACTGAAACGTCAACATACCGATCATTTAGATAAACCAAAAAACATAGTTCCATCAAATATTTACATAGGACTTTTTTAGATAACTCCCTGCAAAGTCAGATTTGCGCCCAAAATCCTATTTATGGGCTTTTTAGCCCAAACGCTATTGTGGAGAGAAAAGTGCTCATCAATCCGCAGCTTCCGCTTCCCGGTTATCTCTACGGGCTGACACTCGCCAACAACGCTGCCTCGCCGAACACGGTGATCGATGTCTCGGCCGGCGTTGCATCGGATGGCGCCAACGCCTTCCTGATCCAAATCCCCACGGTGACTTCCAAGACCATTCAACCGAGCGGGGCATGGTCGGCTGGTAACGGCGGCAACGGTCTCGATACTGGATCACGGGCCAGTAACACATGGTATCACGTCTTCCTCATTCGCGCCGACTCCGATGGCGCAGGCGATATTCTCTTCTCCACCAGTTTCGCCTCTCCCACGATGCCCTCTGGCTACACCGCCCGTCGCCGCATCGGCTCCGTAAGGACGGATGCTTCCGCCAACATCCTGGGCTTCAGCCAAATTGGGGATGAGTTCATCTGGTCGAATGCGGCTCCTGATGCGATATCGGTTACGAATGTCAGCACGACGAGCGTACTGTACGCGCTTTCCGTGCCCCCTGATGTTTCTGTGCTGGCCCGATTGAGGGCGTATTATTATAATTCACAGGCTACAGCCCAATGCGTCATTCGTTCCCCGTATGAAAATTCGTCCCAGAACACCACCTTTGTTTCCGGCAGCGGTCATAGCCTGTCGTCAAAGCCGTCAGTTTATGACGCAAGTGCAGAGCTTCTGGTCCGCACCAACAGCGCCCGTCAGGTGGCGGTGATTGCGGATCGCTCCGGTAACAGCGATTTCGACATTCGTACCGTTGGCTGGTTCGATGATCGAGGCCGATCCAGCTAAATAGTAAAAGGGTGGGGCCGCCTCTGCTCCAGGTGGCCCTACTCAGAAATCAGCCGCCTTCCCCGATCTCCCGCGCCACCGCGTCAGCCCTCACGATGAGGTCCCGCGCGGCCGGCGGCACGAGGTAGGCGACGGACGGCGTGACCAGCGAGACGATGATCGACAGCGCGTCGTCTGGGATGTCCCAGCCGAGACCCTGGCGCAGCGCCACGCCGAGCAACGCGACGGCGACGCCGGAGAGGCCACCGGCCCAGACCTTGCGGGCGGGGATGAGAGAAGCCATTCGGAAAGCCATGATGGTTGCCCCTCCTCGGGCACAAAAAAGCCCGCGACCGGGATGGCGCGGGCGGAACGGTGACGGGGGTGTTTCTTTAAGAAAACCATCAGCTTAGCAGGTTGATTTTCAATCAGGTCACGCAGAACATTTCGCGAACTATATCCTCCGGCCATTCGCTCCCGATCATCAGCGCATGAAGGGGGCGTGCACTCCGCGGCGCCATTTGCCGCGAACCATGTGGAGAACCTATGAACGGAAAGATTTTGGCATCCGCGCTTTCTCTGGCTCTGGTCACCCTTTCCCCGCTGGCTGCTCATGCCGGAAGCGGGCGGGCCTATCTGCCGTATCTGGGCGTGGCGTCGGGCACGATCTACACCCAGGTCACCATCGCCAACGTCACGGACCGGCCGGTGGCCGTGGCCGTAAAGTTCTACGACAAGTCGGGAACGCTGCTGACCACCGGCGTCACCACCTACGATCTGCCGGCCAGCGGTGAACTGGCGGGAAAACGTTCCGCGGCCTTCACCATCACCGGGCTTCCGTCCAACTACGGCTTCGGTGTGATCGACTGGACCAACCGGGCCGGCGAGGACGATCCGGTGGCGCTCGTGGCCCATGGCGTCCGGCAGACCACGGGAGCGGGCGGCACCACCGCTTCCGAGTACTCGATCCCGGTCAACGGCGGGTTGCCGTTCTGACGGACGCTCAGGAAAGGCGCAATCTCTGGCCGCGCTTTCCTGAGTTTATTGTCAGGGCGTAGAGGCCGGCGCATGCTGGTCGCCCATGGGATCGACCATGGAGGCCAGCATGCCCAAGCCGCAGTACAGCGCCCGCGTCCATGTACAGGCGACCCTGTCGCAGGATCAGATCCTGTGCCTGCTGACGGCAGACGCCGAGGGCGACCTCTACGGGCCAGACCCGGCCGGAGTGCCGAGCTGGCTGCTCAGCGAGATGGAGGACATGGGGCTGATCACGGTGGGTCACTGCCCGGACGCCTGGAAGCTCAGCCAGGACGGGCGGGACGCGAGGGCGGTGCTGCTGGCTAATTGAAGCGTTCAGCTAGCATTACACCGCGATTGCTGCCAGAGCCTTGTCCATACTGAAAATTGCTGTTGGGCCTGAGGCGGGGACCACCGCGAACGCCTTGGTCGGATAAGTTCCGCTAGAGCGCCTCCTTGTATCCAATTCGGTTGTTACATCAACAGCATCTACAGCTTGGTAATCCGTCGCTTCGCAGTAACGTCTATACACGTCCAGCACATCGGATCGCGCTGGCTCTGAAAGAAGTGCGCCAAGGGGGCTGGCTTCTCGGATATCGCTGAAATACTTTTTCGCAGATCCAAGAGTGGTGAAAATTTTTCCACTCTGTATTGCTATCGTTTTTGCCATTTTGACCTCGGCATTCGTCGCGACAGGGGCGACGCTTTGGCGTGGTAGGGAGATCGACCGCAAGGGTCGCCCTAGCGAAAGGGCGCCCCTTGCCTCAGGCGTCAACTCGAAATCAGTCGCCGTGAACGATCTGATCGTAGACAGCCTTGACCATGCGCGCGGACCGCCCCGCTTCACGAGCGCAAGGCCCGTCGCCGTGAATGTCGCGCACCTCAATGCGATCGGACGTCGCAACCTCAGTCATTCGGGTCATGACCAATTCCGGCGTGGACATTGCATCACGGATGCTTCCCCGCTTGACACCCCGAACCGCTTTGGCTTCGCGGGTGGACATTCCCAGGATTGGTGCCTGGATGGCTTCGGTGCAGAGCGCGTAGCCCTTCGGCGAAACGCCGTGGGCTTGGAGGGTGTCCGTGAACTTCCGCCGCGCGACCTTTCCTTCCATCCGTTCGGCCGTGTGCTTCTGTTGCTGGGCCGACATCCGGTCGAACATCTCTTCGACCAGCGCCGGATCGGCGTCCAAGACGCGACGGACAGTATCGTTCGCCCACATATGGAACTGGGGCGACAAATACCGAGCATAGGCTAGCGCCACCTGCCAGTGAGCCCAGGTAGCTCCCGTGCGGCCAAGGGTTTGGCGAACCGCATCCGGGAAAAGACGGGCGTTACCCGCCTTTTCTTCCGCACTCTTTTTTGCAGTGATTTCAGCGTGGTATTGACCTTCTACGGCCTTCACAAAACGCTGAACATCGGGTTGGCGCTGCCATTCATAGGGCTTCTGATGTCGATTGGCCCCTGCCGCACGCCACATGTCGGTCAGGTTCCAGAAGCCGTTTTCATCCCGGCGGATCAGTTCCTTCCCGAAGCGCAGGCTGGGAAGATTTTCGGTAGGCGTAGGCATAACGGTGTAGCTCCATCTGTGTGGAGAACCGCCTTGACTGCATCCCGAAAGCGCCATATATGACGCGTGCACATCGAGATTGGGTCCGCCGACGGTTCTCAGGTTAGCGCGGACCACCCAAATTGGCCGGGTTTTCCCGGCCTTCTTTTTTGGGCAAGTCGCAACGAGGTGGTGACGCTACCCCTTATGCGCAAGAGGTGGCGCGTAGAATTTCGCCCGAAATTTGTCTTCCCTCCGATTCGCACCAAGCTCGGCGATCAGAACCCCATCGCGTTGGCCGTCACCGGCCCGACCACGCCGTCGGCGACCAGCCCGCGCGCCGCCTGGAACGCTTCCACCGCGTTGCGCGTCATCCGGCCGAAATCACCGTCGGTCGCCACCTTGAAGCCCAGCGCGAC
>NZ_JAGINM010000054.1 GCF_017876095.1 Azospirillum agricola
GCGTCGTCGGCGGCGACGCGGTCAGCATCGGCGGCAGCGGCGCCGTGGCCGACAAGAATGTCGGCACCGGAAAGACCGTGACCGGCCTGTCGCTGGCCGGCGCCGATTCGGGCAACTACACCCTGGGCGGCGCCACACTCGACATCACGGCCAAGACGCTGACCGCCACCGGCAGCAGGGTCTATGACGGCACCACCGCCGCCTCGGACCTGAGCCTCAGCGGCGTAGTGAGTGGCGATACCGTGTTTGTCAGCGGCGGAACCGTCAACAGCAAGACTGTCGGATCGGGCAAGTCGGTGAGTGGCGCGAACCTGAGCGGTGGCGATGCCGGCAACTACACGCTGGGCGGCGCCGTCTACAGCATCATCGCCAAGGCGCTGCCTTGGTCGGTGGCGGGCGTGAGCGCGACTTATGGCGACGCCATCAACCTGGGCGCGGCGACGCTGAACGGTGTCATCAGCGGCGACGACATCGGCGCGACGGTCGCCGCTTTTGCGGCGGGCAAGGGTTTCCTGCCATCGGCCGGAACGCATGTCGGGATTTACAGTCAACAGGTCACCGCTCTGACCGGCAGCGACGCCAGCAATTATACTCTGGCGCAAAATGGCAACAGCGCCGGAAGCTTGGTGGTCAATCCGGCGGTTCTGAGCTTGGTCGCCAACGCGGCGTCCAAGACAGTGGGAGCCGCCGATCCGGCTTTGACCTACTCATTCACCGGCTTGCGCGGCAGCGACAGCCAGTCGTCGGTGTTGAGCGGCGGCCTGAACCGGGCCGATGGGGATACCGTCGGCACCTATCGGATTGGCCAGGGCACGCTGGCGGCGATCAGCGACTACATCATCGCCTTTACCGGTGCGGATTTCGTCATCAACCCGTCGACGGCCGCACCCGCACCCGCTCCGACCGCCCTAGCCCAACTGCCGGCTCTGCCGGTGGTGACGACACCCCTGCTGTTCAACAGTGGCCTGAGCGTTTTGGGCAGCTCCGGAAACATGATCACCTCGACCGCGGTTGCCGGCACCAGCACCGGGCCATCGAGCGGTACCACCGCCGTCGGCTCAGATTCAACATCGGTGTCCAATTCCAGCACCGGTGCCAACCTGTCGTCCGGTGGGGTTTCCAACACCCCGATCATCATCGATGCCAGCCGCGGCCGCGCGGCGGGCAACGGCGCGGTGGTCGAGAACAGCCTGTCGGTCGCGGGTTTGCAAGTGGTCTTCCGCCAGCCCGCGAATTACACGCCGGGATCGTCGGCGGGAAGCGGTAATGACGGCGCGAGCGGCAACAACGGCACCGGAGCGGGCGGCAGCGGGGTCTTGGCGTCGGCGACCAGCTTCACCACCTTTGCGGCCGACTCGGGTGTCCAGAGCACGTTGGTGTCCGACGGCAGCCCCCTCCGCCAATCGGCGGACAATGAGCGCAAGCGCCAATCCGGGAACTGACAGCCCTGTGGACCGAATGATCAAGCAAAGGATGCGACTGCCCATGGCAAGCGACCACCAGGGGCGCCACCGTATAGCCGTCGGCGTCCTGGCCGCCGGGCTCGCCGCAGCCGGGGGGATACAGGCGCGGGCGCAGAATTTCGAGCGCATCGCGCCGGAAAAACTGGAAACCCCGGCGCCGCAGAAATCCCTGGCGCTGCCCGACGCGCCGCAGACGCTGCCGCAGGGACAACAGGTGCTGGTCGCTCGGCTGCGGGGATTGGTCTTCGTCGGACGGGCCGACGCGGTGACGCCCGACGGCGTCGGGACACCCGGCATCCACGTCATTCCGGGCAGCGTGATGGATAGCGAGGATTTCCGGACGCTGATGGCGCCCTATCTCGGGCGTCCGGTGACCCTCGACCTGCTCAATGAGGTCGCGCGCAAGACCGTGCTGTATTTCCGCGACCATGACCGGCCGCTCGTCGACGTTGTGGTGCCGGAACAGAACATCAGCAGCGGCGTGATACAGCTGGTGTCGATGGAGTTCGTCGCCGGGTCCATTTCGGCCGAAGGCGGTGAATGGTTCGACGACGGCCAGTTGCTGGCGGCCATCCGAACAAAGCCCGGAGAGAGCATCAGCGGGCAGGGCCTGCTCGACGACATCAATTGGCTGAATGAAAACCCGTTTCGCCATACCGATCTGGTTTATCAGCGCGGCCGGAGTCCGGGTGAAACCGATATCGTCCTGCGCACCCGTGATCGTTTGCCGTTGCGCGTTTACGGCGGCTTTGAGAATACCGGTTCCAAGACCACCAGCGAAAACCGAGCCCTTACCGGCTTCAACTGGGGCAATGCCTTCTGGCTCGGGCATCTTCTGTCTTATCAGTACACCACCAGCCCCGACGGCTTTCTGCATCCGGGAAGCAAGCGCTATACCGCCCATGCCGTGACCTATCAAATTCCGCTGCCCTGGCGCGACACCCTGACGATCATGGGCAGCACCTCGCGCAGCCTGCCAAAGTTGGGCGATCAATTTCATCAGGTGGGTAAAAGCACACAGATTTCAGCCCGCTATTCGTCACCGCTTCCGACGCTGGAAACGGTGTCCCAAAAGCTGGAACTCGGCATGGATTTCAAGCGCACCAACAATGATCTCGAGTTCGGCGGGACCAGCGTTTCCTCGGGTTTCACCGATATCTTCCAGGGGGTGCTGGGTTACTCGGCAGCGCGAGCCGACAGCTTCGGCTCGACCGTACTGGCATTGAACGCCTATTTCAGTCCCGGCGGCTTGTCGCACGGCAACACCAGCACGGCGTTCCGGCCGTCGGACACCCACGCCGGCCGCAGCTTCGCCGACGCCCGTTACGCCTATCTGCGCGGCAGCGTGGAACGCGGCGTCGACTTGCCGGAGGGGTTCAACTGGTTGACACGGATACAGGGCCAATGGGCGAGCACCAACCTGCTGTCGTCCGAACAGCTGGGAGCCGGCGGCGCCGACAGCATTCGCGGCTATGGCGAGCAGGAGGTGACGGCCGACCAGGGGGTGATCGTCACCCATGAAATCCGCACCCCGGACATCGAGGTCGCGCGCCGGCTTGGGCTGGGGGATGTGGGCGACCGGTTGCAACTGCTCGGATTCTGGGACGCCGGCCGGCTGGTCGCCCGGCGGCCGGTGGACGGGGCGAAAAGCGCCTGGACTCTGTCGAGCCTGGGGATCGGCATGCGCTATCAGACGCCTTACGGGTCGATGCGGCTTGCATGGGGGCACGCCATGCCGGGAACAGGACAGGGCAATGATCGGAGCGACCGCCTGCATTTCGGCGTCACGCTGTCCTATTGACGGTCTGGAAGGAACGCGCCCCATGTCCATGAGGCCTCAGGAAATGGCGGTTCGCGCCGCAGAGCATCACCAGAAGGGGGAGCTGGCCCAGGCGCTTTCCCTCTACGGGGAGCTTCAGGCCGCCAATCCGCAGGACGCCAGGTTGAGCAGTCTGGTCGGTACGGTGCTGGCCCAGATGGGACGGACGGCGGAAGCCCTGCCGTTTCTTCATCAGGCGGTTCGGCTGGACCCGCAAAACCCCGAAAGCGTCCATAATCTGGCGGTCGCGCTGTCGGAGGCCGGGCAGATGGCGGAGGCGGCGGAAGCCGCCAACCAGCTGGGCCAGCTCCATTATGGGCGGCGGGCGTTCGAGCTGGCGCGGGCGGCTTTCCTGGCGGCGCTGGAATGGGAGCCGGGGTGTCGTCCGGCCGCGGCCAATCTCGGGGCGACGCTGCAGGCCATGGGCCGGCATGCGGAAGCCATCGAACGGCTGACCGCCTTCCTGAAGGGCGACCCTGACCGGGCGGAGGCCCATTGCAACCTGGGCAATGCCCTGCTGGGGGCCGGGGCCTATCGCGACGCGGTGACGAGTTTCCGCCGTGCCCTCGCCCTGCGCCCCGACTACAGCGAGGCTGAGAGCAATCTCGGTCTGGCCCTGGCATGGCTGAGCGGCCTGCCGGAGGACGCGGCGGCCGGGGAACAGGCCGACGTCGATGGGGGTGTAACCGAAACCGCAGCCTCCCTGGTGACGCTGGGCAACGCCCGCCTTGCCATCGATCCGCTGGGCGACATCGAGCGCTGTTATCGCAAGGCGCTGACGCTCCAGCCCGATTTCCCCGCCGCCCATTGGAATCTGTCATTGTGCCTGCTGTTGCGCGGCGATTTCACCCGCGGCTGGCAGGAACATGAATGGCGCTGGCGCTGGCATGGCTTCGGGGAGGAACCGCGGCCGTTCAGCCAACCCATATGGCAGGGGGAACCGCCCCATCAGGTCGGCGGCACCCTGCTGGTGACGGCGGAGCAGGGGTACGGCGACACCATCCAGTTCAGCCGCTATCTGCCACTGCTGGCCGCGCGCGGCTATGACGTGGTGTTCGAGGCGCAGCACCCCCTGTTCACCCTGCTGTGGTCGAGCATGGGGGACAGCGGCGTACGGGTGGTGCCCCGCTCGGTCTCGCCGGCCCATGTCCATGATGACCTGCCGTTCGCCCGCCACGTCCCGCTGTTGAGCCTGCCCCACCGCTTCGGCACCCTGGTCGACACCATCCCGGCGACAATTCCCTATCTTTGGGCCGAGCCGCGCCGCCGCCGCCTGTGGGCCGAGCGGTTGGAAGCGGCGGCCGGGGGGCGCTTGCGGGTCGGCCTGGTCTGGCGCGGTCGCCCGGAACACAGCCGCGACGGCGACCGTTCGCTCGATTCCCAGCTTCTGGCGCCGCTGATGGCGGTTCCCGGCGTGACGTTCTTTTCGTTGCAGAAGGAAACCGGCGACCGGCCGCCGGGGGCGGTGGCGTTGGGGCCGTTGCTGCACGACTTCGCCGAAACCGCGGCGGCGGTGGTCAACCTGGATCTGGTGATCGCCGTCGATACGGCGGTGGCCCATCTGGCCGGCGCGCTGGGCGTGCCGGTGTGGGTGATGGTGCCGTTCAGCCCCGATTGGCGCTGGATGCTGGGGCGGACCGACAGCCCCTGGTATCCGACCATGACGCTGTTTCGCCAGCGCTGCGCCGGTGATTGGCCGGCGGTGGTCGCCGATGTGGCGGAGGCGCTGGCGGGTGTCGACGCGGCCAGCCTGCCGCGCGCGACGGGAGAGGCGTGATGAACCACCCCCCACCCCCGGACCTCCCCAAGGCGACGGTCGAGAGCCTGATCGATCAGGCCGGCAAGGCGCTGGCAGACGGTGATCCGGCGCGAACCGCGGCATTGGCGGCGCGGGCGCTGGACGCGGCGCCCGGTCATTCCCATGCGCTTTATCTGCATGGCATGGCGGCAGCAGTGGCCGGCGACGCGGCGACGGCGGCTGCGCGGCTGCGGGCCAGCGTCGCCGCCGGCGGCGGAACGCCGGAGTGCCACTACAATCTTGGATTGTCTTTGCATGCCGTCGGCGACGGCGACGGGGCGATCCAGGCTTTCCTGTCGGCGATCTTGCGCGCGCCCGGCTTTGCCGAAGCCTACAACAGCCTGGGGGTGAGCCTGGCCGCGGTCGGCCGCGCCGACGACGCCATCGCCGCCTTTCAACGGGCGACAGCGGAACGCGCCGGCTATCTCGATGCTTATGTCAACCTCGCCACCGTTATGGTCGGGATCGGTCAAACGGAGGCCGCCTTTGGGATTTATCGCGATCTTCTGGCCGCCGATCCGGGCAACGCGCGCCTGATCTTCCTCACCGGGACGGCGGCGCTCAACGCCGACGCCCTGCAGGAGGCCGAGGGGTATCTGCGCCAGTCTCTGCTGTATCAGCCGCGTGACCCCGGCACCTGGAACAATCTGGGGCTGGTGCTGGTGCGGATGGGACAGGTGAGCGCGGCGATCGACGCCTTCACCAAGGCGACGACCTACCGCCCCGACTATGGGGAGGCTTGGTTCGCCCTCGCCTCCGCCCAGGAAGCGGCTGGGATCTTCGAACAGGCGGCCGCGACGTATGAACATGCCCGGCCGCTGCTGGCCGACAGCACCGGTATCGACAGCAACATCCTGATGACGCTCAACTACCGCGATGCGCTGCCGGCCGACGCGGTGTATGACGCCCATCGACGCTGGGGAGCGGGGTATCAGCAAGGCTTGCCCCCGCCGTCGGCGTCGACGCCACCTGGGCCGCAGCCACGGGAGGGGCGGCGGTTGCGGATCGGCTATGTCTCGCCGGACTTCCGCCTGCATTCGGTGGCGATGTTCCTGCTGCCGCTGCTGGAGCAGCATGACCGCAGCCGGGTCGAGGTCTTCGCCTATTCAAACGTCGAGAAAAGCGATTTCATCACCGATCACGTCCGCCGACACGTCGACCACTGGCGTCCGATCGCTGGCGTCGATCCCGACACGGTCGCCGCGATGATCCGTGCCGACGGCGTCGACATACTGATCGATCTCGCCGGGCATACCGCCCGCAACCGGCTGGACGTGTTCGCCCGGCGGGCGGCTCCAACTCAGATGACATGGCTCGGTTATCCCGCCACCACCGGCCTACCGGCCATGGACATCCGGTTGACCGACGCGGTTTCCGATCCGCCGGGCGACGCCGACCGCCGCCATTCCGAACGGCTGCTCCGCCTGGATGGCGGGTTCCTGTGTTACCATCCCCTCGGACCGACGCCGGACCCGTTGCCGGCCCCCTTGCTGTCGCGCGGTCAAGTCAGTTTTGGTTCCTTCAATGCGTTGCCCAAGCTGAACGCGGCAACTGCGGGGCTGTGGGCGCGGGTGCTGGCGGCGGTGCCCGGCAGCCGGCTGGTGCTCAAGGCGGCGCCGCTGGCCGACGCCGGCATGCGCAGGCGGGTGGAAGGATTGTTCGCCGCGCAAGGAATCGGGGCGGATCGCCTTACGTTGCTGTGCCATAGCCCTAATCATTTCAGTCATCTGAACGCCTATGGTGAGATCGATATCGCGCTTGATCCCATTCCCTACAACGGCACCACGACCACTTGCGAGGCGTTGTGGATGGGCGTGCCGGTGCTGACGCTCCCCGGTGATCGCCATGCCGCGCGGGTGGGCGCCAGCCTGTTGACCACCGCCGATCTGACCGGCTGGATCGCCGCCGATGAGGAGGATTTCGTGGCCAAGGCGGTGGCTCTGGCTGTCGATCCCGATCATCTGGCGACAGTTCGCCAAGGACTGCGCGGTCTTTTGATCGCATCAGATCTGTGCGGTGCTCAACGATTTGCCAAGCGGTTCGAAGCGATGTGCCATTCTGTGGCGGAATCTCGTTCGCAAAAGGATTGGAGGGGCTGACGAGCGAGTTGAGTCGGAGACGTTGCCTGCAATCGCCGGATTGAACCGCGCCGGGATTATCGGCGGCCATTGTTCGTGAGCCATGCCGCTATGGGCATGGCCTCGCGGTCAGCATGATAACGTCGCTCGGCCTCTCGGCCACCAACCGGGCCTTCTCTTCGGCGCTTCACCGCCGCCGCTCACCGCGGCCGGTGATGATTTCCACTCTCGACATCAAGCGAGCCTCCGCAGACTCGCTCTTCACCGATCACCTCATCCCCGACAAGGCGGCGTTCCGCAGGCGCTTACACCGATCCCGGGATCGGCCAACAACGAGAAGCCCGGCTCATCGCAGATGGGCCGGGCTTTTGGTGATGGTGTTGTGTAGTCGATGAAGATGAAGCGCACCGCGTTTTCCAATCCGGTTTTGCGAGTTTTGGTCTGGTCTGATTAATCCTGTGCCTTGGGGACCTGGCGGCGACCTACTCTCCCACGCCTTAAGACGCAGTACCATCG
>NZ_JAGINM010000055.1 GCF_017876095.1 Azospirillum agricola
CCCGTGGACTCCCTGGACAACGGGCTTCTGCAACTGGAAGCGTGGCTGGAAATTGGACGCCGATGATGGCTGGTTTTTCGAGGCCGATTGACACGCACGGTGGTTTCCGGCCGGCGTCTGGGGGGCGGTTGCGGTTTCGGCGGGGCCTGGAACGCTCCGTCGTTCGACCAGGACAGAGGGTCTCCAGGCCGGGCGTCCGGCAAAGGCTCCGGAGGCGGTGCCTTCCCGACCGCCCGCTTCGCCCAGTAGCCCCGTTCGGGCCGTGGAACGTTCAGAAGGACACAGACCCTGGCCAGGTAGCTGCCCGACACCTGGAACCGCTCGGCGACCTTGGTCATGGGGGTGGACCAGACCAAGTGATACAGCTCATCCCGCGAAACCATAGGGTGCTCCACTCGTCGTGCCGCCGGTGCCCGGATTGGTCGCATCATCCCCAAAAATCTGCGGACGATCCATCAGACGCGGATGCGCTCGACCTCGTCGAGGCTGACCCGGTCGCTGCGGCGGTCTCCAGCGTGCCGCCATAGCCGGATAAGCGGTGATGCGGAAGTCCTGGCAGCCGAGCGGAGGTGATGCCGGCGGCGGCACGCCGCCGCTCAGTGGCCACCCCTCTGAGAAAGGGTTTCAGCACGCCGCCACCCGCCCGACCGGGTCACGCCGAAGGCGCTTACGGTCGGCAAGCGTGCCTACTTCCTCGCAGGGCGGTTCGAGGGAGGACCAGAATAGCGAGAAATCTCCGATCCCGCACCTCTGGTCAGCATCCCACCCGCCCCGGCTCCTCGTTCCGGCGGAAATGCCGGCGCGTCCCCCTCGGATCAGCGGGTCCTGTCGGTCCGCCGCGGCGCGATCACTGCGCCGATCCGGCTGCGTGAGGTCCGCCCCACCCCGCTGTCCTCGGCAAAGTCGCGCCAGCGGTCCACCGCGCCGCGCACTTGGTCAATGATGCCGGTGACCTCGGTCGACGGAATGGAGAACTCCGCCGCCATCGCCCGCAGCTGCCGCTCACCGGGATCCCGCCCTTCGCCCAGGACGGCGGTGGAATGCTCGCCTCCGGGGCCGTCCGCATAGGTCAGGTCGTAGGCCGGCGCCAACGACCAGTTGCCCGTCCGGTCCATCAGATAGGCGAACTGGCGGCCGTGATCATCCCGGTTGTGGGCGAACAGGTTGAAGGTGGCGCGCCGGAACATCTCGACCACCTGCCGATGATTCTTGGTGAGCTGGAAGGTCAGGATCATCAGCGTCTTATAGTCCAGGCTCGGCTGCCGGAAGTCGGCATGGAGGTGCCCACAAGCGGAGTGGAGATGGAGCCGGCCGGCCGGACCGACACGGTCGAACCGCTGCGCTGCGAAGTAGGCGGGCGTCTTCGGGCTTCCGCTCGGCAGCAGGCGGGTGGGCGGCAGGGTCAAACCGGCGGCGCGCGCCATCTCGGCATAGGCCTGCTCGATCGGACCAATGTCTGCCGGGTCTTCCTTACCGCGGAACTTCACCAGCCAATGCGACCAGCCCTCCGGCGCCACCAGGGCGCCATGGATCAGGGCGCCGCTCTGATCGTCGCGGCAAACCACCGCCTTCGGCCGGGCGCCGCCGGGGGAACCACCCACCCGCAGCAAGGTGGGGAAGAGCGCCTCCGGGGCCCCCGTGAGCACTTGCCGGCTCTGCGCGGCGATCCGGTCGAGATCGATGGCGCCGGTGTCCACAGGCTCCTCGGTTTCCGGCCGGTAGACCAGAGCCCCCATCGCCCACTCCCCCATGCACGCCAACATGTCGAGCGGAGTCAGCGACAGGGGATTGATCTTGCTGGCAGCCGCTCGGCGATGAATCAGCAACCGCCCCCACCCGTCGGGCAGGCTGTCGTCGAACACGCCGTGGAGGCCGGAGAATGGTGCGTCCGGCCCCTGCAGAACGCCTGGACGCGGGGTCCGCAGAAACCAGGACAGCATCCGGCCGGAGGCGAGGAAGGCGTCGTCGAATTCGACATAGATTTTCCCGTCGCGGCTGGCGAGGCGGCCGACGGGCTCCTCGTCGCCCTCGCCCCAGCGCAGCGACACCGCCAGAACGCCGACATGCTTCATCGGACCACCGTCCGGCGCTTGCCCCGTTGGCGCTTCGGCCGCTTGATCACCTCATCGAGGCTGCGGAATTCCGGTTCCGGGAACAGCGCGCCGAACGCCTCGATCGCGTCGAGCACGACGGCGACGCGGATCAGCGCATCGAACGCCAGTTTGCCGCTGGCTTCGAACCGCCGCAGCGTCCAGATGTTCACCCCGCTGCGGTCGGCGACCTCCTGCTGGGTGAGCCCAAGGGCGACCCGCCGGGCACGAGCGCGCGCGGCCACACTCCGCGCCACATCCCCAGGGGCCATGAGGCTGAGTGGGATCATAAAACAAGTTATCTCGGATATTTCGTCACAAGTTGGATTATGATCCAACCTACTGTCGGACACAAGGCGGCGTCCGCTCAAACGTACCTGTGACGAAGCGTGCTAACCGCACGTCCTGAAGGGGCTGCCGTGCCGACGTCGGACCAGTCCAGCCAGCATCCCCAGGATCTGCTCCTCAGATCCGAATGCGCTCGATCTCGTCGAGGCTGACCCGATCACCCCGACGGTCGTAGAGCTGGGTGGTGCGGGGGGAGGCGTGGTTGGCCATGGCGGCGGCGGTCTCCAGCGTGCCGCCGTTGGCCAAGTAGGCGGTGATGCCGGTGGCGCGGAAGCTGTGGCAGCCCACCAGCGTCGCGACGCCGGCGGCGGCGGCGCGGCGGCGCACCATGGCGTGGGCGCTCGCCTGCGGCAGCGGGCGGTCGGACAGCCGGCCGGTGCCGCGACCAAGCGTGCGGAACAGCGGCCCCTTGGGGTCGCTGCGCAAACCCGTCCCGTCCAGGTAGGCCTCCAGATAGTCCTCGAGGGTGTGGTGGCAGGGCATGGCGTGCGCCTTGCCACCCTTCTCGCGCAGCCGCACCCACAGCCGGCGGTTCTGGGGGAAGACGTCCCCCACCCGCATCGCCAGGGCGGCGCCGACGCGGGCGAAGCTGTAGACCATCAGCCCGATCAGCGCCCGGTCGCGCAGACCGCCGGGCGTGGTGGCGTCGATGCTGTCGAGCAGGGTCCGGGCCTCGGCCGGGTCCAGCACCGGGGTCTTGCCGATCCGCACGACATGGCGCGGCCCCCGCACCGAGGTCGCCGGATTCACCGCCACCACCTGGCCGGTCACCAGCCAGTCGAACAGGTGGCGCACCGCCGCCAAGCGCTGCTTGGCCGTCGCGGCCGTGCGGCTGCGCGTCAGCCCCTCGATCCAGGTCGCGACATGCAGCGGCTGGATCGCGGTGAGGGACGGCACCCCAGCGGCCTCGGACCAAGCCAGGAACTCGCCGGCAGCCCGCACATAGGCCCGCCGGGTGTGCGGGTTGCGGATCTCGGCCGCGAAAAACTCCAAAAACCGGACGCTGGCCCGCTCACCAGCCGCGGCAATCAGCGCGGGCAACGCCAGGGATGGTCGGGGAACAAGCGGCGTCATGCGGCAAACCTGGCTTGATCCGGCCGGCCAAGGCGGCTTTTCAGAGCAGCGGCGCCACGATCGAGCCTGCGGTCGAGCATGGCCCCGTCAGCGCCCTGAAGGGGTGAAGCGTGCGACGAGGCGGCGACGGCGCGCGTCCGCGCTGATCCCCTCCCGGTCGAAGCGCTCCAGGGTGGCCGGCATCTCCAGCGTCAGCGCGCTGCCGTCGACGGCGCTGACGCGGGCGAAGCCGACGCGGCCGAGGGGGAGAGCGTTCGACGGCAGCCGGCTGGAGCGGGGCGAAGGAAGTCTGCGCATGGCCGGAACATAGCATGACCGGAGGGGGCTGCCACCCTGGCCAAGCCCGCTGCAGCCTCTGGCAGGGCCCACGCCTTGGGTGCTGTGTGTTTCCCCTCGCCCCGTGACCGTCTGCACGTGATCATCGCCCCGTCCACCGTCCGCCCGTGCCTGGAACGTTGCCGATCCCCCCGCGCCGGCGGGCGCGCGACCGCCAATGGACTCCTTGGCTGGCATGGCCCGTTTGGTCGCATGACGCCAGCCTGATGGCATCCATCACCGGCGCCATCAGGGCCGGACTGCGGTGGTTGCGAATGGGCTGGCGATGCGAAAAGACGAGTGGGAAAGGCAAGAGCAAGGAGAGCACAAGTCAATTGCCCCACTTGACAGCGGGCTTTGCATGGATAAAATCAGCAGACGCCATTCTGCTTCGCCTCAACATTCATCCTTAGGATGAATGTTGAGGCGAAGCGCTATAAGATAAATTTATCCTGTCAGATCAAAGATCTATCAAGGGGATCAGAAAACTTGACAAGGGTGCACCTTTGCACCAATGTCCTTAGGACATTGGTGCAAAGGTGCACATGATCACGATTTCTGAAGCCGTCGCAAGACATCTGAGCGCTCAGACTCTGCCGCTCATCACCGATTACCAGCTGTTTCTGATCCTGCGCGCACTGTACCGCGCCAAGGAGCAGGATGGCGAGGCCATCCGGATCAAACGCTCCACCCCGACGATCGACAGCCTCACCCAGACGGTGAAGCGCTTGGTGGCCAGCCGGCATCTTGCGCCGGACCCCGACTTCGGTAAGGGGGTGTACACCGTCACCGGCAGCCCGGCGAAACCGGCCGAGGAGGTGTGCTGCCTGGTCGATCCGTTCTGCCACATTGCCTATCTGTCCGCCATGCAGCGCCACGGCATCACCAACCGGCACCCCGATGCGCTGCATCTGGCCTCGCCGGCCCTCAAGCTGTGGGGGGCGATGCGCGACGACAGGATGCGCCAGGATTACGGCAGTCTTGCCCCGGGCGGCACCGCTATGCCGTTGCAGCGCTTGGCCTTTCCCGACACCATCCGCCGCCGCCCGGTGCGCCGCCACACCAGCCGTCATCCGGGCGCTTGGCGCCAGGTGCGCGGCTCCTGGGCCCGTGTGGCCACCATCGGCCAGACCTTTCTCGACACCCTTGAGGCTCCGGACCGCTGCGGTGGCATGGCCCATGTGATCGAGGTCTGGGAAGAGCACGCCAGCACCTTCCTTGAGGAAATTGTCGCGGCGGTCGACACGACGCCCGTCAAGCTGGCCAAGGTGCGCGCCGGCTATCTCTTGCAAGAGCGGCTTGGCTTGGGGCTTGGCGACAGGCGCATCGACGGCTGGAAGAGCTTCGCGCAACGCGGAGGATCACAAAAGCTCGATCCTGAGGCAGACTACGCTCCCGTCTTTTCCGAAACCTGGATGCTGTCGCTGAATGCCGCCTCCTGACCGCGTCCCGCTGGATGTGAAGCTCGCCGCCTGGGTCGAAGAAGCCCGGGCCGACCCGGTGAAGCTCCGGGCCCGTCAGGTGACGGAGATCCTTCTGCATGCCGTCGGCCTTTCCCCCACCTTGCAGGCGTCGCTGGTCCTGAAGGGGGGCACCCTGATGAGCCTCGCCTTCGGCAGTCCGCGCACGACCAAGGACGTCGACTTCACCGCGACCGCCGATCCGGACGACCTGCCCGACCATCTGCGCGACGATCTCGACCGCGCGTTGCGGCGGGCGGCGGCCGAGCTCGGGTATCTGGATCTTCTGTGCCGGGTTCAAGCGGTCAAGTACCAGCCGCGCCGCGACGGCTTCGAAGCGTGCCAGGCGCCAGCGTTGCAGGTGACCATCGGCTCGGCGCTGCGGGGAACCGGCGAGGAGGCGCGCCTGGAGCGCGGCGCCGCCCCCCAGGTCCTGGGGATCGACATCAGCTTCAAGGAGCCCTTGTTCGACGCACGGGAGCTGCGCCTCGACGAGCTCGCGGTGTCGCTGCGGGCCTACTCACACGCCGAGGTGATTGCCGAAAAGCTGCGGGCGCTTCTCCAACAACCCTTGCGCAACCGCGGACGGCGCCAGGACGTCTACGACATCGCCCACCTGCTCGAGCACAACGAGGATGTTGCGCTGCCCGCCATGGTGCATGCCATTGTCGTCGAGAAGTGCCGGGCCCGCGGCTTCGAGCCGACGCGCGCTCTGATCGACGATCCCGCTGTGGCGGAGCGGGCCAGCCGGGACTGGGCCACCCTGGCGGACGAACTCCCGCGCGGCACCTTGCCGGCGTTCGGGGAGCGTTTCAGCCTCGTTCGCGCGTTTTACCACTCCTTGCCATGGCCGGAGGCCGGAGAGTCCAATTGAGACTGACGGATGTCCGGACGGGGGCATCGGCGCCGGTCCGCTTGGACGTGCGTTTTCCATGACGGTGACCACACCCTTCCACCAGAGGGAAGGTCCGCGTTCATGACAAGGGCTGGGAACGCGTCCGGGCTCAACGATGAAGAGCCCTCGAGCCAGTCTGTGTCGAGGCTTCGAAGTGTCGTCAGGAGAATGCCGCCTTCGGCATCAGAAGGCCGCTCTTCCCTTCGGGAGCCAATGCGCGCATCGGCGCTGTGTCCCGACCAATCGCTCAACGATCCCTGGCCCCCTGGCCGCCGCAACCACGCCAATTAACAATGGACCGCCCACTGCCGTGGGCAAGCGATTTGCAAGGGCAAAGCCTTAGAACCCTTCGGGACCGCCATTTTTGCCGGGTTTTGAGAAAAATATATTCATTGCAGAATTTTATAAAACTCTTACTGTAAACCTCATTGAGAAACGGAAGTTCTTCAGCAACTCAAAACAAATATTGATTGTTTTCAAATATTTATAAAACACAATACGAACGATGTTTCTTTACACACCAATTACTCACACGAGAATCAGCACATGACAGAGCAGCAGGACCTTATCCGCGTTATCGTGGAAAGCGTACGGTCGTCCGTGCCGAAGTATCTTGAAATCTCGAATCTGGACAGCCCATCAGAAGTTCCAGAGAGATACCTCCAAGACGCCATCTTCAACGGGCTTGGCAATGTCGGCCATCGCGTCCGCTTGGAGACCCCTGACGAACAAGGGCATCCTTTCGACATCGCCATCCTGCACAAAACGTCTGATCCCTGGAAATACAGCTCCCGGATTACCATAGAATTAAAGAAAGGCGTCCGAGCCTTTCCTCTCAAAGCCGATGCTGAGCACTGCTGCCGCTGGATGGATGCATCGAAGGGTGCGGAATTGGCTGTTATCGGTTGTTTCATCGTGGGCAGTGACGCAGGCCATATTGAGCGGCTTGTGGAGGATGCAAAGGAGCTGCTGCACGGCTACGGCTTCGAAACGAGCAACAGCGCGCGACTTGGCGTTCAGACGGTTTCTCCGATTTCCGACGTTCACATTCCCCACCGTTCCTGGGATTTTCTTTGTTTTTACAAAGGGAAGGCTTGGTTGGGCACTGTGACGTCGGCGTCAGCGGCCGATTTGGTGCACGCAAAACCAGACGCGTCACGGATGCCGGAGCTTGCTGATCCAGCTAGAAACGAATCGTTGGTTAAAGTTTAAAGAGGACGTTGCGACATCTGCTCGCTGAACAACGCTAAGGTCAAGCGTATCCGGAACGCGGCTTTCAGGCGGCATGGCGGCGACGTCCCAGGCTGAGTGGTCGCCTTCCGATGGGCAGGGCTGCGGCGCGGTCCAACAGCACATCGCCGGATAGGCCGTAAGCGTTACGAGCGCCCCCTTCTTCCCGAACCGGGTTCCATGATCGAGATTGCGTGCGGGCTTACGGGACGCGGAGGGTACGATGGAGGATG
>NZ_JAGINM010000056.1 GCF_017876095.1 Azospirillum agricola
TCCCGTGGACTCCCTGGACAACGGGCTTCTGCAACTGGAAGCGTGGCTGGAAATTGGACGCCGATGATGGCTGGTTTTTCGAGGCCGATTGACACACCTCGCCCTGATGGCTGGCCTCAGCAGCCTCCGCCTTGCCGGAAAACACCCCGGCCATCCCCTCGACGGCCTGCTTCTTCCAGGCGTTGATCAGCGTCTGGTGCACCCCGTGCTTGGCCACGAGTTGCGACACCGTCAGCTCGCCCCGGATCGCCTCCAGCGCCACCTTCGCCTTGAACTCCGCCGAATACCGTTTCCTGTTCCCCGTCATCGGGTCCGTCCTTCCTGATGGGCGAACCAAGCTTATCCGACTGTCCGGGGAACGGGGACCACCTCACTTTTCTACGCCGGATAACATTGTCTGGTGGATTGCGGTCCAAACACCACCCCAGCTCGCTGGTCCGACCTCCCGGAATTGCCTGAAGGCCTCCAGGGCTTCGTGTGTTCCAAGGTCTTCGGATACGCCGTCGGCTCCAGCCGATGCAACACTCACTCCAACTCCAAGCGCGACCAATCTTTCCGCGATGGTGGCACCGGACGACGCCAGCAAAGCACCTTGCTTTGCGCGCCATTCTGAACTCTCACTGCGGAAAAGAGGTTCGATCACGTGATCGCTCAGATCAATCTTGTGACCTGCGGGCAGCCGTGCCAGTTCGGGCCGAATTGCTGATGCAATGTTCGCCAATGTTGAAGCCTTCAGGAAGAACCGGAACGTACTGAAATACAGGTTGAACTCGGACGCGTCGCCCGCGGGAAGCCCCGCAATCAGGTTTGCCGCCGTCCCGGGATGTTCAACGAAGCCAACAACCTCGTCGTCGTCCGCCCTCGTTACAAGAAAGCCCCACTTTTCAAGCTGTTTAGGTGTCAGTTCGTCAGGGCGTACGGGGATCCCGACAACGACCAGATGCCCTCTTTCCAAGTTGCGAGCGACCTGCTCAAGCAACCGGGCATTGGCGGGTATCTGAAACATGTCGATCGGTGCGATCTGTACGCAGTCCGACACGTGCGGTGAAAACAACCCAGCCTCCCAGCATGCCAAGTCGTACAGCGTCACGTCATCGAACAGTGCCACCGCTCCCTTGTTGCCAGCAGCCAGCTCGGCGAGCCTGCTTGCATGCCCACCATTCTGAATTACCGTGACGTCCTTCGTCCAGCCGACGAATGAGACAAGGTAGTCGAGAGCCTCGGAGATATTGCAAAGGGAAGCTCCATTGCCGTTGGTCAGGGCTTCGACCAAGCAAGCATTGGTGGACGAAAAAAAAAGCGTTGAAGTCGATAGGCGTTTCGACAAGCCACCGGGCAGAAGTCTACGCCCCCATGCTTCTCCATGCTCGTTCACAACCAGCAATCGGTTCTGTCGATTTTGGGGCAAGGACAAGTTGGAGGCCGGGGTGTCCCCCGAGAGCGTCAAAAACGGCCAGATCATGACATTTGGCCTGGCTCAAAGCGATCCCAGAACTCATGAGGAGGTTGAGGCGCGGCGCAGATCAGAGATCCAATCGCGAGGGCGTCGGCGCCCGCGTCAACGAGATTCTCCAACGTGTCCTTGCGGATGCCACCGTCCGCCAGAATTCTAAACCTGCCTCCGGTCTCTCTTCTGATAACGACAAGACGGCGGATATTTTCTAACGCCCGTTCCTGCAGGCCAACGCCCTTAACGCCGATCGGCGTTCCCATGACGACAACCTGGTCGCATATGGGCAGAAGATCGCAAACCGTGTTCCAGTCATCTTCCAGACGCACGACAATGCCGACCTCTATATTGTCGTGCTTTAGCATCCTAGCGCACTCTCGGACCGCTGCTGCGCTATCGAGATGGACAGAAACCGACGCCAGGCGGTGCTTGTAGGGGCAGGCCTGGATCCACGTCACTGGATCTCCAATCATAAGATGTGCATCAAGCATTAGCGGAACATCAGCCAGCAGCTTTTCCGGCTGGAAGTCCAGGAACAAGTCCGATCCGCAATAGTGTTGCTCCATGACGTCGAGGTGCAGCCGGCTCGCAACGGACGCATACATAGAGACAGCATGAGATCCTTCTATGACGGACCAAAGAGAAACGAAGAGTTCCGGCTTGCGACGGTCAGTCATTCACAAAAACCTCCGCATCCATCGCGAAGGCCACAGCTACTCCGTGTGCGTAGGCGTCAGGCTTAGCCGTCACTTGGCGGGTTACATATAGGGTATCCAGACCCATACTGTGCGCTCCAACAATGTCAGTCGAATAAGTATCGCCGATCATAACGGCGCGACCGCCGCCTCGGGCCTTAACTTCACTGAGAACTGTCTCAAAATATGATCGGCTGGGCTTGCCCACTAGAGCATAGTTCGTATCCGACAAGCTCTTGATGAACTTGGAGAGAAAGCCTGTGCCAAGTTTGATGCTGCCATCAGTGTGCGGGACCACCAGGTCCTCGCTCGTTGCTACTGTAATTGCCCCGTCCAGATGTCTGTTTGCGATCTTGGTACACGCTTCAACGTTCATTACTTGAGCGTCTATTGCCCCTAGCACAAAGGCAGAGGCTTTATCTATCTCGTCGTGGACTGATATTCCATTTTCTATGAAATATTCTGAAGCACTGCCGCAGCCGAACAGGTAGACTTTCTGAGTATTGTCCAGACGGCGCAGAAAAGCCACTGCCGCTCGTGCGCCTGTAAATACATCGTCCGCAGGGATAGATAGCCCGAGCGATGCCAATCTCGAGGCGATAATGGAAGGAGTCCGACGTACAGAATTCGTGCAAATGAAGATGTTCTTTGACCGAAAGGTCTTCAAGGCATGCATCGCGGCATCCGAAAACTCGCCGTGATGTGTCAAAACGCCATCAACGTCCACGAGCAATGTATCGTACGGTTCGAGGAACAGACTGAGATTAACGCTGCGCATCAGGTGACAAACTTTGCCGTCACAGGTTGCGCATAACCCAGAGAATCCACGTAGAAAAGTATCTTTCTCTCGATTTCGACTTTAAGGAGTGAATCCAGCGAAACACCCCCTTTTCTTGTCAGAAAGCGGTCCAACTCACGCTTTATTCTGAGCACTTCCGGGTGAGAAAAACAGTAATGGCCACAGATTGTTGCGAGATGAACATCTGAGTATGCGGCGTCGTTGTCGACCCACTTCCGCCAAGTGCCGCTTTCGACAGCGAGGCGGACAAACTCCTGCATCTCGTCTCTCATTTCATACCGACCCAGCAGCGTCAGGAGTGTTTTCGTTTCGGTGGTTCCGAACTCCGGAGCAACATTCATACCACCTATGCCGCAATGGTTCAGCATTCGAAGCGTCTGGTGATTAATGTAGTCACCGTTGTGGCATTTGAGTTTTATTCCATATCTACCCAATAGGGCGGCCAGTGCCATTAAGTCGGCGCCATGCGACGACAGTTGGGTTGTGATTTGTGCCGTGGCACCGACATTGCCGGTTGCGACGACTCTTGTCCCCGTTTGAACAACCATGTAGTCCGGAAGGGCAAACCCGGCCGCCTTGGTAGCGGCAATTAGCTCATCCAGCATGTCGGCAGTGTCTTGCACTGATGCAATTTGCTCCATTTGGTCTTCAGTGCCGACCTCGTGACCGAATTCGCGATTCAAGGACAATGCAAAGGCAGAAGCGTCCCCAAGCAAATCGTGATACCGTTGCAGGGCAACAGTGTTCGACGCAAACCCTGCTTCTTCGAGACAAGTGTCAAAGTGCAGAAAGTCGAACCCTGAACGAATATCGGCGCGGAACGATTGGGAAGCGTCCTCGATCGCGCTATCTGCACCAGAAAAGACTGTAACACGCCCCTGATACGGGCCACCATGGTCCCGCGCGACAAGCAGGTTCGACGACCTACGGCGTATCACATAGTCTGCGAACGCTTCGGTCGACCAGTTGTTCACGTATCCGCCGCCAACACCTTCGTGGTCGATTTGGCGTCGACTGCAGATGAGAAAGATCGGTTCACTCAGCAAACTTGCCACGTTGATGGCAGCATCAACAGTGTTTTTAGAAACTACACCAATCCCTAGCGCCGTGGCGTGGTTCACTTACTGACCCCGTCATCTAACAGTCATATTGCGACATATTAACCGACATTTCCCAGATTGACGGCCCATCCGCCCATCTCGGGACGTAGTGTACCCGCCCCAGGATGGTATGAGAAGAGCAGGAAGCACGTGTCGCGCCATTCGCCGGTGGGAACATCCCGGGTTTTGGTCTCTTCAGCCCAAAATTCTCGCATTTTTCGCCTCTAGCTGGCTATTCCGCAACGCAGTGGACGTATCTCGCCTGTCGGAAGCCACTGTAGATCCACCCGTCTGCCGTCAACATGGTGCGAAAAGTCGTGGCCGGAGGTTGCCGACGCATCAGCAGGCTGTGGAACAGATCGCGCGGCACCGCCACCTCGGCCATCTGGAAGATGGTGTAGCGGGCATGCGCGATTACCTGGCGCCGACCTTCACCGATGCGCTGCGTGAGCTTCTTACCGGTCATCATCGGGATCTGCGGGCGGGGGCCAAACTGGCCGTCGCTCCCGTCGACGAAACCGGACAAGAGGTGCCTTCGCCACAGCCCGATGAGGGTGGCAAACCATCGACCCGTCGCGAACAAAGGGGCGCCGTCATCCAGGCCGCCCGCCATACCCGTTTCGAGGAGGTCGCCGCGCTGGACGCTCGCGGCTGGTCGCAAAAACCCGCATCGCCCAGACGGGGTCGCAACATGGAACGGGCAGAAAACTGAACCGCGGCGGGTTTCCTGGAGGCCCCATTTCTTGAGAGACTGGGGTCATTATGACGAAGCAGACATCACCCGACCGCCAGCCACGCCTCGAGCGCCTCGGCGTCGGCGACGGTTGGCTCCCGATACCCGAGCCGGGTGCGGATCTCGGCACGGTGTCGCTTCCAGGTCCGATCGGTTGCCGGATGCCGGAGATCGAGATTGGCCTCGATGCCGAGCTGCTGGGCCACGTGTTCCACCGTGGCGGCATCGACGTCCGTTGGCCGTTTGGGAAATCGACCGTGAACCCGGTGGAACAGCAGCAGCACCGCGAAGGCAAGCCGATTGGCCCGGCTTTTCTCCTGAACGAGGGCGTGATCGGCCTCGGTCAGCAGCCAGGGCTCCGCGCCGGTGCGGTCATCGACGCTCACGCCCTGAATCTCCGGAGCCGCGGCCTGTGCAGAAATCAAGAATTCCGCACAAAACTTAACGGACTGACAACGCACGCTTTTTTCTGTGCAAAATATATGTGCATAATTGCACCAGGATTTACGGCTATGCGCGTGTGTCGACGGACGGCCAGAGCGTGGAGGCGCAGGTTGCTGCCTTGACCACAGCCGGCGCCGGCAAGGTGTTCCGGAAGGTGGCGAGCGGGGCGAAGACCGATCGCGCCCAGCTTCGGCGCGCGCTGGACGCCCTTGATGCCGACGACATCCTGATGGTGACACGGCTCGACCGCCTGGCCCGATCCACCCGCGACCTGCTCAATACGCTGGCCACGATCACCGCGAAGGGGGCTGGCTTCCGTTCCCTGGGAGATGGGTGGGCCGACACGACCACGCCGCACGGTCGCCTTATGTTGACCGTGCTCGGCGGGCTGGCCGAGTTCGAGCGTGACCTGATCCGCACCCGCACCGGCGAAGGTCGGGCTCGGGCGAAGGACCGAGGCGTCAAGCTAGGGCGCCCGTCGAAGCTGACACCGCATCAAATGCGTGAGGCAATCGCACGACGCGACAACGGCGAGGCGCTGACCGACATCGCCCGCACCTACAATGTAAGCCATGCCACCATTTCACGGCTCAAGGAGCATGCGCCGGGAGATCGAAAGCAGCCTCCGGGATAGTTCAGCTCGGTCGCTTTCCCATGCCGCTTTCCAAATGGCCCCTGATGACACGACTGTTGGGTCTACCCCGACATTGGCGGGGGCGGTGTCCTGGGCGGTGACCAGATCCGGAGTGTAGACGAAGGTCAGCACAAACAGCGCGAGCGCCCCGCCGGCACGAACGGCAAGCCCGCCTCGCGACCAGCGGACCTGGAGAAAGCCGGGGATCGCGGCGCCGAGCACGGCCGCGGCGACGCTCACGACAACGCGCAGGGCGAAGAACAGCCGGGGATCGGCGATCGGCTCGTTGCGGATCAGCAGCCCCACGACCATGCCGACGATCGCGAGCGCCGACAGCGTTGCCGCCGACCGTTCCATCCGGTATCCCGATCCAGGCTCTTTCATCGGTGGCATTCCATGAGGAATTTTCTCTTTACACGATGCTATATCTACCAGTTTACCTCCTGAAAGAAAGCCTATGGCTGGTAGAGAAGCATTCTGACGAGGGAGACGTCGTGATGGCAGCCAAGCCGACCGTTACGCTCATTGCCGTCGCTCTCTTGATCATCGGCAACTCCGGCAGCATCACCATTCAGGATGGGCCGCGGTAAGGCCACGCTGCGCCAGCCCCCTCACCGGTAGGGCGGCGCTGAAGCACCAGGACGGCGCCGATCAACGACAGGACCGTGGCCAGGTGCAGGACCAGGACGAGCCGCCGGCCGTCCTGCTGATCGAGCCCGGGTTGGAGTGCCATACCGAGATCTCGACCAGCTGCCCGACCAGGACGAACACCCCGGACCCGGCCGGCGCCGACCGGCTGAAGGAGCCGGTGACGGATCTGTTGATCAACGGCGAGGCGGGGCTGAAGCACCGGGGCGGAGCCGCCGGCATCGAGGAGCGGGACGAGCCGGCGGTCGCGGCGTCCTTTTCTGTGACGTCACAAAAATGGGCTTTATCGAATGCGGTGGGGTCTCCTCGGCAAGCCCTCCGTGCGTCTCGATAGGGTCTGCAGCAGCCCTATGGGCCGTCTCGGAACGGGTCACGTCCCTGAACGTGGTGTAGGAGCTGTGGGGAACCGGCCCGCCGAAGCGCCCCCCAGAGCTGGCGTAGGCGGGCCGGTTTTCCACAGCG
>NZ_JAGINM010000057.1 GCF_017876095.1 Azospirillum agricola
TCCTCACCTGCGCGCCGCTCCGATGTCCCTGCTGTCGGTGCTGGCTCGTCCCGCACCGGCGGGAGTAGAACTGCCAAAGTAGTGCTAGCAGGACGTGGAAAAAGAG
Organism: Azospirillum agricola; assembly: GCF_017876095.1. Classification (GTDB taxonomy): domain Bacteria; phylum Pseudomonadota; class Alphaproteobacteria; order Azospirillales; family Azospirillaceae; genus Azospirillum; species Azospirillum agricola. The sequence goes on from NZ_JAGINM010000057.1 coordinate 107, forward strand.
CTGTGCACGGTCGTGCGGCTTTGATTTTCTGCGGTCGTTAAGAACAAGGCCAATGAGGACGGTGCAGGGATCGGACGACGCCGACGGGCAGCACGATGGCCAGCACCGGCCCGGGCGTCTCCTCAAACTCCACCGCGGCCGCCGCGGCCTCAGGTCCTGCACCTCGGTCCCGTCGACGCCGCCCTGGGCGACCAGCTCGCCGACGGGCCGGCGGCGATCTGGATCCGGCCTGCAGGGCAGCGGAGGCATCCGTCTCAGAAACGGACGACTTTCGCGGGCCTGGGCGGCAACTGACCATCCAGAGCCGATATCACAAGGCTTTACAACAGGTTGCGCCTGGGCGAAATCTGGTCAGTTCGGTGGTCGGTAGTCCAGCTGAAAGCCGGGGCCAATAGCCGTCTCAGAGGAGAGCGCGATAGGTATTAGGTAAACAACGCTAAGGTAGAACGAATTATGAACGGTACTCAGGAATCAACGTCGCCGTCCCCTTTTACGCCAAGAGCAGCATAAAGGGCGGTCTTTCCGACCTTGATCCGCGCCGCAGCCTCACGAACCGTGAGCCCTTGGACGAGCAGAGCCTTTGCCCGGCGGAGCTTGTCCTCGGTTACCACAGGCGTGCGCCCGCCCTTTCGACCACGAGCAACGGCAGCGACCAAGCCGGCACGGGTCCGTTCCCGGATGAGGTCACGCTCAAACTGGCCGAGAGCGCCGAAGATGACGACGGGCGCGAGGCGGTCCTGCAGGTCAAGACCGGCGGGACCCCCGTGGACCTCGGCAGCCTCCCGGACGAGGTCGGCGTCGCCTTCGCCTTCCAGCCGAACGGGCTGATTCGCGGCGCCAACTCGCGGGCCGAGGTCATCAGCCGCGCCGACGTCCTGGCCTTCGCCCGCCGCCGCCCGGATCTGCTGCCGGGGACGGTGCAAGCGTGGCTGGGCGCCGTCTGAAGCGGTTCGTCGCCTGGCCGTCACCCATCGACCGCAAGGGAACCTGCATGGCCCCCACACCGTCCGACGACACCGCCGCCCTCCTGAAGAGTCTTCCGCTCTGGCTCGACGGGATGAGCCTGTTCATCAAGATGAGCCACAGCCAGTGGCGCAATGCGCCGGCCGGCTATCACCTCATATGCCAGAGGCCGGCCAAACACACGCTCGACCTGAAGGCGCACCTCCTTGCGATCAACAGCGCGGCCGAGGCCGGGACCGCGGCTCGACCGCGCCGACCGGCCGACGGCGATGCGTAACGCACGATCCCCCTTCTCCCGTCCCCAGAGGCTTGCCATGACCTCCGCTCCCGCGCCGTCCTCCTCGGCGGTCCGTTCGTGCCCTCGCGTGCTCGTGCTGGGCCTCGGCCCGACCGGGCGGCGCGCGGCCGAAGCGGTGGAACCGTATGGCGCCAGCACGGTCGCTGAGGAGGTCCTCCTGGCCGCGGCCGACGGCGCGGTGCCGGACGTTGCGATCGTCGTGGCCGCTCCCCTGGAGGCGGAGGGGACCGTCGCCGCGTCGGTGCTTCGCAACTGGCGCGCGCAGGGGAGCTTGATGATGACCGTGGCCATCGGCGATGCCGGCGTCGGGCCGGACGTCGTCGGCCCCGTCGTCCGCGTCGCCGGCGAGGCCGCGGCGGTGGCGGCGGTGCGCGCCGTCGTCGAGCCGTTGACCCGCTCGCAGGGGCTCATCGACGTGCGCGCGCTCCGCCGCGTGCTGTCCGCCGGCGGCGCCGGCGCGCTGCTCACCGCGCGGACCGCGGGACCGCGGCGGATCGCCGAGGCCGGTCAGGCCCTGACCGCCCAGGCGGGCGGTCTTCTGGCCGAGGCTCGCTCCACCATCCTCCGCCTGTCGCCCGCCTCGCTGACGCTGAAGGACGTCGATGACCTCCTTGCCATCCTGGCGGAGACCATGCCGGAGCCGGTGACCGTCGTCTTCACCGGCGATGAGCCGGAGGACCGGGACGGAACCCTTGTTGCGAGCTTGCTCGTCTTTACGAGCGGCCGAAAGGCGTGACGGGGCGGGCCGGGGCCTTCCAACGTTGCGGCGTGCGTCCGTGTGACAGCGGCTCAAGCGTACCCGACGTGCCGAACCGAATCTCGGCGGGCGGACTCGTCGTGTCGCACCCGAAAGCCAAAAAAGGAATTGACAATGTCGCTCGGAGCGAGCGAGCATCATTTCGACGACCCCGACGCCGTAATGACGGCGGGGTCGTCGAAATGAGCGTCAGGGAGTGGCTGGTACCCACCCCCTGACGCGGTGGCATCAACCCCAGGCAGGAGCTGATATGGCAAATTATAGGCCCACGGCCAGCGAAACGGGAGTCCTCACCCGTCATCTCATCCGCACCTACGGCGAAGAGAAGGGAAAGGGTGTGACCCGCGTCCGTATTTCGTCGGAAACGGTGCGCACCCTGGCGAACCGACGCCACCTGCGCGACGTGTTCATCGCCGACTGGATCGATGACATGGCCGACAGCGGCTGGTCGGTCTTCCCGGTCGGCGACAACTTCGCTGTGCTTCAGACCGAGACCATCGAGGGGTGGCCTCGCATCGCGTCGAAGCGCATCCGGGGCATTCTGAAGCGCGTCCACAACGGCGATCTCGAGGCTCTCGACGAGATCGACGAGGCGGTGGACGGCGCCGCGGACGACGACGAGGACGACGACTGAGGCGATCGCTGGCCAACCGTCAGCGAGCACGGGGAGGGGCCACGTGCCCCTCCCCGTTTTCCCATTCCGTTCTGAGCTGCGTCCGGTTCCGAGCTGCAGGACGCCTGCGGGCTACGGCAGCCCTCAATCCAGACGTCGCCACGCGCTGGAATCGCGCAGAGCGCCCACACCGACCAAGATCTCGTCGTACGGGGAGCCGCCCTCGGCCTGCAGCCGGGCGTGCGGCGGGTGTCCGGGCTTGTCGACCAGTGCCACGACGACGTAGCTGTGCCGGGGCGTGTCAGCGCGCGCGTAGCGGTCGCCGATCGCGACCCGGTGCCTACTCATCGTCCACTCCCGTCAGCGCGGCAACCTCCTCGAGGAGGCGTGCGTGGCTCTCTGGGTTGAAGGCCCGCCGATCGGCGGCCATCCGCCGCAGGGCGCGCAAGCCCGCCGTGGTGAAGCGCGCCACCGGCCAGTGCTTGTCGAGGTCGTCCAGCACCACAAGGCCGCGGTCGAGCAGGGACTGCACGGCGGCCGGCACCTTCGGCTGCCCCTTGCGCTCGCCCGTCGACCAGCGCCGCAACAGGAGGCCGTCGTGGATGCTGCGGGCGCTGGACATGCGCTGCTGGAACTCGCGCCGGATCAGGTCGCGCTCCTTGGCGTTGAAGCCGGGATCGTTGGTCGGGGACATGGCGGCTCCGCGTTTGCTCGGGGCGCTGATGTACCGCATTGGCGGATGCCGTGGTAGCCATCGATCCGCCTCCGCCGGCGCCGGCGGCGCCCTTACGAGGGGGCCGCCGCCTTGGCCGCAAGACGGGCCTCCTTCGCCGCGGCTATGCGGCGTTCGGCCTCCCGCGTCATCTCCTCCTCGGTGGGGAACCCAACCCACTTGTCGGGGAACCCCATGGGAGCGGTGGGGATGTCGTTGTACTCGTGCAGAAGGTCGAAGAGCTGGTCCATCCAGAGCGCTCCGGCGCCGATGCGCTCGAGAAACTTCTGCAGCACGAACAGCTGCGTGTGCAGCCGGAAACCGCCGATCTCCGTCACCGTCTGGCCGTTCTTATTCTCCAGCTGGTACTCGAAGTAGGGGGTGTACAGCTTGGGGATGACCGGCTTGACGGGGAACTGCCGGTTCCAGACCCGGGCGTGGTGGGCGCAGTAGTTCCGCAGCACGGTCAGCATCTCCAACCAGGAGCCGATGAGGGTTCGGTGTTCCCCGAACTCGGCGGCGACCAGCTTCTGCCCGGCCTTGGTCAGGTTCTCGAACATCTTCGACATCGTGCCGAGGTGAATGGCCTCGAAGACCATCCAGGTCGGCGGCATGTCGGGAACATCGTAAGAACCGTAGTAGTGCTGGATGAAGACGTCGCGCTTGTCGGCTCTCTTCTGGTCGTGGTGGATTTCGCCCTGGATGCGGCTGATCAGCGCCGTGTGATTGTACCCTGGTGCGAAGCGGCTGGCCTCCAGATACCAGTGGCTGCCGTAGGTCACCCCGAGGGCGTTTGAAAACGCCGCCCTCAGCGCGACTTCGATCCGCTCGACCGCATGCAGGATGTGCGTCCGAAGCCTGCGGTCGAAATCGCACACACGCGTGACGTCGCGGAACGTGACGCCGGGGAGGAACTGAGCCTCCTTCGTACCGTCAGCCTTCAAGCGCCAATGGAGGGCATAGCCGCGGAACCGATAGAATCCGACGGCCTTGAGAACGGCGCGGGCTTCGTCCTCGTTGGGGATGGCCAGACCTCGGGCACGGAGGTGTTCGATCTGTCCCGTAAGGTCGAGCGCCGGCTTGGAAAAGGTACGTGTAGACATGAAAAACCCGCCCTGGTGCGCCGTTCTTATGAGAGGCGTGGCGGGTCGTGTTGGAACCGAATATGGCCCTCGGAATCCCGGTAGTCAACGCCGATCATACGCAATCCTCGAGCATATACGCTCGCCTGCGGTGTCTGTCAAGAGGCTTGAGCGTGGGTTTGGCCGTGAACCTTCTTAGGTATATTTCACATAGGTATTGATCCTGTATGTATTCGTGTGTCTTTATAGAAGGACATTATGTCCGATGGGAATGTCGTATGGAAACGGCGGATGGTTCCAAGTCCGATATGGAGGCGAAGTGGGGGCGACTGGTGGCGCAGCGCGGCTTCGCCCAGATTCCGAACTACCTGCTCCTCGTCAACCAGTTCATCGCTGAGGAGCACCGGCTGACCCCGGTGGAGAGCCTGGTTGCCATCCATCTTGCTGCGTCCTGGTGGAAAAAGGACGTCCTGCCGTTCCCCTCCATGCTCACCCTGTCCCGGCGGCTGGGGGTGTCCGAGCGCCAAGTGCAACGGGCGATCAACAAGCTCCAAAAGCTCGGCATGATCACCAAGGTGAAGCGCCGGCGCGCCGGCATTATCGAGTCGAACGCCTACGACCTGTCGGGCATGGTCTCGCTTCTGACGTCGATCGCGGAACAGAACCCCAACCTTTTCCCGCGGGGCATGGGGGGCGCGACACCTCCGGACGAGGCAGGAGCGTAGCGTCGCCGAGAGGCCCGTCACGGCTTCGTCGACGCCTGCCGCGCCCGCCACGTCGAGACGAGGAAGGTGGCCATGGTGCCCGCCAAGTTAACCGCGAGCTCCGCGTGCCGGGGCAGCGGGCGCGCCGCCTTGCGGCCCCGGCCGTGCGCGTCGCTGAGCTTGTTGCGCACGCTCCCGAGGCTGTTCACAATCGACTGGCAGTTGCCCAGGATGGCCTTGAAGACCTCCTCCGTGTGCTGATCCGGGGCGAGGTTCAGGTGCGTTGCCGCCGTGCGGTACAGCTTGGGCAGTTCGTCGCTCTCCGCGTAGGTGCCGCCGGCGTCCTCGATGATGTGCTTGCATACCGTCTCCAACAGCGTGCGGGCCGAGGTGATGGCCCCTTCAGGATGCGTGGCCCGGCGTTCCAGAGCCTTCCTCCAGGCGTCGTGCACGCTGGCCTCGTCGAAGGCCGCCAGCGCCGCCGAGATCGCGGTGTCGGCCGGCGTCTGGTGGGCGGAGGCTCGCTCCTGCACGGTGAAGACGCTGTACCCGGAGACCTAGCCCGTCGGCATCAGCGCGAAGCCGTCCCGCTCCAGAAGAGGGTTGAGGGCGTCAACCAGGGCGCGCTGCTGCCGCTCGTCACGGGTGCGTGGATGCACCACGGCCTCAAGGAACGCGAAGAACCGGCGCTGCGAGCACGCGTAGGCGCCGACGGCGCCAAGGAGAGGAGAGCGCGATAGGTATTAGGTAAACAACGCTAAGGTAGAACGAATTATGAACGGTACTCAGGAATCAACGTCGCCGTCCCCTTTTACGCCAAGAGCAGCATAAAGGGCGGTCTTTCCGACCTTGATCCGCGCCGCAGCCTCACGAACCGTGAGCCCTTGGACGAGCAGAGCCTTTGCCCGGCGGAGCTTGTCCTCGGTTACCACAGGCGTGCGCCCGCCCTTTCGACCACGAGCAACGGCAGCGACCAAGCCGGCACGGGTCCGTTCCCGGATGAGGTCACGCTCAAACTGGCCGAGAGCGCCGAAGATGTGGAACACCAGCCTGCCGCCCGGGGTGGTCGTGTCGATCGCCTCGGTCAGAGAGCGGAAGCCCACACCGCGAGCCTCCAGCTGGTTCACCGTCTCAATCAGGTGCGGAAGAGATCGGCCGAGACGGTCCAGCTTCCAGACCACCAGAATGTCGCCGGCTCGTGCGAAGGCGATGGCCGCCGCCAGCCCAGGTCGATCAGCCTTGGCTCCGGATGCCTGATCCTGAAAGACCCGCTCGCAGTCTGCCTTGGCCAAGGCGTCGAGTTGCAGGGCTGGATCCTGGTCAGCGGTCGAGACCCTGGCATAGCCGATGTTCGCCACCGCCCGCTCCGTTTGTCCGGAAACCCGTCCGACAAACTATGCGTCCGGAAAGCCATCGTCAACGCAGGTTGCCGGACACTTTGGCGGCTGGCCGTCAAACGGCCGATTCGCGGACGGCAATTGCCGCCGCTTTCCCCTGCGCATTCTGTCGCAGCCCTATCCTGGTTAGGGTGCATGTGATGGCTGTCATACCGGCTCACGCCTGAGCTGACTCTCGGGCCGCATGGGATTCCCAAATTATAGCGAGCATGATTCACTGAAGCTCCACCGGGAGTGGGAGT
>NZ_JAGINM010000058.1 GCF_017876095.1 Azospirillum agricola
CTCCCACTCCCGGTGGAGCTTCAGTGAATCATGCTCGCTATAATTTGGGAATCCCATGCGGCCCGAGAGTCAGCTCAGGCGTGAGCCGGTATTAGTCGGAGATAGAGTATTAAAAAGCTCAGTTAGTGTTTGGGAGATACTATGTAGGGAGTGGTGCAAAGTCTGTCTACAAGATGATGTAAGAAGCAGCATATCCGCAAGAATTAACGATGCCCTTACTTGCAACCCTTCCTATAGATAGTTTCACAAATCTTTACCAGCGCGTTTCCATAATTCAATTATTGCAGGAAGCGCGGTAGTAGGAAATTTATTACCGGGAGAGATGGCAATAAAGTTAATGCCTCCTCCTGGTAATTTTCAGAAATCATGCAAACAACACCCCCCTATCGAGCCTCGGCCTTGAGATGCGGAGGGCGGCGCCCCAGGATATGGCTCCAGCGCCGCTGCGACGTCGTCAGCGCCCCAAAATCAACAGGCGTGGAAGAATTGTAGCGAGCTTGAAAATCCCTGTGACAGCGCCCCAGACGAGCCATAAAATTCGGTTTTTTAATGGCACAGTGCCGACGCATTCAAACCCCAAGTCGGCGCCAAATAACTCTTCCTGCATGCGCTTTATGTCACGCTTTTCCCAATCCCCATTTCCGACTTGCCTTCCATGCGACCCTATAATTCGACCCTCCTTGTCTCGTAGCTCAACGAAAACCCAGTCTCGGCGAAGCCCCCGCCTTGATAGTTCAACCGACCGCACTTCATCTTTGCGTACAGACACGTGACCAAAGGTAATGAAATCTTCCGGGTTGAGTTTCGGCATGAGAACCCCCAAGTGGCTAGCTCATAGGTGGTAGCGGACTTGATATGTGCAAGATCGTGTCGATAACGGCTGAACCCAAATCAATCCAATCCCCTACCTCCGTCAGCTCTTCTTCTCCCGAAACCGCCCCATCCCCAGCCCGGACAAGCACCGATCCGACGCGGCCACGTCCACCTTGTCGCCGGCCATGGTCAGGTGCCCCGCCTCCTTCCACTTGTTCACCGACGTGCGGGATACATCGTGCCAGCGGGCGTAGTCGGCTTGGGACATGGTGCCAGTGCCCAGAACAGGGGCCGGTGCAGGGGCGACCTTCGGCTTGGCCGGGGCCTTCGCTGGCGTCTTCGCAGGCTTCGGGGCCTCTCCCTCTTCCAGCGCCGCCACCCGCTGGCGCAGCTCGCCCACGGCAGCCTCCAGCGCCCCCACCCGATCATCATCCGGCGTCGTCGGGGCGGGGGCCGGGTCAGGGCGGGACAGAAGCCGATCCAGCGCGCCCGCGAACCCATCCTCCGCTTTCAGCCGGGCGGCCACCCGCCGCACGAGATCCGCATGATCCGGCCGGAGGCGGACGTTCACCTGTTGCGCGGCGGCGGCCATCGTTTTTCCTCCTGGCAGGGGTGCTAGCGGACCGCTAGCATTTGGGCACAAACTGCAAGCAGTTGCTAGCGGCACTGCTACAGGTTTGATATTTATATCAGGTGCGCGCTTGTGGGATGAGCACAGATTGCCATGGGCAGGCCAAGCCTTTTGGGACCGGAGTTAGAAAGCTGGGAAATTAATACCCCCTACGCCCACCGCTTCCGTTTCGCATATGTCATTGAAAATGAAAGAAATTTCCGAAATCACAAGATGCGTTGGTGTCGTCAATTCAGGCCGCGGTTATCGCACAGATTGCAATAGCCTCTGTGTTAAGGGCTTGTCATAACTCTGAGGCAGAGGAATGAATCCTCACTATCAACAGAGAGATTTATCCTGTAGGAAATGGGGAGTACGGCAAGAATTTCTTGATCTTCTTGCCGCACACCTCATATAAGAGTTATCGAGCTGAAGTGGCCAAGGCCCCTTAAGCTTGATGTGTTTCTGGTTAGCGCCACAATCTCATTATGGTGAGGATCAGATCCAGCGCTTTGAAGAGACACTCAAGGTGGTTGATCAGCTTAGTGTGTTGATTCTCCATCATTAGAGTCCTTGAAAAGTTGCATGGCAAGCGGATGTCGGGGGTGGTCTTGCCGGATCGAGCCCCCGCATCCGTCCCCACAAATTGGGGAACACCATTCATATCGTCAAGAACAAATCACTCGCCTTTTCAAGGGATCGCCCTTTTTCCTTTTGCGCTCTCACAAGGCAGGAGAGTTGTTATACAAAGAAGAGAAAACTTCTTATTGTTTTACAAAGAAGAACATTCGTTGTTGTCGTTTGTTTTTTTGGCAGCAAATCGTGCCATCGTATGCTTTTCTACCGCAATTTTCGGTGACTTTACCTGCATTGCAGGTCCCAGGCGAAGGGTGCCGCCCCCTGATAGAGCGCGGTCGCGGCCCCCACCGCGAAGGTCTGCCCTTCGAAGGTGATGCTGTCCCCCAGCTTCGGCGCGTCGGTGCAGCCGGCGGCGGTCAAGCGGTCCTGCATGACGATGATGCGTCGGGTTCCTATGACGACGGATCCCGCGAAGCCGTCGTCATAGCCCGCCATCCCGGCCAGCACGGGGAAGTCACGGGCAAAGCCCAGCGTCACGGCGAGCGTGGCGGCGGCGGACGTGGTCAGCGCCGGAGCGATTCCCACGCCGTCGAAGCGCCCGGATGCCGCCGTGGTCGTAGTGGTGACGGTGTGGACTGTGGTCCCGATGGTCACACGGTCGCCCGGCCGGAGCTGGCCTTGCGCCAGGGTGCCGGCGATGCTGACCGACACCGCGCCGGCCGGTGCCGCCGCCGACAGCTTCCACCCGCTGCCCTTGGGAGGGTTCAGGGTGCCGCCGTCCCCGCTGTAGCTGCGGTACAGGATCGGGGCGCCCCACAGCACGCCGCAGCTCCACACCAGCCCGTGCGGATCGTCCTCGGGGTGGTAGGGCGTGCCGGTCACGGTGTAGGCCATGGCGCCCACCGTGAACACGCCCCCGGTGGTGGGATCGGGCACGTCCGATGCCCGCACGTCGAAGGTGAGGCTGGAGAGGTAGACCGTCACCGGGCCGAACTTCACCGGCTTGCCGCCGCCCTCGCGGATGACGCGGCAGGGGATGGGCGATCCGGCCGGCGGGGTGTAGGTCGCGGCCTCCCCGAAGGTCAGGAAGGCCGGGGCGACGGCGAAGCGGTCGAAGTCGATCATGGGGCACCGGAGGGGAAGAGAGAGGGTCGCGGCCTTCCCCGGCCGGGGATCGGGCGGGCCGCGCGCCCGTCACATGTGGCGGATCAGGAGGCGGCGACGGTAGACACCCCGTCCAGGCGCACCTTGACCGTGCCGGCCCCGTTGCCCGCCGCCTCGATGGCGGCCCCGATGGGATAGCGGCCAGCGCCGGGCGCGTCGCAGCGATGGGCGGTCGCGTCCCAGGACACCCGGCCCCCGGCGGCGATCACCGCCGTCGAGAGCTTGGGCAGCTCGTAGACGCCCACCGTGGCGATGGTCAGGGCCTCGCCCTCGGCCGCCGTGGTCGCGGCCACGCCGAACAGCGCGCCGACGATGACGCCGCCCCCGCTGGTGACGCCGCCGGCCGGGGCCGCGACGGTCAGGGAGGCGCCGTTCTGGATGAAGGTCTTCATGGGTCAGATCCCCTTGGAGGATGAAACGCGGATGAGGGAGACGCGCGGCGCGGTGCCGGCGGCGTCGATCTGGCGGTTGAGCGCGGCCAGGGCGGCGGCCATCTCGGAGTCGCTCTTGAACTCCGTCTCCTTGCCGCCGTAGACCACCCGCCGGGCGCCGCTGTAGCGGGCCGCCTGGAGCGCGTCCCGCCACGCGATGAGGTCGGCCAGCGCCGCCACGGTCACGCCCCCGCGTTGGAATGGGCGCCCCGGAAGTCGATCACGCCATAGCCGAAATCCAGCCCGGCCCGCACCTTGACCGACTGGCTGTCGAAGTCGGTTTCCGTCTTGATCTGCGGCCCCTCGGACCCGGCCACGTAGCCATAGACCACGGTCGGGCACAGCCCCGGATCGGCCATCACGTACCAGCCATTGCCGGTGATGTTGGCGTCCACGATCAGCTCCATCAGCCCGGCCCACGGGTTGCTGTCGCCCGCCTTGGTCGGGGTGATGCTCGCCAGGACTTGCCGGCCCTCCAACTCCTTGTCCGGCCCGACCACGAGGAAGCGCGGCGCCAGATTGAGCGGGATGCCGTCGAGCGACTTCATCTTGCGCAGCGCCGCCACCGCCGCCCCGACGCTGGCAACGGTGATGGCGGCCCCGGCGGCGGCCTTGTTGGCATGGTCGGCGTGGAACAGGGCCTTGCCGTCCGACAGGGCCGGGTTGCTGGTCAGCAGGCCATAGACGAGACGGTTTTCGTCGGCCGCCGTGCGGATGGCGATCATGCTGGAGAAGTCCGAGAGCGCCGACAGGTCGTCGTTCACCAGGGCGCGGCGCCCCAGGATGATGCCGGTCGCGAACTCGGCCGCCGCCACCGTCTCGCGGTTCTCCGACATGGTGCCGTAATTCACCTCGCCCGACTCGGCGAGGTTCTTGAAGGCGGGGAAGTCGCCGACCCGGAGGAACTTGTGGGGCTTGAAGTCGGTGAAGCCGCGCCGGGCGGCCCACAGGCGATAGGTCGGGTTGGCGGCGGCGTAGCGGGCCAGCAGGATCTTGTTGCCGGCGTCGGCCAGCAGGAGGGGGAAGTCGCCCGTGGTGTGCGCCCCGATGGCGCGTTCCATCAGCGCGTTCTGGTCGAAGCGGTTGAAGCGCTGGCCGCGCGCCACCGCCAGTTCCCCCACCATGTCGAGCGCCCGGTGCCCCATGAACTCCCGCGCCCGCCCCTCGGCTTTGACCAGGCCGGGAGCGAGCCGGGCGGCCAGCGCGTCGGACATGCTGCGGCGGATGGCGCTGGGGTCGGTGTGGTCGGTGCCGACCGTGATCGGCGCCGCGGTGGTGATGGTGACGCCGCCGCGGCGGGTCAGCTCGGCGAACGCCGCGGCGCGGGCGGCGTCGACCGTGGCGGCCCCGTCGATCTGGCCGTCGATCCACGCTTGATCCAGCCCGGCCACGCGGGCCATGGAGCGGATCTCCGCGTTCACCGCCGCGCGGCTGGTGTCGGCCGGGGCCGGGGTGGTGACGATGGTGGTGGTCTGCGCCGGGGTGTCGGCCGGCGCCGCCGTCGTGGTCGTGGTCATGGTGTCCTCATGTGAACGAACGGTGGCGCCCGCATCGACGGGCACCGGGGTGAAACTCAGCTCGTAGGGTTCCCAGGCGATGGCGCGGAAGACGCGCAGGCCGTCGCGGCGCCCGGCCAGTTGCCATTTCGTGACGCGGTAGCCGAGCGAGACGCCGCGCACGATGCCGTCGCCCACGTCGGCCATCAGCTCGTCCGCCGCCGGCTTGCGGGAGAAGCGCACGGTGGCGACGATGCGCCCGCCGGCCGCCAGCGACGCCGCATCCACCACCCCCACCGCGTTGTCGGTGGTGGCGCGATGATCCTTCAGCGCCGGCCCACCGATGAAGCGGGCAAGGTCCGCACCCGCCGCGTCCAATTCCTCGATCCAGGCTTCCGCGTGCCATCCGGGGCCGGGGCCTTGCGCACCGCCGGCGCCAGCCCGGACAGGGCGACCACATCGACCGTGCGGGCCTCGCGGTTGAGCGTGGCCGGGGTGGCGCCGCCAAGGGCGCGCGTCAGGGGTTCAGTCATCGGATGCGCTCTCCGGATCGGTGGGGGTGGCGTCGGTCGGGGACGGGAGCGCGGGTGCCGACGTGGTGCCAATGGGCAGCCCCAGGCGCTTGGCGCGGGCGGCGTCGGCGGCAATCTCCGCGTCCACCTGTTCGGGGTCGTAGCCCAGGCCGGTGACGACTTGGGTGCGGCTCTTGAAGCCGGCGTTGACCATCAGGATCTCGGCTTCGGCGTCCTTCTTCGGGTCCACCCACACCGGCTTGGGCGGCAGCCACTCGACGCGGTGGAACGCCGCCGGATCGGCCTCGTAGGCGCGGAAATCGATCAGCCCGGACAGCACCGCCGTGCGGATGAAGCGGTCCCACACCGGCCGGCAGAGCCGGAAGACGACGACGTTGTGCTGCCAGTGCTCCAGCCGCTTGCGGAACTCCACCAGCCCGGCCCGGATGCTCGAATAGTTCACCCCGGACAGGTCGCCGGTCAGCAGCTCGTAGGGCACGCCCAACCCGGCGGCGATCGCCTGAAGGTGGCTCTTGATGAACGCCCCGTAGTGCTTCGATTCCTTCGGGTCGAAGAACTCCAGCGAGGTCCCCGGCTTCAGCGGCAGGATGGTCCCCGGCTCCAGGCCGAAGTCCAGAACCCCGCCGGCCGTGTCGCCCGGCAGCCCGCCCGCCGTGCCGTCCGGGTCCACCAGCGCCGCGCACAGCAGGTTGGCGAGCTTCGCCCGCACCAGGGCGGCGTCCTGAAGCTGGTCAACCTCATGCACCGCCAGCAGCACCGGAGCCAGCCAGGACAGGCCGCGAAGCTGCCCCGGCTCCACCGGGTGGAACAGGTGGGCCATGTCCCGCGCCGGGATCGCCACCGGGTTCCACAGCTCGGCCAGCGGCGCCAGCGGATCGTCCGGCCGCGCCGGCAGGACGTGGAAGGCGACGCGCCGCCCGGCGGCGTCGAACTCGATGCCGCCCCGGATGCGGGTGTCCACCAGCGCCGACAGGGTTTCGAGCGGGACTTGCGCCGGGTGAATCGCCTGGAGCTGGAACGGCACCTCCAACCCTTCGTCCGGGCCGAAGGTCACGAAGCGGGCGAAGCTCTCCCCCGCCTCCACCATCTGGCGGACCATGAGCGCCTGCATGGCGTAGAAGTCGCCGAA
>NZ_JAGINM010000059.1 GCF_017876095.1 Azospirillum agricola
CGATGCCGCTCTCCGGCTCTCCGGGCGCGGGCGGCGTCACGGCCGGCGACGCGCTCGGCGCCGTCGGCTACGGCTTCAACGCCTTCCAGAACTTCAAATCCGGGAACACCATCGGCGGCGTCGGCAATCTCGCCGCGACGGCGATGATGTTCATTCCGGGGGCTCAACCGTTCGCACCCCTGGTCGCGATCGGCTCCCAGCTTCTCGGCGGGCTGTTCGGCAAGGACCGCGGCACCCCGACGGCGGCGGCGACCGTCACCTACAGCGGCACCAATCAGGTCGCGAGCAGCTACAACCAGGACAACGACGGCTCGCTGGAGCAGGCGCAGCAGCTCCTGTCCAGCATCGACGCGGCCACCAAGCAATTCATCACGGCGGCCAGCGGCGCGACCAACGGCGAGTTCGGCATCGGCGTGGAGGGGCGTGACGGACGCTTCAAGGCCCGGACGCTGACCGGCGAACTGCCCGGTGACTTCGGCAGCCTGGATGAGGCGGTCATCGCCGGCTTCAAGGCCAACGTCGGCAAGGGCCTGATTTCCGCGTCGGACGACGTGCTGAAGGCCATTGGCACCAGCACCAAGACCGACATCAACGAATGGCTGGGCGACGTCTCGTTCGCCAAGACCTTCCGGCCGCAGTTCGACTCGCTGATGGCGAACCTTGATCCGGTGTCCAACCAGATCAAGACGTTTACCGAGGCGTCGAAGCAGCTTGGCGAACAGGTCCAAGCCAACATCGTCGAGTGGCGGGACACCGCGTCCCGGCTCGGGCTCGCAACCGGGTCGGAACTGACCACGGCGGCGCGGCGCGGCATCGAGGCGATGATGGGCCTCGGTCCCGTCACCCAGCCGCTGGTCGGCATGGCGGCTGCGAGCAAGCAGGCGGAAATCCAGTTCGAGGCGTTCCGGCCCGCGCTCGCCTCCCTCGGCTACACCGCCGAAGAGGTCGCCGACATGGCGACCCGCTACACCGCCAAGCTGACGACCGCCTACAGCGACGCGGTGGGGCTCCTCCAGCGGCAGGCGGGCGTCCAGGTGTCCGGGCTGTCGGGCCGGGGTGCCAGCTTGTCGGCAGCGGATACCTTCCGGGCCGCCGGTGCGACGGTGGAGGCGGTGACAGCCCCAGCCTTCGCGGCGCTCACCGATGGTCTGGACGGGCTGACGGCTGCCGCGCGGCGCGGCGCGCTGACCTATGCCGACGTCGAGGCCGGCTGGCGCGCTCTCAATCAGGCCGTCTATGAAGGCGTGCTGACGGCCGACCAGTACACCACCGCCGTCGGCCTGCTGACGACGGCTTACCAGGACAGCCAGACGGTGCTGTCCACCCTGCGCCAGGGCTGGACCTCGGTCCAGGCGATCACCGAGCCCCACCGCCAGCCGACGGCGACGGACGTGCTCGATGGCGCGATGGTCCGTGGTGGTGGCGCTGGAGTGCTGGCCTTCGCGACCCAGCTCGACGGCCTGTTCACGGCGATCCAAGGCGGTACGGCATCCTTCGGGGATTTGGCCTACACCTATGAGCGCGCCGCCGATCTGTTCCGCGCCGGCACGATCACAGGCGAACAGTTCACCGGCATCGTCAGCAGCATGACGACGGCGTGGACCAAGGCGGCCGACGCCGCCAAGGCCCTGACCGCCTATCAGTCCGACCTCAACAGCCGGATGTACACCGGCGTCGGGGCGGCTCGGACGGCGGGCTTGTTGTCTCTCGACCAGCAGCAGGCGGTCGAGTTGGCGCAGGCGCGGGATGCCGGCTACGACACGACGCTGTTGCAGCAGGTCCTGGCATCCGAGCGGGGCCAGAAGGCGTTCGACCTCGCCAAGGCCGATGTCCTCGGCTACTACGACCAGCAGATCAGCGCGACGCAGGACCTGATCACCAGCCTCCAGGATGGCGCGGTCGCGGCGGCGGCGGTCGCCCGCCAGTTCCGGCAGGCGTACGACAGCCTGGCGCTCGACGACAGCAGCCCGCTGTCGGCCTACGAGAAGCTGATCGAGGCCCGCCGGCAGTTCGACGAGGCCTACAGCACCGCGACCAGCGACACCGCCAGCGACACCGAGAAGACGGAGGCGCAGCAGCAGCTCCAGCAACTCGGGCCGACGCTGGTCTCGCTGGCCCAAGCCTACTACGCCAACAGCAACCGCGACGATTACGACCGGATCCGGTCGCTGTTCGACCGGCTCGGCACCTTGCCGGGCGGCGCCAACCCCGCCACCGCCGACAGGGATTTGCAGGTCGCGCAGGATACCTTGAAGGAGTTGCAGCGGCAGCGGGCCGACGCCGCCCGGCTGGGCGAGCGGCAGTATGGGAAGCTGGACGACCTCAGCGCCACCATGAACCAGAGCTATGCCGTCTGGCAGGCGTCCCTGGTTGCGCTCCAGCGGCTGACGAACACCCCGTCGGCCGCGACGCTGCCCCAGATGCTGGCCGGCATGACCAGGGAGACCCTGCCGGATGTCGTCACCTGGGCGAAGGCGCAGGGCGCCGACACCCTGCAACAGGTCCTGGTCGCGGCCGACAAGCGGTTCGGCTGGGAGAACAACCCGTACCGTTACCGGGCGCCTGATGACGTCGCCACGATGGAGGGGACCGGCTTCACATCCGAGGACGCCTTGGGGTTCCTGCGGCAATTCGGCTACGCGGGCGGGTTCGACAGCAACGCGAACGCCTTCATCGCCGCGCACGGGATCGGCGACCAGTACACGGCGTTCCTGCGGGACTTCAAAGCCCGCAACTCGGTGGAGGGCAAGCGGACCCGACTGGCGGCGTTCACCGACGCCCAGATCGAGGCAGCCTTCGGCGGGATGGCGGACATCCAGGCGGCGCGGTCGGTCGATCCGGGCTTTAACCTGCGCCGCTGGTTCGAGGCTTACGGCATCAACGAGGTGCTGTCGGGCGCCCGCTCCATCCCCGGCTTCGCAAAGGGCACCCTCTCCACGCCGCCGGGCGCGAAGTGGGTGGGCGAGCACGGCGCCGAGCTTGTGTGGGACGGCGGTGGCGCGGCGGTCGCCTCCAGCGCCGACTCGATGCGCATCGCCAGCCTGTGGGAGAGCGCGGCGAACGATCGGTGGTCGGGGCCGAACATCGCCAGCCTTCGGGCGCACCGCCCCGAACCCAGCGGCGACGCGGCGCTGGTCGCCATGCTGGAGCGCAAACTCGACACCGTGACCGCCGAGTTGAAGGCGTTGCGCGCGGAACGGTCGCGCGACGCCCGCGACCAAGTGGCCCTCACCGAAGCCGCGGCAACCGAAACCATCGCCGGCCAGGGGCGGATGCTTGCCGCCCTGCGCCTGCACCATGACGAGGAGAGAGCAGCGTGATCCATTTGATCGAAATCGGCTGCTACGTCGGCGCCGCATCCTCCAGCACCCACACGGTCGGCGCCGGGCTCAAGGGCTTCGTGCTGACCGCCGGCCCGCCGGCCACGGTGGGAATGACGCTGCGCGTGGAGGCGACGGACGGTTCCGGCGCCTGGATGGAGGGGCTGGTGGTCGCCGGCACCTCCGCTGGCTTTGCCCTGTCCGTCAAATCCACCGGCGGCGCGGGCGTCCACAGCGGCTGGAAGCTCGCCGCCGGCATCCTGCGCTATGCCAACGAGGACTATGACCACCCCTCCGCCCCCGGCCCCTACGAGCCGGTGATCGCGCCCGACGGCTACGCCATGGGCTCGGTCAGCCTGCATGGGGACGGCCGATCGTTCGGGGCGGGCGATGTCGAGAAGGGCCGGATCAAGATCATCAACGCCGGGCTGCGCGACCACCTGCGCCGCTACGCCTACTTCGGTCGGCTGGCGCGGGAGCTGTTGGTCGCGGGGCCGGCGGCGGCCTACAGCACGGCGGTCGTGCTGCGCACCGGCACCGTGGAGCAGCCGGTGGTGGGGGCGCAGGATGTGCTGTTCCGCTGGCGCGGCGCGCTGTCCGATCTGGACAGCCGGTGGCAGGGCTCCACCTATCCCGGCGGCACCGGCGCCGCGATGAGCACCGACGGAGCCGAAGGGCTGCGGGATTTGCCGCGCCCCCGGCTCCGGGGCTACCGGGCGCAGATCGAGCCGGTGTCGACCAACAACGTCGGGGACCTGCGCCAGATCAGCGACCGCCGCATCCACGGCGTCGCCGACGGCCGCAACAAGGGCGTCCCGATCACGGTCGGCGTGAGGTGCTCGACGCTCCAGGCGCTGAAGGACTCGACCCCGACCACCGGGACGTTCAATTGGTATGCCGGCGAGAACGGCGACGGAGCGTGGTGCAAGACGACGTTCGGCAGCCAAGGCGGCGTTTTCACGCTGGCGGCTTGGGAGGGGGCGACCGAGGCGGACCGCTTCCTGGCGCAGGTCTGGCGCCGCAGCCTCATCGAGGATTGCGGCTACACCGGCGCCGACCTCTCCGCCGCCGATGTGGCGGCGCTGGACCTCGCCTGTCCGTGGGAAGCCGGCGTTTGGGCCGGGACGCAGGAGCGGACCAAGCGGGCGGTGCTGGACGAGCTGTGCGGCGGCGTGGCCGGCTACCATGACGACGACATGGGGGTGTGGCGGATCGTCTACGACGGCGCCGCCGCCGGTCCGCCGGTGCTGACCTTCCGACAGCTTCTGGGGGCCGACGAGGACGCGCCGGCCGGGCATGTCCCCTATGGCTCCCTCGAACTGGTCGCCAGCAACGACGACACGCGCGGGTTGCCCGTCTGCGCCGTCGACGTCGAGTTCGCGCCGCGCGACCGGCCGTTGGGCTCGGGCGATCTGGCCGGCGACCCCGCCTCGGACTTCGATCCGGTCGGCGGGGCGGATGCGCGGGTCCAGTTGTCGAGCGAGGTGCTGACCGCGACGTGGCCGTCGTCCGGCAAGGACCAGGGAATCATCGACCTGTGGGGCGAGCGGCGCCTGACGGTCCGGACGGCTCTGCGCAAACGCGAGCACGCCCTCGCGCTCGCGGTGCGGCTGTTCGCCGTCCACAGCGCGCTGCGCGACCGCTTCACCCTGGCGGCGGCCCTGACCGCCGAGACCATCCCCGCCCGGCCGGGCACCGACATCGCCGTACGATCCTCGCGCTACGGCCTGGAGGCGGGCAAGACGATGCGGGTCAACGGCCGGCGGCTGGAGGGGCTGACCATCAAACTCGACCTGCTGGAGGCCCCGCTGTGAGTCTGGATGCCATCATCGGTTTGGACCGCTGGACCGACCAGTTCGCTTTCGCGGCCGGCGGCGGGGGCTGGGACCCCGACCGGCCCGTCACGAACCTCGGCTCGATGCCGCTCTACCGGGTCGGCCGGACGGCCACCGGCAACGCGGACGACACCGTGTTCGTGGCGACCAGCACCAGCCCCTTGCCGGTCGGGCTGATGGCCTTCGTCGGGCACAACGCGGACGACGACGACACCTTCGAGATCGAGATGTTCGGCGACCCCGGCATGGCCCCGTCGACTCTCGTCCATCATGAGGATCCGGCCGACTTCTGGCCGGTGGTCTACGACCGCTCCGCCCTGCCGTTCGAACACGAGTCGTTCTGGACCGGAAAGTATTCGGCCCGGCAGCGGGCGCGCAAGCGCACCCCGATCCGTCCGGTCTACCTGCCGTCACCCGTTCTGGTGCAGGCCATCCGCGTCAGGGTGCGCAAGATCAACCCATCGGCCGGCCCCTTTCAATGCCGGCTGTTCGAGATCGCCATGGGTCATCAGGTCTCGATCAGCCCGGCGCTGGGGCTGAACTATGGGTTTGGCTTCCGGACCACGGCGGTGCAGGCCGAGTGCGGCCACAAGGAGTTCAACCGGCTGCCCAAACCGCAGATCTGGAGGGGACGCATCCCCTACCTGCCGGTCGACGAGGCCCGCCAGCGAATGCACGACGCGCTGGAGGATTACGACCTGGACGTGCCGTTCCTCTTCTTCCCCTTTCCCGACCGGACGGTCGACTGGCTGCGCATGGTGCAGCTCGTCCGCAACCTCGACCCCGGCCTGTTCGGCGTCGTCGGCCACCAGCACGACGAGGTGCCGTTTTCTTTCGAAGGAGTGCTTTGAATGGTGATGCTGAAGGGCAAGGAATACACCGGCGCCGGGCTCGGGACGAACTTCGGCCACAAGAAGCCGACGGTCTCCGGAGCCGATGGGCAGACCCGCGACCAGTGGGAGAACATGTGGACTGATGGCCTCGCGGAAGTGGGGGACCGCGCAGCCGCTGCCGTGGAGGCTGGCGAATCCGCCGCCGCCAGCCAAGCCGCCGCCGCCGCATCGGCGACCGCCGCCGCCGGCAGCGCGGGCAACGCCGCGGCCGATGCCGCTGCCGCGCATACCGACCGGGTGCTGTCCGAGACGGCCCGCACGGCGGCGCAGG
>NZ_JAGINM010000060.1 GCF_017876095.1 Azospirillum agricola
GCCTTGCTGTAGCTGCGGATCGGCGTGACCGCCGTCGCGCGCGGCAGCCGGGTGACGATCAGCTTGTCGTCATCCAGGTCGATCCACCACCGGCCGCGCGGGACGGAGCCCACGAGCTTGCCGTAGGCATCGCGGTGCGTCATGCCGGAGCCGGCCGGCAAGTACAGGCCCACCGTGCGCGGCACCGCGTCCATGCCGGTGGCGTCGGCACTGGTGACGATCCCACCGTGCTGGACGGCCAGGAAGGCGATCAGTTCGCCGATGTAGCGGCGCCAGACGCCGCCGGTCTTGTCGCCTTTGCACTCGACCCGGAAATCCTCGTAGTGGACGGCGGTGGTGATGATGCCGGTCGCGAGGTCGACGGCGAACTGGTAGGAGGCCGGGGTGCCGTTGACCTTGATGACGGCGACGCCGCCCGACCAACCGCGCGGTACGTCCTCGATGGGGTTGCCGCCGTTGATCGACCAGCGGTGCATCCCGCCGATGATGCCGAGGTAGGTCGGGGCCGCCATGAAGACGTGGCCGAAGCAGCGCTCCTTGAGGACGTTCCGCAAGCTGGTCGGCCCGTCGAAACCGCCGGTTCCGGTGCCGAGATACTTCTCCGCGTCCTTCTGGATCGGCGTGTCGAAGTCGAGTTGCCGGTCGTAGATCGGCAGGCGCAGCGAGGTCACATCCGGTGCCGCCCTCCCGGCCTTGGCCCGCCAGACGGTGACTGCGCTGGAGAGGGGCGCCGCCTCGTCGACGACGCGCTCGGTCACGGATAGGACGATGTAGTCGGTCAGCAGGATGTTGAGCGGCCGCACCCCCAGCGGCACCCGCAACCACACCCCTGCCGTCAGGTCGTAGACCGAGGCATGGCGCGGGATGTCGTCCTCGGCGTCCTTCCGCACGTTGATGAGCCCCATGGCGTCGATCTCGGCCTTGGCGCCGTCCGCCGCCGCCCGGACGGCGACGGAAGCCCACTGGCTGACAACCGGCAGCCAGGTCACACAGGACGGATCATCGTCGCTACGGGACTGGAAGGCGCGCGACCCGGCGCAAAGAGGCCATAGGTGCTTGTGGCCCGTGGCCTTGTGATAAGCCACGAGGTCATAGAGATGCACATTCATGCGGGTGTCCCCTATGCGGTGAGACGCGGCTTCTGCTCGGCCAGTTCGGCCTGCAAGGCTTCCACCGTCTTGATCAGCTTGGTCAGCAGGACGCCGCGCTGGTTCTGCGCGGAGCCCTCTTCGGCGTGGACGCCCTTCCGGAGTTCGGCGATCTGGTCGTTGAGCCGGCGCAGTTCGGCCAGGATGGCGGCGTCCCGGCCATTGCCTCGTTCCGGCCGGGCCGGAGCCGCCGGCCGGAAGTCGCTGACGTTGGTTGCCGACCAGCGGTCGTTGACCGCCGACGCGTAGATCCCGGCGATCCGCAGGCTGTCGGCCGACGACGCGACCGCCGCGCCGCCGGCCTGCCACATCAGCTCGGGACCGCGCTCACCCACCCAGACGGCGCCCGGCGGGGTGGAGAGGGTGCCGGTTGCGAAGCCGGGGATCTGGCGCTGCCCGGCCAGCACCTCGTTGATGCCGGTCTGGCGGAACCATTGCGCCAGATCGAACGCCGGGTCCGCCAGCCGAGCGGCCTGGATGTCCGGCATGCCGCCGAACGCCGCCTCGATCTGCGCGGCGCTGAACGCTTCGAGGCGGGCGCGCTTCCCCTCCAAGGAGTTCCGCGCCTTGAAATCGCGCAGGAACGACGTGTAGGCGTCCGCCAACCCATGCGATTGGATGAAGGCGTTCGCGTTGCTGTCGAATTGGCCCGTGTAGCCGAACTGCTTGAGGAACCCCAACGCGTCGTTGATGCCGAAGCCGGTCCCATCCATCGTGGCGACATCCGCCGGCGCGGCGTAGCGGTAGGAGTTGTTTTCCCACCCGAGCCGGGTGTCGGCCGCGACCAGCGCTTTCTGATAGGTTTCCGGCCCCTGCGCCTTCGCCCACTCGATGATGCCGCCCAGCGTGTCCTTGGTCAGCCCCTTGAGCATCTGGTCCAGGGTGGCCGACGTCGGGGTGCCGGTGTTCTGGTTGGCCGGGACGAGCGACGCCTGCCAGAGGCTGTAGCTCTGGTTCATGATGCTGACGATACTGTCCAGACTGCCGAGCTGCCGCTGGCCGAGATTGGCGGCCTCGGTGCGCGCCCTCTGCATCTCCTTGAGCTGGTCCTGCGCCACCTTCAGATCCGCCTCGGCGGTGGCGGTCCCGGCACCGTAGGTCGCCGGGTCGCCCAGCCGGTCCAGCACCCCCAACACCTCGTCGAAGAGGGCGCGCGCGGTGCCGGCGCTGTTGGTCTTCTCGATCGACACCAGCGTCTGCCCGAGCGAGGCGAGCGCCGACCGGGCGGTATCCTTTTCGCCGTCGCTGGCCGTGGACGAGTTGATGGTGCCGAGAGCGGCGTCCCACTGCCGCTTTGCCTCGGCCAGCCGCTCCTGCGGGCTGATCGGCGCATCCTCGGAGAGCCGGATGCTGTCGCCCGCGGCCTTGAACTGCTTGGCCGCCTGCGACACCTTGAGCGCGCCGTCCTGGAGCGAGGTCACAAGCTCCTGCTTGGCCGCGATCTCACGGTCGTACCATTCCAGGACATCGGCCTTGGCGAGATCAAACGCCTTCTGGCCCCGCTCGGCCGCCTGCACCTCTTGCAGGCGGGTCGTGTCGTAGCCGGCATCCCGCGCCTGCGCCAACTCGACCGCCTGTTGCTGGTCGAGAGACAGCAGGCCAGAGATGCGGTTGGCGCCAACCGCCGCATACATGCGGCTGGTCACGTCGGCGTTGTAGGCCGCAGCCTGCGCGGCGCGCTCCGTCGCCGCCGTCTGCGCCTCCAAGCCCTGCAACCACCGCAGGCCAGCGAGAGACGCCGCGTCGTAGCCGTCCTTCTCAGCCTGCCGATACTCCCGCTCCTGCTTGAGGCGCAGTTCCATGGCGTCCGCATCGGCGGCCTTGCCCTGCGCCCGCAAGGCGCGGACGGTCAGATCCTCGGTCACGACTGCCTGCGCGGCAACACGCATCGTCTCGGCGAGCGCGCCCACCTCGCCGCCCAGCGTGCGAGTGACGTCGGTGAGCTGGGCAAGGTCGAGGCCGGACAGGACCGAGGTGAACTGCGACGTCACCAGCGTGTTGGCCCGGCCGGCGGCATCATCCACACCGACCGCCGTGAGGTTCCGCCGCGTCGTGTCGCGGGCGTCTTCGATCCCCGACAGGCTGGTCAGGTAATCCCGGCCCTGCGCGTCGTACAGGCTGGCCGTATACTCGGCCACCGCTTGAGCCTGGAGCTTCGCCGCCTTGGCCGCCGCGTCCGCACGGATCTCGGCTTCCGAGACGCCGACATTCCACCGGGTGACGGCCTCGATCCAGGCTTCCGTCTCACCCCGCAAGGTCGCCATAGCGGTTTCCCATGGCGTCGCGGCCTGCACCGCCCCCTCGAAGCTGGAGCGGATCGAGTTCTCCAGGCTCTTCCGGTATTCGCTTCCCAAGCCGATCTTGTCGGCCGTCTTGATCTCCTCGTCGATGGCCTTCCAGTTTTCGGCCGCTGCCGCCTTGGCGTTCGCCTGGACCTGGGTGAGCGACTTGTTCAGCTCGGTAAAGGCTTCCGTCGCGCTGTCGATCTTCTTGGCGACATCCAGGTACTTCTGGATTTCCTCCAGGTCCCCGGAGTTCCGGACCGTCTCGTTGGCGAGCGCCTTGGCGACATTGCTGGTCGGATCGGTGGCGGTGGCGTCGCGCAGGATCTGACGGATCAGCTCCTCAGGGTCGTTGTGGACGCCGATCCCGGTGGCCTTGTCGGTGCCACCCTCCCAATACCCATAGTTCCGGGCCTTCAGCGTCAGCCCATAGGCGTCGGCCAGGGCATTGAAACCGGTGGCGAGGCTGGCCGTGACGGTCTTGACGTTGCCGTCGTCCCCGCCATTGTCCGCCGCGCTCGGTCCTTGGACGTACCGGCCATCCTCATAGAGGATGTGGCCCTGTGCGTTGGGGCCGACGCTGGCCTTGGTCGTGCCGAGCGCGGCCATGACGCCGCCGATGATCGCAGCCGCCGCCAGCCCCCACGGCCCCATCATGGAGCCGGTCATAAGGTAAGAGCCCAAGGCCGCTGAACCGGCTCCCGTCACGGCGCCGACAGCCGCGCCGCCGGCCTTGGAATTCATGGCTGTGCCCGCCAACCCACCCAAGAATCCGCCAACCGCCCCATAGGGCAGCGCCGACCCGATGGTGCCGGCAACGCCGGTCAGCGCCTCACCCGCGCCGGTCAGTTGCGGGATCACGGGCCCTGTCGGACCGACAGCGCTGGTTGCCAAGCCGAGGCTCTGGCCGGTGGTCGAGGTGGCGAAATTGGCGACGGTGGTACCGAGCGTGTTGGCGCCCGTGTAGATCGAGTACCCTGAGTTCGCCAGCGACAGCGCTGAACTGACGTTACCGAAGCCACCCCCCAACAGGGATGCCTGCGTGGTGCTGGCCGCGCCGACTGCCCCGCCCCCGCCCGCGCTGACGCCGCCGAACAGCCCGGAGACCGAGTTCCAGAGGCTGCCCAGGACGCCGGTAAAGCCGCTGTAGACGGCCTGCGCGCCCCGCAGCAGGATGTTCGACGACGATTCCGACGCGTCGGCCAGCGACGACGCACCGTCAGCCGCATCGCCCAGGCCCTCGGCCACGCTGATGGCGTTGGCGCCGAGCGCGCTGATCGACCGGGTCTGGAGGTCCACGACCTGGAGGGCCGCGTCGTTGGCCTTGCTGGTGCCGAGCACAGAGGCGATGAGGGAGTCCTGCGCCGCCGTCAGGTTCTGCGCGCCGCTGGTCGCCGCCCGCTGCACCGGCACCGCGTCGAGCATCGCCTGGAGCTGGCTCTCCTGCGCGGCGGTGACGCCCTGGGTGTTGTCGACCACCAGCCGCAGCCCGGCCCCGGCCTGCCGGTAGCCCTCGGCCGACGCCTTGACCGCCGAGACATAGGCGCTGCCGTCCTTGGTGATGTGGCCGCTGTAGGTGGAGAGCGCCTTGTCGATGTCGCCGCCGGCCCGGACCAGATGCTCCTTCAGGATGCGGGTGCCGGTCTCGATGTTCTGCGCCGGGTCGAAGGCGTTGGAGACGCCATAGGCCCGGACGTTGGCGGGCATGAGCTGCATGAGCCCGGCCGCGCCCGAGGTCTTGTTCACCGCGTCGGCGCGCCAGGACGATTCCCGTTCGATGATGCCCTTGATGATGGCCGGATCGACGCCGTACTTCGTCGCGGCGCCCTGGATGATGCCCTCCAGCCCGCCGGCGTCCTTGATCGCCACCGGCATGGGGCTGGCGGACGCCATCGCACCGATGTCGAACGCCGCGCTGCCGCTCGCCATCGTCACCCACATCGGGTTCGACGAGCTGGAGCCCAGCCCGCCCTTGACCGTGGTGATGAGGCGATCCAGCCCGCCCGGATCGTTGGCCGGCGTCGGACGGTTGTCGTTGGCGATCGACACCCCACCGGACATCAGCCGGGTCAGCGCGCCGGACACCGCCGTTTCGAACGGCTTGGTGATGAGCTGGCGCGCGGCGATCCGCTTGAGGTCTTCGCCCAGCGCCTTAACCGCATCGCCCGCGCCCTTGGCGCCGACGATGATGTCCTCCAGGCCGGTCGTGATCGGCTGCGTGATGTTGGCCGCGTTCTGGGCCGCATCCTGCAACTGGCTGTTGACCCGCGCCAGTTCGCCGGCCTGCTCGATGTAGGCGCGCGTCCCGGCGTCGGTCAGGTCGGCGCCCTTGTCCCGCAGGTCGTTGGCGGCCTGGAGCATCGCCACCATCTTCGCCCGCTCGGCGTTGCTGGCGCCCAGCATGCCGAATTCGGCGTTGGCGAGGTCCACCGCCCGGCGCTGCTCCGACGCCATCTGGGCAAACTGCTGCGTCCGCTGCGCCTGGTCGCGCGCCCAGACACCAGCGCCGATGTTGCCGATCTCGCCGGCATCCCGCTCCGGGTCGAGCCCGCGCTTGCGGGCCTCGGCCAGCACCTCGTTGGCGAGCGCCGCCTCGCGCGCCGCGCCCGCCCCGCGCGCCCAGGCGGAGGCCAGCCGCTCGGCGTCCTCGGCCTGCTGCCGCAGGGTCTGGTCGTACTGCGCCGCCTGGACGGCCCGTTGGGCGTCATCCACG
>NZ_JAGINM010000061.1 GCF_017876095.1 Azospirillum agricola
GTCCAGCATGAGTGCCTCCGGCCAAGATCGTTTTCTCAGATGTACAACAGGTTTCAGTTCACTCCATCACCCAGAAACTGCCAAAGTAGTACTAGAACATCGTCCTGGGTCAGGCCGGTAGGAAGAATGCCCTTCAGGAATGCCTCGTCGGTGGAAAGGTAGTTGATGAGGGCGTCCACGCTGAAAGTCAGGATCACCTCGGGATGCTCCAGCTCCGCCAGGATGCGCCGGATCGAGCCGAAGGACACCGTGTTGTAGCCATACTGATCCAGGAAGAAAATCGCCCGATGCGCCCGGCCGCGCGCTCTGATCTTCTCGATGATGGTGGAGCACTGCTCCTCGAAGGTCGAGTTGATGAGGTGGATGTTCCGGTCCAGCCCATTGGCGTGGATGCTGTTGGCGATCTCGTTCCGCAGAAACTCGATGCTGGGTTTCAGCTTCTCGACGAAGATGAAGTTGGCTTTGAGGTGGAAGGGCTTTTTCCGTTCCAGGTCGAATTCGGCCTGCAACGCCTGGATCTCGTTCAGCAGGATGATCGGCGATCCGGGGACCGATGAGGACCGGTCGCGGTAGCGGCCGCCACCGGCGAACCCATCGACCAGGGTGAGGTTCAGGCCGTCATGCATCGGGTTGGCGGTCAGCACCTTGACGTAGCGGTAAAGGTACTTGGCGTAGACCTTGTTCTTCACCCGGCTATGTTCTTCCAGCGGCGGAGGCGCGGAACCGATGATCCATTCGTACTTCTCACCCGCCATCGACCACCGCCATCCCAGGAAACGCAACTGTTCAGAGCATCGTATTGGCAAAGGATAACGTCAAGGTGGATTGGGTCTGGAAACAATCCCGAATTTGAACTTTAAGGGAAACGCTACGATAACTGCCTGAAGTGGTTTTGGACTTGGGCATCGCTTCTATGGCCTATGTCCGTTGCTCTTCCGCCGTTGAGGGTCATGTACGGGATCGGCCGAGGGAGGGGATGCCCCCCCCTCGGCGTAGCATCAAACGATGGTGAACCAGGAACTCGACACGTTCCTGAACCCGACTCCGGTCAGAGTGACGATGTTGGAGGTACCGAAGGAGGTCAGGGTCAGAACGGCTTCGCCACGGGCGTTGGCGCCCAGCGCGTAGCTCTGGTTTGCGGCCAGCCCGATCAGGTCGCCTTGGGCGGCGTTGAAATCCCGCAGGATGTCGTTGCCGTCGCCCGTGGAGAAGTCGAAGAGATCGGCGCCGGCTCCCCCGACCAGCGAGTCGTCGCCGAAGCCGCCAATCAGCGTGTCGTTGCCGGCGCCGCCGGACAGCGTGTCGTTTCCGTCCCCGCCGTCCAGCCAATCGTTGCCATTGTCTCCCCGCAGGCTGTCGGCGTGGCGGCTTCCCGTGAACCAGTCGTTGCCATCTCCGCCGATGAATTCCACCGCGGAGAAGGCGTTGGCCGCCGTCACGCTGTCGTCGCCGACGCTGCCGTGGAAGTGCTCGATCGAGGCCGAGATGTCTAGGGTGACGCCGCCGGCGTATCGGGCGTAGACCGTGTCGTCCCCGTCGCCGCCATCCAACTGCGCGGTCGTGGTGTCGACATACAGGCGGTCGTTGCCGGCGCCGCCGGACAGCACGTTGTTGCCGGCGCCGCCGACCAGCACGTCGTCGCCGTCACCGCCGTCCAGGACATCGTCCCCGGCGTCGCCACGCAGCGTGTCGTTGAAGGCTCCTCCCACGAGGAAATCGTTGCCGTCCCCGCCGTTGATCTCCACCGCGACACTGGTCCCCGGCGCGAACACGGTGTCGTCGCCGCCGCCGCTGAACACGCGCTCGATGCCGGTGCTGGCCAGGTCGAGGCCGAGGTTGCCGTCTCCCTGGACATAGACGGTGTCGAAGCCGGCCCCGCCGTCCACGCGGTCGGCCGCGTCGATGTAGAGCACATCGTCGCCGTCCCCGCCCATCAAGGTGTCGGCGCCGTTGCCGCCGGTCAGGGTGTCGTTGAAGGCGCTGCCGAAAATTTGGTCATCGCCATCGCGCCCATTGATCCAAACCCCGGCGAGGGCACCGGAGCCGTTCAGGATGTCGCCTCCAGCGCCGCCATAGGCCTGCTCGATGCTGGACGCCGCCAGATCGAGGCTGACCGCGACGCTGCCCTGGACCACCGCGGTGTCGAAGCCGGCGCCACCTTGCAGCGGCGCGTCGGCGGCGTCGAAGTAGAAGCGGTCGTCGCCGTCGCCGCCGATCAGCGTGTCCGCACCCTCGCCGCCAGTGAGCGTGTCGTTGCCCGCCCCGCCGACGATCAGGTTGTTCAGCGCGTTGCCGGTGCCGGCGAAATTGCCGGTTCCGATGAAGATCAGCCGCTCCAGGTTGGCCCCGAGGGTCTGGGCGTTCAGCGTGGTCCGGACCTCGTCAATGCCTTCGTTGGCCAACTCCCGGATGATGTCGCGCGCGCTGTCCACGATGTAGACGTCGTCGCCCAGGCCGCCGGTCAATGTGTCGTTGCCAGCCCCGCCCGTCAGGGTGTCGTTGCCGGTCCCGCCGAGGATAAGATCGTTGCCGTCACCGCCGTCGATCAGCAGGCCGACCGCGGCATTGGTTCCGATCAGCGTGTCGTTGCCGATGCCACCATAGGCACTCTCGATGCTGGACGCCGCGAGATCCAAGGTGACGCCAACGCTGCCTTGGACCACGGCGGTGTCGAAGCCGGCGCCACCCTGCAACGGGGCGTCGGCGGCATCGAAATAGAAATGGTCGTTACCATCGCCACCGATCAAGGTGTCGCTGCCATCGCTGCCGATCAGGGTGTCATTGCCTGCACCGCCGACAATCAAATTGTCCTGCACGTTGCCGGTTCCAGAGAAATTGCCGGTTCCGCTGAAAATGAGGTTTTCCAGATTTTCACCAAGAACATAGGCATTCAGGGTGCTTCGCACCTCATCGATGCCTTCGTTCGCCAATTCATGGATGGTATCGCCGATGCTGCTGACGATGTAGACATCATTTCCAGCGCCGCCGATGAGATCGTTGCTGCCAGCTCCGCCGTTGAGGGTATCGTTGCCATCATCACCATAGAGCGTGTCGTTGTTCGTAGAGGCCAGTGCTACATAGACCGCGTTGGACTCGAAGCCGACGATGTCCATGCGGCCATCCCCATCCACGTCGGCAAGCTGCCGGGGGAAATAGTCCTGCCGCCACCCGGTCGCCAGCGTGAAGATCCCGTTGTAAGCGGTCTGCTTTGGCCCAAACGTGCCGTCTTCTTGGCCAAGAGACACCACCACCGAGGTCGATGTGAAGCCGACGATGTCCGCACGGCCGTCGCCGTTCACATCCCCGACCAATCGCGGAACATCGTTCTGGTTGGTCCAGGTGGTGTTCGTCGTGTAGTAGCCGCTGAAGGCGACCTTGGGTGTGCTGAAGGTGCCGTTCTCCTGGCCGAGTGCGACAAAGACATTGTCGGCACCGAAGCCGACGATGTCCATGCGGCCATCGCCATTCACATCGGCGAGTTGACGGGGGAAATAGTCCTGCCGCCACCCGGTCGCCAGCGTGAAGATCCCGTTGTAAGCGGTCTGCTTTGGCCCAAACGTGCCGTCTTCTTGGCCAAGAGACACCACCACCGAGGTCGATGTGAAGCCGACGATGTCCGCACGGCCGTCGCCGTTCACATCCCCGACCAATCGCGGGACATCGTTCTGGTTGGTCCAGGTGGTGTTCGTCGTGTAGTAGCCGCTGAAGGCAACCTTGGGTGTGCTGAAGGTGCCGTTTTCCTGGCCGAGTGCGACAAAGACATTGTCGGCACCGAAGCCGACGATGTCCATACGGCCATCGCCATTCACATCGGCGAGTTGACGCGGGAAGTAATCCTGCCGCCACCCGGTCGCCGTAGTGAAGATCCCGTTGTAAGCGGCTTGGACCGCTCCAAACGTGCCGTCTGCTCGGCCAAGAGACACCACCACCGAGGTCGATGTGAAGCCGACGATGTCAGCGTGCCCATCACCGTTCACATCGCCGACCAAGCGGGGAACAATGTTCTGGTTGGTCCAGGTGGTGTTCGTCGTGTAATAGCCGCTGAAGGCTACTTTGGCAGTTCCAAAAATATATGAACTTGATCCAGTGCCCGCATCGCCAAGGATCAGGTCGTCCCCGTCGCCGCCAAATATTTTGTCCGATCCGTTCCCGCCGTTCAAAACGTCATTGCCGCCCAAACCATAGATTATATCGTCATTCGAACTGCCAGAGAGAGTGTCGTTCGCGGACGATCCTGTGAAGGTGGCCATTCTAAGAACTCCAAAATATGAAGTGTCTAAGCTTTTGTCTCCCATAAGGTGTATGAATATGAAAAACACCCTTTGGAAGCAATAAAAAGACGTGGAAATTTCTAACAGTGGATGGAGGCTTGGGAAGCGAGGTGAATTTGAGGCTGAATGCGTACAAAGCAGGGATTTGGTAATTTTTTGGGCAAACAATCCTATTCCGTTGAGGTTTCAACCCTCACGGCCAATTCCCGGAGGTTGCCACAATGTCCACCGCCCTGCCGCTCCTGCCCATTCTGCTGGCCTATCAGGGGTTGGCGCCCGTGGACGCCGAGGTTGCCGACACCCTGCGCGGCAACATGGAACAGCTACTGACCGAGGGCGAGGTCGCGGCCTCCGACGACCTGTTCGCCAAGGCGCGCTACATCCAGGACACCGCCCGGCTGGATCCGGCCCTGATCCCCATCGAGGCGATCGACACGTTGGTCGCCGGCATCATGCGCCTGCACGGGCCGGCGCTGAGCCAGCCGGCGCCGACGCTCGCCGTCGCGGCCTGAGCGCCGCCATGGCCGTTGCCTTCGCCCAGCCCGCCGCCGATCGGCGCCGCGCCCTCGACCTGGAGGCCCTGCTGGTCTGGGCGATCCGCGACCAGAAGGCGGACCGCGACCACGCCGCGTGGTTCGAGACCGAGGCCATCGTCTGCAACGCCGAGCGGGCCGGGATTTCCTATCATACCGGCTCACGCCTGAGCTGACTCTCGGGCCGCATGGGATTCCCAAATTATAGCGAGCATGATTCACTGAAGCTCCACCGGGAGTGGGAGT
>NZ_JAGINM010000062.1 GCF_017876095.1 Azospirillum agricola
GTCCAGCATGAGTGCCTCCGGCCAAGATCGTTTTCTCAGATGTACAACAGGTTTCAGTTCACTCCATCACCCAGAAACTGCCAAAGTAGTACTAGCCCTCACATTAGTTTCCTGAAATCCTCTACGGTCATAACGTTAATACTTGGCAGCAGTTCCTGTAACAAAGTATCATTGGTAACCATTATCTGTTCCCTGTCGTATAAATACAGCGTGTGAAATAAATCATATAGGTCGTTCCGCTTGGCCATCCCGCCTTTTGCAGATTTCATTAGATTATAACCAAAAAGTACGAAGAAGAAAATATCATGGGTTCCTTTATAGCTTTCTACTATATCACCATTGCTTTTGCTGGAGGTCTTATTGTGCGCCCTAAATAAATCAATAGAAGCGTCATCTTTCAGTATATCCATTACATGATGAGACGGATGAGCCATCCTAGATTGACTTATTTGTTTTCCTTCATTAAATGGAATAATATAATCATCTAGGTTTGTTATTTGTACTATCTCTTTCTCAGGAGGTCGCACATTATACGTTCTCCTGATTATTTCATTGAAAGCAATCTTACAGTCTTCATAGCTTTTTATTAGGGCATCAAGAAGTTCTTCGTCTAACTCACTTTCCATCCGCTGCAGTTTTAGCGCATACTGCATTACCATTGAGTCACAAAGAACCACTTCTCCAGTGAAGCCGAGTTGAATCATTTCATTCGGCATATATTGCAAAAACTGCAAGTCGGATTCTGACAAATTACTTAATATGGCCGATCTTTTCTGGCTTTCTTCCGATGCAGGGCTTTTCCGATCAATTCCTCTGTATATTTCAAATAGAGAAAACATAGATGTATATGAATATTTTAATATCTCAGATTTTTTGTTAATTGCCTTTCCTAGTGCTCGAAGCGCATTGGTTTCCAAGTAATATTTCATTTGCCCATCTCCTGAAAGATCCGGCCCGATCGAACTATATTTTCTCTGATCGCCCCGTCACCCCAGTCAAGGTGCAGCGATCGCCCACTGCAAGACAAGAGGCATTTCACCAAGCGAAAGGGGCCGGACTTGAGACGGAGCATCTTGGTGCTGGTCACCGACACCGTCGTCGCCGGGGTGGCGGTTGTCTAGGGCATAGCTGAGGCCGAGGCGCGTGCCAGAAGGGCGCGGCAATCTGCGGCGCAGATCAAGGCTCCTCGGGCCACCTCTGGGCTTCGTCCAATTATGAGACTGGTCGTTCTCGCTTGCGTACCAGCCGTCCGCGGTCCGATGCATGAACGGGGAACCCCGTTTACGGCAGGTGTGGGACCCTGCGCATGACGGCCTCGCGGTCCATCGCGGACACCTCGTGGCGGTCGAGCCACTTGGGGAAGCTGGCAGCGGCCGCACGTATGCGTGCGTAGCACTCGTCGGCCTCCTCGCGGGACAGCCCGAACGCCTCGTGCGCCTCCAGCGCCTTCGACGGGTCCGCCTCGGCCGACCGGTGTCGGGCAGGGCGCAGGACCAAGGCGCGTCGAGCTTGTGGCACCACGTCGAACACCGGCGACAGGCGCCAGCCGTCGCCGTCGTCGATGAAGCCGTGGTTGTGCAGGTGGTCGTCCGTGTTGTTGAGGAAGCAGTTGAGAAGGAGGCGCTCGAACAGCATCTTGGCGCAGTCGGCGATCCCCGCGCGCCGGGCGGCGATGGCGAGGTCGGCGTAGGACGCGTCGGAGGCCCCGTAGGTGCCGGGCGGCTGGCCGAGGATGGTGGCCGCGCTGGTGTACGCGTGGCGCACGACTCCGGTGCGGTCAAACCGCTTCACCAGGAGGACGGAGCGTCCGGCGATCTCGGTCACCCTGTGGTCGGGCGTGTCGATGCCCGCCTCCCGCGCGACGGACAGGCAGGCGGCCTCCACCCGCTGGTGATCGAAGGCGTCGTCCCTCGCCCGCATCTTGACGATCCACGGTTCGCCGTCGGCGAAGATCCTGGCCTTCGGCCGCGCGCCTCCTATGTCGGCGCCGCTGTCGAGCAGCTTGGCGAGGTGCGATCTGGTCGCGACGCCATTCTCGACCGCGTCGGCGGCGTCGGCCAACCCCTCCAGGTCGTCCTCATCCCCCGGCAGGTCGATCATGGCCTTAGCCGGGACCCAAACCTCGGGCGCTTGGTCGTCCGGACCGAAGTGGAGATGGCCGATGCGGTCCCCTCCGGCGGCCGCAATGTACTCCGGCGCCGCCAGCGGGACGTCCGGATATGCCATGGACAGGATCGCCTTGCCCCAGCCGTCCGGGGACGCGTCGTAGAGGGGCAGCGGGATTTCGTGGGGTGGAAGGCTCTGGAACGAGCGTCGGAGCGGCAGGCCGGTCGCCGCCAGCGGCTTCGCCCCCGGACGGCGGCGCCACGCCTCGTCGTAGCGGAAGACGCCCTGCCGCATCCGTCCCGGAACACCCTTGAACGACAGGACGCCCGCCGGAACGGGGACCCCGTCCACGTCTGCGAAGACGACCATCTCCATCAGACGGCCGTCCGCATCAACCTTCCAGGTGCCCGCCCCGCTTCCTGCCATGAATCTCCTCCAACTCCTCGCCCAACGGATCCGACGCCAGCATGTCGGGCAACCGGTCGGCGTAGCCGAGGACCGACATGACCTTGACCAGCAGGCCGACGTTGACCGTCTCCTTGCCCTTCTCCAGCGCGATATAGGTCTTCTTCGTCACGCCGGTCCGTACGGACATTTCGTCCTGCGACAGGTTCCGCCTCAGGCGGGCCAACCTCACCCGCCTGCCCAGGCGCTCCAAGGCATCCGCCTCGGGCGAACTAAGAAGCACCGGCCTCTTCATATGAGACCCCTTTAATACACACTATCCTGCTTTATGTGCCTTAAAGGGGCCTTCTGTCAATCCAGCTGTGCGATGCGCCGAAGGTTCAGGGGCGTTCGCAGGAGGGAGCGGCGGGGCCGGTTGACCGGAGCGGTTCAGGCCTCCTGCCCGATGGCGCCGTCCTTTCACGAAAGTGGCACCGCCGAGCCCTCCCAGCCAGATCCAGCTCGCCGCCGGACCGCCGGCGAGCTGGTCGCCCAGGGCGGCGTCGACGGCACCGAGGCGCCGGACCTGGAGGGCGCGGCGGCCGACCAACTTGCCCGGTGCTGGCCGTCCTGCTGACCGTCGGTGTCGTCCCAGGGGGGCGAGTAGCAGGCGAACCGAAAACCTAGGTAAGCCCTGTCTCGTGTCTCGGTAGGGTCTAAACCGGCTTCATGGGACGTCCCTGAACGCCGAATGCAACCTTATCGAGGCGCTGAAAGTGTCTCATCGGGGGCGGGGAGCAATGGAACAGAAAGCCGACATAAGGTCGAAGCAGCTGTACGGAAAACCATGCTGAAGCGGTTTCCGTACAGCCAATCATTCCGACAGGGTTTCCCGTCTATGAATCCGGGGGCCTTCGGTCGAGGCGGGAGACGGCTTTCGGTGTATGTCGGAAAACACATGTTTTGCAATCGGCTCACGGACGCGCCTATCTGCCGTGAGTTGAATGCCCCTAGCCTTAAACAGATACTCAGTTAGTATGTAATTTCTATTCCTACATTCCTGGCTTGGTTGTGGCTCCAATTCTTAGCTGTATAACAGACAACATCACCTTTTGGTGTTGAGTCCACTGCTGGCCCAGTGAATGCCGCCCATATTCCTGGATTGACTGTCTTAGGCAATCCAGACGATAGTTCTCCTTGCCAGTCAATAGGTGTGATAGCCCCTTTCGCCTTAAATGATGCTCCGGTTGGAATAACAACACAAAGATCCATACAGACAGATTGGTTCAACCTCCTCGTATTGAATGGATCGGACGTCAACCCAGCCGCAGCAGTTGACTTTCCAATAAGATCAAGGCCCTTTTCCTTAAGTACTTCCCCAAGATTTTTGGCATGCTGGTCTGGGGTACAGGCTGGATTATCCTCTGCTGCTGGCGTCCCTGTTTCAGATAACTTTGCTCTTGCATACACAGTTTCGGAGTGTGCGTTTGCTGAACATATCGTCACTGCTGCGAAAGCTATGATCGTCAGAAATCGCATTTCGAGCCCTCCTTATGAGAACTTTTCCACCCATAAAAGAGTGCAAATTGTAATATCCTTCCGTCAACGCTTAAAAGCGGTTATCCCATATGGACATTATCCCGGTGTAGATTTCAACAAGGTCGGCCTATGTCGGTTTTCCGTTCCATTGCTCCCGGCCCCTCCTCATCGGCTCGCCTTGCTTGTGCATCGGCTTGCAACACTGGGCCAGTTTCAGGGGTGATCGGCGTCCAATAACCAGCCACCTCTGATCTGGCAGACTACCACCCTGGGTTTGG
>NZ_JAGINM010000063.1 GCF_017876095.1 Azospirillum agricola
GCAACCTCAACTTACCGAAGACGCACGGTGACCGCCTGCTCCCCCCCTGGCTGGCCCGCCTGCGCCAGCCAGGGGGGGAGCGCTCCGGCGGGCCAGCCTCACGTTCGGACACCACTCACTGGGACGCGATCTGGTTGCAATTTGGGGTCCCGGTTGGGTCCTGGTTCACATTCTATTCGTATCAGGCGCAGGCCACCGAAATCGCCATGGGCCTCATGGTCCTCAATCGCATGCTCGACCTCGGACGCCCGTACTCCGTCCGCGTCCCCTGATCACAAGCGGGGCTGGGGTGATCTCTTGCCCCGCTCGCATCACTGCAACACGTCGCCGCACCATCAAAACTGCGACAGAGCCCTTATTCCCTGCCGATTCACACTTTGAATTGCTAGTCGAGGAGGAGCTCCGCCGCCTACAAGCAGTCGGCGGCGCTAGACAAGCGGATTACCGGAACCGTCAGCTCAGCCATGGTTTGCCTCCGAATTTGGGCCGAAGCCGATGCTCGCCGGATCGGCCTTGGTGTCGCGGCAGGCGCGCAGGATGGAATCTTGCAGCATGACCTGTTCGTCGTCTGGCAGGGCGCTCCGCCCTTGAATCAACTGCTCCCGCCACCGTGGCCCACGGCCCCAGGCATCGCTCCACGCTTCGGCAAGGTCGTGGTGCCGGCGGCTGTCGGACAGCGCCGTGATGATGGCACCGGCCTGCCGCAGATCCTTGTCGCGCTTGGCCTGCCCGTTCAGGTCGTCGCGCCGCCGTGTCGAGACGATCAACTTGTGGACCGCGTAGCGTTCCGGCGCCGGCACACAGACTGGAACACCCGCGTTGTGCAGCATGACGCTGCGCGCCGGCCGGTAGATCAGGTAGTCGAGGTAGCGCAGTGGCTGGGCTGCCGCGCCACCGAGCGCCGGCATCGGCGCTGGCTTCCCCTGGTAGTCGTCCTTCGACCGGTTCGGCGTCAGGAACTCCACGGTGAACCGCCCGGTGGTGAACTTGGTGACGTGCCGGTCGTCGGCTTGGTTCGGAACCGCTCGGAAGGCACGGTCCACTCCACGCAACACCTCAAGCACCGGCGGGATGGAATCGTCGACCCAGAAGGAAACCGAATGGAACTGTGCCATGTCGATGTCGCCGGTGAGGTAGCGGGGCAGCCTGTAGCCGAGGAGTCCGTCGTAAGTGTTGTAGGCGATCGTGCCGATCAGCACGCAACGCAGGCGGAAGGCCCCGGCCTTCCATAACGCCTCCACCACGTCACCGATGAACGGCGTCTGCGGCGGCGCCAGGCCACCGGCCTTCAGGGCGTTGACCATTCGCCGACGCTCCACGAAGTCGGCCTTGAGGCTGCCAAAGCGCTCCACGCGCGCGGTGATATCCGGGTCATCGACCGGACCTGCGTATTTTTGGTAGCGCTTTCCTGTGTCTTCCGCGTCCGGGTTGTAGCCGTTGTAGTACCAGTATTCCCGTTCGCCCTTGACCCGTTTCACGAAGGAGCCGTTCAGCGGGAACGCCTCGTCGAACTCGGCGTCAAGGGACCGCTGCTCCAGTTCGGCGAACATGGTCTGCAACTGCAGCCCCAACGACCTCGACTTCATGTTCATCACCACGGTTTACATGCATTCTTCCATTTTGCATGTAAACCGCTCTGGTTGCAACACAGCGCAGCGGTACCTTGTGGTGAACCTGTCCATTCAAGGTCCGACAGGATGAAGTACGACCAAAGGGTGCTACATGCAAAACGCGATTTTGTATGTAAGAGCGTCGCTGACGTACTCAGGTGGCGAGCGCTGGTCAGCATGGATGTGCAACGCCGGCTTGCCGCGTTCAACGCGCCGACCACAGACCCGAGCAGGATCGGCGCGTCAACCTTCCGTGACACTGACGTGATGTGGTGGACGACCCTTCCACCATCTGGGATCGGTGGCAAGCTGATGCCGTCGAAGAACCCATGTGTGGACTGCCCCTCCGGCGCAAAAGGGAAATCCGCGCTGACTGGCCGAGAAGGATGCATCCATGTGTCCGGCCTGTTGTCGCAGCCACTGGCTGCTGGCTTTGATGAATTCCGCGGATTGACGCCCGAATCACCTCATCGCGCTCGGCGGCGCTTGGTCCCCGTGGGGTTGGCCGATCCCCGGTCCTTCTGGTTCGTCATCACGTCTCACCACCCTTGCCCCCACCCCGCCGAGCCATATCCGACACCGGCGAGATGGATGCCGTCTACGCTGCGCTCGGCACCGCGTAGATCAAGCGTTTGCCGCGATAACCGAGATCACCGATGGCCGGTCCTTGGAAGTCATGCCCGGCGAGTTGACGCAGCACCGGGACGATACCCTTGGTATCATGCACGTTCGCCGGCGAGGCGTCGATGGCCAGCGGAATGCCGTATTTCTCTAACCCGAGCTGGAACTTGATGCCGCGGATCTTCTTGCCGCCATCCACGCCGCGCACAAAACAGCTCGGAGCCGACGGGTAGGTGCGGCTTTCGATCACGCTGGTGCTCGGGTCAGGGGTGTCTCCGCAGGCTAGAGCATCGCGCGTGAAATCTGAATCGAGAGTTGCGCTTGGGCGTCTGGCGTGATTCACCGTTGTTGGAGGTGGATCATGGGTCGCAGCTATTCGCCGGAGCTTCGGGTTCGGATTTACGGAGAGATCGAGCAAGGCGGTTCGCGTCGGGCAGCGGCGCGCCGGTTTGATGTGAGCGCGAGCACGAGTGTGCGGCTTGCCCAGCGGATGGCGGCGACAGGCACGCTGGAACCGGCCCGGCAGGGGCGCCCGCCGGGCGGCGGCAAGCTGGCCCCACATGCCGACCTTCTGATCGGTTGGGTGGAGAAGCAAGGCGAGATCACCATGCCGGAACTGGCGGCCAAGCTGAAAGCCGAGCGCGGGGTGACGGTCCACCCCGCCTCGCTGTCACGCTTCCTGCTCGCCCGTGGCTACAGCGTCAAAAAAAACGCTGCTGGCAAGCGAGGCCGGTCGCGCTGACGTTGCCGAGGACCGCCGGACGTGGCTCAGCCATCGTCAGCCCCGGATGCGCGAGGAGCCGGATCGGCTGGTGTTCCTCGACGAGACGGCTACCACCACGAAGATGACCCGGCTGCGCGGGCGGGCCAAGCGCGGCCAACGGTTCAAGGCCAAGGCGCCCTTCGGCCACTGGGGCACACAGACCTTTATCGCCGCCCTGCGCTGCGATGGCCTGACCGCCCCCTGGATCATCAAGGGCGCGATGAACCGAGTGCTCTTCGAGACCTATGTCGAGACCCAACTCGCCCCGACCTTGCGGCCGGGCGACGTCGTCATTCTCGACAACCTGTCTTGCCACAAAAGCGAAAAGGCCAAGGCCGCCCTCAAGCAGCGTGGCGCTTGGTTTCTCTTCCTCCCGCCTTACAGTCCCGACCTCAATCCCATCGAGATGGCTTTCGCCAAGCTCAAGGCACATCTCCGGCGCATCGGCGCCCGCACCATCGACGAACTGTGGAAAGCCGTCGGTTCAATCTGCGACCTCTACACACCCGAGGAATGCTGGAACTACCTCAGGCACGCAGGATATGCGTCAGATTAAACGCTCGAAGCTCTAAAGGAGCGCCTGCTCGGCGCCGACGTGGTCGCCGCCTTCATTGAGGAGATGGTCGTGGCGCAACGGCGTGAACAGGCCGAGGCGCGGAACCGGCGCGGGGATCGGGAGCGCGCCCTCGCCGAGGTTGACCGGAAGATCGCGTCGATTCTGGAAGCAGTGGAGAAGGGGCTGTACAGCCCATCGCTGAACGCGCGGCTGTCTGCACTGGAGGCTGAGCGTGCCGCGCTCGCCACCGAGATCGACACCCTGGGGACGGAGGCGCCGGAGATGCTGCTGCCGGCCAACCTGCCGGAGCTGTACCGGCGAAAGATCACTGAGCTCGAGTCCGTGCTCGGCGACGGCGACGAGGGGATGGCCGCGATGGAGTTGATCCGGTCCATGGTCGACCGTGTCGTGCTGTCCCCCTGCCCCTCGGGCGCCGGGCTGGAGGCGCAGCTTCATGGCGACATGCTGGCAATCCTGGAGGCGTGCGCCGAGGCGGAACCGAAACGCCGACAGCCCGCCTCGTTGGAGGCGGGCTGTCAACTGTCGTTGGTTGCGGGGGCAGGATTTGAACCTGCGGCCTTCAGGTTATGAGCCTGACGAGCTACCGGGCTGCTCCACCCCGCGGTTGCCGGTGTGCG
>NZ_JAGINM010000064.1 GCF_017876095.1 Azospirillum agricola
CGCTGTGGAAAACCGGCCCGCCTACGCCAGCTCTGGGGGGCGCTTCGGCGGGCCGGTTCCCCACAGCTCCTACACCACGTTCAGGGACGTGACCGGCTAGATTGGAAGGCGGTCATAGCGCTAGGCAGCTTTCAGACGTAACCGCGCCAAAGTTGCCATCTGAAAAGCCTTTGTATCCTTAAAACTGTTGGCAGAGCAAAATTTGTTCTATATGACAATATTCCCTGTTGTTAGCCCCATGAAAAATGACGCCCCACACCATACAATATACCGGCGAGCAAGCCCGGAGCTTTGCGGGGGTCTCCCCTGAGGCGTGGCGGCATTGGCGGAAGGTCGTGCCGAAGCTATCGGCAAAGTCCGGCAAGAAAGCTCGCTTTTCGGCAGGTGAACTGATCGCACTCGCCGTAGTGTCCGCGTCCGTAAGCACGTTGAATGTCGGCATCGCGGGTTTGGCCAATCGCTGGGACGAACTGTTCGACCTATGTGCGCCGCAACGGCTCAGCAACCTGCGCACAACGTTCGTGATCGTGACGGCCGAGAAGGTGGAGTTGGTGGATGCCGATCGGCTCAGTCGCGAACAGCCGGCCATCGTTATTCCCTGTGAACCGATCGTCGACCGGCTATGGACCGCGGCTTTTTCCGGTGTGGTGGAGCAGGCGCAAGCACCTCTTCCGTTTGCGCCACAGGCCGTTGGTGGAGCAGCACGATGAGCGGACTGCTCGACGCGCTCGCCGGTTTTCTGGGGTATGACGGCGACCCCGGCTACATCCGAGCTGACGCGTTCGCCCAACAGCCGAATCACCGCCATGCACTTCGGCTCGCGGCGCAGCTCATGCACGTGCGGGCCGCATTCGGCCTCTGGACAGGACGGGAAGGCGCACTGCTTGGCCCAGACCGCGCACGATTCACGCCGCTCGTATATCTTGCAGAAGTCTCGGATGCTGCGCAAGCCCAGCAGGTACATCGCAGCGTCTGGAGCCAAGGTCTTGCCCCTTATCTGCTTGCTACATCCGCCGACCGCGTATGGATTTGCCAGGGCTTTGCATTCTCCTCCACGGACTGGGCTCGACATGCGCTCGAACTCCCTCTTGTCGTCCCGAATGATCCGAGTGAGTTTGTCCAGCACCCAGCGTTGAGGCCGTTGCTCGCAAAGACGTTACGAAGCTCTCTCGCATGGCGTGACGAGGCTCGCACGGCCGACGAGTTTGTCGATGAACGGCTATTGCGCTCGCTCGCAAACCTATCGGTTGCATTCTCAAACGCGACACAGTCACGTCGGATGATCGAACCGCCAGTGATCAACGCGCTCATCGCCCGGCTGCTCTACTTCTATTTTCTCGTCGACCGGCGCTTCATCACTAGGGAGCGCCTTGCAGCCTGGGGACTGGCGGGGATCGGGCTGGACGAAGGCCACGACTGGTCACTTTCGGATACCCAGACACTGTTCCAGCGCCTCGACGAGGTCTTCAATGGCAGTATCTTCCCGATGCCGTCGGCCTATGTCGACGCCTATGATGCTACGCATCTAAATCTGCTACGACGGGTTCTGCGGCATGGCGCGGAACTGGGTTCCCAGGACGCATTGCAACTGAGCTTCCTCGACTACGATTTTGCCACCATTCGCACCGAGACGCTTTCCGCGATCTACGAGATGTTCCTCAGAAACGAGGATAAGGAGGCGGGCAGACGTTACGGAGCGTTCTACACCCCCCCGTATCTAGCGGATTACACGCTGGATCGCCTGGAAGACAAGACAGCCTTGGACGCGGCCACGCGTGTGCTTGATCCAGCGACTGGATCGGGGGTGTTTCTTGTCGGTTCATACCGGCGCATCGTGGAATCTTCGCTGCCCAGCGGCAAGACGCGCTTGCCTCTCGACCGCTTGCACAAGCTGATGACCGACAACATCTTTGGCGTAGAGCTGAACGCAACCGCATGTCACGTGGCCGCCTTCAGCCTCTACCTAACAATGCTCGACTATGTCGATCCGAAGGAAGCGGCGGACTATACAAGTTGGCCCGTACTCGTCGGCCGCCCAAGGCTGTTCCCACCGATGCTGAAGGGGGATACCGATCGCAGAGCCAACATTCGAACTGGAGACTTTTTCTCGGACGCATCCGAGGGAATCCAGTGTGATATCGTTGTCGGCAACCCGCCTTGGGTGCAGTTAAAGGAACTACGCAGCCCTGGAGCCGTGGCCTATCTGAAACAATCACGCGCGCCGATTGGGGACAAGCAGGCGGCCGAGCTATTCTTGTGGAAGGCCTATCGCGACCACCTTGGTGAAAATGGCGCACTCGGCTTTCTGATCCCACAAAAGAGCTTGGTAAACGCCTACTCGGCCAAATTCACACAGGCCCTGCGGAGCAATGCCGAGTTGATCGGCATCGCCGATCTGGCCCATCTCCGCTATGTTCTGTTTCGGCGTTCGGCGGCGCGAACGGCAGGCGCTGTGGAGAGCAGTTCTGAGCGCGGCGCCCGCCAAGCAACCGCAGTGGTTCTGCTGCGCAAGGCTATTCCCCAGTCAGGCCACAGGTTCTGGCTCTATCGCCCTGTCCGCTCAACCCAGCCGGCCAGTCGCAAAGGACGGCTCTGGACCCTTCTCCACGACTGGACGCAAGTGCTCTGGCAGGACGTCGTCGGGTTGAGCGATGCCGACTGGCTGCGGCTCTTCACCTGCTCGCCCGTCGATCGTCGGGTCCTGACCAAGCTTGATCGTCAGATCGCCTCCGGCCGGCTGCGTTCGTTGCGAGAGCTTGATCAGGCAATCGGCCTGCAATTCAAGATCGAGGTTGATCAGAATCTTGACAAGCAGTTCGTGCTCAACTGCAATCCGAAAAAACCGACTTTCTGGCGACGCCAACTGGGGCTCGAACCCTCCCTAGTTCCGGACACCAGCGCCGTCCCGCTACCGCCTTCCGAACTGGAAAAAGCCCATCCGCGCTCGCTTCCATTTCTGATGGGAAATGTCGTACTCATGCCGAGGACGTGCGAGACGGCACTGTTCGTCGAACCACCTGTTGCGCCCAGCTTCTTCATTGTCGGTTGTTTTCCCGGTTTTGCCGGAACGCCGCTGCCTGCCCGTCATCGCATGTTTCTCGAAGCGCTCGCGTGCTACATGTCGACCCGGACGTTCCGCTATCTGTGCTTCGTCAACAGCCGACGGATGACCATCGACCGTCCCCACGCGGAGCTATCTGGTGTTCTTGAGCTTCCTTGGCCGTTCGGTGACATGGATGCGAACGATTGGTCGGCGCTCTTGGACCTCGCCAAACCAGAGCGCGAGGCCCTCGTGTGCGAGCGATTGGGCCTTCCGCCGGTCTACCGCGATCTGGTGGAGGAATTCACGGCCTTCCGGGAGGCGTTTACCGACGGCGGAACGCCAATCGACGCGATGCGGCTCGGCGATGCAAACGAGATTGATGCCTATCTCGCTACCATGCTGCGCGAGTTGGATGCTGGGCGCCAGCGCTACGCAGTAAGCGCGATCCCAGTTGCAAGCGATCTCGTGGCTGTGGTCGTGGAGTATAAGTGCAAGTCCGCCTCGGCAGCGAGCGTTTCATACCAAATCGCCCACACCGCCGCAAAAGCCTATGCCACGCAAGGGGCTAGCACGCTGACGCAAAGCCGCTACCTCTGGCATTCGCGCCAGATGATGGCGAGCGTCCTGCTCAAGCCACGTGAGCGCATGCACTGGACGCTGGATCGCGCCTTTGCCGATGCAGATCTTGTCACTGCTGCGGCGATGTCGGGCTTTAACAGTAAAGAGGCGGTATGACGGTCACAACCTCCTTAGAAGAATGGTTAATCGACCGTGGTCTGACACCACAGGAGGCCGACCTCTGGGCGGACTTCATTGCCGACGCGCTGGATTTAATCGACGACGGGCACGCACTATTACGCAAAGCTTCGGAATGGAACTCGTTTTTGGGAGGCTGTGTGAAGCCCGTCCCTACCGAGCCAGAGATAACCTCAGGCCTTGGCGATCGGATGCGTCGGCTGCGAAACGAAGCGCCGATCGATAGCAATCGTGATCGCATCCAAGTCAGCTACGAAAGCCCGACGCCCGGAGATGAGCGTAAGCGTTACGAGCGGCCCCTTCGGTTCGGACCGGGCAATCACCGCATCGATCTGTGGCGGCGGACCTTGAAGTGTTCACGGAGGTCGAGG
>NZ_JAGINM010000065.1 GCF_017876095.1 Azospirillum agricola
GGCGAGTTCGGCATCGGCGTGGAGGGGCGTGACGGACGCTTCAAGGCCCGGACGCTGACCGGCGAACTGCCCGGTGACTTCGGCAGCCTGGATGAAGCGGTCATCGCCGGCTTCAAGGCCAACGTCAGCAAGGGCCTGATTTCCGCGTCGGACGACGTGCTGAAGGCCATCGGCACCAGCACCAAGACCGACATCAACGAATGGCTGGGCGACGTCTCGTTCGCCAAGACCTTCCGGCCGCAGTTCGACTCGCTGATGGCGAATCTGGATCCGGTGTCCAACCAGATCAAGACGTTCACCGAGGCGAGCAAGCAACTTGGCGAGCAGGTCCAGGCCAACATCGTCGAGTGGCGGGACACCGCGTCCCGGCTCGGGCTGGCCACCGAGGGCGAGCTGACCACGGCGGCACGGCGCGGCATCGAGGCGATGATGGGGCTCGGTCCCGTCACCCAGCCGCTGGTCGGCATGGCGGCGGCGACCAAGCAGGCGGAAATCCAGTTCGAGGCGTTCCGGCCGGCGCTCGCCTCCCTCGGCTACACGGCCGAAGAGGTCGCCGACATGGCGACCCGCTACACCGCCAAGCTGACGACCGCCTACAGCGATGCGGTCGGGCTCCTCCAGCGCCAGGGCGGCGTGTCGGTCGCCGCGCTGGACGGTCGGGGCACCAGCCTGTCGGCAGCGGATACCTTCCGAGCCGCCGGTGCAACGGTGGAGGCCGTGACAGCCCCAGCCTTCGCGGCGCTCGCCGATGGTCTGGACGGGCTGACGGCTGCCGCGCGGCGCGGCGCGCTGACCTATGCCGACGTCGAGGCCGGCTGGCGCGCTCTCAACCAAGCCGTTTATGACGGCGTGCTGACGGCCGACCAGTACACCACCGCCGTCGGCCTGCTGACGACCGCCTACCAGGACAGCCAGACGGTGCTGTCCACACTGCGGCAGGGCTGGACCTCGGTCCAGGCGATCACCGAGCCCCACCGCCAGCCGACGG
The DNA here is from genome assembly GCF_017876095.1 of Azospirillum agricola. Lineage (GTDB taxonomy): Bacteria > Pseudomonadota > Alphaproteobacteria > Azospirillales > Azospirillaceae > Azospirillum > Azospirillum agricola. The sequence continues at coordinate 989 of NZ_JAGINM010000065.1, forward strand.
CGACGGACGTGCTCGATGGCGCGATGGTCCGTGGTGGTGCGGAGGGTGTGGCGGGCCTACGGGACCAAATGGACGGTTTTTTCGGTGCGGTGCGCGCCGGGACCGCATCGTTCGGTGATCTGGCCGCCACCTACGGCCAAGCCGCCAATCTGTACCGCGCAGGGACGATCACGGGCGAGCAGTTCACGACCGTGGTGCAGAGCCTGACGACGGCGTGGACCGACGCGGCCAACGCGGCCAAGGCCCTGACCGCCTATCAGTCCGACATCACCAGCCGGATGTATACCTCCGTCGGGGCGTCCCGGACGGCGGGGTTGCTGGCGCTCGACCAGCAGCAGGCGGTCGAGTTGGCGCAGGCGCGGGATGCCGGCTACGACACGACCCGCCTGCAAGAGGTGCAGGCGGCCGAGCGGGGCCAGAAGGCGTTCGACCTTGCGCGGGCCGATGTCCTGGAATGGTACGACCGTGAGATCGCGGCCAAGCAGGAGCTTGTGACCTCGCTCCAGGACGGCGCCATCAAGATCGTCCAGATCGCCAAGCAGTTCCAGCAGGCGGCCGACAGCATCCGGCTCTCCGAGGATGCGCCAATCAGCCCGCAGGAGCGGCTGGCCGAAGCGGTCCGGCAGTGGAATGTGGCGCTCGGCACCGTCCGGTCGGACGCGGCCACTGACAGCGAAAAGGAAACCGCCCGGTCGATGCTGACCCAGCTCGGCCAGACCCTGGTGTCGATCGAAAAGACCAACTCGGCCGGCACCGCCAGGACCCTCTATGACGAGGTGCTCCGGGTTTTCGGCGAACTGGGCGATGTCACGGGGCTCGGCGTCGACACCGCGGACCGGCAGCTTCAGACCGCCAACGACAGCCTGAAGGAGTTGCAGAAGGCCCGCACCGAAGCCGCCAATCTCGGCCAGCGGCAGCTCGGCAGCCTGGACAGCATCGTCAGCATCATGAACCAGTCGTACAGCCTCTGGCAGGCGTCGCTCGTCCCGGCCAACCAGAACACCGGCACCCCGACGTCGGCCACCCTGGACCAGATGTTGAAGGGGCTGACCAAGGACACGCTGGGCGGCATCATCGAGTGGGCCAAGGCGCAGGGGCCGGAAACCTATCAGAAAGCGCTGGTCGCGGCCGACACCCGGCTCGGGTGGGAAAACAACCCCTACCGCTACGCCGCGCCGGCGGATGTCGCCACGATGGATGGGACCGGCTTCGGCATCGACGACGCGTTGGGGTTCCTCAAGCAGTTCGGCTACACGGGCCAATTCGACAGCAACGCGAACGCCTTCATCCAATCGCATGGGATCGGAGACCAGTACACGGCGTTCCTGCGGGACTTCAAAGCCCGCAACTCGGTGGAGGGTAAGCGGACCCGACTGGCGGCGTTCACCGACGCCCAGATCGAGGCGGCATTCGGCGGGATGGCGGACATCCAGGCGGTGCGGGCGGCCGATCCGGGGTTCGACCTACGCCGCTGGTTCGAGCAGTTCGGCATCAACGAGGTGCTGTCGGGTGCCCGCCACATCCCCGGATTTGCCACCGGCACCCTCGCCACCCCGCCCGGCGCCGTCTGGGTGGGTGAGCGCGGTCCCGAGCTGATGTGGCAGGACGGCGGGGCAGCGGTCGCCTCGTCGGCCGACAGCCTGCGGATCGCCGGCATCTATGCGTCGGCGGTCAACGACCGTTGGTCGGCGACCAACGTCAGCGACTTCCGGCCGGCGGCTCCGGCCCGGCCGGAACGAGGCAATGGTCGGGACGCCGCCATCCTGGCCGAACTACGCCGGCTCAACGACCAGATCGCCGAACTCCGGAAGGCCGTGCACGACGAAGAGGGCTCCGCGCAGAACCAGCGCGGCGTCCTGCTGACCAAGCTGATCAAGACGGTGGAAGCCTTGCAGGCCGAACTGGCCGAGCAGAAGC
>NZ_JAGINM010000066.1 GCF_017876095.1 Azospirillum agricola
GCCGCCTTCCAGGTGCTGGACCCCATGCTGTTCGGCACCGAGGCCATCGCTGAGGCCGATGTCCCCGCCCTGGCAAAGGCCATCCTCGACCTCCGGGAACACTTCAAGGTCCGCCGCCACAGATCGATGCGGTGATTGCCCGGTCCGAACCGAAGGGGCCGCTCGTAACGCTTACCACCAACTGATGGACGGCGGCTATCGCGATCTGCTGCGGCGAATACCACCGTAGACTTGTTGCCAAGTATGCGTGCATGGAAATTTGACGTTTATTGCTCCCTGGAGATTTTAGTCTATGAAGTCCGGATGGATGGATTCATAGTAGATTGATCCCAACGAGCAGAAGGGCAGCGCGCTCGACGTGTGGCAATATGACTCTGACGGCCTCCTCTCCATCTGAAAAGCTCTCAAAGATCATATCCTTCTCCCCAGCGTGAACAATGGCGCAGCGGATCTGATAAATTAGAGCCGCACCAATCCTCCACTTTCCACCACCTCCAGCTCCAGCTCCAATTCCTTTCTTTGCGATCCTGCGAAATAGGGCGGCAGAGAAATGATTTGTATTCTTGATTTGATCCAAGGCAGTCCAGCAAGCCTCAAATGCGTCTTGTTGCGTTTCAGCCAAACCAATAATTTGATTCATTTCGGATTTCAGAGCCTCGACTGCATCACTTAACGCAGCGCTTGGCTCTGCATCGAAGCTTGATACCAATTTGACCTTAATCTCTGCCAGAAATCTCGCTTCCATCACGCGGTATAGTTCAAGAAACCTGAACTTTAGCGGCGATGTACGAAGAGAATTATCCAAGCATTTCAGTGCAACTCTACTAAGAAGCGCGTTGATGTTTTCATCAATAACGGCCTGTGTTGCGCCGTCGAAGAGAAGGCTGTCGCCCGCCATGGGGCGCTCAACAACGCGGATTATTCTGCGGAAGTCGGTTGATGCGCCGGCTGGCCCGATGGAAATCTCCATGCCTCCCGCCAGGACCGCATCATGTTGGTCCGGCGTTGATGCTGCGACTGCGCGAACGATAGCAATCTCGATCGCAGTAGGCAGCCCGTGGACTGTACCTACAGGAAAACCAAAAATCTCGGCTGAGCCTTCCGTTTTGTGAGCTATAGCCCAATAAAACGCTCGTGTGATTCCTTGCGGATCGATTTGCACCTCGCTGGAAAATTCACCACCTGAGAGAATGCGGAAGGCTTCGGTCGCCGCCTCCACTCCCAACTCCAGCGGCCCTAATTGCAAAGGACGGGTGGGGTCTACCTCATCAGCGGAGGTGACGGCGAGTATATCAAGCAGAGGCATGTTTCACATCATGCTTGCGGCTTGGGTCCAGCACTCCGCCATTGGAGTGGTGCCATCTTGCATAATATACTCACGTACTGCCCTGAAGACTAGGCCGCGAGTCGCTTCACCAACATTGCTGCGTTTGGTGTCTACGCTCCTGCGGATCTGGTCGAAAGTGATCACGCCAAGAGGGTTTTCCTGATCGGTATTGGCGTTGTCGATCATCTTTGTCATGGCGCTGGGAAGGCGATCCTGTAGTGTTTCATTCTTGTGTGCGAAGCCTATGGCTGCCGCGAATCCAAGTACAACGGTATCGTTCCCAAAGAAGCGGTTCTGATCTTCTCCAAGAGCCCGGTCAAGCTGAAGGAGCCAGTCAACGAATTGACGGAAGCCGTCGCGCTGATTGCCATCATTATCGGTCAGGTCGATGCCAAGCGATTCTAATGCCTCATCCACGACCATCGTTTCAACGACAAGGTTGGTGCGATCAACATTGGGGCTTCTCTGCATCCAAGCCTGGAAAGCTTGCGCCAACGTCGAAAGGTGGAACTGCCCCGGACGAACTCGGCGCTTGTGGTCCTTGAGACGTATAATCTCAATTCCTGGAAGGTCTTGAAGGTCTTCGGCCAAGCCGCCCGACAGGATATCAATCTGATGCTTCATCGACATCGGGCGCTGACCAGCGTTCAGGAGAAGCATGCGGTACGCGAGTGGGAAGAACGCGATGTTGATCCAGATTTCAAGTCGCAAGGATCGCTGAAGAAAAATGGAGCGCTCCTCGTCGTTTAGTTCCATAAGCGTCTGGCGAAGTGCATTGGTGCGCTGCAAGCCGTCAACAATATCAACATTGGCGGGCGTAGTATTGGCAATAGCATTTTGCAAAGTGTCGAGATCATCTCTCGATGCCGTTATAAAGCCGTCATTTTCACTATAATTATTGGTAACAGACGCATCAATGTTGCGAACGGCAAGGACGATCGTGGGCAATATGCACCCAATCTTTAGGTCAGCCCTAAGGTTTTTATAGGGCTTGGAACCCTTAATGATATCGCGTTGAATGGCAAGGTTCTCTTCAGAACCTTGTGTCTTTTCAAGGTACCATTCGTAATCTGCCCTGGCACTTACCATGAAGTTATTGATTCGATTGTCATAATCTATTCCGACAACTTCAAACTTCATAAGGCACCTATGGCAGGTTTCACACCGAATTGGTGTGCGCGTGTGATGGTGACGATCCTAGGTACATTAGCTTCCTGAGGGCATATCGTCATCTTTTATGCAGTCCAGAGTCCACTCCTAGCACCAAGCCGAGGCCCTCACCGTCCAGTAATACCGCCTCTCCTATGAAATGACCTTCTGGAGCCAAGGCGGGAAGCAGAGGGATTTGATGCGGCCGGTTTCGGCGATGAGCGCGTTCCAGGCGT
>NZ_JAGINM010000067.1 GCF_017876095.1 Azospirillum agricola
GTGCAGGTCGCGCACCAAGCCCTCGTTGATCGGACTGGCGCGGAAATCGAACTCCGCCAAGGTCTTGGCCAAGGGCAGCTTGGCGGCGCCGAGCTGATAGCGGATCGAGCGCGCCTGCTTCTCCGCCCGCTCCGCCGCCAGCAGGTCGCCCAGGATCTGCTGGACGGTGCGCTGCCGCTTCAGCCCATCGCTCATCACCTCGTCGTAGGAGGCACGCATGCCGGCCAAGCTGAGCTCGGCCATCAGCGCCATCAGCTCATGCCGTTCCATGGCAGCCCTCCCGCACCGCGCGCAGGCGGTCGTAGCGCCCGCAGTCGGCAGCCGGCTCGATGGATAGCGTCAACGCCGTCGGCACCGCCATGGCCGGTGCCGGTGTGACGTCGTGGCGCCGGGCGAGGATGTTCAGGATCACGTCCCGGCTGTGCGTACCGCTCGCCAGTGCCTCGCGGCAGGCGACCTCCACTGCGTCAAGGCCATCGGTGAGGATGGCGGCGAGAACGCCAACGAACTGCCGGTCGGCGTTGTCGCCGCGGCCCAGGCGGGTCCGCACCGTCGCCAGGGCCGGCGGCAGTTCCCAGTCGCGGAACGGCGCCCCGTTGCGCAACGCCCCCGGTTTGCGGGCGAGGACCGGCAGGTAGTGCAGCGGATTGTAGCGCGTGTGGCCGTGCCCGAAGGCCCGCGGGTGCTCGGCGACGATCGCGCCGTTGAACCACACCACGATCCGCGTCGCGTAGGCGCGGACCTGCACCGGCTTGCCGGCCGCCGCCGCGGCCACGCTGTAGCGGTTGCGATCGAAATGGATCAGGCAGGTCTTCGAGGCGCTGAGCGTGGTCTCGTGGAAGCCGTCGAAGGGCTCGCTCACGGTGAGCAGCGCCGGCCGCTCCGCCTGAAACACCTCCCACACCGTCCGGCTCTTATCCTCGGGATGCGGCGTCTGTTGGGCCCAGGCGATCACCTCGTCGTGCAGGCGTTCGTTCACCTCCTCCAGCGTCTTGGCACGCAGGCGCGGCGTGAACAGCCGCTGGCGCAAGGTGCCGACCTGGTTCTCGACCTGCCCCTTCTCCCAGCCCGACGCCGGGGTGCAGGCCACCGGCTCGACCAGGTAATGCGAGCACATCTGGGCGAAGCGGCGGTTGAAGCGGCGCTCCTTGCCGACGAACACGGCGTCCACCGCCGTCTTCATATTGTCGTAGATGCCGCGCTCGCACAGGCCGCCGTAGAAGGCCGCGGCACGGGCGTGGGCGTCGAACACCATCTCCTGCGTCTGGCGCGGATAGACCGCCACGAACGGCATGCGGCTGTGGCACAGGCGGGCATGGGCTACCTGCACCTTGGTCGTCACGCCGTCCAGGATGATCCACTCTTCCGCCCAGTCGAACTGGTACGCCTCGGCCGGGGCAAAGGTGAGCGGAACGTAGGCGTTCACCGGCCCACTCGGCGGCTGGCGCTGCTTGAAGCGCTTGATGTAGCGCCGCACCGCGTCGTACCCGCCCTGGAACCCGGCGCCCTTCAGCCGCCCGAAGATCCCCAGGTAGTCGAGCCGGTCACGCACCGGTTGGCGTTCATTCTCGATGATCAGCCGGTCCAGTTCTTCCTGGAACCCGGCCAGCTTCGGGAGCGGCTGGTGCTGGCGCTCGTAGCGCGGCGCCGTCTCGCCCGAGCGCAGGTATTTCGTCACCGTCTCCCGCGACACCTTCAGCGACCGGGCAATGGCCCGGATGCTTTTCCCCTTCGCGTGCTCGCGTCGTATCCGTGCGATCGTCTCCACCGTCAACATCCCTGTCCGCCACCCTGTCGTCCAAACCCAGGGTGGTAGTCTGCCAGATCAGAGGTGGCTGGTTATTGGACGCCGATCACCCCTGAAACTGGCCCAGTGTTGCAAGCCGATGCACA
>NZ_JAGINM010000068.1 GCF_017876095.1 Azospirillum agricola
TGAAGCCGCGCCGCCGGCCAACGACAACGACAACCGGGCCGCACCCGAGCGCCCGCGGCGGCCGGCGAACCGGAACGTCGGCGCGCTGCCCCGGCATCTGCCGCGGGTGGAGAGGGTGATCGAGCCGGAGAGCACCACCTGCCCCTGCTGCACGGGGCGGCTGCACCGGATCGGCGAGGATGTCGCCGAGGCGCTGGACGTGGTCCCGGCCATCGTGCGCGTGCTGCGCACGATCCGGCCCAAGTACGTCTGCCGGGCCTGCGCCGGCCCCCCGGTCCAGGCTCCGGCCCGGCCGCGGGTCGTGGACGGCGGCATGGCCTCCACCGCCCTGGTCGCCCATGTGGTGGTGGCGAAGTTCGCCTGGCATCTGCCGCTGTACCGGCAAGCGCAGATGTTCGCCGGTCAGGGCGTGGCGCTCGACCGCGCCACCCTGATGTTCTGGGTTCGCCGGGCGGCATGGTGGCTGAAACCCTTGTACGATCGGCTCCTGCTCTACATCCGTTCCCAGGAGCGGGTGTACTGCGATGAGACGCCGTTGCCCCGGCTCGATCCCGGGCGGGGCCGGACCAAGGTGTGCCAGCTCTGGGCCCAGGCGGTGGACGACCGCCCCTGGCGGGGGCCGGCCATGCCGGCGGTCGGCTACGTGTTCGCCGAGGGCCGCGACACAGCGGCGCTGCAGGAGCAGATGGCGGCTTTCGCCGGCATTCTCCAGGTTGACGGCTACGCCGCCTACAAGGCGCTGGTGCGCCGCCGGCGCTCCGGGGCGAAGGTCCGGCTGGTGTTCTGCCTGAGCCACGCGCGCCGCAAGTTCGTGGCGGTGTTCAAGACCACCAGGTCGGACGTGGCCCGCGACGTGATCGCGCGCATCGGCGCGGTGTACGCCATCGAGGAGCGCATCCGCGGCATGACGGCCGAAACGCGTCGCCGGGTGCGGCAGGCCGAGAGCCGGCCGCTCATGGCGGCGCTGAAGGCCCGGCTGTTGGAGGTGCGGGCCGAGATCTCCGGCCAATCGACCCTGGCCAAGGCGATCAACTATACCCTGGGCCACTGGGACGGGCTGGTGGCCTTCTTGGACGACGGCCGCATCGACGTCGATACGAACACGGTGGAAAGAAGCATGCGCCCGATCGGTTTGGGGCGGAAGAATTCCCTGTTCGCCGGCTCGGCGGCGGGGGGCCGCGACTGGGCCATCCTGGCCTCGCTCATCCAGAGCGCCCGCCTCCACGGCGTCGATCCGTTCACCTACGTGGCCGACGTGCTGGAACGCATGGCGTCGGGTGCTGTGAAGGCCAACGCTCTCGACTGCCTATTGCCATGGACGTGGAAGGCGGAGCGGGCCGGCGCCGTTGATGGCGAGGAGAGCCAGGCAGCATGATGGCCAAGCCCGCTGCGAACCCCGCCCCGGCGGCGCCCAAGCCGATGCTGGACACCAGCGACCTCGAAGCCTACCTGCGGGCCCGCGGCAGGGTGGCGCCGGTGTCGCGCCTCGACGCGCTCGACGGCTACCTGACCGCCGTGTTGATCGGGCCGAAGTTCATCGATCCGTCGATCTGGCTCGGCCAGCTCCTGGGCGAGCGCGTCCTGCTCGCCGCGGAGGAAACCCGCGAGCACCGGGCCATCCAGGCCGTGGCGCACCACCACAACCGCCTGTCGGAGACGATGGCGCAACTTCCCTACCTGTATCGGCCGCAGTTGCCGCCGCACCGGAACGGAGGCTTGGACCCGATGTTCTGGTCCCTCGGCTTTCTGGCTGCTATCAGGCTGGCGCCACGGGCCTGGAAGAGCGTGACCAATCCGGACAAGCCCGAGCACGCCGCCTTCCAGGTGCTGGACCCCATGCTGTTCGGCACCGAGGCCATCGC
>NZ_JAGINM010000071.1 GCF_017876095.1 Azospirillum agricola
ATCCTCCATCGTACCCTCCGCGTCCCGTAAGCCCGCACGCAATCTCGATCATGGAACCCGGTTCGGGAAGAAGGGGGCGCTCGTAACGCTTACAGATGAGCGTCATGGCATCCGCAAATCCAAGGCGGACTTTCGCTTTGAGAAAAAATTTGAAGCTGGGTTCGCCGCCGAATTTGTTGTAGAGGCAAAACCGCTTCGTACTACTGCGGACATCACCAACCGCTACATGGCCGCCGAGGGCATCGGTTGCTTCCTCGACAGGTCTCCACCTTACTCGCGTGAATTCGCGGCCGGGATGCTGGGTTACGCCTATTCGCAGCCCTCGACATGGATTTCAACGCTTGCCACCTCTCTTTCATCGGGAACATCATCCACCCGCAGCGGCCACATTCAAATGTCGCGTGGCCGGTCGGCTCTCGTTTCCGATCATCCGCGTGTCACGCTTGAGCTTGAGCCAGTTACGGTGCTGCATTCAGTTCTCGATTTCGTTTAGGGCAGCTTACCGGATTTCTGCGGCCGTCCCGAATGGCCGATCGGGGCGCAAAGTCGCCATTTTGAACGTTGTTTGTCAAAGGGAAGAAAATCGGACAACCTGATCACGATGGATAAGTTAGTTTAAGTGATCCATTGCGGAGTTCCCTCCTTTGGAAGTGGAATGCCAATATCAAGGAACAGCCTATCGATTTTGTCCTTGTGCTCATGAGTGCGTTTCACGCTCAGCAGGAAATGATACAGGGCTATTGCCTGGGCCGGGTCCTTCTGAGCAACCGCCACCACTTTCCGGGCTACCTCTGCAATAGACGGGATCTGCGCTACCGAAGGCAAATCACTGCCGGAGATCGGCAACCGCTGGAAAAGCTGGGCATGCACGCCAGCCGCCTTGATCCGTTTATTACGGAGCAAGTCCACGGCGACAGCCGCCAGATGGAGCAGTGACACCTGCCGTTCCGACGTCATTTCCTCGAAGGGCTGCCAATGGAAACGAAAGCCCTGGCGAAACTCAAGCCCCTGCGCCCGCCAAATCGGAGCAACCACACGCCGATACTGGCCAAGGTTCTTTCCGACGACGTTCAACTCGTCGAGGAGAGTACGCAACAGGCGCAGCCACATCCCGCCATGAACCCGTCGGTATGGGAGATCGACTACACCGTCCTCGACAGCCTGCCAAGTCAGCTGATCAAGTGCGACGACTTCTGGTAACGCTACTGTAATGGCAGGGTCTTCCAGGCCCATGGGAGTTCGGCCCGGCCGGATATATAAAGGCTGCAACTGAACAGCATGTTGCGGACAGCTCGACATCCACGGCAGGCACCACATCAAGCGCCTGTAAGGTACCGCATCCTCCCGCACACAGCATGGACAAGCGAGCGGAGCGGCCAGCCTTTTGCGATCCAGCCAGGGCCGCCAACCATTTGGCAGGTCTGGAACTTGTCTCAAGGCGGCGGGAAACAACACTTCATGCCCGCAGACATAGGCAACGAAAGGATAGCGTCCACGAATGTGGTGGAAATTCGCTGATCGCCCTGGGGGTGGGGCATGCCCCACCCCCAGGGCGGCGTCCCTTGCGCAAGAGGTGGTC
>NZ_JAGINM010000072.1 GCF_017876095.1 Azospirillum agricola
ACGTTGCCCGCTACGGCTGCGTGACTGCCCCGGCTAGGCCTGCCGGAGACCAGATGAGCCCCCCGGCTCCTACACCACGCCTCGGGACACGACCCGAAGCACCGGGCGTGTTCACCGACAATTCGTCCATCCTGGCGCAGTTCGATCCGCTCGGCATAGGCGCGGATTTCCACCGGACGCCCCACCGCGCCGGCCGCGACCGAATACTTGTTGTTGTCGAAGCGCACCAGACAGGTCTTGGAAACCGAGGCTGGCACGGCATGGAAGCCGTCGAACCGCCCGGCATAGGGAACAAGGCTCGGCCGTTCTGCCTCGAACATCTCCCAGACCGTCCGCTCCCGTATTTCGGGATGGCGATGCGCCTTGGCGTGGGCGACGCAGCGGTCCAGGAGCAAGCCGTTGAGTTCGTCGTAGCTCTTCACCCGCAGCCGGGGAGTGAAGAAGCGCTCGCGGACCAAGCCGACCTGGTTCTCGACCTGTCCCTTTTCCCAGCCCGACGCCGGGGTGCAGGCGACCGGATCGACCAGATAGTGGCTGCACATCTGCAGGAAGCGCCGGTTGTAGACACGCTCCTTGCCGGCGAAGATCGTGTCGACCGCCGTCTTCATGTTGTCGTAGATGCCCCGCGTACAGGCTCCCTTGAAGAAGGCAAAGGCCCTGTCGTGGGCGTCGAACACCATCTCCTGGCTTTCGCGCGGGTAGGCCCGCACGAACAGCATCCGGCTGTGGCACAGGCGGACATGGGCCACCTTCACCGTGACCGTCGTTCCGTTGATCAGGACGACCTCATGGCTCCAATCGAACTGGTAGGCCTCGCCTGGCGCAAAGCTCAACGGCACGTAGGCTTGGGCGACGGAGGGCCCCTGCTCCTGCCGCCAAACCCGGGCATAGCGACGGACAGCGTCGTAGCCGCCTTCATAGCCGCGGGACCGTAACGTTTCGAACAGCCGGACCAGCGTCAGGCGCTCCCGTGATGCTTTCCCCTCGTTGGCCAGCAACAGAGCATCCAGTTCTTCACGCCAGGGGCCGATCTTCGGCAAAGGCTGGTTCGTGCGCGTGTAGCGGAACTCCGTGGCCTCCGACCGGATCACCTTCCGCACGACCTTCCGGGACAGCCCGAACTCCCGGCAGATTACCTTGATCGGCTTCTGCTGCACGAAGTAGGCACGACGGATCTTCGCGATCGTTTCCACAATCAGCATCCCTCGACAGGCCTCCATGTCCTCCATGGCGGCCAGTGTGGACCCAAAGCTTCGGGGGTCCCGTTTGGATGCCGATCACCCCCTATACGGGGTCCTTATTCCATGCCGATTCACACCCGGTTGGGGGCGGCACGCCGCCACCAACCGTGAGCCGCTTTCCGCGCCTCGATAGGTTCTATTCGGCGTTCCGAGGTCGTGTCCCGAGGCGTGGTGTAGGAGCCGGGGGGCTCATCTGGTCTCCGGCAGGCCTAGCCGGGGCAGTCACGCAGCCGTAGCGGGCAACGTG
>NZ_JAGINM010000073.1 GCF_017876095.1 Azospirillum agricola
CGCCTACGAACGCGATCTCGACCGCAACGCCGCGAACTTCGTGGCGCTGACGCCGCTGACCTATCTGGAGCGCGCCGCCGCCGTCTGGCCCGAGCGCACCGCCGTCGTCCACGGCACGATCCGCCGCAGTTGGGCGGAGACCTTCGTCCGCGTCCGCCGGCTGGCCGCCGCGCTGGCGAACGCCGGCATCGGCAGGGGCGACACCGTGGCCATGCTCGCCGCCAACACCCCCGAGCTCTTCGAGGCGCATTTCGGCGTGCCGCTCGCCGGCGCCGTGCTGAACGCCATCAACACCCGCCTCGACGCCGACGCCATCGCCTTCATCCTCAAGCACGGCGAGGCGAAGCTCCTGATCGTCGACCGCGAGTTCTCCGCCGTCGCCAAGAAGGCGCTCGCCAGCCTCGACGCGCCGATCCCGGTCATCGACATCGACGACCCGGCCTACGCCGGCGGCGAGCTGATCGGCGACCGCGACTACGAATCCTTCCTCACCGACGTCGGCACCGAGCATCCCTGGGTCCTGCCGGCCGACGAGTGGCAGGCCATCGCGCTGAACTACACCTCGGGCACCACCGGCAACCCCAAGGGCGTCGTCTACCACCACCGTGGCGCCTACCTGAACGCGGTGTCGAACGCGCTGTCCTGGAACATGGGCGACGCGCCGGTCTATCTGTGGACGCTGCCGATGTTCCACTGCAACGGCTGGTGCTTCCCCTGGACCATCGCGGTGAGCGCCGGCACCAGCGTCTGCCTGCGCCAGGTCCGCCCCGACGCCGTGCTGCGCCTGATCCGCGAGGAGAAGGTGACGCATTTCTGCGGCGCGCCGATCGTGCTGAACATGCTGAACAACGCCCCGGCCGAGCTGAAGGCCGGCATCGCGCACCCGGTCAAGGCGATGACCGCCGGCGCCGCCCCGCCGGCCGCCGTCATCGCCGGGATGGAGCGGATGGGCTGGGAGGTGACGCACGTCTACGGCCTGACCGAATGCTACGGCCCGACGGTGGTCAACGTCTGGCACGACCGCTGGAACGACCTGCCGCTCGACGACAAGGCGGCGATCAAGGCGCGCCAGGGGGTGCGCGGGCCGATGCTGGAGGCGGTGATCGTCGCCGATCCCGGCACGCTGGAGCCGATGCCGAAGGACGGCCGCTCGATGGGCGAGATCCTGATGCGCGGCAACAACGTGATGAAGGGCTACCTGAAGAACCCGAAGGCGACGGCGGAGGCGTTCTCCGGCGGCTGGTTCCACACCGGCGACCTGGCGGTGTGGCACGCCGACGGCTATGTCGAGATCAAGGACCGCTCGAAGGACATCATCATCTCGGGCGGCGAGAACATCTCGTCGATCGAGGTGGAGGACGTGCTCTACCGCCACCCCGAGGTGCTGGAGGCCGCCGTGGTCGCCCGCCACGACGAGAAGTGGGGCGAGACGCCCTGCGCCTTCGTCACCCT
>NZ_JAGINM010000074.1 GCF_017876095.1 Azospirillum agricola
GGCTTCCTGGTGACCCAGCGCATGCTCTCCATGTTCAAGAAGAAGGGCAAGTAAACCATGGAAACCTTGTCCGCCCTTCTCTACCTCGTCGCCTCCGTCTGCTTCGTCATGGCGCTGCGCGGGTTGTCCAGCCCGGAGACCTCGCGTCAGGGCAACATCTACGGCATGGTCGGCATGACCATCGCCATCCTCACCACGCTCGCCTCGCCCATCGTCCAGTCCTACTGGATGATCGTGCTCGGCATCGCCATCGGCGGCGGCATCGGCTACGTCGTCGCCAAGAAGATCGAGATGACGGCCTTGCCGCAGCTCGTCGCCGCCTTCCACTCGCTGGTCGGTCTGGCCGCCGTCTTCGTGGCGCTCGCCGCCTTCTATTCGCCCGCGGCCTACGGCATCGGCCTGCCCGGCGCCATCGCCAAGGGCTCGCTGGTCGAGATGGCGCTCGGCACCGCCATCGGCGCCATCACCTTCACCGGCTCGATCGTCGCCTTCGCCAAGCTCCAGGGCTTGGTCACCGGCAAGCCGCTGGTCTTCCCGATGCAGCACCCGCTCAACGCGGCGCTCGGCGTGCTGACGCTGCTGCTGATCGTCTGGCTGGTGCAGTCGAACTCGACCACGGCGATGTGGCTGATCGTCGTCGTCGCGCTGGCGCTCGGCTTCCTGCTGATCCTGCCCATCGGCGGCGCCGACATGCCGGTGGTCATCTCGATGCTGAACAGCTACTCGGGCTGGGCGGCCTGCGGCATCGGCTTCACCTTGCAGAACAACCTGCTGATCATCACCGGCGCGCTGGTGGGATCCTCGGGCGCGATCCTGTCCTACATCATGTGCAAGGGCATGAACCGCTCGATCTTCAACGTCATCCTCGGCGGCTTCGGCGGCGAGGCGGCGGCGGCCGGCGGCGCGGCCAAGGGCCCGCAGGGCTCGGTGAAGGCCGGCTCGGCCGAGGACGCGGCCTACATCATGAAGAACGCCCAGTCGGTGATCATCGTGCCCGGCTACGGCATGGCGGTGGCGCAGGCGCAGCACGCGCTGCGCGAGATGGCCGACACGCTCAAGCACGAGGGCGTCGACGTGAAGTACGCCATCCATCCGGTGGCGGGACGCATGCCGGGCCACATGAACGTGCTGCTGGCCGAGGCCAACGTGCCCTACGACGAGGTGTTCGAGCTGGAGGACATCAACCGCGATTTCGGGACGGCGGACGTGGCCTTCGTGATCGGCGCCAACGACGTGACCAACCCGGCGGCCAAGACCGACCCGGCCTCGCCGATCTACGGCATGCCGATCCTGGACGTGGAGAAGGCCAAGACGGTGTTCTTCATCAAGCGCGGCATGGCCGCCGGCTACGCCGGCGTCGAGAACGAGCTGTTCTTCCGCCCCAACACCATGATGCTGTTCGGGGATGCGAAAAAGGTCACCGAAGAGGTGGTGAAGGCGATGGA
>NZ_JAGINM010000075.1 GCF_017876095.1 Azospirillum agricola
CACTACTTTGGCAGTTCTACTCCCGCCGGTGCGGGACGAGCCAGCACCGACAGCAGGGACATCGGAGCGGCGCGCAGGTGAGGATCTGCGCGAGAATGGCTTGGCGAATGGCGGGCAGCGTCGGGTGAGGGGGCGGTCCGCTGTCGCCGTCGGTGATTTTTCCCCCGCTCCGGCGCGCTGGCGAGTCGAAGGTGCTGGAGAAACGCCAAGGTGATCATCGCCAGAAGCAGATGATGGTGCAGGCCGTGCCAACTCCGTCCCTCGAAGTGGTCGAGCCCGAGTTCCTCCTTCATTTGCTGATGGCCCTGTTCGCAGACCCAGCGCGCTTTGATCCGGGCCGCCAGGGTCCGCACCGGGGTGTCGGGGGGCAGGTTGCTCAGGTAGTATTTGCGCTCGCCGGTGCTTCGGCGCTCACCGATCAGCCAAGCCTCGTCACCGGGCAGAGGCGTGCGATTGCTCTGCGGCGGCCCATCGGCGACGCGCACCCGCACCGCGGCGAATTCCGCGCTGAGCGGCCCCTTGGTGCCGGTTCGCCACGTCAGGCGCTGCCACGTCGCCGTCTCCAGCATCGCTGCCGCAGCGACCGGCTTTTCGCTGGCGACGGCGTGTTTGCGCGGCCGACCGACCGGGGCGACCGGCCACGTTACCGTGACGGCGGTGTGGTAGACCGACTGCGTGCATTGGATGCCGACCGCCCAGGTCAGGCCGCGCGCGCTCAGCCCCTTGCGGAAGGCGGCGCCGTCGCCGTACCCGGCATCGGCGACGACCATGTCGAAACGCACGCCCCCCGCCCGTACACGGTCCAGTTCGTCCAGCGCGATCTGCGGCTTGGTGCGCTCGCCCATGCGATCCGCAGGCACACCGGCTCGACGGCAGCGCTCAGCGTTCGTGGCCCAGTCGTCCGGCAGGAACAGGCGCAGAGCCACCGGCACGGGAACGTTGTCGCGGGCCAGGGTCAGGGAGACCAGCACCTGACAGGTGGCCTGCTTGCCGAGTGCGCCACAGTACTGGTGGGCAACGCCGACCGAGTGGCTGCCCTTCTTGGGCAGGGCAACGTCGTCGATGACCAGAATGGCGCCTTTGCCGCCGACCAGGGCATCGGCCTTGCCGGCAAGGATCGTCTCCAGCCGGGCACCATCCCACGACCGGCTGGCGATGAAGTTGTGCAGTTGGTCGTAGTCGTCCGGCGTCAAATCCGCCGCCATCGGTTGCACGCTCTTGCGCTCCGTGCGCCCGAGCAATCCCCGGATATACACCCCGGCCCACCGCTGCCGTGCCTTGTGGCCCAAGGCATTCAGAAACGGCTCCAGCCACTCTGCCAACTCGGCTTCCCACTCCCGCACGTCCAGCATGAGTGCCTCCGGCCAAGATCGTTTTCTCAGATGTACAACAGGTTTCAGTTCACTCCATCACCCAGAAACTGCCAAAGTAGTACTA
>NZ_JAGINM010000076.1 GCF_017876095.1 Azospirillum agricola
GATAGCGTCCACGAATGTGGTGGAAATTCGCTGATCGCCCTGGGGGTGGGGCATGCCCCACCCCCAGGGCGGCGTCCCTTGCGCAAGAGGTGGTCATTGGATTGGTCGGCTAGAGTGGAGTTGCAACGCTTCAACTCGAACCGAAGGACGAACCCAATGACCGATGACAGTATGGCACTGGCCGACCTGCTCCAGAAGGCCGGCGACGGCGACTTCCTGCGCAGTGTCGCGGAGACGGTGTTGCAGATGCTGATGGAAGCCGACGTGGAAGGCCAGATCGGCGCCGGGCGCCACGAACGCTCCGCCGAGCGGCTGACCCACCGCAACGGCTACCGGGACCGGGCACTGGACACCCGGCTCGGCACGCTGAACCTGCGCATCCCCAAGCTGCGCCAGGGCAGCTACTTCCCGCCCTTCCTGGAGGCCCGCAAGACCAGCGAGAAGGCGCTGGTGGCGGTGATCCAGGAAGCCTGGATCGGCGGCGTCTCGACCCGGCGCGTCGACGAGTTGGTCCAGGCGATGGGCCTGTCGGGCATCTCGAAATCGACGGTGTCCAAGCTGTGCCGCGACATCGACGAGCGGGTCGGCGCCTTCCTCGACCGCCCGCTGGAGGGCGAGTGGCCCTACCTGTGGCTGGACGCCACCTACCTCAAGCAGCGCGAGGGTGGGCGCATCGTCTCGGTCGCCGCCATAATCGCCGTGGCCGCCAACACCGAAGGCAAGCGCGAGATCGTCGGCCTGCACATCGGCCCCTCCGAAGCCGAGGTGTTTTGGAGCGATTTCCTGAAAACGCTCAAAGGGCGCGGCCTGAAGGGCGTCAAGCTGGTGATCTCCGACGCCCACGAAGGCCTCAAGGCCGCCATCGCCCGTGTCATGGGGGCAACCTGGCAACGCTGCCGGGTCCATTGGATGAGGAACGCCCTCGCCTACGTGCCCAGGGCTCAAAACTCCATCGCCGCCGCGGCTCTGCGCCAAGCCTTCCTGCAGCCCGATGCCCAAGCCGCCCACCAAGCCTTCCGCCATGTCGCCGACCAGATGCGCGACCGCTGGCCCAAGCTCGCCGCCTTCATGGATGCCAGCGAGCACGACGTCCTGGCCTACATGGGCTTCCCGACCCAGCACCGCACCAAGCTCCACAGCACCAACCCCTTGGAGCGCCTGAACAAGGAGGTCAAACGCCGCGCCGATGTCGTCGGCATCTTCCCCGGCGAGGCTGCGATCATCCGACTGATCGGGGCTGTTCTCTTGGAACAGAACGACGAATGGCTGACCCAGAACCGTTACATGCAGGTCGAGGCCATGGCCGAGTTGATGCCGGCCGAAGCCTCATCAGCCATCACGTTTCCACCCAAAGCCGCCTGAACAATGGCCACCTCAGCATCGCACGATTTTCCACCATCTTGACGGACGCTATC
>NZ_JAGINM010000077.1 GCF_017876095.1 Azospirillum agricola
TGGCCCGCCGGAGCGCTCCCCCCCTGGCTGGCGCAGGCGGGCCAGCCAGGGGGGGAGCAGGCGGTCACCGTGCGTCTTCGGTAAGTTGAGGTTGCTTGACGACCATCAACCGAGACGGAGACCACGATGACCGAGGACAGGATCGCTCTTCAGGACCTGATTGGGAAGAGCGCCGACGCCGATTTTCTGCGCGAGATGGTTGGCTTTGCCGCCCAACGCCTGATGGAACTGGAGGTGGAAAGCCTGTGCGGCGCGGGTTACGGCGAGCGGACGGAGGATCGGCAAACCAAGCGCAACGGATATCGCGAGCGGACCTGGGAAACCCGTGCCGGCGCCATCGACCTTCGGATTCCCAAACTGCGGCGCGGCTCCTACTTCCCGGCCTTCCTGGAGCCACGGCGCACGGCGGAGAAGGCGCTGGTCGCGGTGATCCAGGAGGCCTATGTGCAGGGCATCTCGACGCGCAACGTCGATGACCTGGTCAAGGCGATGGGCATGACCGGCATCTCGAAGAGCCAGGTCAGCCGTCTGTGCCAGGACATCGACGAGCGGGTACAGGCGTTCTTGAACCGGCCGCTGGAGGGCGACTGGCCTTTCGTGTGGCTGGACGCCACCTATGTCAAGGTGCGCCAGGACGGCCGCATCGTCTCGGTCGCCGCCATACTCGCCATCGGCGTCACCACCGACGGCCGGCGCGAGGTGCTGGGCCTCGGCCTCGGGCTGTCGGAAGCCGAGACCTTCTGGAGCGCGTTCCTGCGCTCATTGACGCGCCGGGGGCTGCGCGGGGTGAAGCTGGTGATCGCCGATGCCCATCTCGGGCTGAAGGCCGCCGCCTCCAAGGTGCTGGGCGCGACACTCCAACGGTGTCGGGTTCATTGCATGAGGAACCTCCTGGCCTGCGTCGGCAAGGCCCACCAGACGATGGTCGCCGCCACCATCCGCACCGCCTTTGCCCAGGAGACCGCCGAGGCCGCCCACCAGGTCGCGAACAATGGCGACACGTCGCCGACAGCCTGCGCCCGCGCTTTTCCAAACTGGCCGCCTTGATGGACGAGGCCGAGTTCGACGTGCTGGCCTACATGGTCTATCCCAAGGACCTGCGCACCAAGCTCCACTCCACCAACCCCTTGGAACGCCTGAACGGCGAGATCAAGCGGCGCACCAACGTCGTCGGCATCTTCCCATGCGAAGCGGCCATCACCCGGCTGGTCGGCGCCCTGCTGCTCGAGCAACACGACGAATGGGCGGTGTCCCGACGCTACATGACCATGGAAAGCTTGGCCGTGCTGTGCAAACCTGCCGACGACCCGCTCGTCATCTCAGCGGAGTAAACCGGCAGCCTCAGCGCGCCGAGGTACACGAACCCTCATCAGACACCACGTCTCGGGGCACGATC
>NZ_JAGINM010000078.1 GCF_017876095.1 Azospirillum agricola
TTACGTGGACTTCGGGACGGCAGTGACGGTGCGAGCCCTGTCGCTCACGCCGCAACCCAGCCGCATCAGCGGGACGGTGTTCGTGCAGTATTCGTCCGACGCTGCCGGCTGGGCGACCTTGGCGACCATCGCCCCGGTCAACGTGACCGGCAAGCAGGTGTTCACCTACCTTCAATAGCCCCGCGACAACACTCCAACCTGACCGACCCGGCCGCCGTGAGCGGCCTTTTTCATGCCCACCAAAAGAAGCAGGCGACCGGCGGGGGAGCGCGGTCGCCCGAGTTCAGGGGAGATAACCTCAGAGGAGCCTACCTGCCCTCATCTTGGCCTGCCTGCTCCCCAGCGTCATGTCCGGCACAACCCGATCCGGAGCAATCCCTATGACCGATGCAACCGACCCCGCCGAACTGGAGGTCGAGCGGGCGCTCGCCGACTGCGACGGGAACAAGGACGCCGCCCTCCTGCTGCTCGCCCACCTGCTCGTCAATGCCAAGCGCGGCCTGTCCGCCGGGCATCTGCGCCTCCCGCCGGCCGACCGCCGGTAATCGCGTTACAGCCGGCCTGTAACGCAAAATTCCCACCACCACGGAGACCACCATCATGACCACGCCCACCGGCGCGGCGATCCCGCGCGCCCTCCCGTATGCCGGCGCCGCCCGGCCGCTCCCCCTCGGTGCCATCAACCGCGCCGCCCGCGACCTCGGTTGCGAGCCCGCCGCCCTCTCGGCGGTGCTGATCGTCGAGACCGGCCTGCGCAGCGGCTTCCTGGCCGCGCCCGACGGTCGCCCGCGAATCCTCTACGAGGCCCACATCGCCCACCGGCTGTGCGGGCGCCCTGTGCCTGGTCTCTCGGTCCAGTCCTGGGACCGCAGCCTCTACGCCCCCACCGGGGCCGGCGAGTGGGAGCGGCTGCTGCGCGCCGTCGACGTGCTGGGCGAGGATGTCGCGCTCCAGGCCGCGTCCTGGGGCATCGGGCAGGTGCTGGGCACCAACCATGGGCTTTGCGGGTTCGCCACGGTCCAGTCCTTCGTGCGGGCGATGGCCGCCGGGGAGGAGGAGCAGCTCGGCGCGGTGGCCGCCTTCATCCGTGCCCGCCGGCTGGCCGATCCGCTGCGCCGGAAGGACTGGGCCGCCTTCGCGCGCGGCTACAACGGCACCGCCTACGCCGCCAACAGCTACGACAGCAAGCTGGCTGCCGCTTATGTCCGCGTCATCGCCGGCAGCCCAAACGACGGCACCCTGTCCATCGGTGATGTCGGCCCGGAGGTCGCCAGCATGCAGCGCGCGCTCGTCGCGCTGGGCTTCAAGGTGGCGACCGACGGTGATTTCGGCCGGATGACGCGCAACGCGGTGGAAGCGTTCCAGGCGGCGCGCGGGCTGGTCGC
>NZ_JAGINM010000079.1 GCF_017876095.1 Azospirillum agricola
GGTCACGTCCCTGAACGTGGTGTAGGAGCTGTGGGGAACCGGCCCGCCGAAGCGCCCCCCAGAGCTGGCGTAGGCGGGCCGGTTTTCCACAGCGGGGCGGTCATCGTGGGTCTTCGGTAGAGTCTGGTCACCACACCTCAACCCGACCCAAGGGTGACCACGATGACCGACGAGATGATGGCGCTTCGCGCGCTGCTAGAGAAGAACCCTGACGCTGACGTCTTGCGCGAGATGATCGGCTTCGCAGCCGAGCGGCTGATGGAACTGGAGGTGCAAGGCCTGACCGGCGCCGCCCACGGTGAGCGCTCCGCCGAGCGGCTGGTTCAGCGCAACGGCTACCGCGAGCGTGATTGGGAGACCCGCGCCGGCACCGTCGAGCTGCGCATCCCCAAGCTGCGCAAGGGCAGCTACTTCCCCGGCTTCCTGGAGCCGCGCCGCATGGCCGAGAAGGCGCTGACCGCCGTGATCCAGGAAGCCTACGTCCACGGCATCTCGACGCGCTCGGTGGATGATCTGGTGAAGGCGCTCGGCATGAGCGGCATCTCCAAGAGCCAGGTCAGCCGGCTGTGCGAGGAGATCGACGAGCGGGTGAAGACCTTCCTGGAGCGTCCCATCGAAGGCGATTGGCCGTACCTGTGGATCGACGCCACCTACGTGAAGGTTCGCCAGAACGGGCGCATCGTCTCGGTCGCCGTGACCATCGCGGTGGCCGTGAACACCGACGGCCGGCGCGAGGTGCTGGGCATGGACATCGGCGCCTCGGAAGCCGAGACCTTCTGGATCGAGTTCCTACGCAAGCTCAAGCGCCGCGGCTTGGCCGGGGTGAAGCTGGTGATCTCCGACGCCCACGAAGGCATCAAGGCCGCCGTGTCCAAGGTGTTCCGCGCCACGTGGCAGCGCTGTCGGGTGCACTTCATGCGCAACGCCCTGGCGCATGCCGGGCGGAGCGGCCGGCGCGTGGTGTCGGCCTTCATCGCCACCGCGTTCGCCCAGGATGACGCCGGCGCCGCCAAGGCGCAGTGGCGCCAGGTGGCCGATCAGGTCCGGCCCAAGGTGCCCAAACTGGCCACCCTGCTCGACGAGGCCGAGGAGGACGTGCTGGCCTTCATGACCTTTCCCAAGGAGCACCGCGCCAAGATCCACAGCACGAACCCGCTGGAGCGGCTGAACGGCGAGATCAAGCGGCGCACCGA
>NZ_JAGINM010000080.1 GCF_017876095.1 Azospirillum agricola
ATACCGCCTCTCCTATGAAATGACCTTCTGGAGCCAAGGCGGGAAGCAGAGGGATTTGATGCGGCCGGTTTCGGCGATGAGCGCGTTCCAGGCGTCGCAGCAAGCGTCGATGATGGCGTCCTGATCGGGAAAGACCCGCAGCGACATCAGCTTTTCGCGGAGGAAGAGCCAGATCCGCTCGACCGGGTTGCACTCGGGCGAATAGGGCGGCAAGGGCACGAGGGTGAGCTTGGCGGGCACGACCAGGCTCTTGCTGGCGTGCCAACCGGCACCGTCGAGGACCATGACGGCGTGGTCGTCCGGGGCCAGGGTGGCGGCGAAGTCGGCGAGGAAGCGGTTCATGGCGACGGTGGACACCGTCGGCAGGACGAGGGCAAAGCCGTCCCCCGTCTTGGGTTCGACGGCGGCATAGAGGTAAGTCCAGTCGAACCTCTGGTCGCAGAGGCCGGGGGGACGCTGGCCCTTCAGCCACCAGCGATGACACAGCCGCCCCTTCTGGCCGAACCGCGCCTCATCTTGGAAAAACACGCGCAGGCGCTTGCCCGGGTGTGCCTCAGCGGCCGCCGTCAGGGCGCGGCGAAGCCCCCTTTTTTGAAACGCTCCTGCGCTTTGCTCTCGGTTCTCGGGTGAACGGGTCGGGCCTTCTGGCGCGAGAGGCCCAGCCGCCGCAATGTCCGCCCGACGCTGTGCGGATGGAAGGTTTTGCCGAACTTGGCGGCGATCCACACCGCCAGGGCCTCGCAGGTCCAGGTGCAGACCCCGTCCACGGCGGGGTCCGGTCCTTTGAAGACCGCGGCCGCCAGGGCCGCCTGCTCCGCGTCGCTCAGCCACTCCGCCCGGTGCCCCTTGGGCCGGTCGAACAGGCCCGCGACCCCTTCCACGTTGTAGCGCCGCACCGCGTCCCGCAGCGCCTGCCGCTCCATCCCAGCCAAGCGTGCGGCCTCCGCCCGGTCCAGCCCATCCAAGGCGTTGGCGATGGCATACGCCCGCGCTGCCGCCCGACCGTTGCCGCACCGCCGTGCCCAGAGCCGCAGGTCCGCCGCCGTCATCCCGTCCGCGATCTTCAGGCTTGCCGACATGGTTACTCCCACTCCCGGTGGAGCTTCAGTGAATCATGCTCGCTATAATTTGGGAATCCCATGCGGCCCGAGAGTCAGCTCAGGCGTGAGCCGGTAT
>NZ_JAGINM010000081.1 GCF_017876095.1 Azospirillum agricola
CATCCGCAGCTTCGGTACACGGCTTGAGCCCCGATACATTTTCGGCGCAGGCCGGCTTAACTAGACCAGTGAGCTATTACGCTTTCTTTAAAGGATGGCTGCTTCTAAGCCAACCTCCTGGTTGTCATGGCCTTCCCACATCCTTTCCCACTTAGCCGTGATTTGGGGACCTTAGCTGGCGGTCTGGGCTGTTTCCCTCTCGACGATGGACCTTAGCACCCACCGTCTGTCTGCCGGACTGTGCTTCCGGGTATTCGGAGTTTGGTTAGGTTTGGTAAGGCTCGCGCCCCCCTAGCCCATCCAGTGCTCTACCCCCCGGAGCAATATCCGACGCGCTACCTAAATAGCTTTCGCGGAGAACCAGCTATTTCCTGATTTGATTGGCCTTTCACCCCTAGCCACAGGTCATCTCCGACTTTTTCAACAGGCGTGAGTTCGGTCCTCCAGTGCGTGTTACCGCACCTTCAACCTGCCCATGGCTAGATCATCAGGTTTCGGGTCTAAAGCATGCAACTCGGTCGCCCTATTCAGACTCGCTTTCGCTGCGCCTCCACCTACCGGCTTAAGCTCGCTGCATACTCTAAGTCGCTGACCCATTATACAAAAGGTACGCCGTCACTTCGCAAGGAAGCTCCGACTGCTTGTAGGCATCCGGTTTCAGGAACTGTTTCACTCCCCTTGTCGGGGTGCTTTTCACCTTTCCCTCACGGTACTGGTGCACTATCGGTCACTGAGGAGTACTTAGGCTTGGAGGGTGGTCCCCCCACGTTCAGACAGGGTTTCACGTGCCCCGCCCTACTCGAGGATTGCTTCCGGTTTACCCATACGGGGCTATCACCCACTGTGGCCCGACTTTCCAGACGGTTCCGGTTATGTAGAAGCAATCACTGGCCTGGTCCGCGTTCGCTCGCCACTACTAGCGGAGTCTCGGTTGATGTCCTTTCCTCCGGCTACTTAGATGTTTCAGTTCGCCGGGTTCGCCTCCCATGCCTATGGATTCAGCATGGGATACCCTTACGGGTGGGTTGCCCCATTCGGAGATTCACGGATCAAAACCTGCTCGCGGTTCCCCGTGACTTATCGCAGCGTGCTACGTCCTTCATCGCCTCTCAGTGCCAAGGCATCCACCAGATGCCCTTCAGACGCTTGATCTC
>NZ_JAGINM010000082.1 GCF_017876095.1 Azospirillum agricola
CCCAGGCGGAGGCCAGCCGCTCGGCGTCCTCGGCCTGCTGCCGCAGGGTCTGGTCGTACTGCGCCGCCTGGACGGCCCGTTGGGCGTCATCCACGGCGCGCAGGCGGGCCACGATGGCGTCGTAGGGCTCGATCGTGCCCCGCGCCGCCTCGGCCATGGCCTTCTGGTGGAGCGTCGCCTCGCGCACCGCTGCCGACGACACGCCGTAGGCCCGCGCCACCAGCTCGTTGCCGGCGACGTCAGCGGCGGCGGCCCGGTTGCTGTCCACCACCGCGACCGTGAGCTGGAGCAGCGCCTCCTTATGCCGGATGGTCCTGATTTCGTCGGCCGCCAAGCCGCGCAGGCGGCGGTCGCGGATCTCTTCCTCTGCCCGCATGTCGGCCTGAGCAAGCGTCCGCTGGATGGCATTCCCCTGCATCGCTTCGGACAGATGCTCGAAGGCCGCAGCCTGCTCGCTCACATACTTGGCAGCGGCAGGGTCGGGCATCCCGCTCCGGGCGTTGGATGTGCCGGCGGTGCGCGGCGCCCCGGTGCGGATTTGCGACGACTGGTTTGCCGCGCTCTCCTTCTCCAGTTTGGCGAGTTGCTGCATCAGGTCGATGCGGCGCAGGATGATCGCCTCGTGGTTGGCCTGGATGCCGGATGTCGCCTCGGGCAGGCGGCTGTACTGCGCATCCAGATCCGACAGCTCCCGGCGGATGCCGGCGATCCGCTCCGCCTTGGTCGGCTCTCCGATGCTGCCGGCCGTCTTGTCCAGCAGCAGGGCCAGCGTCTCCAGCCCCTTGAGGACGATGGGGCGGCTGGCGATGGAGTCGAGCAAGCGGTTGTAGCCGGCGGACAGGCGTTCCATAGCCGCGCCGGCCGGGCTCAGCGCCTTCTCGTGCAGCCCGTCGAACTGCCGGTGGAGCGCGTCGATCGCGGTCTTGAGCACGCCAGCCTGATCGCCATGCCGCGCCATCGTCTCGATCTGCCGGCGCTCGTCCACCGTCAGGAAATTGTATTGGTCATCCAGCTTGCGGATGCCGGCGTACCCTTCGGACAGGGCGTCGGTCAGACCCTTGACCGATTCGGCCACGTCGTCGGTTCCGGCCGCCATGTTCCGGCCGATGCTGGCGACATCGCCCAGCATGGACG
>NZ_JAGINM010000083.1 GCF_017876095.1 Azospirillum agricola
GTAAGCGTTACGAGCGCCCCCTTCTTCCCGAACCGGGTTCCATGATCGAGATTGCGTGCGGGCTTACGGGACGCGGAGGGTACGATGGAGGATGGCGCCAGACTTCATTCCAGGCTTGAAGCCATGGATGAAGGCAGGCCCTATCGGCGGGTCGAGGTGATCACGGGACGGCGACAGCGACGCTCGTACACGTCGGAGGAGAAGGCGCGCATCGTGGCGGAGAGCGCGGCGCCGGGCGTCAACATCTCGGAGGTCGCGCGACGCAACGGGGTGAACCGCGGCCTGCTCACGGTCTGGCGCCGGGAGGCGGGCGTCGTCGCGGAGGCGATCCCGGTGCAGGCGCCGCTGTTCGTCCCGGTCACGATGGTCGAGGAAACGACGCCCGCTCCCCCGGAGGATCGCCGCCCGGCACCTCGGGAGGCGCCGCCGGGCCGCATTGAGATGGACCTGCGCAGTGGGCGGTTGGTGTTCCACGGCGCCGTCGATCCCGGCCTCGCGGCGGCGGTCATCGCGGCCGCCCGGGGGCGGGGGTGATCACGCCGCGTCCCGACCTCAAGGTCGTGGTCGCCACGCAACCCATCGACTTCCGCAAGGGCGTCCACGGACTGGTCGCCCTGGTCGCCGAGGCGCTGAAGGCCGATCCCTATTGCGGCGACGTCTTCGTCTTCCGCTCCAAGCGCAAGGACCGGCTCAAAATCCTGGTCTGGGACGGCAGCGGGCTGATTCTCGCCACAAAATGGCTGGAAGCCGGCCGCTTCTCCTGGCCGCCGGTCCAGGAGGGAGCGATCCGTCTGAGCGCTGTGCAGTTCGCGCTTCTGCTCGACGGACTGGCGTGGCAAACGGCCACGCCGCCACCGGTCAAGAAGCCGCGCTGGATGGGCTGAATGCGTTGATTCGTCTGGGGTTTGGCGGGTTTCCCCGGTATACTCCGGAGCATGCCGCCGCCCCCCGACCCGCTTCCTCAGGACCCCGCCGAACTGGCCCGCATGATCCGTCGCCTCGCCGCCGAGAAGGCGGAGTTGCAGGAGCAGGTGAAGACCCTGAAGGCGCTGATCTTCGGGGCGAAGTCGGAGAAGGCGGCGGTGATCGATCCCGAACAGGGCCTCCTCGATCTCGACGACCTTGCCC
>NZ_JAGINM010000084.1 GCF_017876095.1 Azospirillum agricola
AACCTGATCATCATCGTCTTCGCGGTGGTGGTGATCGGCGGCATGGGCTCGATCCTCGGCGCCATCGTGACCGGGCTGGGGCTCGGGCTGCTGGAGGGCCTGACCAAGGTCTTCTACCCCGAGGCCTCCAACATCGTCGTCTTCGTCATCATGGCGATCGTTCTTCTCATCAAGCCCGCGGGCCTCTTCGGACGGGAGCGTTGATCATGACCTCCGCAAGCCAGACCTCGACTCCCGCCGCCCTTCCGGCCTCGACCTCGACGCGCAACATGCTGCTGTTCGGCGTCGGCCTGCTGGTCGCGCTCGTGGCGCCCTTCACGCTGTACCCCGTCTTCCTGATGAAGGTGCTGTGCTTCGCGCTGTTCGCCTGCGCCTTCAACCTGCTGATCGGCTACGCCGGCCTGCTCAGCTTCGGCCACGCCGCCTTCTTCGGCGGCGCCGCCTACATCACCGCCCACACGGTCAAGGTCTGGGGCCTGCCGCCGGAGCTCGGGCTGCTGCTCGGCACCGGCTTCGCCGCCCTGCTGGGGCTGGCCTTCGGCGCGCTGGCGATCCGCCGCCAGGGCATCTATTTCGCGATGATCACGCTGGCGCTGTCGCAGATGGTGTTCTTCCTGGCCTTGCAGCTGAAGTTCACCGGCGGCGAGGACGGCATCCAGGCGGTGCCGCGCGGCGTGCTGTTCGGCCTGTTCGACCTGACCCAGCCGCTGACCATGTATTACGTGGTGCTGGCGATCTTCCTGGGCGGCTTCGTCCTGATCTGGCGCACCGTGCATTCGCCCTTCGGCCAGGTTCTGAAGGCGATCCGCGAGAACGAGCCGCGCGCCATCTCGCTCGGCTACCGCACCGACCGCTACAAGCTGCTGGCCTTCGTGCTGTCGGCGAGCCTCGCCGGTCTGGCCGGCGGCACCAAGGCGCTGGTCTTCCAGCTCGCCTCGCTGACCGACGTGCAGTGGCAGATGTCGGGCGAGGTGGTGCTGATGACGCTGCTCGGCGGCATGGGCACGCTGTTCGGCCCGGTGGTCGGCGCCGCGCTGGTCGTCACGCTGGAGAGCTATCTGGCCGCCACCAGCCTCCCGGTCCCGGT
>NZ_JAGINM010000085.1 GCF_017876095.1 Azospirillum agricola
GCCTGGAACGCGCTCATCGCCGAAACCGGCCGCATCAAATCCCTCTGCTTCCCGCCTTGGCTCCAGAAGGTCATTTCATAGGAGAGGCGGTATCAGGGGCAGCGTGTCGAGTTCAGCCGGCTCAGCGCCGACGGCTGCGCCACCATCCTGGACCGCTACACAGTGGGGACCGAAATCGACGGCGGCGGAGCGATCCGTGGCATCCGCCCCCGCGTCCACCCCGACGCCGAACTGGTGGCCGAGGCCATCGAGCGGCTGCCGGCCTCGGAGCGCCGGGTCATCCTGCATCACGCCCGCCACGCCAACCGGCCCGACTGGCTGCCGCTGGCCGCGCCGCTGGTCGCGGTGAAGCGGCCGAGCGACACGCGCGGCCGGTATCGTCACGTCATCGCCGAGGCCTGGGAGCCCACGCCGAAGCAGAGCGAGGTCGCAGCCCTGTATTTCCAGCGCGGGATCTCGCTGCTGGACCCGCATGGCCGGCGCCGCATCACCGAGGAGGAGCGCGGCTTTCGCTTCCGCGTGTTTGGCGACGCCACCCGGCAACTGCTGGTGCGCTGGTGCCCGTTGGAGCCCAGGCACAGCGACGTGGAGATCGTCGAGACCAACGAGGCCTACCTGTTCTGGCACGGCGCCATGGTGGCGCTGGGCGAGGCCCTGGCCCGCGCCTCGCTGCGCAATCACACCCTCGCCGGCTTCACCGCGCCGGAGCGCCCTTGGAACGCCAAATAGGATAATAGTCCTTGATATCCGGTCAATAGGTTGACAGGGTGGGCGGGACGCATTGCGCGCGAATGGAAGCTCGCCCGGCGAGAAGCCGTGGCGGGCTTCGTGCTGTCCGGGGGCTGGCGTGGCTCGGCATGTCTTCGAGGCCGTCCTGTGCCTCCAACTCGGCCCGGTCGACCGGGAGTTCGACGCCCGCATCACCCACCAGGGCGACCCCTGTCAGTGCCGGGTGAGGGCCCATCCGCATTCCCGGTGCAGAGAACCAACTCGAGCGAGGCCATTCAGGCAGCTTCGAGGACACGATGGCGCA